>NZ_JAASQZ010000003.1:0-618143 GCF_011761885.1 Xanthomonas sp. CFBP 8151
TGTCACGCCGCCAGGAATGGATGCCCGGAAGAACGTGCAGCTCATCTCGCTGTTCGCATTTCTTTCCGCAACCGACAACAACCGGTGGTGCTTGCACGCGTGCCGGCGTGGGACCTTGAGCGGCATGGATGCCGCGCCAGAGCCTACATGGACGTACTTGCGGCGTGTCCCACACCGGCACGCGTGCAAGCGCCCGCAGCAGACCGGAGCATTCGCGTGGAACCGGCAGAGGTCTTGCACAAGATTGCCAGGTGTGCGGAGTCGGTCGGCAGCGTGGCGCCGCATCCGGTGTCGGGACACGCCGAGAGTCCATCCCTGGAAACTCGGTGGAAGCGCCCGCAGCAGACCTAGGCATGCACGTACCGCAATCTCGCAGTGCATCGCATCTGTGCGATCAGCTGCGCTTGCCGTAACGCTCCAGCCAGTGCGCGTACGAGGGCGGCAGCACCCACGATGGGCGTTCTTCGTCCAGTGCCAACGCGGCATGATACGGCCAATGCGGGTTGGCCAGGTGCGCGCGGCCGACCATCACCAGCTCCATCTGCCCGGCGCCGACAACGCGGTCGGCTTCCAGCGGATCGTCGATGTTCCAGGACGAGGCAATCGGCAGCTGCGCCTCGCGGCTGACCCGCTCGGAGTAAGGCGCCAGCAAGGCCGGCCCCCACGGAATCTGCGCAGTCGGGGCGCTGAAGCCGATGCTGACGTTGAGCAGATCCAGGCCGCCTTGCTTGAAGTTGCGCGTCAGTGCGATGGCTTCCTGCAGGGTTTCTTCGTCGCGGCCATCGAATTCGATCACGCCAAAGCGTGCGGTGAGCGGCAGCTGTTCCGGCCAGACCGTCCGCACGGCTTGCAGTGTTTCCAGCAGGAACCGCGCGCGGTTTTCGGCGCTGCCGCCGTAGTGATCCTGGCGATGATTGGCGTGTACCGAGAAGAAGCTCTGCGCCAGATAGCCATGCGCAAAATGCAGCTCCAGCCACTGGAAGCCGGCATCGCGCGCGCGCTGTGCGGCGGCGACAAAATCGCCGCGCACGCGGGCGATGTCGTCCAGCGTCATCTCGCGCGGCACTTTGGGCAGGCCGCCGCCGAAGGCGACGGCCGAGGGCGAGATGGTGTCCCAGCCACGCGGGTCGCCGTCGGCGATGTGGTCGTCGCCTTCCCACGGCAGGTTGGCACTGGCCTTGCGGCCGGCGTGGCCGATCTGGATGCCCGGCACGGCGCCGGCAGCGCTGATCGATGCCGCGATGCGTGCCAGCCCCTCGGCCTGGGCGTCGTTCCACAGGCCCAGGCAACCGGGGGTGATGCGTCCTTCCGGCGACACGCCGGTGGCTTCGACAATCACCAGGCCCGCGCCGCCGCGCGCCATGCTGGCGTAATGCACCTGATGCCACGCGTTGCTGAGGCCGTCGACGGCGGTGTACTGGCACATGGGCGGAACCGCGATGCGGTTGCGCAGCGTGACGTCCTTGAGTTGATACGGAGAGAACAGCGATGACATGGAGAGCGACCACCTGAGAAAAATCAGGCTGCGATCAGACCACGCGCGACCACCGCGCAGACACCCTGCCGGTGGCACAGCGCGTTGCATGCGCTGCCAGGTGTGCGGATGCGCACCTGGTCCGGCGCGCGGTCGTGCCCGGCGCAGGCGTGGTGGGTGCCGTCACGACATGGACGCCGGGTCGGGGCGGCGCAGCCAGGGCAGGCCAGGTACCGGTCGGAGCGGCCGCTGGACCCTGCGGTGCCGGCCTCGCCGGCCACCATGCCACCGCCAGTGCCGACGCGCCGCACCGGCGCCGGACCCGCGCAGCCGTGCGGCCGCCCTGCACGGTCGCCTGTCCGGCTGCGGCGCGCACCGCAACCGCCGTTGTCCAGGCGTGGCCGCGCTCACGTTTGCCGCCCGCCTTGCGATGTCAAACTATGTCGGGCACCGCGCATGACCGCTACAGGTTGGTCGCTGGTTGCCGAAACTGAATTGCTTTACTCTGCAGCGCTTCGGCGTTGGGGGCGCCGCGTCGGTCAGGGCGCAGTGCCGCCCGTACGCCCAGCCCTTTCTTCTTCATTCCGGCGGGTGATCTCATGGTGGCATTGCAGCAGCGCTCGATCGATGCGATTCGTGGCCAGGAAACTGCGTTGTTGGCTGCATGGCTGGGCTCCAGCCTGGGCAGCGATGGACGCATTTCCCGGCAGGACGTCGAAACACAAAGTGCAGACTTTTTGCATCTGTTGGTCGCCTCCCTGAAGGACGGCGGCAGTACCCTGGACAGCGCCGACTGGAGCGAGGTGCGTCGCTTCCTGGAAAACCTCTCGCGCGACCGCGCCACCCGCGGCTTCGATTCGCAGGAAACCGCCAACTTCATCTTCTCGCTCAAGCGGGTGCTGTTTGCGCTGATGCAGCGCGAGTATGCCGATACGCCAGAGGAACTGGGTCAGCAGCTGTGGGCGCTGTCCGAGCTGCTGGACCGTCTGGGCCTGTATACCGTCAAGGCGTTCCAGAAGACCCGCGAAGACATCATCGTGCGCCAGCAGGAAGAGATGCTGGAGCTGTCCACCCCGGTGGTCAAACTGTGGGACGGCGTGCTGGCACTGCCGATGATCGGCACGCTGGATTCGCAGCGCACCCAGGTGGTGATGGAGTCGCTGCTGCAGCGCATCGTCGATACCGGCTCGGAAATCGCCATCATCGACATTACCGGCGTGCCCACCGTGGACACGCTGGTGGCGCAGCACCTGCTCAAGACCGTCACTGCGATCCGCTTGATGGGCGCCGATGCCATCATCAGCGGCGTGCGCCCGCAGATTGCGCAGACCATTGTGCACCTGGGGCTGGACCTGCAGGGTATCGTCACCAAGGCCAACCTGTCCGACGCGCTGGCGCTGGCGCTCAAGCGCATCGGCGTGACCGTGAACAAGGCAGGCTGACATGGAACGCATCCCGATCCTGCGGATGGGCGACCTGCTGCTGGTCACCATCCAGGTGGACATGCACGACCAGTTGGCGATGACGCTGCAGGAAGACCTGTCGGAAAAGATCAGTGCCACCTCCGCGCGCGGCGTGCTGATCGACATTTCCGCACTGGACATCGTCGACTCCTTCATCGGCCGCATGATCAGCACCATCTCCGGGCTGGCGGCGGTCATGGATGCCCGGACCGTGGTGGTGGGCATGCAGCCGGCCGTGGCGATCACGCTGGTCGAGCTGGGCCTGAACCTGCCGTCGGTGCGCACCGCGCTTGATGTCGAACGTGGCATGCGCCTGCTGCGGCAACCCGATCACGCTTCATGACCACCGGTTCGCAACCGGTGCGCACCGAACAGGACGTGGTGCTGGCCCGGCAGACGGTGCGCAAGCTGGTGGTGCAGTGCGGCCTGCGTCTGGTCGACCAGACCAAGCTGGTCACCGCAGCCAGCGAACTGGCACGCAATACCGTGATCTACGGCGGTGGCGGCGACATGGATTGGGCCCTGGTGGAAAGCGGCATCCGCAAGGGCGTGCAGCTGACCTTCCGCGACGACGGTCCCGGCATTCCCGACCTGGATCTGGCGCTCACCGATGGCTGGACTTCCGGTAGCGGACTGGGATTGGGCCTATCCGGCAGCCGTCGGCTGGTGGATGATTTTGTCCTGGACACTGCAGCCGGCAAGGGCACGCGTATCACCATCACCAAATGGAAGTGACGCTCGCTGGCGAGGTCACGCGCGCGTTTCGTGTCGAGGAGACCAGCCAGGTCGGGCAGGCACGCCGCGAGGCAGCGGCATTGGCACAGACGCTGGGCTTCGATGAGGCCGCCTGCGGGCGCGTGGCGCTGGTGGCCACCGAGCTTGCCACCAATATGGTCAAGCACGGACGTGGCGGCTGCCTGCAGTTGTCTACGGTGGCCGCACGCCAGGGCATGGGCGTGGAGATTTGCGCCATCGACGGCGGCCCCGGGTTTGCACTGGCGGACGGCTTGCGCGATGGCTACTCCACCGCCGGGACGCCCGGCACCGGGTTGGGCGCGATCAAGCGCCAGGCGCAGGTGCTGGATGCGTACTCCGACGCCAAGGGCGCGATCGTGATGACACGGCTGTTTGCGCAGCAACGCGCCGAGCTGGACCTGGCGTACGGTGCCATCCGTCTGCCGCTGCACAACGAAACGGTGTGCGGCGATGCCTGGCATCTGGCCATTGGCGAGCAGCGGGCGACCGTCACCGTGATCGATGGCCTGGGCCACGGTCCGGGCGCTGCCGACGCTGCCGACGCCGGAACGCGCGCTGCGGCCACGGCCAGCGGCGAGCCCGGCGAGCGCATCGCGCAGCTGCATGCCGGCATGTCCGGCACCCGCGGCGGCGCAGCGGCAGTGATGCAGTTCGACAGCAACGCCGGCCGGGTGCGCTTTGCCGGGGTGGGCAATATCGTCGCGTCGCTGTGCGATGGCGACGGCGTGCGCGGCATGCCGTCGCATCCGGGCATCGTCGGGGTGCAGTTCCGCAAGGCGCAGCCGTTCGATTTTCCGGACGCCGCCGGCAAACTGCTGGTCATGCACAGCGACGGTCTGCAATCACGCTGGAACCTGCGCGACCACCCGGGGCTGCTGTCGCGCCATCCGCGTCTGATTGCCGCAGTGCTGTTGCGCGATTACACACGTGGCCGCGACGATTGCGGCGTGTTTGTCATGCGGCTGGGAGGCCTGCAATGAATGCTTCCGGTGAGACATCGCCCCCCGATCCGCTGGCCGAACTCGACGCGCTGCGGCAGCAGAACCAGGCCCTGCGCGAAGAGTTGGAAGAAACCAACCAGGGCGTGCTGGCGCTGTATGCCGAGCTCGATCAGCAGGCCGAGCAACTGCGCGATGTGTCCGAGCTCAAGAGCCGCTTCCTGTCGTACATGAGCCACGAGTTCCGCACGCCGCTCAGCTCGATCCTGAGCATCACCCGCCTGCTCGAAGATGGCATGGACGGGCCGCTGACCGCCGAGCAGTCCAAGCAGGTGCGCTTCGTCAGCGCCTCGGCGCGCGAGCTCACCGAAATGGTCGACGACCTGCTGGATCTGGCCAAGATCGAGGCCGGGCGCATCACCATCTCGCCGGGCTGGTTCGATCTGATGGACCTGTTTGCGGCCTTGCGCGGCATGTTCCGCCCGCTCACCGATGCCAGCAGCACCACCTTGATCTTCGAAGATCCACCGACGCTGCCGATGCTGTACACCGACGACAAGAAGCTGGCGCAGATCCTGCGCAACTTCATCTCAAATGCGCTCAAGTTCACCCCGCAAGGCCATGTGCGCGTGTTCGCACAGCTGGAAGGCGAAACCCATGTGCGCTTCGGCGTGCAGGACACCGGCATCGGCATTCCGGCCGAGCTTCACGATGCCTTGTTCGAAGATTTTGTACAGGTGGACTCGCCGTTGCAGAAACGGCTCACCGGTACCGGTCTGGGGTTGTCGATCTGCAAGCGGTTCGCCGAATTGCTGGGCGGCAGGGTGGGGATCAACAGCGTGGTCGGGCAAGGGTCGGAATTTTTTGTGGTGCTGCCGGTCACGCTGGCACCGGAGGATGCACTTGGGCAGTAAGCCACACATTCTGGTCGTCGACGACAACGCGGTGACGCGTTATTCGGTGCGGCGCGTGCTCGAACATCATCAGTTCGTGGTCGAAGAAGCCGGTACCGGCACCGACGGCCTGACCAAGCTGGCCGGGCAGGCATTCTCTGCGGTGGTACTGGACGTCAATCTGCCGGACATGAGCGGCTTCGACATCGTGCGCACGTTACGCGCCGAGCCGCGCACCGCGTCGCTGCCGGTGGTGCACGTGTCTGCGGCGTCGATCGCCACCGGCGACATGATCACCGGCCTGGAAGCCGGTGCCGATGCCTACCTGATTCACCCGGTCGACCCCAGTGTGCTGGTCGCCACGCTGCGCACCCTGCTGCGCGCGCGCCAGGCCGAGGACGCCTTGCGCATCAGCGAGGCACGCTTCCGCGAGATCTTCGAGCACATCAGCGCGCCGATTGCGGTGGTCGATGCCAGGCTGCACACGCATGAGGCCAATGCGGCGTTCCAGCGCTTGATCGGTGCCGCCACGCCCGGCGAGGTGATTGCCGTGCCCGGCGTGGACCAGGCCGCCACCGTGCACGCGCTGACCAACGCGCTGGCGCAGCGCGAGCGCTGGAGCGGTGCCTTGTCGATCCTGTGCGAGGGCAAGGTGTGCGAGACCGAATGGCGCGTGTCGCCGTATCGCGAACCGGATCTGGGCCTGCTGCTGGTCGAAGACGTCACCGAACAGCGCCTGCGCGAGCGCGAGCAGCGCCAGGAACTGGATACCGCCACCACCGAGCTGGCCCACCAGATCGCCGAGCGCCAGCGCACCGAAATCCAGTTGCTGCAGGCGCAGAAGATGGAGGCGCTGGGCAAGCTCACCGGCGGCATCGCGCACGACTTCAACAATCTGCTGACCAGCATCATTTCCGGCCTGGACATGATCCAGTTGGCGGTCGAGTCCAATCGCATCGAGCGGGTGCCGCGGCTGGCCGAGATCGCCACCGGCTCGGCGCATCGCGCCGCCGCGCTGACCCAGCGCATGCTGGCCTTTGCGCGCAAGCAATCGCTGGATGCGCAGGCCTTCGACATCAACGCACGGGTGCGCTCGCTGGAAGACATGCTGCACCGCTCGATCGGCGAGAACATCGTGCTGGAAATGGAGCTGGCGGACACGCCGCTGGTGGCGGTGGCCGATGCCAACCAGCTCGAAAACGTGGTGCTCAATCTGGTGATCAATGCGCGCGACGCGTTGAAGGGGCGGGGCACCATCCGCATCCAGAGCGCGGCCTATACCGCGCAGGGCGATCCGGAACTGGACGATGGCGATTACGTGGCGGTGAACGTGATCGACAACGGCAGCGGCATCGAGCCGGCCATCCTCAATCAGGTCTTCGAGCCGTTCTTCACCACCAAGCCGATCGGCGAGGGCACCGGCCTGGGCTTGTCGATGACCTATGGCTTTGCGCGCCAATCCGGCGGCACCGCGCGCATCACCAGTACCGTGGGCCGCGGGACCACGGTGGCCTTGCTGCTGCCGCGCGGACTCACCGCCAGCGCAGTGCCGCCGGCACCGGCACCGAGTTCGCCGCGTACGCGCAGCGAGCGCATCCTGCTGGTGGACGACACCGACGTGGTGCGCATGATGGTGAGCGAGGTGCTCAGCGATGCCGGCTACCACGTGATCGAAGCCGAAGACGCCAATGGCGCACTGGATCAGTTGCGTGCCGGTGTGGAGATCGATCTGGTGGTGTCCGACGTCGGCCTGCCTGGCATGAACGGGCGCGACATGGCCGATGTGGCGCGCGCGCTGCGCCCCGGCCTGCCGATCCTGTTCATCACCGGCTACGCCGAAAACGCCGCCACCCGCCAGGAATTCCTGGCTGACGGCATGGCGCTGCTGCCCAAGCCTTTCAGCCTCAACGATCTGCTCAACATGGTCGGGCAGATGCTCGATAGCAGCGTGATCTCCGCCCGCGCCTGACGCCGTTTGCGCGCGTAGGCGCCAGCCGTCGATGCCGACCTGCCGCGCGACGCTGTCGTGGCGACGCCTTGCGCGTTGAATGCCGTCGGGGCCAACGTCGACCCGCTTGTATCAGGTGCGCGCTTCCTGCGCGTGACACGTTACGTTGTACGCGCCTGCCTGTAGCGGGCGGTCGTCCAGTGCGTCGGCAGCGCCGACGTGTCGTTCGCTTGCGCGCGCTCAACGCGAATATGCGTACGGGCCGAACGTGGCGCCCAGGAAACCGCCGGCGCTGTCGGTGCTGAGCATGCTCGCATCGCCCTGTTCCAGCAGCGTCTGCCATTGACCGCTGCCGACCGCGTAATCCACATGCACGCGTGCGCCATCCAGGGCGAAGCGCAGCGTGACCGGTTGGCTTGCATCGGCCAGCGGCGCGCGTGCCAGCACGGTGCCGGTGCCCGGCTCCTGCGTCCCGGCACGGCGGGACAGCACCACCGACATGCCCGCATCGTCGCGCACCAGCAGTGCGGCCAGGAAATGACTTTCCCTGGCGACGATCGCCAGCCCGGCCTGTTCGCCCGCTGCCAGCGTGCTGCCATCGACGGTCGCCCCCAGCGTGGCGTGGTGATGCTGCAGACGGTGGCCGAGATACGCCGGTTGCCCGCGTCCGACATCGCCCAGCGCCACGGTCGAAGGCGTGATGCGCAGACCCTGTGGGCCGGTGACATACCACGGCGTGGTTGGCGGATGGATGGTCATCCATTGCATCGGTACGTGCGCGTCCTGGAAACGCTCGCTCCACTGCATCGGTCCGCTGGTGGGTGTGTCCTGCGGGCCTGCCGGCAGTGGCGGGCGCGCGGCGACCACAGGCACTGCCGTGCCGTGCGGCACTATCACCGGCCAGCCGTCGCGCCACTGCACCGGCAGCAGGAAGGTTTCGCGGCCCAGGTTGTAGCGGTTGCCTTGATACGGGCGGGTGGCCAGGAACACCGCCCACCAGGAGCCGTCCTGCAACTCGACGAACTGCGCGTGGCCTGCGGAGGTGATCGGCGCGTCGCGGCTTGGGTCCAGATCGCGCTGGGTCAGCACCGGATTGCCGCTCCAGGGCTGGTACGGCCCGGCGATCTGGCGGCTGCGGTAGATCATCTGCGCATGCTGCTCGCCGGTGCCGCCCTCGGCTGCGGTGAGGTAGTAGTAGCCATCGCGGCGGAACAGGTGCGGGCCCTCGATATGCTCGGGGTTGCTGGCTGGCCTGAAGCCCGCATCCACCAGCACCTGGCGCGTGCCGACCAGTTTCATGCGGGTCAGATCCAGCTGCTGCAGCCAGATCGCGCGGTGTCCGTCGTAACGCAGCGTGCCGGCAGGCACATCGTTGTTGACCAGCCAGGCGCTGCCGTCGTCGTCGAAGAACAGCGATGGATCGATGCCCTTGGCATCCAGCCAGATCGGGTCCGACCACGGTCCGGCCGGATCCCTGGCGGTGATCAGGAAATTGCCGCCATCGCAGTAGAAACAGGTGTTGGCGATGTAGAAGATGCCGTCGTGGTGGCTGATGCTGGCGGCGAACAGTCCGCGGGTGAGTTCGTCGTTTCCGTATCTGATCTGGCCGGGGCGATCGATCGCATTGCCGATCTGCGTCCAGTGCACCAGATCGCGGCTCTTGAACACCGGCAGGCCGGGGAAATAGCCGAAACTGGAGTTGACCAGATAGAAGTCGTCGCCAACGCGGACCGCAGACGGGTCCGGATGGAAGCCGGCCACGACAGGGTTGCGGTACTGCGCTGCGGTCGGCACCGGGCCGCCGTCATCGCCCTGGTAGTCGATCCGGTTGATCATCGCGCTGCCGGCCTGCGCCAGCTGACAGCTCACTGCGGCCAGTAGGCCCGCCATCCATCCAAGTCGTTTCAAGGTCTGTCCCTCTCCGGAGCGCGTCCACATGGCGCCAGCATGACAGCACACCGCTACTGCAGGCATCTGCCATTTCGCCATGGCTGGCGCGCGCCGCGCACAGGGCTGTGCGGCGGCAGCCACGTGCGCCACGGCACGCTTGCCATAGAGCTGCAACATTGCTGACATATCGTGCGCGCGGCGCCACGTCGCGCCTTCGGCCGGCACAACCCCGTATCGCCCCTCGCGTCACCTACCCAAGGATCATTTCGCATGCCGTTGTACTCGTCTGTCTCCGCGTCCCTGACGTCCGCCGCCACGCACGCACCCGCACGTCGTCGCGCCGCCTTGCAGCGCACGCCGCTGGCGCATGCCTGCGCCGGCCTGCTGCTCGCCTCGCTGGCGGCCGCGGCCTCTGCGCAGCAGGTGCCGACGCGCCAGGGAGAGGGCGAGGGCAGCCCGACCGCGCTGGATACGGTCACCGTCACCGCCGAGCACCGCGAGCAGAACCTGCAGGAAGTGCCGGTGTCGGTGGGCGTGGTGCAGGGCGCGGCGATGCGCGAGTTCACCGCCGGTGGCGACGACACGCTGCTGGCACTGTCCGGCCGCGTACCGGGTTTCTATGCCGAGACCACCACCGGGCGCATCTTCCCGCGCTTCTATATCCGTGGCCTGGGCAATATCGATTTCTATCTTGGCGCTTCGCAGCCGGTGTCCATCATCCAGGACGACGTGGTGCTGGAACACGTGGTGCTCAAATCCAACCCGGTCTACGACGTGGACCAGGTCGAAGTGCTGCGCGGCCCACAGGGCACCTTGTTCGGCCGCAACACCACCGCCGGTATCGTCAAGTTCGACACGATCAAGCCCGGCGATACCTATACCGGCCGCGTCGATGCCAGCTACGGCAGCTACAACACTGTGTCGCTGGACGGCGGCTTCGGCGGCCCGATCAACGACGTGCTGTCGTTCCGCGTGTCGGCCCTGTATCAACACCGCGACGACTGGGTGGACAACACCTTCGCCGGCAGCAGCGCCGACGGCACGCGCACGCCGCGCAAGGATGCGATGGGCGGCTACAACGACCGCAATGCGCGCCTGCAGGTGCTGCTCAAGCCCAACGACGCGTTCTCGCTGCTGGGTTCGGTGCATACCCGCGACTACGACGGTACCTCCACGTTGTTCCTGCGCAATGCGGTCACCCGTGGTAGCGACAAGGTCGACGTGGCGCGCGATCGCGTGGCCTACGACGAGGCGCACGACAACCCGCAGGCGTATCAGACCGACGGCGGCTCGATCAAGGCAATCTACGATTTCGGCGGCGTGTCGCTGACTTCCATCACCGCTTACGAGACCACCTCCGGCTACAGCCGTGGCGACACCGATGGCGGCGCAGCGGCGAACTACCCGGTCAATGGCGTGCCGAACGGCTTCGGCCAGTCGATGGGGCAGATCCGCGACCTGGACCAGTACACCCAGGAACTGCGTCTGGCCAGCGAAGGCGACGACGCACTGCAGTGGCAGGTGGGCGCGTTCTACTTCGATGGGCGCGACACCACCGATTTCTATCAGCGTGCGTATTTCCTGCAGACCGCGGCGCGCAACCCCAACAACTGGGTACGCCTGCGCAACACCAATACCTCCTGGGCCGGGTTCGGGCAGCTCAGCTACAAGGCCACCGACGCACTCACCTTGACCGCCGGTCTGCGCCAGACCAAGGACAGCAAGGAAACCCGTCTGCTCAAGACTGCCGATACCGCCGCAGGTGCGGTGACCTACCGCGGCCGCCGCGACGTGCGCATGTCCGATACCCAGCCCAGCTGGGACCTCAGCGCGATGTATGAGATCAATCCCGAGCTGAGCGTCTATGCGCGCGTGGCACGCGGCTTCCGCGGTCCGACCATCCAGGGCCGCAGCGCGGTGTTCAATTCGGATTTCACCACCGCCGATTCGGAAACCATCCTGTCGTGGGAAGCCGGCATCAAGAGCAGCCTGTTCGACAACCGTCTGCGTCTAAACGTCAGCGGCTTCACCTACACGGTGGACGACATTCAGCTCAACGGCAACGACTCGGACGGCAACGGTGTGCTGTTCAATGCCGACAAGGGCAAGGCCTACGGCCTGGAAGCGGATCTGGACTGGCGCCCGATCTCCAACCTGTCGCTGACCGCCGGACTGAGCCTGCTGCATAGCGAGATCCGGGACGATCGCGTCTATGCGCAGGCCTGTGCGCTCAACGGCGTGGTGGTGTGCACGGTCAACGACCCGACCATCCGCGTCGGCGCCAACACCTTTGCGCAGATCGACGGCAACCCGTTGCCCAACGCGCCCAAGTACAACCTCAACCTGGCCGCGCGCTACGACATCCCGGTGGGCAACGACGGCGCCTTCTTCGTCTCCACCGACTGGAACAAGCAGGGCGAAACCAGCTTCGTGCTGTACGACTCCACCGAGTTCCGCGCCGACGGTAATTTCGAAGGCGGCCTCAAGCTCGGCTACACCGGCGGCTATGGCGCGTGGGAAGTGGCGGCGTTCGCGCGCAACATCACCAACGAAAAGAACGTCAAGGGCGTGATCGAAAACTACATGGCGGCGGTGTACAACGAGCCGCGCGTGGTGGGCGTGTCGGTCAACGTCAACTGGCAGTAAGCGCGATTGAGACGGTAGCGAGCGGCTGCGCAATGGTCTTGTCGGCCGCTCCCGGTTGCTGATCGATCGGCATCACTGCGCGCGTGGCGCAGCGATGCTGGTCGTAGAACCAGGCCCGCTGCGTGCATCGCGCAGCGGGTTTTTTGTATCAACGGCTGCGCAATACCGACTGCACCCAGCTGACGATCTGCGCGCTGCTCACCGCGCCGGAATGACGGCCCAGCTCGCTGCCACCGCGGATGACCAGCAAGGTCGGGATGCTGCGGATGCCAAAGCGCGTGCCCAGCGCCGGATGCAGATCGGTATCGACCTTCGCCAGCCGGACATGCGGTTCGAGCATTGCCGCGGCTGCGGCAAACTGTGGCGCCATGCTCAGGCATGGTCCGCACCACGGCGCCCAGAAATCCACCACCAACGGCAGCGCGCTGCGCACCGCATGCTTGTCGAAATCGGCCGCCGACAGCGCCACCGGCGTGCCTAGGAACAAGGGCTTGCGGCAACTGCCGCAGTTGGGTGCATCGCGCAGACGCGCAGCTGCGACACGGTTCATCGCAGCGCAGTTCGGGCAGGCGATCAAAAGCGGTGCGTCTGTCATGCGGCGGTCTCCGGTGGCAGGCAATGCAATCGCTGCGCTCGCGCATTATGAGCGGCGAGCGCGGCTGCATGCGGCCAGTGTAACGGCCATCGCCGAAGGCCCGGTGTCGTCGGCCACTGCCGCAACACCGGGTGTGCGGCGCTCATGCGACAGGCCGGCGCACGCGCTGCAGTGCTCAGCCCGACTGCCCCAGGCTCAGGATCGGAACGAAGCCGCCGTAGATCAGGCGCTTGCCATCGAACGGCATCGGGTTGACCGACGAGTCCATGCGCGGGTCGTCCATCATCTTGCGCATGCCCGCATCGCGGGTCGCCTTGTCCGGCCATTCGATCCACGAAAACACCACGGTTTCGTCCTCGCCGGCATCGACCGCGCGATGGAAGTCGGTCAGTTGTCCATGCTGGACGTCATCGCCCCAGCACTCCACCACGCGCAACGCGCCGTACTCGATGATGACGGCATCGCCCATGCGGGCATGTTCCAGAAACGCGGCCTTGTTGGCCGTGGGCACCGCAAGCGCAAACCCATCCACATACGACATGACCACCTCCTCAGACATGGCGCACGGCGTGCGCCTGATGATGACGAACAGATGCTGGTGCGATCGACACAAGCGGCAAAGCAGCGCCAGAGCGTGTGCCGCCCCGCGCATGGAGTGCGAGCATACGGCGCATCTGGCCGGCGAGCACTGGTCGCGCTCGCATGACGTTGATGCACACGTCGTTGTGCCTGGCTTGCATTGCCGGATCGCGCGCGCGGCACGATGCGCGGTGCATTCTGGATGAGTTCGTCAGGGGGCGTTGTCGCCAGGGACTGGCGCTGCGACGGGCGCCAGCATGGGCATCGCGTGGGCTTCGACCAAGCAGCACGCGCTGCCGGGCGCTGTGGCGGACACTCCGATGCCCGACCTGCGATTACGCGGCCAGGTTGTGTCGCCGCAGCACGGCCTCAAACACCACTTCGCCGTCTTCGTTGCGCGCCTGCAACGTACCACCGTGCGCCTTGACGAATTGGTCGGCGATGAACAGGCCCAGACCGAGCCCCTGGCTGGCATGGAAGCTGGCCTTGAACGGCTCGAACAGGCGCGGCATCAGACTGTCCGCGATGCGCCCGGCGTTGCGTACCGACAGCCGCAGCGTGTCGCGTTCGCGTCCGTCCAGGTGCACCCGCACAGGCTGGTTGCCGCCATGCAGCACCGCGTTGCCGACCAGATTGGACACGACCTGTGCCAGGCGATCGCCATCGCCGTCGCCGTCCAGATCGCCTTCGGTACGCAGGTCGATCGGCGTGTGCGGATTGGCCTGGGCCACCTCGCCCACCACGCTGTGGGTCACTTCGCCCAGATTGCAGGGGCCGAACTGCATCGACAGCCCGTCGCTGCGCAGGCGCGAGAAATCCAGCAACTGTTCGACCATTCGCGCCATGCGCCGCGCGCTGTTTTCCAGGTGATCGAGCGTGCGCGCGGCCGAGCCGTCGGCGTCCACATCCAGGCTGAGCTTGTCGGCGCACAGCAGGATCACCGACAGCGGCGTGCGCAGGTCGTGGGTGAGCACGGCCATCATGGTTTCGTTGAGGGTGAGCGCGCGTTCCAGCGAAGCGTTGCGCGCCTTGAGCAGGCGCCGCTGCTGGTACAACTCGATGAACACATTGACCTTGCTCAGGATCACGTGCGGCTCGATCGGCTTGTGCAGGAAATCCACCGCGCCGGTTTCGTAGCCCTGGAACGCGCGCATCGGATCGTTCGGCGATGCGGTCAGGAAAATGATCGGCACATGCCGGCTACGCTGCGAGCCGCGCATCAGTTCGGCCAGCGAAAAGCCATCCATCTCCGGCATGTGCACATCCAGCAGCGCCAGCGCCACGTCGTGTTCGAGCAGCAGTTCCAGCGCCTGTGCGCCGGACGCGGCGCACAGCACCTGAAGGCCGTCGCGCTGCAGCAGCGCTTCCATCGCCACCAGATTCTGCGGCACGTCGTCGACGATCAGCAGCTTGGCGGGTTCATCGCCGTTGCTGTGCGCAGCCAGGCCGGTCGCGGTGAGGTTCATGGGTGAAAGGCTTCCAGTCGGCTGCAGATCGCCTGCAGGGTGAGCACCGCATCGGCGCCAGCATAGGCGAGAGCGGAGGCGGGCATCAGCGGTGAGGCGGCATCGTCGGGGCGCTGGATCCAGGCGGTGCCGCCGACCGCGCGCACCGCCGCCACCCCGGCGCTGCCGTCGCTGCTGGCGCCGGTGAGCAGAATCGCCAGCAGGCGCTGGCCGAAGACGTCGGCGGCCGATTCGAACAAGGGATCGATCGCCGGGCGCGAGAACAGCACCGGTGCATCCATCGACAACGCCAGGCTGTCGCGTGTTTCCACCAGCAGATGGTAGTCGGGCGGGGCGATGGTGACACTGCCGGCAAGCAGCGGCTGCTTGTCTTCGGCTTCGCGCACCGGCAAGGCGCAGCGTGCATCCATCAATTCGGCAAGATGGCTGGTGCGGTCGCGCGGCAGATGCAACACCACCAGCACCGGCATCGGCAGGTCCGCAGGCAGGCTGGACAACAGTGCCTGCAAGGCCATGACGCCGCCGGCCGAGGCACCGATCACCATCGCGTCGAACTGCGCTGCCGCCGCGTGCATGACATTCATGCCGCCGCCTTGCGGAACAGGCGCTGCTCGCGTGCCACGGTCTCGAATGCCTGCGCATGCGCACCGAACTGCAGCGATTCCTTGCTGCCCAGGCCCAGAAACCCGCGATGCACCAAGGCATCGTAAAACAGGCCCACTGCACGGTCCTGCAGGCTGCGGTTGAAATAGATCAGCACGTTGCGGCACGACACCAGATGCACTTCGGAGAACACCGTGTCGGTGGCCAGGCTGTGATCGGCGAAGACGATATTGCGCTTCAACCGGCGATCGAATACCGCACCATCGTAGGCGGTGGTGTAGTAGTCGGAAAGCGAGCCGCGGCCGCCGGCCTCCAGATAATTGCGACTGAACTGTGCAATGCGGTCGATGCTGAAGGCGCCGGCTTCGGCCATGCCCAGCGCTTCGGGATTGATGTCGGTGGCGTAGATCACCGCTTTTTCCAGCAGGCCTTCTTCGTGCAGCAGAATCGCCAGCGACCAGACTTCTTCACCGGTGCTGCAGCCGGCCACCCAGAGCTTGATCGAGGGATAGGTGCGCAGTACCGGCACCGCATGCTCGCGCAAACAGCGGAAATAGGCAGGGTCGCGGAACATCTCCGACACCTGCACGGTGAAGAACTGCATCGCCTGCGCAAACGTCTCCGGCTCGTGCAGCAGGCGATGCTGCAGATCGGCCACGCGTGCGCAATCGAAGCGTCCCATGGCGTGGCGCATGCGTCGACGCAACGAGGACACCGCGTAATCGCGGAAGTCGTAGTGATAGCGCTGGTAGACCGCTTCCAGCAGCACCCGCAGCTCCAGATCGAACAGCTCCACTGCAGTCATTGCCGCGAGCACCACACCCGGCACAGCGACACCAGCTTGTCCACGTCGATGGGCTTGGCGATGTAGTCGTTGGCACCGGCCTCAAGACAGCGTTCGCGATCGTCGGCCATGGCCTTGGCGGTCAGCGCGATGATCGGCAGATCCTGCCACTGACGATTGGCACGGATCTGGCGCATCGCAGTGAGGCCATCCATCTCCGGCATCATGATGTCCATCAGCACCAGGTCCACTTCGTGCCTGGCCAGATGTTCCAGCGCCTCGCGGCCATTGCGGGCGATCTGCAACGTCACGCCCAGCGGTTCGAGCACGCTGGAGAGCGCAAAGATATTGCGCACATCGTCTTCTGCCAACAGCACGGTGGCGCCATCCAGCACCGCATCGCGGCGGCGCGCTTCGCGCAGCAGGCGTTGCTGGTCGCTGGGCAACGAGGCTTCCACGCTATGCAGGAACAGCGTCACTTCGTCGAGCAGGCGCTCCGGCGAGCGCACGCCCTTGATGATGATGCTCTTGGAATAACGGCGCAGGCGTTGTTCTTCGTCGCGTGTGAGTGCGCGCCCGGTGTAGACGATCACCGGCGGGAACGCGACCGCATCGTTGCCGGCCATGCGTTCGAGCAGGTCGTAGCCACTGCCGTCGGGCAGCGCCAGATCGGTGACCATGCAATCGAAGGTGGAGCCGGCCAGTTGCTGCATGGCTTCGGCAATGCTGCCCACCGCGACGATTTCCAGTTGATCGCGTGCCAGCAGCAGTTCCAGGTTCGCACGCAGTGCGCTGTCGTCTTCGACGATCAACAAGCGGCGCACGGCGCGTGCATTGGTGTCTTCCAGCTGGCGGATTGCGCCGGCCAGCAGCTCGCGCGTGGCCGGCTTGATCAGATAGCCCACCGCACCGAGTTCCAGCGCAATCTGGCTGCGCTCCATGGCCGAGACCACATGCACCGGGATGTGTCGCGTTGCCGGGTCGCGCTTGAGCCGCTCCAGCACACTGAGCCCGGAGGCATCCGGCAGGCCGATGTCGAGCAGAATGCCGCTGGGGCGCAGGTCCGCTGCCAGCTGCAGCGCTTCTTCGGCGCTGGGCGCCACCACGCAATCGAAGTCCAGCTCATGCGCCAGGTCGACCAGGGCCTGCGCAAAACGCGTGTCGTCTTCCACCGCCAGGATCAGCCGGCCCGGACGGGTGCGTTGGTCGCGATCGTCCTCGGCGCGCTGCAGCGGCGGTGTGGCGGTTGCCGGAATCGGCAGCGGCATTTTCGTGGATGCCACCGCAGCGCGCTCGCCAAGGCGCGAAGCCATGGCCATGCCGCTGGCGGGCTGCGACGACGGCGTGGCGCCGATCGCTACTGCGCCCGCGTTGGCCTGCGCTACCGTGACCGGCTCGGTCGGTGCGCCGTCGATCGGCAACTCCAGCGTAAAACAACTGCCGCGTCCCGGCTGGCTGTCCACGCGGATGCTGCCGCCCATGCGCTGCGCCAGGTCGCGCGAGATCGACAGCCCCAGGCCGGTGCCGCCATAGCGACGGCGCGTGCTGCCATCGGCCTGACGGAACGCTTCGAAGATGATCTCGGTCTGTTCGTGCGCGATGCCGATGCCGGTGTCGTTGACCTTGAACAGCACCCGGCCCGGCGTGTGCGACTGGATCGACAGGCTGACGTTGCCGTGTTCGGTGAACTTGATCGCGTTGGCCAGCAGGTTTTTGAGGATCTGCTGCAGGCGTTGGCTGTCGATGACCAGTTGCGTCGGTGCGTCGGATTCGGCAGCCAGCTGCAACGCCAGGCCTTTCTGGCGCGCCAGCGGCTCAAAGGTTTCGCGCAGGCGCTGCAGTACCGAGTTGGTGGCGACGGTTTCGTCGGCCAATTCCACGTGCCCGGCCTCGATCTTGGACAGGTCGAGAATGTCGTTGATCAATGCCAGCAGGTCGTTGTTGGACGACAGGATCGCCTGTGCGTATTTCACCTGCTCGGGGCTGAGCGTGCCGTCCTTGTTGTCCGACAACAGCTTGGCCAGGATCAGCGCGCTGTTGAGCGGAGTGCGCAACTCGTGCGACATGTTGGCCAGAAACTCGGACTTGTAGCGCGAGGCAGTGGACAACTCGTTGCTGTTGCGCACCAGCTGGTTCTGCGCAACCAGCAAGGCCTGCTTCTGGGCCTCCAACGCCTGGGTCCGTTCCTCCAGCTGCACATTGGTCTGTTCCAGCTCGGCTTGCTGCAGTTCCAGATCGCTCTGCGATTGCTGCAGGCTGCGGCTTTGCTCCTCCAACTCCTCGTTGGCCACGCGCAGTTCTTCCTGCTGGGTCTGCAGTTCTTCGCTCTGACGCTGGGTTTCTTCCAGCAAGGCCACCAGCTGCGCGCGCAGCAACGCGGTGCGCAAAGCCAGGCCGATGTTTTCGCCGCAGCGTGCGAGCAGTTCTTCTTCGCGCGTGCGGGCAGCGCCCGGCGCAGCGGCGCGGCCCAGCTCGAGAATGCCGATCACCCGCCCATCGGCGACGACCGGTGCCAGCAGCAGCTCCTGGCAAGCGCTCCGGCCCAGGCCCGAGGCGATCTGCAGATGTCCGGCTTCCACACCGCGCACCCGGCGCACCGTGCCGCCACGCAAGGCCTCGCCGAGTTGGCCGGTATCGGTGGGCAGTGTCTTGGATACATCGGCCGGCAGCGCGGCGCCGCCGGTCAGACGCAGGCGTTCGCCCTCGATGCGATACAACGCGCCGACCTGCGCATCCAGCGTGTGGCACAACGCGCGCACGGCGGCATTGGCCAGATCGTCCGGGCTGTGATCGCCGCGCAAGCTGGCTTCGATCGTGTTCTCGGCCTGCTGTAGCCACAGCGCCAGTTCGGCCTGACGGCGCGCACGGATGGCCTGCATCACCACCAGCGCCATCGCCAGGAACGACACCCCGCCAATGCTGCGGTTGACCGAGGAAAAACTCGAATTGGTACTGGCCGGCGCCAGCTGAAAGCCGATTGCGACCAGCACGCACGACAGTGCGGCGACCACCAGCGGTGCCTGCACGCGATTCTGGAACACCGTCACGCCCACGGCGACAAAATAGGTCAACCACACCGCGTAGCCGAGCGGCGTGATCAATTCCACGCCGAGCGTTCCTGCCATCAGGGCCCCCGCGATTCCCCACACCCAGCGGTCGCGTGTGGTCGAGATGTTCTGCATAAAGGCACGGACCGGACTGGAAGGGCGGTCATGGTAGCCGATAATTTTCACGCGCAAATCGCCGGTATCTTGACGCCTGCAGCCGGGTCGGCTTGCACGCGGCCTTCACGCACTCGTCACTATGGTCGCGCGCTTTTCCGGGGGAAAGTCGCGTGATGGATGCGCAAACGGCCGTCGGCAGTGCGGGGCCGCTTTCTCACGACAGCCGGCAGTGCCAGCTGTTGGTGCAGAGCGTGTCCGATTATGCGATCTACATGCTCGATACGGGCGGCCATGTGTGCAGCTGGAATCCCGGGGGCGAGCGCATCAAGGGGTATACCGCTGCCGAGGTCATGGGGATGCATTTCTCGCGCTTCTACCTGCCCGAGGATGTGCAGCGCGGCGAACCGGCCCGCAATCTGGATACCGCCAGACGCGAAGGACGCTTTGCCACCGAAGGCTGGCGGGTGCGCAAGGACGGTCGCCGCTTCTGGGCAAGTGTGGCGATCGAGCCGGTGCTGGAATTTGGCGTGTTGGCCGGGTTTGCCAAGGTCACCTGCGACATCGACCAGCGGCACCAGGCGCAGCAGCTGTTGCAGCAGGCGCAGCACGCCCTGCTGCAGTCGCAGAAGGTGGATGCGCTGGGTCGCCTGACGCTCGGCATGGCGCACGATTTCAATAATCTGCTGACGGTGATGGCGACCAGCCTGGATCTGATCGCGCTGCGCGCCGGCGACGACGCGCGCACGCGCATGCTGGTGGAGGCGGCGCAGACGGCAGTCGATCGTGGCACCTTGCTGACGCGCCAGCTGCTCGCCTTCGCGCGCGGGCAGCGGCTGATTCCCGAGCGCCATGGCGCCAACGCGGTGGTGACACGCTCGCTGGAACTGCTGCGGCGTGCCTGCCCGGCCGGGCTGGCGCTGTCGCTCAAGTTTGCCGAGCAATTGCCCGATATCCGCGTGGATCCCGGCCAACTGGAAGCGGCCTTGCTCAATCTGGTGTTCAACAGCTGCGATGCCATGCCCGGTGGCGGCAACATCGTGCTGGAAACGGCGCGACAGCAGCGTGTTGCGCCATCCGATCCGCATGGCCGGCCGCGCGGCTACGTCAGCATCGCCGTGCGCGATGACGGCCCCGGCATGTCTGCGCATGTGGCGCAATGCGCCAGTGAGCCGTTTTTCACCACCAAGGACGTGGGCAAGGGCTCTGGCCTGGGATTGAGCCAGGTGTATGGCTTTGCGTCCCAATCCGGTGGCTTCGTCGAGCTGGACACCGCTCCGGCTTGCGGTACCAGCGTTACCCTGTTTCTCCCGGCCATCGAGGAGGCTGAGCATGACTGAACCCCTGCGTCTGTTGATGGTGGAAGATCAACAGGAATTGCGCGAACTGATCGGCGAGGCGCTGCGCGATGCAGGCATCGCCGTCGAAACCGCCGACGACGGCCACAGCGCCTTGCGCATGCTGCGCGAGAGCGGCCCCTATGATGTGGTCTTCAGCGACATCCGCATGCCCAACGGCATGTCGGGCATTGAACTGAGCGAACACGTGGCGCAGCTGCTGCCGCAGGCCCGGGTGATCCTGGCCTCGGGGTTTGCAAAGGCGCAATTGCCGCCGCTGCCGGCGCAGGTGGATTTCCTGCCCAAGCCGTATCGCCTGCGTCAGCTGATCGAGATGCTCAAAGGCGTTGCAGCCAACGCCTGAGCGTTGGCTGCGTGTGTCATGCGCTACACACACCTCTGCACGCAGTTGCGCGGCAGCCGTGCGTCGCGCTGACGGTGCGTCAGGCGCCTACGCCGCTCAACGGCTTTGGTAGTACACCTTGTCGATGGCGATCTCCACCGGTGCGGCGGGTGGATCGGCCACCAGCATGAACATCTGTTTGACCGCCTGCAGATCCAGATCGTAGAACGCACTGAAGGGAATGCTCACCTCGTGCCAGGCGCCATCGCGCACCAGGCCGTACTGATTGCCGCCTGCGGCAAAATCCACCCAGCTGTCGCCAAAACTTGTGTTGATGCCGATCTTGAAGGTCGACGGCGTGGTGGTTTTCAGGTGCAGCTTCAGCGTACCGCCGGCATAGGCGGCCATGTTGCGATAGTCGGTCTGGATGCCCAGGCCATACCAGGCACCAGCGTTGGCGCGGTATGCCATCACGTTGCGGCCTTCGAACGGCGCCTGCGCAATCGGGGCGAGGTTGTTCCACAGATACAACTCGGCATCCTGGCCCAGGTTCAGCCGCCCGCTGGTATCGGTCTGCTCGGTGAACACGCCAAAGCGCCCTGCGGGCGCCGCGTGTTGCGCGCCCACGTACAGCTGCGAACCGGGGTTCTGATACAGGCGGATGTAATCGATCTCCATCCTGCCGGGCAGCGGCGCGGTCACCGCCGCAGGCGAGGTGATGCCGGTATAGGCGCCTCCCACGGCGAGATTGAGCAGTAAGTACTGCTGCTGATGGAATTCGTGCAGCGAGGCGCCCTCGATGTTGGAGATCGCAAACTCGAAGTACTGCTGGCCGTCGATCGACACGCGGATGAACTGCGGGTCCCAGCTCATGCGGTACACATGGAAGTCGCCATGCAGATCCACCGGGCTGGTGTAGCTGGTGTCGTAGTCGGCCTGCTGGCCGTTGTAGTCCCAGTGCACGGCGGCGCCGATACGGCGATTGGCGCTGCCATTGGCGATCGCCGCTGCCATGCCGGCTTCCATCAGGTCGATCTCGCCGCGACCTGGCCACACGCCGATGGTGCCCAGCATCCAGTACGCCGGCCACAGCCCATTGCCCACCACCGGGGTCTTGATGCGCGCTTCCAGCGTGCCGTACTTGAAATGCATGCGGCCTTCGGTCTTGAGACGCGCCGAGGTGAACGGCATGCCCTGGAACGCTTCGCGCCGCGCTTCGATCACCAGCCGGCCGTTGTCGATGCGCGCGTTCTCGGCGCGGCTGGTGTAGTACTGCATCTCGCCGTTGCCCCAGCCGCACAGGCCGATCTGGCAGCCGTTGCCGACGTCGTAGGTCCACTTGTTGCCGTCGATGCCGGGGCCGTCGAAGTTGTCCTCCCAGACCAGGGTTTGCGCGTGTGCGCCTGGTGCCATCGTCACTGCCCATAGCAGGGCCAACTGTACAGCGACACTGCGTAGCGTGTTCATTGCGTACGTCTCCGAAAAGTGGACCGACGTCCATGGAGAAGTGACGCTGCGCAGCGGCTACTTCAGTGTCAAAGCAATTGTGTGGCGCGTTTCAGTTCCGTGGCGCTCATTCCGGAATAGTCCAGCATCGGCATGACGGTGGTCGCAGACTACATGCGGCGGATGTTGCGTGGCAGCAGCTGGCTGCGAATGTTTCGCTGCGGGCGCGATGGCATCTGCGGCGTCCGGGTCAATGCGTTCAAGCCGGGAGATGGTCCCATCGCCAACGCATGCACGCCTTGGCAGGCTTCGGACTGGCTGCCGCGCAGGGGATGCCACCGTGGCAGGCAAGCCGCGTGCTGCTGCACATCGATGACCTTGCAAATGCACCATCACGATGGCCTGCGGCAGCTTGTCGAGCATGCTGGCGCATGCCTGGCTCAATGCCCTGCGTGCACCGTCCACGCCACCAGCCGTATCACCAACGGTCGCACCACCATCACGCAGCAGAACGCGGTGGGCATCGCAATACGGTAGGCGTCCAGCACGCGCCACAGGTAGCCAGGGGCAAGCCCGGTATTGGCGCCGGTGATCACCAGGCACATCAGCAAGGCCATGATCGCGGCCATGTAGAACGCAAACACGAACGGGGTGGTGCGCACGCCGAGTTTCCAGCGCGGGCGCACCAATGGGGAGGGGGGAGATGACGACATGCAATGACCTCGGTTGCCGCGAATCGACGCGATGGGCAGCACTGTAGAGAGGCCACCGCTGGCGGGGTAGATCGCGTAGCCTTGCGGCTTACGTAAGAAGAAATTACGAATCGTTTGGCAATACTTGCCTAGCCAATGAACATTCTTCAGTCCATCCGTAGCTTTGTCAGCACTGTCGATGCCGGTAGCATTGCCGGGGGCGCCAAGTTGCTGGGGATCAGTGCGGCCGCGGTCAGCCAGAACATCGCGCGTCTGGAACAGCACCTGGGCGTGCGTCTGCTGCACCGGACCACGCGCAGTATGGCGCTGACCGAGCGCGGTACCTTGTACTTCGAGCAGGTGCGGCAACTGGAGCGGGACCTGGAACGCGCGCGGCAATCGGTGGCCGGGCCGCAACAGGCGCCGGCGGGGCGCTTGCGGGTGGCCAGCACTGCGGCCTTTGCGCGGCACGTGCTCGCCCCGATGCTGCCGGCCCTGCGTCAGCAGTACCCGCAGCTGGAGATCGAGCTGTTGTGCACCGACCGGGCCGTGCAGCACGCGCAGGAAAACGTGGATGTCAGCCTGCGCATCGAGGCGCAGCTGGAAGACGGCCTGGTGGCACGTTGCATCGCCCAGGTACCGCTGGTGGTCTGCGCAGCACCCGATTATCTGGCGCGTTGCGGCACACCGCAGACCGCCGACGACTTGAAGTACCACGATTGCCTGCTGCTGCGTTACCCGGTCGACGGGCGCTGCCTGCCGTGGAATTTCGTACGCAATGGCGTGCGCTTCCAGCCGGAGCTGGGCAAGGCAATGGTCAGTGACGATATCGATGCGCTCGCTACCATGGCCGCTGCCGGCGGCGGTATCGCGCGGCTGGCCGCCTATGTCGTGCAGCCTTACCTGCAGCGCGACGAGCTGCAGCCGCTGTTTGTCTCCGATCTCGGCAGCACCGCCCAGGCATTGCCGGAGCCGCTGCGGATCTACCTCTGCGTGGCCGACCGCCGCGACTTTACCCCGAAGGTGCGCGCCTTCATGGAGCACGTGCTCGAACGCCTGCCCGTGCAATGGGGTACTGCGAGTCAACGTTGAGATCCACGCAAAATTGAGCGCCCATCGCTGTGTGGTTGCTCGTGCGTCTGCGGAGAAGGCAATGCAGCTCCTGCGAGAACGATACGCGGGCTTAAAAAGTGCCCGTATTACAGTGCATTGGCTAATGACACAAATGCGTGGCTTCTATACCTGATATGCATCCGTACTGACGTCTTGGCGAGGCTGAAAAATGTCTCAAGCAATCTGGGCCGGGGCCGATAAGAAGTGAGACGCTGCTGATACGGGGCTAATTTGCTTGTTCGGCGGCGCATGGTGAACAGCGTGCAATGGAAGAGCTCGTAAACAAGAGGTGCCGCGCGGGGATGGGAATCATCCGATGGATCGGGCATTTACGAGTAGGGCCTTTTGATGTTTGACGGATCGGCCGAGCAGCTTGCACGGCAGATGGGGAATTGTAATGTTAAAGAAGAGCGCATTGGTTGTGGGGTTGTTTGCAGGTGTGGGTCTTGGGGGTTTTTTCTGGAATAGTCCGGCTGAGTCTCCGCAACGCAGCGCTCTCCAGGCTACGCCTGCTGCTTCTGGGTCGAAGATGGTGGCTTCTAAAGCAGGTCGTATGGCCGCTGTAGTTGTGAATAATAGTTTGTTCGACTATCCGGATAGCGGGACCTTATTAAGTTACGAAAGCCGGAAGCCTGAAAAGAAAGAAGGCCCCTTTGACCTATACCCCGTCCACCTGAGTGAATCATACGCACTACGCGCTGTGCTCGAAGGAACCATGAGCATCATGTCGCCTGACGGGGCCGAGCTCAACATGGAGTACGTTCGTCACACACATGGAAAAAACGGCAATTGGACGTGGGTTGGCCGCCTTCCTGGTGCTGGAATTGGTGAAGAGTCGGTTATTACCTTCGGTAAGAATGCAGTCTTTGGTTCCCTCGGATCCAGTGGCGGAAACGTATATAAAATTTCAACGATAGATGGTCGTCCTTACGTAATGGCAGCGACCGTATCTGCAACGCAGGCTGCGAAGCCCAGTCGAAAAAGCGACTCGCGCGAGCTGCTTGCATCCGTTACTGCCAAGCTTCAACCGCAGGTGGCCTCAACGGGTTTGATACCAGGTTATACTAGCTTGCAACAAGTAAATGCTGATGCCGGTACCACTGCGACGAATTCGATTGATTTGTTGTTGGGTTATACAACTGGGTACAAGGATTACCGCGGCGGGGAGTCTGCGGTTGAGACTGCACTTACTAACTTGGTAGAAGAGGCGAATCAGGCGTTTGCGAACACTACAATCAATACTCGCTATAGATTGATTGGTACACTTGAAATTAATTATACCGATAAAAACTTGAATTCTCAGGCCTTGAGTGAAGTAACTGGAATTACTGCTTCTAATGCAGCATTTCGGCCTCTTCGTCAGCTCCGAGAAAATGTTGGTGCCGACCTTGTTGCCGTCGTGAGGCGGTTTTATGAAGTGCAAGAAAGCTGCGGGGTTGCTTGGCGTAACGGTACGACAGACTCCCGGTATGCGTACGCGGAGGTTTCGGACGGCATTGATGGCGGATTCTACTGCACGCCCAGCACTCTTGGTCATGAATTGGGTCACCTGCTGGGTTCAGGGCACACGCGTGAAGCGGGGATGAGACGGGCGAAAACTACGGTTACAGAAGCGATGTGGATAGCTTTCACACTTTGATGGCTTATGGGGTCAATGGTCAAAGAGAGGTAAATATTTATTCATCGCCTTTGATCGCCAACTGCTATGGCCGGCCCTGCGGTGTCGCGCTTGAAGCTGATAATAGGAATGCCTTTGACTCTACAATTCCAAAAATTATTCAATTCCGTACATCCAGTGTGCCTTTTGACGATTTGAGCTCGCCCGGCCAAATTTCTGGTCCTTCTGGCAGATGTTTGGATATTCCTGGTGGCTCCACGCAGAACGGATCAGGCATTCAGGTCTGGAGTTGTAATGGTTTTTCGCAGCAGAAGTGGTCTTTGCAGCGTAGTGGTCGCTCTCTGTTGTCGAACTCAGCTGGGAAGGTTTTGGATATTGCGGGCGTAAGCTCTGAGAGCGGTGCGCCGTTACAACTTTGGGATTCGTTGAATAGTAAAAATCAGGCCTGGTATTTCTATAACTCCTCGATTATCGCGACCGGTGGAAAAGTTCTTGACGTGTCTGGTCCGTTATCTTCGAATGGATCTCAGTTGCAAACTTGGGATAATCTACGGGGCAGTAATCAGGTTTGGATGTATTCTCCTCGCACTGGTCAAATTCAAGTGTCTGCAGGTCGCTGCTTGGATGTTGCTGGATTTGACAATACCCCGGGAGCGGTTGTGCAAATATGGGATTGCGCACAAACAAAAAATCAGGTGTGGACGCTTGGAAAAAAAGGATCCATTCGTGGGTTTGGTGGCAACTGCCTGACGGTCCTTGGAAATTTGAATGCAAATGGTTCACGCGTGGTAATGGCGCAGTGCAACGGCGGTAGCGCTCAGGCCTGGCGTATTCGTGGAGAAATACGCAGCGAGCTTAATGATAAGTGTCTGGATGATTCGGCGGGTGGGCAACGTAACGGTGCCCGTGTTCAAATGTGGCAGTGTCTTGGAAATTCGAACCAAACTTGGGAGTTGCAGCCCAACTAATAGGTTTGATTAAATTAGTTTTTGTTCGATTAGATAGTTTATTTTTGAAGGGGCGCATAGCGCCCCTTTTTTTTGGAAGATGCTTCTGCAGATGATTTGATGCCTGATGTTGTAATTTACTTTCAGGCTTCAGTATAAAATCTCTCGATATTCCAGTTTCAGTATCACAATCGAACGCGCCGGCAACGCGATAGTCACCGCGTTGCCTTGCACGCGTGCTCCCTTGAACGCCTTAGGTTCCACCGCGTACGGCTGCATAAAGGTATTGAGCGCAGTGATCGCCGGCCCGGTCAGAATCTGTCCGGTCACTCCGCGCGCCGGGAGCCCATCACCTGTACGCTGACGCTCGCGGCCGACGTCGCATCCAGATTGGTCAGGGCGATAGAGACGTGTTCATCCCTGGTCTTGACAGCCGAGCCGTGCACTGCGGGCACGTGGACATCGCCGTGGCGAGACTCGGGTGTTTGCAGGCGTAACGGCAGTTGGGTGGCGTCCTGGTAGGGCGTGTACAGCGCGAACACATGGTAGGCGGGCGTCAGCACCATCTTGTCGCCGTCGGTGAGGATCATCGCCTGCAGCACATTGACCATCTGCGCGATGTTGGCCATACGCACGCGCTCGGCATGTGCGCTGAAGATATCGATGTTCAGCGCGGCCATCAGCGCATCGCGCAGCGTGTTCTGCTGATGCAGGAGCCCCGGGTTCGCATCCGGCAGCCCGGCGTACCAGGTGCCCCATTCGTCCACCATCACTGCGACCTTCTTGCCCGGGTCGTAGCGGTTCATGATCGCGCTGTGTTTGCTGATCAGCTCGTCCGTCACCAGCGTGCGCGACAGCGTGTCGATCCAGGCGGCTTCGTCGAAGTCCGTGGACCAGGCGCGTGGCGGCCAGCCACCTGGCACGGTGTAGTAATGCAGGCTCAGGCCGTCCATCAGCGTGCCGGCCTCGCGCATCATCACCCCTGTTCAGTGGTAATCTTTGTTGCTGGGCCGGGCGTGATCTTGAGGATCTTCTGATTGACGCTGACCGGGCGTTTGCCCGGCGCACCGACGCCATCGCGCCAATGGTATTCGTCAGCAAAACAGCCGCCGGGCCAGCGGATGTTGGGCACCACAATCGCCTTCAGTGCGGCCAGCACATCGTTGCGATAGCCGCGCGTATTGTGGATGGCCGAGTCCTCGCCGACCCACACCCCGCCCTAGATGCCGGTGCCCAGATGCTCGGCAAACTGGCCGAACAGCTGCCGCGACACCTGCGCACCGGGCTGGTCCACGCGCAGCGTGCCGGTCACCTTGACCTCAGCCGCAGGGGCGGCGAGCGCGCTGGCGAGCAAGGCTGCGCCAACGACAGCCTGCAACAGCCGTCCCGGTGAGATTCGCAAGGCGGGGGAAATCCATTGCATCGGCTTGGCGCTCCTGTGCTGATCGATCGAGGGGATCACACGCCGCTGCGTGGCGAGCGCGTCGCTAGCCTAGTGCCTGCAATGGCGGCTTGTCGCTGCACCGCGATCAATCAGCCGAGCGCTGGCGCATGCCTTGCCGACATGGTCATCGCATCGCACGCCAGGATGTGCGCCGGGGCATGGTCGTCGACCGCGCTACCCCGCTATGCTCGCCAGCTTCCAGTATCGGCGGGACGATCCATGCAGCGAGTGTTCGGGCAGTTGCCAGGCGGTGTCGACGTCCATGCGCTCACGCTGCGCAGCGATGCCGGACTGGAGGCGGAAGTACTCACTTACGGCGGCATCCTGCATGCGCTGCGGCTGACCACCGAGCACACGGCGGTGCCGTTGCTGCTGGCATTGCCGGATCTGCCTGCGTACGCCGCCGATTGCGACAGCCTCAACATCCTGGTCGGCCGCTTCGGCAACCGCATCGCCGGTGCGCGCTACACGCTGGATGGCGTCACCCGCACGCTGGCGGCCAACGAAGGGCGTAACCAGCTGCACGGCGGCCTGCGCGGCTTCGGACGGCGCGTTTGGAGCGTGCTGGAGCAGGCGCAGGATCAGGTGCTGCTCGGTTACGACTCGCCCGATGGCGAGGAAGGCTACCCCGGCAATCTGCAGGTGCGCGTGCGGCTGCAGTTGCGAGGACGCAGCCTGCAGCTGGACTTCCAGGCGCAATGCGATGCCGCCACCCCGTTGAACCTCACCCATCACCCCTACTTCAACTTATCCGGCGACCCGCATCAGCGCGCCGCGCTACAAGTGTTGCGGGTGCCGGCCGATCGCTATCTGCCGGTGGATGCCGAATCGATCCCGACCGGCGAGATCGCACCCGTCGCCGGCACGCCGTTCGATTTCCGCCATGCTGCAGCGTTGGCCGAGAACATTGATCCGTCGCACCAACAGGTGGTGCTCGGCAAGGGCTACGACCAATGCTTGGTGCTGGCCGCCGGGGCCGATTGCATTGCCGAGCTGTACTCGCCGCACAGCGGCGTGGCGCTGCGCATCATCAGCGACGCGCCGGCGGTGCAACTCTACGAAGGCCAGCATCTGGACGACCACCATCCCGGACTCGGCCGTGGCGTCTGCCTGGAGCCGCAGGACTATCCGGATGCGCCCAATCACCCCCACTTCCCGTCGACGATCCTGTGGCCCGGGCAGGTCTATCGCCGCCGCATCGCCTACCACTTCGCCAACCCGGGGCCGGATCAGCCGTGGGCGGCGGTAAGCGCTGCGCTGGACGCCTGAGCGCGGGTATCGCAACGACGGTGAGGCCCGCAGGTTCCTGAAGCCAACGCGGTCAGCGCGGCCCCAGGACCAGTTCGATCACGAACTTGCTGCCGAAGAACGACAACACCAGCAGCGCCATCGCGGTCAGCGTCCAGTGCACCGCCTTGGTGCCGCGCCAGCCGTTGCGCCAACGGCCGATCAGCAGTGCACCGAACACGATCCACGACAGGATGCTGAGTACGGTCTTGTGCAGCAACCGCTGCGCCAGGAAGTCCTGCACGAACAGCAGGCCAGTCAGCAGGGTCAGGCTCAGCAACACGAAGCCGACCGTAATCGTGCGGAACAGCAGCGTCTCCAGCTCGGTCAACGGCGGCAGCGCGCGCAGCCAGGTGTGGAAGTCGCGCCGGCGCAGGGCACGCTCCTGCAGCCACAGCATGATCGCCAGCAACGCGGCGATGCCCAGCGTGGCGTAGGCCAGCAGCGCCATCCATGCGTGCAGTTCCAGCCGCCAGCCCAGGTCCGAGCTCGGTTCGTGGCCGTAAGCGTGATAGCAGGCCAGCAAGACCGCCGACAGCGGGAACACCACCACGCCCACCGCCGCCATGCGTCCGCGCGCGCCGAACACGGCCGTCAGCGCGGCCATGCCCAGGCCGCACAGCGATAGCGCCGCGAAGAAATGCATGTCCGGCCCGCCGGCGGTGCGTAGCGCCACCAGCACGTGATACCCGGCGTGCAGCGCCACGGCCGCCAGCGCCGGGATCAGCCAGCGTGCAGGCGCCTGGTTGCCATCGCGCAGCACCGACCGGGTGAGCAGCGCCGTGGCCAGCAGATACAAGGCGAACGCGATGAGAACGATTGTCATCGTGGAAGTTTCGCATATTGGGGGCTGGGAATCGGGAATCGGGAATCGGGAAAAGCAGTTGCGAGCTGCGGGGGCTGGAGATGGACTGGCGTGCGGGGGCGGTACGCGCGCGGGCAGGGGGCTTACCGCTGGCACTGCAGCTGCCGTTGCTGTTGCTGGCGCTGCTGCTATGGCTGGCCGTGCGCATTGCTGCGCGTTGGTGAAGCTGCTTGCGGGTCGGCTTCGCCGGTCGGGCGGCGGGCGGTCGCTGGGGCGGCTGGCTGGCCGGTGCCGCTATAATCGACGCCCGTTTCCCCTCACGCGGTCCCTTGCGCATGTTCGAGTCCCTTACCCAACGTCTCTCCGGCACCATGGAGCGCCTGCGCGGCCGCGGCCGCCTGACCGAGGAGAACATCCGCGAAGCCACCCGTGAAGTGCGCATCGCGTTGCTCGAAGCCGACGTGGCGCTGCCGGTGGTGCAGGCGCTGATCGAGCGCATCAAGGTACGCGCGGTCGGTCAGGAAGTGCTCAAGTCGCTGACCCCGGGCCAGGCGCTGATCAAGATCGTCCGCGACGAGCTGACCGCCGTCATGGGCGCGGCCGCCACCGACCTCAACCTCAACGTGCCGGCGCCGGCGATCATCCTGATGGCCGGCCTGCAGGGTGCGGGCAAGACCACCACGGTCGGCAAGCTCGCCAAGCACCTGAAGGAAAAGCGCAAGAAGAAGGTCATGGTGGTCTCGGCCGACGTCTATCGCCCGGCCGCGATCGAGCAGCTCAAGACCCTGGCCGAGCAGGTCGGCGTGCTGTTCTTCCCGTCCGACGCCTCGCAGAAGCCGGTCGACATCGTGCGCGCCGCCATCAGCGATGCGCGCAAGTCGTTCGCCGACGTGCTGCTGGTCGATACCGCCGGCCGCCTGGCGATCGATGCGGCGATGATGGACGAGATCAAGGCGCTGCATGCCGCGGTCAATCCGACCGAAACCCTGTTCGTGGTCGATGCGATGACCGGCCAGGACGCGGCCAACACCGCCAAGGCCTTTGGCGAGGCGCTGCCGCTGACCGGCGTGGTGCTGACCAAGACCGACGGCGACGCCCGTGGCGGTGCCGCGCTGAGCGTGCGTTACATCACCGGCAAGCCGATCAAGTTCGTCGGTACCGGCGAAAAGACCGACGGCCTGGACGTGTTCCATCCCGACCGCGTCGCCAGCCGCATCCTGGACATGGGCGACGTGCTGTCGCTGGTGGAGCAGGTCGAGCACAGCGTCGACCAGGAAAAGGCCGCCAAGCTCGCCGCCAAGGTCGCCAAAGGCAAGAAGTTCGACCTCAACGACATGAAGGAACAGCTCGAGCAGATGCAGAACATGGGCGGCATCCATGGGCTGATGGACAAGCTGCCGGGCATGGGCCAGATCCCGGACAACGTCAAGCAGCAGGTCACCGGCAAGGAAGTGCCGCGCATGATCGCGATCATCAATTCGATGACCAAGAAGGAGCGCCGCAACCCGGCCCTGCTCAACGGCTCGCGCCGCGCCCGCATCGCCCGCGGCTCCGGCATGCAGCCGGCCGATGTCAACAAGCTGATGAAGCAGTATCAGCAGATGGAAAAGATGATGGGCAAGCTGGCCGGCGGCGGCATGAAGGGCCTGATGCGCAACATGAAGGGTATGATGGGCGCCATGGGCGGCCGCGGCGGCATGCCGTTCCGTTGAGTTTCGAGCGGCGACGCGCGCGGTGAGTGTCTCACCAGGCGCGCCTGGCGTTGAACTTGCCGGCTGTCAGCCGGCGCTGCAGTCGGGCGCTGGCTGGACGGTGCGGGCGTGGCGCAGCGATCTGTGATCGCAGGGTCGTTGGATTGATCGCGCATTCCGCCTGCATGCGCCGAGCGGACGTTGGATGCACGCGCGGGTACCATGGCCTGATCATGACTTCAGGGCGCGCACGATGGGTTCGTTTTCGCAGATCGACGCCTTCCAGCGGCGTTTTGGTTTAGGCCTTCCCATCCTGCTCAGCCCCATGGCCGGTGCCTGCCCGGTGCCGTTGTCGGCGGCCGTTGCCGATGCCGGCGGCATGGGCGCGATGGGCGCCGTGCTGTCGCAGCCGCAGGACATCGTGGCGTGGATGACGGCGTTTCGTGAAGCGAGTGCCGGGCCTGCCCAGGTCAATCTGTGGATTCCCGATCCGGCACCGGTGCGCGATGCCGCTGCGGAGGAGCGCATGCGCGCGTTTCTGTCGCACTGGGGGCCGCCGGTGCCCGAGGCGGCGGGCGATGCAACGCCGGCCGACTTCGATGCCCAGTTCGAGGCCTTGCTCGCTGCGCGGCCTGCCGTGGCCTCATCGATCATGGGCGTGTTTCGGCCCGATCAGGTTGCGCGGCTGAAAAGTGCCGGCATTGCCTGGTTCGCCTGCGCCACCACGCTGGACGAAGCGCGTGCGGCCCAGGCGGCCGGTGCCGATGCGGTGGTTGCGCAGGGTGCCGAGGCCGGTGGGCATCGCGGTGCGTTCGACGCCGGTCGGGCCGAGCGGCAGATGACCGGGTTGTTCGCCTTGCTGCCGCGATTGGTCGATCATCTGGATCTGCCGGTGATCGCCGCAGGCGGCATCGCCGACGCGCGCGGCATTGCCGCGGCGCTGATGCTGGGCGCAAGCGCCGTGCAGGTCGGTACCGGCCTGCTGCGCACGCCCGAGGCCGCGCTACCGAACGCCTGGGCCGATGCCCTGGCCCAGGCCGAACCGGAACAGACCCAGCCGACCCGTGCATTTTCCGGTCGGCTGGGGCGTGCACTCGCGACGCCCTATGTGCGTGCTGCCATCGCCGCGGAGGCGCCGGTGCCGGCGCCGTATCCGGTACAGCGCGCGCTGACCGCACCGATGCGTCAGGCCGCCGCGCGCGACAACCGCCTGGACGCCATGCAGGCCTGGGCCGGCCAATCGGCCTGGATGGCACCGGCACAGCCTGCCGCGCACTTGGTGACCCGGTGGTGGGCTGAAGCGCAGGCGCTGTTGTGCCGCTGATCTTCTGCAACGGCGCAGTGGCGACAGCGCAGCAGTTGGGCGCGGCCGCATTGATCAATTACGGCCACTTCACCACGCTGCAGGTGCGCGCCGGTGCGGTACGCGGGCTGGACCTGCATCTGCAGCGGCTGCAACACGACGGCGCTGCCTTGTTCGGTGCATCGATCGACGAGGCATCCCTGCGCGCCCAGTTGCGCGCTGCGTTGTCGGCCGCGAACTGCGAGGACGCCAGCGTGCGCATCACCGTGTTTGCGCAGGATTTCGACCTGCGCGATCCGTCGCGCCAGCTTGCACTCGATGTGCTGATCTCCATCGCGCCTGCAGCCCGAGCGCCGGCCACTGCGCTGCGCGTGCAGCCGGTCCATCATGTGCGCGAGCAACCCCGCCACAAGCATGTCGGCACCTTCGCGCTGCTGCATCTGCGTCGCCAGGCCATGGCGGCCGGCTACGACGATGCATTGCTGATCGACGCGCACGAGCATCTGCTGGAAGGCGCCTTCTGGAATCTGGGCGTGTGGCAGCAGGGCAGGGTGGTGTGGCCGCAAGGGCCGGCGCTGCCCGGCACCCAGCAGCGTCTGCTGCAGGCCGGCCTGCAAACGCTCGGTATCCAGCAGGAGTTTCGCCCGGTCATGCTGAGCGAACTGGGCAGCTTTGATGGCGCGTTCAGCTGCAACGCGCGCGGCCAGCAGGCGATCGTGCAAGCCGGCCCGGCGTCATGGCCGGCGCGGGGCGCGCAGCTGCCATTGCTGGAACAAGCCCTGCAGACCCAGGCCTGGCAGGGGATCTGAGCGATTCCGGGGTGACTTGGCTTCGCCGCCGGAGCCCGCTATAATCGCTGGCTTACCGCGCCACTCTGGCGACTGGGCAACTCAGGAAAACGACACCATGGTCAAGATTCGACTGACCCGCGGCGGCGCCAAGAAGCGTCCGTTCTACCACATCATCGTGACTGACGTGCGCAGCGCGCGCGACGGCCGCAACATTGAGCGTCTGGGTTACTACAACCCGGTTGCGCAGGGCGCAGAACCGCGCGTCGTGCTGGACGTTGCACGCGTCGACCATTGGGTCGGCCAGGGCGCACAGCTGACCGACAAGGTGCGTAACCTGTATCGCGAAGCATCCAAGTCCCAGGCCGCTGCGGCCTGATTTTGGAGGGCCGGGCGTCACCGCCTGGTCCAGAGTCGACGCAGATGAAGCCGACCGAGCGCCGCATCCTGTTAGGCAGGATTGTCGGCGCTTTTGGTGTCAAGGGCGAACTCAAGCTCGAATCCTGGACCGAGCCGCGCAGTGCGATCTTCCGGTACCAGCCGTGGATCGTACGGGCGCCCTCGGGGCAGGAATCGGTTGTGAGCGGCGTACGTGGGCGCGATCAGGGCAAGAATCTGATTGCGGTGTTCCCCGACGTGACTGACCGCGACACCGTCGAAGCCATGCACGGAACCGAGATTTACGTCGCGCGCAGCGTGCTGCCGCCACCCAGGCCCGATGAATATTATTGGGTGGATCTGGAAGAGCTGCAGGTGGAAACCGTCGAAGGCGTCAAGCTCGGCACGGTGTCGCACCTGTTCTCCACCGGCTCCAACGACGTGATGGTGGTACGTGGCGATCGCGAGCGGCTGGTGCCGTTCGTGCTGCCGGATTTCGTCAAGTCGGTCGACTTCGAAGCCAACCTGATCGTGGTGGACTGGGATCCGGATTTCTGATCGGAACGGCGCATCGCTCCGCTCTTGCTTTACCCATTCCCCAATCCCGATTTCCGATTCCCTGTGCGCATCGACGTCATCAGCCTGTTCCCCGAGTTCATCGCGCAATGCGCGGCGTTCGGTGTGGTCGGGCGGGCGCAGGAGCGTGGCTTGCTGGAATTGCAGGGCTGGAATCCGCGCGAGCATGCGCAGGGCAATTACCGCCGGGTGGACGATCGTCCGTTCGGTGGCGGGCCCGGCATGGTGATGCTGATCGAGCCGTTGCGGGCCTGCCTGGACGCGGTGCAAGCGGCAGACGCGCGTCCGGCGCCGGTGATCTATCTCAGCCCGCAGGGGCGGCCGCTCACCCAGCCGCTCGCTCGCGAGCTGGCGCAGTTGCCACGCATGGTGTTGCTGTGCGGGCGCTACGAAGGCGTCGACGAGCGCTTTCTGGCGCAGGCGGTGGATATGGAAATCTCCATCGGCGACTACGTGTTGTCCGGTGGCGAGCTTGGCGCGGCGGTGCTGGTGGATGTGGTGACGCGGTTGCAGGAGGGGGTGTTGAACGACGCCGAATCCGCTGCCCAGGACAGTTTCGAAGGCCCGCAAGGCCTGCTCGACTGCCCGCACTACAGCCATCCATCGACCCATGACTGGGGCGATGTGCCGGAGGTACTGCGCTCGGGCAATCACGCTGCGATCGCGCGCTGGCGTCGGCAGCAGTCGCTGGGCCGGACCTGGTTGCGTCGCCCGGACCTGCTCGATGAGGCCGGGTTGGACAAGAACGATCGCCGCCTGCTGGACGAGTTTCGCCGCGAACTCGCTCCGGGCGACGAGAAATAAGGGCTCACCCCTAGCTCTTGCCACTTTGGTTGGGGTATAATGTGCGGCTTGCTGGCCAGCCTTGCGTCTGGCCCTCCTACGAACCTCGAGCAATCGCCGTGCGGCGACTGCCGGTCCAATATCACCAGACACGCGGTGCCCATCATGAGCAAACTCAACAAGACCATCCTGGCTGACTTCGAAGCCGCCCAGATTCAGCGCAAGCTTCCCGAGTTCAACCAGGGCGACACCGTCGTGGTGAACGTCAAGGTGAAGGAAGGCAACCGCGAGCGCGTGCAGGCCTATGAGGGCGTCGTGATCGGTACCAAGAACGCCGGCCTGAACTCCGCTTTCACCGTGCGCAAGATCTCGCACGGCTTCGGCGTCGAGCGCGTGTTCCAGACCCACAGCGCCATCATCGACTCGGTCGAAGTGAAGCGCCGCGGTAAGGTGCGCGCCGGCAAGCTGTACTACCTGCGTGGTCTGGAAGGCAAGGCTGCCCGCATCAAGGAAGATCTGGCCGCCGCTGCACAGGCCAAGGCCGCTCGCCAGGCTGCTGCCAAGGCTGAGTAAGTCACTGGCAGGCTTGCCCTGCTGTTGCCAGACGGCCGCCTTCGGGCGGCCGTTTGCGTTGTGGGAATCGGGATTGGGGAATCGAGATTAGGGATTCGCCGGTTGTGCGTACGCGATGCTCATGGGTTTGCACGTGAGCGCGCGGTTGCTGCGCAGTGGGCGGAACCTCCCTGTAGCGCGCCGGTAACCGGTTGCGTCAGTGGGGCCCGGCCGATTACGCACGAGCGTCCGTGCTGCATGGATCATCTCAACACGGCGTCCGGCTCCTGCTTTCGCGCGTGATGTCGGCCGGTGTGACAGCGCGCTACCCGGCTGGGCCAGCGGACGTCAGTGCCGCCGGGGCTGCGGCGCGCCTGCGATGGGCGCGGTGTCGGCAACCGGCGAGGCCGGATGCGCCTGCACTTCGGCGGCGGCGGCCAGTTCCGCAGGATCTGCCGGCGTGGTCAGCATGCGTGCCTTGCGCCAGCCGCCCCAGCGGTAATACGCCAGCGACAGCAGCATCGAACACAGCGAACTGATCGGAAGGCTCCACCAGATGCCATCGGCTCCCAGGTACGGAATCAAGGCATTCGCCAGCGGCACGCGCACACCCCACAGACCGAACGCCAGGATCAGCAGCGGCGGGATCACTGCACCGGTGGCCCGCACCACGCCGGAAACCACAAAGCTCACGCCGAACAGCAGGAACGACCAGATACCGATGTGATTGAGATGCCGCGCCACCTCCAGCGTCGGGCTGTCGCTGGGCAGGAACAGCGCCAGCGTCCAGCGATCGAACACGATCAGCAGCCCGATCAGCACGCCGGTCATCAGGAAGTTGGCCACGATGCCGGTGCGTGCGGTCGCATCCACGCGCGTCCACAAGCCGGCGCCCACGTTCTGCGCGGCCATCGTCGAACACGCCGCGCCCAGCGCCATCGCCGGCATCTGCACATACGTCCATAGCTGCAGCGCCGCGCCGTAGGCGGCTGCGGTGTCGGTACCGAAGCCGTTGACCAGCGTCATCATCGCGATCATGGCCAGCGAAATCAGCACCATTTGCAGGCCCATCGGCACGCCTTTGACGATGAGCGCGCGCAGGATCGCCGGCGCGATGCGGAATAGGTGCAGATCGGCGCGCCCCAGCCACAGCACATGGCGTTTGCTGCGCAGATACAGCAGCAAACCGCCCAGTGCCACCGCCTGCGCCAGCAACGTGGCCCAGGCCGCACCGGCGATGCCCAGCGCCGGGAAAGGACCCAGACCGAAGATCAGCAGTGGGTTGAACACAATGTCCAGCACCACCGACACCAGCAAGAAGCGGAACGGCGTGCGGGCATCGCCGGTACCGCGCAGTGCCGCCGACAGGAACGCAAACACATAGATCAGCGGCATCGCCAGGAAGATGACCCGCAGGTACTCCTCGGCCAGCGTCTGCGATGCCGGCGGTGTGCCCATCGCGGTCAACAGATGCGGCGCCAGAAACCAGCCGAGCACCGCGATCAGCGCCGACAGCCCGCCGAAGAAACTGGCGCTGGTGCCCATGACCTTGCGCGCCTGTGCGATGTCGCGCGCGCCCATCGCCTGGCCGATCAGGATGGCCGAGGCCATGCCGATGCCGAACACCGAGCCGATCAGGAAGAACATGATGCTGTTGGCATTGGCCGCCGCAGTCAGTGCCGCCTCGCCGAGGTAGCGGCCCACCCAGATCGCATTGATCGAGCCATTGAGCGATTGCGCGATGTTCCCCGCAAGGATCGGCATCGCGAACAGCAGCAGATTCCTGCCGATCGGGCCTTCGGTCAGGACAGCGGATTTGGGCATCGCAGACGGGCCGTGGTGCAGAAGCTGCGAACACTAGCACTGGCAGGTGTGAGGCGCGCTGTCGCCAGGCAAATAGCAACTGCCGCAGGAGCGTGAAGCCGCCAGGCCGATGACACGACGCACGCTGTGCGGGTCAGTCTGTATGAGTCAGCCAGAGTGTGGAAGGTAGGCTGTACTTAGACGGCAGCGACGCTTGAGTTACAGCGGGCTTGCCCAGATATTTCCCGCTCAACGCAGCCCGTTGCGACGCGCCGATGCAGTGGCGATCACGGCAGCGGCCCGCAGCCCTTTGGAACCGACGGCAAGCACAACGCAATGACTCAACTGGTGGAACAAGCGACGACGGTCAGGCTGGATGTCTGGCTGTGGGCGGCGCGCTTCTTCAAGACGCGCAGCCTGGCCAAGACGGCGGTGGACAACGGCAAGGTGGACGTCGCCGGCCAGCGGCCCAAGCCCTCGCGCACGCTGCGCAGCGGCGAGCAGCTGCGCATCGACCGCGGCGGCGAGATCTTCGAAATCACCGTCGCCGCGCTGAGCGATGTGCGTGGCCCGGCACCGGTCGCACAGACGCTGTACGTGGAAAGCGATGCCTCACGCGAGGCGCGTGCGCAATGGCGGCTGCAGCGCGCCGCCGAACGCACCGGCTATCGCGCACCCGAGGGCAAGCCGGACAAGCGCGCACGCCGGCTGATCAACGCGCTGGGCGATATCGACGCGTTGTAGCGCTGCGTGGTTGTCCGCTGCGAATTGGATGGTGGAAACAGAAACGCCTGGATCTCCGTCGTGTCGTTCACTCAAGAAAGAACGGCGCTTCCCGATTGAGGTTGGAAGCGCCGTTTTCTGTTGCGGTGTGCGATGTATCCAGGTGCAGAACCGTCGATCAGAAGCTTGAGAACGGCTCACAAGACCTGGCCGGCGGTCGCGTGGTGGCGGTGTTGCCCACGTTTGGCGCCAGGTAGGTGGTGCAAGCCGCACAGTAATCCGACCAGCGCATCATGCTCTGCTCCTAACCAGGCACACCGACCATCTCGACTGGTCCTTGTCCGCTCACCGTCGCGGGACCTTACGCGGCATGGATGCCGCGTAAGAGCCTACATGGACGTACTTGCGGCGTGTCCTGCGATGGTGGGCGGGCAAGGGCCTTGCAGCCAAACCGCAGACCCGCCGCTCCACTGACGTCTTCAGTGCCGAGTCGATCTGTTGCGTGTGGTTCAACACTGCTGGAGGCGCACGCACGAGGGCGTGCGCCTTGCCACTCACGCCAGATCGAAACGATCCAGCTGCATCACCTTGGTCCAGGCGGCGACGAAGTCCTGGACGAACTTCTCCTGTGCATCGGCACTGGCATAGACCTCGGCCACCGCACGCAGGATCGAGTTGGAACCGAACACCAGATCCACGCGCGTGCCGGTCCACTTGGCTTCGCCGGTGCTGCGGTCGTGGCCTTCGTAGACCTGCTTCGATTCGGAGGTGGCTTTCCACTCCGTACGCATGTCGAGCAGGTTGGCGAAGAAGTCGTTACTCAGCACGCCGGGGCGGGTGGTGAACACGCCATGGCCGGAGTCGCCGACATTGGCGCCGAGCACGCGCAGGCCGCCGACCAGCACGGTCAACTCGGGCGCGGTCAGCGTCAGCAGCTGTGCCTTGTCGATCAGCAATGCCTCCGCGGGCACCGCATAGCGCTGCTTGGCGTAGTTGCGGAAGCCATCGGCCACCGGTTCCAGCACCGCGAACGATTCGACATCGGTCTGCTCCTGCGAGGCATCGGTGCGGCCGGGTGTGAACGGCACGGTGACGCTGTGACCAGCGGCCTGTGCGGCACGTTCGACCGCGGCATTACCGGCCAGCACGATCAGGTCGGCCAGCGATATCTGCTTGCCGCCCGACTGCGCGCCGTTGAAGTCGGCCCGGATACGTTCCAGCGTGCCCAGCACCTGTGCAAGCTGCGCGGGCTGGTTGGCCTGCCAATCCTTCTGCGGTGCCAGACGGATGCGTGCGCCGTTGGCGCCGCCACGCTTGTCCGAACCGCGGAAGGTCGATGCCGAGGCCCACGCGGTGGACACCAACTGCGCCACGCTCAGGCCGGAATCGAGGATGGTCTGCTTGAGGGCGGCGGCGTCCTGCGCATCGACCAGCGGGTGGTCGACGGCCGGCACCGGGTCCTGCCACAGCAATTCTTCGCTCGGCACCTCGGCGCCCAGGTAACGCGAGCGCGGGCCCATGTCGCGGTGGGTGAGCTTGAACCAGGCGCGGGCGAAGGCGTCGGCGAACTGGTCCGGGTGTTCGTGGAAGCGACGCGAGATGGCCTCATAGGCCGGGTCGAAACGCAGCGCCAGATCGGTGGTCAGCATGGTCGGCCGATGCGTCTTCGCTGCATCGTGCGCGTCGGGAATGATGGCGTCGGCATTTGTGGCCACCCACTGGTGCGCACCGGCCGGGCTCTTGCTCAGTTCCCACTCGAACTTGAACAGATGGTCGAAGAAGTCGTTGCTCCACTGCGCCGGGGTGGTGGTCCAGGTGACTTCCAGGCCGCTGGTGATGGTGTCGGCGCCCTTGCCGCTGCCGTAGCGGTTGTGCCAGCCCAGGCCCTGGCTCTCCAGCTCGCCGGCTTCCGGCTCGGCACCGACGTTGTCGGCCGGGCCGGCGCCGTGCGTCTTGCCGAAGGTGTGGCCGCCGGCGATCAGCGCCACGGTCTCTTCGTCGTTCATCGCCATGCGCGCGAAGGTGTCGCGGATGTCGCGCGCGGCGGCGACCGGGTCGGGCTTGCCGTCCGGGCCTTCCGGGTTGACGTAGATCAGGCCCATCTGCACGGCCGCCAGCGGATTTTCCAGATCGCGGGTGTGCGGCACTTCGCTGTCGTCGTCCTTCACCAGCACGCCGTGCGCTTCGTCCACGCCCGGCGAGCCGCGCGAGTAGCGCTCGTCGCCGCCCAGCCACTTGGTTTCGCGGCCCCAGTACAGGTCCTGATCCGGTTCCCAGGTGTCTTCGCGGCCACCGGCAAAGCCGAAGGTCTTGAAGCCCATGCTTTCCAGCGCGACGTTGCCGGTGAGGATCATCAGGTCGGCCCAGGAAATCGCCTGGCCGTACTTCTGCTTGATCGGCCACAGCAGCCGGCGCGCCTTGTCCAGGCTGACATTGTCCGGCCAGCTGTTGAGCGGTGCGAAACGCTGCTGGCCACGACCGCCACCGCCACGCCCGTCGCCGATGCGATAAGTGCCGGCGCTATGCCAGGCCATGCGCACGAACAGCGGGCCGTAATGGCCGAAGTCGGCCGGCCACCAGTCCTGCGAGTCGGTCATCAGCGCATGCAGGTCGCGCTTGAGCGCCTCCAGGTCCAGGGCCGCGAAGGCCTTGGCGTAGTCGAACGCCGCATCAAACGGATTGGAGCGCGCGGAGTGCTGGTTCAGCAGGTCGACGCGCAACTGCTGCGGCCACCAGTCCTTGTTGGTGGTGCCGTTGCCGACGACGGTGTGATTGAACGGGCATTTGGCTTCTGTGGTCATCGCTCTCTACCTTCGTTGCGCGGGGCGCGGCCCGGGTAACGGGACGGACGCCGGAAAAAGACTGGCCTGGATTCGCCCGGCGGCTCCCTGCGGCGGCGCCCTGAGGGCGGGACGACGGAGCGGACGTGGAGCGGAACCGGACCGGTTTCGGTAGAGGCAGACTATCGGTAACCAGGCGGTTGATAAAATTGATTGATGAAAATACTGCGATAGATGGCCTCAATCGTCATGCGGCTTGCTTGCGGGGCACTCGGCCTGGCCGCTGCGCATCGATCACACGGCCCTGTCGAACGCTTTCGCGTTGCCGGCATCACGGCCACCGCGCCGCCGGTTGCCCGAGGAGCAGGGCGAACCCCACGGCATCGGAGGCGATGCCGTCGCCGCGGGAGGGAGCGGTGTGCTGCGGCGAAGCGCCCAGGCAGCGGCGGTACCTCAGCGCTTGCCGAACAGCCCGCCGCCCAGCTTGAGCAGGTCGCCGACGCCGAGCTTGCCGTCGCCGTCCTGGTCGAACACGCTGCTCAGTAGGCCGGACAGGCCGCTGTCGGCATGGACCTGCTGCCGCTCCTGGCCGAGCGCCTGGCCGAGTTGTCCGGCATCGGCGGTGCCGCCGCCGCCGAGGAAGCGCCGGGCCAGGAACGCCAGCACGATCGGCGCCAGGATCTGCAGCAGCTGGCCGGAGCGCTGGGTGTCCAGGCCGGTGGCCTGGCCGAGCCCGGCACTGGCCTGCGGCGCCTGGCCGCCGAAGACGTGGCCGAGGATGCCGGCGCCATCGGCCTGCGCGCCACCGCCGCCGAGCACGCTCTCGAGCAGGCCGCCGAGCCCGTTGCCGGCGGCGGCCGGTGCGTGGTCGCGCTGCAGCGCGCCAAGCAGGGCCTGGGCGCCTTCCGGTTGTTGCGCGTTGCGGCCCAGCGCCGCCAGCAGCAGCGGCAGGGCGGTGGCGACCGCGCGTTGCGCCTGCGCCGGGTCGACGCCGAGGCGATCGGCGATCTGCTGCACCGGCGCGCCCTGCAGCTGCGTGCTCAGTTCCTGGGTCAGAGAGGTGCTCATGGAAACCATTCCTGGGTCTGGGGTCGTTCGTGCGCACACTACGCCGCCGCCGGTTAGGAAGGGAGCAAAAGCCCTTATGCTGTCGCGATGACTGTGCGCGCCACCCGTCTGCTGCACCTGCTCGATGCCCTGCGCGGGCGCCGCCGGCCGGTCGTTGGCGCGGATCTGGCCGATGCGCTCGGGGTCAGCCTGCGTACGCTCTACCGCGACATCGCGACCCTGCGTGCGCAGGGCGCCGACATCCTCGGCGACCCCGGGGTGGGCTATACGCTGCGCCCCGGCTTCCTGCTGCCGGCGCTGAACTTCACCGCCGACGAGCTGGAAGCGCTCACGCTGGGCGCACGCTGGGTCGCGCGCCAGGCCGATCCGGAACTGGCGCAGGCGGCGCAGCGTGCGACCGCGCGGATCGCCGCCACGCTGCCGGCCGACCTGCGGCTGGCGATCGAGACCAGCGGCCTGCTGGTGCCGGACCTCGGGGACGCGCCGCCGCCGGCACCGTGGTTGCCGGTCCTGCGCCGTGGCATACGGCGCGAACACGTGCTGCGGATGAAGTATGTCGATGTCGGTGGCCAGGTGTCGCAGCGGCAGATCTGGCCATTCGCGATGGCCTTTCTGGGCGGCCACGGCATGATCGCCGCCTGGTGCGAGCTGCGCGGCGATTTCCGCCACTTCCGCGCCGACCGGGTGCGGGCGCTGGCCGACGGCGGCGAGCGCTATCCCTCGCGCCGCCCGCTGCTGATCCAGCGCTGGCGCGCGGCAACCGGCCACGGCGTCGGCTGCTGACAGCGGGTGTCAGCAAGGGTCGCCCACACTGGCGTCTCTTCCCAGCGGAACCCGGCCATGGCCATCGATTACGTGCTGTACACCCACCCCCTGTCGCGCGGCCGCGTTGCGCGCTGGATGCTGGAGGAAACCGGTCTGCCGTACCGGCACGAGATCCTCGACTACGGCGCGGACATGAAGACGCCGGCCTATCGGGCGATCAATCCGATGGGCAAGGTGCCTGCGCTGGTGCACGGCGACACCGTGGTGACGGAGAACGCTGCGATCTGCGCCTACCTGGCCGAGCAGGTGCCGGAGCGGCAGCTGGCGCCGCCGCCGGGATCGGCCGCGCGCGGGCCGTACTACCGCTGGCTGATGTTCATGGCCGGCCCGTTCGAGGCGCTGCTGACCGCCCGGCAGAGCGGCACCCTGGCGCCGTCGCACAGTGCCGGTTACGGCAACGAGGCCGATCTGCTGCACACGCTCGAAACCGCACTCGAGGGCCGCCAACATCTGGCCGGCGAGCATTTCACCGCGGTCGATCTGTACGTCGCTGCTTGCCTGGGTTTCTACCTGCGCATCGGCGCGCTGGCCCCGCGCCCGGCCTTCGTGGCCTTCGCGCAGCGCCACGGCACGCGGCCGGCGGCGCGGCGCGCCCAGGCCATCGACGACGGCCTGGGCGCCGCGCATCCGAACCCGCACCCGCCTGCCGCCCCGGTGTGAGCGGCCGGCCTGCGGTCCGGCATGCGGACTGCAGGCCTTGGCGTCACAGCAGCGCCTTGAGCCGGTATAGCGCTTCCAGCGCCTGCTTGGGGCTCAGCTCGTCGGGGTCTAGCGCCGCGAGCGCTTCCTGCGCGGCGCTGGCCTGCGGCGCGAACAGCCCGAACTGCTGCGGCGCATCCAGCGCCTGCGGCGCCATCTCCGAGGCATGGCTTTCGCCGCCGCGTTGTTCCAATTCGGCCAGGCGCCGCCGCGCCTGGGTCACGGCGGCCTTGGGCAAGCCGGCGAGTGCGGCCACCTGCAGGCCGAAGCTGCGATTGGCCGGGCCGTCCTTGACCGCATGCATGAACACCAGGCGCTCGCCGTGCTCGACCGCGTCCAGGTGCACGTTGGCGATGCCGCTGGCACCGCCGGCATGCGATTGGTCGGCCAAGGCGGTGAGCTCGAAGTAATGCGTGGCAAACAGCGTGTAGCAGCGGTTGCTGTGCGCCAGGTGGCGCGCCACCGCATCGGCCAGCGCCAGGCCGTCGTAGGTAGAGGTGCCGCGGCCGATCTCGTCCATCAGCACCAGCGATTGCGGCGTGGCGTGGTGCAGGATGTAGCTGGTTTCGGCCATTTCCACCATGAAGGTGGATTGCCCGCGCGCAAGGTCGTCGCCCGCGCCGATGCGGGTGAGGATGCGGTCGATCGGCCCGATCACCGCGCGGCTGGCCGGCACATAGCTGCCGATATGCGCCAGCAGCACGATCAGGGCGTTCTGGCGCATGTAGGTCGATTTACCACCCATGTTGGGGCCGGTGATGACCAGCATGCGACGGTCGGCATGCAACTCCAGATCGTTGGGTTCGAACGGTTGGTCGCGCACCGCCTCCACCACCGGGTGGCGGCCGCGTTCGATACGCAGGCAGGCTGTGCTGTCCAGTTCCGGACGTGACCAATCCAGTGCCTGCGCGCGTTCTGCAAATCCGGCCAGCACGTCGAGCTCGCTCAATGCACTCGCGCAACGCTTGAGGCCTTCCAGCTCGTCGCCGAGTGCGTCGAGCAGGCCTTCGTACAGCAGCTTTTCGCGTGACAACGAGCGCTCGCGCGCCGACAGCACCTTGTCCTCGAAGCTCTTGAGTTCTTCGGTGATGTAGCGCTCGGCGTTGGTCAGCGTCTGCCGGCGGCTGTAGTGCAGCGGGGCCTTCTCGGCCTGGCCCTTGCTGATCTCGATGTAGTAGCCATGCACGCGGTTGTAGCCGACCTTGAGCGTGGCGATGCCGCTGCTGGCGCGTTCGCGCTGTTCCAGGTCGATCAGGAATTGATCGGCATTGGTGGACAGGCGGCGCAACTCGTCCAGATCGGCGTCGTAGCCGGTGGCGATCACGCCACCGTCGCTGAGCTTGAGCGGTGGCTGTTCGGCCACCGCGCTGATCAACAGGTGCGCGGTGGCATCGTGCTCGCCGAGTTCGGCATACAGCGTCTGCAGGCGGGGCGAATCCAGTGGCGCGAGGATCGCGCGCACCTTCGGCAACAGCGCCAGGCCATCGCGCAAGGTGGAAAAATCCCGTGGGCGCGCCGAGCGCAGGGCCACGCGGGTCAGGATGCGTTCCAGATCGCCGAGCGCGCGGAAGGCCTCGCGCACGTCGGCATCGGCGCCGCTGTCGATCAGCGTGCCGACCGCGTGGTGGCGCTGCACCAGCACCTCGCGCAGCCGCAGCGGACGGTGCAGCCAGCGCCGCAGCAGGCGCCCGCCCATCGGCGTGACCGTGCTGTCCAGCACCCCGAGCAAGGTGTTGCGGGTGTCGCCATCGACGCGTGTGTCCAGCTCCAGATGCCGGCGCGTGGCCGCGTTCATCGAGATCGCCTCGCTGGCCACTTCCATGGCGATGGAGGTCAGATGCGGCAGTCGCTGTTTCTGGGTTTCCTCGACATAGCCAAGCAGCGCGCCAGCCGCCGCGGTGGCGCAGGGCTTGTCGTCGATGCCGAAGCCGGACAGGTCATGCAACTTGAAGAACGCCAGCAGCTGGCGCCGGCCGCTGTCGGCGTCGAACAACCACGGCGGCCGCCGCCGCACGCCGACGCGGCCGCGCAGGAACTCCGGCCAGTTGTCTTCGTCGGGCACCAGCAGCTCGGCCGGTTCCAGGCGTGCGATTTCCGCTTCCAGCGCGTCCACGCTGTCCACTTCGTTGACCAGAAAACGCCCGCCGGCCAGATCGGCCCAGGCCAGGCCATAGCCTTGCTTGCTGCGCGCGATCGCCATCAGCAAGGTGTCGCGGCGCTCGTCCAGCAGCGCCTCGTCGGTGACCGTTCCCGGGGTGACGATGCGCACCACCTTGCGCTCGACCAGGCCCTTGGCCAGCGTCGGGTCGCCGATCTGTTCGCAGATCGCCACCGACTCGCCCAACGCCACCAGCCGCGCCAGATAGCCCTCGTAGGCATGCACCGGCACGCCCGCCATCGGGATCGGCGCACCGCCGGAACTGCCGCGCTGGGTCAGGGTGATGTCGAGCAGCCGTGCGGCCTTGCGCGCATCGTCGTAGAACAGCTCGTAGAAATCGCCCATGCGGAAGAACAGCAGCAGGTCGGGGTAGTCCGACTTGGCGGCGAAAAATTGCTTCATCAGGGGTGTGTGCTCTACAGCCCCGCTGGCGTTCTTGGTTTTTTCTTTTGTGTCAGTGTTTTGCAAGAAATGTTCTTCCGGGATGTGGCGGTCGATCAGGGTCGGTAGCGGCGAGTAACGGTAAATTGTGTTGCGGCGCTGGTGCGACGACCCTCTAAACGAGTGAAGCGATGTTGCGACGAAACGGACGAGGCGTTGGAATGGAACAGGATGTTGCGACGCAACCAGGGGCTGCCTCAAGTCGGCGCGGACTCAAGTTTAAGCTCACCCACCGGCAAATCCTTGAGCTGTCCGTCGAGAGGGTGCCGGCCATGGGACCCAGTGGGCGCTTGGCCATCGGGTCGAGGGCATGAAGAAGCAGTAGCTGCAGTCACGGGCGCGTTCTGGCAGCAAGCATGGCGGTGCTAGCGCAGGACAGGGGAAATCTTCTTCAGCGGATTGGGCGGGCCATCACCGGGGCTCCGCAGGCATCAAGGGACAGGGCCAAGAGCCTGTATCTCGACCTGCAAGGCACCTACTGGGACCTCGACCAAAACGAACTGGCGGGCGCGCGACACATCCGAGCCGGGCTGGCGTCCACGGCTTCGGCGGCTACCACACCTGCGATGCGAGGCTGACTGCGTCGACGCGGTCCAGCTATCGGTTGAGAAAGACCGAGCGAGAGCAGCGCTTGATATGGCGAGTGGCTGATCGATACGAAGCGGAACGGCCCCAACGGCATCACCGCTCAAGAGCCGCAAGCCATTGAGCGCAAGTATGGGGCGGCCCTCGATGCAAGGGCGCAGCGCTTCCGTGGCCTTCAGCGTTTTGCCGTTCGCCCCACCATCGTGGATCAGCCGTCCTATGACCGGCAACGCGGCATCTTGGACATCTACGTACCGATTCCTTGGATTGCCGGATTCCAGGTAGAGGGCATCACCGGCGAGGGGTCTGTCCCGACCGGTGCTCGCAGTGAGCGATCTATTTGGACACCCCGGCATGCCGGGCACTTTCATCTTTCGATCCGCATGAGCGAAAGCGAGGCAACCGGAGTGCTTAAGCAAGGCAGGGACGCAAAAGACGATCTGCTGGTCTTTGAGGTGGTATGCGTTTGGATGGAGAACGCAGGTCCGCGCGCACAGGTTGAAGTTGCGCGCGTCCAGGTGGGTTACCGGAACGAGGTCATCGGCGTGGACCTGACCAAACAAAAGAAGAGGAATCGTGATGCGGACTAGCAAGTTGGGTTGGGTTTCGGAATGCGTCCTACCGCTGGCGTTGTCGTCCTCGTCGAGTCGCGCCAGGAGAGTGCCCCATGACGCGTTTGTAGGCGCGACTAAATGCTGCCTGCGACGCATAGCCGAGACGCTCTGCCACTACCTCTATGGACAGGCTTTGCTGAGTCAACCATTGACTCGCCAACTGCATTCGCAGCTCAGTCACGTAACGCAGGGGCGCGGTTCCAATGACGGTCTGGAACCGGTCTGCAAAGACAGAACGTGAAATGTTTGACTCTGCAGCCAGTGCGTCGACGGTCCAATCGCGTCCGGGGTCTTTGTGTAGGGCAAGCAGCGACGGCGATAGACGAGGGTCGCGCATGGCCATGACCAGGCCTGAGGCTCCTTCGCAACCGCGCTCGACCCAGTCACGGACGATCATGGCGGCGACTGCATCCGCCAGCCGGGCGAGTATTCCAGCAAATCCAATACGTCCTGAGCACACCTCGCGCTTCATCGCGTCGACCAGCGGCAACAGCCCAGGAAACCGAGCGGCGTTGCCATCGGCCAACATCACGGTCGGCATCAACGTGCTTAACCCATGCATGCCACCTAGATCGAACACCATGCATCCGTGGAAGAGCACAGCGCTTGGCACGGGATGTGTGCTCGGGCACGTGTCGATGCCGCTCACCGCGTCACCCAGTGGGGCTGCGTCTATCGTTTCTAAGCACTGGACTGGATGGTCCTCGCCAGACAACAACGAGTGTCCTTCTCCGCGGGGAAGAAGCACGACATCCCCGGCGGTTAGAAGGTGTTGGCTGCCGCCCGCGCTACGAAGCATCGCATTGCCCACCGCCAGGTAGTGGAAGTAGGCATGCCCTGGCTTCAGGGGAAATCCAAGCCCAAAGGTCGGCCCGGTCTGAATGCGTCGGTATTGGACGCCATGTAACCGCATGCCGGTCAGCAGCTGGCTGATCAGATCGCTGGGCTGGGATGACGCGTGGCGTATTGAGTTAGCCAGGGGTTTCGATCAAAAATACAGGTCGGACAATCATAGATCATCCTGACTTGGCTCCATAGACTCTCGGCTGCACGATTGCACTGGGATCTTTGATGAGTAATGACGTAGTTGATGTCGCAGACGCGCCTGATCCGGTGACATGGGGCAGCGGGGAGCCGTCTTCATCGGCATGGGTGGCCGTGTTTTCGCTGGCCATGGGGGTCTTTGGGCTGCTCACGGCCGAATACCTGCCTGCCAGCCTGTTGACGCCAATGGCGGCGGATCTGGGTGTGTCGGAGGCGCTGGCCGGTCAGGCAGTGACGGTCACTGCTGTGGTGGCCCTGTTCGCTGGCCTGCTTGTGCCTCGGCTGACCCGTTCGATGGACAGGCGCCTGGTGCTGTTGAGTTTCACAGGTTTGATGCTCCTGTCCAACGCCTTGGTGGCGTTGTCTTCCAGCATGGGTGTTCTTCTGGTGATGCGAGTCCTTCTGGGCGTCGCGCTGGGTGGTTTCTGGAGCATGGCAGCGGCCGTTGCCATGCGGTTGGTGCCGCCACAGCGCGTGCCTCGCGCGCTTTCAATCATCTTCAGCGGGATTGCGGTCGGCACGGTGGTGTCCGTTCCGCTGGGGAGCTACCTGGGCGGGCTGCTGGGCTGGCGCAGCGCCTTTTGGGCTGCGACGGCGGTAGGTGGCCTCACTTTTGCGTTCCAGTGGTTCACGCTGCCCCGAATGGCCCCGCGCAAGGCCGCACTCCCAGAGTCGGTGGTGAGGCTCTTGCGCCGACCAGGTGTGACGGTCGGAATGCTGGGCTGCGTTCTGGCGCACACCGGTCAGTATTCGCTGTTTACCTATATCCGCCCAACGATGGAGAGCCTGGGGCAGATGAGCGCCGACGGCCTGGCGCTGATTCTGCTCGGATTCGGTGTGGCGAACTTTGTCGGCACACTACTGGCCGGCTGGCTCATGGAGCGCAGTTTGAAAGTGACGTTGGTGATCATGCCTGCCCTGGTTGGCGTAGCCGTTCTCGGCATGGTCCTGTTGCCGGTGGGTATTGGCGGGCTATCGATCCTTGTCTCGCTCTGGGGTCTGGCCTTCGGTGGCGTACCCGTTGCCTGGTCGAGCTGGGTCGCACGTGCGGTGCCCGACCAAGCCGAGAGCGCCGGCGGGATGGTAGTGGCCGCGGTGCAGTCCTCTATCGCGGCGGGGGCCGCTTTGGGCGGCCTGGTGTTCGGGCTGGGGGGCATCGTTGCAGTCCTCATCGTTGCCGCGGCAGTGATGCTCCTCGCTAGCCTGCTCATTGCGTTCCGAGTCAGGGTGAGCTCGCCGACGCTCTCGGCAGGTCCGTTTCATATCTAGCCCACATCCACCTTTGGGTGGCCACAGGGTCGCTAAGTACGCCTTGGACCTCGGCCGAACAATGTGCCGCCCAGCCCGGCAGCCTTTCAAAGAATAAAGTTGACGTCACTCTGACGGGCAACTGGGTGCCGAGCATGCGACGCCAAGACCAGGCCCAAGCGTCGCTGACACTCTCGAAAAGCAAGTGCAGATGCCGGCATGTCGCACGAATCAAAAGTTGTTGCTTGCGCATCCCAGGCTGCCAGCAGGGCTTCCAGGTCACTTATGAGTTTCTGCATTCAAGCCCTTTGATGCGCAAACGGTAGCCTTGCGTCTGGTCTGGCATGCGGAGCAAGCCTACTTAGCCACTATGTCGGTGCTGTTAAACCCGCTCAGCGAATTTATAGCGGACACGACAATGCAGGACAAGCGGTTGCCATCGCTTGGTCCTGCGGAATGATGTGTCGTATCAGAACCCAATGAGCCCAGGTTCCTGGGCCCACGCGTCCGACAATCTCCGCAAGCTGTGCGGCGGTGGTATTGGCGTCATTGCGCATCTGCGCGAACACACCCTTGAACTCGCCGGTCATTCGCGCGGTCAGGTCTCCTGCCGCGCTGGAATGCAGCAGCGAGGACAGCGATTGCAGGTTGCTGTCTGCGGTGGCCATGAGCAGGTTCAAGCGCTCCACCATGATGCGGAAATCGTATTGGAAACGATCGGCATCGCCGCGCGCCGTGAAGTCACCGATGGCGGCGGCCTGCGCCAGCTGCTTGATCTCGATATTCCTGGCGGACAGGTTGGCCTTGACCTCGTCCATGGTTTGGGAGAGCACGGCCTTCTCACCGGGCAGGCGCTCCATGCTCTCGCTCGGCTCGCCGATGGCATAGCGGCCCATGATCCGCGCAAGGTTGGACTGCACGGCCAGGTGGGAGGCCACCAGGGTATTGGTGGCCTCGGCCTTGCGGCCGTAGTCGCCCGGGAAGGCCTGTGCATCCATGCGGAAGCCGGTCTGGCCTTCATCGTGGCGCTTGGCCATGTTTGACCGGGCGGACATCAGGCTGCGTATCTGCGTTTGCATGACCTGCATTGCCTGGAGCAGGCGACCTGGTGCGTCTTGTGCTTTGGTCCGAGCGTCGCTACTGCGTTTTCTGGGACCGCCGATGGTCACCCTTGGCGAGGCTGGCGCAAAGAAAAGCTTATCGGCAACGGCGAAGCCGATCGAGGTTTGCACACTCGAATAGTTGGCGGCATGGAGTGATCGCAGCAGACGAATGAGCGATCGTAGGCCTGCCTCTGTTGCTAGGCGGGGCTGACAGCGCCTGTGCTCGACACATGGCATGTAGCCATCCAGCGCTTGGCGTAGTCATACGCGTCGCGTTGGTCAGCAAAGGCGGTACTTCTGAGTTGGCATCGGTGCAACGTGATGCTGCCGGGCTTGGAAATCAGGAGCTCCGGCAGGAATTTTCCATTGCACGGGATGCTGTGGGCCGTGAGCAGGTAATCGCCCACGTGCCGAACTGCGGTGACGCCCAATAGCGATCCTCCTTGATGGGGCAGGCACCTACGTTCGTCCAACATCAGTGTCAGACGATCGGCTCTCGATGCTCGCCGAGTGACACGCCATCATTGAAGGAAAAGCCTCAAGCCGCTATCGGCAATAGGCGAACATGCCTGTAAGTATTTTCCTGACCCGCAGCTGCTGGTTCCGCTGACAGCGCCCCTGCGTGCCCTCGTCCTTTGAGGGCTTAGCCTGGTCCTGCGGGGACAGCCGCTGGGATCGTGTGCTCATCGCTTCCAGCCAGACTGGCGCCCGGCAGGGAGCCTGCCTTGATGAGCTGATCGATGTTGTTGAGCTGCTGCATTTCCTTGAACCAGCTGGCTCCCCATCGGGCGCTGAACCCCTCTGCATTCAAGGACGACTGGATGCGCCGGGCGACCGACACCAACCCGGCTTCGCTGGTGCCAGGCAGAAACAGGGCGAACTCTCCGCGCGCCAGGTGTGCCAGGCTGTCCTGAGGACGGGTGGCTTGCTTCAGCAGGGCGATGGCCGCCGCCACATCTTGTTCTGACTCGGCGCCATTGCCCGAGTTGCTGGCGCCTACGTCAAAGAGCAATACGCCGCCTGGCTCGTTGCGATGGCGATGATCCGCCGCTGCTTGCAGGAGATCACGGAAGGTGCCGAGATCGTAGAGGCCCGTCAGCGTCTGCACGTTTTGCAGGATATGCGGATCAGCGGGGTGCGGTTGGACCTCGGCCAGGTGCTGGGCCCACGATCCGGCCAGCACCCGTCCAAATGTTTCCACCAGCGGCAAGAGGTGATCCAGTTTGTCCTCGATGACCCGGTTGTCCAGTCCGCACAGCATTCCCTCAACTTTGCCAGGAATTCGAATGGGCACGCCCAGATAGCTTGCGATACCCAGCCGTGTCGCCACGGCGGACTGGGCCAGGTGTTCGACTTTCTGCAAGTCGGGAGCGAACTGCGGGCCCCCCATGACGATCATGCTGCGGCATACCGACTCGTGCCAACTCAAGAACTGGTCGACCTTCAACCCGAAGGAAGCGTCGGTGCAGCCACGAATGATCCAGTGATCGTTTTTGACCTCGGCAAGCACCCAGGTCTTCAGCGGCGTCAGCTCGGCAAGACGCTCAAGCAGCTCGCTCGCGGTGTCTTGCATTCCGGCGAAGGGGACTTGGGTTCTAAGTTCGGTCGACATGCGGCGGCAGCGTTAGGGATTGACCTCATATCGGCCGTGCAGAATCAATCTGCAGCGGGCACCCTGTCGATTTTCTGAACGGCGGAACGGCCCCCGGTCTGGCCTGGATGGGCCCGAAGGCGATACCCAGCAGGGCGGCTGCCCACCATTGGGCGTTGAGTCGCCGCAGACGCGTGGGCGAACTGGGCGACTACGGATTGATCACTTTCCGAACCTGCGTAAACGCAGGCAGCAGCGGAGCGCCGTCTTTTGCCTGAAGCGACATGCGTGCGACCTTCTTGCCCGTGCGCCTGTCGATCAGCACCGAATGACGTTCGCCCTGCTCAAAAAGGTGGTCTTCGCCCCACTGTCGCAATGCCACCACGACGGGGAACAGGCTGTCGCCCTGTGCCGTCAGCACGTACTCCTGATAAGCCGTGCCGTCGGATGCATCTTGCATTACCAGGATGCCCGCATCGACCAGCTTGCGCAGCCGATCGGACAGGATATTGCGCGCCACGCCCAGGCTCCGCTGGAAATCGCCGAAGCGGCGCACACCATCGAAGGAATCGCGCACGATCAGCAGCGCCCATCGATCCCCAATGAGATCGACCGATCGCGCAACCGGGCAATGTTCGTCACCAAGGCGTCTGCGAGGGGGCATGGCGTCTCCGGAGCCGATCGACTGGGAATCAATAAAGTTGCATTTTAAAACCATATTGCTTAGCCTTCAATCGGTTTTTATTTGCAACTGGATTGGGTGGGGTTGGAACCATGGGGATTTCTGTCGCATCACTACCGTCAAGCAATCCTCCAACGGTTCCGTCTGCGAACATGCCCCGATACTTGGTGTGGCTGTTTGCGGTTGCAAGTGGACTGAGCGTGGCAAATGTCTATTACGCTCAGCCGCTGCTTGACACGCTGGCTCGAGACTTCGGCATCAGCTACGCGGCTGTGGGCGGGGTCATTACAGCCACACAAATCGGTTGTGCGCTGGCATTGCTGCTGCTGGTGCCGCTGGGCGACTTGGTCAATCGCCGTCGCCTGATGTCTATGCAGCTCCTGGCGCTGGTGGTCGCACTTGCCGTCGTGGCGATGGCGCGATCTGCGCCTGCACTGCTGGCAGGCATGCTCGCCGTCGGCTTGTTGGGCACAGCGATGACGCAGGGCCTGATTGCCTATGCGGCCAGTGCCGCCGCGCCCCATGAACGGGGCCGCGTGGTCGGCGCAGCGCAAGGCGGCGTATTCATCGGTCTGTTGCTGGCACGGGTGTTTGCCGGTGGTGTCAGCGATTTGGCAGGATGGCGCGGTGTGTACTTCTGCGCCGCTGTCCTGATGGTTGCGATGGCACTTCCGTTGTGGCGATGGCTGCCGGTCTTGCCGTCGACGTCCCAGACGATGCGTTACCCGCGTCTGATCGCTTCGATGCTGACGCTGCTGCGCCAGGAAAAGGTCTTGCAAGTGCGCGGCACGCTGGCGCTGTTGATGTTCGCCACATTCAACATCTTTTGGAGTGCGCTGGTGCTGCCCTTGAGCGCGCCGCCTTATCGCTTCTCCCATATGGCCATCGGTGCCTTCGGTCTGGTCGGTGTGGCAGGCGCCTTGGCTGCGGCGCGCGCCGGGCGGTGGGCGGACCAGGGTCATGCTCAGCGCACCAGTGCAGCGGCGCTCACGGTGCTGCTGCTGGCCTGGTGGCCTCTGTCGCTGATGGAGTGGTCATTGTGGGCACTGGTCATTGGCATCGTGCTGCTCGATATGGGAGGCCAAGCACTACATGTGACGAACCAGAGCTTGATCTTCCGCACCACGCCTGAGGCGCATAGCCGCTTGGTTGGCCTTTACATGCTGTTCTATGCCGCCGGCAGCGGACTGGGTGCAATCGGCGCGACCGTCACCTATGCCAGGGCAGGTTGGCAAGGTGTGTGCCTACTGGGCGCGGCAGCCAGTCTCCTGGCCCTGCTGTTCTGGTGGACGACAAGGCGGGGCGATACCCGCACTGCAGGCGTCGAGTCCTGAACGCTGCCAGTTCTTGCGAGCGCTCGGGGGCATGGCGCAATACATTCCGTGACACCAGGGGGAGATCGCCTGCGCCGCGCCGATAGTGGCTCCACATGGCCGTCCCAGCGGGCGCGCTACCGTGTGGGGCACATCAGGCAGGTCCGGTTTGGATATGGAACAGAAACAGCAAGAGTGGATGCAGGCCGTGACCGAGGCGCTCAGCGACCTGCTGGCCGCGCGTGTGGCCCAGGCCACGTTGCTGGAAGCGATGATGGTCTCGCATCCCGATCCGGTGATGCTGCGCAAGGCCTGGGATGAGCTGTCCTCCCAGCGCATCGCGTATGTCGCGCAGAAGAAAGCGGTCGCCGCCGACCCGCGACCGATGGATGCCTACACGCTTGAGCAGTTCCAGGCGTGGGAAGAAAAGCTCAGCCGTTACTTCCCGCGTGCGCCGGATGCAGGGGGCGCGGATGCGTGAGTCCGTCGGCCAGCGGCCCAATCGCGTGGCCCAGCGGCGATGGGCCAGGTGCTGATCGCCGCCACTGTGTACCGCTTGCGCACACGGGCGCCAGCGACTGTGCCGGAAGTCGGTCCTGGCACCCGGCATTGCGGTACGCCCAGGCGCTGCTGACCTGCTCGCTGGTGATCACTGCGGCTGCTGCTGCGGCTTGCGTCAGGCCACCGAGGCGCGTGGTTTGGCCTTGTCGGCATCCAGGCGCAAGGTGGCAGCGGCAAGGCCGGGTGCGGTGGCCTGCAAGACGATGCTGCCGGTGCTGCGCGTGCTCTGCAGCAGGGCCGCACACAGTCCATTGAAGGCCTTGCGTTGCGGCGCCTTGTCGTCTTCATGGCTGGCGGGGTCGCCGTTGCCCACGCCGATCAACCGCGCAGGGCCGCGCAGCGCGAACTGCACCAGGGTGTCGGCCGTCGGCACCAGGCGGCCTTGTGCGTCGACGATCTCCACCTTGACCACCGCGACGTCTTCGGCGTCGGCACGCGCTGCGTTGCGGTCGCAGCTCAGGCGGATCGCTGCCGGCTTGCCGACCGTCTCGCGGCGTTCGCTCAACACCAGTGAGCCGGCGCGATAGCCGCGCGCCTCGATCACGCCCGGTGCATAGGCCACGCGCCATTCGACATGGCCGTAGGCCGGCACCTGCTGCAGGCCCTGGCTGACGCCGTTGACCAGCAGTTCCACCGCTTCGAGATTGCTATGGCACCAGACCTGGACGCGGCCCTTGTCATCGGGCTGCAGCAGGCCGTCCCAGTTCCAGTGCGGGAACAGATGCAGCACCGGTTCGCTGGTCCATTGCGCGCGGTAATACCAGTAATTGTCCTTGGGAAACCCGCAGCTGTCGAGCACGCCGAACTGCGAGGCGACATTCGGCCAGCGGTTGTAGGGCGTTGGTTCGCCGCGGTAATCGAAGCCGGTCCAGATGAAGCCGCCAGCGATATACGGGCGCTGCGCGACATAACTCCACCAGGCTTCGGCGGTGCTGGCCCACCACGGGTGGTCGGTGTCGTAGGCGCGGGTGTAGCCGCGGGTGTCGTCGCGCTGGTAGTTGCCGCGCACCGACACGGTGCTGCCGGTTTCGCTGCCGTAGATTGGAATGTGCGGATACTGCGTGTGGAAGCCGTCCATCTGGCTGGTGCGGTAGTTGAAACCGACCACATCGACGACCTGGCCAACGCCATCGCCAAAGCCCTTGTCCATGGCGAACGTGGTGGGGCGGGTGGGGTCGAGCTGACGTACCCGTTGTTGCATGCGGCTGACAATGCGCGCGCCGCGCTCGGTGACCTGCTGCGGCTCTTCGTTGCCGAGCGACCACAGGATCACGCTGGGATGATTGCGCCCGCGCCGCACCATCGTCTCCAGCTCGCCCATCGCCTCGGGGTCGGTGGACATGCGGCGGGTTTCCTCGATCACGAACATGCCGAGCCGATCGCACAGCGCGAGCAGTTCGGGCGTGGCCGGATTGTGCGAGCTGCGGTACGCGTTGCAGCCCATCGACTTGAGCCGGCGCAGGCGCCATTCGTGCAGGCTGTCGGGGATGGCGGTGCCGACGCCGGCGTGATCCTGGTGGTTGTTGGTGCCGTGCAGCTTGAGCGGCGCGCCGTTCAACAGGAAGCCGCGCTGTGCATCGAAGACGGCCGTGCGCACGCCGAACGGCGTGACCACCGCATCGACTGCCTTGCCGTCGCTGTGCACGCTGGTGGTCAGGCGGTAGAGCTGCGGGGTGTCGATCGACCATAGCGCCGCTTCGCCGAGCGGCAGGGTCTGTTCGATGAGGTGCACCTGGCCGGGAGCAATGCTGACCGCGGCGCTGGCCGCCTGTGCGACGACGCGTCCATCCGGCGCGGTCACGCGCGCCTGCAGCGTGCATTGGCGCGGGGCGCTGCCATCGTTGCGCACCTCGGTGGACAGCTGCGCCGTGGCGGTGGCACCTTGCAGCGTGCTGCGCACGAACACGCCGTCCTGCGGCAGATGCAGCGGGTCGGTCTTGTTCAACCACAGATGGCGATAGATGCCGGCGCCTTCGTAGAACCAGCCTTCGCCCAGGGTGGCATCCACGCGCACCGCGATCAGGTTGGGCTTGCCGTAGTCGAGCACCTCGCTGAGGTCGACCTCGAACCCGCAATAGCCGCTGGCATTGCGCCCGACGATGTGGCCGTTGCAGAACACGATGCAGTCGCGGAACACGCCGTCGAACACCAGGCTGATGCGCTTGCCCAGATCGTCCGCAGGAATCTGCAGCACGCGGCGATACCAGCCCACGCTGGTTTCCGGAAAGCTGGTGCCCAGCGGCTTGTAGCCGTGCGCGGCCGCCGGATCTTCCTCGGTGATGGTGGCCGAGATCGGTTCCTGCCGGAAGGGCAGGGTGACGGCCCAGTCGTGCGGCAGATCCAGCAGTTCCCAGCCACTGTCGTCGAAGGCGAGTTGCGCGGCGGTGGCGGTGTCCTTGCCGGCCTTGGCGAAGGTGCGCTGGAAGGTGCCGAACCCGAAGTCGCGCACTGGGTCGCTGGCGTGGCCGAGATGGAAGCGCCAGCCGAAGTCGAACAGCAGCCGTTCGCGCGGTGCCAGGGCTGCATCGCCCAGCGCGGCAAGCGGGGCGGCGGTATTACTTGCAGCTGGCGCTGCAGCGGCGATAGCGGGCGGCAACGCACCGGTCGCACCGATCGGGAGTGCGGCGCTCACGCCACTGGCGAGCATGCCGCGCAGCAGCTCGCGGCGATTGATGCCGGTCATGGCTGGATCCCCTTGCCGGTGTCTGCAGCGTTGCCTTGCACGCCAGCAGCAGGGTTGCTCGTGGTTGCAGGCACGCCGGTATACGGGTGGCGCATGAAGTCGATCGCCGGCAGCACTTCATTGGCATGCTTGAAGTCGAAGAAGCTGGCGTTTTCCCACGACGAGCCGGTGCCCCAGCGCGTCTTGCAGCTGCTGCTGGTCCATGCCGGTTCCCAATACACCACGCCGGCGCCGCCGGTATCGATCACCAGCTGGGTGAGATCGACCATGTAGCGGAACTGGCCCTGCGGCGTGGCCGGGTAACCGGCAATCAGCGAGTCTTGGCCGAGCAGGTTGTGCGAGGTGTCGCCGGAGTCCAGCGTCCACGGATAGGCGGTTTCCACCACCACCACGTCGGCATCAAAGCGGCCGCGCAGGCGCTTGATGGTCTTGCCCAGCTCGTCCATCGATTGGATGGACCACTTGCGATAGTAGCTGATGCCGATCAGATCGTAGTCGGTGACGCCGGCCTTGGTGGCGGCGGCAAACCACGGTTCCACATTCTCTGGCTGGGCGATATGCAGCATCACCCGTGGCTTGATCGCCGAGCGTGCGCCGATATCGCGTACCGCCTTGATGCCGGCGTTGAACAGCTTGGCGTTGCGCTGCCAGTCGATGGGGCGCTTTTTGTCCCATGGCTTGCTGTCCATCAGATCGGAATTGCTTTCGTTGCCGACCTGCACCAGCTCCGGCATCAGGCCGGCACGGTCGAGCGCGCTGAGCGTGTCATAGGTGAAGCCGTAGAGCGTGCGTGCCAGTTCATCGGTATCGGTGATGCTGGCCCAGGCCTTGGGAATCAGCTGCTTTTCGCCGTCGGCCCAGTCGTCGGAATAGTGCAGGTCCAGCAGCACCTGCATGCCTTGCGCGCGTGCGCGTGCGATGGTCTTCTTGACGTCGGACAGGTCGCTGTAGCGGGTCCAGCGGGCATCGTTCCACAACCGCACGCGCACCAGATTGGCGCCATGCGCATGGAACAGCTCGAACGGGTCCTTGACCACGCCGTTCTCGCGGTACTGCACACCGCATTCCTCCATCTCGTTGACGTAGGACAGGTCCGCGCCCAGATACAGCGTGGCGGGGGCCGGGGCGGCGTGTGCGAAGGTGGAGATGGCCAGCGCGAGCAGCGCGGGCGTCCAGAGGCGGCGTGTGGAGCGCATGCAATTCCTCGACAGATGAAACGTGGAGCGGGTGACAGCCTGCCGCATGCGGCGGTGCCATCGTGCGGGCGATGCGCGCAATCACAACGTCAGTGACGTAGGCGATTGCGCACACCGCGCGCAGTGGTGGAGCAGGCGTGCAACAGCGGTGTCAGCGGTGCTTTAGAACTTGTAGGTCGCTTCCAGCGAGTAGCGACGGCCGAACACCTGATAGCCGCCGTCGTCCTGATTGGCCAGACGGTTGGGCTTGTTGTCGGTGTAGGCGCGCAGCGGTTCGTTGGTGAGGTTGCCGGCCTGGAAGCGGAAACCGAGCTGCTTGCTGTACTGCCAGTTCAGGCTCAGATCCACCGTGCCTTCGCTCTGCAACCGTGCCAGCCGCGCCGCATTCCAGCCGTACACCACGGTGTAGGGGCTGTGGTACTTGTAACCCACGCGCGCTTCGAAGCTGCCGTTGCTGTACCACAGGTCGAAGGTGCCGGTCTTGCGTGCCAGCCCGCTCAGCGGCAGCGGGTTGTCTTCCGGCGAGAATTCCTTGAGGTTGGAATCGACCAGCGAGAAGTTGGAGTAGACGCCGAAGTTTTCCATGTGCGGGATGAAGTAGAACGGCGTCTGGAAGGTGAGTTCCACACCGTTGATATGCCCGCCGCCGCCATTGAACGGCGCGCTGACCAGGTAATCCAGGCCGTTGATCACTTCGCGGTCGGTGCGGTAGCCGATGCTGGAATCCACTTCCTTGCGATACACCGCAATCGCCGCCAGCGCTTCCTTGTGGAAGTACCACTCGTAGGACAGGTCGACCTGGGTGGCCTTGAACGGATCCAGCTGCGGGTTGCCGCCGCTGCCGGTGAGCTGGCCGACGGTGACGTTGGGGTCGTCCAGGCGCCGGCCGGTGCGCAACTCGTCCAGCGGCGGACGCGCGATGACCTTGGCCACCGCAAAGCGCAGGATGCGTTGATCGTCGATCAGGAAGTTGACGGTGGCGCTGGGCAACACGTCGGTGTATTCCTTGCTGTCGCTGCTGGCCTGCACGGTGGTGCCGACCGAATCGAAGCCGTCGCTGGTGGTCTTGGTGTTGACCAGGCGCACGCCGATATTGCCGGTGACATCGGTGCCGAACAGCTGCGAGCTGAACACCGCTTTGGCGAAGGCTTCGCGCACGTCTTCCTTGACGTTCCAGTGGTCGAGCAACTGCTCCTCGAGCGTGGCCGGGTCGAAACCGCCGAAGCCGATCTGGGCGATGGCATCCATGTTGCCGCCGGTCAGCGTGGGCACGTTCAAGTCCGGCATGGTGACCGGATAGATCAGGCCCTGGTACGCCGAGATCGGCTGGTCGTAACCGGACTGGTTGCTGATGAAGCGGCGGTTCTGCTTCTCGCGGCGCGCGGCGCGTGCGCCGAATTCCAGCGAGGTGAACGCCGCGGCATCGACCGGGCGGCTGGCGTTGAGCGCCAGCGCGGCGATCTTGTCGCGTAGCCCCTGCGGCTCGGTCTGGCCGGCGATGCCCCACTCGGGCGTGTCCGAGCTGGTGCTGATGGTGGGGGTGACGCTGCGGCGGAAATCGAACGAGACGGTGTCCGGGTTGCTGCCGAAGCGCACCGCCTGCCAGGTGTTGTCACGCTTGGCCTGCGAGAACGACAGGTCGCTGCCCAGCGTCCACACGTCGCCGCTCCACTTGGCGTTGAGGCCGCCGGCGGTGAGCGTCTTGACCTCGTTGTAGTGGCTGACCACATGGTCGACCTGCAGGTTCGAGTTGGCCAGCGTGCCGGCCACCACGTCGCCATCGACGATGGTGTAGGACGAGCCCGGCGTGGTGTATGGATTGGCGCCGGTCGAGAAGGTGCTGTAGGCCAGGCCGTTGAACCAGTTCTGCAACTGGTCTTCGTCGATTTCGATACGCGAATACAGGCCGTCGAACTTCAACTCGACGTTGCCCGAGCGCCATTGCACGGTGCCCATCGCGCCGGTACGCGTTTGTTCTGTCAGCTTGAGCTGGTCGGCTGCGCCCCATGGCGTGGGGTCCACAGTGCCGTCGCCATCCACATCGCGCGAGGTGGTGGCATCGGTATAGCCCCAGCTGCCGATCGAGGAGTTGGAGTTCTTCTGCTTCTGGTAGGTGGCGCCCAGCGCAACCGCCAGGTTGTCGTTGATCTGGTGCACCCAGCTGGCGCCGAAGCGGTTGCCCCACGGCGAGTAGCCGTCCACGTCCTTGGCATGGTCGTAGAACACCGGGCCGGCGGTGCCGACGAAGCCCGGGCCGGTGTAGTCCAGCGGGCTGATGGTGGAGATGTCCACCGTTGCGGCAAGTCCGCCGGCGACCAGGTCCGCCGACTGGGTCTTGTAGACCTTGACGGTGGAGACGATCTCGGTGGGGAACACTTCCCAACGCACTGCACGATTGGGCTCGGAAGAGGCGATTTCGCGCCCGTTGACGGTGCCCATGGTCATGCGCGGGCCAAGCCCGCGCACGGTGGCCAGGCTCTCGTTGCCGCGGTCGCGGGTGCCGTTGACGCCGGGCAGGCGCACCAGCGCCTCGGCCACGGTGACGTTGGGCATCTGGCCCATGTTGTCGGCAGAGATCACTTCCATGACGTGATCGGACATCTGCTTGGCCTGCACCGCCTGATTCAGGCTGGCGCGCTGGCCGATCACGGTGATGTTGTCGAGCGTGACCGGCGGCGCCGCCGCGGTGGTGGCGGCGGTGGCCGGCGTTGCGGCAGGCGCGCTGTCCTGTGCGTGCGCACTGAATGCGGTGGCCAGCACGCAGGCGATGGTGGTGGTGAGGACGTCGCGCACGGGCGTGCGGCGCAGGCGCCGGCCGGCCGGGTGGCCGGTGTGGTGAACGGGCATCGTTTGATCCCTCCCAGAACAAAGTTACCGAATGAAATAGTGGCCGCTTGTGCGGCGCGCTGGCGCGGCTGCGCGTTGGCGCATCCGACGCGGGCATGGCGGTTGCTGCGGTGCTGCGGTGTGGAGCTGATTGGTCGTGTGCGTGACGCGGCGACGATCGTCGATCGCCTTGGCGTCCCCCTGTCCTGCATGTGTCTGCTTCAGGGTAGAAGCGCAAGTCATTCCATTCCAATGAAGCATTTTGCGTGAGCTATCTCGCGTTGGAATGCTGCAGCGCAGCGGTAGCGTCTGCCTGATCGCCGCCGACGCGCAAGGAGCCTGCGGGGAAACAAGACCGCCTGACAGAACGCTGCAGACCCGGGTCTGGGGCTAACGCGCGTTGGCAGATAACCTGGGCAGTGCGGGAAAGGCGCGCTGCATGCAGTCGTTGCGTTCGCAGGTCAGGCAGCCGGGGCCGATCGGCACCGCATCGTCCACCGCGTCCAGGTCCCAGCCGCGCGCATACACCAGTTGATCGGCATGACGCAGATCGCAGCCCATCGCCAGCGCGAAGGTCTTGCGCGGGCGGCCGTAGCCCGGCGCGCCGCTGCTGACCTGGCGCGCCAGCCAGAAGTAGCGCCGGCCATCGGGCATGCGTGCGATCTGGGTCAGGATGCGGTCGGGCTGGTTGAAGGCCTCGTAGACGATCCATAGCGGGCAGGCGCCACCGACATGCGAGAAATGGAAGTCGGTGGCCGAGTGGCGCTTGGATACGTTGCCGGCACGATCGACCCGCATGAAGAAGATCGGCAGCCCGGCCGCGCCGCGCCGCTGCAAGGTGCTGAGCCGGTGGCAGACCGCCTCGAAGCCGACGCCGAAGCGATCGGCCAGCCATTCGATGTCGTAGCGGGAGCGCTGGGCACTGTGCAGGAATTGGCCATACGGCATCACCAGGGCACCGGCGAAATAGTTCGACAACCCGATCCGCGACAGCGCGACACGTTCGGCATCTTCGAAGCCGGCATCGGCGATGCGTGCGTCGAGCAACGGCGCGCATTCCAGCAAGGCCAGTTGTGCGGCCATCTGGAAGGCCTGCTGGCCGGGGCGCAGGTGCGCGAGCAGCCACAGCACGCGGGCCTGCGTATCCACGCTGCGTTTGTCGCTGTACAGCTCGGGCGCGTCCTGCACCAGCAGGCCGTGGCGATCGGCCAGGCGTTGGCGCAGCCGCAGCGGCAGGTTGTCCGAGGTCAGGCCGAGTTCGGCATACAGCGCCTCGGCGCGCTCATCCAGTTCCGGCAGATAGTTGTGCGCGCGATTGAAGTAATCGCGCACCTGCTCGCCCGGCGACAGCGAGGGCAATGCGGCATGGTCGGCGCCGATCTGTATTTCCAGTGCGGCGGTACGCTCGAGCAGATGCCGGTGCGCGCGGTGCAGGTCCAGCAGGGCCTGGGCCACCTGCGGCAGGTTGCCGGTGAGCACGCGCAGCTCGGCGGCCGACAGGCTGTGGCCCAGGCTGCGCAGCGATTCGTCCAGCGGCTCGACCAACGCGGCCGGGTCGTCCAGGTCGAGCAGGCCGTCCAGATCGCCCAGCGCGGCCTTGAGCCGCTGCTGGATTGCCAGGGTCAGGGGGCGCTGGTTGCGCTCGATCTGGTTGAGGTAGCTCGGCGACAGCCCGAGCCGGCGCGCCAGCTCCGCCTGGGTCAGGCCGTGGCGCTGGCGCAGCCGCTGCAGGCGCAGGCCGAGCTGGTGGCGGAGCGGGAGGGGCGACTGCGGCATTTGCAAGATTCGCAAAATAGTGGCGGCAGCTTAGCGCGATTAAGCAGTCTCCGGCTGGGAATGCCAGGTCGCGGTGCGAACAATGCGAAGCATCCGTAGCGACCTTCTGCGAGCGACCCTGCAATGAGTGATTCCGTCCCGCGTGTTTCCCTGTTGATCGACGGCCAGTTCGTCACCTCCGCCAGCACCCATTGGCAGGACGTGGTCAACCCGGCCGATCAGTCGGTGCTGGCACAGGTGCCGTTCGCCACCACCGGCGAAGTGGCCGCGGCGGTGGCGGCGGCCAGCCAGGCCTTCGTGAGCTGGCGCAAGACCCCGATCGGCACCCGCGCACGTGTCTTTCTGAAGTACCAGCAGTTGATCCGCGAACACATGCCCGAGCTGGCCGCGTTGTTGAGCGCCGAGCAGGGCAAGACCCTGGCCGATGCCGAAGGCGATGTGTTCCGCGGGCTGGAAGTGGTGGAACACGCCGCGGCGATCGGCAACCTGCAGTTGGGCGAGCTGGCCAACAACGTCGCCAACGGCGTGGACACCTATAGCCTGCTGCAGCCGCTGGGCGTGTGCGCGGGCATCACCCCGTTCAACTTCCCGGCGATGATTCCGTTGTGGATGTTTCCGATGGCCATCGCCACCGGCAACACCTTCGTGCTCAAGCCATCCGAGCAGGACCCGATGGTGACCATGCGGCTGGTGGAACTGGCGCTGGAGGCGGGCATTCCCAAGGGCGTGCTCAATGTCGTGCACGGCGGCGAAGACGTGGTCAACGCGTTGTGCGACCACCCGGACATCAAGGCGCTGTCGTTTGTCGGGTCGACCAGGGTCGGCACGCACGTCTATCGGCGCGCCTCGCTGGCCGGCAAGCGCGTGCAATGCATGATGGGTGCGAAAAATCATGCCGTGGTGCTGCCGGACGCCAATCAGGAACAGACGCTCAATGCGATGGTCGGCGCCGCCTTCGGTGCGGCCGGCCAGCGCTGCATGGCCGCATCCACGCTGGTGCTGGTGGGCGAGGCGCGGGAGTGGATTCCGGCGCTGGTGACCAAGGCCAAGGACCTGACGCTGGGCGCCGGAAACGCGCCGGGTACTGAAGTCGGGCCACTGATTTCCGGCGCGGCGCGCGCGCGCGTGGAAGGCTTGATCGCCTCCGGCGTGGAGCATGGCGCCAGACTGGAACTGGATGGGCGCGCGCCCAGCGTGCCGGGGTTCGAGCAGGGCAACTTCGTCGGCCCGACCATCTTCTCCGGCGTGAGGCCGGGCATGCGCATCTACGACGAGGAAATCTTCGGCCCGGTGCTGGTGATCCTGGAGGCGGCCACGCTGGATGAGGCCATTGCCCTGGTCAATGCCAATCCCAACGGCAACGGCACTGCGTTGTTCACCCAGTCGGGTGCGGCGGCGCGGCGTTTTCAGGAAGACATCGACGTGGGCCAAGTCGGCATCAACGTGCCGATTCCGGTGCCGGTACCGCTGTTCTCGTTCACCGGATCGCGCGCCTCCAAACTCGGCGACCTGGGCCCGTACGGCAAACAGGTGGTGATGTTCTACACCCAGACCAAGACCGTGACCGCGCGCTGGTTCGACGACGAAACGCTGGGCCACGGCGTCAACACCACCATCTCCCTCAAGTGACCTGATCGCCATGAATGCAGCCATCCAGCTACACACCAATACGGCCGATTTGAATGACGAGCAGGAAGCGTTTCGCGCTGCCGCGCGCGACTTTGCCGACAAGGAACTCGCACCGCACGCCGCGCACTGGGATGCGCAAAGCCACTTCCCGCGCGAGGCGATCGCAAAGGCGGCCGAGCTGGGGTTCTGCGGGCTGTATACCGATGAGGGCGTGGGCGGCCTAGGCATGCGCCGGCTCGATGCCGCGGTGGTGTTCGAAGAACTGGCCACGGTCGATCCATCCACCTCGGCGTTCATCAGCATCCACAACATGGCCACCTGGTTGATCGCCAGTTACGGCAACGACGCGGTGCGCGCGCAGTGGGGCGAGGCGATGACCAGCGGCGCCAAGCTGGGCTCGTACTGCCTCACCGAACCGGGTGCCGGCTCGGACGCGGCCTCGCTCAAGACGCGTGCACAGCGCGACGGCGACAGCTACGTGCTCAACGGCAGCAAGGCCTTCATTTCCGGCGCGGGCGCCACCGATGTGCTGGTGGTAATGGCCCGCACCGGCGATGACGGCGCCCGCGGCATCAGCGCCTTCGTGGTGCCTGCCAATGCGCCCGGCATCAGCTACGGCCGCAAGGAAGAGAAGATGGGCTGGAACAGCCAGCCCACGCGCGGGGTGAGTTTCGAGAACGTGCGCATTCCGGCCGGCAATCTGCTGGGCAAGGAGGGCGAGGGTTTCAAGATGGCGATGAAGGCGCTGGACGGCGGCCGCATCAATATCGCCGCCTGTTCGTTGGGAGCGGCGCAAGGGGCGCTGGATGCCGCCCGCCGCTACATGGGCGAGCGCCGTCAGTTCGGCAAGAAGCTGGCCGATTTCCAGGCGCTGCAGTTCAAACTGGCCGACATGGCCACGCAACTGGTGGCCGCGCGGCAGATGGTGCACACCGCTGCGCGCAAGCTCGATGCCGGCAGCCACGATGCCACCGTGTGGTGCGCGATGGCCAAGCGCTTCGCCACCGACGCCGGCTTTGCGATCTGCGACGACGCCTTGCAGATCCACGGCGGCTACGGCTATATCCGCGAATACCCGATCGAGCGCCTGCTGCGCGACAGCCGCGTGCACCGCATCCTGGAAGGTACCAACGAGGTGATGCGCATGATCATTGCGCGCCACCTGCTCAACGGCGAGGAGGAATTGCGATGAGCGATTGGGCAACACAGGCGCACACCGGCTTGCAGGTCGAACGCGATGGCCATGTCGCCATCGTTACCTTGTGCAATCCGCCGGCCAACACCTGGACCGTGCACAGCCTTGCAGCCTTGCGCGATCTGGTACGCGCGCTGGATGCGGACCGCAGCATCTATGCGCTGGTGATCACCGGCGACGGCGAGAAGTTCTTCAGTGCCGGCGCCGACCTCAAGCAGTTTGCCGATGGCGACAAGGCTGCTGCACGGGAGGCCGCGCGTCGCTTCGGCGAGGCGTTCGAGGCCTTGAGTGCGTTTGGCGGCGTGTCGGTCGCCGCCATCAACGGCTATGCGATGGGCGGTGGCCTGGAGTGCGCGCTGGCCTGCGACCTGCGCATTGCCGAACAGCACGCGCAGCTGGCCTTGCCGGAAGCCAGCGTCGGGTTGCTGCCATGCGCCGGCGGCACCCAGAACCTGCCGCGCCTGGTCGGCGAGGGCTGGGCCAAGCGCATGATCCTGCTGGGCGAGCGTCTGGATGCCGCCACTGCGCACCGCATCGGCCTGGTGGAAGAGGTGGTGGGCACGGGCGAGTCGCGCGCGCAGGCCATTGCCTGGGCGCAGCGTGCCGGCAAGCAGAGTCCGGCCAGCGTCGCGGCGTGCAAGCGCCTGGTGCAGTCCACCCGTCACGGTACGCATGCCGCCGCGCTGGTGGCAGAGCGCGAAGCCTTCGTCGACCTGTTCGAGCAGGCCGATCAGGCCGAGGGAGTGGCGGCCTTTCTCGAGAAACGCGCGCCGCAGTGGAGCAATGGCTGATGCTGGATGTGAGCCCAACCGAGGAAGCGCCGGTGCTGTTCGAACAACGCGACTGCGCGGACGGGCATCGCATCGGCATCGCCACCTTGAACGCGCCCGGGACGCTCAACGGTTTGTCCTTGCAGATGACGCGCTTGCTGGATGCGCAGCTGCGTGTCTGGGCCGACGATGCGCAGATTGTCTGCGTGGTGTTGCGCGGCGCAGGCGAGAAGGCATTCTGCGCGGGCGGCGATCTGCATGGTCTGTACCAGAGCATGCGCGCGCATCGCGAGGCGGTGCCGGATGCGCAGGAGCGTCGCGCGCAACCGCAGGGCAATGCGCACGCCGCTGCGTTCTTCGAAGAGGAATATCGGCTCGACCATCGCATCCACACCTATCCCAAACCGGTGCTGTGCTGGGGCCATGGCATCGTCATGGGCGGCGGTATCGGCTTGATGTCCGGTGCCAGCCATCGCGTGGTCACCGAGCGCTCGCGCCTGGCGATGCCGGAGATCAGCGTCGGCCTGTTCCCCGATGTCGGCGGCAGCTGGCTGTTGCGCCGGGTGCCGCAGGCTGCCGGGTTGTTTCTGGCACTGACCGGCGCGCCGCTGGGCGCCAGCGATGCCATCTATGCCGGGCTTGCGGATGTCCGCCTGGAGCATGCGCAATACGCGGCAGTGCTGGACGCCTTGGGCGCGCATGCATGGACTGGCGATGCAGATGAGGATCGCGCCCAGCTCGGCGCGTTCCTGCACGGGATCGCGCAACCGCTGGAACCGGGCCCATTGCAGGTGCATGCGGCGCTGATCGCGCAATTGGTGGCAGGCCAGACGCTACCAGAGGTGGTCGCTGCAATCCTGGCATTGCAAAGCGAAGATGCCTGGCTGCAGGCCGCGCGTGCAACGCTGGCAGCCGGCGCCCCTGGCTCGGCGCGCCTGGCCTGGGAGCTGCAACGTCACCCGGGCATCGGCACGCTGGCCGACACCTTTCGCACCGAGTACGTGGTGGCGCTGCATACGGCCGCCCATGGCGACTTTGCCGAAGGCATTCGCGCGCTGTTGATCGACAAGGACCGCCAGCCGCAGTGGCAACCCGCCTTGCTGGAAGAGGCGGATGCGCAGTGGGCTGCTGGATTTTTCCAATCGCCCTGGCCGGCCGCACAGCATCCGCTCGCCGATCTTGCTGTACGTGCACTCGGTGAACGCTGAGCGGCTGGCAAATGCGGTTGATGGCTAGCGCAACGCGGACGCGATGGAGGAATTGCAGGGTTCGCATTGGCACCGGCAAGCCTGAAGTTTGCGACGGCTGCGTTGCGATCCAGCCGCTCGTTCATGGCCGTCCTAACTATTGATGATCGTTCTAACCTGGAAACCGACACCATGAGCAAGATCGCCTTTATCGGCCTGGGCAATATGGGCGGGCCGATGGCTGCAAACCTGATCAAGGCCGGGCACCAGCTGCGCGTCTTCGATCTGGTGCCTGCCGCACTGGACGCCGCCGCAGCAGCCGGCGCGCATGCCGCCAGCTCCGCGCACGACACCCTGGCCGACGCCGAGATCGTGATCTCGATGTTGCCGGCCAGCCGCCACGTCGAAGCGCTTTACCTGGGCGAGGCCGGGATCCTGCCGCAGATTCCCGCCGCTGCCCTGGTGATCGACTGCAGCACTATCGCACCCGCCAGCGCACGCAAGCTCGCCGCCGAGGCGCAGGCGCGTGGCCTGGCGATGCTGGATGCGCCGGTTTCCGGCGGGACGGCGGGCGCGGCGGCAGGCAGCCTGACCTTTATCGTCGGCGGCGCCGCGCAGGTGTTGGAACGCGCGCGGCCGGTGTTGCAGGCGATGGGCAAGAACATCTTCCACGTCGGCGACAACGGCGCCGGCCAGGTCGCCAAACTGTGCAACAACATGGCGTTGGGGGTGATCATGGCCGTCACCGGCGAGGCGCTGGCGCTCGGCGTTGCGCAAGGGCTGGATCCGGCGGTGCTGTCGCAGATGATGGCGGTCAGCACCGGGCGCAGCTGGGCCACCGAAGTCTGCAATCCGTGGCCGGGCGTGCTGCCCAACGCGCCGGCATCGCGCGGTTACAGCGGTGGCTTCGGCAACGATCTGATGCTCAAGGACCTGGGGCTGGTCGCCGAATCCGCAGTGCAGGCGGGCGTGTCGATTCCGCTCGGCGAGCTGGCGCGCAATCTGTACGCGATGAACAGCCAGGCCGGCAACGGCGCGCTGGATTTTTCCAGCGTGATCAAGCTGGTGGCCAAGGTTTGAGAGCGGCTGGCAAAAGTGTCTACGCCCATCGTCAACTAGGTGCGGCTGGAGTGGTGATTCGCCTCCGTCTGCAGGGTTGATCGAACTGGGGGCCTCGGCTGTAGAGTGGATGATCTGCGGCTTGGCTGCAGGGCCCTTGCCCGCCCACCATCGCGGGACACGCCGCAAGTACGTCCATGTAGGCTCTTACGCGGCATCCATGCCGCGTAAGGTCCCGCGACGGCGGCCGGGCAAGGACCAGGCGGGATGGTCGGTGTGCATGGCTCAGTAAAACAATCAGCACACTGTCTGGTGCGGTGTCCTCGCCGCTTGCGGGACCGTGTGGCGGCATGGATGCCGCCACCGAGCCCCCAGGGACGGGTTCACGGCGTGTCCCGCGAGCGGTGAGGGCACCGCGCACTCGACGCTGTGGTTTTGCTGCAGGGCCCTTGCCCGTCCGCCATCGCAGGACACGCTGCAAGTACGTCCTTGTAGGCGCTTACGCGGCATCCATGCCGCGTAAGGTCCCGCGACGGTAGGCGGGCAAGGGCCAGTCACGATGGTCGGTGTGCATGGTTTTAAGTAAGACAGCCAGCAAACTGTCTGGGGCGGTGTCCTCGCCGCTTGCGGGACCGTGTGGCGCATGGATGTCGCCACCGAGCCCCCAGGGACGGGTTCACGGCGTGTCCCGCGAGCGGTGAGGGCACCGCGCACTCGACGCTGTGGTTTTGCTGCAGGGTCCTTGCCCGTCCGCCATCGCAGGACACGCCGCAAGTACGTCCATGTAGGTTCTTACGCGGCACCCATGCCGCGTAAGGTCCCGCGACGGTGGGCGGGCAAGGACCAGGCGGGATGGTCGGTGTGCATGGTTTTCAGTAAGACAGCCAGCCCACTGTCTGGGGCGGTGTCCTCGCCACTTGCGGGACCGTGTAGTGGGATGGATGCCGCCACCGAACCTCAGGGACGGGTTCACGGCGTGTCCCGCGAGCGGTGAGGGCACCGGGCACTCGACGCTGTGGTTTTGCTGCAGGGTCCTTGTCCGCCCACCATCGCAGGACACGCCGCAAGTACGTCCGTGTAGGCCCTTACGCGGCATCCATGCCGCGTAAGGGCCCGCGACGGTGGGCGGGCAAGGGCCAGTCACGATGGTCGGTACGCATGGTTGCATGCAGGGGCAGGCAGTGCATGCAGCGCGGCCGTCCGACGAGCTGCGGTCTGATCAGCCTCTTTTTTTCCGAGCAATGTCACTGCCAATACGACATCACACCACCCGCCAACGAAGGCGAATGTGGCCGACAGGTTGCCGCCATCGCTACGGCGTTCGAGGGTTTTTGCTAGCCACTCCGGCCTGAGCAGTAACGTGCAGCGCCGCGCCCACGTGATGTGATGTCATCACGCCCGGGTGTAATAGTCTCCGCCATCGCGTGCGCCTAAGGTGCGCGCATTGCACGAGGCCACCGCATCCATGGGACACGACCACAGCCACGCCCCCAGCGACATCCGCCACGAGACACCGCTGTGGTGGGCACTGGGACTCACCGCCACGTTCCTGCTGGCGGAAGTCATCGGTGCGTTCATCACCAACAGCCTGGCGCTGTTGTCCGACGCCGCACATATGGCCACCGACACCGTCGGCCTGATGATCGCCCTGCTTGCCGTGCGCCTGAGTCGCCGTCCTGCCGATGCGCGCCGCACCTATGGCTATGTGCGTCTGGAAGCGCTCGGCGCGCTGGCGAACGGCGTGCTATTGTTCGCGGTCGGCGCCTACATTCTCTGGGAGGCCGCGCAGCGCTTCCGCGCGCCGCAGGATATTTCCTCCAGCGGCATGCTGCTGATCGCCGGCTTCGGCCTGGTGATCAATCTGATCGCCATGAAGCTGCTGCACGCCGGCAGCGGCGAGAGCCTGAACGTCAAGGGCGCGTATCTGGAGGTCTGGAGCGACATGCTCGGCTCGGTGGCGGTGATCATCGGCGCGCTGCTGATCGGCTGGACCGGTTGGCAATGGATCGACCCGGTGCTGGCCGTGCTGATCGGCCTGTGGGTGCTGCCGCGCACCCGGGTGCTGCTGCGCGAGGCGATCAACGTGCTGCTGGAAGGCGTGCCCAAAGGCATCGATCTGCCGCAGGTGCAGCAGGCGCTGACCAGCTACCCCGGCGTCGAAGACGTGCACGACCTGCATGTCTGGGCACTGGCCTCCAGTACCCCCGCGCTCACCGCACACGTGGTGGTCGGCGAAACCACCGACCGCGACCGCCTGCGCGACGCCCTTGCCGAGCTGCTGCACGCGCGCTTCGAGATCAGCCACGTCACCCTGCAGGTGGAGAGCGGCGATTGCGGCACCGAACCGTGTGGCACGTCGCCGGCCGCGCAGGGCTCCGCGCATGACGATCATCGTGGTCACGCGCATTCGCATGACCGCCACTCGCACTGACGCGGACAGCGCCGCCCAGTGAGCTTCTCGCCTGCTTGGCGGCGGTATGACGGTGCCGGGCACCACTCCGGCAGTGCCGGCAACCGCAGCCGCGTTGGCATTGGTCGATGCGGTGCAGATCGATGGCGCGTGTCCGAACGCGATGTCTTTGGTGCCTCGCCGCTGACCGTCATTCCGCCGCACCATGGACAGACCAACGCGCGTCTGGTGGCGCATCTTGCGTTGATCGTGCCCGAGGGCTGCAGCTTCGGTGTCGGTTACGACTAGCGGCAGTGCGAGGTCGGCAAGGTGCTGGTATTCGACTCGATCGGACATGAGGCGCGCAACGCGAGCGCGCAGCTGCGTGCGGTGCTGATCTTCGATGTCTGGAACCCGCTGCTGAGCCGGGAGGAGCGGCAGATGGGCAATGCCATGGAGGCGGCGATCGCGCGCCACCGTGCGGGATGAGGTATCGCCGGTAGTCGACCGATTCAGTCCGCAGGCGTGATGCCGAACCGGGCAAGCGTGGCGCGCAGGGGAACGAGCTGGGCGGTGTAATGTTTCCAGCGCCCGGACGCATCGCCATGCAGGGGCTGGCGCACCTGCCAGTAGCTGGCTGTCCTGACGGCTCCAGGCGCCTTGTGGAAATCCAGGCAGTCCGGTTCCCAGGGCAACTGCAAGAAGTCCAGCAGGGCGCGCAAGCTGGGCTCCGGAGCGGCGACGAAGGCGTCATAGTCGAACGTGTGGATGCTGTCCGGATACAGCGACAGCCAGTGCGCCATCAGTCGCTGGTAGGCGGCATAGAAATGCCCGATGTCCTCCAGCCGGCCCGCATAGCCAAACTGTTGTGGATTGAGCTGCTGCATGAAGATCGACAGCCCGTTGTCCAGCGGGTGGCGACGTGTGTGCACGATCCTGGCCGCCGGAAACAGCTGTTTGATCAGCCCGATCAGCAGAAAGTTGTCGGGGCGCTTGTCGGTGATGTAACGCAGTTGCGCATGCTGGGGAACGGCTGCCGACACGCGTTGACGATAGGCCGCGGCCAGCTGCGCCAGCGTGTGCGAGGACAGGTGCTGCGCGGCTTGCGGGAACGGCGACAGCGACTGTGCAACCAGTCGCGGCAGCGCATCCAGTTCGCCCCCGGCGGCAATGCACGAGTGGCGCGACAAGGCCTGTTCGATCAGGGTGGAGCCGGAGCGGAACATGCCGCAGATAAACAGTGGCGATACCGCGTCGTCTACGGCGGCCATGTGCGGTGACTGGCGCGCGTCGTTTGCATCGGCAAATACCGCAGCGATGTTGTCGAACTGCTGCTGTGTGCGGATCGGGTCGTAGCGCCTTGCATGTGCATGGCCATGCCGGTTGGCGGCACTGGCCGCATCGAATGCCTGGCTGTGCAGGCCGAGGCGGTCGTAGGCATGGGCAAGTGCATGCAGCAGCGTGGCCGTCAACGCAGGATCCTGCCCCGCGACCGAGCCTGCCTGCGCAAGTGCGAGCAGGCGGATGTCCTGCGCATGCGTTGGAGGATCCAGCTGCAGCAGGCGTGCGGTGGCTTGCAGCTGCAGCGCCCGTGTCCGGGCATCGACAGGAGGATTGGCGAGCAGCCGCCGGTATGCGGCGATCGCCTGGTCGCGTGCACCCAGCTCTTCCTGCAGGTTGCCCAGATTGAGCAAGGCCGGAGCATAGTCCGGCCGGCACTGCAGTGCCAGGTCGAGTTCCTTCAGCGCTGCCGCCTCCTGGCCAAGATGGTCGCTCAGCAGCGCAGCGCGATTGAGATGGATCTGCTCCGGTAACGCGGCACCGCACTGCAATGCCTGCGCATAAGCGTCCATTGCGGCGGATGCCTCGCCGGTCTGGCGCAGCAGATATCCCAGGTTGTACCAGGCATCGGCGCAGCGGGGCTGCGCCTGCAGGATGCGGCGATAAGCAGCAATCGCCTGCGCCAGATGGCCCTGTTGCAGTAAGCGTGCGGCGTGCTGCAAGGACGGGTCCAAGGCGTTTTCCAGGCATTCTTGCAACGGGTGGGAGACCTGCAGCTTAGGCGGCGCCGGCGGTGCGTTCAATCGGCCGGTGGCGGCACGGTGCTGAGCGGTCTTTCCTGCGCTCGCCGCTTGCCTTGTATGCTCTGCTGCAGTCGACGAGTGAAGATGCGCGCATGCACAAGCGAGTGGTGTGGGGGCTGACGATGTTGAGCTGCGCCTCGGTGGCATCAGCGCAGGACGTGCCGACGCATCGCTGCGCCGCAGTACTCGATCCCCTGCCGCGGCTGGCTTGCTACGACGCCAGCTTCCCGCCAACGCAGGCGGTGCGGGCGGCAGAGGCGGACAGGGCAGTGAGGGTATTCGGCCGCAGCACCCAACAGGCCCCGGCAGCGACAGGTGTGCAGCAATCAGCGCCTGCGCAACTCACCGCGAAGGTGCTTGCGGTGGCGTATCAGCCAGACGGTACGCGCATCGTGTCGCTGGACAGTCGCCAGCGCTGGGCGCTGACAGAAGCGACCAGCCGCGGACCGCTGGCCGAGGGCGAGGTTGTGGTGATCCGCAAGGCCGCAATGGGAAGCTACATGCTGGTGACCGCTGCCGGTGTGGCGCTGCGCGCCCGCCGCATCGACTAGCCAGGCCACCGACGGCGTCGCAATCAAAAGAAGACAATGGATGACTGAGAGACAACTGCGCGCACTGTTGCACAACGGGTATCAATTGCTGCGTCAGGGACGTTATGCCGAGGCAGCTGCGTTCGCCGACCGCGCCTGCGCAGAGCAGCCCGGCAATGCGCATCTGCTGGAGCTTGCCAGTGAAGCCTTGCTGGCCAACGGCAAACCGCAGGCCGCAGCCGACCGCATCGCACAGGCTGCGGCGGTTGCCACATCACCGCTCCCGCTATTGATCAAGTACGGCAGCTTGCTGCTGCAGCTGCGTCGCCGCCGCGAGGCCCGGCTCGTCGCCGGACAGGCGCAGGCGCTGGCCGCCGCCGACGGTGCTGCATGGTGGCGGATCGGCGCGCTGTACAGCGGATGCCACGAGGTGGCAACCGCCCGGGACGCGTACCGGCATGCGATGACATTGCTGGGAGAACAGCCCGGCCTGCTCTACGACCTTGCCACCATGCAGTTCTTTGGCGGCGAATTCGATGCGGCTGAGCGCACCCTGGAGCGGCTGTTGCAACTGGCACCCGGCACCGGCGATGCCTTGTACCTGCGCGCCACGCTCCGGCGTCAGACCGGGCAGCACAACCATCTGGACGATCTGCGTCACCGCTTGACCACGCTGTCGGAACCATCCGCCCGAGCGGCCGGGCTGTACGCCTTGAGCAAGGAGCTGGAGGACCTGGGCCGGCATGCGGAATCCTTCGAGACACTGACCGCCGCAGCGGCCTGCAAGCGCAAGACACTGCAGTACGACGTTGCTGCCGAGTGTGCGCATATCGCTCAGGTGCGAGAGGCGTACGACCCGCCTGCCTTGCGCGCACTGCAGCCCGGTCATGCGGGCGAGGGGGCCATCTTCATCGTCGGGCTGCCACGCTCAGGCACCACCTTGCTGGAGCGCCTGCTGATCCAGCGCGGCGGTGCACGTTCGGCCGGGGAGCTGATGGATTTCGGTGCGCTGCTCGGCAATGCGACATCCGGCGCATTGTCGACCAATCCCGAATTGACCGCCGCGCAGGCGTCGCTGCAGATCGATTTTGCGGCGCTTGGGCAGGAGTATCTGCGCGGCGCCCGTGAGCTGGTGCGCGACCATCCGGTGTTCATCGACAAGATGCCGGTCAATTACCTGTATTGCGGCATGATTGCCACCGCGCTGCCACGTGCACGCATCATCCATCTGGTGCGCGATCCGCTGGACACCTGTTATGCGATATACAAGACCCTGTTCTACAACGCCTATCCGTTCTCGTATGCGCTCGATGAGCTCGCCGATTACTACCTGGCGTATCAGCAGACCATGCGGCACTGGCATGCGGTACTGCCTGGCAGCATTCTCGATGTGCACTACGAAGAGTTGGTGCGCGACACCGACCAGCAGATCGCGCGGGTGCTGAGCTGGTGCGGGTTGACGCGCAGTGACGCCATCGCCGAACTGGAGCATGTGCCGTTCGTGACTGCGAGCGCGGCGCAGGTGCGCGGCGATGTCCATCAACGCTCGGTGCATAGCTCTCGGCGGCATATGGATGGATTGCTGCCTTTGTTGACGCGACTTCAGGCAGCTGGCGTGATCGTGCCCGGCGTCGAAGTGGTGTAGCGATTGGCGCTGGCCGATCATCCGGTCCAGTCTTTCGAGTGAGCGCGCCGCTGGCTCGCGAGCGACGAGCGAACACACGTGGCGACATCGAGTTCCACACAAGACACCGGCGGAAAATGGCCATTTTTCCCTGGCATCCGCACTGTTTTGGGGATTCGTCGCACCGATTCGGAGCATTTCTGAATGGCGCTTTAATTCTCCTCAACGTGGTCTTAACATCGGGTTGGCAACGTTTTTCGGGCGCTTTTTCGTCCGGCCGTTCGCCAGTGTGGAAGCGCAGTTTGACGCGCTTGCCAACGACGTCGCAGCACGTGCCGGCATCGCTTCAGATGCAAGCGCACCGCGCTGCGCTTACCCGTTCGGACTTTCGGAGAGAGAGATGAGATTGAAGACTACCAAGCTGCGCGACGCCATCCGGGTATCGCTCACGGTTGGCGCCACCGCGTTGGCCCTGTCGGGGACCGTGATGGCGCAGGATCAGCCCTCGACGGAACTCAAGAGCCTGGACGCGATCAGTGTCACCGGTACGCGCATCAAGAGCCAGACGATGACTGCCTCCAGTCCGGTGGCAGAGATCAACAAGGAAGAATTCCAGTACACCGGTTCGACCAAGGTCGAAGACCTGATCAATCAGTATCCGCAGCTTTCGGCGAGCTTTGACAACTTCGCCAACAATGGCTCGCAGGGCTATGCGACCGTCGATCTGCGGGGATTGGGCGCGCAGCGCACCTTGACCCTGGTCAACGGCAGGCGCATTCCCAAGGGCATTGGCGAGAGTCCGGACATCAGCATCATTCCGGCAGCGCTGGTGCGCCGCGTGGACATCCTGACCGGCGGCGCCTCGGCGGTGTACGGCTCGGATGCCGTCGCCGGCGTGGTCAATTTCGTGCTCGACGACGAGTTCGAAGGTGTCAGTGTCGACATGGGCTACAACGCCTACCAGCACGACAATGGCAACACGTTGATGCGCGGCCTGATGGACGATGCCGGTTACGATTATCCGACAGGGAACTCCGGTTTCGACGGCATCTCGCGCAATGTGGACCTGGCCATCGGCGGCAGCTTCGGCGAGGCGGGGCATGCCACCGCATGGGCGACCTGGCGCGAGAACGATCCACTGCTGCAGGGCCAGCGCGATTACTCCGCATGCGCCTTGAGCAACCGCGGCACTGCGTGCGGCGGGTCAGCCACCGCAGACCCGGCCAACTTCTATGTCGTCGCTCCGTCGGCTGGCGCGTTCTATGTGCAGCCTTCCGCCGGCGGAACCTGGTCGCAGGTCGCATCCCCGAATCTCTACAACTTCGCGCCGTTGAACTACTACCAGCGTCCGGATACGCGCTACACGGCCGGCACCAACATCAAGTACGAGGTCAACGAGCACTTCAAGCCCTATCTCGAAACCTTGTTCGTCAACCGCAAGAGTTCGACCCAGATCGCGCCGTCGGGTGCGTTTTTCACCGACCTCAACGTCAACTGCGCCACCTCGGTGATCGGTAGCCTGTGCAACGATGTGGGCATCACCGACGATGAGTTCACCGTCTATGTGGCCAAGCGCAACGTCGAAGGCGGCCCGCGCATCACCGACTCGGATACCAACAGTTTCAGCATCACCACCGGCGCCCAGGGCGACATCAACGACAACTGGTCGTACGACGCCTCGTTCACCTATAACCGCAGTACCACCAAGTCGGAAAACAGAAACGACTTCGTGACCACGCGGGTACGTGACGCGCTGCTGGGCTGCCAGCCTGGTTCGTTCGATGGCTGCGTGCCCTACAGCGTGTGGACCGACAGTGTCACCGCAGCAGAGGCAGAAGCGCTGCAGGGCGTGGGTATCGTCAACTACGAAACCTCGATGCGCGTGTTCAATGCCTATGTGACCGGTAATTTCGGCTATAGCCTGCCGTGGGCCGGCGATAACCCGATCAGTCTGGTCGGCGGTGTCGAAACCCGCACCGAAACCTTCAAGCGGGTGGCCGACAGCAACATGCAGACCGGCAACTTCACCGGCCTGGGTGGCCCGACCTCCAATGTGTCCGGCGACATCGGCGTCAAGGAACTGTTCCTCGAAGGCGCGGTGCCGCTGGTGGCGCAGGCCGGTAGTCTGGATCATCTCGACATGCAGCTTGGCTATCGCTACTCGGACTACGACACCTCCGGCGGCGTGAGTACTTATAAAGCCGGTCTGGGTGCGACATTCGTCGATGGCAAGTACCACCTGCGCGCCGGCTGGAACCGTGCGATCCGCGCTCCCAACGTGACCGAGCTGTACAACGAAAATACGATCGGGCTGTGGAGCGGCAGCGACCCGTGCGCCGGTGCCAATCCGGTCTTCACTCAGGCGCAGTGCGCCAACACCGGCGTCACCGCGGCGCAATACGGCCGCGTTGCGGCCAACCCGGCCGGTCAGTACAACGAAATCGGCGGCGGTAACACGGCACTGCAGCCGGAAACGGCCAACACCTGGACCGTCGGTTTTGCTGCCAGCCCCGTCAAGGGGCTCGATCTGAGCGTGGATTACTACGACATCAAGATCGACGATGCGATCCGCAGCATCGGCTCGTCCAACATCCTGACCGCATGCGGCGTGACCGGTAATGCGGATATCTGCAGCCGCGTGCGCCGCAATGCCACGACAGGTGACCTGTTCCGCGGTAGCGACCCGGACGTCTCCGGTCTGATCCTCAATTCCCAGGATAATTTTGGTTCGTTGCATTTCCAGGGCGTGGATCTGACCGCGTCGTATGCCTGGAGCGTCGGCCCCGGGCGCCTGACCGCCTCGATGATGGGCAGCTACGCCATCAAGCAGGAGTACGAGCCGGTTCCGGGTGTGCAGGAAGTGACCTACGACTGCGCGGGCGTGGTCAACGTGGCCTGCAACAGTGCCGAATGGCGGCATGTGCTGAGCACGCGCTACAGCTTCGATCGCTACACCGTCGGGCTGCGCTGGCGCTACATCGGTGAGCTGGATTACCAGAACACCGACGGCACCCGTGGCACAACCGACGTCCGCCTGGTGAACCAGGACAACAAGGTGTCGGCGTACAACTACTTCGACCTGTCCGGTTCGATGCAGTTGGGCGATTACGTCACCTGGACGTTGGGCATCAACAACATCGCCGACAAGGAGCCGCCGCTGGTGGGCGGCAGCCTGACCTTCAACGGCAACTCGCTCGCCGGTTACGACCAGGCTGGCCGTTACTTCTTCACCAGTGTGGGTCTGCGTTTCTGAGGCACGTTGCAACTCGGTAAAAAACAACGGCGAGCCAAGGCTCGCCGTTGTTTTTTCTGATTGCCTGCGACAGCTCGTGTCGACGGCTTGCCGCGCTGCAACCGTCAGATCAGTGCGGTCGCCGATCGCCTCTCGCCTGCGTGTCTGATCGACGTCGAAGACAGCGTCGACGGCTCACGCCACCGGTTCACGCAACAACGGCGACTGCCAGCCCGGGCGCGGCGCGAAACGCTCGCCATAGTGCGCCTGCAGTGCCTGCAGACGGGCCAGCAAGGCGTCGGCGCCGACACTGCGGATGTGCTGGATCGGGCCGCCGCGGAACGGGGCAAAGCCGGTGCCGAAGATCACGCCGGCGTCGAGCAGGTCCGCATCGGTCACCACGCCGTCGTGCAGGCAGGCGACCGCTTCGTTGAGCAGCGGCAGGATCAGGCGATCTTCCAGGTCTGCCGGCACCGCGTAGCCGCTGGCGACCTCGGGCTTGACCGCGCGCCCGTTCTTCCACTTGTACAGGCCCTGACCGTCCTTCTTGCCGCGCTTGCCCGGCTCCACGGTGGCCAGCGCCGCCGGAATCGGCAGGTGCAGAAACGGGGCGAGCTCCGCGCCCACGCCGGCTGCAACGTCCAGCCCCACCGTGTCGATCAGTTCGATCGGCCCCATCGGCATGCCGAACGTCACCGCGGTCTTGTCCAGCACCGGGCCCGGCACGCCTTCGGCATAGGCGGTGGCCGCTTCGAGCAGGTACGGGAACAGCACGCGATTGACCAGGAAGCCCGGGGTGCCGGCCACCGGTACCGGGAACTTGTCCAGCGCCTTGCAGAATGCCGCCAGGCGCGCGACGTTGGCCGGATCCAGCCCGTCGTGCTGCACGATTTCCACCAGTGGCATCATCGAGACCGGATTGAAGTAGTGCAGGCCGGCAAACTGCGCCGGGCGCTGGATATGCCCGCGTAGCTCGGTCAACGGAATCGACGAGGTGTTGGTGGTCAGCAACGCATCGGGCTTGAGCTGCGGCTCGATGGACTGATACAGCTCGCGCTTGGCCTGCGGGTTTTCGATGATCGCTTCGATCACCAGGTCCGCCTGCGCCACGCCCGCGCCTGCCAGGTCGCCACGCAGGCGCGCTGCCACCGCCGGCCGCTTGGCCTCGTCCTTGACGCGCTTGGCGAACAACTCGTTGCCGCGGCCCAGTGCCGTATCGATGAAGCGCTGCTCGCGGTCCTGCAGCGTTACCTCGAAGCCCTTGTAGGCAGCCCAGGCCGCGATATCGCCGCCCATCACCCCGGCGCCGACCACATGCACATGGCGGATCGGAGCCAGCGCCGTAGCGCCGGCATCCTTGCCGCCCAGCGCCTTCAGGCGCTCGGTGAGAAAGAAGATGCGGATCAGGTTGCGCGCGGTCGGCGTGCTGGCGAGCTTGACCACCGCCTTGCGCTCGGCCGCCAGGCGCGCCTGGATGCCGCTGCCGCCAGCGCGCTCCCACACGTTGATCAAGGCGTAGGGAGCCGGGTAGTGCTCCTTGCGCGCCTTGCGTGCGACCTGCTTGCGCATCTGTGGGGCCAGCAGTTTGCGCGCGAGCAAGGTATTGGTGGCCCATGCGGTGGCGCGCTGCTTGAACGGGCGCTTGCTGCCGGTGAGCGCAAGCGCGGCGGCGACATCGACCAGCACCGCGGGCGCGGCGACCTTGTCGACCAGGCCCATCGCGCGGGCAGCCTTGGCCGCGACGGTGCGGCCGGTCAGCATCAGATCCATCGCCGCCGGCGCACCGATCAGGCGCGGCAAGCGGGCGCTGCCGCCCCAGCCGGGAAAGATGCCGAGCTTGGTTTCCGGCAGGCCGATGCGCGTGCTGGCGTCGTCGGAGGCCACGCGATACCGGCACGCCAGCGCGATCTCGGTGCCGCCGCCCATGCAGAAGCCGTGGATCGCCGCGACCGTGGGGCAGGGCAGTTCGGCCAGCTTCTGAAAGACGCTCTGGCCGCGATGGATCGCATCGTTGACGGTACCCTTGCGGTCGAATTCCTGAAATTCCTTCAGGTCGGCGCCGGCGATGAAGCCGTTGGGCTTGCCCGAGCGCAGCACCACGCCCTTGGGCGGGTCCAGCGCCAGGCGTTCGACCAGTGCGCCCAGTTCGAGCAGCACCTCCTGCGAAAACGCGTTGACCGGTGCGCCCTGGCGATCGAGGCTGAGCACGACCACGCCGTCCTCGCGTAGGTCGGTCTGCCAATGGCTGAATCGGAGCCCGTCGAAACCTGGAAGCATGCGTCTGGTCGTCCGGTGATAGAAGGAAAGGTCGTTATCATCCAGAGGTTGTTTCCTTCACGTCAAATACCCATACCAGTCGGCAGGGCGGCGCGCGCCTCGTGCGAGGCGTCGCCAGTGGCGCATCGGTGCAGCTAGTCTGATGCGTGACGATCGTACGGATCGGTATGAACTTTTCTTCTCAATGGTTGTCTCATTGCCCGACTTCGGTGGGCTGACAGGAGTGCGGCCCGACATGGCCGAAGTCGATACACCTCAGGAGCTGGACCTGGAACTGGTCCGGCGCGTGCAGCGCGGCGAGAGCGCAGCGTTCGATGTGCTGGTGCGCAAATACCAGCACCGCATCGTTGCCTTGATCGGGCGCTACATCGCCGACTGGAGCGAGTGTCAGGACGTGGCCCAGGATACGTTCGTGCGCGCCTACCGCGCGATCAACAGTTTCCGCGGCGACGCGCAGTTCTATACCTGGTTGCACCGCATTGCCGTCAACACTGCCAAGAACCATCTGGTTGCGCACAACCGCCGTCCGCCCACCGACGATATCGAGATCAGCGATGCCGAACAGTTCGATGGTGCCACCCGCCTGCGCGATACCGACACCCCGGAGCGCGAATTGATGCGACAGGAGCTGGAACAAACGGTGATGCGTGCGGTCCAAGCCTTGCCGGAAGAACTTCGGTCAGCCATCACCCTGCGCGAGGTGGAGGGGCTGAGCTACGACGAAATCGCGCGAAAGATGGATTGCCCGATCGGAACGGTGCGCTCGCGCATCTTCCGGGCGCGCGAGGCCATCGACATCGAGCTGCGGCCTCTGCTGGAGACCGAAAGCGCCACCCGTGAGCGACACCGTGTATGAGCCATAACCCTGCCATGTCCACCACCGACAAGTTCGAGCGTCACTACCGCCAGCAGCTGTCTGCGCTGGTGGACGGCGAATTGAACGCCGACGAGTCGCGCTTTTTGCTGCGCCGTCTGGCCCATGACGAAGAACTGGCCGGCTGCCACGAACGGTGGCAGCTGTGCGGCGATGTGCTGCGCGGTGCGGCCAGCGCGCCGGCACCGCTGGATTTTGCCGCGCGCGTACGCAGCGCCATTGCCGACGAGCCCGTTCCGCAGGTGCAGCCAGCCACGCGTGCGGCCACGCGCCGGCGCTGGGGTGGTGGCGCGGCGATCGCGGCATCGGTCGCGGCGATCGCCCTGTTCATGGCGCGCGAGCGCCTGCCCGAAACCGCACCGCCTGCTGCGCAGGTCCCGGTGTTCGCCACGACAGCGCAGCTGCCGGCCGCCACGCAGGCCCCCATCACGCCCACGGCGCCGAAGGCTCCGGCCGAGCCTGGCCCGGCCGCCCCCGATGAGGTGGCCGCGCTGGCCGCAGCGGTGCCGGCTGCGGCGCTGGCATCCACGCGCCGTGGCGCGGCCACACGCAACCAGCAGGTCGCCCGCAGCGTTGCCGCGCGCCAGCAGCAGGCGCCAACCCGCATGCTGGCGACGGCTGCTCCCGCTTCGGCGACGGCCACGGCCGGTGCGGCGGCGCCATCGAATCCATTCACGCATCCGGATACCACCTTGCAGGCGCGCCCGTGGCCGCGTGCGGCGCTGTCCGGTGCCGGCGAAAGTCCGCTCAATGCCAGCTTCCGCCAAGGCGGACAAGGTACCGCGTTCTATCCGTTCGAGCCTGCGCCGCAGGGTGTTGCCAACCCTGCGCCGAACCGCCCGCTGCCGGTGCAACCACCGCAGGACTGATGTCGCCGCCGATCTTCATCCGTTCGGTGTGCTCCTTTCCGTTATCGTGCCGGACCCCTGCACTGGCAGGGGCTTTGGCCCCTGTCGCCCTGCCATCGGAGGCAACCTGATGAACCATCGCATTCGCACCCAGATGTTCGGCCTGATCGCCATGACCTTGCCGCTGGCCGCCTGCGCGCAGCAGTCCGCGCCCGCTGCCAGGGACGTTGCCCCGATTGCCGCCAATCGCAGCGCCACCCCGGCTCCGCAGCTGGTGGCCGGGCTGCCGGACTTCACCAACCTGGTCGAGCAGGTCGGCCCGGGTGTGGTCAACATCGAAACCACGATCACCCGCAAGGACGCCATGGCGCGCCAGCGACGTGGTGGTCCGGGTGGGCAGGACGGCGGCGCGATGCCCGGCGACGAGCAGATGCCGGAATTCTTCCGTCGCTTCTTCGGGCCGGATTTCCAGATGCCGGGCGGTCCGCGCCAGGCGCCTGGCCAGGGCGGCGATGACGATGGCGGTATCGCCGGCAAGTCGATGGGCTCGGGCTTCATCATTTCCGCCGACGGCTATGTGCTGACCAATCACCATGTGGTCGATGGCGCCAGCGAGGTCACCGTCAAGCTGACCGACCGCCGCGAGTTCAAGGCCAAGGTGGTCGGCAGCGACGAGCAATTCGACGTGGCGCTGCTCAAGATCGAGGCCAAGGGCCTGCCGACGGTGCGCCTGGGCGATTCCAACACGCTCAAGCCGGGCCAGTGGGTGGTGGCGATCGGCTCGCCGTTCGGGCTGGACCACTCGGTCACCGCCGGCATCGTCAGTGCCACCGGGCGCAGCAATCCGTATGCGGATCAGCGCTACGTGCCCTTCATCCAGACCGACGTGGCGATCAACCAGGGCAACTCCGGCGGCCCGTTGCTCAATACGCGCGGCGAGGTGATCGGCATCAATTCGCAGATCTTCTCCGCCTCGGGCGGCTACATGGGGATCAGCTTCGCGATCCCGATCGACCTGGCCTTCAGCGCTGCCGAGCAGATCAAGGCCAGCGGCCATGTGAGCCGCGGCATGCTGGGCGTGGCGGTCGGCCCGATCGACTCGCTCAAGGCGCAGGGCCTGGGCCTGCCGGACACGCGCGGCGCGCTGGTCAACGACATCCCGGCCAACAGTCCGGCGGCCAAGGCCGGAATCGAGGTGGGCGATGTGATCCGCGCGGTCAACGGCAAGCCGATCGATGTCGCCAGCGATCTGCCGCCGATGATCGGGCTGATGGCGCCGGGCACCAAGGTCAACCTGGACGTGTTGCGCGATGGCAAGCCGCGCAAGGTGGCCGTCACCCTGACGACGCTGGACAACCCCGCCGGCAACGCCGCGCCGCGGACCGCGGCCGATGACGCCAAGCCGAGCGCTCCGGCCAGCGTGGAGCTGCTCGGCCTGCAGGTGGCCGATCTCACCGCTGCCGAGCGCAGCCGCCTGGACCTGGAAGCCGGCGAGGGCGTACGCATCGCCTCGGTGACCGGCGCAGCAGCACGCAGCACCCAGCCGCCGTTGTCGCCGGGCCTGATCATCGCCCGCGTCGGTCGCACCAAGGTGGGCAGCGTCGCTGAACTCAACCGCGCCTTGTCCAGCTACAAGAAGGGCGACGTGGTCATGCTACTGGTCACCGACGGCAAGGCGACGAGCTATGTGGCCTTGAAGGCCGGCGCCTAACGGAGGGAAGGGAGAATCGGGAATCGGGAATGGCAAGCGCGGCTCCGCGAGGCGATAGCCCGCCTGGCTTTTGCGATTCCCGAATCCCGATTCCCCAATCCCCGGCCCCAAAGGGGCCGACCGTGCGATAATGCTGCGTTACCCTGACGACGGCACCGCCGGCGCCCACCTCAATGTCCTCTGATTCAATGCGGAATATCCGCAACTTCTCCATCATCGCCCACGTCGACCACGGCAAATCCACCCTGGCCGACCGGATCATCCAGCTGTGCGGCGGCCTGCAGGCGCGCGAGATGGAGGCCCAGGTCCTGGACTCCAACCCGATCGAGCGCGAACGCGGCATCACCATCAAGGCGCAGTCGGTGTCCTTGCCGTATACGGCCAAGGACGGGCAGGTCTACCACCTGAACTTCATCGACACCCCCGGGCATGTGGACTTCTCCTACGAAGTCAGCCGCTCGCTGGCCGCGTGCGAAGGCGCGCTGCTGGTGGTGGATGCGGCCCAGGGCGTGGAAGCGCAGTCGGTGGCCAACTGCTACACCGCGGTGGAGCAGGGTCTGGAAGTGGTGCCGGTGCTCAACAAGATCGACCTGCCCACCGCCGACATCGAACGTGCCAAGGCCGAGATCGAAGCGGTGATCGGCATCGACGCCGAAGACGCGGTAGCGGTCAGCGCCAAGACCGGTCTGAACATCGATCTGGTGCTGGAGGCAATCGTGCAGCGGATTCCGCCGCCCAAGCCCCGCGACACCGACAAGCTGCAGGCACTGATCATCGATTCCTGGTTCGACAACTACCTGGGCGTGGTCTCGCTGGTGCGCGTGATGCAGGGCGAGATCAAGCCGGGCAGCAAGATCCTGGTGATGTCCACCGGCCGCACCCATCTGGTCGACAAGGTCGGTGTGTTCACGCCCAAGCGCAAGGAGCTTGCCGCGCTGGGCGCCGGCGAAGTGGGCTGGATCAACGCCTCGATCAAGGACGTGCACGGCGCACCGGTCGGCGACACGCTGACCCTGGCGGCCGACCCGGCGCCGCACGCGCTGCCGGGTTTCCAGGAAATGCAGCCGCGCGTGTTCGCCGGCCTGTTTCCGGTCGATGCCGAGGATTACCCGGATCTGCGCGAGGCGCTGGACAAGCTGCGCCTGAACGATGCGGCGCTGCGTTTCGAGCCGGAAAGCTCCGAGGCGATGGGCTTCGGCTTCCGTTGCGGCTTCCTGGGCATGCTGCACATGGAGATCGTGCAGGAGCGGCTGGAGCGCGAGTACAACCTCAACCTGATCTCGACCGCGCCGACCGTGGTCTACGAGGTGCTCAAGACCGACGGCAGCATCATCCCGATGGACAATCCATCCAAGCTGCCGCCGCTCAACAACGTGGAAGAGATCCGCGAGCCGATCATCCGCGCCAACATCCTCACTCCGCCTGATTACGTCGGCAACATCATCACCTTGTGCGAAGAAAAGCGTGGCACCCAGATCGGCATCAACTACCTGGGCAGCCAGGTGCAGATCAGCTACGAGTTGCCGATGGCCGAAGTGGTGCTGGATTTCTTCGACAAGCTCAAGTCGGTCTCGCGCGGTTACGCCTCGCTGGATTACCACTTCCTGCGTTTCGATGCCGGCCCGTTCGTGCGCGTGGATACGCTGATCAACGGCGACAAGGTCGATGCGCTGTCGATCATCGTGCACCGCAGCTACGCCGACCGGCGCGGCCGCGAACTGTGCGAGAAGATGAAGGAGCTGATCCCGCGGCAGATGTTCGACGTGGCGATCCAGGCTGCCGTGGGCTCGCAAATCATCTCGCGCTCCACGGTCAAGGCGATGCGCAAGAACGTGTTGGCCAAGTGCTATGGTGGCGACGTTTCGCGCAAGAAGAAGCTGCTCGAAAAGCAGAAAGAAGGCAAGAAGCGCATGAAGCAGGTCGGCCGCGTGGAGATTCCGCAGGAAGCCTTCCTGGCTGTCTTGCAGATGGATAAGTAGCTGGGAATGGTAAATCGGGAATTGGGAATCGTAAGGGCGCAAGTGCTCCTGCTGTTCCGATTCCCCATTCTCGATTCTCGATTCCCTTTCCGAAAGGAACATCAATGAAATGGTTTGAAATCGCCCTGGTTGTGCTGACGCTGGGCACCGGCTTCATCTGGCTGCTGGACAAGCTGTTCCTGGCCAAGCGCCGCGCCGCACGCGCCGGTCTGTTGGACAGCGAGCCGGCGATCATCGACTACTCGCGTGCCTTCTTCCCGGTACTGGCGGTGGTGTTGATCCTGCGCAGCTTCGTCGCCGAGCCGTACAAGATTCCGTCCAGTTCGATGATGCCCAACCTGCTGATCGGCGATTTCATCCTGGTCAACAAGTTCGCGTACGGGTTCCGTCTGCCGATCAGCAATACCAAGTTCATTCCCACCGGCGAGCCCAAGCGTGGCGACGTGGTGGTGTTCAAGCCGCCGCATGCGCCGGACCAGAACTGGATCAAGCGCGTAGTGGGCCTGCCGGGCGACAAGATCGGCTTCCATGGCGATACGCTGTACATCAACGACAAGCCGATGCGTTACACGGTCAAGGGCGAGTACATCGGCAAGGGCAAGGGCGCCGAGATGACCGGCACCACCTTGCTGGTCGAGGACTTGCCGGGCCGCACCCACACGGTGCTGGAGTGGGTCGATCGCAACATGCCGGCCGGGCAGGGCGACTGGACCGTACCGGCGGACAGCTATTTCGTGATGGGGGATAATCGCGACAACAGCGAAGACAGCCGGTTCTGGACCCAGACGCACTTCCTGCCGGAGGCCAACCTGCGCGGCAAGGCGTTCCTGATCTGGCTCAATTGCGAGGGGTGGTTCTGCAAGGGGAGTTTCGATCCGTCGCGGATCGGAACCGGAATCCAGTAATGCACGCACGGCGTGCCGGGGGAAGCACAATGAAGCGCAAGCAAAGCGGTATGACGTTGACGTCGTTCGTGGTGGTGCTGGCGGTGGTGGGGTTCGCGCTGTACATCGGAATGAAGCTGTTTCCGATGTATCAGGAATATTATTCGGTGCGCACGGCCATGAAAGGCCTGGCCAAGGAACCCGATAGCGCCAACATGGATCCGTCCAAGTTGCAGGATCTGTTCTTTCGGCGGCTGTACATCAATTACTCGGAAAACGTCAAAAAAGAAGACGTCAAGTTCGAGCGCGTCGACGGGGGCTGGCGCATGAAGGTCAATTACGAAGTCCGCCGCGAATTGATCGGCAATCTGGATATTGTCGGTAAATTCGAGACGTCTCAGGACATGACCGGACGTGGTGGCGAATAGAACTTTCCAGCGTGGCGATCCGATCGGGCATGCGTTCGCCGATCCGGGCTTGCTCGCCCAGGCGCTGCGGCATCGCAGCGCCGGGACGCCGCATAACGAACGACTGGAATTCCTCGGCGACGGCATCGTCAATCTGCTGATCGCCGAGGCACTGTATCAGCGCTGGCCCAAGGCCGACGAAGGCGCATTGACCCGCGCGCGTGCCGAACTCGTGCGCGAAGCAGCGCTGGCGGTGATCGGCCGCACCCTCAATCTGGGGGAGCGGCTGACGCTGGGCCCGGGCGAGCTGAAATCCGGCGGCCATCGACGCGATTCGATTCTGGCCGACGCGGTCGAGGCGATCGTCGCGGCGATCTACCTGGACTGCGGTTTCGAACGCTGCCGCGCGGTGGTGCTGCCGTGGTTCGAGCCCTCGCTGGCGGCGCTGCCGGTGGGCAAGGCAGAGAAAGACCCCAAGACGCGGCTGCAGGAATGGCTGCAGGCGCGGCAGCTGCAATTGCCCACTTACGCGCTGATCAGCGAAAGCGGCGACGAACACGCCAAGCAGTTCCATGTCGCCTGCATCCTGGAACAGCCCGTCGCCCGCGCCGAAGGCCAGGGCAGCTCGCGTCGCCTCGCCGAGCAACAGGCAGCCACCCTTGTCATCGCACAACTGGATTCAAACACGTGAGCGAAACCTCTTCCCCCCATCGTAGCGGCAGCGTTGCGGTGATCGGCCGGCCCAATGTCGGCAAGTCCACCCTGACCAATGCCCTGGTCGGCGCCAAGGTCAGCATCGTGTCCAACCGGCCGCAGACCACGCGCCACCGGTTGCTGGGCATTGCCACCTTTCCCGAGGGGCAGCTGGTGCTGGTCGACACGCCCGGACTGCATCGCGAGCAGAAGCGCGCCATGAACCGGGTGATGAACCGCGCCGCGCGCGGCTCGCTGGAAGGCGTGGACGCGGCGGTGCTGGTGATCGAAGCCGGCCGTTGGGACGAGGAAGACACCCTGGCCTTCAATGTCCTGAGCGATGCCGACGTGCCGGTGGTGCTGGTGGTCAACAAGGTCGACCGGCTCAAGGACAAGACCGCGCTGTTCCCGTTCCTGGCCCAGGTCAGCCAGGGGCGTACGTTCGCTGCGGTGCATCCGGTGTCGGCGCTCAAGCGCAAGGGCCTGGAGGCGTTGGTCGGCGACCTGCTCAAGCTGGTGCCGGAGGCCGAAGCGATGTTCGGCGAGGACGAGATCACCGACCGCAGTCAGCGCTTCCTGGCCGGGGAACTGGTACGTGAGCAGTTGATGCGTCAGCTCGGCGAAGAGCTGCCGTATGCCACCACGGTGGAGATCGAACGCTTTGCCGAAGATGGTGCGCTGCTGCGCATCGGCGCGGTGATCTGGGTCGAGCGCGAAGGCCAGAAGGCGATCGTGATCGGCAAGGGCGGCACCCGTCTGAAGGACATCGGCGGCAAGGCACGGCTGCAGATGGAGCGCCTGTTCGGTGCCAAGGTGTTCCTGGAGACCTGGGTGCGCGTGCGCGAAGGCTGGTCGGACGACGAAGCGGCATTGAAGGCGTTCGGATACGAGTGAGGTCCTGGCCGGCGCCGGTGCAGATGAGATGCTGACGGCCTGCCGAAGTGATCGCCTACACCGGCACTGGCGTGGAGTTGCGATGCAAGCGATGTCCCGATGCACCGGATCGCGCCTGGCCACCGCGGCTGATATCGGTGGCCGGTGCGATCATGTGCGCTGCCGGGAGTGGCTCACAGCGGTCACTGCCGGCAGCCGGTCTTCTGTCCTGCAGTTGCGCCCCTTGCCGCATAACAGATCATGCTGATCGAACACGAACGCGGTTTCGTCCTGCATGTGCGCGCCTGGCGCGAGACCAGCCTGCTGGTGGAGGTGCTGACCGAGCAGCATGGTCGGGTCGGGCTACTGGCACGCGGGGTGCACGGGCCACGCAAGCAGGCCTTGCGGGCCGCGCTGCAGCCACTGCAACTGATCCAGTTCACGGCGGTGCAACGCGGCGAACTGGCCCAGTTGCGTCAGGCCGAGGCGCTGGATACCGCACCCCGGCTGGCGGGCGAATCCATGCTGGCCGGCTTCTATATCAGCGAATTGCTGCTGCGCCTGGCGCCGCGCAACGACCCGGTGCCAGAGTTGTTCGATTGCTATGCGCAGGCGCGTGCGCATCTGGCATCGGACCTGCCGCTGGCCTGGGGGCTGCGCCAGTTCGAGCGCGATGTGCTCGACGGCCTGGGCGTGGCGTTCGATCTGCAGCACGACCGCGACGGCCAACCGATCGACCCGGCGGCGCGCTACCGGCTCGATCCGCAGGAAGGCGCGTTGCGCGTGTTGAGCGAGGCGATGGCGCAGGACCGGCGCGACACCGTCACCGGTGCGGCGCTACTGGCGTTGGGCCAGGACCTCATGCCCATGGCCGATGACATGCCGGGCCTGCGTCGCAGCATGCGGGGCGTGCTGCTGCATCATCTGAGTGGGCGTGGGTTGAAATCCTGGGAAATGCTCGAGGATCTGGCGCGGCGGCGTTGAGGAGCGAAAGGCCGGTCAACCAAACCTGGCCAGTAGTAGCCAGATGCGCGTTGGACTCCATGCGGACCCATCGTGCACGCGTGGTGCTCGATGTCGCCTGTTCCGATCGCTGACGCTGTGCCGAGCCCGGGGACATCGACGCAGTCGCCCCTCAGTGCAGCAATGCGGCCACCGCCGCATGGAACTGCGTCTGCGCCGTGCTGGAATGCGGGTCGCCGCGCAGCAGGCGCACTGCGCCGGCAAGCCGCGCCGCGCCGACAAATCCGCAGCTGGCCTGCAGCCGGTGCAGATGGCCGCGCAGTGCCTGATCGTCGCTGACCTGCAAGGCCGAGTCCACCGCATCGCGGGTGCCCGGCAACTCGGCCAGAAACAACTCGCGCAGCGCGTTGAGATGATGTTGCTGGCCGTTGAGGGCGCTGAGCGCGGCCGCTTCGTCCCAATCGCTGGCGGCGATGTCGACCACACCCACCGGCGCCACGCTGTAGCGGCCGCGCGCCAGTCCGCGACGCACCGCCTGCAGCAGGCGCTCGGAGGTCAGTGGCTTGACCAGCATTTCCAGAAAGCCATCGGACTGCAGGCTGCGTTGCATCGCCGTAGCGGTGTCCGCGGTATGAGCCAGTGCAGGCACGTCCGGATGCAGCAGGCGCAATGCGCGTAGCAGGCCGCTGCCGGTGCCATCGGGAAGATTGACATCGATCAGCCACAAGTCGTGGCGACGTTCGCGCGCGCGGTCCAGTGCCGAAGACAAGGAGTCTGCGCAGTCCACATGAGCGGGAAGACCTCCCAGCACCGCCTGCAGAAAGCCACGGCTGATCGGGTCGTCCTCTACCAGCAAGAGTCGTGGTTGGGGTTCGTGGCGTGTGGCCATGTTCATGCTGCCTCCTTGTCAGCGATGCCGCGTCCTAGCAGGCGCGTGCAGCGGAAGTGTGCCTGTGTTTGCAGGGCGCGACAATTGTTCTCCAGCGCGAAGCGGCCGCGATCGATCGCATCTGCGACAATACGCACCCTTTTTGCCCGCAGCTTGTCGCCACGTGGCCAGAACCCGAAACCGCCTCGACCGTACTCCGTTCCAGACCGCGATCACCGACCTCAGTCACGACGGGCGCGGTGTGGCCCGCCGCGACGGCGAGGGCGGCAAGGTCACCTTCATCAGTGGCGCCTTGCCCGGCGAACTGGTGCGTGCCGAACCCACCGCGCGCAGCCGGCATTTCGACGAGGCCAGGACGGTGGAGGTGCTGGAGGCGTCGCCGCAGCGGGTGACCCCGCGCTGCCCGCATTTCGGCGTCTGCGCCGGCTGCGTCCTGCAGCATCTGGAAGAGTCGCAGCAGATCGTGGCCAAGCAGCGCGTGTTGATGGACAACCTAGAGCGCATCGGACACGTCACGCCGCAGGCGGTGTTGCCGGCCCTGGTCGGCGATACCTGGGGCTATCGGCGCAAGGGCCGCTTTTCGGTCCGGCGCGTCGAAAAGAAGGACAAGACCCTGGTGGGGTTTCGCGAGCTGGATCCGCGTTTCGTGGCCGATCTGTCGGTCTGCTACACGGTGATCCCACAGATCGGCGAGAAGGTTCCGCAGCTGGCGGCGCTGGTCGAAGGTTTGGACGGCAAGCGCGACATCCCGCAGATCGAATTCATCGCCGGCGACGACGCGGTGGTATTGACCATCCGTCATCTGCAGCCGCTCAGCGAGCGCGACCTGCAGGCGCTGACCGCGTTCGCCCAGGCGCAGGGCTTTGCGATCTTCCTGCAGCCGGGCGGCGTGGATAGCGTGCATCCGCTGTGGCCGCAGGAAGTGCCACTGTCGTTCCGCCTGCCGCAGTGGGATGTGGAGCTGGCGTTCCGGCCGCTGGACTTCATCCAGGTCAACGCCTCGCTCAACCAGAAAATGATCGCGCATGCGCTGGCACTGCTCGACGCCAGGCCGGACGACCGCGTGCTGGACCTGTTCTGTGGGCTGGGCAATTTCACCCTGCCGTTGGCGCGCGGCGTGCGTGAAGTGGTCGGTGTGGAGGGCGATGCCGGGCTGGTGGCGCGCGCCAGGGACAACGCGCAGCGCAACGGTCTGGCAAACGCGCAGTTCTATGCGGCCGACCTGACCCAGGACCAGCGCAACGCTGAGTGGATGCGGCAGGGCTTCGACAAGCTGCTGCTGGACCCGCCGCGCTCGGGCGCGCTGGAAGTGCTGCAGCAGTTGCCGCTGAAGAAGTTCGAGCGCATCGTCTATGTGAGCTGCCACCCCGGCTCGCTGGCGCGCGATGCCGGCTACCTGGTCAACGAGCAGGGCTTCACGCTCAAGGCCGCCGGCGCGATGGACATGTTTCCGCACACCGCACATGTGGAGAGCATCGCGGTGTTCGAGAGGCGGTGAATCGGAAATAGTGAATCGGGAATCGTAGAGGCGGTTCGCCGTATGCTGTTGCGATTCCCGATTCCCGATCTCCATGCCCATCGAAATCGAACGCAAATTCCTGGTGACCGGCGATGGCTGGCGCAGTGCCGCCCATGCGGTGATCCCGATGGCCCAGGGCTATATCAACGACCAGGCGGCATTGCGCAGCGGTGCGCAGAACGCGTCGGTGCGGGTGCGCATCCAGGGCGAGAGCGCGTTTCTCAACCTGAAATCGCGTGAGGTGGGGCACACGCGGCAGGAGTTCGAGTATCCGATTCCGGTCGTCGAGGCGCGTGCGCTGTTGGCGCTGTGTGTCGGCGGCCTGATCGACAAGCGCAGGCATCTGGTCCAGTACCAGGGGCATGTGTGGGAAGTGGACGAATTCCTCGGCGACAACGCCGGGCTGGTGGTGGCCGAGATCGAACTCGACGATGCGGGCGAGGCTTTCGCCAAACCCGAATGGACTGGCGCGGAGGTCACCGACGACGTGCGCTATTACAACCTGGCGCTGGCCTCGCACCCGTTCAAGCACTGGAGCGGGGATTTGTAGGTCGGGATTCGGGATTGGGCATTCGGGATTCGTAAAAGCTAACGCGATGCGTCGGAGTTGGGGCTGATTGCGTTGCGCCCCCCCCAGTCCCTGCCTTGGTATTGGGTTTATGCTTTGCGAGTCCCCAATGACGAATCTCCAATCCCCGCCCATGCGCATCGATATCTGGTCTGACGTGGTCTGCCCCTGGTGCTGGATCGGCAAGCGCCGTTTCGAGCAGGCGGTGGCCGCACTCGGTGCGCAGGCAGCGGCGCTGGACATCCATTACCACGCCTTCCAGCTGGACCCAGATGCTGGCCTGGAGCCGACCCCGCTGCGTGATGCGCTGGCGCAAAAGTTCGGCGGTGCCGCGCGCGTGGAGCAGATGCTGGCGCAGACCCAGGCCACTGCGCGCGCCGAAGGCCTGCCGTTCGATTTCGCGCGTGGGCAGGTGCAGGTCAGCACCCTGCGCGCGCATCGGCTGATCTGGCTGGCCAGCCGCGAGGGCGATGTCCAGGCCGTGATCGAAGCGCTGTTCCATGCGTATTTTGCCGAAGGCCAGGACATCGGCGCGACCCAAACGCTGGTGTCCGCCGGGGCCGCCGGCGGTCTGGACGAGGCCCGCGTGCGCGCCCTGCTGGACTGCGACGAAGGCGTCGTTGCGGTGGAAGCGCAACTGGCGCAAGCCGCTGCGTTGGGAATCCGTGCAGTGCCCAGTTTCGTCATCGATGGACGCAGCCTGATCCAGGGCGCGCAGCCGCCGGAAAGCTTCGCGCAGGCACTGTTGCAGCTGGCGGCCGAATCGGCGCCGATCGGCGGTCCCGATACCTGCGGGCCGGACGGCTGCGCGGTGTGAACGGCTGGCGGCGTGTGGCAACGGCCTGCCGCTGACGAGATGACGCGGCCCACCCCATCGAAGACGGTTGCGGTGATCGGCGCCGGGCTGGCCGGGCTTGCCTGCGCGCAACGTCTGCAGGCGTCAGGATTGGCCGTGACGCTGTTCGAGCAGGGCGATGTGCCCGGCGGACGCATGCGCAGCTGTGGCGGCGATGGCTGGCAATGCGATCACGGCGCGCAGTATTTCACCGCACGTGACCGGGCGTTTGCCGCGGTGGTGGAGGCATGGATCGCGCGCGGCGTCGCGGCGGTCTGGCCTGCGCGCGTCGCCAGTTGGGATGGCGCCGACATGCGTGCGTCACACGGCGGGTTGACGCGCTTTGTCGGGGTGCCGGACATGGCCGCACCGGCGCGTGCGCTTGCGGCGGCCCTCAATGTTCGGTTGGGCAGCTCTGTGCGATCGCTGCAGCGCGAGGGCGACACCTGGCAACTGGAGGTGGCGGAAGATGCGACCACACGCAGTTGCTGCTTCGACACTGTGCTGCTGGCGGTGCCGGCACCGCTTGCAGCTGCATTGCTGGCGGACATCGCGCCCACGCTGGCGACGCTTGCCGCCAACGCACGGATGCAGCCGGCCTGGGCGGTGGTGGCGCGTTTCGACATGCCGGTCGACCCCGGGTACGACGCCCTGTTCGTCAACACCGGCCCGTTGCGCTGGGCGGCACGCAACTCCAGCAAGCCGGGGCGAGAGGGCGTGGAAACCTGGCTGCTGCACGCCAATGCCGCTTGGAGCCAGGCGCATCTCGGCGCGACGCCCGCAACAGTGATTGCCAGCGTGTTGCCGGCACTGGCTGCGCTTGGTCTGCCAACGCCGCAGTCCTGCGACGCCTATCGCTGGACGGTTGCCAGCACCGATCCGGCCTTGCAGATCGGCTGTGCCTGGGAGGCGCGGCTGGGTATCGGCATCTGCGGCGACTGGTTGGCCGGGGGCAAGGTCGAAGGTGCCTGGCAGAGCGGTGTGGCGTTGGCAAGGCGTGTGTGCGCCGGCGATGCCGCCTGCAGCGGGCAGGATTGATGCGTGGCAAGCGCAGCGGGAGAGGCACTGGCACTTGAAGGCAGCAGGCCTACGCACACCAGGCCGTTCGCCAACGCAGATTGGTCGCGCAGGCATGACGGAGCACGTGCCGTCGTGCAGTGCGTATGCCCCTGCGAGCTCAATCGTTGCCAGGCGCTGCTGGCGTGCAGGAGTCCGGCATAGATGAGCGATCCCAACGCGACCGCAGCCGGGCGTAATCCGCAGGTAGCCGCGCACACGCTGCGCCTGATCCTGGGCGATCAACTCAATCCACAACACAGCTGGTTCGATGCAACCGAGGCGGGCGTGGTCTACGTGCTGATGGAAGTGCGCGAGGAAACCGACTACGTGCTGCACCACGCGCAGAAGATCCTGGCGATCTTCGCGGCGATGCGCGCGTTCGCCGCGCGCTTGCGGCAGGCCGGTCATCGGGTGCGTTACGTGGCCATCGACAGCCCCAGCAATCGGCAATCGATTCCCGCCAATCTGGACGCGCTGATGGCGCATTACCGCGCCGGCCAGCTGGAGTACCAGGCGCCGGACGAATGGCGGCTGGACCAAGCATTGCAGCACTGGCGCGCACGCCAGCCGTTCGCCACGCGCGTGGTCGACAGCGAGCATTTCCTGAGCGAACGCGATGAGGTGGCGGGGTGTTTCCGCGCGGGCGGCGCATGGCGCATGGAAGCGTTCTATCGGCGCATGCGTCGGCGCCACCGGATCCTGCTCGATGCCGCAGGCGAGCCGGAAGGCGGGCGCTGGAATTTCGATCACGACAACCGTGCGCCATGGCCGGGCGATCCGCCCGCGCCGCAGGAGTGGCGCGCAGCGCACGATCACCACGCGCTGTGGAGCGTCATCGAGGCAGCCGGGGTACGCAGCTTCGGCGCGCCCAATGCCGACGCGCTGCCGTGGCCGCTGGACCGCGACGAAGCCTTGCAGCACCTGGATGCCTTCGTCACGCATGCGCTACCGCACTTCGGTCGCTACGAAGATGCGATGAGCACGCGCAGCCCGCGGCTGTTCCATTCGCTGTTGTCGTTTGCGCTAAACGTCAAGCTGCTGCATCCGCGCGAGGTGATCGCGCGTGCGGAAGCGGCATGGCATGACGGGCATGCGCCGCTGGCATCGGTGGAGGGCTTCATCCGCCAGATCCTGGGCTGGCGCGAATACGTGCGCGGCGTGTATTGGTCGCAGATGCCCGGTTATGCGCAATCCAATCGCCTCGCTCAGCATGCGCCGCTACCGCACTGGTTCTGGGACGGGCAGATCGGCATGCGCTGCCTGGCCGATGCGATCGGTAATTCGCTGTCCAACGCGCATGCGCACCATATCCAGCGGCTGATGGTGATCGGCAATTTCGCGCTGCTGGCAGGACTGGATCCGCAGGCGCTGCATCGCTGGTACCTGGGCGTCTATATCGATGCGTTTGAGTGGGTGGAGCTGCCCAATACGGTCGGCATGAGCCAGTTCGCCGACGGCGGCCTGCTGGGCAGCAAGCCGTACATCAGCGGCGCGGCCTATATCGACCGCATGAGCGATTACTGCGGTGGCTGCCGGTACCAGCGCAAGGCGCGGGTCGGCGCGCAGGCCTGCCCGTACAACGCGCTGTACTGGGATTTCCTGGCACGGCAGCGCACGCTGCTGGGCGCCAACGAGCGCCTGGCGCTGCCATACCGGCAGCTCGACGCCATGGCACCGGCTGCGCTGGAACAGGTGCAGGCGCAGGCCGCGCATTGGCGGGCGAATCTGGAGCGGCTCTGAGGTGCAGCCGGCGTGCAGCGGCCGGGCAGGGATGGCCGGAAAACGGGCCTGCCTGAATGCGCGATCTGACGCTGCAACGCGCATCTGCGACAATGCCGCGCTGCGCCAACGTGGCGCCTGGCCCGGGAGTCCCCCAACATGCTTCTGATCGGCGTTGCCGGTACCGAACTCAGCGCACAGGAACGCGACTGGCTGCAGCACGACGCGGTCGCCGGCGTGGTGCTGTTCACGCGCAACTTCGCCTCGCGCACGCAGGTGGCCGAGCTGTCCGCATCCATCCGCGCGGCCGCACCGCGCCCGGTGCTGATCTGCGTCGACCAGGAAGGCGGGCGCGTACAGCGCTTTCGCGACGGCTACAGCGCCCTGGCGCCGCTGCAGAGCTTCGGCGCGCAGTACGCGCAGGACCCCGAAGCCGCGCTCGCTGCGGCGCGCGCGCATGCGCAGCTGATGGCCAGCGAAGTGCGTGCCAGCGGTGTGGACCTGAGCTTCGCACCGGTGGTGGATCTGGGCCGTGGCAACCGCGCCATCGGCGATCGCGCATTCAGCGACGACCCGCAGATCGTGGCCAGCTTCACCCGCGCCTATGTGCAGGCGCTGCACGCTGCCGGCATGGCCGCCACGCTCAAGCATTTCCCCGGCCACGGCACCGTGCTGGAAGACACCCACGTCGACCATGCCAGCGACCCGCGCCCGCTGGAGGTCCTGTTGGCCGAAGATCTGCTGCCGTTTATGGCCGGCATCGAGGCCGGCGCCGATGCGGTGATGATGGCGCACGTGGTCTATCCGCAGGTCGCCGCGGAACCGGCCGGCTATTCGCAGCGCTGGATCGAGCAGATCCTGCGCGGGCAACTGGGGTTTCGCGGCGTGGTGTTCTCCGACGACATCGGCATGGCCGCCTCGTTCAGCGCCGGCGGCGTGGCGGGCCGGGTGCATGCGCATCTGGATGCCGGCTGCGACGTGGTGCTGGTCTGCCACCCGGAACTGGTCGACGAATCGCTGCAGGCCGTGGCCGGCCGCAGCCTCAATACCGCAGCATTGATCGGCCTGATCGGACGCGGCGCGCTGGGCTGGGATGGCCTGCTCGCCGGCTCCGACACCTCATTCACCACTCCCCTTTCCGCCTTTTTCGGAACAACTGCCTGATGTCCACGCTCACCATTTCCCAGGCCCTGGCCCAAGCCGACCTGCTGGTCGACCGCCCCGCCATCGATGCGGCGGTCGCCGGCATTGCCGACGCGATCGCGCGCGACTATGCCGGCGAAGTGCCGGTGTATCTCACCATCATGCACGGCGCGTTGCCGTTCTCCGGCCAGCTGGCGCTGGAGCTGGGCGCACGCGGCCAGGACCTGCAGTTCGATTACCTGCACGCCACCCGTTATCGCGGCGAAACCACCGGCGGCGAGCTGGTGTGGAAGCACCGTCCGGCCACTGCGCTGTTCGGCCGCCGGGTGATCCTGGTCGACGACATCCTCGACGAGGGCTACACGCTGCAGGGCGTGCGCCAGTGGTGCCTGGAGCAGGGCGCCACCGACGTGCGCGTGGCGGTGTTGACCGTCAAGCGTCACGACCGCTGCGTGCCCGGCGTGGCCGCCGACTATGTGGGCGTGGAAGTGGCCGACCGTTACGTGTTCGGCTTCGGCATGGACGTCAACGAGCAGCTGCGCGGCATTCCCGCCATTTACGCGATGAAGCAGTAACTGCCGCAGTTTGCCCGCGTCGCTGCGGGCAGCCCGGCGCGCAGGCCTGCGCGCCACCGTCCTGTCTTTCGTTGCAGAGGTTGCTTGTGTCCTCCAATTCCATCGCATTGGCCGTCATCGGCGGCACCGGCGTCTACAAGCTCGCACAGCTGGACCAGGTGCAGACGCATGTCATCGAGACGCCGTATGGCGCGCCCTCCGGCCCGATCCGGGTGGGCATGTTGCTGGGCCACCGCGTGGCGTTCCTGGCGCGGCATGGCGAGGGCCATTCGCTGCCGCCGCACAAGGTGAATTACCGCGCAAACGTCGCTGCGCTGCAGCAAATCGGTGCTGCGCGCGTACTGGCGCTCAACACCGTCGGCGGCATCACCGAGCAGTTCGGTCCGCGCGTGCTGGCCTGTCCGGACCAGCTGATCGATTACACCTGGGGCCGCGTGTCCACCTTCTGCGAAGAGCCAGGCAGCGAGGTGCAGCACGTGGATTTCGGTCATCCGTATTCGCCGATGTTTCGCAGCAAGGTCATTGCCGCCGCCAAGGTGACCGGCGTTACGATGGTTGCCGGCGGATGCTACGGCGCAACCCAGGGGCCGCGGCTGGAAACGATTGCAGAGATCGCCCGCATGCGTCGCGACGGCTGCGATCTGGTCGGTATGACCGGCATGCCCGAAGCGGGTCTGGCACGCGAAAAAGGCCTGGAATATGCGTGTTTGGCGATCGTGGCCAACTGGGCGGCCGGCTGTGGCGACGCGCAGGAAATCACCATGGCGGAGGTGTTGGCCAACGTGGATGCCGCCTCGTCCGGATTGCCGGAGTTGATCGGCGAACTTGCACGCGGGTGATTGTCATCGGGGCATAAGCTTTGCATACTCGGCGCGTACGCATCGCCGTACACCACCCATTAATTATTGCAAAGGTCTCGCATCACCATGCCGAACGGTACCGTCAAGTGGTTCAACGACGCCAAGGGATTTGGCTTCATCTCACCGGAGGACGGCAGCGCCGATGTCTTCGCGCACTTCTCCGCGATCAACTCCAAGGGCTTCCGCAGCCTGCAGGAAGGCCAGCGCGTCAGTTATGACGTGACCCAGGGCCCGAAGGGTGCCCAGGCTTCGAACATCACGCCGGTCGAGTGACGTGACTCGATTGTGCGGTTGAAGAACCCCGCCACGGCGGGGTTTTTTTTGCAGCGGTCCCTGCATGGCAGGTGCCATCCAGAGAGCGAAGGACATGCAGCAAGCATTGCGGATTGCGGTAGTGGGCTATGGAACGGCGGGACAGGCGCTGGCCGTGCTGCTGGGCGCCGACGGGCACCGGATGGACGTGTTTGAACGTGCCGCCACGCCCGGGCCGGTGGGAGCGGGCTTCCTGCTGCAGCCCAGCGGGTTGCAGGTGCTGTGGAAGATGGGCTTGCTGCCGCAGGCGCTCGCGCATGGCGCACCGGTGCGCCGGCTGTATGGCGAAACGCCGTGCGGACGCGCGGTGATGGACATGCAGTACCGCGATCTGGATGCGCGGCTGATGGGCCTGGGAATGCAGCGCGGCGCCTTGTTTACGCTGTTGCGCGAGGCCTGGCCGGAGCACGCGCAACTGCACGTGGATACCCAGATCAACGCGATCGATCACGACGGCGTGCGCGTGCAGGACCAGCGCGGGCAGTGGCATGGTCCCTACGATCTGATCATCGCCGCCGATGGTTCTGCATCGAACTTGCGTGCGCAGGCGCAGGGCACACGGCTGGATCGGGTGTATCCGTGGGGCGCGTTGTGGTGTCTGTTGCCATGCGAGGACTGGCCGTTTGTCGATGCGTTGCGCCAGCGCTATATCGGCGCGCGCAAGATGATCGGCCTGCTGCCGGTGGGCACGCGTCCGGGCGACGCCACCCCGCGGCTGAGTTTTTTCTGGAGCCTGCCGTGCAACGATTTTGTCGCCTGGGAACAGCGCGGCATTGCCGCGTGGCGCGAGGAGATCGCGCAGATGTGGCCGCAGGCGCATGCGCGTCTGGACAGCGTGCAGGTGCATGGCGCATTGGCGCGTGCGAGTTATCGCGACGCGGTGGTGACGCGCTGGCATCGCGGCCGTTTCGTGCTGGCCGGCGATGCCGCGCATGCGATGAGTCCGCAGCTGGGGCAGGGCGTCAACATGGCGCTGCTGGATGCGTTGGCGATGCGCGACGCGCTGCGGGTCGGCGCCGATCTGGATGCGGCCTTGCAGCACTATCAGCGCGAGCGGCAGGCGCATGTGGCGATCTATCACCGCTGGAGTCGTTGGCTGACGCCGCTGTTCCAGTCCGAACGCGATCTCTGGGCGCACGGACGCGATCTGCTGATGCGCCCGATGGGACGCGTGCCCGGAGGACGCGGGCATATGCGCGTGCTCAGCGGGACCCAGCACGGCTGGTTCGGCAAGTTGGCATTGGCGCCGGAGTTTGTGGATGCGTTGTCGCAACCGGTGCCGCGTGTTGACGTCGACAACGCCGAAGCGGCCGCATAGATGAAGCATCGGTCCACGCAGCGCCGCGCCCGTTAACGCACCGGCAATGCCAGCGCATCGTCCTCCACGCAAGCAACCAGACGTTCGCCTTCGACCAGCGTTGGCACGATGCCCGCGGTGAAATGCGAGAACGCCGGCAGGATGGTGACGCGCTCGCGCAGCCAGAACGCCGGCCAGCGACGCGACATGCCGGGCAGCGCGGCCAGCGGATGCAGATGCCCGCACAGCACGTGCCCGGTCGGATGCGGCAGTGGATCGTGGCGCAGCACGAAGGGGCCATCTTCGACCTGTTCGCCGGCCGCCTCGATATGCAGATCGGCGCCCGCCAATGCGCGGTCGTGATTGCCGCGGATGGCGATCACGCGCAAGGCGCAATGGCGCTCGCGCCAGGCGCTCCAGCGACGATGCCAGGCCGCGCGCGGCACCGGTCCGTGCAGCAGGTCGCCGAGGATCCACAACGCGTCCACGGCGCGCCGTTCCAGCAGCACATCCAGCCGCTCCAGATCGTGCGCAGTGCCGCCGGCCGGCATCCCGATGCCGGCGCGACGGAACACATCGGCCTTGCCCAGATGCAGGTCGGCGATCAGCAAGGCGCGCTGCGCCGGTCGATACAGTGCGCGTTCGCCGAGCAGTTCCACTGTTTCGCCGGCCAGCTGCAGCTGCACGCTATCGCCCATGTTTACGCTCCAGTTGTTCGGCAGCGCGCAACACGCGGGCCTTCCAGTCTTCGGTACTCAGTTGGCCGCGCACGCGTTCGGCCCATAACGGAAACGACAATGGGGTGAGGCTGCGCGGTTTGCACAGGCGCAGTTCGCGCCGCGCGCAATCTTCCAAGGCATGCGCAAGCCGCGCCAGTTCGAGCTGGCCTTCGAACACTTCGCGCTCGGCCTGGGCAAGCAACAGATGATCGGGATCGAAACGCTGCAACACGTCGTACAGCAATCCGCTGGAGGCCTGCAGCTGACGCAGGCTGCGTGGTGCACGACCGGGCAGCGAGGGCGACAGCAAGCCGGCGACGCGCGCGATCTCGCGGAACTGGCGGCGCGCCAGTTCGCCCAGGTTGAGGCTGTCGCGCAGATCGGCGAACAAGCCCTCCGGCGACAGCAGCGCCTGCAGGACGCCCGCATCCAGTTCCACATCCTGCGCCGGCGACAACACGAAACCGTAGTCGTTGGCAGCAAAACTGAATGTATTACGCTGACGCCGGCCCCAGCGCGCTGCAAGCAACGCAGCCAGGCCTTCATTGACCTGGCGGCCGGCGAAGGGATACACGAACACGTGCCGGCCATCGCGCGCCTTGATGCTTTCCACCACCAAATGGTCAGGGCCGGGCAGCGAGGACAGCTGCGCCTGCAGGCGCAGCAACGGTGCCAGCGCCTGCATTTCCGGTGCGTCGCCGGGATCGGCAAACACCGCTTCGACCTCGCGGCCCAGTGCCGACGACAACGGCATGCGTCCGCCCATCCACTTGGGCACCACGCCGCTGCCGCCCTTGGCCACGCGCACGTAGGCGGTCATGTCTTCCAGCCGCACCAGCTCCAGCAGACGGCCGGCGAATTGAAAACGATCGCCACGGCGCAGGCGGCCGACGAACTGTTCTTCCACCGCACCCAGGCGCCCGCCGCGCAGGAACTGCACGCGCACGCTGCCGTCGCTGGTGATCGTGCCGATGGACAAGCGATGCCGCAGCGCGACGCGCCGATCGATGACGCGATACACGCCTTCTTCGTCGCGCACGACCTTATGGAAATCCGGGTAATGCGCCAGCGCGCTGCCGCCTTGCACGATGAAGTCCAGCACCGCCTGCCAGGTAGCGTGATCCAGCGCCGCAAATGCATCGGTGCCGCGCACTTGCTCAAACAAGGCATCGGCCTGAAAGCCGCCGCCCAGTGCCAGGGTGACGCAGTGCTGCGCCAGCACGTCCAGCGACAGGCGCGGTGGCGGTCGCGCTTCGATCTGGCCATGCACGATGGCGCGCCGCGCTGCGGCGTATTCCACCAGTTCCAGCGCATGCGAGGGCACGCACACCACATGCCCGGATTCGCCCGGACGGTGGCGCGCGCGGCCGGCACGTTGCAGCAGGCGTGCAATGCCCTTGGGACTGCCGACCTGCAGCACCTGATCGACAGCCGGGAAGTCCACGCCCAGGTCCAGGCTGGAGGTGGCGACCACGCAACGCAGGCTGCCGTCGCGCAAGCCTTGTTCGGCCGCCGCACGCAAGGACGGGTCCAGCGAACCGTGATGCAGCGCGAGCGTGGCCAGATCGTCCGGCCACACCGCGCTCAAGGCCTGATGCCACAACTCGGCCTGTGCGCGCGTATTGGTAAACACCAGGCTGGTGCGTTGCTGCATGATCTTCTGCAACACGCGCGCCAGCTGCGCCAGACCCAGATGCCCGGCCCACGGAAAACGCTCGCCGCTGTCGGGCAGCAGCGTCTCCAAGGTCATCGCGCGGGGTTTGACGCCCGACACCAGCGCGGCATCGGGGCGATGCGGCAACAGCACGTCGCGCGCCTGCGCCAGATTGCCCAGCGTTGCCGACAGGCCCCAGATGCGCAGCTGCGGCGCCCAGCCACGCAGCCGCGCCAGGCACAGCTGCAGCAGCACGCCGCGCTTGTTGCCGAGCAGCTCATGCCATTCGTCGACGATCACGCAGCGCAGCGCCGACAACTGCGGCGCGGTGTCGGGATACGACAACAGCAAGGCCAGCGATTCGGGCGTGGTGACCAGTACGTCGAGCTTGCCGCTGCGCGCCAGCCGCTTGTCGCGCGCGCTGGCATCGCCGGTACGCAGGCCCACCTGCCAATCCAGCCCCAAGGCCTCCACCGGCTCGCGCAGGGCGCGTGCGGTATCGGCAGCAAGCGCGCGCAAGGGCGTGATCCACAGCACCTGCAGCGTGCGTTGCTGCTGGCGTCGTGCGGTCGTGGTGGCTGGCTTGATCGCCGGCTTGCGTCCACGTATGGACAGGGCCTCCAGCAGCGGCCCACCGAAGGCCGCCAGCGTCTTGCCGCTGCCGGTGGGCGTATGCAGCAAGCCGGATTCGCCGGCCAGATAGCGCTTCCACACATCGCGTTGAAACGGCAACGGCGCCCAACCGCGCTGCGCGAACCAGGCACGCCATTGTTGCAGGGGCGTGCCGCGTGTCTGCGGCGCAGCACTCACCGTGCCAGCGCCTGCAGGCTGCTCAGGTGATCGGCCTCGCGCATCGGTTTGTCGTGCCGCCAGCGCAGAATGCGCGGAAAACGCACGGCAATGCCGGATTTGTGCCGCGCGCTGCGGTTGACCGCTTCGAACCCCAGTTCGAAGACATGATGCGCGGTGACCGCACGCACCGGGCCGAAGCGCTCGGTGGTATTGGCGCGGATCCAGCGATCCAGTTGCAGGATCTCCTTGTCGTCCAGACCCGAGTAGGCCTTGGCGATCGGCACCAGCTGGCCCTCGTGCCACAGCCCGAAGGTGTAGTCGGTATACAGCGTGCTGCGCCGGCCATGGCCGGCTTGCGCGTACAGCAGCACCGCATCGATGGTGAGCGGGTCGATCTTCCATTTCCACCAGTCGCCGCGTCGGCGGCCCGACTGGTAGGTCGAGTTGGCACGCTTGAGCATCAGTCCTTCGACACCGCGTTCGCGTGCATCCAGGCGCACTTGCGCCGCCGCCTGCCAGTCGCCGGCCTGCACCAGTGGCGAGGCGACGATGCGCGGGTCGGCGAGCGTGGTCAGCACGCCTTCCAGCAATGCGCGACGCTCCTGCAAGGGGCGCTCGCGTAAATCCTCGCCATCCAGCTCGAGCAGATCGTAGGCGACCACGCGCGCCGGCGCCGCCGCCAATGTCTTCGGCCCGGGCTTGAGCCGCTGGATACGCGTTTGCAAGGCGGTGAACGGCATCGGCAAGGGTTGCTCCGGTTGCCAGGCCAGCAGCTCGCCATCGATGACGGTGCCGTCGGGCAACTGCAGCGCGGCCTGTTCGATCTCCGGAAAACGGCCATCCAGACGTTCCTCGCCACGCGACCACAACGCCGCGTCGCCCGCCCGTCGGATCAGCTGCAGGCGAATGCCGTCCCACTTCCATTCCAGCAACCAGTCAGCGACCGTGCCCAGCGTCTCGACCTCGGCTTCGAGTGGCGATGCGAGAAAGAACGGATAGGGCTGTTGACGATCGCCGGGCAGTTCTTCGGCGGTCAGCAGGGTGGCCAGATAGCCCGGATGCGGCCGCCAGCTGCCGAGCATGCGCTGCGCAATGCGCGCGATCTCTACCCCGGACATTTCCGCCAGGGCCTGCTGTACCAGTCGCTGTGACACGCCCACGCGCAGGGCCCCGGTCAGCAGCTTGTTGAAGACCAGGCGCTCGTCGAAGGCCAGGCTGCGCCACGCCTGCACGATGCAGGCCTTGCGCACCTCCACGTCCTGGTTGGCGATCGGCAGCAACCGCTGTTCGATCCACTCGGCCAACGGCAGATCGGCCGCTTCGGTGGTCGGGTCATCCAGCAACAAGGCCAAGGTCTCGGCCAGATCGCCGACATGGTCGTAGCTGTCGGCCACCAGCCAGTCGGCGATGCCGGCGGTGTCGGTGATCCATTCGCGCAGTTCGCCGCTGCTGGCGATGCGCATGCGCGTGCTGGCCACCTTGCCACCGGCCAGCAGGTATAGCGCCCACGCCGCATCGAACGGCGGCGCGCTGCTGAAATAGGCGACCAGGGCCGCACGCTTGTCGAGCGTGCCGGTGCTGCGATCCAGAGTGCGGTACAGCGCGGCAAATCGCTTCACGCCGGGCCCTGCAGGTTGCTGCGGTTGTCGGCAGCACGCAGCTCCAGCGCGCGCCGGGTAAATGCGCCCAGACAGCGCGGGCGCCGGTAAGGCCGTGGCGGTCCGATCACCGCCGCCGGCAGTGCGCGATGCACGCGAAATGCCAATGCATGGCGACGGAACGCGAGCGCACCGGTCAAACGGATCCGTGGGCGCGCGCGCGCATAACGACGTGCAGGCAAGGGGTTCATTCCTCGGCTCCGAAATCGGTACGGAAGGCCTCGGCAGCCACGCCGCGTTCCAGCAGGTGCTGGATCAACGCGTCGGTATTGCCGTGGGTGGCAATCACCCGCCGTGCGCCGGTGTCTTCGATGGTGCGCAGCAGGTCAGGCCAATCGGCATGATCGGAGACCACAAAACCGCGGTCGTAATTGCGCCGACGGCGATTGCCGCGAATGCGCATCCAGCCCGATGCGAAGCCCTGTTGCGCATGCCGGAAGCGACGGATCCAGGCGCTGCCCGCCGCCGATGGCGGCGCTAGCACCAATTGCCCGGCATAGTCGGCGCCACGCGCGTGCTCGCTGACCGGTTGGGTGTCCAGCATCGGGATGCCGGCCTGACGATACACCTCCACGCCCACCGCGATCGCACCATGCAGCAACGCCGGTTGCGTGTCCCAGGCGCGCAATTCGGCCAGCACGCGTTGCGCCTTGCCCAAGGCATAGCAGTACAGGATGGCCGCCTCGCCGCGCGCGGCGCATTCGTGGCGCCAGGCGACGATGTCGGCGGCCACGTCGGAGGTGTCCGGCCAGCGATACACCGGCAGCCCGAAGGTCGCCTCGGTGATGAAGGTGTCGCAGGGCACTACTTCGAACGGTTTGCAGGTGGGGTCGTGCTGGCGTTTGTAGTCGCCCGAGGCAACCCAGACTTCGCCATCCACCTCGATGCGCACCTGCGCCGAGCCGAGCACATGTCCGGCCGGATGCAACGACACCCGCGCACGTCCCAGATCGAACGCTTCACCGTCGGCATGCGTGTGATAGACCTGCTCGCCCAGGCGCCACTGCAGGATCGGCAGACTTTCGTGCGTGCAATGGTATTCGCCCATTCCGCCGCGCGCGTGGTCGCCGTGTCCGTGGGTGATCACCGCACGCGCCACCGGCCGCCAGGGATCGATATGGAAATCGCCCTGCGGGCAATACAGGCCTTCGGGGCCAAGCACCACCAGATCGCCAAGTTGTTCGTTGCCGTTGCGCATGCGGCAACTCTGGCCAAGCCGGTGTGCAGATCCTGAGAATGGGAATGGCATGCCTCGGTGCACCGGTGCGGCAAGGCCTGCAGATCGCAATCGCTAATCGAGCCAATGCGCGATCAATGCAAGGCCAATGAATCGATCAAGCGCCTGGCGTGGCGTGAGCTGGCCTTCAATGCAGCACGCACGCCGATACCTCGCACCGTTCCGCATCGGAATAATCCGTCAAGACTCGGAAATCGAACACCCACGCAGGCGCTGGCCCGCATCATCCACGCCGATTCCCGATTCCCGATTCCCGATTCCCGATTCACAATCCCCAATCCCCAATCCCCAATCCCCAATCCCCAATCCCCAATCCCCAATCCCCAATCCCAGCACCCTAATGCCGCGACCGCCGCCCAGGCACACGCACCGCTGTCGCCTCCACCGCCAGCGTAAAGCCGCGTTCTTCGCCGCGCTGCATCGCGCCGACATCCACGATCTGGCGCCGAATCTCTTCGCCCTTGCCGTTACGCACCACCACCACCACGGTGTATTCCCATGGATCGCCATCGGCAGGATGGCGAATGGTGCCATCGACCTTGAGCGGCACGATCGGTGCCGGCTGTGCGTGCTGCGCCGCGGCCGAGTCGAAGCGCAGGTGATGCCTGCACGCAGGGCAGACGCTGGCGCTTTCCAGAATCGTCGCCTTGCAGTGCGGGCAGCTGCGCGTGGCACCGGGCGTGCCCGGGCGGGGCGCACTCATGTGGCGTCGTTGTCTCCGCTGACGACCGGCTTGGCTGCACCGACCGGTTTGCCGGTGTCCTCGCCCCAGCCGAAATCGGCCTGGCCGCGCATGCGCGCCCCCGAGGCCACGGTCAGGCTGCCGGCCTTGACGTCGCCGACCAGCACGCCGGAGGTCTGCAGCTCCACCTGCGCGGCCGATTCGATATTGCCCTCCAGCTCTCCGGCAATGATCACCGTGTTGGCGCGCACCCCGCCGTTGAGCTTGGCGCCGCGCTCGATGGTGAGATCGCCCTTGACGTTGACATCGCCCTTGAAGCGACCGGCCAGACGCACGTGGCCGGCGCCCTCGATCTTGCCTTCGATGCTGATGTCGGCGGCAATCAGCGATTCCTTGGCCTCGCTATGCCGCTGCGGTGTGGCCGCGGCGGGCGTGGCGCTTGGTGGCGCGGCTGCAGGGACCGGCGGCGTCGGGCTGGCCTCGGCAGTAAACAGCCGCCCATCGGCAGCCGGGACCTCAGGCGCTGCGGGAACGCCGTCTTTCTTGTTGGGAGCTTGATCGCGCCACATCGACATCTGACTGCCTCGCTGGGGGGTCAAAACCGACTATCGCCGCGTGAACCGATCTTTTGTGTGACCGATTACGCAAACCGACGTCGATGGCGCGCCTGCTCAGTCCGGCGCGTGCGTGGCAGCGCCATGCCGCGCGACCCGGTTGCGGCCACCATGCTTGGCGACATACAAGGCCGCATCGGCTTTCTGGAGCAGGCTCGCAGCCAACTCACCATCGGCCGGAAAGCTGGCCACGCCGATCGAGGCCGTCACCCGCGGCAACGAGCGCAGGCCGTCGCTGACTGCCAGGGCCGCGATATAGCCGCGAATGTCCTCGGCCACACGCAGTGCCCGGACGCCATCGGCCTCGGGAAGAATGACCGTGAACTCTTCGCCCCCGTAGCGGCAGGCGACGTCTTCGGCACGCAGCCGGGTCAGCAGCAACTCGCCCAGCGCCGCCAGCAGCAGATCGCCGCCGGCATGCCCCTGGCTGTCGTTGAATTGCTTGAAGTGGTCCACGTCTAGCATCAGCACCGACAACGGCAGGCCACGGCGTGCGCAACGCGCCAGTTCGTGGCTGAGCGATTCTTCCAGATAGCGGCGGTTGTACAACCCGGTCAGTGGGTCGCGAATCGACTGCCTGCGCAGCGATTCGCGCAGGCGCAGATTGCTCAGTGCCAGCGACAGCTGTTCGGCGGCCGCCTCGGCGATCTCCAGACGTGGCATCGGCCCCGGACCCGTCGAAGACAAGAACAGGAATCCAAGTTGGGTGCCTTGCGCGGACATCGGCAGGCATGCGGTGGTGACGCAGGTGTCGTGCTCGGGCGCGCCGATATGCGCACACGGTGCGTCCCGGCTCAGGTCGTCGATGATGTGCGGTTGACCACGGCGCAGCGCCCAGCACTGTTCAGGCAGAAGATGCGGCGCACTGTGCACCAGCGGCTCGCCCCAGTGACTGATCGCCTCAGCGCGATCCTGCGAAGAGCGCAGCAGATACACGCTTCCGGCAACGCCCGGCAGCAGGCTGGCCAGGGTGCGGCTGGTCACCACCAGCGCCTCTTCTGCGCTGATGCAGCTTTGCAGCAAGCCGGTATAGCGGCTGAGCAGGTTGAGATCGGCAGTACTGCGTTGCAGCGCAACGACGCTGTCGCCCAACTCGCGAATGGCCTGCGCTGCCAGCTTCTCGGCCTGCGAGCGATGCCGCAGTTCGCGCATCAGCAAGGCATAGACGGTGCCGACCACCGCCAGTCCGAACGGGATGCCGGCCAGTGCCAGCGCCAGCAACAAGGCCGCACTGCGCCGGCTGCTTTCGGCGCGTTGCACCAACAATTCCTGCTCGCGTTGCACCATGGTCAGCGCTTGCTCGCGGATCGCACTGGTGGTGCGGAAGGCGCTCTGCCGGATGCCGGCACGCGCGGGCTCCAGACCGGCCTGCACGTACACGTCGAGCACGTGCTGGATCTGCTGCAGTCGCATCTCCACCAACCGCCGCAAGGTATCCAGGTTCTGCACCTGAGCGGGGTTGTCGGCAATCAGGCGACGCAGGTTGCCGAGCAGGATTGGCAGGCGCTCGACGCTGGCCTGATAGTCCAGCAGATAGGCATCGTTGCCGGTCAGCAGAAAACCGCGCTGCGCCGATTCGGCGTCCAGCACGCGCGCCTGGATCTCATCGATCCGGCCGATCACTTCATGCGTATGGGACACCCAGGCAGCATCGGCCAGCGAGCGGCGTGCGCCGACGAAGATGCCGGCGCCGATGGCAATGAAGACCAGCGCGGAAAAGACCAGCGCCAGCTGGTTGCGGCGGCGCACGGTAAAGGAGGCAGGCATGGGCGGATGCTAGCGTGCCAGCATGGACAACACGAGGTCGCCGGTGGCAGGAAGCGAACGCGCCGGCGCAAAGTGGCCGGCGCGTCTGCAAAGTGTCGACACGGTCACGCGGTCGATCAGCGCTGCGGATGTTCAGCGTCGTGCTTGTCGGCGTTCTGCTCGGCCTTGTTAGCCATCTCGCGGGTCTTGTCTGCGGTGGCGTCCGCGGCATTGGCGGTTGCGCGGCTCGCGTCGGCGGCCAGTTCGCGTGCTGCCACGCGTGCATCGGCTGTGGCGGCCTTGGCCTGCACGGCGGCGCGATCGGCGGCTTGTTCGGTCGCCGCCGCCGCATGCTTGGCAGCGGAGGCGGCGTCGCGTTGCGCCTGCTCAGCGTCGGGGCCTTGGCAAGCGGCGAGAGTGAAAGTGGCGATGGCGCTCAACGACAGCATGCGGATCGTCTTCATGGGTGGTCCTGTTCCTGTTCCGGTGTTGGAAGGCGGAGCTTATGCAGGGCCGGATGCAGCCGGCGTCAATGTGCTGTTGTCCGTTCAGCCAGTTGGCGGCATGCGTTGTACATGTCCTGACACGGCACGGGTTCGACGGCTGGCCGGCGACGCAGCCCATCACCGGTAAATCGCAGGCAAAGAAAAAGCCGCTGGAGACCAGCGGCTTTTTCCGAACTCGCTTGGAGCTAAGAAGTGATTACTTCTTGGCTTCTTCGGCGGTGTCCTTAGCGGCTTCGGCGGTGTCTTCAGCCGTCTTGGCAGCGTCGGCAGCCTGCTCGGCAGCAGCGTCGGTGGCAGCGCCGGAAGCAGCCTGGGCAGCGTCAGCAGCGGTGTCAGCCGAAGCAGCAGCGGTGTTGGCAGCAGACTGAGCGGCGTCAGCCGACTGCGAGCCCGAGGCAGCAGCCTGGTCAGCAGCGGTCTGAGCGTCGGCAGCAGCTTCGTTAGCCGAAGAAGCAGCGTCCTGAGCCTGTTCCGGCTTCGAGCAAGCGGTCAGGGCCAGGCCCAGAGCCATTGCGATCAGCAGCTTGTTAATGGTCATTGTTTCAATCCTCGTCGTTAGATTAGGCAACGCGCTATTGCGCGCCCCCGACATGATGACGGTCCAAAGACCAGTGTCAAGCGTGCGCGCATTCAGTTTTGCAAAATCGCCGTTAAAAACAATTAAATCAATTCGATAGCGATGGCGGTCGCCTCGCCGCCGCCGATGCACAGAGTCGCAATTCCGCGCTTGCCACCGCGCATGCGCAACGCATTCACCAATGTCACCACCAGGCGGGCGCCAGAAGCGCCGATCGGATGCCCCAATGCGCAAGCGCCGCCGTTGACGTTGACCTTCGCGTGGGAAATGCCCAGCTCGGCGATCGGCGTCATTGCCACCACCGCGAATGCTTCGTTGATTTCAAACAGGTCCACTTCGTCCAATTGCCAGCCGACCTTGCCGATCAACGTCTGGATCGCAGCGACCGGCGCGGTGGTGAACCACTCAGGTTCCTGCGAATGGGTGACATGGCCCACGATGCGCGCCAATGGTGCGATGCCACGACGTTGCGCCTCGTCTGCGCGCATGAGCACGGTGATCGCCGCGCCATCGGAGATGCTCGACGAACTGGCGGCGGTGACGCTGCCGTCCTTCTTGAAGGCCGGCTTCAGGGTCGGGATCTTGGCGATGTCTGATTTACCGGGCTGCTCGTCGCTGTCGACGACCACCTCGCCCTTGCGCGTGGTCACCGCGACCGGAACGATTTCATCGGCGAACGCACCGCTGCGCTGCGCAGCCTGCGCGCGTTCGACCGAGGCGATCGCAAACGCATCCTGATCGGCGCGGCTGAAACCGAACTTCTCGGCAGTGGCCTCGCCGAATACGCCCATCGCCTGGCCGTCGTAGGGATTGGTCAGACCATCCCAGGCCATGTGGTCGACCGCCTGGAAGTTGCCGTAGCGGTTGCCGGTGCGCGAATTGGGTAGCAGATGCGGCGCATTGCTCATCGACTCCATGCCGCCAGCGACCACGATGCTGGCCGAACCGGCCTTGATCAGGTCGTGCCCGAACATGATCGCCTTCATGCCCGAGCCGCATACCTTGTTGATGGTGGTGGCGCCGGTCGAGGTAGGAATACCGGCGGCGATCGCCGCCTGCCGTGCAGGCGCCTGGCCCAGGTTGGCCGGCAGGACGCAGCCAACGATGACTTCCGAAATGTCGGCCGGCGCGACGCCGGACTGCGCCAGCGCGCCGCGGATCGCTGCAGCGGCGAGCGTCGGCGCCGGCACACCGTTGAATTGACCAAGAAACGAGCCGATGGCAGTGCGTTTGGCAGCAACGATGACGATGTCGGACATAGGGGAGATACCGTTTAAAGTGAAACGATTATCTGCCTCATGGTGGGTTCGCGCCAGCACGCGCCGGTGTTGCGCCATCCGCTACGCAATCGACTGCGACAGTTGTGTGAGGATGCAGTATAAAGACGGCGTTCGGGCCCGAGCTTGGGCCCTATCCATGGAATGGGTTCGGGGAGAACAATCAGATGAAGAAGACAGACGTCGCCAGGACTGTCCTGGCCTCGGCGTTGGCCGTGGCATTGACCGCGTGTGGCGGCGGTGGTGGGGGCGGTGGTATTCGTCCGAGTACACCGACCGCACCGCCACCGACGTCGCCACCGCCACCACCGCCGCCCACTTCACCGCCGCCGCCGCCTCCGCCGGTGGTCGCACCGCCGACGACGCCGGAACCTGCATTCGACGCGCATTTGACGCTGACCAACGCACGCGCTGCGCAGGCGCTGGGGTTCACCGGTGCGGGCTATCGCATCGGCGTGATCGATACCGGCATCAATACCAATCATCCGGCCTTGCAGGGACGGGTCAGTAACAGCTTCATCTATGTGGATCCGCGCACGAACAATGTCGCCGCAGGCGATGTCGTGGGCCACGGCACGGTGGTCGCGCAACTGGCAGCCGGGCGCGCGGTGGGCCAGTGGCCGGGCGGCATCGCCAGTGGCGCCGGCCTGGTGTCGGCACGCATCATCAGCGACGAAGCACCGGACGATGACGGCAGCGGCGAAGGCAACGAGGTCGACGGCCCGCTTGGCCTGGGTCCGGTGCATGCCGATCTGATCAGCGCAGGCGTGCGCATCATGAACAATTCCTGGGGCGGGCTGTATTGGAACGACCCGGCCGTCACCAATCAGGTCGCGCAGGAATACCGGCCGTTCGTCATCGGCAACGATGGGTTGGTGGTGTTTGCTTCGGGTAACGAATCCGGATCGCAACCGTCCGACACCGCTGCGCTGCCCAGCCAACTGGGCCCGAATGGCACGCTGCCGGCTGCCGATCTGGAACGCGGCTGGCTGGTCGTCGCTGCGCTGGATACCGCCAATCCGACGCAACTGGCGTCGTACTCCAATGCCTGTGGCGTGGCGATGCGCTACTGTTTGGTGGCGCCGGGCACTTCGATGTTCCTCGACCCGGATGCAACCGCCAGCAATATCCGCTACTTCTACGGTAGCGGCACCTCGTTTGCGGCGCCGTTGGTCTCCGGTGCGGCTGCGCTGGTGTGGCAGGCGTTTCCGTACTTCAACAACGACCTGGTGCGACAGACGCTACTGGGAACGGCCACCGATCTGGGTGCGGCCGGCGTCGACCCGACCTTCGGCTACGGCCTGCTCAATGTCGGCAAGGCGGTGCTGGGGCCGGCACGTTTTGACTGGGGCACGGTCGATGTCACCGTCAACACCTTGCGTTCCACCTGGGCCAACGACATCAGTGGCACCGGTGGCCTGACCAAACGCGGCACCGGCACGCTGGTGTTGAGCAGTGGCGCCAATACGTTCAACGGCGACACCCAGGTGCTGGGCGGCACCTTGCAGACGGCCAGTCTGCAGAGTGCGCGCGTTGGCATCGCCAATGGTGCAACGCTGATCGGCGCGGGCAGGATCGGCGGACGCGTCGATAACGCCGGCACGCTGCAGGTCAACAGTGCGACGCTGTCGATTACGGGCAATTACACCCAGGCCAGCAACGGTCGCCTTGCGTTGAACGTGGGCGACCGGGTGAACGTGACCGGGACCGCGACGATTGCCGGCGATCTGCAAGTACTCGGCCGCCGCGATTACGTGGTCGACAACGCCACCTACACGCTGTTGCAGGCCAGCAGTGGATTGCAGGGCACGTTCGACACGCTCAGCCGCGGCGCGGCCGTGACCTTTCTGGATGCCTCGCTGACGTACGACAGCAATACGGCGTACCTTGCCGTGCGCAGCTTGAATGCCACCGCAGTTGCCGCCACGCTTGGCATGACCGGTACGGCGGCGATGGATTCGGCAATCCGTGTCGAACAAGCGTTCCAGCAGGTGGATGCGCAGCAACTGCAGGGCGCTGGCGGCATCAGCAGCGGGTTTATCCGCGCCGCAGCGGCGTTGCAGCAGTCGCCGGATGCCAAGGCTGCCGCCGCTTCGCTGCGCAGTCTGTCCGGGCGTGCGCATGCCGAGTCGGCAGCGATGACCTTCGACACCATCGATCTGGGCAGGCGTGCGTTGGCCTCGCATTTCGATGGGGTGTCGCAGCAGCCGCGCATGCTGGGCGTCTGGCAACGCGCGCTCGGTGGGCCGGGCGAGGGTGGCGTGACCACCGCAGGATTCGCCACCTCCGGCTGGATGATGGGCAACGACTTGCGCCTGGCATCGGGGGCAGTCACCGGCTTTGCCTTCGGCGAAACGCGCTCCAACAGCCTGGGCGATCTGGACGGTGCACGCGGGCGCGATCGGCAGGTGCAGGGGCAGCTGTACTGGGGCACCACGCTGGGGTCGGCGTACACGCTGAGCCAGTTGGGGTTCGGCAACGTCAACCGGCAGATCGAGCGCAGCCTGCAGTTGGGCCAAGACCGCAGCAGTGCCTTCAGTGACTACAGCGGCAGTTACCTCAGCGGCAACCTGGAAGCCGGGTATCGCCTGGGTGGCGTGCGCGCCAGCCTGACGCCCTATATGGGGCTGGATTACGTGCGTCTGCGCAGCGAAGGATTCCGCGAAAGCGGTGGCGACGGCTTCGGCTTGCGCGCCGATGCCAGCACCTCCTCGCGCACCCAGGTGCTGGCCGGCCTGCGTTCGTCCTATCGCTGGCGCGGCGTGCAGCTCGGCGGTTATGCCGAATGGCAGCAGGCGTTGCGCAGCGACGGCCTGACGCTGGATGCCAGCTTCATCGGCGTAGACGCCTGGGCGCCGTTGCGCGGCATGCAGCCGGCGCGCTCGGGTGGTCTGTTCGGCATCACCGCGGCCGCGCCGTTGGGGCCGCAGAGCCAGTTGCGCTTCGGCTACGACCAACGGGTGGGCGAGCGCGGCGACGATCGCGCGCTGAGCCTGCGCTACAGCGCCGATTTCTGATCGGCGCGTGGCCTGGGTGAGCGGTCGTGTGGATCGGTAGGTCACCTGTCCGGGCAGCGTGCCTGGACAGGTGGGTCACTCGCCGCGCAGCTTGTGCAGAAAGCGCGGTGCGGTGCGGCCCAGCGGCAGTTTGAGCTTGCTGATGGCCTCGATACGCGCCTCGGCAATCTGGTCGGCCGCCTGCTGCGGCGCTACCCCCAGCCGGGTGGACAGGTCGAATACCTTTTCCAGGTTGTGATAGATGCTGCGGATCAAGCGCATCGCACGTTCGCGGTTGTAGCCGTCGATCTCCAGCGACACGTTCATTACGCCACCGGCATTGACCACGTAATCGGGCGCATACAGGATGCCGCGCTTGTGCAACTCTTCGCCGATGGCGGCGCTGGCAAGCTGGTTGTTGGCGGTGCCGCAGATGATCTTGGCCTTCAGCCGCGGCAGCGTGTCTTCGTTGATCGCCCCTTCCAGCGCGCAGGGTGCGAACACATCGGCCGGCACTTCATAAATCTCCTCGATGCCGACCCCTTCTGCACCGTATTCGGCCACCGCGCGGTCCACCAGTGCCGGGTTCAGATCGGCCACATAGAGTTTGGCGCCGCGCTCCTTGAGCAGTTTCACCAGCTCCATGCCGATATGGCCCAGGCCCTGGATCGCGATGCTGGCCTTGCCGACTTCCTCGTGGCCGAGCCTGCGATTGAGCGAAGCCATCAACGCCTGCAACGCACCGTAGGCGGTGAATGGGGCCGGGTCGCCGGAGCCGCGATGCACCTGGTGGACGCCGGTGACGTACTCGCTCTCCAGATAGATCTGTTCCATGTCGCTGACATCGGTGCCGACGTCTTCGGAGGTGATGTAGCGCCCGCCAAGGGTGTCGACAAAACGGCCGAATGCGCGAAACAGCGCCTCGCTCTTGTCGCTCCTGGGGTCGCCGATGATCACCGCCTTGCCGCCGCCGACATTCAATCCCGCCAACGCGTTCTTGTAGGTCATGGTGCGGCTGAGCCGCAGCGCATCGTTGAGCGCCGCCTCGCTATTGGGATAGGGGCGCATGCGCACGCCACCCAACGCGGGCCCGAGCCGGGTGCTGTGCAGCGCGATGATCGCTTTCAGGCCGGCGTCGCGGTTGTGACAGAAGATCACCTGCTCGTGGCCGGTGGTGTCGAGGGTTTCGAAAAGCATCGAAGGCTCCGCGGGGCTGCGTGATGTGCCTTCCCTGAGGCCGGGCCGGAACCCGTGCAATGGGAAACAAAAAACGCGACGTTTGCAGACCCTGTCCGATCACGTCGCGCCGCAACATTTTAAACCACGTCGACGGGGGCTGGTGTATGAATCTGTTCACCAATGCCGATAGCGCCGCTGCCGAAACCACAGGGTTCCCAACCATTTGCTCCCTGCGCTGACCGGCAGGCCGGCGTGCAGCGAGTCGGGATCGGGGCGGCCGTCGGCATGCAGATTGTCGAAGCACACCACCGACCCGGCACGTGGACACACGCGCACGCCCGCGACCGGAAAGTCGGTGTCGCCCCCTGCGTCGACGTCGTTGAGGTAGACGCAAGCGGTGCGCAGACGATTGCCGGCAGTGGGACGGTCGGCGGCGATCGTGCCGGGCGGCAGATAGTCGCGATGCGCGCGGTACTGCTCACCCGGCGCGTAGCACAGGACCGACAGCGCTTCGGCATGGGTCAGCGGCAGCTGCGCGCAGGCCGCTACACGCGCCTGTGCCGCACGTGCGGCGAAGTCCTCGAGGATGGGATCCAGCGTGGCGCCGCGACTGGTGCGGATCGGCGCACGGCGCGTGCTCGCATCGTCGGCGTCGACCACCTCGGAGGCGCGCAGGTGCGGCCGCGCCAGCAGCATCAACAAGCGGCACTCGTCGGCAGACAGCACGCCGCAGACTTCTTCGATCACGGGCGCGTCGTGGCGGCGCGTCGCGACATGTCGGGCAGCGAAACCGATGCGCTGGTCGTTGCCGACCGGATCCGGTGGCGTGATCCGCACGGCGGGCGGCGCGGCAATACCCAGCGGTTGCAGTTGCCGCAGCAGCTGCGCCGCAGCCTCGGGTTGCGGCGGGACGCCTTCGCCACGCAGCAGGCGTTCGGCCAGCAGCGCCGCAGCCAGTGCATCGCCGGCTGCGGCGGCGCGTTCCAGCAAGGCAACGCAGCTGCGTTGCTGCGCGGGGTGGTCGATCCGGCCGTGCTGGATAGCCAGCGCGCGCAGCGCGGGCGGGTAGTCGACTGCGGCCGCTGCGTGCAAGCCGGATTCCGCCTGCGTGTCCAGCGTCAACCGGTCGTCGGTGATGGCCAGGGTCGCCAACAGATAGCGCGCTGACGCGACATTCTGGCGTTCGGCGTGTTGCCAGTGTTCCAGCGCCTGGGCCACGTCGACCTCGCAACCGACACCGTAGGCCAGCATGCGGCCGGCTTCGATCTGCGCGCTGGCATCGCCTGCGGCTGCACTACGCGTGTACCAGTCCAGGGCCTGCTCGGTCTGCCCTGCGCGCACCAACGCATGTCCCAATGCCGTCATTGCCGCAGGTTGCGCACTCTGCGCGGCGTGGGCGAGCTGCTGGAGGGATGGTGCCTGCATGGCCGCATTCTAGGAGACGCCGCCAACGCTGTCGCGCTCAACCTCGGGCAGGCGCAGATGTTACCCAAGGCCGGGTGGAGCACAGCATTGCCGAGGATCAGTGCAGCCCGGTCGTACCACACGGTGACCGGTCGCCCCCCCGGACAGGTGCTGACGCTGACGTGCAGCCTCCGCTTGCCGGTGCGCGATCAGGCGTCCGTGGACAGCGCCAGGTGGGTCAGATACAGGCGCAGGTCGAACTCCAGTTGGTGGTAGTCCGGGCTCATGTGGTTGCACAGCTGGTAGAAGGCCTTGTTGTGATCGGCCTCCTTCAGATGCGCCAGCTCGTGGGCGACGATCATCTGCAGGAACGGTTCGGGCGCATCGCGGAAGATCGCGGCAATGCGGATCTCGCGGCTGGCTTTGAGTCGGCTGCCGTGGACGCGCGAGATCGCCGTGTGCGTGCCCAGCGCATGCTTCACCACCTGCAGATGGTTGTCGTAGAGCGCCTTGTGCAGGGTGGGCGAGGAGCGCATGTAGCGCTCCTTCATGGCCTTGACGTAGTCGTACAACTGGCGATCGGTGCGGATGCAGTGGCGATCCGGATAGCGGCGCGCCAGCACCAGTGCGAGTTTGTCCTGCGCAATTAGCTCGCGCACCTGATCCAGGACGGCGGGCGGGTAACCGGCGAGATAGCGAAGAGTGTCCATGCCAATCGATTGCTGCAAGGTACGCATGATCACCGATGCGGGCGCTGCTGGCGAATCTACAGGCGTGACTATGACATCGTGTGTCAGGTGTATTCACGAATGCGGCACATCCGGGTGAGTAGCGTGCAATGCATGTTTTGCGGCACGACCGCGCAAGCACACGACTGAACACGGCACCGCGCCGGATGAGGAGACAACAAACATGATCAAGTGGGCCATTATTTTCGCCATCATCGGACTGATTGCCGGTGCGCTCGGGTTTGGCGGCATGGCCGGTGCTGCGATGGGAATTGCCAAGTTCCTGTTTTGGGCCGGCATCATCATCGCCATCGTGCTGTTCGTACTCGGCATGACGATCGCCAAAAAGGTGACCTGATGCCCCAGGCATGGCGTTGATGTGCAGTTCGCATGCCGGACGCATCACCCGAAGTGCAAAGGAGCGGCCATTGGCCGCTCCTCTTTTTTTGTTGCTGCAATCTGGGGAACCGACCCACCGACAATCCGGGCCGCAAGCGAGGTCTAGCGCAGGGCGATCGCCGCGTTTTTGCGCAGATCAGACGCCGGTATCCTCGGCGGTGGTGTGCAGGGCAATATTGAGTTGATCGATGGTCACGATCCAGTCGGCATCGTCGAGGCGCTCTTCACGCAATAACTGCGCCTGTGCCGGCGTCCAGAACCGCGCTTCCTCCAGGCGCATGTCGCCTGGCAGCGGAGAATGTTCATCGATGAAACTGCGGATGCTGACCTCATCGGACGGCAGGCCCAGCTGGGCGAATAATTCGGAGAACGGGTGGACGTGTTGTTCCATTGCGACTTCCTCGAAGGGTGCGAATGAGCGGATGCTAAAGCACCCGATTTGAGCGCGCTGTGCACGTCCGGCTTGGATTTGCCCGCGCGCATGCCCATATTCCGGTTCTGAGCAGACAAGCCGAGGCGAACATGGCGACCGGATGGGCAGGTGATGGGGCGGTACAGGACCAGATCGATGCAACCGTCGAGGATGCGGTCAAGCGCGCACGGAGCCAGCTGCATCGGGGCCCGAGCCTGACGCACTGCGAAGAGTGCGATGCACCCATCCCCGAGGCACGCCGTAAGGCGGTGCCGGGCGTGCACCTGTGCGTGAACTGTCAGCAAGCGCACGACCTTGAGCAGGCGGCGCAAGGCGGCTACAACCGTCGTGGTAGCAAGGACAGCCAGCTGCGTTGACTGCCGCGGGGCGTCTTCAGAGAAGCCGGCAAAACGACTGCGTCTGCTGCCAGGCTGACGCGTCCATTGCTCGGCTCTATCAGTGTCCCGGCCCCGATCAAGCCAGCTGACAACTGCTCGCCGGGTTTTGCCAGTCGGTCTCAGTTGGCGTTGAAGTGGCTGGCCTCGCGCCAGCGACGCGTGGTGCGCTGGAAGAACAGGCTGTTGGGAACCTGCAACACGCTACCGGCGTGATCGCCAGTCTCTTCCAATGTCGTGTAAATCACATTGATGTCGATCACCCGGCCCTTCAAACCAGGCTTGTCGCCGCCTTCCAGCAGTTCGATGTGGTCGTGCAGGCGGAACGGGCGCGTGGTGATGATCAGGAAGGTGCAGAAGATATTGGACAGCACGCTCCATGCCGCGAAGAACGCAACTGCACCGACCGCTGCGAATCCGGTGAACGCTGTCCACAAGGTGCCGCTGGAGACGCCGATCACGTGCAGCACCATCAGCACTGCGCTGATCGAAATGACGAAACTCCCAACCCGGCGGATGCCGATCATCATTTCCGCGGGCAGGCTGTAGCGGGCACATAGGCGCCTGAGCAATTGCCGGAGCAGCAAGCGCGCCAGCGCAGCAACGGCGAGAATCAGCACGATCTTGACCGTCGGCACTGCAACGGCCAGCCATTGCGCATTCCAGTGGGGCAACAGACTACGGATCATCGCGGGCAATGTGTCGGACGCGGACATCACATCGTGCAGGGTCATGGAGAACACCCATTGTAACGGGGGCGTCATCGTGCAGCCGGTGCGCGGGGTGAATGCGCGCTCGGCTGCGGCGGCAGCGGCAGAAACCCCAGCGCTGGCGCTGCAACCGGTCAGGGCGTAGAACGCCGGCCATGCGCCGACAAAGCGACCACGTGCCGCCAGAGCTGCTCGGCGCGGCGGACCGGAAACCAGATTGCCGGTGCGCTCAGCTCGACGCACGACAGTCGTGTCGACGGCAAGTGCAGCAGGCAGACCTGCAGGCGCGCAGGAGTCAGTGTGAGCTGCACCGCATCGATCGGCAGCGGGGCCGGGCAATGGGTGGAGCACAGGCTCAGCAGTAATCCCAGAACATGCGGCATGGCAACGTCCGATCAGGGTGCCTGCGCCTGGAGCAGCCAATGGCCGTGCTCCCCGCAAGCGATGCGACGCAGGATTGCGCCATCGCAGGCTTGGATGCGGCGGCCGGCGAAAAGGTTTAGAGCCGTGCTCGAACGACACCCTGGGCACGGTTTAAACCTTTGCGCTGCCTGACGCATCGAAGTGGATATGCTCGACACCTCCATGCCCATCATCGATGCCCCAGCTTGTGACGGTCCGGCCGGCCGCGACGATGCGGCGCTGGCGCGTGCCGCCGCCGGCGGCGATCGCACCGCCTACGAGGCCATCTATCGCCGCCATGCGCCGCGCCTGTATGCGGTGGTGTGGCGGTTATGCGGGGGCAATGCGGCGCGTGCCGACGATGTGCTGCAGGAGACCTTCATTGCCGCGTGGAAGGCCTTGCCGCAATTTCGTTTCCAGAGCGCACTGGGCACCTGGCTGCACCGGCTGGCCGTCAATACGGCCTTGATGGAGCTGCGTGCGCGCTCGGTTGCGGGAGATCATGTGGTGGACGATGCCGACGGCGAGATCCTCGCTGCCATTCCGGGCGCCGCAGCCTGCCAGGCCACCCGGATGGATCTGGAGCGCGCGCTGGAGACCCTGCCGCCGCGTGCACGCGCGGTATTGGTCTTGCATGACATCGAAGGCTGGAAACATCAGGAAATTGCCGACCAACTGCAGATGGCGGTCGGCAGTTCCAAGGCGCAACTGCATCGCGCGCGCGGCCTGCTGCGCGTGCGGCTGGGAGACATTGCATGAACCACGATCCGCTCGATCCTTACGCAACCGATGACGCCGCCTTGTCCGCGCGTCTGCGTGCGTTGCCGCAGCAACGCCAGCCACCGGCGCAGGTCTGGGAGCGCATCGCGCCCGCACTGACGCCGCACGCCACCGTGGTTGCACTGCAGCCGCGCCGCCGGCGTGCCTGGGTCTGGCCTGCGTTCGGTGTGGCGCTTGCTGCCGCGCTGGCGGTGGTGGCGATCGTGCCAGGCCTCGATCGCTCGACGCAGGCGCCAGCGCCAGCGCCAGCGTCGGCGCGGCCTGCTGGCTTGGTGGTGCAGGCACAGGCAATGGCCGGGCAGTACCAGCAGGCCATCGACGCAGTGCCGGTGCAGCAGGTGCCGGCCGACCTGCGCCCGGCGCTGGCCGAGCTGGACCAGAGCGCGCAGGCCATCCACGCCGCCATCGCGCAGAGTCCGCGCTCTGCATTCCTGTTGTCGCAGCTGCAACGCACCTATGCCAAGCGCCTGCAACTGACCCGTCTTGCCTCACAGGGCGAGGCGTCCTTTCCAAGCTGAGGAGCATGCCCATGCGTTACGCCCATTTGTCCGTGTTGTTGCTGGTCGCGTTTTGCGCGGCGCCGGCGGCAGCGCAGACCACCGTGAAGCAGTCCCATCCGCTAACGCGCGGCGGACGCGTGGAGCTGGACAACATCGCCGGGCAAATCCGCGTGCGCGGCTGGGACCGCGACGACGTGGCGCTGACCGGCACCCTGGGCGAAGGACAGCGCCTGCAGGTGGATGAAAGCCCGGACCGGCTGCAGTTCGAGGTGGTCTATCCGCGCAACGGCCGCAACAGCAAGGGCGCCCAACTGGAACTGCGGGTCCCGCGCGCGGCGCTGCTGGAGGTGGAGGCGGTGAGTGCCTCGGTGGATGTCGATCAGGTCGATCTGGCGCGGTTGCAGCTCAAGTCGGTCAGCGGCGATGTGGTCGCAGCCGGACGCGCCGGGGAAGCGCACCTGGAAACGGTCAGCGGCGCGCTGCGCAGCACGGTGGCCAGCGCACGGCTGAGCCTGGGCACGGTCAGCGGGCAGATCGATGCGCCAACCGGCGCCAGCGGCGTGGTGTCGGTCGAGTCCGTCTCTGGCCAGATCCGGGTTGGCGCGGGGCAGGTGTCGCAGTTGCGCGCCGAGAGCGTGTCCGGCGGGACGGCACTGACGGTGACCGGTCTGGCGCCGGGCGGCAGCATCGCTGCCGAGAGCGTCAGCGGTTCGATCAGCCTGGGCGTGCCGCGCACCGTGTCGGCAGCGTTGCAGGTGGAGGTGTTCAGCGGCGACATCCGTTCGGTGGCCGGGCAGGTGGAGCGGCCGGAGTACGGCCCGGGCAAGCGCCTGAAAGCCCGGCTGGGGGCCGGCAACGGCGACATCAAGGTGGAATCGCATTCCGGTTCGGTACGCGTCGATTACGGCAACTGATCGCCTGCGCCAACCAGCACCGCAAACGAGCGTGCCACCTTGCGGTGGCACGTTGGTACGACGCTTCTGCTTGCGGGTAACGCTTAGGCGATCTTGTCGCCGTCGTTACGTGCCGGGCCGAAGTTGGTGGTGAGCACTTCGATCCGGCCGCCGGTCTTGCGGAACGCGGCGATGTCGGCAGCGATGCGCTCACGACTGAGCGGCTGCGACTTACCTTCGCTGCGAGCGATGCTGGGCTGGGATTTCTGCTTGGTCGCGGGACGTGCCATGTGGCCTCCTGTAGCGGGGAAGTGCGGTGACACCGCGTGCGGCTAGGGTGGCGCGCGCGGAAGCGGTGTCGAGAGGTGCGGTCGCGTTCGGTGCGCAATCGCGGTGGCACGGCAAGCGTGCCTTGCTGACAAGACGGCTAAGCGGCATGCAGCAACCGTGCATTGTAAGGGATACGGGCGTGGGTTGCGTTAACCGTCCGACGGACGGGCCTGGTCTGCCGCCGCCCAGGCCAGACCCTGCACCACGCCGAAGGACGGATCGCCCTGTACCAGGCGCGATTCCGGGAACGCGGCGGCCACCGTGTCGCGGATATAGCCGGCACGCGACATGCCGCCGGTCAGAAACAGCGTGGCCGGCGGCGCATCCAGGTCGGCACGGACCTGCGCCAGCAAGCCTCCCAGTTCGCCCAGATAGCTGGAAGCGGACGCAATCAATGCGCTGGCCTGCACCTCCACCGCTAGCCCGCGTTCGATGAAATCCAGCGCGGCCTGATGCTGGTCACGCTCGCTGAGCGCGATCTTGCAGGCTTCCACGCCGCGATACAGGCGCGCGGTGTTGCCGGTGTCCTGCAGCGCCTGCAGGCGCTTGTCGAACGGGGCGGGGACGTCCTGGTATTTGTGCAGGCGGAACTCGCGCTGGCGGGTCATGTCCTGCACCATCGCCGCTTCCACGTAATGGTGGGTGGGCACGCGGGTGATGCCGCGGCCGAACAGTGGCATGTAGGCGGCCAGACTCAGTGCCAGATCGATATCGGTACCGCCGCGCGCGATGCCCCAGGCGCGGTGCACCTGCGGCGCGGCGCTGCCGCCAACGCTGGCATGGGCGATGTCGGTGGTGCCGCCGCCGATGTCCACCACCACGGTGTCGTGACGGCTGTCGTGACTGACGTGGTAATGCATCGCGGCCGCTGCGGGTTCTTCGAGGAAATCCACGTGGTCGAAGCCGGCCGCGATGGCGGCGGTGCGCAGAATCTCCAGCGCCTGCGCATTGCCGGCCTCGCCGATGGAACTGCGGAACTGCACCGGACGGCCCAGCGTGGCGCTGCGGATATTGATGTCGAACTGGCGCGAGGCGGTGAGCCGGATGTGTTCCAGCACATGCGTGGCGATGCCGGTGATGGTCTGGCGTGCGCGCGGATGCAGGTTGTAGCCCAGCATCGATTTGGGGCTCTGCACCAGGCTGCCTTCGCCTTCCAGGAAGTACGCATCCAGCGCCTCGTCGCCGTAGACCGCGTTCTGCAGCAGGGCGGCGGAGCTGCGCGGTTCGCGCACCTGCTCTTCCATCCACTGGCGGCGGACAATGCGGATCGCGTCGCGGCGCAGGCTGTCGGTGCTGGACGTCCGTCCGGCCGCGGCGGCGTCGCGACGGCCCGAGTCGATCAGCCGTTCGACCTCATACTCCAGCGCCGGCGTCAGGCTGAAATCGTCTGGGTCGCGCATGGTCTCGGGGAAGTACACCGTGGTGCGGAACTGCAAGGCCTCGCCGAAACGCACCGGCACCACCTGGCCATCGACGATCGCCGCAGCGGCGGAATTGCTGGTACCGAAGTCGATGCCGAGTTTCATGCAAGCGGGCCTGTGGGCGGGCCGCGCACTTTACTACTTCTGCCGCCGGCGACGCCGGTCGCGCTGCGTTCCAACGGCGCAGCAGCCGAATTGCCGCATGCCCGCAGGCACACGGCATACCCGATCAGGCCGCGATGCTGGCGACCTGACCTTCGTTCAGTTCTTCGGTGGTGGCTTCGCGCACCTCGATGACTTCGACCGCAAAGTGCAGGGTCTGCCCGGCCAGCGGATGGTTGCCGTCGACGGTGACCTGCTCCGCGCCGACTTCGGTGACGGTGACCAGGACCGGGCCCTGTTGCGTGCGCGCCTCGAACTGCACACCCGGCACGACCTCGACATCGGTCGGGAATGCCTCGCGCGGCACCTGCTGGATCAATTGTTCATGGCGCGGACCATAGCCCTGTTCGGGCGCCACATCGGCAGTGAGCGTCTCGCCGACGCGCTTGCCGTCCAGTGCCTGTTCCAGGCCGGGCACGATGTTGCCGGCGCCGTGCAGGTAGCTCAATGGCGTGTCCGGCGTCGAGCGGTCCAGGACCTGGCCGCTGTCGTCGGAAAGGGTGTAATGAATGGTCGCAACGCGACCCTGGCTGATTTCCATTGGAAACCTCCATGACGGTGATCGAGTGGAATGCGTCGGCTGACTCACGACGCCAAGAGGTGGTGCCCGCATACCGTAGGCAATCGACCCGGATGGTGCAACCGCTGCCGGAGCTGCGGTTATGGCGAGGATCAGCTTGGTGGTGACGATGGCACCCCTGTGATGCAACAGATTCTGCGCGACGCCTCGGTGCTGGAACGTGGGCCGGTCGATGCGCGTCACGGTGCAGCGTTCGGTCGCATCGCGCGATGCGCGAATTCCAGTGCCTGCAGTGCGCTAATCCTTCTCGGCACCACGTTCGATCTGGGCGCGGCGTGCGTGCCAGGTTTCCGGCGTCTGCGGCTTGATGAACAGCGCGGTGAGCTCGGGGTGCTGACGCTTGGCGGCCGCTTCGATGCGCCCGACGCAGGCTTCGATCTGTGGCGTGGTGCGGCTGTCTTCGAATTCGGCGCTCAGGGTGGCGATGACTTGGTTCGGGCCCATTTGCATGGTCAGCACACCGTTGGCAGCACGCACATCCGGATCGCTGGCGGCAATGCGCAGCAGCGATTCGGTAACGTGCGCATGCGCAGGTTCACCGATCAGCAGGCCCTTGGTCTCGCGCGCCAACAGGAATGCGGTGAAGGCCAACACGCAGGCAATGCCGATCGAGGCGATGCCATCGAGTTCGGGCATGTCCAGCAGTTGCGCGCCGGCCAGGCCCAGTACCGCCATGAACAAGCCGATCAACGCGGCGCTGTCTTCAAGCAGCACGGTGAACGTGCTGGGGTCCTTGCTTTGCCGAAATGCCTGGAAATACCCTATGCGGCCTTTCTTGGCGCGGAATTCGCGCAATGCCACCACCCAGGAAATGCCTTCGAACACGATCGACACGCCGAGCACGATGTAGGCGACCAGATGGCTCTTGGCCGGCTCGGGATTGCGCAGATGCACGATGCCTTCGTACAGCGACACGCCTGCGCCCATCGCGAACACCAATAGCGCAACGATGAAACTCCAGAAGTACAGCTCGCGTCCGTAACCGAACGGATGGGTCGGCGAGGGGGCCTGCGCGGCGCGGCGCAGGCCGTATAGCAGCAGCACTTCGTTGACGGTGTCCACCAGCGAGTGCACGCCTTCGCTGAGCATCGCCGAGCTGCCCGAAATCCCTGCGGCGATGAATTTTGCGACCGCGATGGCAAGATTGCCGGCCAGCGCGACATAGACGACCAGATGCGAGCCGGTTTTCTTTGCCGCGCCCGCTTGGCCAGCCGCGGGCTCGGTGGGTGCTGGCGCAGCGCCGGGGGCTTGGGGAACCGATTGGTTGGACACACGCGACCTGCAAGGCATTCGACAAGCGGCGCACTATCGCGCTGGCGCCGTGCCGGAGACGTGATCGCGCGGCCGGGAGGCTACAATCCACGCCCGCTTTGAACTTAGGAATCCCATGTCTTCCGTTCCCACCTGCCCGCAATGTGGCCTGGACAATACCTATGCCGATGGCGCGTTGTGGATTTGCGCAGACTGCGGCTTCGAATGGAGCGCGGGGGAATCCGCCGCGCCTGCGATGGAGGTGCGCGACAGCAACGGCAACCTGCTGCAGGCCGGCGACACGGTGAGCGTGATCAAGGACCTGAAGGTCAAAGGCTCGTCGATTCCGCTCAAGCAGGGCACGCTGATCCGCAACATCCGCCTGGTCGAAGACGATGCCGAGCACATCGAAGGCAATTCGGAAAAGATCAAGGGCCTGGTGTTGAAGACCTGTTTTCTGCGCAAGGCCTGAGGCTGTTGCGGAGGCAGCAACACCGCATGCGGCAAGTGTAGCAGCGCGCCTGCGCGCGATCAGGCATGCTCGATAACGCTTCGTCGCGCGCAGGCGCGCTCCTGCGTTGCGGCATGCTCAATCGCGCGGATACACCGCCGCCACCGTGCAACTCAGGCGCATCCGCGCGGCCAGGCCGCCGCGCGTGGTGCTCAGGTCGCCCTGCTGGCCGGATCCGGCAGCCGCGCCGGCAAGTGCCATTTCGTCGAGCACATCGACCTTGTCGCCGGGATTGCCGCAGATCGCATTCAGGCCCATGCCGGAGACGAAGCGGATCGGCGGCGCGCCGCTGAGTTCGCGGCAGCTGTCCATCAGTTCGACCCGGTAGTGGCGATGCGTGCCGGGGTGACGTGGCGAGACTTCCACCACCAGTCCCTGGCCGTCTTCCGACCACGAACGCAGCATGCTGGGATTGAAGCAGTAGCTGGACGAACCGGCGAAATTGCGCCGGCGCGCTTCGCGCACGCTGACCCCGTCCAGGGTCGGGATGCCGCTGTCGCGTTGCCGGGCCGCACTGGCGTATTCGCGCGCACTCAGCGTGGCGATCTGGCTGATCGCGCAACGTTGCTGGCCCGAACTCACGTATGCCGGCGCACCGTTGCAGACCCAGCCGTGCGCCGCCAGCAGGCTCGCATCCGCGTGTGCGGCCAGTTGCGGGCAGTCCTGCGCCAGGCGGATGCGGAACAGCCGTCCGCCCTGTTCGGCCACTGCCAGCGTGCGCGGATCGGCTTGATGCAGCTCCGTCACCTTGCGCGCATCCAGGCACTCGGCGTTCGGTGCGGCCGGGCGCAGCGGCTCGGCCGCTACGTCGGCCGCTACGGTGGAGGACGCGTAACCAAATAGCGTGCTGCCGAGCAGAACCGCAGTGAGTAGACGCATCACGCACATCCTTGGCAATGAGGGATGCCCGCATCATCTGCCAAGCAAGCCGCGCCGACAATCGCAGCAACGCGCGTCGGCTCGCTCAACAATGCCGGGCGGGCTGCCAGCGCTCGGCACCGCCCGCGCATACGCGTGCATGCCGCTGCCGGGCTGCCAGCATGTGCGCGCGCAATCTCACGCGCAGCTTGCAACTCGCCGCTGCGATAGCGCGGCGCAGCTCGTGCTCAGGGTGCCTGGGGCGGATCCGAATCCAGCACCTGCAGCTTGCCGCCGGTGGTTTCGGGAAGGACGCGTTGATCGGTGGCGACCAGCACCACACCAGGCGTCAGCAGCGGCAGCAGGCCGGCCAGGAATGCCGGCGGCACCTGCAGCCGCGCGATGGCGTCGGCATCCAGGGCCTGTCCTGCCGCGGCACTGCTGCCGGGGATGCCGATGCGCATCCAGTTGGGCATGCGTTGACCGGGCAAGCCGGGCACTTCGCCAGGCAGAAAACCCTGGCCGACGATGAACGCCTGCGTGCCCAGCGGCGCGGCGCCGGTCTGCGCGCGCAATGCCACTTGCGCGCGTCCGATTTCCACGCCGTTGCGATACACCACCAGTTGCTGATCGCTGCTGCTGACCAGCATCGAGATCGGGCCGTTGGGCGCCAGCTCCGGCTGCCACGCAAAGCTCTGGCCGTTGGGCAGCGGCAGCAATGCCCGCTGCGCACCGGTGGCCGGGTCGATCGGGCTGAGCGCGCGGGGATGCACCACCGCGTCCGCGTCCACGCCGGCCTGCGCGACCACCACCACCATGCCCATGTTGGAATTGTCGAACAGCAGCCGCGCGAACTCCGATGGCAGATGCACGCAGCCATGCGATTCCGGATAACCAGGCAGGCCGCCTGCATGCAGGGCCACGCCGTCCCAGGTCAGGCGTTGCTGATAGGGCATGGGCGCGGCGTTGTAGAGGCTGGAACGGTGGTCCTTGTCCTTCTGCAGGATGGTGAACACGCCGGTCGGTGTCTCGTGCCCGGGCTTGCCGGAGCTGATGGTGGACATGCCAATCAGGATGCCGTTGCGATACGCATACGCGCGTTGCTCGGTGAGGCTGACGATCACCGCCATCGGCCCCCAGCCCTTGCTGACGCCGCCCCAGATCCATTCGCCCGGCTTCAGATCGGCCGGTGCCGTTTCGGCAGGGCTGGATTGCCGCGCGCCCCAGAACGGCACCGCAAGGGCCGGCCCGCAGACCAGCAGCGAGCAGAAAACAACAGCAGTGAGCAGGGGCCGCATCGGCATTCCAGAAAGCAGTGTCGGCACGATCCTAGCGGGGCAGGGCGAGCGCGTCATGGGGGTGTTGCCGGTGTCGCTGCGATGCGAAGGTGCCGGCGTCGCGCGGGGAGAGTACGGTGTACGCGTTTGGCGTCTTCGCCGAGCCTGGGGTGCAGCACGCACAGGCGCTTGGTCTTGCGCGCTGGTTCAACGATTGATTTGGCAGATGCACGATGGCCGCCGCATCGCGATGGCAGTCGGGCATAGGCGACGTATTGCGCTCACACGGAACGCCGGGCCACGACGTGCTTGCTCCGGTGTACACAAAGATGGACTGATCCGGTGCAGCGGCTGCGCTTGCATGATGCCGGCGCAGCCGCTGTGTCGGCGGGACATGGAGCGACCAACAGATCATAGCGAGCAGTCGTCAGGTGGGTGCGGACGGCGCGCTTGGAACCGGAGTGTACAAGTGGTACATGCCGATTCCGTGCACCGGCCGCGCCCGCCTGGCGGCTGCGAAGTAGGCCCTTAGCCGCTTTTAGTCCGGCAGAGCGGGGTAGTCGGTGTAGCCCTTGGCCCCGCCGCCGTACAGGGTGGCCTGGTCGAGGTCGGCCAACGGAGCGTTCTCGCGCAGGCGACGCACCAGATCCGGGTTGGCGATGAACGGCCGGCCGAAGCCGATCGCATCGGCGTAACCGCTGTTGATGGCGTGGTCGGACAGCGCCTTGTCGTAGCTGTTGTTGGCGATCCAGGCGCCGTCGAACTTTGCGCGCAACGCGGCATAGTCGAAGGCGACGTTGTCGCGCGCACCGCCGGTTGCGCCTTCGATCACGTGCACGAAGGCCAGCCCGCCGATCAGGTTGAGACGCTCCACCGCACGCTCGAACAGGGGCTGCGGATCGGAGTCGTGCATGCCGTACACCGGCGTGACCGGCGACAGCCGCACGCCGGTGCGCTCGGCACCGATCTGATCGGCGATCGCCTGTACCACTTCGGTCAGCAGGCGGGTGCGGTTTTCGATGTCGCCGCCGTACGCGTCGGTGCGCCGGTTGGAGCCGTCACGCAGGAACTGGTCGAGCAGGTAGCCGTTGGCCGCGTGCACTTCCACGCCGTCGAAGCCGGCATCGATGGCGTTGCGCGCAGCGATGCGGTAGTCCTCGATCAAGGCGGGGATTTCGTCCAGCGCCAGCGCGCGCGGCTCGGAGACATCCTGGAAGCCGTCCTTGGTGTAGGTCTTGCCTTCGGCGCGGATGGCGCTGGGCGCGACCGGCGCTTCGCCCGGCGGCAGCACGCTGGTGTGCGAGACGCGGCCCACATGCCACAGCTGCAGCACGATCTTGCCGCCACGGCGATGCACTTCATCGGTGACCGCACGCCAGCCCTGGACTTGCTCGGCGGTGTGGATGCCGGGCGTATCCAGGTAGCCCTGACCCAGCGGGCTGATCTGCGTGCCCTCGGCCACGATCAGGCCGGCACTGGCGCGTTGGCCGTAGTATTCGGCGGCGAGCGGCGAAGGTACCTGCCCGGCGGCGGCGCGATTGCGCGTCAGCGGCGCCATGATCACGCGGTTGGCAAGATCCAGCGCGCCCAGGCGCACGGGGGAGAACAACGGGGATTCAGTGGAGTTGGACATCAGCAACCAATTGGGTATGGATCACGCGCCAGGCGCGACACCGCGCCGATCGCGAGTGCCCCTTAGCGATGGTGGCGGGCCAAAGCGGATTCGAGCGTTGGCGATGGGACACAGCGTCTCCTGTCGCGTCGAAAGCGGCCAAATGTCGATGTGCCGGGGCCTGGCGCTGAATCGCGGCATGCACCGTGCTTTCGTGGATTGCTGCGTTGCACAATACTAGGCCGCCCCGTCATTGTGGAGTCGGGCATGTCCGATACCGAGCTTTCAACGCCGCGCGTGTCCCGGCGCGATTACGTGCTGATCCTGTTTGCGTTGGCGATGGGCGGCTTTGCGATCGGCATCAGCGAATTCTCGACCATGGGCCTGATGACCCAGATTGCGCAGGGCCTGCAGATCAGCGAGCCGCAGGTCGGCCACGTGATCAGCGCCTATGCGCTGGGCGTGGTGGTCGGTGCGCCGTTGCTGGCGATTGTCGGCGCGCGCTGGCCACGGCGCACCTTGTTGCTGCTGCTGATGGTGTTCTACGCGCTGGGCAATCTCGCCAGTGCGTTGGCGCCGAGCTATCACATGATGTTGCTGTGCCGTTTTATCGCTGGATTGCCGCATGGCGCGTACTTTGGCGTTGCTTCGTTGGTGGCCGCGTCGATCAGCCCGCCCAATCAACGCGCCACTGCAGTGGGCCGGGTATTGCTGGGCCTGAGCATTGCCTTGCTGGTGGGCAATCCGTTGGCGACCTGGCTGGGCCAGATCGTGAGCTGGCGCTGGGCCTACGCGGCGGTGTCGGTGCTTGCACTGTGCACGGTTGCCGCAGTGGCGGCGCGCCTGCCGCCTGCCCCGGACGAGCCGCGGCAGCAGCCGCTGCGTGAGCTGCGCGCGTTCAATCGGCCGCAGGTGTGGCTGGCCCTGGCGATCGGCGCGGTGGGCTTTTCCGGCATGTTCTGCGTCTTCAGTTATCTGGCGCCCACCCTGACCGCGGTGACCGGCGTGGAGCCGGCACGGATCCCGCTGGCGATGGTGGCATTCGGGGTCGGCGGCGTGCTCGGCAGCATCCTGGGCGGCTGGCTGTTTGACCGCATGCAGTTCCGCGCGGTGCCGGTGTTGCTGGTGTGGTCGGTGGTGGTGATGCTGACCTTTCCGTTGGCTGCGCAGTCGGGCCTGTGGGTGTTCGTGTCCATCGTGGCGGTCGGCACCATGGGCGCCCTGGCGCCTGCCCTGCAGACGCGTTTGATGGATGTGGCCGCGGAGGCGCAGACCCTGGCAGCGGCGTCCAACCATGCCGCGTTCAATACCGCCAACGCGCTCGGCCCGTGGCTGGGCGGCATGGCGATCACGGCCGGGTGGGGATGGACCTCGACCGGCTATGTGGGCGCGGCCACTGCGTTGGGCGGCTTGCTGGTGTATGCGCTGGCGGTCTGGCAGGAGCGCCGCCAGCGTGCGTGGCTGGCGAGCCGCTGAGGCGTTGCCAGGCCTCTACTGCCTGATGCAGGGATATTGACGAGCGGCAGCGTTGGCCGACGTCGTGCTCGCTGCGAGGTTGGTCCCCATGCATGACGCAGGGCTGCATCCACGGCCAACTCACGACCGCACGTCGAGACTGCATGCACCACCGCAGACAGGCCATACAGCGCCATGACCGACTTCACGCCACCGCCATGGAAGCGCCCAAAACCCAAGGGTAAATCCGCATCCACGCCGCTGACAGCAAGCCAAAAGGCCGCCGCCAGGCAGCGTGCCGAGGAGGCCGGTCGGCCGTATCCCAACCTGGTCGACAATATGTGGGCGAGCCGGCAACCGAAGTCAGTTTGACCTGATCTTGGCATCGATGAATCGCCATTCATTGCCTGCATGATCGCGTGAGGACAATCCCCACATCACTCACATGTCGATTATGTGCGGCACGCCAAGCTGAGGCCGTACACAACACACGTACACAACACACAAGGCATGCAATCAGCACATCGATTGCCTCATCTCCGAAAGCCAGCGCAAACGCATTCGTAACCGCGCAGCGCTGGCCCATCGCAACCAGGAGCGACACATGAGCATTCAGAGCAAGACCGAGCACAGCCTCAACGACCTCATCGCCATTTCCCGTGACGGCAAGGACTTCTACGAAGAAGCGGCTGCCAAGGTGGGCGATGCGGAACTTGCAACGCTGTTCCGCCGCATCGCTGGCGTCAAGTCCGACATCGTCAGCAATCTGAGCAGTGTGGTTGCGTCGGTCGGCGGCAAGCCGGAAACCAGCGGCACCATGGTCGGCGGCATGCAGCAGTTCTACGGCAAGGTCCGCGCCACCTTGGGCGATACCAAGTACGGCTACGTTGCCGAGCTGGAAGAGTCCGAAGACCGCCTGTTGAAGGCATTCGACGAGACCATTGCCGACCAGGACACCCCGGCCGCCGCGCGCGACGCCGCACTGCGTCTGCTGCCGGAAGTGCGCGCATGCCACGACGTGATGCGTAATCGCAAGCATGCGATGAAGAGCGCCGCATAAGCTGCGTGCGCGACCCAGGCGCATCCAGGTGATGCAGCTTGCGGAGTACAACCGATAAAGGCGGAAACGGGTGGCGCAAGCTGCCCGTTTCTTTTTGTGCTGCACATGGCCAGTGCTGTGCGATTGTTGTTCCACGCGTTGCGCGCGTTCCACGCTTTCATGTCGCGATTGACTGCGTGTCACGCACGCGCCCGGTCTGCTAGTATCCGCCGCCCTTCTTCCGGCAGGGCCGCGTACGCGGTCGCGGCATCAGCCCATGAAACAGCAGTTCCTGTACCTGTCTTCTGCCGAAGCACAGTTGTCGCTGGGCCTTGGTGAGGAGAAGACCACCGAGCGCCTGTTCTTTGCGGTCATGGCAGATGCGACCACCGCCCAACACGCTTCGGCGATCGCCGATGGGCTGCTGCACAGTGGTCATGTTGACGGCAAGCCGCTGGCGCGCGAACGCTTGCATGTGACCTTGCATCATCTGGGCGATTACGCAGGCGGCTTGCCGCCATCGTTGGTGAGCCGCGCCAGCCAGGCAGCCGAGCGCGTGGTGCTGGATGCGTTCGAGGTGGAATTCGATCGGGTTGGCACCTTCGGTGGACGGCGCTCGCAGCTGCCATGCGTGTTGCGTGGCGAAGACAAGGTGCGCGGGTTGTACGAATTGCAGGGCGCGCTGGGCCGGCAACTGGCGCATGCGGGCATTGCCGGCGATGCGCAGTACACGCCGCACATGACGCTGCTGTATTGCAACCAGTCGTTGCCGCAACGGCGCTGCGATGCGCTGGCCTGGACGGTACGCGAGTTCGCGCTGGTGCGCAGCTTTCTGGGTCAGTCGCGCTACCGGATCGAGGGGCAGTGGGCGCTGCGATGATGTGCTGACAGATGCGTACGCGGTAGCCTGCGCGCATGGACGCCCTCACCACACCGCTGCCATTGCAGCCCCAGCACCTGGCCGCGCTCGAACAGGCCTATGCCACGCCGCCGCGCGCCTATCATCACTTCGGCCATGTGCGTGCGCTGCTGCACCATTACGCCGAGGTCGACGCCGGGCCGGGCTGGCAGCAGCCGGTCGAGGTCTGGCTGGCGGTGCTGTTTCACGATGCGGTGTATCGGCCCGGGCGTAGCGACAACGAAGCGGAATCCGCCAAGTGGGCGGCGGACTGCATCCCGCGCTGGTGGCCGCAGGCGTCGGTGGATCTGCAGCGCGTACAGCGCCTGATTCTGCTGACCGCACGCCACGGACAGCTGCAACCAGCGGACGTGGATGCCGACGCGGCGTTGTTCCTGGATTGCGACATGGCGATCCTGGCCGCACCGGCAGCGGTGTTCGATGCCTATGACGAGGGCATTGCCGCCGAGTACCGTGGGCATGTCCCCAGCCTGCTGTTCCGGCTCAACCGCAGGCGGTTTCTGGCCGGCCTGCTCGAGCGTCCACGCATCTTCCTGAGCGACCACTTCCATGCGTGCTACGACGCTGCGGCACGGGCCAATCTGCGCCGGCGACTGGGGCGCTGACCTGGCACGCTGCGCGCTGTGGTTCATCCAGGCGCTGCCATGGCGCACGCTACAATGCGCGCATGCACGACCGCGCAGCTTCCGATCACGATCCACGCCCGCAGCCGCCTGAGGCGCCTGCTCCCAACGAGTGCTGCGAAAGCGGTTGCCCGTTGTGCGTGCACGATCTGTACGCGGGGGAGCTGGCGCGCTACCGGCAGGCGTTGGCCGCCTGGGAAGCGCGTCAGCGAGCACATGCGCGATAAGCGAAGCGCCGCGCTTCGCGCAGCCGCCTGGACCGATTATCTTTGAACCACTTTTCCCGATGGTGCGACATGCGACGACTTGAGATGTGGAGCGCGCTCTGCGGTGTGGTGGTGTTGACGCTATCGAGCATGGCCACTGCGCAGACCACGCAACCGGTGAGCCACGGCCGCTTCGAGCAGGTGCCGGTGCTGATGCCCAAGGGCGAGCCGCAGCGTGTGGTGATCTGGCTGACCGGCACCGGCAACAACGTCAAGCGCCAGACCCAGGCGGAAGGCCTGCGTGCCGAGGGTGCGCTGGTGGCGATGGTGGATACCGCGCATCTGTATGCGGTGCTGCGCAAGGCCGGCGGTACCTGCACGTTCTCGGTCGGCGATGTGGAGAATTTCTCGCGCTATGTGCAGGCCTTCTACCATATCCCCACCTACCGCCTGCCGCTGCTGGTCGGCGACGGCGAAGGGGCCGCCCTGGCCTATGCGATCGCGGCGCAAGCCAAGCCGCATGTGCTGGCCGGCGTGCTGACCGATGGGCTGTGCCCGGCGACGGTGTCCGACCAGGCGATCTGCCAGCCGGGCGTGCGTCCGGGCAGCAACACGCTGCTGCCGGTGCCGTTGCAGATTCCCTGGGTGCTTGCCGGCAGCCAGGACAAGCGTTGCCCGGCCGCGGCCGAGGACGGCTTCCTCAAGCAGGTGCCGCAGGCGCGCACGTTCACGCGTTCGGCGCAGGGCGACATCCTGCCGGGCCTGCGCGCGGCGGCACGCTCGCTGGGCGAGCAGAAGGGCGTGGCGCTGCCGCCACCGCCGGGCGGGCTGGAAGATCTGCCGGTGGTGGAACTGCCGGCCAAGCCCGATGGCGACAGCGACGACGACACCTTCGTGATCTTCGTCTCCGGCGACGGTGGCTGGGCAGGCCTGGACGAAGAGGTGGCCGATGCCCTGGCCGCGCAAGGCATCCCGGTGGTCGGCCTGGATTCGCTGCGTTACTTCTGGACCGAGCGCACACCGCAGGGCTTTGCCACCGATCTGGATCGCATCGCACGTTTCTATGCGCAGCGCTGGCAACGTCAGCGGGTGGTGCTGATCGGCTTCTCGCAGGGCGCGGATGTGTTGCCTGCCGCGATCAACAAGCTGCCGGCGCAGACCAAGCAGAACCTGCGCATGACCGCGCTGTTGTCGGTGGGCAAGCTGGCCGATTACGAATTCCACGTCAGCAACTGGCTGGGCTCGGACGACGAAGGCCTGCCGATCGCGCCGGAAGTGCAGCGGCTGCCCGCCGGCACCACCGTGTGCATCTACGGCCAGGACGACCAGGACGCGCTCTGCCCAAGCCTGCCGGCACAGGCGGCCAAGCGGGTCGCGCTGCCGGGTGATCACCACTTCAAGGGCGATTACGCGACCCTGTCCAAGGTGATCATGGAGCAGCTGCACGCGCTGTCGAAGCCGTAAGCAAGCGCGGCATGTCGCCGTTCGGTTCGGCCCCCAGCAGCCCGGCAGGCCCGCGGCATTTCTTTCCGCAACCGACAATAACCGGTGGTGCTTGCGCGCGTACCGGCGTGGGACCTTGAGCGGCATGGATGCCGCGCCAGAGCCTACATGGACGTACTTGCGGCGTGTCCCGTGCCGGTATGCGTGCAAGCGCCCGCAGGAGACCTAAGCACTCGCATGGAAACTCTAGATGTCGTGCAGAAGATTGATCGGTGTGCGGAGTCGATCGGCAGCGCGGCGCCGCATCCGGCGTCGGGACACGCCGTGAATCCATCCGTGGAGGCTCGGTGGCGGCATCCATGCCGCCACACGGTCCCGCCCCCGGACGCGGCACCACGCTCCCAAGATTGCTACTGCTGATCGGCAAGCAATGCTTCAAGCAGGTGTTGATGCCTGCGGACCTCGTGGCCGATGTAATCGGTAAGTCATCCATCTGCTGTCACGCCGCCAGGAATGGATGCCCGGAAGAACGTGCAGCTCATCTCGCTGTTCGCATTTCTTTCCGCAACCGACAACAACCGGTGGTGCTTGCGCGGGTGCCGGCGTGGGACCTTGAGCGGCATGGATGCCGCGCCAGAGCCTACACGGACGTACTTGCGGCGTGTCCCACACCGGTACGCGTGCAAGCGCCCTCAGTAGACCGAAGCATTCGCATGGAACCGGCAGAGGTCTTGCACAAGATTGCCAGGTGTGCGGAGTCGGTCGGCAGCGCGGCGCCGCATCCAGTGGAGGGACACGCCGTAAATCCATTCCCGGAGGCTCGGTGGCGGCATCCATGCCGCCACACGGTCCCGCCCCCGGACGCGGCACCACGCTCCCAAGATTGCTAGCGCTGATCGGCAAGCAATGCCTTCAGGGACGCGTGCAAGCGCCCGCAACAGAGCGAAGCATTCGCATAAAAACCGTAGCTCCGGTGTGGCCTTACTCCTGCCGGCCCGGCTCCACCGAGATCAATCGGGTGACATCCAGCAGCGCCGCCGGCAGATGCATGCCGCCGGGCGCGACCAGATAGCGCGGGCGCCAGGTCGGGGCGAATTTCGACTTGAAGCGGCGCAGGCCGCTGAAGCCATAGAAGCGTTCGCCATGACGTGCGACCAGGCTGGCGAAGCGGTTCCAGCGGCCGGCCAGGCGATGCTCGGCCAGGCCCGACAGTGGCGCCATGCCCAGCGAGAAGCGCGTATAACCGTTGGCTTGCCCCCACAGGAACAGCTCGATGAACAGGAAATCCATCGTGCCCTTGGGTGCCTGCGCGCTGTGCCGCATCAGGTCCACCGACAGCTCGCCGCCGGCCGGCGCCCACCACACATTGGCGAAGGCCACGATTTCGCCTTCCGCCTCGGCCACTGCCACCGGGAAGCGGCGCAGATAGTCCGCATCGAAGCTGCCCAGCGAGAAGCCTTTTTCTTCGCCGGACTTTTCTTCCAGCCATTGTTCGGACACGTCGGACAGACGCGGCAGTACCGCATCCACCTGTTCGGGCTGCAGCATGCGGAAGGTCAGGCCGCCGCGCTTGCCGCGGTTCCAGGCCTGGCGCAGATCGGCGCGGTCGCGGCCCTCGAGGGTGAAGCCTTCCAGCGGCACGATCGCCTCTTCGCCCAGTTTGACCAGGGTCAGGCCCATATCGAGGTAGGTCTGCCAGTATTTTTCGCCGACCTGGTAGAACACCGGGCGCAGGCCCATATGGTCGGCCTCTTCGCGGAAGCGCCAGATCAGTGCGCGTGCGACCTCCGGCGGGCCGACCGGGTCGCCCATCGAGATCAGCGAGCCGCCGTAACGCTGCATCATCACAAACCCGCGGCCCTGCTCATCGAGCAGGAAGGCCTTGTCGCCGGTCAGCGCCAGGCAGGCCTGGGTGTCAGTACTAATGGCCAGGATCGGCGCCAGCGTCTGCAGGGTCTGCGCATCGGCGGACGGCATCGGGCGGCGGCCGCCACGCAGCAGGCGCGCCATGCCGAACACGATCACGCCCACGCACAGGATCAGCGCCGCGCGCAGCGCACGCGGGGCATTGGCCGAGGTGGCGAATTCCCACCACAGGTCGTTGCTGTATTCGACGTGGCTGTAGACGAAGAACAGCAGCCAGAACGTGGCCACCAGCACCAGGCCGAGGTTGCTCAGCCAGCGCCATGACCAGGCTTCGTCCAGCAGCGCGCCCTGGCGGTAGAACTCGCGGCGTGCCGCCCACAGCGCCACTGCGGCCAGCGCCGCCGACAACGACACCGAGATATGGCTGCCGCGCAACAGCGACAGCGGCGGCAGCAGGATGCACACGCCCAGCGCCAGCACCCAGGCCGCATGGCTGCGACGTTGCAGGCCCTGGCCGATCAGCAGCAGCACCATGCCGCCCAGGCTGACCAGCAGATGCGAGGTTTCGATCAGTGGCAGCGGCGCCACTTCCTGGCGCGCGCGCGGAGTGGGCAAGGTGCCGTCGATGACCAGCGCCGCACCCACCGCAAACACCGCCAGCGCCAGGATCTGCGGCAACCACGGGCGCAAGGCCTTCCATACCGTGCGTGCGGTGCTGGCGCTGGCGCGCACCGGTGCGCCCAGGCCGGAGGCTGCCGCCATCGCCACCGAGATCAGCAGCGGCACGATGTAGTAGGTGACCCGGTAGGCCAGCGCGGCGGCCAGCACCGCGGCGGGGGTGACATGCGGCAGCAGCTTGAGCAGGCTCCACTCGAACACGCCCAGTCCGGCCGGTACGGTGGAGATCAAGCCGGCGACCACCGCCACCAACCAGATCCCGATAAAACCGAAGTAGCCGGTGCCCGGGGCCGGCGGCAGCAGCACGTAGAACGCGGCGGCCGCCAGGCCCAGCTCGACCACGCTGAGTGCGGTCACGCCCAGCACCGTGGTGCGGTCGGGCAGCCAGAAGCGATGACTGCGGATCCCGAATTCGCGGCCCTGTCTGCCGACCAGTCCCAGCATCACGACGTAGCCGACCAGCAAGGCGATGCCGGCGATGCGGATGCCTTGCGCGGTGATCGGCAACGCACGCGCAGCCGCTTCCGGTTCCAGCAGCAGCGCCAAGCCAAGCAGCACCCAGGCGCCGAAGATGAAGCCCAGCGTGCTCATCAGCACCACCTGGCCGATCTCGGCCAGGGTCAGCCCGACGCTGCCATAGCCGCGCAGGCGGACCGCGCCGCCGGTGAGTGCGGCAAACCCCAGCGTCTGTCCCACCGCGTGCGCCATGAAGGCGGTGATGCCCACGCGCGCCGGATGCAGCCGCTTGCCGGTGCGCTTGAGCCCGACCCAGTCGAAGCCCACCAGGCAGGCGTAGCTGCTCAAGCCCAGCAACAAGGTGAGTGCGATCTGGCCGACCCCCAAGGCACGGAAGGCCTGGCGGATCTGCCGATAGCCATGGTCGGTGAACTGCGCCGACAGCGCGTGCAGCGCCATCGCCAGGATCGCCAGGCTGACGATCACCGGCAAGGCGCGGCGCCACCCGCTGGTCGGCGCTTGGGAAGACACGGAAGTATCCGTCATGAGGGAAACGGGATCTGCTGGAGGGGAAGAGGGGCGCATGCACGGGATGTGCCGCGCGGGTGGTTGGTCTGCATGGGCCGGTCGGTGTCAAGGTACATGCAGGGTGATCGCGTGGGTGCCGAATGAGGTGAACGCAGGGTTCGGTCGCGCCGACAGGTGTCGGCGCAGGACGGCCGCGCGCATCATAGGGCATCGCTGCGCCCACGTGCCGCAGCAGACCGACATGGACACCATGACCGTTGCAACAGAGGCAGACTGTTGATGGATGATCGATACTGCAATGGCAACGCGATGCCAGCCGGGACGTCGTGCCCGCCACGCCGGGCCGGGCAGGCCGGCGCAGTGGCCGCCTGCACGGGCCTGGCCTTCATCGCCTTGATTCTGCTGCTGCAATGGCTGCGCGGTGATCTGGACTGGATCGACGCACAATTGAGCGCATATCTGCACGGGGCCTACGGCCTGCTGTTGCGCACGGCCTATTGCGTGTTGGCTGCCGCGATGGCGTGGATGGCGCTGGGCCTGCAGACGGCACTTGCACCGCCCGCGCGCAGCCGCACCGTGGTGGCGCTGTTCCTGGCGGCGGCGGTGGGCCTGAGCATGGTGTCGATCGGCGATAGCTGGATGCCGGAGCTGGCGCCCGACGCGGCCATGCTGGTGCATTTGCTCTCGGCCGACATGACGTTTCTGTGCGTGATTGCGGCGGTGTTGCTGCAGTCCTGGTACTTCCGCCGCGACCGGATGTGGCAAGGCCACTTCGCCACTGCGTTCGGCCTGGGCCTGAGCGCGTTTGCGGTATTGCTGTTCCACGTCACGGTCACCCGCGCGCCGCTGGGCGTCAGCCAGAAGAGCGCCATCGTGTTGATCGTGGCCTGGATGGTGCGGGTGGGGGCGTGGTTGGCGCAGCACGTGCGCGCCGGGGCTGCACGTTTGCCGCATTCGCGGGACAATGCCCCGGTCAACCAACCGGAGGAAGTCTGAAATGGTGCAGCGATTCGATGCGGGTCCGCGGATGTCGGAAATGACCGTCCATGGCGGCGTGTGCTACCTGGCCGGCCAGATTGCCGAAGACACCAGCCAAGACATCACCGGGCAGACCCGCCAGGTGCTGGGCGAAATCGACAAGCTGCTCGCGCAGGCCGCCAGCGACAAGACCAAGATCCTGCGCGCGGAAATCTTCCTGGCCGACATCGCCGATTTCGACGGCATGAACAAGGCCTGGGACGAATGGGTGCCGCACGGCTTCACCCCCGCGCGCGCCACGGTCGAAGCCAAATTGGCGCGGCCGGAGTGGAAGGTGGAAATCGTGATCACCGCTGCGGCGAGCTGATCGCAGGGCGGCGCGCGGAGCGCGGCTCGATCGCGCGCCGACGCCGTGTCATCTGCGCGCATGCGCTCGGACATGCATCGCGGCGTTGTCTGAAAGACAGTGGCGAAAGCTGATCGCGGGTCGGCTTGGCAGGATCGCCAGCGCGCTCGTCGGCGCACCCCATGAGTGGAACGCCGACATATCGGGCTCCACTCGTGTGGGCCGCCTTGTCGTTTCGACGCGCGCGCGTGCCGCAATCAGCGTTTGACGAAGCGGTAATGCGCCACGCCCCATTCGCGACCCTGGTCGTAACCGAACAGCTCGGCGCAGGCCAGCCAGAACATCCGCCAGCGCTGCCACCAGCGCTGCGCATCGTCGCCATAGGTCTGCCGCAATAGCGGCATGATCTGCTCGCGGTGGCGGTCTTGATTTTCCAGCCAGGCGTTGGCGGTTTTTTCGTAATGCTCGCCAGACAGCACCCAGCGCTGTTCGATGACCACGTCCTGCTGAAAATGCAGCAGGGTGTCGGCCGCCGGCATCAGCCCACCGGTGAAGAAATGCCGTCCCATCCAGTTGTCTTCGCCTGCCACTTCGAACGGGTAGGCCAGGTCGCGGTGACAGAAGATGTGCACGAACAGCTTGCCGCCCGGCGCCAGCCAACTGCCGACACGCGCCAGCAGCTCGCGGTAATTACGCATGTGCTCGAACATCTCCACCGACACCACGCGGTCGAAGTTGCCCGGCGGCAGCGCCAGCGCGTTGACGTCGGCGGTGATGACCTGCACGTTGTTCAATCCGCGCACCCGGCACTGCTCCAGGATGTGCGCGCGCTGCGGACGCGAGTTGGACACCGCGGTGATGGCGGCGCCGGGATAGCGCTCGGCCATCCACAGGGTCAATGAGCCCCAGCCGCAGCCCAGCTCGAGAATACGTTGGCCGTCGGCCAGTTCGGCGCGCTCACCGTACAGCGCCAGCATGCGTTCTTCGGCCGCATCCAGATCCGGCGTGGTGGCGTCCCAGTAGCAGCTGCTGTACTTGAGCCGGCCGCCCAGGCACAGGGTGAAAAACTGCGGCGGCAGTTCGTAGTGCTGGCGATTGGCGGCATCGGTTTCGATCGCGATGGCGCTGGCACGCAGGCTGTCGATGAAGGTGCGTTGGCGTTCGCCGCTGGCGTCGGCACCGCCGGTGCGCTCATCGCGCAGGCGCTGCGCGCACAGCCGGCGGATGCCGTAACGCAGTGCGGCGTCGGGCAGCACGCCGGATTCGGCCAGCCGGGTGGCGAAGGATTCTTCGGGCAGCGAGGAGGGCGGAACGGTAACGGTGGACATACGACTCTCCAGGCGACTCAGGACGAAGGGGGAAGTGGAAAAAACGCACTGGTGCTGCGCTGATACTGCGCATAGTCCTCACCACGCGAGCGCAGTGCCTGCTGCTCGGTGTAGGGAATGCCGGTGAAGCGATACAGGAATACGAACATCACCACCGGCCCCAGCGCAGCCAGGGCAAGCGGCCACGGCCCGGCACCGACGGCCAGCGCCAGATAGGCGAACCAGTGCACGAACTCGAAGAAGTAGTTGGGATGGCGCGAGTACCGCCACAACCCGCTGCGGCAGGTGACGCCGCGGTTGGCCGGGTTGGCCTTGTGCGCAGACAGTTGCCTATCGGCCAGGGCTTCGCCACCGACCGCGATCAACCACACCGCAATCGCCAGCGTGCTCCACACGCTCCAGTCCGGAGTCGGGTTGCTGGCAGCGGCCAGAAACGGCACACAAAACAGCACCACGACCACCGCCTGCGCCAGGAAGAAGCCCAGGAATTTGCGTTGGTCGCCGTTCCAGTGCTCGCGCAGGGCGCGATAACGGCCATCTTCGTGCGGGTCGCCGAACACGCGCACGCCCAGATGCAACGCCAGGCGCGCGCCCCAGACACCGCCGAGCACGCCCACCAGCACACGCGGCAGCAACGCGCCATCGGACATCCACGCGCAATACGGCGCCGCCACCGCCAGACACGCGGCCCACAGCACATCGACCGGGCCGGCATTGCCGCTGCGGCGTTGCCACAGCCAGCCGATCACCATCACCACGCTCGCAAACACGCCCACATGTAGCAGCGGCCAGGCATTCATTGCAGTTCTCCCCTCAGGTGTGCAGGCGATGGTCGTGCCAGGCGGCGTGCATACAGCGACAACATGCCGCAGGCCACGCCCCAACCGATGCCGACCGCAACCACGGCATGTAGCTGCGGTGGCTGGAATTGCACCGCCTGCCAGCTGCGTTGCGCCAACCAGTACGAAAACGGCCCGAAGATCGTGCCCAGCAGCACCGCCAGCCACGGGCGCCGCATCACCGGCGCCAGCGAATGATTGAGCGTGAGCGCAAAGCCCAGCCACAGCGCCAGGATCCAGGCCGGCGCCAGCAAGGTGCCCGGCCACGGCGCGGCATAACGCACCCAGCCTGCGGCGGCCAGCGTGGTGTCCAGCAGCAAGCCCAGCGACAGCGCGGCGACCAGCAATTGCAGGTCGCCAGGCGCACGCCGCGACGGCCATAGCTGATACAGCGCGAACAGTGCCAGCACCAGCAGGGCGGGCCAGATGCGCGCCTGCGCAGCGGCGCTGACGGCCACCAGCCATAGCACCTGCAGGCCCAGATAGTTGCCGAGCTGCTTCATGCGTCAACGGGAAGGCCGGGCACGAACTGCGGCGGGCGTGCACCCGGCTTGCTCAGCCATAGATGCACATCGCCGATCGAGCGCTCCAGGAAGCCGGCTTCGCAATAGGCCAGATAGAACTCCCACATGCGGATGAAGCGTTCGTCGTAGCCGAGCGCGCGGACCTGCGCCAGCTGCGCCATGAAGCGCTGCCGCCAGGCACGCAGCGTCAACGCATAGCTTGGCCCGATGTCTTCCAGGTTGAACAGGCGCAGGTCGCTGGCGCGTGCGATCGCGCCGGTCATCGCCGCCACCGACGGAATGAAGCTGCCGGGGAAGATATGCCGCTTGATGAAGTCCACCGAGCGCAGCGCCTGCGCATAGCGATGGTCTTCGATGGTGATGGCCTGGATCAGCGCCTCGCCATCGTCGGCCAGCAGGCTGCCGACCTTGGCGAAATAGGTGTCCAGATACTGGTGGCCGATCGCCTCGATCATCTCGATCGACACCACCCGGTCGTAGCGGCCGTCCAGATCGCGATAGTCGCGCAACACCACGGTGACCCGGTCGCTCAGGCCGGCCGCGGCGACGCGTTGGGTCGCCAGTTCGAACTGCTCGCGCGAAATGGTGGTGGTGGTGACGCGGCAGCCGTGCTCGCGTGCGGCGTGCAGCGCGAAGCCGCCCCAGCCGGTGCCGATTTCCACCACGTGGTGCTGCGGGCCAAGCCGCAGTTTCTGGCAGATGCGTTCGAGCTTGCGCGTGGCTGCGCGCTCCAGTGCGGCCTCGCCCTGGGCTTCTTCGCCCTGGACGAAGATCGCCGAGGAATACATCAGGTTCTCGTCGAGAAACAGGCGGAACAACGGGTTGCCCAGATCGTAGTGCGCGGCGATGTTGCGCCGGCTGCCGCTGCGGGTATTGCGTGCGAATGCATGCAGGCTGCGCATCGCCCAGCCGCCCAGGCGCGCGGAGCCGGTTTCCATCGCATCCAGGCGCTCGCGATTGCGCAGCAGCAGGCGCATCAACGCGACCAGATCGTCGCATTGCCACTGCCCGTCCATGTACGACTCGCCGGCACCGACGCTGCCGTTGAGTGCGGCCTGGCGATAGAAGCCGGGGTCGATGACGCGCAACTGCATCTGCAGCGCATCCGCACCATTGGCGCTGCCGAGGGTGGTGACACCGTCGGCTTCGTGCAGTTGCAACTGTCCATCGCGCAGTTCGCCCAGCGTGGCCAGCAGGCGCTTGCGCAGCAGGCGGTCCGTCCAGGAAGCGGCGCGCGGCGCAGCGGTGTCGGGCAGGGACGTGGCGTTCATCGGGGTTCTCGCACAGGCGGATGAGGATGATCGTGGACCGGGTTGCCGCGCAACCAAAGGCGCAGGGCCTGCCAGTGGATGGCCAGCACCACCTGCACGGTCATCAAGGGGTAGGCCAGCAGCGTGCGCGCCAGCGTGCGCGCGTTGAGCGGCTGGCGTTGCAGGACCAAGGTGGCATCGAAGCGGCACGCGCCGCAATTGCCGTGCGCGCCATCAGCCTCAGGATTGCCAGCCGGCGCGTCGCCGCCAGGTGCATCCAGCACCTCCATGTGCACGCGCAACTGCGCGTCCGGCACGCTGAAACGCCAGTCGTACCGGTGTTGCATGCCCAAGAAGGGCGACACATGGAAGCACTTGTCGAAGCGCCAGGCATGCACGTGGCGATGCGTGCGCGCCTGCGCGACCGGCAGCACATAGGCATGGCGCTGCCGCCAGGGCGTATTGGTGATTTCCGCAACGATCCAGCGCAGGCCACCGTGGCGATCGAAGCAATAGTAGAAGCTGACCGGATTGAACACATGGCCGAAGTAGCGCAGATGCGTAAGCAGGCGGATCGCGCCATCGGGGCGCTCGCCGGTGTGGGTCTGCACGCAATCGCGCACGGCCTGGTCCAGTGGGATATCCGGGTCGCCGAGGTAGTCGCTGCGCCGGAACTGCGCCAGATTGGCGCGCCCCACCGACCACAGCCAGCGTTGCGCAAACACCCGGTCCAGCTCGGACAGATCCAGATACATCAGGAACAGCCGGTAGCGAAATGCCAGCGGCTTGGGCGCAAACCGACGGTGCCGCACCCAGCCGGTGTAGATCGCGCTATGCACCGCGTCCGCCACGCTGCCGCTATCGCTGTCTTTGTCCGGAGGCAGCGGTACCGCATCGGGGCTGGCTTCGCGCAGCAGCTGCATCACCAGTCCACTCCCAAGCCACGGGCCACTTCCACGCCGCTGCGCAGGCCATCCTCATGGAAGCCGAAGCCCCAAGCCGCGCCGGCAAACCAGGTGCGCTGTATGCCCTGGATGTCGGCCTTGCGCATCTGCGCGGCGAGAGCGGCCGCGTTTTGTACCGGATGGCGGTAGCGCATGCGCCGCAGCACCTTGTCCGGGGCGATGTCGTGGTCGCGATTGAGGCTGACGATGAACGGCTGCGGCGCATCGATCGACTGCAGGGCGTTCATCCAGTAACTCACCGTGCACGGCGCCTGCGGGTCAGCCGGCACATGCGCATTCCAAGCAGCCCAGGCGCGGCGATCGCGTGGCAGCACGCTGGCGTCGGTGTGCAGGACGGTGTCGTTGTCCTGGTAAGTGATGCCGCCCAGAACCTGCTGCTCGGCCGCTGTGGCGTCGCTGAGCAAGGCCAGTGCATCGTCGGCATGGCAGGCCAGTACCACGTTGTCGAAGTGCTCCTCGCCACGCAGGGAACTGAGCAGCACGCCGTGGGGCAAGCGCCGGATCGCATGCACCGGCGTGGACAGGCGTTCGAGCACCTGCCAGCGTCGACGCAGCGCGCGCACGTAGCTGTTGGACCCGCCACGCACTACCTGCCACTGTGGACGCCCGCTGAGTTGCAGCATGTGGTGATTGGCCATGAAGCCGATCAGCTGGCCCATTGGAAATTCAAGGATGCGCTGCGAGGGCGATGACCACAACGCCGAAGCCATCGGCACCAGGTGCTGATCGCGAAACGCCGCCGAATACCCATGCCGCTGCAGATACGCACCCAGCGTGCTGAAGCGCTCCTCGGTGTGCAGCACCGCAGGTGCGTGCCGATAGAAGCGGCGCAGGTCGGCGAGCATGCCCCAGAAGCGCGGGCTGAGCAGATTGCTGCGCTGGCAGAACAGTCCCCCCAGGCTGCCGGCGTTGTATTCGAGCCCACTGCGCGCATCGTGCACCGAGAAGCTCATGGTGGTTGGCTGTGCGGCCACGTCCAGCTCGGCGAACATGCGCGTGAGCAGCGGATAGTGCTGCGGGTTGAACACGATGAAACCGCTGTCCACCGCATAGCGTTGGCCGTCCAGCTGGATGTCGTGCGTATGCGTATGCCCGCCAAGATAATCGGCGGCCTCAAACAAGGTGACCTCGTAGCGGCGCGACAACAGCCATGCTGCGCCCAGGCCGGCGATCCCGCTGCCGACCACGGCAATCCTGCCCTCGCTCATCGGCTCACCCGCTCGGCACGTTGCGTGAGCGATTTCGGCATCGGCTTGAGATCCCACACCAATCCCACCCACGACATCGCGGTGAGTCCGTACCAGGTGAGGTCGTACTCCCACCAGCGCAGTCCCTGACGCGCGGAGCCGGGAAAGAAATGATGGTTGTTGTGCCAACCTTCGCCGAAGGTGAGCAATGCTAGCAGCCAGTTGTTGCGGCTGTCGTCGCGCGTCTCAAAGCGCCGGCTGCCGAAGCGGTGTGCCAGCGAATTGATGGTGAAGGTGGCATGGAACAAGGCCACGGTGGAGATCACAAAGCCCCACACCAGCAGCTGCGCACCGTCGGTCTTCAACGCGGGCGCGGCGACCGCCAGCCAGTCGCCGAGCAGATACAACCCCGTTGCCAGCAGCACCGGCATCACGATGTCGAAGCGGTCCAGAAAGCGCAGCTCGGCAAAGCGACGCAGGTCGGGGATGACCTCCCAATCGGTGCGGAAGTTGCGCGGGGTCAGGAACCAGCCAGTGTGGCTCCACCAGAAGCCGTGCTGCGCCGGCGAATGCGGGTCGCGGCCGGTGTCGGTATGGCGATGATGGTTGCGATGATGCGCGGCCCACCACAGCGGCCCGCGTTGCACACAGGTGGCACCGATGGCCGCGAACACGAACTGCAGCACGCGCGAGGTCTTGAAGGCACGGTGCGAGAAGTAGCGGTGATAGAACCCGGTCAGCGCGAACATGCGCAGCGCGTACAAGGCCACCGCCATGCCGACTGCGAACCAGGACGCACCGACCCACAACACCGCCAGGCAAGCCAGATGCAGTGCGATGAAAGGCAGGGCACGCAGCCAGTCGATACGGTCTGCGCGTGCTTCGTCCAGCGGCTCGTCGGTTTGCGAATCCACCCAACGACGCAGACTGCCGGTGCGTGCTGCGAGCCACCCACGCCGACGGGTGTTGGCAGGCTGTGGCGGCGCGGCATGTGGGTCAAAGCCAGTACTCGGCACGCATGGTTCTCCGTGTGTAGTCGTGACCCTTTACGAACGCAGCCGGCAAACAGATGCACCAGCCCGTTTGATCGTCGCATGCGTGCGCGCACTTGGCGTGCCGGTGCGAACGAATCGCGCAACTGCGCACACATTCAACGGTGCAAGCCAGGGTTGACGCGGATGAGGCTGTCGCCCGAAAGCCGCCGCCTGCGACGTGGTCGCAGGCGGCGTCAGGGCGTGCCGGGTCAGGGCGCCATTGCCAGTGTGCTGATGCCGCCCTTGGCCACCACGGTGCCAGTGGCAATGCCGTCCGGTGCGCCGCCTGGCGGCTCCAGCGTGACGGCCAGAATGGCCTCGTTGCTGAGCATGGGCATCAGCTGATCGGGAATCTGCGCGCGGCGTGCACGCTGGTCGTCGAAGGTACCCATCGAATGCGCCTTGCCGTCCGGCGTGATCAGCCACAACTCGGGCACCTTGTCGGCGGTGGCAGTGCGGTCCAGCGGCGTCACCGTGATGGTGTGCTTGTCGGCATCCATCAAGGCGACGTAGCCGGGGCGGCCGTCTTCGGTGGCCAGCGTGGAGGTCATCGCGATGCCGGTCGCTGGCGCGGTGGTCGCAGGCGGCGTGACCGGTGTCTGCACCACCGGACCGGTGCCCGGCGGCGGCTGCACCGGTGCCGGCGGCGTGCGCAGGTTCAACAGCGCCAGCACGCACACTGCAGCAGTGGCCAGGCCACCGGCGCTTGCCCAGCGCCAGAACCGCACGCTGTTCCACACCGCTGTCTTTGGTGGACTTGCCGACGGCGCGGAGGTTACCGCGTGCAACGGTGCATCGAAGCCCAGCGTCTGGCGGATGCGTGCCCAGACCTGGCCGGGCGGCGTCACTGCGGCGATCTCGTCCAGCAACGGCGCAAGATGGTCCTGCCACTGCGTCACTGCCTGGGCGAACTGGCCGTCGGTGGCGACGCGTTGTTCGGCAGCCAGACGCTGGTCGTTGCTGAGCAGGCCCAGCACGTATTCGCCGGCCAGCACGTCGCGCGGCGGTTCCTGGTCGATGGGAAAGGGCGTGCTCATCGTTCCAGACATGCCTTGAGTTTGGCCAGGCCGCGGCGGATCCAGCTTTTGACCGTGCCGATCGGTGTGTCGGTGCGCGCGGCGAGTTCTTCGTAGGTGATGCCGTCGAAAAACGCGGTGCGGATCAATTCGCTGCGCGGCGGCTCCAGCTCGGCCAGGCAATGGTCGATGCGGCGGCGCGTGCTGGCGCGCTCGGTGCGCTCCAGCGGCGAGGCATCGCTGGCGCGCAATTCGCCGGCATCGTCCAGCGCCACATTGCGGCGTTGCGGTGCATTGGCGCGCAGATGGTCGATGGCCTTGTTGCGCGCGATCATCGCCAACCAGGTGAGCCCGCGTGCACGGGTGGGATCGAACTGCCCGGCCTTGTGCCAGATCAGTGTGAACACGTCCTGCAGCACCTCTTCGGCTTCGGCACGTTGCGGGATCATGCGCAGGCAAACGCCGAACAGTTTGGGTGAGGTCTGCCGGTACAGCGCCTCGAAAGCATGCCGGTCGCCGCCCGCGGTGGCGGTCAGCAGTCGTCCGGCTTCATCGTCGTCGTGGCCAGGGATGGCACTCATGCGGTCGGGCGTTTTTTGAGGTGAGGGCGATGCTACCGGACTGTGCTGATGCTGTCCTTCACTTCCGCTGATACCACAGTAGCACTGCCGCGAGCAGCAACAGGATCTCGACCCCTGCCAATGCCACCGTGGGTGCGGAGACCGGCCACAGGCGCGCCAGCGAGACGCTGCGGAACAGCACGATCGGCACGTAGAACGCGAGTGCGACCAGCAGGCCGGTGCGCGGTTGATCGATCCATGCGAAGTAGCCGAACAGGAACGCCATGCCCAGCTGCAGGCCGCCGTAGATGACCAGGTATTCCGATTGCCCGGCCGGCGAGAGCTGGGTGTAACCCACGGCATTGGCGGTCTTGGCCGGCGAGAGCGTGCACCAGATCGCCAGGACGACGTAGAGCACTGCGTTGATCCAGAGGTAGGCCTTGGCCATGGCGATGGTCCTGTAGGGGAAAGGGATGACCGGGCCGTTGTACGCAACCGCGTGTGGTCGAACGTGAAGATGTCAGGTGTCTGGGTCACGGGGCGCTGCAACTCCTGGCCAGCGGCTGCTCGCGCGCCTGGCGCAGCTCATCGGCGCCGACGGCACGCGCAGCGGTGTCCGGAAAAACGATGCGAACATGCGGATAGCGGCCGTGGTCGTCGCGCAGATTGCCCACGCCACGGAATTGCAGCAGACGCTTGTCGGCGATGGCATAACGCACTTCGAGCGAGGGCACCGCCGCGCCGTACCAGGCATCCAGGCTCAAGCGAAACCGGCGCTCGCCGCCGCTATCGCCGATGCGCTCGACACGGAACGCCAGCTGGCGTTGCAGGCTGGGCAGCACGAACTCCACGCGTTGCGGCGCGCTGGCGAGCGCCTCCCAGTTGTTGCGCAGGTAGGCATCGAAGCCGGCATCGATCACGCGCGGGCCGTCGTCGGCCGGCAGTGGCGTGCGCTGCTCGGCCTTGCCGGGCTCCTGCTGGAACATCTCGCGCACGCCGTTGCGTTGCCGCACGCCCTGGCGATAGCCATCGCGGCCGTCGATCAGGCTGAAGTCGGGCGAGCTGCCGCCGCCATCGATCAGCTTGCGCGCAAACGGGCGCCCGTCCGGGCAGCGATACAGCACCACGCGTCCGCCATCGTCGAGCAGCCAGTGCGCCTCGCGATAGCGCAGCGCGCCGCTGTCGCCATCGAAGGCATCGCCATCCACACGGGTGACCGCAGCCGCACTCAGCGGCAGGCCGCCCAGCACCAGCAGCAACAACGGCGGAATCGGCCGGCAGACGGTGGCGAGCGCGGCAAGGGCGGCGGCGAGTGGGCGCATCGGCGGATTCCTCGATGGAGTGCCTACCAATACGAGCGCATCCGCAGCACGGATGCGCCGGACGCGTCAGGACGTTCCCGACAAACAGGGCGTCATTCGCGGCCGATGCCATTGGTCATGGATGGCGTCGCGGTGCGATGCGCGCAACCCTGGCCGGCGCTGGGTCGGATGCTGCATGCCGACTCGCCAGCGTTTCAGCCGCCTGGATGCAGCGCGATGCAGTCCACCGGGCAGGCCGGCAGGCACAGCTCGCAACCGGTGCACAGCGCGGCGATCACCGTATGCATGTGCTTGGCGCCGCCGACGATGGCGTCCACCGGGCAGGCCTGGATGCATTTGGTGCAGCCGATGCAGTCGGCCTCCACGATCCAGGCCACCTGCGGCGGCGTGTGGCTGCCACGGCTGCGGTCGTACGGGCGTGCAGGACGCTGCAGCACGTGCGCCAACGCGCGTGCCCCGGCGTCGCCGCCGGGCGGGCAGTGATCGACGTCGGCCAGGCCCTTGGCCATGGCTTGCGCATACGGGCGACAGCCGTCGTAACCGCACTGGCCGCACTGGGTCTGCGGCAGCAGGCGGTCGAGGCGTTCGACCAGATCGGGCGATGAGGCAGGCGTCGCGATGTGCATGTCAGTGCAGCAGGTTGCCGCGATACCAGCGCTGCTGCGCCAGCGCCAGCATCGGCTTGTCCTCGCGGCTATCGCCGTAGGCATGCACGCATTCGTAGTGCGACAGGTCGTAGCGCAGGCGGATCTGTGCGGCCTTGTGCGGACCGCAATCGCCATCCGCATAGCGCCCGCTCAGCACGCCGGCGTGGTGTTCCAACTTGTTGCAGATCAACGACAGGTCATGCTGGGCGCACCACGGCTGCAGATACAGGTCCAGCGAGCCGGACACCAGCACCACTTCATGCCCCTGCGCCTGGTGCCAGTCGATGCGTTGCATCATCTCTGCACGCAGTACGCCTGGCAGTGCGCTGCGTGCGTAGTCCGTGCCATGCGCAATCATCTCGTCCAGCGCACGGCCGCAAAACACCATGCGCGTCACGCGCGCACGCAGCGCGGCGGCCGATACCAGGCCCAGCCGATAGCCCAGCACCCAGGGACCGACCTGCCACTTTGCCGACGCCAGCTGCGCGGGCGTGGCTACCTTGCGCAGGAAGCGCGCATAGCTATCGCAGGTGGTGATGGTGTGGTCGAAGTCGAACAGGGCCAGGTGCATGGGAGCGGGGATTGGGGAGCCGCGAGGGGGATTGGGGATTGGGGATTGGTTAGAAGCGGTCGTCTGGCGCTTGCCTTCTCCCGTCGGGAGAAGGTGCCCGCAGGGGCGGATGAGGTGACGGGCCAGGCACTCGTGTCAGGTCTCCCTCAACAACCAGCTGTAGCTTCCACGATTCCCGATTCCCGATTCCCGATTCCCGATTCACCGCACCGGCATCCCCGGCTGCGCACCACCATCGGCGTCCAGCAGGGCCAGCGCGCCGCCGTCGAAGCCGGCAGATAGGATCATGCCTTCGCTGATGCCGAAGCGCATCTTGCGTGGGGCCAGGTTGGCGATGAACACCACGCTGCGGCCGACCAGCGTTTCCGGCTCGCCATAGCTGGCGCGGATGCCCGAGAAGATCTGGCGCTTGCCCAGTTCGCCGGCATCCAGTTCGAAGCGCAGCAGCTTGTCCGAGCCTTCCACGAATTCGCATGCCAGCACCTTGCCGATGCGCAGGTCGAGCTTGGCGAAGTCGTCGATGCCGATGAGGCTGGCAGTGGCGGTTGGGGATTGAGGATTGGCAACGGCCGCCGGTTTCGTCTCGGCCTTGGACGGGGCGGGCTTGGCGGTAGCGACAGCGGGTGCCGCGGGTGCGGTCATGGTGTCTTTTGAAGCGTCGGTCATGGCGTCGATCAGTTTGGGGTCGATACGGGTGAACAGGGCGGTGTAGGGCTGGATCACGTGCGCGGTCAGCGGGCGGGCGACGTCGTCCCAGCTGGTCATCGGTGCCGACAGGAAGGCTTCGGCCTCGGCACAGGTGCGCGGCAGGATCGGCTTGAGTGCGGCCACCAGGATCCGGAACAGGTTCAGGCCCTGCGTGCACACCGATTGCAGTTGCGCATCGGCACCGTCCTGCTTGGCGATCACCCACGGCTTGGTGTCGTCGATGTACTTGTTGGCCTCGTCGGCCAGCGCCATGGTCTGGCGGATCGCGCTGGCCGCATCGTTGCGCTCGTAGGCCTCGCGGATCGGCGCCAGCGCGGCGACGAAGCGGTCGTACTGCGCCGGGTCGGGCAGGGCGTCGGCCAGCTTGCCGTCGAAGCGCTTGCCGATGAAGCCGGCGCAGCGGCTGGCCAGGTTGACGAACTTGCCGACCAGATCGGCGTTCACCCGCGCGATGAAATCGCCCAGATTCAGGTCCAGATCGTCCACGCCGCCGGAGGATTTGGCCGCGAAGTAGTAGCGCAGCGCCTCCGGTTCCAGGCCCACGTCCAGGAAGGTCCGCGCCATCACGAAGGTGCCGCGCGACTTGGACATCTTGGCGCCGTCCACGGTGAGGTAGCCGTTGACGTGCAGCCGGGTCGGCGCGCGATGGCCGGTGCCGTGCAGTACCGCCGGCCAGAACAGGCCGTGGAAATTGACGATGTCCTTGCCGATGAAGTGATGCAGTTCGGTCTGCGTGCCGGCGGCCAGATGCGCTTGGAAATCCTCGCCCATCTGCGCGCACAGCGTCTTGAAGCTGCACAGGTAGCCGATCGGCGCGTCCAGCCACACGTAGAAATACTTCCCCGGCTGGCCGGGAATCTGGAAGCCGAAATACGGCGCATCGCGCGAGATGTCCCAGGCGCGCAGGCCGCCTTCGGTGTCCAGCCATTCCCTCAGCTTGGCCTTGACGCCGGGCAGTGCCACATCGCCGGCCAGCCACTGCCGCAGGAAGCCGTCGAAATGGCCCACTTCGAAGAAAAAATGCTCCGAGTCGCGCAGCTCCGGCGTGGCGCCGGAGATCACCGACTTGGGGTCTTTCAGCTCGGTCGGCGCGTAGGTGGCGCCGCAGACCTCGCAGTTGTCGCCGTACTGGTCGGCGCTGCCGCAATTGGGGCAGACGCCCTTGATGTAGCGATCCGGCAGGAACATGCCCTTGGCCGGGTCGTAGAACTGCGCCACCGAGCGACGGCTGATGTGACCGGCGGCCTCCAGCCTGGTGTAGAAGGCCTCGGTAAGTTCGCGATTGACCGGTGAATTGGTCGAATCGTAATGATCGAAGGTCACCCCGAACGCGGCGAAATCGCGCTCATGGCTTGCCTGGATGTTGGCGATGAAGGCTTCCGGGGTCACCCCGGCCTTTTCGGCGGCGAGCATGATCGGCGTGCCGTGGGTGTCGTCGGCGCAGACGAACCAGGTCTTGTCGCCGCGCAGCCGGCGCGCGCGCACCCAGATATCGGCCTGGATATAGCCGACCAGATGGCCAAGATGCAGCGGCCCGTTGGCGTAGGGCAGGGCGGTGGTGACGAGTGCGGTGCGGGTCATGGCAGGCGTAATGCGGGGGACAGCCGATTATCGCATTAGTCGGGAGCCGGGATTGGGGCTGGGAATGGGGGATCGGGATTGGGGAATCGGTCAAAGCAGGGTCATGCTGCCGTGTTGTCGAGGCGCGCAGGTGTTTTGGCCGCGCATGTAGCGTCAGGATGGACACACGCAAAAAAGGCGCCCTCACGGGCGCCTGCTCTTACCGATTCCCCAATCCCGATTCCTGATTCGTGACCTATTCGCGAATCCAGGTCTGAGTACGGCCCAACGCTTCGATGCCGACATAGCCGCGCATCTGCAGCTTCTTGCCGCCGTCGGTCAGGGTGATCTTGGCCTTGTAGGTCTTGCCCTTGGCCGGGTCGAGCACCGAGCCGCCGCTCCACACCGCGGTGCCGTCGGGCTTGAGGCCCCACAGGATGGTCATGCCCTTGATCGGCTTGCCCTTGAGCGGGCCATCGCACTTGTCGCAGGTCGGGTTGGGCCCATGGTTGGACTGCAGGATGTCGACCACCTTGCCGCTCAGCGTGCCGTTGCCGAGCTGTTCGATCTGCACCACCGACTTGGGCTTGCCGGTTTCGTCGTCGATGGTCTTCCAGCGGCCCACCGGGGAATCGGCGGCCTGGGCCAGCAGCGAAGCGGCGGCCAGCGGCAGGGCCAGCATCAGGGTCTTGAAGGTCTTGCGCATGTGTCCCCTCCCAGGGATTGCTGTGGCCGCCGTCGACGGCCTGACCGGAATGTATACCGTGGAGTATGGTGGCGGAAAGATGCAGCGTTCAATTGGAGGGCGCGCAATGAGGCCACGAGCTGTGTGCGTCCGTGCCTCCGGTGACTGCAGCGGGTGACAGCGGCCGAATACTGCCGATCTTGAGGTCCGCATCGACAGCCCCTGCATGCCGCGCGGATCGCTTTCAACCTGCCTCAGGCCTGTCGTCGACAGGCGTCGATGCTCCACAGGTCTTGGCCTAACCCACTTCGTACAACTCCAGCGGCAGGTCATCCGGGTCGGCGAAGAAGGTGAAGCGGAGGCCGGTGTACTCGTCGATGCGGATGTCTTCGGTGGCCACGCCGTGCGCAGTGAGATGCGCCACGGCCGCGTCCAGATCCTCGACGCGGAAGGCGAGATGGCGCAGGCCGCGCGCTTCCGGGCGGCTGGGGCGCAGCGGTGCGGCGGGAAACGAGAACAGCTCGATCTGGCCGCCATCGGGCAATGCCAGGTCCAGCTTCCAGGAATCGCGCGCCTGCCGGTAATGCTCATCGAGCACCCGCAGGCCCAGGATGTCGCAGTAGAACCGTTTGGACACCGCGTAGTCGCCGGCGATGATCGCCACGTGGTGGATGCCGGCGAGCTTCATGCGGCACCTCGCAAGCGCTGCGGCATCTGCTGCGACGCGCCGAAACTGTCGGCGAGCGCCGATGCGTGGCGCGCAGCGGCGGTGCTACGCGGTGCGCGTGTGGGCAACACCGCGCTGGTCGAGCAATACGTCTTCGCATGCATGGGTGGTTGCAGGGCGTGCGGCATGGCGACCTTCCGGATGAGCAGCACGCAAGCATACCCGCGGGTCGTTGCACGCCGGTGCACCGTCACGGCTAGTCATCGCATGGCTGCGCTCGCCTGGCTGCGCATGGCAGGATGCGTTGCCACCGATCAGACACGCCGATGCCCGAGCCGTCGTCCACCGCCGCACCGCAGTTCCAGCGCAGCATGCAGGTGCGCCATCTGGTGATGTTGTCGCTGGGCGGCGTGATCGGCACCGGGTTGTTCTTCAACACGGGTTACATCATCGCCAGCACCGGCGCGCTCGGCACGGTGATCGCCTATCTGATCGGCGCGCTGGTGGTGTACCTGGTGATGCAGTGCCTGGGCGAGTTGGCGGTGGCGATGCCGCAGACCGGCGCCTTCCATGTGTATGCCGCGCGGTATCTCGGCCCGGCCACCGGGTACGTGGTGGCGTGGTTGTACTGGCTGACCTGGACGGTGGCGCTGGGCTCGAGCCTGACCGCGGCGGCGTTCTGCATGCAGTACTGGTTTCCGCACACACCGGCATGGCCGTGGTGCCTGTTGTTCTGCGCGCTGATCTTCGGCTTGAACACGGTGTCGGCGCGCTGGTTTGCCGAAGGCGAATTCTGGTTCTCGCTGATCAAGGTGATCACGATTGTGCTGTTCATCGTGCTTGGCGGGGCGGCGGTGATCGGCGTGCTGCCGTTGGCCGATGGGTCGCCGGCACCCGGACTGCGCCACCTGCGCGCCGACGGCTGGTTCGCGCAAGGCACGCTGCCGATCCTGATGACGATGGTGGCAGTGAACTTCGCCTTCTCCGGCACCGAGTTGATCGGTGTGGCCGCTGGCGAAACCGCGCAGCCGGCGCGTGCGATTCCGCTGGCGATCCGCACCACGCTGGTGCGGCTGGTGGTGCTGTTCGTCGGCACCGTGCTGGTGCTGGCCGCGTTGCTGCCGGCCGAGCAGGCAGCCGTGGACACCAGCCCGTTCGTGCGCGCGTTCGCGTTGCTGGGCATCCCGTATGCGGCCGATGTGTTGAATGCGGTGATCCTGACCGCGATCCTGTCGGCGGCCAATTCCGGCCTGTATGCGGCCGCGCGCATGCTGTGGTCGCTGGCCAACGAAGGCACGCTGCCGGCGCGGCTGGCACGCCTGACCCGTCGCGGCATCCCGTTGCCGGCCTTGGTACTGAGCATGTTGGGCGGCCTGTTGGCGCTGCTCACCGGCGTCTACGCGGCAGACACCGTGTTCGTGGCGATTTCGACGGTGTCCGGCTTTGCGGTGGTGGTGGTGTGGTTGAGCATCTGCGCCTCGCACTATCGTTTCCGTCGCCAGTTGCTGCGCGATGGCATCGCGCCGGAGAGCCTGGCCTATCGCGCGCCGTGGTATCCGTGGACACCGCTACTGGGTTTTGCACTCTGTCTGCTGGCCTGCATCGGGCTGGCATTCGATCCGCAGCAGCGCATTGCGCTGTGGTGCGGCATCCCGTTTGTGGCGCTGTGCTACGGCGCCTACGCACTCACCCAATGGCTTGCGAGCAGGAGGCAACCCGCATGACGATTCTTCCGCGCCAGCCGCGCGCCGGTGCGCCTTTCAGCCAGGCGCTGCAGCATGACGGCTACGTGCTGCTGGATGGCGCGCTCGCCACCGAACTGGAGCAGCGCGGCTGCAATCTCAACGATGCGCTGTGGTCGGCGCGCGTGCTGATGGAGCAGCCGGAGCTGATCTATCAGGTGCATCGCGACTATTTCGCTGCCGGCGCGCAGTGCGCCATCACCGCCAGCTACCAGGCCACGCCGCTGGGCTTTGCCGCGCGCGGGCTGGACCTGGCGCAATCGCAGGCGCTGATCGCACGCAGCGTGGCCCTGGCCGCGCAGGCGCGTGCCGATCATTTGCAGACGCGACCGCAGGACGCGCCGTTATGGGTGGCCGGGTCGGTCGGGCCGTATGGCGCGTACCTGGCCGATGGCTCGGAATACCGCGGCGATTACGCCCTGCCGCTGGCGCAACTGTTGGACTTCCATCGCCCGCGCATCGCCGCGTTGGCCGAGGCGGGGGTGGATGTGCTGGCCTGCGAGACGCTGCCGTCGGCCAACGAGATCGCCGCGCTGCGCCTGCTGCTGGAGGAATTTCCGCACCTGCATGCGTGGTTTTCGTTCACCTTGTGCGATGCGGCGCACTTGAGCGATGGCACCGCGCTGACGCAAGTCGTGCCTGCGCTGGATGCCTGCGCGCAGGTGATCGCGGTGGGTGTCAACTGCATCGCGCTGGATCAGGTCACCGCCGCGTTGCAGACGCTGTCAGCGCTGACGGCACTGCCGCTGGTGGTGTATCCCAATTCTGGCGAGCACTACGATGCCGACGCGAAACAGTGGCACGCCGGCAGCACGGTCGCATGCACCCTGGCCGATCAGCATGCGCAGTGGCTGGCGGCCGGCGCGCGGCTGATCGGCGGTTGCTGCCGCACCACACCGCGCGATATCGCCGCGCTGGCGCGCGCGCGGGTGGCAGGCTGAGCGGGGTCAGCCCTTCTGCGTGGCGATCCAGCGCTGGATCTTGTCCTGCAGGATATCCAACGGCACCGAGCCGTCCTTGAGCACTTCGGTGTGGAAGGCGCGCACATCGAAGCGCGGGCCCAGTTCGCGTTGCGCCTGCTCGCGCAACTGCGCGATCTTCATCTCGCCGACCTTGTAAGACAGCGCCTGGCCGGGGATGGCCATGTAGCGGTCCACCTCGGCCTCGGCATCGGTCCGGGTCATGGCCGAGTTGTCGAGCATGTAGTCGATCGCCTGCGTGCGGGTCCAGCCCTTGCTGTGCAGGCCGGTGTCGGTGACCAGGCGAATCGAGCGCCACAACGCATTCTGCAGATAGCCGTAGTAGTTGTACGGGTCCTGATACAGGCCCAGGTCGCGGCCCAGCGATTCGGCATACAGCCCCCAGCCCTCGATATACGCGGTCTCCCCGCCCAGGCGGCGGAACTTGGGCAGGTCGGTCAGCCGCTGCTGCAGCCCGAGCTGGAAGTGATGGCCGGGGATGGCCTCGTGCAGATACAGGCTCTCGGTCTCCCAGGTCTTGCGCGCGTCCAGGTCGGAGGTGTTGACGTAGAACACGCCCGGTGTGCTGCCGTCGCCGCTGGGGCGCATGTACGAGCCGCTGGCGGCCGACTGCGCACGCTGCGGTTCCACCACGCGTACTTCCAGGGCCGGCATGCCCTGGACATCGAACAGGCGCGGCACCGCAGTTTGCACGCGTCCCTGCAGGCCACGGTAATAGCCCAGCAATTCGGTCTCGCTGCGGAACGCGAAGCGCCTGTCGGTCTGCATGAACTTGTAGAACTTGGGCAGGTTGCCGCGGAACCTGACCTGCTTGGCCAGCGCGGTGATCTCTGCCTGCAGGCGCGCGACCTCGCTCAGACCGATCTGATGGATCTGCTCCGGAGTCAGGTCGGAGGTAGTACTCTGGCGCACGTCGTAGGCGTACCAGGCCGCGCCATTGGGCAGCGCGGTCAGGCCGTCGGTGTCACGGCAGGCCGGCAGGTACTCGGTGGCGATGAAGCCGCGCAAGGCCCGGTACGCCGGCATGATCCGCACTTCGATCAGCCGCTTGTACTCGGCGGTGATGCGCTGCTTGTCGGCCTCGGGCATGTCTGCCGGCAGATTGCGTACCGGGCCCCAGAACAGGCTGTCTTCGGCATTGCGCGCGATGATCGCGTCCAGCTGCGGCAGCACCTTCTGCATCAGCACCTTCGGCTGCACCACGCCGGCCTGCATGCCGGCCCGCATGTTGGTGATGGCCTGGTCGAACAGGTCCGGGATGCCCACAGCGCGCCGCGACCAGTTGTCGTAGTCCTTGACCGTCTTGAACGGCTGCGCGCCGGTGCCCGAGCCCAGCACCACCGCGATGCTGGCGATGTTGTAGAACTGGTTGATCGGCAGCATCCAGCTGGGGAACTGCTCGGCCGCCAGTGCGCTGCGCGCATCGCGCACGAAGATCTGGTAGCTCAGCAGGTCCTGCCCGCTCAGGCCGTCCGGCCCCAGCGCTTCGGCCTTGCCCAGCCACAGCACGGTGAAGTCGTGCGACTGCTGCCGGAACGCCGGCGACAGGAAGTTGGGCAACTGGTCGTTGTAACGGGTCTCGCCCTGGAAGGTGGCCTGCAGCGGGTTGAGCTTGAGCGAGGCATCCCAGTACTGGTCGTAGAGCAGGTTGAGCTGCTGCGCCTTGGTCAGCACCACCGGTGCGGTCACTGCACGCGGCCTGGGCTTGGCGGCCTTGCCACCCTTGGCGGCCTTGGTGGTCTTGGCCGCCGGCTTGGCGGTCTTCTTGCCCTTGCTCGCCTTCGCGCGCGTTTGCGTGGTCTGTGCCTTGCCGGTTTTCTTCTTGGCCGCATCGGCGGGCGCTGCCACTGACAGGCTCAGCACGGCGGCCAGGGCCAGGGACAGCAGGCGGGAAAAGCTGAGGGGCATTACCGGCTCCGGGAACAAGCGAGCGGGGAGCTTGCCCGATCCGCACCGTTCCGGCCACCCATCCGGCGCACGGGGGGCGCCTGGAATTCATGAAGTCCGCTGCGCACGCCTGCAGCACGCAGGCATGTTGCAGTGCGATAGGCTTGCGCATATGCCAAGGGATGAATCGACATGCGGGACGCAGCTGCCCGTGCAGGGTGGGCAGGGTTTCTGGCGCGATCCGGCGTTGCCCTTCGTCGAACTGCGCCAGGTGGTCAACAGCCGCAGCCTGTGTTACGCCGCGCATACGCACGAGCAATGGTCGGTGGGCGCGGTCGACCGCGGGCTTGCGCGTTATCGCAATGGACGCATGAAGGCGCAGGTGGGGGCGCGGTCGCTGACCCTGATCAACCCGGGCGATGTGCATGCCTGCAATCCGGATCAGCAGCAGGACTGGTCGTTCCGCATGCTGTATCTGGACGTGGCGTGGCTGCGCGAACAACAGCGTGCACTCGGCCTGGCCGCCAATGCGGATGTGCACATGCTGGCAGCGCCGTTGTGCCAGACCCCGGCGGCCTATGCCGCTTTCGAGCGCATGCATGCCGTGTTGACCGATGGCCATGCCGATGCGCTTGCGCGCGAGAGCGCGTTGATCGCGTTCGTGGCGCGGCTGCATCTGCATGTGGAGCCGCTCAGTCGTGCGCTTGCGGTCGATATCGGGCCGATGCAGCGGGTGGCCGAGTATCTGCAGACCCATCATGCACGTGCGGTATCGCTGCGCGAGCTGTGCACGCTGGCGGGGATGCCGGCGCCGCGATTGATTCGCGGCTTTCGTCAGGCGCACGGACTGACCCCGCATGCGTATCTGCTGGATTGCCGTTTCCAGCGTGCACGCGAGGCCTTGCGGCGCGGCGGTGACATTGCCGAGGTCGCCTATGCGCATGGCTACGCCGACCAGGCGCACCTGCAGCGCAGCTTCAAACGTGCCTGGGCGGTGACGCCAGGGCGTTACCGCAATGCCGTGCCCCATTCCAGCAACAGATAGGCCGCGCTCAGCACCAGCAGCGCGGCCAGCACCCGGTTCAACCGCCGCAGCTGCCTTGGCACCTGCACGTGCCGCCGCAGCACGGCGCCGGCCAGCAACCAGCACCCCAGCGAGGGATAGCAGATCAGCGCATACAACGCCGCAAACCCCGCCAGTTGCGTGGTGCCTGCCGTCGCATACAGGGCAACGCCGGAGGACGCCGCCAACCAGGCCTTGGGGTTGAGCCATTGCATCGCCGCACCGGTCCAGAACGAGGCAGCCGGGCGCGCCCCGCCCGTCTTGATGACGCCATCGTCGCGCAGCAGGCGCCAGGCCATGTAGAGCAGAAACGCCACCTCTGCCAGATGCAGTGCACGGCCGAGCAGCGGCCAGCGCAGCAGCACCTGCTGCAGTCCCATGCCAACCAACAGCAGCAGCGCGACGAAGCCGACGGTGGCGCCGATCACGTGGCCGTGCCCGGCACGCACGCCGGCGCTGGCGCCAGTGCTCAGCGCGACCAGGTTGACCGGCCCGGGCGAAATCGAGCACACCAGCGCGAAGCTGGCCATTGCGACAAGATGGTCCATAACGCGGAATCCGTAGCGGGGCGCAACAGCATGGCCAGCGGTCGCAGCGACGGATTGAACAAAATTTCGATGGGCGGTCGCTGCGGGCGTTGCGTGATCGGCAAACGCGGTGAGCGGTCGTCAGGCAGGCGACATGCAGGACCGATGAGGCCGAGTGGAAGCCACGGGCGCCGGCCCTCGTCTGGCAGCGCTGCGGCCGGCAGGTTTTGCGTTGTCAGCCGGCGGCGGCTTCTTCGCGCAGTTGCTCGGCGCGCTCGGCGCCCAGATATGCGCCGATGGCGCGGCGCGCCAGATACAGCAGCGGGATCAGCGCGATCGCAAAGCCCATCTTGTAGACGTAGTTGAGCGTGCTCACCGCCAGAAACTGGTCGATGGACCAGTGCTGCGGGCCGAGCACGAAGGCGATGTAGATCACCACGAAGCTGTCTACCAATTGCGACACCGCCGTGGAGCCGGTGGCGCGCAGCCATACGTGCTTTTCGCCGGTGGCGCGGCGGATGCGGTGGAACACCGACACATCGATCAACTGGCCGAACAGGAAGGCCACCAGCGAGCCGCCGATCGTCCACAGCCCCTGGCCGAACACCGCTGCAAAGGCGGCCTGGTAGTCCGGCACGCCCTGGCTCTGCGCCGCAGTGACCCACCAACCTGCCGGCGCCAATGCGATGGCGGCGAACGCAAACACGAAGCCGTAGCCGATCAGCGCCACCGCCACCCACGAGATGAAACGCACCCCGCGGCTGCCGAAGAACTCGTTGATGGTGTCGGTCATGATGAACACCACCGGCCACAACAAGGTGCCGGCGGTGAAGCTGAGCGAGCCGGTCTGCCCGAACAGGTTCCAGTTCAACGGCGCGATGCCGAGCGTGTCTTCCAGCGCGAAGATCTTGACCCCGATGAACTCGGCCAATGCCGCGTTGACGCAAAAGAACGCGGCCAGCGCAATGAACAGGCGAACCGCACGATCGTCGAGGGTACGCAGCTGCGTCACGGGCTCAGCGATCCGCCGTGCGAGTGAAGGGAACCGATTCGGGCGCCACTGCGCCGCCGGAGATGATGAAGCTCATGGCCTGGTCCACGCTCCAGTCTGTGGGCGTGAGCAGTTCCACCGGCACGATCTCCAGATAGCCGGAGGTCGGGTTGGGCGTGGTCGGCACATACACCGCCGCCAGCTCGCGGCCGGTGCCCTGTTCCTTGATCACCCGCGTGACTAGGCCGACCGACTTCATGTCCCGATGCGGGAAGTCGATCAGCACCACGCGCTGGGTGCTGCCGGGCTGGGTCTGCAGGATGTCGAGCAATTTGCGCGCGCTGTCGTACACCACGCTCGCCAATGGAATGCGCCGCATGATCGCCTCGAACCAGCGCAGCAGGCGCTGACCGATCACGCGCCGGCTCAGGATGCCGACGAACAGGATCGCGCCCACGGTGGCGATCAGCGCGATGGTGTTCTGCACCCACAGCGCCTTGATCCAGCCCAGATAGTCGGGGAACGAGGCGGCGATGCGCTCGGACAACGGCACCACCCACGGGCTGCTGATACCCGACAACAGCGAGAATACGAACTTCACCACCACCCAGGTCAACCAGACCGGCAGCAGGGTGAGCAAACCGGTCAGAAAGACGCGTTGCAGGGAAGGGCGAGTGGATGGAGTGGGGGATTCGGACATACGCGCATTGTAGGCTTCGGCCGCGTCCGGTGCAGGCGCGCAGCGCGCCTTGTTCGCCGGGGAGGCGGCAAGTGCGCATCGACGCCATGCCACTCGCGGCTCTGTCCGGGCCGCTCTAAGATGGCGCAGCTCATCCACGGACGGTTGCCCCCGCATGCTCGCCAAATTCCTCAAGTCGGCCCTGCTGGGCCTATGCATCCTGATCGCCCTGCTGGCGGCCCTGTACGCGATCTCCGCGCGCTGGCCGATTCCCGATGCGCAGCGCCAGGCGTTGGCGCAGATCGATCAACCACCAGTTGCACCGCCGGCAGGCTCGAATCTATTTGCTGCACTCTGGTTGCTGCCGTATGCCGTGCCGGCTACCGAACAGGACGTCGTGATGGCACGCGATCTGCAGCGGTTTGCGAACGTCACGACTGCGGCCGGTTTTGTCAGCGACGCAGCGCGCTATCCGCGCACGCCGCGGTGGCCAGCCGCCGCGCCACCCAAGTGCAACTGGTCCACCCCAGACTGCCTGGACAAGGTGCGCGCTCAACCCCAAGCCTATGCCGATGCGCTGATGTCACAGGCACCGCTGCTGCAGCGCGCCGCTACGCTGTCATCGCATGCTTACTACCGCAATCTGTTTCCGACCCGTGCCGACACACCGCTGCCGGAGTTGCAGGGGTTGAGTTTGCCGATGACTCAGCACGCGCTGGACTTCGTCCAGGGCCGCCAGCAGGCTGCGTTGTCCGGCGTGTGTGCGGACGCACAGGTGGCGCGCGTGCTGCTGCGCGGTCAGGACACACTGATCGCGACGATGATCGGGGCAGCCATGTTGCGCGGTAACGCCGAGTTGTTCACCGGCATGCTGAGCGAGCTGCCGTCCACCCAGCCGTTACCTGCGCATTGCCAAGCGGCATTTGCGCCGTTGACGATAGATGAGACCAGCCTGTGTGGGGGGCTACGCGGCGAAGCACGCTTGGTCAGCGCCAATTACCGCGCGGTCGTCGAAGCCGGCAGCGAGCAGCTGCGCTGGTACGACAGGTTGGTACCGCCGCTGCTGGACGTTGAACGAACCCGTGCACTGACCGCGCCGTATTACACCTGGGCCTGTCACACCGACGTGCGCACGCAGCTGGCGCAGGACCGCAAGGTGCCCACCAGTGCCATACCTGCCGCGCCAACAGTGACCTTCGCCTGCGTCGCAAACGCAATAGGCTGCGTGTTCGCCGACGTGGAGCATATGGATAGCGCGCAGTATCAATGGCAGTTGCAGGATCTGGCCGCGACAACGCGGCTGACCTCCGCAGTGCTGTGGCTACGTGCGCATCCCGCCGAGCAACAGACGCTGGCGCAGCGCTTGGATCAACTGCCCGCCACGCTGATCCGACCAGGGCGCGACATCACCGCGGGCGAAGATGGAAAGACGCTAGAGCTGCCGCGTTACGCGCGCAGCGATCACGCCAACCTGCAGATGCCATTGGCGGCAAGCCAGGTGGCACAGACAGCGGCGATGCAGGGCAAGCCGTGACACCTGCGGCTGCAGAAGTGGACACCAGTGCAGGCAAGCACGCGTCGCTGATTGCATAACGGACAACGCCACCCAGGAACGGATTCCGGGTGGCGTTGTCAGTCACCACGTCAGCGTGATGCCCCTGCTTAGAACCGGAAGTTCAACCAGCCCATCACGAAGGTCGAATCGCCGTAACCGGCCTTTTCGAGCGCAGGCCCGGCCATCAGGTGTTCGGCGCGGAAGGTCACCGACCAGTTCGGGTCGATGTTCCAGGTGGCATTGATGCGCGGCATGGTGCCGATGCGGCGCTCGCCGGTGCTCTGCGTGCGGGCGTAGGCGCGTGCCTGGTTGTTGTAGATCGCATCGCTGGTGGTCTGCCGCCACAAGGTTTCCCATTCCAGGTTCACGGTGATCTTGGAGGTGGGCGAGAAGGTGAACGTGGGCGCGGCAGTGACCAGGTTGACCGGGCCGAAGAACGTCGCCCAGCTGAAGTAGATCGTATTGCCGTACAGGAAGTTGTTGTTGCGCAGCGTGCCGGTGCCGGAGGTGCCACCGCCGCCGGAAGCGATTTCGCTATGGAAGCCCAGGCGCGGTTTCCAGCCCGATTCGCTCAGCGACCAGGCGTTGGAGGTGCTGGCCATGTAGGCACGCAGATCGCGCCCGCCGTAGCTGCCGCGCTGCACGGTCACGAACGAGTCGGTACGCAGCTTGCCCACATTGCCCCACAGGCGCAGGCCGTAATAGTTGCGGTTTTCTTCGGCGGTCTGCCGGCCCCAGACCTGATTGTCGTTGCGGAACTGGTAGAAGAACGGCTCCAGATACATCGGCTTGGCGGTCGGCATGCGATAGCCGCCGACCACGCCGCGGAAATGCCGCGAGCGGTCGATGCGATCGTCGCCCAGGCCTTCGGTGCCATCCAGGTTAAAGTTGAAATCGAACACGTCCACACGGGTCTTTTCGCCGATCGCCCAGGCGCGTACGCCGTTGAAGGTCACGAAGATATCGGTGTTGTCGCGCAATGCCATCAGCGTGGTGGGGCCATCGACAAACACCTGACGGCCGACACGCAGGCCCAGATCGGTATCTTTGATCCGTCCTTTCACATCGAAGAACACCTGCTGCAGGATTGCGTTGTTTTCCTGCGTGCCGGTCTTGGCACCTTCGTTGCGTCCATCCAGGCTGCCGTGCGCCAGTTCCGTGTACAGGCGGAAGTGCTCGCCGACATGGAAGTCGGCGCCGAAGAACGCGCGCAACAGATACTGCTGCTGCGAATGGCTGCCCGGAATCAAACCGGGGTTGGTGATGGTGTTGCTGCGCACGCGTAATTCGTTGCTGAGCGAGACATACACATCGCCCGACTCATTGAACGGAATGTACTTGAGCGGATCGAACGGGCTCTTGCGCTTGGACGGGTCCTTCAGATACGACCAGTCCTCGGCCCAACGCACCTGCCACATGTTGCCGCCCTGCTTGGCTCCCCAGCCCTGCGCCTCCAGCGGATAACCCTTTGCGGCGGCGGGCGCTGCAGGAACGGCAGGCGCAGCTTTCACCGGCTCCGGCTGGGCCCGCTTGGCAGTGACCGGCGCGGTCTGCACCTGCGCAAACGCCAGTCCCGGCAGTGATAACCCGATCGCCAAGCACAGGCGCCGGGTGGCACCAGAGGAAGTTACAGCCATGGCCGGCTGTGCCAAGCGTGCAAGTCGCATCATGTCGCCCTATCGAAAAAAGTGAGTCGTCTGGGCGAGTGGTATCGGCCCAGTGGGCAATGACTGTAGTGGAGCGCTGCGGCAAAGGGAGTAACCCAATGGTTCTAAGCACATGAGCGCGTTGATGAAGCCGGGAGTGGGGAATCGAGAATGGACGATCGGTAGAGCACGCTTGCTTGGCAGTGGGCCACTCTCAAAAAATGATTCGGCACACCGGCAATAAGGCCATCGGCGAACACATAAGGCTCTTACGCGGCATCCACGCCGCGTAAGGTCCCGCGACGGTGGGCGGGCAAGGACCAGTCGAGAGGGTCGATGCGCATGGTTTCAGGCAGTTCAACAAGGGCGACCGGCGAACTGTCTGGTGCGGCCGCCGCGCACGCGACCACGCAGTGGGCTGTCTTTACGCGAAACAAAAATCTGCGCATAAAAGAACGCCCCTCGATCGATTTCGATCAAGGGGCGTTTTTTGTCGGCCGATCAGGCGCGTTTTCCGCGCCTGCGGATCGGGGTGACGGTGGCGGGGTCGCGGCTGCCCACCGGGTCGGCATCGTAGCGAGCGATGAATTCGCGCACCTGCGGGTACACCACTTCGCGCCAGCGACGGCCGCTGAAGATGCCGTAGTGACCGGCACCTTCCACCACCAGATGACGACGATGCGCCGCATCGATCCCGGTGCACAGATCGTGTACCGCTTCGGTCTGGCCAAGGCCGGCGATATCGTCCAGTTCGCCTTCGATGCTGAGCAGTGCGGTATTGCGGATCGCCGACGGCTTGACCAGCTGGCCGTCCACTTTCCACTTGCCCTGCGGCAGCAGGAAGTCCTGGAACACCACGCGAATGGTATCCAGGTAGTACTCGGCCGGCATGTCGAGCACGGCATTGTATTCGTCGTAGAACTGCCGGTGCGCCTGCGCGTCCTGCAGGTCGCCCTTGACCAGGTCGGTGTAGAAATCCCAATGCGACATCACGTGCCGGTTGGGATTCATCGACAGGAAGCCGGCATGCTGCAAAAAGCCCGGATACACCTGCCGCCCATGGCCCGGATACGGGAACGGCACGGTGTGGATCAGGTTGTTCTGGAACCACTCGATGCCATTCTCGGTGGCCAGGTTGTTGACCTGGGTCGGGCTACGACGCGCATCGATCGGCCCGCCCATCATCACCAGCGAGCGCGGTGTGGGCTCATCGTTGGTGGCCATCAACGACACCGCCGCAAGCACCGGCACGGTGGGCTGACACACGCTGACCACATGCAGGCGCTCGGCGCCGATGTGACGGATGAACTCCTGGATGTAGCCGATGTAGTCCTCGAGCCGAAAGGCGCCGGCTTCCAGCGGCACCATGCGCGCGTCGACCCAGTCGGTGACATAGACCTTGTGGTTGCGCAGCAGGGTGCGCACGGTGTCGCGCAGCAGCGTGGCGTGGTGGCCGGACAACGGCGCCACCACCAGCACGGCAGGCTGCTGCTTCATCGTGCCGATCAGCTCGACATGGTCGCTGAAACGCTTGAAGCGCAGCAGACGGCAGAATGGCTTGCTCAGCACCTCGCGTTCGATGATCGGCAGCGAGTGACCGTCGACCTCGACATCGTCGAGTGCCCAGGCCGGCTTTTCGTATTCCTTGCCCAGGCGATGGAACAGCTCGTTGCTGGCCGCCATGCGTTCGGCACCGGGGAGCGAGGCCCACAGGCTATCGGGGTCGGAGAACATCTTGGCGTTCGCCTGGGCCTGATGCACCCAAGGGGCTAGCAGATTGCGGGTCAGCTCGTGCAATTGATAAAGCATTCCACCCATCCGTGCGGCTCTTTGCTGCCGCGCAGCATACCCCCTTTGGCGCATTTGCACCTTAATGGGGCTGCGGACGGTAGAGGCTGTCATACAACCTATGGCAGGCGTGAGCGCCTTGATTCGCCGCGATCTGGTTGCGGCTCTGGCGATCATCCGGATGGCTGCGCGAGCCGAAAGCGCGTATTCGTCGCAGAACCATACGGCCTGCTGGACGAGCCCTTCTCCTGGAGGGGAGGAAGAAGTGAGGTACGGGGCGCAGTCCAGTGCACTCAGCCTTCATCAGCGCTCAATCTCCATCAGGCTTCGCGCATACCCTCATCCGCCCCTGCGAGGCACCTTCTCCCGGCGGGAGAAGGGAGTGAATCCCTCTGCCCGCGAGGCGAGGGATGCGTGAAAACAAAGCCCCTCTCCTGCGGGAGAGGGGTTGGAGTGAGGGTACGCGGCGAAGCCATTCGTCGTGCGCGGCTCAACCGGGCCGCGTCCTGCTCAGCCGCGCTCCAGCGCAGACGCGTCATCGGCCAACTGCGGCGACAACCAGCAGTGCGAACCGAGTGCGGCAAACCCCACGCTGGCGAAGCGGCGCCGATACCAGCGCGCCGGCCGCGCCTGAAAACCATCGTGGTCGCCCTCGAAGGCGTCTTCCTCGGCGAAGGTCTCCAGAAATGCCACGCCCGCGCACATCTCGGCCAACCCTGGCAGGCCTTGGTTGAACTCGCGCGTGGGCACGTAATGCAGCACGTCCGAACAGATCAGCAGATCCACCGGCGCGCACGGGCGCAGCCAGGCGAAATCACCGAAGCGGGCAGGGTGGATCTGCCGGCTGCGTCCGTAACGCTGCACTGCATAGGCGCTGCTGTCGAAGCCCAGATAGCTGAGCTTGGGGCGTAGCGCCAACAACGGCGCGCGCCAGGCCGCCTCGCCGCAACCGATATCCAGCACGCTGCGGATCGGGCGCTCCAGGTAGTACTCGGCCTGGCTTACCGCCAGTGCGACCTTGCGTCGCAGGCGCGCAGGGTCGGCCAGTCCGGCATCCCGGTACCAGCGGCGGAAATAGTGGGCGTCGTACTGTTTGTTGTCGGGTTCGGACATGGACGTCAGGTGCTTTCACGTGAGCGGATAGGTGAAAATGCGGGCCATCCTACGCCAGCCAGCGAAGCCAGCACATGAGCCTGTATCTGTGGATCAAGACCTTCCATCTGTTGTTCGTCATTGCATGGATGGCGGCGGTGTTCTACCTGCCACGCATCCTGGTCAATATCGCCGAAGCCGGTGCCGAGCCGGCGGTGCGTACGCGGCTGGTGCTGATGGGGCGCCGCCTCTACACATTCGGCCACAGCATACTGGGGCTGGCGCTGCTGCTGGGCGCGGTGCTGTGGCAGGGCTATCGGGTGATTCCGGATTTCCCGACGATGGTGGCCGGTGGCTGGCTGCACGCAAAACTGTTTGCGGTGGCCTTGATCCTGGCGCATTACATCGTGGCCGGGCGCTGGCTGAAGGGCGTGGATCAGGGCCGCAGCCTGCCCAGCGGCCGCGCTTTGCGGCTGTTCAACGAAGTGCCGGTGGTGTTGCTGGTCGGGGTGATCTGGCTGGTGCTGGCCAAGCCGTTCTGAGGCTGGGATGTAGGGGTTGGTCGGGGCGGAGTACGGCAGGCGCCGCTTCGCATGCTGCCAGCGTAGCGCGGTGTGTCACCGGGGCCGTCGCTTTCGACGAATCCCCAATCCCAGCATCCGCAATCCAGGTGCGCCTACAGCGCGCCGATCAATTGCCTTCGTAAGCGCCGTAGCTGCGCAGGCGCTCGTAACGACGCTGCAGCAGGCCCTCGACCGGCAGCTTTTCCAGCGCTTCCAGCTCGTTGAGCAGTACGGCCTTCAGGCGCTTGCCCATCTGCGCGGGGTTGCGGTGCGCGCCGCCGGTGGGTTCGCGGATCACCTTGTCGACCAGACCAAGACCCTTCAGGCGCGTGGCGGTGATGCCGAGCTGCTCTGCGGCGTCCTTGGCCTTGTCGGCAGTTTTCCACAGGATCGAGGCGCACCCTTCCGGGGTAATGACCGAATAGGTGCCGTACTCCAGCATCAGGGTGCGGTCGCCCACGCCGATCGCCAGTGCGCCGCCGGAGCCGCCTTCGCCGATCACCGTGCAGATCACCGGCACCTTGAGCTCGGCCATCTCGATGAGGTTGCGGGCAATGGCCTCGGACTGACCGCGCGACTCGGCATCGATCCCGGGCCAGGCGCCGGCGGTATCGATGAAGGTCAGCAGCGGCAGGCGAAAGCGCTCGGCCAGCTTCATCAGCCGCAGCGCCTTGCGGTAGCCCTCCGGGCGCGGCATGCCGAAGTTGCGCTTGATCTTCTCTTTCGTGTCGCGACCCTTCTGGTGCCCGATTATCACCACCGGGCGGCCGTCGATGCGGCCCAGGCCACCGACGATCGCCTTGTCGTCGGCGAAGGCGCGGTCGCCGGCCAGCTCCTGGAATTCGTCGCAGATGGTGGCGATGTAGTCCAGCGTGTACGGGCGCTGCGGGTGGCGCGCCAGCTGCGAGATCTGCCACGAAGACAGGTCGCGGAAGATCTGTGCGGTGCGCACGCGCAGCTTGTCGCGCAGCGCACGCACCTCGGTGTCCACGTTGACTGCTGGACCGGTGCTGGCCTTGCGCAGTTCCTGGATCTTTGCTTCCAAATCGGCGATGGGTTGCTCGAAGTCGAGGTAGTTAGGATTCATGCAGTGGTGTCGTCAACGTAAGGCGGGGAGTGTAGCCGAATGCCGGGGTGCGGCCCGTACGCGTCCGTCCGGTCGCAGCGCTCAGCGCGACGGCACCAGCGCGGCGCTGCTCATGATCCGGCTGACGCCACCGACGAAGTCGTTCAGGCGTTTGTTCTCGATCACCGGCAGGCGCGATCCCAGGCTGGCGGTGGCATGGGTGAAATCTATCTGGGTACGCACGTACAGCTTGCGCAGGCGGCGCTGTTCGGCTGGGTCGGTCGCGTGCAGGTAGTCGTCCACCAGCTTGCGCAGCGGCCCGGCGTGCGCCTCGAACACCGGCGCCAGCGGCGGCAGCCGGGCGGCGTCCGGCGTCGGCGTGCGCGCCGGGGCGTGCCAGTCGGCCGGCCGCCGCGCGGCGACGTAGCCGGGCTCGCCCCGGGTGCTCTCGAAGTACGCCACGAACGCGTCTTCAGCGAAGATCTTGCGGAAGCGGCGGCCGCCGCTGCCGTCGACCTGGCCGCTGGCGGTCTCCGGGAACGGCGTGTGCACATCGAAATCCCAGTCCTTGGCGATGAACAGGTCATCGACCTGGCCGTAGCGGCCGGTCAGCTCCACGCCCTGCACCTGGACCTTGGCGTCGCCTTTGAATTCGACCGCCTGGGCGCGGTCGGTCCAGTAGACCTCGTCGACCAGGTAGTAGTCGGACAGGGTCGGGTTGACCAGTGCGCCGTCGTGGTCGGCGTAGACGATGAAGGGCACGCGCCCGAGCTGCGCGCTCTGCAGCGTATGCGCGCCCGGCGCCAGCTCCAGCGCCAGCTCCGCGTGCGCCGGGATGCGGTGGGCCTTTCCGTCCACCTGCAGCGCCAGCGGTTGCCCGGTCGGGTTGTCGAAGTGGAAGGTCTGCGGGCTCTTGCCGCAGGCGGCCAGCAGCAGCATGCACGAGAGCAGGAACGGAAAACGCATGTGACAGGACTCGATCGTTGCGGTGAAAACGGAGCGGGGCGGCGGCGGGTGGCGCGTCAGTTCGCCCACGGCGGGTTGTACTTGACCTTGAGCGTGCGCACCGCCGGGTCGGCGCGCAGGCCGTCGAGCAGTTGCTGGTCCAGGCGCACCGAGTGGCTGCCGTTGAGGTCGAGCATGCCGGCCACGCCGCCGGTGGAGGCGCGCAGCAGCAGGTCCAGGCGCAGGGGGGTCTTGCCGGGGCGGTGCTTGGCCAGCAAGGCGTCGATGCGTTTCCAGGCCTGCTTTTCGCGCAGATCCAGGCGCAGCGACAGGCGCTGCGCGTGGTCGGCGCAGATCTGTTCGTAGTCCCAGCATTGGCGGATGCGCAGGCTGTAGCCGCCGTTGAATTCGTCCTCGCGTAGGCCGCCCTTGACGATCAGGATGCGGTCGCGGGTGAGCAGATGCCCAAACTCGGCCATCGCGTCGGAGAACGCGCTACATTCGACCCGACCACGGCCGTCTTCGAGCTGCACGAACACCTGGCTGTCGCCCTTGCGCCGCACCCCGATCACCTGGCCGGCCAGGATCGCGCTGACTTCCGGGCGCCAGGCGCGTTTTTCGCCATCGCCGCCACCGCCGCCACGTTGTTGCGAGGCGAGGATCTTCTCCAGCGAGCCCAGGTCGCAGCCGACCAGTTCGCGCACTTCGTCGCGGTGCGGGTCGAACGGGTGACCGCTGAGATAGAAGCCCAGCGTTTCGCGCTCGCCGGTGAGCAACTGGCCCAGCGGCCACTCCTTGCCTTCGGGCAGGTCCAGACGCAACGCCGGCGCACTCGGGTCCGGGCCGCCGAACAGCGAGTTCTGGCCCGAGGCGCGCTCGCGTGCCAACTGCTCGGTGGCCTTGACCACTTCCGGCAGCTGCAGCATCAGCGAGGCGCGGTTCTTGCCCAGCCCGTCCATCGCCCCCGCGTTGATCATCGCTTCCAGCGTGCGCCGGTTGAGCTTGGCGGTGCCCACGCGCGTGCAGAAATCCAGCAACGTGGTGTAGGGGCCGCCGCGCTGGCGTTCTTCGACGATCGCCTCGCAGGCGCCCTGGCCGACGCCCTTGATCGCGCCCAGGCCGTACTGAATCGTGTCCGGGCTGGCGGCCTCGAACATGTAGGCCGACTCGTTGACGCGCGGCGGTTTGACGGTCAGGCCGAGATTGCGCACCTCATCGAGAAAGCCCACCACCTTGTCGGTGTTGTCCATGTCCGAGGACAGCGTCGCGGCCATGAATTCGGCCGGGTAATGCCGTTTCAGCCATGCGGTCTGGTAGCTGACCAGTGCGTAGGCGGCGGCGTGCGACTTGTTGAAGCCGTAGCCGGCGAACTTCTCCATCAGGTCGAAGATCTCGTCGGCCTTGGCCGCGCTCACCCCGCCCTTGGCCGCGCCCTCGCGGAAGATCTCGCGGTGCTTGGCCATCTCGGCCGGCACCTTCTTGCCCATCGCGCGGCGCAGCAGGTCGGCGCCGCCCAGCGAGTAGTCGCCGACGATCTGCGCCATCTGCATGACCTGCTCCTGGTACACCATGATGCCGTAGGTGTCCTTCAGGATGGCCTCGGTGCGCGGATCCGGGTAGACGATCTCCTGCTGGCCGTGTTTACGGGCGTTGAAGTCCGGGATCAGGTCCATCGGGCCGGGGCGGTACAGCGATACCAGCGCGATCAGGTCTTCGAAGCGGTCCGGGCGGGCGTCCTTGAGCAGGCGGCGCATGCCCGAGGATTCGAACTGGAACACCGCGCCGGTATTGCCCGAGGCGAACACGCCCTTATAGGTGGGCACGTCGTCGAGCGGAATGGCGGTGATGTCGACCGGGTCGATGCCGGCGCGCGCATGGCGCACGTTGATCGCCTTGACCGCCCAGTCGATGATGGTCAGCGTGCGCAGGCCGAGGAAGTCGAACTTCACCAGGCCGACCGCTTCAACATCGTCCTTGTCGAACTGGGTGACCTGATTCTTGCCGCGCCCGTCTTCGTCGTGTTCGGCGAACAGCGGGCAGAACTCGGAGAGCGGCTCCGGCGCGATCACCACGCCGCCGGCGTGCTTGCCGGCGTTGCGGGTGAGGTCTTCGAGCTGACGGGCCAGATCCATCAGGTCGCGCACGTCGTCTTCGACCTGATAGCGCTGGATCAGGTCTGGCGAGGCCATCTCCGAGTCTTTGCCTTCGCCCATCGCATCCTTGAGCGTGATGCCCAGGATGTTGGGAATCAGCTTGGCGACGCTGTCGACAAGACCGTAGCTGAAGCCGAGCACACGCCCTGCGTCGCGCACCACCGCCTTGGCCGCCATGGTGCCGTAGGTGATGATCTGGCTGACCCGTTCGCGCCCGTACTTGCGCGCCACGTAGTCGATCACCTCGTCGCGGCGATCCATGCAGAAGTCGATGTCGAAGTCGGGCATCGACACGCGTTCGGGATTGAGGAAGCGCTCGAACAGCAGGTTGTACGGCAGCGGATCCAGGTCGGTGATCTGCAGTGCCCACGCCACCAGCGAGCCGGCACCGGAACCGCGGCCCGGGCCGATCGGAATGCCCTGGTGCTTGCCCCACTGGATGAAGTCGGCCACGATCAGGAAGTAGCCGGGGAAGCCCATCTTGATGATGGTGTCCAGCTCGAATTCCAGCCGGTCGACATAGTCCTGGCGGGTCTTGCCGGGCGCGATCGGGTTCTTTTCCAGGCGCGCGGCCAGGCCATCGCGCGACTGGCTGCGGATCCAGCTGTCCAGCGTTTCGTCTTCGGGCACCGGGTAGGCGGGCAGGAAGTAGGTGCCCAGGCGCATCTCGATGTTGCAGCGCTGCGCCAGCGCCAGCGTGTTGTCGATCGCATCGGGCACGTCGGCGAACAGCGCGGCCATTTCGTCGCCGGACTTCAGGTACTGCTGGTCGCTGTACTCGCGCGGGCGTTTGGGATCGTCGAGCACGCGGCCCGAGGAAATGCATACACGCGCCTCGTGCGCATTGAAGTCGCTGGCGTACAGGAAGCGCACATCGTTGCTGGCCACCACCGGCAGGCCGCGCACACCCGCCGCATGCAGCGCGAACTGGTTGAAGCGTTCTTCGCCCTCGCGCCCGGTGCGGGTCAGTTCCAGGTGCAGGCCGTCGCCGAACACGCGCTGCCAGTCGGCCAGCTGCTGCTCGGCCAGGTCGGCGCGGCCTTCGCCGAACAGGCGTCCGGCCAGGCTGTCGCGCCCGGCCAGGGCGAACAGGTTGGCGTGGCCGCTCTGCAGCCACTCCGGATGGATCGCCACGCCGCCTTCGGGGCGGTGGCCTTCCATCCAGGCGCGGGTCAGCAGGCGCGACAGGCTCAGGTAGCCTTCGCGGTCGCGGCACAGCAGGGTCATGCGCCAGGGCGGCATGTCCGGGGTGGCGATCATCACGTCGGCGCCGGCGATCGGCTTGATGCCCACGCCTTCGGCGGCCTTGTAGAACTTGACCAGCGCGAACAGGTTGTTGAGGTCGGTGACTGCCAGTGCGGGCATGTCGAGCTCGACCGCCCGGCTCAGCAGGTTGGCCTGCTTGGCCTTTTTCGGGTCAGCCTGATCCGGTTTCTCGGGCACGCGGATGGTGGAATCCGCCAGCGAGAACTCGGTGTGGACGTGCAGATGGACGAAGCGGGAAGTGGACATGCGAGACCGGAATAATGCGTGGTCAGGGTAGCGAGCGTGGTCGGGTCGAACAAGGCTTGACAGCATCGGCGCAGGGCCGCGGCCAGCTGCCACGGGGGCTGGGCGGTGCGGCCGATTCAGGCTTCGGCTAGCTGCGTGCAGTGCAGCGGGGGCGATTGCGCGGATCGGGGGCACGTGGGGCTGCGCGTGCGGACTCGCTCGACGCCGTGGCCGAGCCGGTCGCATCCGCGCGCATGGATGCTTGCGCCATTACCGGGCTAGCTCGGCCTGAATTGCGGTCGCTCAGTCGGCCAGCAGCAGGTCATCGGCCGGCGCCGCGCAGGGCACATCCCACTGCGACTGCGACGCCTCCATTCCCAGCGCACGCCGCACCGGGGCGAAGCTGCGGCGGTGCTGCGGGCACGGCCCGTGGCTGCGCAGCGCGGCCAGATGCACCGGCGTGGCGTAGCCCTTGTGCTGGTCGAAGCGGTATTCGGGGTGTCGGGCGTGCAGCTCGTGCATCAGGCGGTCGCGGGTGACCTTGGCCACGATCGAGGCGGCCATGATGGCGCGATCGAGCGCGTCGCCGCCGATCAAGGCCTCGGCCGGGCAGGGCAGGCCCTTGGGCACCCGGTTGCCGTCGATGCGCGCGAACCCGGCCACATGCGCCACGCCTTCCACCGCACGCCGCATGCCCAGCATGGTCGCCTGGTAGATGTTGATGCGGTCGATCTCCTCGCTGTCGATCAGTACCACCGACCACGCCAGCGCCCGCTCGACGATGCGCGCGTACAACTGCTCGCGCCGCTGCGCGCTCAGCTGCTTGGAATCGTCCAGCCCGTTGATGCGCGGCTTGCTCGGGTCGAACACCACCGCCGCCACCGCCACCGGCCCGGCGAGCGGGCCGCGGCCGGCCTCGTCGACACCGGCGATCAACCGCGAATCGGGAATCGGGAATCGGGAATCGTGAAAAAGCGTGTCCTGCTTGGTCGGAGCCATAACGGTACCGTGGGAAGTCAAGCGCTTCACGACCCAGCTCCTGTCGATTCCCCACTCCCGATTCCCGATTCCAGCTGCGTCAGCAGCCCAGCCACCGCATCGGCCGCGCGCGCCGACGCGTCGCGGCGCAGTTGCGCGTGCAGGGCGAGATAGCGCGGTTGCAGGGCGGCGACTTTTTCCGGGTGCTTGAACCAGTCCAGCAGAGCCACGCACAGGCGTTCCGGCGTGCAGTCGTCCTGCATCAGCTCGGGGGCGAGGTCGTCGTTGGCCAGGATGTTGGGCAATGCGTAGCGGTTGACCTTGAGCAGGCCCAGCGTCTTGACGATGCGGTAGGTGAGCGGGGCGACCTTGTAGCCGACCACCATCGGGCGCTTGACCAGCATCGCCTCCAGCGTCGCGGTGCCCGACGCCAGCAGCACCACGTCGGCGGCCAGCATCGCGGTGCGCGCCTGGCCCTCGAGCAGGTGCGAACGCAGCACCGGCAGCGACGAACGCGACAACTGCTCGGCCAGCAGCTGCTTGCAGCCAGGATTGGCTGCCGGGACCAGCACGTGCAGGTTGGACAGGTGCTCGGACACCAGCCAGGCAGCCTGGAAGAACGTATCGCCGAGCTTGCTGATTTCGCCGTGCCGGCTGCCGGGCAACACCGCCAGCACGGTGCTGGAGGCGGACAGGCCCAGTTTGGCGCGCGCGGCCTCGCGATCGGCCTGGTAGGCGATGTCGTCGGCCATCGGGTGGCCGACAAACCGCGCATCGATGCCGTGCCTGGCGTAGATCGGCGGTTCCATCGGAAACAGGCACAGCACCAGGTCGGCGCTGGCGCCGATCTTCTCCGCACGCTTCTCGCGCCATGCCCACACCGACGGGCTGACGTAATGCACGGTGCGCACGCCACGCTGCTTGAGCCAGCGTTCGACCGACAGATTGAAATCGGGCGCGTCAATGCCGATGAACACGTCCGGCTTCCACGCCAGCACCCGCTCGCGGAAGGCGCGGCGCAGCTTCAGCAGCCGCGGCAGATGCTGCAGCACTTCGGTCAGCCCCATCACCGCCAGCTCGCTGGCATCGAACCAGGTCTGGCAGCCGGCAACACGCATCGCATCGCCACCGATGCCGACGAACTCGGCAGCCGGATAGCGGCGACGCAGCTGGTCGATCAACCCTGCACCCAGGATGTCGCCGGAGGCTTCGCCAGCGATCAGCGCGATGCGTGGGGCGCGCGTTTGCGCGCTGGGAATCGGCAATGGAGAATGGGGAATCGGAAGTGCTGGCGATGGGCCGGCGGCAGGCGCGTCAGCGTGCGCGCCTGCATCGATTCCCGATTCCCGATTCCCAATTTCCCTCATCGCAACAACGGCCTTTCCGCCGCCTCAATGAACGCGAGCAGCCCGCGCACGTCCTCGCTGCTCTTGGCCTGTTCGGCCAGCTGCAGCTTGGCTTCGGCCAGCGGCAGACCGGCGACGTACAGCGTGCGGTAGGCGCGCTTGATCGCGGTGATGCGCTCGGCATCGAAGCCGCGCCGCTTGAGCCCTTCGCTGTTGATGCCGCGCGGGCGGCCCAGCGATTCGCTGCCGACCATGGTGAACGGTGGGACGTCGCCGTTGGTCAGCGCACCCATGCCCAGGAAGGCATGCGCGCCGATCCGGCAGAACTGATGCGCACCGGCAAAGCCGCTGATGATCACGTAGTCGCCCACGCTGACATGGCCGGCCAGCGTGGTGTTGTTGGAAAACACGCAGTGGTTGCCGACATGGCAGTCGTGCGCCACGTGGGTGTAGGCCAGCATCCAGTTGTCGTCGCCGACCACGGTGATGCCGCCACCGCCGCCGGTGCCGCGATTGATGGTGACGAATTCGCGGATCACGTTGCCGTTGCCGATCACCAGCTCGGTGCGCTCGCCGGCGTATTTCTTGTCCTGCGGTTCGCCGCCGATCGCGGCGTGGCCGATGAAGCGGTTGTTGCGGCCGATGCGGGTCGGGCCGTGGATCGAGCAATGCGGCCCCACCTCGGTGCCCGCATCGATCTGCACATCGGCGCCGATCAACGAAAACGCGCCCACGCGCACATCGCTGGCCAGTTGCGCCGCCGGATCGATGACGGCGGTGGGATGAATCAAGGGTGCTTGATCACGCATCGTGTCTCACCTCCAAAAACGGATTATTCCTTGGCGCCGGCGCACATGACTTCGGCACTGGCCACGACTTCGCCGTTGACCTTGGCCTCGCCGTAATAGCATCCCATGTTGCGGATCAAGCGCTTCATCTGCACTTCCAGCATGAGCACGTCGCCCGGCACCACCTGCTTGTTGAAGCGGGCGTTGTCGACCTTGACCATGTAGAACAGCTTGGACAGCGCGTCGCGTCCCAGTCCGAGCTGGGTCATCACGCCACCGGCCTGCGCCAATGCCTCGATGATCAGCACGCCGGGCATCACCGGGCGGGTGGGGAAATGGCCCTGAAAAAATGGCTCGTTGATGCTGACGTTCTTCTGCCCGACGATGCGCTTGGCATCCAGGTCAAGCTCGACAACCCTGTCGATCAGCAGAAACGGATAGCGGTGCGGAATCAGCGTCTGGATCTGGTTGACGTCGATCGGCAGCTCGTAGGTGGGGTGACTCATTCTTTCTCCTTGCCCACAGCCAGGATGCGCCTTGCCAGCACATCGAGTTGTTTGAAGCGCGCGGCATTCTTGCGCCACGTGCGATTGTCGGTGAGAGGGGTCCCGGACGAATACTCGCCCGGCGCATGGATGGAATTGCGCACCACCGACTTGCCGGTGATCACCACCTTGTCGCAGATCTCCAGATGCCCGACCACGCCGACATGCCCGCCGAGCAGGCAGTAACGGCCGATCCTGGCGCTGCCGGCAATCCCGGTGCAGCCGGCGATGGCGCTGTGTGCGCCGATGTGGCAGTTATGCGCGATCTGCACCAGGTTATCCACGCGCACGTCCTCTTCCAGCACGGTGTCTTCCAGGGCGCCGCGGTCGATGCAGGTGTTGGCGCCAATCTCGCAATCGTCGCCGATCACCACGCCGCCCAGTTGCGGGACCTTGATCCAGTGGCCGGCATCCATCGCCAGGCCGAAGCCGTCGGCGCCGATCACCGCACCTGGATGAATGCGTACGCGCTTGCCCAGGCGCACCCGGGTCACCAGGGTGACGCGGGCGAGCAGCTCGCTGCCGTCATCGACCACGCAGTCCTCGCCGATGATGCTGCCGGTGCCGATCACGCAGCCATCGCCCACGCGGCTGCGCGCACCGATGCTGACGAACGGGCCGACGTGTGCGTTTGGCGATACCTGTGCGCTGGGGTCGATCGCCGCGGACGGGTGGATGCCCGGCTCGCGCACCGGCGCCACGTCGAACAGGGCGGCGATCTTGGCGAAGGCGGTATAGGGATCCTTGGCGACCAGCGCGGTGCCGCGTGCGTCCTGCGCGTCGTCGGCGCGCAGGACCACCACTGCGGCCTGCGTCTGGCCCAGCTGCGGACGGTAGCGTGGATTGGACAGGAAGCTCAGTTGTCCGGCGCCGGCATGCGCCAGGGTGGCGACGCCACTGACTTCGATGGCGCCATCACCGACGAGGGTCAGACCAAATTGTTCGGCAATCGCACTGGCGGTCAAGCGCATCAGGGTGAACCTCTTGTAAATGCGGGAGAGCGGCTTTAACGGGGAAAAAACACCATTAAGCAGTTCCCAACAAAGCCTGCGTATCTAGGGTGCTGTCGCGATCAAGCGGCGAATCCAGGAGCAAGCATATGAAAACCGTTCCTTCCATCCTTGGTGGTCTGGTCATGATGGGAGCGGTCGCAAGTGCATCGGCCCAATCCTTCGATGTCGAGCAGGGCAGGGCGACCGGTGAGCAGCAGCTGCAGTGTCTCAGCCTGCCTGCCGGCGACATCGCCAGCTGCCTGTCCAACACTGTTTCCACATGGTTCGACAGCTGGTTCTGACCGGCCGACATCCCCACCGGCGATACACGGGCGGCTCGCACAAGCGAGCCGCCTTTTTGTTGCCGTTGGCGGTTAGAACTGACCGCCGAAGGTGAACTGCAGACGTTCGATCTCGTCGTTGTCTTCCTTCTTCAACGGAAACGCGTAGCTGATCGAGATGGGGCCGACCGGTGCGCGCCACAACAGCGCCACGCCGGTGGACGCACGCAGCTCATTGGCCTTGAAGTTGTCCACGCCATCGTAGACATTACCGAAGTCGAAGAACGCTGACACGCGTGCCGACGGGCTGTCGAACAGCTTCGGGAAATACATTTCCACCGAACCGACGGTCTTGAACGAACCACCCAGCGGCTGGCCGCGCGTGTAGTTCAGGGTACTTTCCGAGCGTGGACCCAGCGTGTTGTCTTCGAAGCCGCGCACCGAGTTGGTACCGCCAGCGTAGAAGTTCTCGTAGAACGGCAGGCCGGTGGCCGTCACGGATCGGAGCAGGTTGCTGCCATTGCAGGCTTGTTCGGTAAATGTCGTACTGCTCTCTATTCCGCAAATCTCACGCGAGCTGTCTTTGCCATAGCTGTCGCCATAGCCCAGCTCGAAGCGCGTGTTCAACACGATCGCCGGGATGATCGGCCAGTAGTTGGAGATCTGGTAGTTGAACTTGTAGTACTCGACCGTGGAGCCGGGCAGGGTGGTCTCCAGGCCGACGCGCTGATACATGCCGCGGGTCGGCATGAAGAAGTCGTTGCGGGTATCGCGTGCCCAGCCCAGTTCGGTGCGCCAGGCATGGAAGGTGCTTGTGCCGATCGCATCGATATAATTGATGATGGCTTGCGGGGTCTGGCCCTGGAACGTGTTGATCTGGTTGCTGTCGACGCCGACCATCGCCGAGACGGTATCGTTTTCGGTGATCGGCACGCCGAACACCACCTGCGCCGAACCGTTCTTGCTGTTGTACTGCGCGGTGTTGAAGTCCGAGTAGTCCAGCGAGCGCCACGACAGGTTGTAGCCCAGCGACACGCCGTCGTCGGTAAAGAACGGGTTGGTGTAGGAGAACGCATAGCGCTGCTGGTAGCTGCTGCGCGAGGCTTCCACCGCCACCCGGTTGCCGCCGCCCAGGAAATTGTTCTGCGACAGCTGCACCGAGGTGGTCACACCGAAGCTCTGCGAGTAACCCAGGCCGAACACGAAGCTGCCGGAGGTGGTTTCCTTGACGTTGTAGACCACATCAACCTGGTCGTTGCTGCCCGGCACGGCCGGCGTTTCCACGTCCACGCTCTCGAAATAGCCCAGGCGCTGCAGGCGGATCTTGGAACGGTCGATTGCCGCCTGCGAGTACCAGGTGTTTTCGAACTGGCGCATTTCGCGGCGCAGCACCTCATCGGAGGTACGGCTGTTGCCCTTATACAGGATGCGGCGCACGGTCACGCGCGGGCCCGGCACCACCTGCAGGTTCACCGCAACGGTGCGGTCCTCGCGGTTCGGGGTCGGCAGCGGGTTGACCTTGGCAAACGCGTAACCGACGTTGCTGAGCGTGTTGGTGATCGCATCGGAGGTGTACTCCAGCAGCGCACGCGAGAAGATGTCGCCGGCCTTGGGGATGACCAGGCGCTCGATGTCGGCCTGCGGCAGCACGGTGTCGCCGGTGACCTTGATCTCGGAAATCTTGTACTGCTCGCCCTCGGTGACGCCGGCGCTGACGAACATGTCGCGCTTGTCGGGGCTGATCGACACCTGGGTGGAGTCGATGCTGAAGTCCACGTAGCCGCGGTCCAGGTACCAGGAGTTGAGCTTCTCCAGGTCGCCGGACATCTTCTCCTTGGAGTACTGGTCGTCGCGGCGGTACCACGAGGCCCAGTTGTGCTCCTTGGATTCCCAGTTCTCCAGAATGTCCTCGTTGGCGAACTTTTCGGTGCCGATCAGGTTGACGTGGCGGATCTTGGCGGCCTTGCCTTCCTTGATCGCGATCGCCACGTCCACGCGGTTACGGTCCAGCGGGCTGACCGTCGGGGTGATCTCGACGTTGTACTTGCCGCGGTTGTTGTACTGGCGGGTCAGTTCCTGGGTCACGCGGTCCAGGCTCAGGCGATCAAAGGTGCCGCCCTCGGTCAGGCCGATGTCGCCCAGACCCTTGAGCAGCTCCTCGGACTTGATGTCCTTGTTGCCGGTCACGGTGAGCTTGTTGATCGCCGGACGTTCTTTCACGGTGATCACCAGGATGTTGCCCTGACGATCCAGCTGCACGTCTTCAAAGAAGCCGGTGCGGTACAGCGCACGGATCGAGTCGGCGACCTTGCCATCGTCCACGGTGTCGCCGCGGTTCACCGGCAGATAGGTGAACACGGTGCCGGAGGCAATGCGCTGCAGGCCGTCGACGCGGATGTCGCTGGCAACGAACGGCTCTGCGGCCAGGGCAACGACTGGCAGGCTGAGGCCGGCGGCAAGAGCGAGGGCAAGCAGGCGGCGAGTGGGAAGACGCGTCATGTCACATCCGGTTGGAGTCGATTTCGGGTGTTGCTGGATGCCGACGTATGACGACGACAACAGGCGGAAAGAGGGGAGCAGCTTCATCGTGGAACCAGGCCGAGGATGTCGTTGTAGAACGCCAGTCCCATCAGCCCGGCCAGGACCGCCAAGCCGACATATTGTCCGGCAATCATGGCCCGTTCGCTGATCGGGCTGCCCTTGACCAACTCGATAAGGTAATACAGCAGATGCCCACCGTCCAAGATCGGGATCGGCATCAGGTTGATGATCGCCAGGCTGAGCGACAGCAATCCCAGGAAATACAGGAACCAGTCGAGCCCGCGTTCGGCCGAGGCATTGGCCGCGCGCGCAATCGTGACCGGCCCGGAAATGTTCTTGACCGAGGCCTGGCCGGTCAGCATGCGCTTCATCATGCCCAGCGAATCGGCGGTCATCCGGCCGGTTTCACGGATTGCCGCCGGCACCGCGGCGAACACCCCATACTGCTGGCGGCTGTCGTATGCAGGTGCCTGTGCCGCCGCAAACCCCACGCCCAGCAGCCACTGGCCCTGCGGCGATCGACGTGGGGCGATCTCCAGCGCCAGCCGGTCTCCGCCGCGCGCGACTTCGATCATGCCGGTGCCGCCCTGCGCGCCCAGTGCCTGCAGTTGGACAGGAATCTCGTCGGCCGAACGGATCGGCTGGCCGTCGATGGCCACGATGCGGTCGCCCGGCTGCAGCAGCCCCTGCGCCGCAGAGCCGGCGACCACCTGGCCCACGACCGGCGGCTGCAGCATGAACTGCCAGCCGATGCCGGCCAGCGACGCCACGCGGCGCTCGTCAAAGCCGGCCGGCAGCTGCGACAGCCGCAGGGTGTGCTCGCGGTTGCCGGCGCCGTCGGTGGCGGTCAGCACGCGGATATCGCGCTTGTCCATCGCCGCCGTGGTGAGCTGCATGCTGGCATCGCTCCAACTGCTGACGGTGCGTCCGTCGATGCGCACGATGCGCTCGCCCGGGGTCAGGCCGGCTTCGGCGGCCAGGCCATCGGCACGGCCGACAGTGGGCGAGTAATCCTGCTTGCCGACCACGAACATCGCCCACAGCATCGCCATGCACAGCAACAGATTGGCGATCGGGCCGGCGGCCACGATGGCGATGCGCTGCCATACCGTCTTGCGGTTGAAGGCCTGGTCCTGCTCGGACGGATGGACGTCGCCTTCGCGCTCGTCGAGCATCCTGACATAGCCGCCCAGCGGGATGGCCGCCACCACGAACTCGGTGCCGTGACGGTCGAGACGCATCCACAAGGGCTTACCGAAGCCCACCGAGAAGCGCAGCACCTTGACGCCGCAGCGGCGCGCGACCCAGAAGTGCCCGAACTCGTGAAAGCTCACCAACACGCCCAGGCTGACGATCATCCACCAGACCGAACCGATGAAATCAGCCATGGATGCAACTCGTCTGCGTAAATCGATCAGGCATGAAGGCGGTGATGGGCGAGGGCGCGTTCGGTGATCTGTCGCGCTTGCGCATCGGCAGAAAGCAGGGTGTCGAGGGAGTCGGCATTGTGCCGTGGGAGCGTTGTCAGTGTGTGTTCGACCAACGCGGGAATCGCTAGGAAACCCACCTGGCCCTGAAGAAACGCTGAAACAGCCACTTCATTGGCCGCGTTCAGGACCGCAGGCGCGGTTCCACCGGCCTCCAGCGCCTCCCAGGCCAGGCGCAGGCACGGGAATGCGGCCATGTCCGGAGCCTCGAAATCCAGTCGTCCCTGAGTCAACAGATCCAGCCCGCCAACGCCGGACTCGACCCGGTCCGGCCACGCCAGGCCGACTGCCAGCGTGGTGCGCATGTCCGGCAGGCCAAGCTGTGCCAGGGTGGAGCCGTCGACGAATTCCACCAGCGAGTGCACCAGGCTCTGCGGATGCACCAGTACATCGATCTGCGCACCGGGCAGGCCAAACAGGTGATGCGCTTCGATCACCTCCAGGCCCTTGTTCATCAAGGTCGCCGAATCCACCGAGATCTTCGGCCCCATCGACCATTTGGGGTGGGCGACCGCCTGCGCGGGCGTGACGGCGCCTAGCGCAACACGGTCCCAGCCCCGGAACGGCCCGCCGGAGGCGGTCAGGATCACCCGGCGCACGCCGCGACTGGCGTCGCAGGAACGCAGGCACTGGAAGATGGCGCTGTGTTCGCTGTCGATCGGGATGATCTCGGCGCCGGCGGCAGTTGCGGTGCGGGTCAGCAGCTCGCCGGCCAGCACCAGGGATTCCTTGTTGGCCAGCAACAGGCGCTTGCCAGCGCGGGCCGCAGCCAGCGTGGAGGGCAGGCCGGCCGCTCCCACGATCGCTGCGACCACGGTGTCGCAGGCATCGCTGGCGGCCAGCGCGTCCAGGGCGTCGGCACCGGCATGCGCCTGGGTGACCAATCCGGCCGCACGCAGACCGTCGCGTAGCGCCGGATACAGGGATGGGTCGGCAATCACCGCATGCGCAGGGCGGTGGGTGACGCATAGCGCCAGCAGGGCGTCGACCTTGCTGCCGGCCGACAACACGCTGGCGCGCAGCCGCTGCGGATGACGGGCAATCACATCCAGTGCCGACGCACCGATCGAGCCGGTGGCGCCGAACACGGCGACCTGACGGAGAGGGGAGCCAGCCATGCCTAGAATCCGAGAATTTCCTTGCCGAGTGCGAACACCGGCAGGGCGGCGAGCACGCCGTCGATACGATCCAGCACGCCACCGTGGCCCGGAATCACCGCGCCCGAGTCCTTGGCGCCGGCGTGGCGCTTGAGCAGGCTCTCGAACAGATCGCCCAGCACCGAGGCCATCACCGCCACTGCCGAGACCAGGACCAGTTGCGGCACATGCGCCAGGGTGAGTCCGGCCAGCCAGCCGAAGGCGCAGGCGACCACGATGCCGGCGAACAGGCCGCCGAGCAGGCCTTCGATGGTCTTGTTGGGGCTGACCCGCGGCGCCAGCTTGTGCTTGCCGAACGCGCGGCCGGCGAAATAGGCGCCCGAATCGGCCGCCCACACCATGGTCAGCGCGGTCAGCAGCCACAGATTGCCCTTGTCCGGGTTGGCATGCAGCAGCACCAGCGCGGCCCAGGCCGGCAGGACCGCCAGCGTGCCTGCGGCGAGCTTGAGCGCGCGCGCCTGGCCGTTGCCGTGATCGGCACCGAAGGTGAAAAAGCGCAGCCACAGCAGCGCCAGCAGCCACCAGACCACACCCACCAGGGCGGCGATCTGGAACAGCACCATCGAGCCGGCCGAGGCCCAGACCATCAGCACCATCAGCAGCAGATTGAGCATCAGCAGCACGGTGCGCGGCAGGCTGTCGTCGATGCCGGAGAGCTTGAGCCACTCCCACAGGCCGGTCAGGAACAGGATCGCCGCCAGCGCCGCCAGCCACTGCGTGGGCAGCAGCACGATCGCGCAGATGGCGAGCGGCGCCATGATCAGCGCGGCAATCACGCGGGTCTTGGTCATGCGGACGAGCTCTCCGTCGCCTTGTCGGCGATCTGGGCGCTGGTCAGACCGAAGCGACGTTCGCGCCCTGCATAGTCGTCCAGTGCCTGCTGCAGCACGCCGGCGTCGAACTCCGGCCACAGGGTTTCAGTGAACCACAGTTCGGTGTAAGCCAGCTGCCACAGCAGGAAATTGCTGATGCGGGTGTCGCCACCGGTGCGGATGAACAGGTCCGGCGCCGGCAGATCGGCCAGCGCGACGCGGCTGGCCAGCAGCGCTTCATCGATCTGCTGCGGTTGCAGACGACCGGCGGCCACCTCTTCGGCCAATGCCCGCGCGGCCAGCGCAATGTCCTGACGGCCGCCGTAGCTGGCGGCGATGCTCAGCACCAGCCGCGCATTGGCGGCGGTGATGCGTTCGGCACCGAGCATGCGCTCGCGCAGCGGCGCCGCAAAGCGGCTGCGATCGCCGATGAAGCGCACCTGCACGCCACGGCGCTGCAGCTCGTCGACCTCGCGATCGAGCGCATGCAGGAACAGCTTCATCAGCGCATCGACTTCTTCCTGCGGGCGCCCCCAGTTTTCACTGGAAAACGCGAACAGGGTGAGCGCCGAGACGCCTTTTTCCAGGCAGAAATCGATGGTGCGATTGACCGCACGCGCGCCGGCGCGATGGCCGATCATGCGCGGACGCCGCCGACGCTGCGCCCAACGCCCGTTGCCATCCATGATGATGGCGATATGGCGCGGCACGGCGGCAGCGGAAGGTGCTGGATGCATGGCAGGCGTCGCCACGATCAGACCGTCATCAGTTCCTGTTCCTTGGCCTTGACGACCTCATCCACATCCTTGATGGCCTTGTCGGTGAGCTTCTGGATGTCGTCTTCGGCGCCGCGCGCTTCGTCTTCGGTGGCCGCCTTGTCCTTGAGCAGATCCTTGACCTGCTGGTTGGCATCGCGACGGATGTTGCGGATGGCCACCTTGCTGTCTTCGCCCTCGCCATGCACGGCCTTGCTGAGCTCCTTGCGGCGCTCTTCGGTCAGCGGCGGCAGGTTCAGACGGATCACGGTGCCGACCACGGTCGGGGTCAGGCCCAGATCCGAGGCATAGATCGCCTTCTCGACGTCCTTGATCATGCCCTTGTCGAACAGGCTGATGACCAACGAGCGGCCTTCGGAGACGCTGATGCTGGCAACCTGATTTAGGGGGGTGTCGGTGCCGTAGGCCTTGACCTTGATGCCGTCCAGCAGCGCCGGAGAGGCGCGCCCGGTGCGCACGGTGGTCAGGGAATGGCGCAGAGCATCGATGCTCTTGGTCATGCGCGTCTGCGCGTCTTGTTTGATCTGGGTGAGCATCGCCGGAATCCGTGTGGAGCTGAATCCGGAGATTATAGCCGGGACTGGGGTTTCACGACTCGCGGGTCGTCAGGACCCGCGTAAGCCGGTTCACTTGCCGGTGCCGCTTCCGCTGGAGCCGCTCCACCGGCAGGCATCAACGCAGGCGTCAGCACTGCGCTTTAACGAATCCCCAATCCCGATTCCCGATTCCCGCCCTCAGCTCCGGCCCTGCACCAACGTGCCGATCTGCTCGCCATGCAGGATACGCAGCAATACGCCGGGCTCGCTCATGCCGAAGATGCGCAGCGGTAGGTCGCTGTCGCGCGCCAGGGCGAAGGCGGCGGTGTCCATCACTTCCAGGCCCTGCAGGATGACCTGGTCGTAGGTCAGGCTGTCGTAACGCACCGCATCGGAGTGCTTCTTCGGGTCCTTGTCGTACACGCCGTCGACCTTGGTTGCCTTGAGCAGCAGGTCGGCGCCGATCTCGATCGCGCGCAGCGCCGCACCCGAGTCGGTGGTGAAGAACGGATTGCCGGTGCCGGCGGCGAAGATCGCGATGCGGCCCTTCTCCAGATGACGGATCGCGCGACGGCGGATGAAGTCCTCGCAGACATCGTTGATCTTGATCGCGCTCATCACGCGGACCTTGGCGCCAAGCTTTTCCAGCGCGTCCTGCATCGCCAGCGCATTGATCACGGTGGCCAGCATGCCCATGTGGTCGCCGGTGACGCGGTCCATGCCGCTGGCGGCCAGGCCGGCGCCGCGGAAGATGTTGCCGCCGCCGATCACCAGCGCGACTTGCGCGCCGGCCTGTTGGGCCTCGATCACTTCGTGGGCCAGGCGATCGATGACCTTGGGATCGATGCCGTAATCCCCGTCTCCCATCAGCGCCTCCCCGGAAAGTTTGAGAAGAATGCGGCGATAGGCAAGTTCGGACATGGGAAAAACCTCGGTGTGGGGGGATCGGCAAACGCCGGCAAGTCTAGCGGAAGCCTGTCACCGGGCGTGGTAAAATTCGGTATCGGGGACGACGTGACGCGTTGCTCAGTGCGCGCGCGGAGGCTGCGGCGTCGGCACATCGGTCGCATCGTAGGCGGTGACGCGGTTGCGGCCGCGATGTTTGGAGCGATACAGCGTGCTGTCGGCGGCCTGCAGCAGATGCTCGATGCTGTCGAACTGCCGGTCGCCACCGCCGTGGGTGGCCAGTCCTGCCGAGAAGGTGATGTGCAACGGGCCGCCCTGCAGTTGCGCCATCGGCGTGCGCGCGGTTTCGGCCAGGATGCGCTCGACCACCATCAATGCCGCCTCTGCCGCGGTATTGGGCAGGATCACCAGGAATTCCTCGCCGCCATAGCGGGCGACCAGGTCGCTGGTGCGCACCATGCGTTGCAGCGTCTGCGCAAAATTGCGTAGCACCTCGTCGCCGACCAGATGGCCATACGCATCGTTGACGCGCTTGAAGTCGTCCAGGTCGATGAAGGCGATCGACAGTGGCCAGTTCTGCCGCGATGCCAGCTCGAACTCATGCGCGAGCGCAGTGCCCAGCTGATGGCGATTGAACACGCCGGTCAACGCATCGCGGCTGGCCTGTTCGGCCAGATGGCGCATGCGGTTTTCCGATTCGTCGGCATGCCGGCGCGCTTCGGCCACATCCTGCAATTCGCGCAGGCTGCGCAGCATCGCCAATTCGCGCGCCTGCTCGAAGATCATCTGGATGTGCTCGGGTTGCGGCACGCGGATGTCGAACAGGGCCTCCAGTTCGGGCAGCGACTCGGCGATGCGTTCGATCACTTTTTCGAAGCGTTCGGCATCCAGTTCCAGCACGTCCTGCGCCTGTCGCTGCGCGCGTTCGGTGGCGGCCACGGCGCTGGCCGACAGCCAGATGTCTGCCAGGCGTCCGGACAGCGCGACACAGGCCATGAAGGGCTCCAGGCTGGTCAGCTCCTCCTCGCTTTGCGCGATGGCGTTCTGCAGGTACGGCGGCAATTGCCAGTGATGCGCGAGCCATGCGCCGACCTCGGCATGGGTGGCGCCCAGATGCGCGCGTTCGGCATCCAGCAGCGCGGTGTTGTCGGGTGCTTGTTCCAGGAGCGGCGCATACAGTTGGGGCACGCCCTGCAGCAGGGCAAGCTTGCCGATGTCCTGCAACAGGCCGGCCAGCATGAGTTCTTCGGGTTTGCGGATGCCGTAGGCCTGCCCGAGGATGCGACTGGCCAGCGCACACAGGCCGGCCCGTCGCCAGATGCGCTCATGCAGCGGATGTGCGGTGAACGTGCTGCGCACGCCGTGTACCATCGAAAACCCCAGCGCCAGACTCAGGGTCGCATTGAGGCCGAGCATGGCCAGCGCCTGGCCAAGGTTGTCGATACGGCGGCGGCTGGCGTACAACGGTGAATTGGCAACGCGCAGCATGCGCGCGCTCAATGCCATGTCCATGCCGATGACGTTGGCCGTGGTGGTCATGTCCACGTCGGGGTCCTGCGCCAGCTCGATGACGCGCAGCGCGACGCCGGGAGGCGAGGGCAGGTTGCGGCAGTAATGCAGGGCGGCCTGTAGATCTGGTTGCATGGGTCATCGCCGGCGGTGAGCGCAAGCATACCGCCGCGCTCGTTAATGGGGCACGCCATGCTCCGCCATCGCCGCGCTGCAGCGCGTGCGTGATGGACGCGAAAGCTTGGTCGGCATCAAGGTTTAGCGGCAGCGGCAACGACATCTGTAGAGTTGAGGCCGGTTGTGTGCCCGGCGGATGCGTTCGCTTCAGTTTCGGGAGCGGAAAGGGGGCAGCTGCGGGCAAAAAAAAGCCGCGGCAGGCCGCGGCTTCTTCTGTGCAGTAGCGAGGATCAGGCCAGTCCGGCCTGCTTCATCACTTCGGCGGCGTAGTCTTCCACCACCTTCTCGATGCCTTCGCCAACGGCCAGGCGCTGGAAACCGACCACGTCCGCACCGGCAGCCTTGACGGCCTGCTCGACGGTCTGGTCGGTGTTCAGCACGTACGGCTGGCCGTACAGCGTCACTTCGTTGACGATCTTGCTGATCTTGCCGCTGATGATCTTTTCCAGGATATCGGCCGGCTTGGCCTTGTCCTTCTCGGACATCTTGGCCAGTTCGATTTCCTTTTCCTTGGCGACGAACTCGGCCGGAACATCGGAGGCCTTGACGTGCGGCGGGTTCATCGCAGCAATGTGCATGGCGATGCCACGGGCCAGTTCGATGTCGCCACCCTTCAGCTCGACCAGCACGCCGATGCGACCGCCGTGCACGTAGGCCGCAACGTTGTTGGCGCTGTCGATGCGAACCAGGCGACGCACCTGCAGGTTCTCGCCGACCTTGGCGATGACCGCTGCGCGACGCTCTTCAATGGTTTCGCCGCTGTCGAGCTTGACGCTCTTGAGCGCTTCGGCATCGGCTGCGTCCGAGTTCAGTGCGGCGGTGGCCACGGTCTCGGTGAAGGCCAGGAAGTTCTCGTCCTTGGCGACGAAGTCGGTTTCGGAGTTGACTTCGACCAGCACGGCCTTGCCGCCGGCCTGTGCGGTGGCGATGCGGCCTTCGGCGGCAACGCGGTCAGCCTTCTTGTCGGCCTTGGCCAGGCCCGACTTGCGCAGCCATTCGGCAGCGGCATCGATGTCGCCTGCGTTTTCGACGAGTGCCTTCTTGCACTCCATCATGCCGGCGCCGGTGCGCTCGCGCAGTTCCTTGACCAGGGAAGCAGTGATTTCCATGGAATTACCTCATATGGACGAATGCGTGCGGCGGAGTGTTCCGCCAGTAGGAGACGGCGCAGCCATGCCGGCCGCCCCCGTAGAAATGTTCAGTGGCCTCGGCGACGGGGCGCAGTGGACCCGTCGGGGCTGCGGCCGCACAGCATGGTGCGGCCGCATTGCAGGCCGATTACTCGGCAGCCGGAGCGGCGGCGTCGGCCGGTGCGTCAGCCTTCTTGTCGCCCTTCTTGGCCGGAGCGCGACGGCCCTTGCCTTCGTCGGCGGATTCGGCGGAGAACTCTTCTTCGCGAACCGAAGCGGAGTTCGGCGCAGCAGCCTTGCCTTCCAGCACGGCGTCGGCAGCGGCGCGTGCATACAGCTGCACGGCACGGATGGCGTCGTCGTTGCCCGGGATGGCGTAGTCGACCAGGGCCGGGTCGTAGTTGGTGTCGACCACCGCGATCACCGGAATGCCGAGCTTCTTGGCTTCCTTGATGGCAATGTCTTCATGGCCGATGTCGATCACGAAGATCGCGTCGGGCAGACGGTTCATTTCCTTGATGCCGCCCAGCGAGGCGTCCAGCTTCTCGCGCTCGCGACGCAGGCCCAGCACTTCGTGCTTGACCAGCTTGTCGAAGGTGCCATCGGTCTCGGCCGACTCCAGTTCCTTCAGGCGGGCAACCGACTGCTTGACGGTACGGAAGTTGGTCAGCGTGCCGCCCAGCCAGCGCTGGGTCATGAACGGCATGCCGCAACGCTCGGCTTCTTCCTTGATGGACTCGCGCGCGCTGCGCTTGGTGCCCAGGAACAGCACGGTGCCGCGCTTCTGCGCGATCGAGGAGAGGAAGTTCATCGCGTCATTGAAGAGCGGAACGGTCTTCTCGAGGTTGATGATGTGGATCTTGCCGCGCGCGCCGAAGATGTACGGCGCCATCTTGGGGTTCCAGTAGCGGGTCTGGTGACCGAAATGGACGCCGGCTTCCAGCATCTGACGCATGGTGACTTGGGGCATTGAAGTAACTCCTGATAGCGGAATCGCCGTGCGCGGGCTTGACTTTAAAGAGTCCGCACATGGATGTGCGGGCCCTTGCGAAAGGGTGCGCACGTAATTCCGGGGTTGGGCTTCCCTGTCGCCTCCGTGACGAACCCCTTGTGGGGGCACCCCGGCACGGATGGCGGCGGCAGGTGTGAATTCGTCGATGACGTCCGACGTGAACGACGCAATGCGTGGGATACGCAAAACAGCCGGCGGAGTATAGCCGGCGGAGCGAGTGCATGCAATCGGGAACCGGGAACCGGGAATCGCACGAGCTTAGGTGCGCGGGCGTCCAAAAGCCCACGAACGATCAGCTGCCGCCATGCGCCTTACCGATTCCCCATTCCCCATTCCCCATTCACGGCTGCAGAGCCAGCGTGCTTTCGATGTCGCTGTTGATGCGTGCCACGAAGCGGCCATTGCCTGCGGGCAAGTCGGTGGGCAGCGGCCATTGGCGGGTCTGGCCGGGCAGCACGTAACCGGCGAGGTCGTCGCGGATGCTACGGCGGGTGCCGCCGGCATCGATGTAGGCCAGGTCGGCCAGCCTGGCGTGGCTGAGCCCGGCGTTGTGGACTTTCAGTGAGCGGCCGTTGCCGTGGCCGGACAGGCTGGCCTGCAACAGCGGGTGCGGGTCGCCGGGCTGGCTGGGCAGGGCGAACACCGGCGTGGAATACCGCAGCAGTTCGGTGTCGCTACCGGCGGCATGCTGGGTTACCACCAACCGGTAGCTGTCTTCGGTCTGCGCCGGGCTGGGAGTTAGGCGGATCACCCGCAGCAGTTGCCGGCCTTGCGCGGGAATTTCGAAATGCGCCGGGCTGACGGTGGCCGCGGTAGCGGGTTCGAGCAGCTCGCGGTCGCCGTCCTGGCGCCAGCGGTAGAGTCTGGCTTCGGCGCGCCACGGCAATGCAGCATGGTTGTAAAGCCAGACGGTCGCTTGGTCGCTGTCGGCGGGAATGCGTGCGGTGGTCGGAGCGATGGCGATCTCGGCGCCAACGGCGCTGCCGGTGAGGGCCAGGCTGGCCAGTGCCAGCGCCAGCAGGCAGCAACGGGGGCTGGGCGCAGTCATGGTCAGAACGCGATCGTGGTCATGCGCGTGCTGCCGGCAGGCGCTGGCCCGGCGAGTGCGCTGGCATCCTGCCCGGTACTGGTGAGGGCGGGGGCCTCGGCGCTGCTGTCTGCCGTAGCGATCGCCATCGGCGTACCCCTGGAACAGCTGGCGCGCGGCGGCGCAGTGCGCAGCTCGCAGCCGCTGAGCAGGCGCAGGCCGATGTGCAGGGTGAAGTTCTCCGGGCCACGGGCAGTGGCCGCACCGGCTGTAGTAGAGGTCGCGGTGAAGACGAGGGCGACCAGCGTCAGGCGCTTCAGTAAGGTGACCAGCGTCATAAAGGCAATCGTTTGCATAGGAGACGTAACGAATAGCGACGTTCCAGATGCGAACTTTATTAACTGTCAGTAAGTGATCGAGACGGTCACCGTGTCGTTGTAGGCGCCCGCAATGGGCTGCTGCGGTGCCGGTGCGCGGCCATAGACGGTCACCGTCTGAGTGACTCCGTTGCCGGTGCCGTTGAGCGTATCGACGCCGATGCTGGTGCCCCAGCGATTGCCGCGGCCAGCGTCCCGATACAACTCGTAGGCAATGTAGTTGGCACTGCTGGCATGGCGCATGCGCCGGACGCTGCCGGTGGCATTGACGCCGTCGCCTAGCCCGATATTCCAGGCGGTGCGGTTGGTGCACGACAGGCTGATGGTGGAGGTACGGTCGATGGCGGTATCGATGGAGCCGGCGATGCTGCCGAAATCCAGGTCGGTGGTGACGTAGGTATTGCAGCGTGCCGGCACGTTGGCCGAGGCAGTGAACGGGAAGGCGTTGCTGGCGGTCTTGGCGCCGCTGCCGCCGGCCGTGCAGCTGCTCGGCGCCGGCGGGACACCGGTGATGCTCTCGTTGTAGGAGTAGCGCAGCACGGTATCGGCACCGCCGAAACTGCTGGTGTGGTTGCCAACCGACAGGATCTGATTGGCCGGAATGCGCCCGTAGAGGGTGATGGTGGTCGTCTGCGAGCCGCCGGTGATCACCGGAACGCCGTAGGACAGCGTCAGCACGCGCGGCGAAGGCGTCGTCGACCCGGTGGCGCCCCAGACCTGGGTACGCGTGGCCTCGCTGTAGATCTGGAAGTCCAGGCTGTCGCCGGTGGGGTTGAGCATGCGGCGCGGCGCGTACAGTCCGTTGCTGGCGCTGCCCGGCCCGAGGTCCAGGCAAAGACTCACCTGCGCATAGCCCAGCACGCTGAGCGCAGCGGTCGCGCAGGAGACGTTGAGCGTCGCCACTGCATCGGTGGTGCCGTTGGCCGCCACGTTGCCGAATGCCAGCGGGGTGCCGAGGGTGACGCTGCAGGTGGTGTCCGCGCGCGCATTCTGGCTGGGTGCAAGCCACAACGCGGCGATCGCCAGCGCAAGCACGAAGCGGCAGGCTGCAAGCGGATTCATGGGGTCTGCTGCTCGAGGACGCAGGGCAGCGGGCCGACCCGCGGAATGCCGCTGCGGATGGCCGGGTAGGTGAATCGCACGCTGCAGCGGCCAGTAGGCAGCTCCACCAGGATGCGGTTGTCGACCTGCAGGTTGTCCAGATAGGTCTCGCCGTCATAGCCGACCACCACGCGTTCGGCATTGCCCTCGCGCTGCACCACACTGCCGACCGGCAACGGCATGCCCTGGGCGTCGTGCAGCACGATCGTGGCCGCGCGTACCCGGGTGATGCCGAAGCGCACCGTCACCCCGGACTGCTGGCGCGGTGTCACCGCGGTATCGACGCGATCCACCCGCAGGTCCGCCGGCAGGTTCAGGGTGTCGATGGATAGCTGATTGCGCTGCCACGACTGCAACGGGGTGACCAGCAGCATCCCGCGCGCGTCGGTGACGCCGATCAGGCGATTCTCCAGCCGCACCGGAATGCCGGGCTGGCCGTCGGTGGAGACCACCGCAAAGGCATCCTGGATGTCGCGTGCGGCAAAGCCGCTGCCGTCCATCCACACCAGACTGCCGCTGGCGCTGGCATAGCTGAAGTTGGCGCCATCCTGGTTGGCGACGCCGAAGTTGTAGCGGCCGATACGGTTCAGCCATCCCAGTTCGGCCAGGCCTCCGCTGGCATCGTCGCCGGCGCGCCCCTGCAGGCGCCAACCGATCCCGCCCAGATCGCCGTCGCCGGGCAGCGGCTGGCTGAGATCGGCCACAAATCCGGTGCGGTCACCATTGCGCTGCACCGATGCGCTGGCCTGGCGTAACTCGCCGAACGTGGTCGACAGCGACAGATACAGGCTGCGGTCGCTGCGCACATCCAGATTCTGGTTGCCCGACAGATTGGCCGCCCAGGTGCGCCCGAAACTGCGCGACCAGAACAGGCTCGCGTAGCGCGAGGTGTCGCCTTGCGGGTAGCTCAGCCGCACATAGCTGGTGCCGAGCGAGCCGATCGGATCGACGTTGATGCCGAACACCGCGCGGTCGCTGACGCGCGCCGGCAATGCGCCCTGCAGCGCGCCCAGATCGCGATAGTCGCCGTGGGTGCGCTGGGTGCCGACAGTGAAGTTGAAGCGACGATTGTTCCAGGCATACCCCAGCACGTACTGGCCGCCGCGCAGCGCATCCATCCGGCTATGCGCGTAGGCCGCGTTGACCACCCCGCCCACACCGAGCAGCCACACGCCGCCGGCGCCGCCATTGACCACGCCGCCGCCGGCCTCGGCATGCGCTTCGATGGTGACGTCCTCGCGCAGGCCTTTGCGCAGCGTGGCGCTGGCGACCGTGCGCGAGTCATAGGAAAACGAGCGCACGCCGTAGTCCTGGCGCAGATGGCCGATGCCGGCAGACCACTCGGAAACGCCGCGCGCCAACAGCTGCGGCGTGCCATAGAACGCGAAGTCGAGCCGGCGCACTTGGCCGAAGGCATCGGTCACCACGATCTGCGCCTGCCCGGTACCGCTGATGCCTGGTTGCGCAGCCAGCTGGAACGGGCCGGCCGGCACTTGGCCGCTGTACTGGCGCAGGCCATCGACGTAGAGCTCCACAGTCGATGGCACCACCGCCTCGCCCAGGAAGCTTGGCGTGGGAGTGAGCACGCGGTACGGCTGCAAGGCATAGTTGCGGCCGACCTGTACCCCGCCCAGGCGGATCGAGCGGCTCCAGTCGACAAAGCCGCTGTAGAAATCTCCGGCCGTCAGGCTGGTGGCGCTGTCGGGGAAATCCATTTGCCAGGCGCTGTCCAGGCGCACCGCTTCGCTGCGCCAGCGCTGGTCCTGCGGGCGGTCGTAGGCCAGGAACACCGCGGTGGTGTCGACCATGCCGCGGCCGATGCCGAAACCGCGCAACTCGGTCGCCAGCGACACGCTGCTGGCGCCGGCATTGCGTGTGGCATAGAAGTCGTAGTTGAGCAGGATGCCCGGCGAGGCGGTGGCGCTGGGCGGTGCGACCTGTTCGGCCTTGAGCACCGTGGTGGAGAGCGACAGCTGCGCCAGCGGCACCTGCAGTGCCAGTCGCTGCAGTGCGGCGTCGTAGCGCACTTCCACGTCAGGCAGGCGATCCAGGTCGACCAGCTCGCTGGCGGCGCGGTCGGCCAGGATGAAGCCGAGCTTGCGCAGCGTGTCGACCGAGCCGCGCAGGTGGCCGTCCACCAGTTCGAACGGTGCCAGACCGCGGTCGGCCTGATTGAGGGTGACATCCAGGTACAGCGTCTGCGCCAGGGACGCCACGCTCTGCGGAGCCTGATCGGGGAGCGCTGCCATGTCGGCCAGATCGCCGGACGCAGCGTGTGCCAGGCAGGTGGCCGTCGCAAGCAGCGTCATCGCCAGCCGGCCCGCATCACGGCGCCGCTGGCGCGGCCAACAAGGTGCGTTCGTCTGCCTCACCATTGATCCTTGCGATGATGGCGCCGCGGCCGAACTGGGCCAGCGGTGCACCCAGCGACCAGCGCATGGTCTGGCCGGGCAGGACATAGCCCACCAGTCCGTTCAATACGCTCTTGGTCGTGCCGTCGACCCGATGCTGCAGGTCGGCGACTTGGGCGTGTCCGTTGCCGGTGTTGCTGATCTGGATCTGCGCATTGCCGTCGCTGCCGGCAATTACCTGCGTGCTCAGGGTCGGCGTGGATTCGGTCTTGCCCGGTGGCAGCAAAAAGATCGGCACCGAATAGCGCAACACGAATTGCATGCCCTTGAGATCCGCATCGGTGCTGGGCAATTCGTCGACGATGATGCGGTAGCAGACTTCCTCGCTGGCGGGCGCAGGCCCGGCGCGAATCACGCGAATCAGCTGGCGCTCGCCGGCGGCAAGCGTGCGCATCGGCGGGCTGACCAGCAGTTCCTGGGTCGGGTCGAGCTGATCCTTGCCGTCACGCTGGGTCCAGCGATAGGCACGGGTCTGCACCTGCACCGGCGCGCTGCCGCTGTTGCTCAGCCAGAGCCCGTCGGCGGACTGCTGCGCGCTCAGTGTCAGCGAGGTCGGTGCCAGCTGCAGGCTGGCCGCCTGTGCAGACCGCAGCGGCAAGCCGCTGCCAAGCGCCAGCGTGAGCGCCAATCCGGCCGTCACCAGCCAGACTGGCATCCGGTACCACGGGCGGTGGTGCGATGGCATGCGCGCGCTCAATAGACGATCGTGGCGGTGATGGTGTCTTGGTAGGCACCGATCGCGGGATTGTTGGCCGATGGGTTGGTCACGCGGCCATAGACCGGATAGATCTGGTTGATGCCGGTGGCGGTGCGGCTCAGCGTATTGGTGCCGGTGGTGCTGCCCCACACCGTGCTGCGGCCCAGATCCTGGTACAGCTGATAGGCGATGAAGTTGTTGGTGGTGACCAGCGCATCGGTGTTCTTCATGCGGCGGGTGGTGACATCGTTGGCGGTGCCGGCATTGCTGCCCGCGCTCAATGCGATGTTGTACGGGGTCAGCGCGGTGCACTGCGCGGTCACGCTGCCGTTGGCGTCCGCATTTGTGGTCGAGGTGGACAATACCGAGCCGAAGTCGACGTCCGTCGCCGAGGCGGCGGTGATGGTGCAGGCCTTGGTGACGGCGATCTTGACGTTGAACGTTGTGGTGTCTGCTGCAGTGGCGGCGCCAATGGTCGAGAGCAGGCCGAGGGACAGCAGGACAGGACGGACAGTACGCATGGACATTTCCTTGACCAGTCTGGTCATTAGTGACGCGACGGCTTGTCGCCTTCCCTGCAATGCATCAGCTGTGCCAAAGATTACCCTGAATAATTCGTCTATCTCACTGTTTAACCTAAAAGTTTTCGTGAAATTGCGATGTCTTCCGGATGACTCCGATTGCGTATTTTTTGACGCGCGCGGTAGTGCGTCACACATGAATACGCGTTGCTGCCAGTTTCCTGCTGCCCCGTCCGTTTCCACCGGTCTATCGCCTTCAGCATGAAAATGCCCATGCGGGTCGTTCAGATTCAGTCCGAATCGGCGATAATCGCTGCCATGAGCGTCAATCTGAAAACCAAAGAAGAAATCGAACTGATGCGCGTCGCCGGCCGCCTGGCCGCCGAGGTGCTCGATGTCGTGGCTCCGTATGTGCAAGCGGGCGTGACCACGGCCGAGCTGGACCGCATCTGCCACGACCACATCGTCAACGTGCAGGGCACCATTCCCGCCAACGTCGGCTACCGGGGCTTTCCCAAGAGCGTGTGCACCTCGGTCAACAACGTGATCTGTCACGGCATCCCGAGCGCGGCCAAGGTGCTGAAGGACGGCGACATCGTCAATATCGATGTCACCGTCATCAAGGATGGCTGGCATGGCGACACCAGCCGCATGTATTACGTCGGCACGCCGTCAGTGATGGCCAGACGCCTGGTCGATACCACCTATGAGGCGATGTGGCGCGGCATTCGTGCAGTCAAGCCGGGGGCAACGCTGGGCGATGTCGGTCACGCGATTCAGAAGTTTGCCGAAGCCGAGCGCTTCAGCGTGGTGCGCGACTATTGCGGCCACGGCATCGGCAAGGTCTACCACGACGAGCCGCAGGTGATGCATTACGGCCGTCCCGGCGAAGGGTTGGTGCTCAAGCCCGGCATGACCTTCACCATCGAGCCGATGATCAACGAAGGCACCTACCACCATAAGACCCTGCCGGACGGCTGGACCGTGGTGACCAAGGACCGCAAGTTGTCCGCGCAGTGGGAACACATGGTCGCGGTGACCGAAGACGGCGTGGATGTGCTGACGCTGTCGCCGAACGCTCCCGCTCCGGTATGACGGCCACGCCGGCGGACCGACCCGACCCGGGTGTCGCCGGCGATGCCGAGTGGGCCGCGCAAGCGCGCCCGCTGCTGGTGCATGCCGACATGCGGCTGTGCAAGCGCTTCGACCAGGGCGAGCCGATCGAACGCCTGGTGGCCTTGCGCGCACGCGCGGTCGACCAATTGATGCGCAATGCGTGGACGCGCTGCATCCCGGCCGATGCCGGACTGTCGTTGCATGCCGTGGGGGGCTATGGGCGCGGCGAGCTGTTCCCGCGCTCGGATGTGGATGTGCTGGTGCTGGGCGAGACCGGCGTGCAGCAACAGCACGAGCAGGCCCTGGCGCGGCTGTTCGCCTTGTTGTGGGATGTGGGCCTGCCGATCAGTCACGCGGTGCGCTCGCCGGCGCAATGCACCGCCGCGGCCGCCGATCAGACGGTGTTGACGGCCTTGATCGAATCGCGGCCGCTGGTGGCTGGCGGTCAGGCGCGTGCCGCCCTGGCGGCAGCGATTTCGCCGCAACAGGTGTGGCCGGCGCGCGAGTTCTTCCAGGCCAAGCGCGAAGAGCTGCTGGCGCGGCATCAGCGCTTCGGCGATACCGCCGACAATCTCGAGCCGGACATCAAGGACGGCCCCGGTGGTCTGCGCGATCTGCAGACGCTGGGCTGGATGGCGCTGCGCGCGTTCGGTGTCAAGGATCTGGAGGCGCTGGTCGGACTCGGTCATGTCGGTTTCGACGAGGCCGCAGCGCTGAGGCGCGAACGCGAGGAGCTGGCACGGCTGCGGTTTGGCTTGCACATGGTCGCCAACCGGCCGGAAGAGCGCTTGGGATTCGATTATCAGAAGACCCTTGCCGAGCGGCTGGGCTTTGCCGACGACCCGGAAAGTCTGGGCGTGGAAAAGATGATGCAGCGCTTCTATCGCAGTGCTGCGTTGATCCGTCGCATCAGCGACCGCTTGCTGCAGCGCTTCGAAGAGCAATTCGACGGCGAGGCGGTGCCGGAGTCGCTCGGCGGGGGCTTCAGTCTGCGCCGCGGCTACCTGGCCGCGGATGCAGAGGACTGGCCGGGCGGCGATGTGCTGCAGGTCTTTGCGCTGTTTGCGCAATGGGCGGCGCATCGCGAGGTGCGTGGACTGCACTCGCTGACTGCCCGCGCGCTGGCCGAGGTGCTGCGCGAGTTGCCGGCCTACGACGTGGCCGATGCGACCGCGCGCGACAGCTTCATGGCGCTGCTGCGCGGCCCGCGGGCGGTGGAGTCGCTCAACCGCATGGCGCGCCTGGGCGTGCTCGGCCAGTGGATTCCGGCATTTGCCAGCGTGTCCGGGCGCATGCAGTTCGACCTGTTCCATGTCTACACGGTGGACCAGCACACCCTGATGGTGCTGCGGAACATCGCGTTGTTTGCCGCCGGTCGCGCCGACGAGCGTTTTTCGATCACCCATGAAGTCTGGCCGCGCCTGCGCAAGCCGGAATTGCTGCTGCTGGCCGGCCTGTTCCACGACATCGCCAAGGGCCGTGGCGGCGATCATTCCGAGCTGGGCGCGGTGGATGCGCGCGCGTTCTGCCAGGCGCATCGGCTCAGCGAGGGCGATACCGCGCTGGTGGCCTGGCTGGTCGAACAGCATCTGCGCATGTCGGTGACCGCGCAGAAGCAGGACATCTCCGACCCGGAGGTGATCCACCGTTTCGCCACCCTGGTCGGCACGCGCGAACGTCTGGATTACCTGTATCTGCTGACCTGCGCCGATATCGCTGGCACCAGTCCCAAGTTGTGGAATGCGTGGAAGGACCGGCTGCTGGCCGATCTGTACTTCGCCGCGCGGCGCGCGCTGCGCGAGGGCCTGGAGCATCCGCCGCCGCGCGAAGAGCGCCTGCGCGAAGCGCGCGAGTCCGCGCGCGCGCTGATGCAGGCGCAAGGCCACGACGATGCCACCATCGACCGTCAGTTCGCCGGCATGCCGGATGAAAATTTCCTGCGCTTCCGTCCCGAGCAGCTGGCCTGGCAGGCGGTGTCGCTGATCGAAGTGCAGATCGGCCAGACCCTGGTCAAGGCGCGGCGTGCGGTGCCGGACAACGACGCGCTGGAAGTGTTCGTGTATTCGCCCGACCGCGATGGCCTGTTCTCCGCGATCGTCGCCACGCTGGATCGCAAGGGCTACGGCATCCATCGCGCCCGCGTGCTGGATGCACCGCACGATGCGATCTTCGACGTGTTCGAAGTGCTGCCGCAGGACAGCTCCGCAGATGGCGACCCGCAGCGCCTGGCTGCGGCCTTGCGCCAGGTGCTGGCCGGCGACCTGCACAAGGTGCGGCCCTCGCGGCGTGCGGTGCCGCGCCAGTTGCGCCACTTCCGCTTTGCGCCGCGCGTGGAGTTCAGCGAAAGCGCCGGTGGCCGCCGTACCCGCATCAGCCTGGTGGCGCCCGATCGCCCCGGCTTGCTGGCCGACGTGGCCAATGTGCTGCGTCTGCAGCACCTGCGTGTGCACGATGCGCGCATCGCCACCTTCGGCGAGCGTGCCGAAGACCAGTTCCAGATCACCGACGAGCATGACCGCCCGTTGCCCGAATCCGCCCGGCAGGCGCTGCGCGATGCGCTGTGCGCCTGTCTCGATCCCACTTAAGTCCGTTCGGAGACCCCCCCATGGCCACCAGCAAGAAGACCGCGCGCAAGCAGGGCGCCACCCCCACCAACGCAGCGCCCAAGCGCGCGACGAGCAAAAGCGGCAAGGCGCGTCAGGCGCCGGCCGTCGACAAGCGCAAGGCCACCGCGGCGGCTGGCAAGCCTGTGGCCGCCAGCAAAAGCGTTACCAAGCAGGTGACCAGGAAAAGCGCGACCAAGTCGGCGACCAGTGCGGCCCCGCGCGTGGCCAAGCAGCCGACCAGCGTGGTGTCCGCACCGGCCGCCAAGAAGGCTGCAGCTGCGAAGAAACTGCCGATCGCCGAAAAGGCCGTCGGCGGCGCTGCAACGCCGGTGGGTACTGACGAACTCAAGTTCGGCATCGAAAGCGCATTCGAGCGCCGCGCCAGCTTGACCGTCGACGAGATCGACGGCTCCACCCGCGCCATCGTCACCCGCGTCATCGACGGCCTGGAGAGCGGCGAGTTCCGCGTCGCCGAGCCGGACGGACAGGGTGGCTGGAGCGTCAACGAGTGGTTGAAGAAGGCCGTGCTGCTGTATTTCCGCGTCAACGAAATGGCCGTGATCGACGCGCAGCCGGCACCGTTCTGGGACAAGGTGGAGTCGCGTTTTGCCGGCTTCGGCGAGGCCGAGTTCCGCAAGGCCGGCGTGCGTGTGGTGCCGGGTGCGGTGGCGCGGCGCGGCAGCTATTTCGGCAAGGACGTGGTGCTGATGCCGAGCTTCACCAATATCGGCGCGTATGTGGGCGAAGGCACCATGGTCGATACCTGGGCCACGGTGGGGTCGTGCGCGCAGATCGGCGCACATTGCCACCTGTCCGGTGGTGCCGGCATCGGCGGCGTGCTCGAACCGCTGCAGGCCAGCCCGACCATCATCGAGGATCATTGCTTCATCGGTGCGCGTTCGGAAGTGGTCGAAGGCGTGGTCATCGGCCACCACAGCGTGATCGGCATGGGCGTGTTCATCAGCCAGAGCACGCGCATCTACAATCGCGCCACCGGCGAGATTTCCTACGGCTACGTGCCGCCTTACAGCGTGGTGGTGTCCGGCCAGCTGCCGTCGAAAGATGGCTCGCATTCGCTGTATTGCGCGGTGATCGTCAAACAGGTGGATGCCAGGACCCGCAGCAAGACCAGCGTCAACGAGCTGCTGCGCGGTCTGGCCGATTGAGCACAGTGCAGCCTGCGCAGGGTGCCATGCTGTCGCGTCCGCTCAGTGGCTGGGTCCGCTGGGGCATTCCGGCCATGTGGTTGGGATGGGTGGCGCTCTACGTGGCCGGCTCGCTGCTGCGCGACGGCGTGCCGCAGCAGCTGGATGCCCTGCGTTGGCTGGCGCCTGTGCTGGTGGTGCTGATGACCTTGCGTCTGGCATGGGCGTCCAGCCGGTGGGCGCAGGTTCGCGATGCGGGCGATGCGCTGGAGATCGTGCAACAAGGACGATCGCAGCGGGTGGATCTTGCCGAGCTGCGCTCGGTCGATGCGGCATGGCTGATTCCGCCACGGCGGATGGCGCTGAAATTCCACGGCACACGCGCCGATGTGGTGTTCCTGCCCGCACACGGGCAGGAACACGATCAACTGGTAACCACCCTGTTGGCGCGTGCAAGCGCGCGCCGCGGAGTCGAGAAGGCGACGACATGACCACGCTCTATGGATTGAAGAACTGCGACACCTGCAAGAAGGCGACCAAGTGGCTGGACCGCTTCGGCGTGGCCTACAGCTTCGTCGATTACCGCGAGCACACGCCCGCGCCGGAGACGTTGGTGGATTGGGCCGGCAAGGCCGGCGGATTCGAGGCCCTGATCAACAAGTCCTCGACCACCTGGCGCCAGCTGCCCGACAACAAGAAGACGCCCGGTTCGCACGCCGAATGGAAGTTGCTGCTGCGCGAGTACCCGCAATTGATTCGCCGCCCGGTGGTGGTGACAGAGGACGGTACGCTCAGCCAGGGCTTCTCCGACAACGGGTTCAAGGCACGCTTCAACATTGCCTGATGGCGCCACCGCGCCGTCGGCTCGCACACGCCTGTGCGGGGCGGCCGCGGGGAAGGCAGGCGACCTGCTGATGCCGGCGACCCAGATGCATCTTTTATCGGAAGGACGAACATGACCGGCGACGTACTGCAACTGACCTGCGAGCTGATCGCACGCGCCTCGGTGACACCGGCCGATGCCGGCTGCCAGGCGCTGCTTGCGCAACGCCTGGAGGCTGCCGGATTCGCTTGCGAGCACCTGCGCCTGGGCCAGGTCGACAATCTGTGGGCCACCCACGGCAGCGGTGCGCCGGTGCTGGTGCTGCTCGGCCACACCGATGTGGTGCCGCCGGGACCGCGCGAGGCCTGGACCAGCGATCCGTTCGATCCGCAGATCCGCGATGGTGTGCTGTACGGGCGCGGCACGGCCGACATGAAGGGCAGCGTGGCGGCCTTCGCGATCGCCGCCGAACAGTTCGTCGCCGCCCATCCGCAGCATGCCGGCACGCTGGCGGTGTTGCTGACTTCCGATGAAGAAGGCGACGCCATCGATGGCGTGCGGCGCGTGGCCGAGCTGTTTCGCGCGCGCGGGCAGGCGATCGACTGGTGCATCACCGGCGAACCGTCGTCCACCGAACGGCTGGGCGACCTGCTGCGCGTGGGCCGCCGCGGCAGTCTGTCCGGCACGCTGATCGTCAGGGGCGTGCAGGGACACGTGGCGTATCCGCACAAGGCGCGTAATCCGATCCATCTGGCCGCGCCGGCACTGACCGAGCTGGTGGCGCGGCAGTGGGACGAGGGCTTCGAGAGTTTTCCGCCGACCAGCCTGCAGGTGTCGAACATCCATGCCGGCACCGGCGCCAATAACGTGATTCCGGGCGAGCTGCAGGTGGCCTTCAACCTGCGCTACACCCCGCTGTGGGATGCGCCGCGGCTGGAAGCGGAAATCACCGCATTGCTGGATCGCCATGGGCTGGACTATGCGCTGCGCTGGCATCGCAGCGGCGAGCCGTTCTACACCCCGGAAGGGCGCCTGCGCAGCGTCGCACGCGAGGTGCTGGGCCAGTTCGCCGGCGCGCCGCCGGAGGAAAGCACTGGCGGCGGCACCTCCGATGCGCGCTTCATCGCGCCGCTGGGTGCGCAATGCATCGAAGTCGGCCCGGTCAACGCCAGCATCCACCAGGTCGACGAGCATGTGCGCGTGGCCGATCTGCAAGCCTTGCCGGCGCTGTATCGCGGCCTGATCGAGCGGCTGCTGGTGGATTGACGGACCATGCGTCGCCGTCGTTGCCGCTGAAACAGTTGCGCCATCGAAAACGAACGGTTAGCGTCGCTCACATGGTCTTCCAGCTCGCCAACCGCAATAACGCCAACCGCAACAATCTGCGCGCGAACAATCGTGCGCGGCCGATGCGGGTCTGCGACTAGGCGAAGTAACACCAAACGCCCAGGAATCAGAGAACCCGCATCGGCCGATGCGGGTTTTTTTTATGGGTGTCATTCTCGTGCAGCACGCTTGCCACCGGCCGCCAACCCCCGCAGTTTCATCCAGGAGTGTTTCCATGTGTTCCATCTTCGGTATTTTCGGCCTGCAACCCGGTGACGATCTGCAGGCATTGCGCCGGCAGGCGCTGGAATGTTCGCAGCGGCAGCGTCATCGCGGCCCGGACTGGAGCGGTGTGCATATCGATACCGGTGCGATCCTGGTGCACGAGCGCCTGGCCATCGTCGACCCGGCTGGCGGCTCGCAGCCGTTGTTGTCCGAAGATGGCGAACTTGCGCTCGCAGTGAATGGCGAGATCTACAACCATCGCGAGCTCAAGCAGGAGCTGATGCAGCCGTACGCCTTCCAGACCGGCTCCGATTGCGAGGTGATCAACGCGCTGTATCGCGAGGATGCGCCGGCCTCCTACCTCAACCGCCTCAACGGCATCTTCGCGTTCGCACTATGGGACAAGGCCGCCGGGCGGGTGATCATCGCGCGCGACCCGATCGGCGTGGTGCCGCTGTACTGGGGCCACGACCGCGAAGGCCGGCTGCGGGTGGCCTCGGAACTGAAGTCGCTGGTGGACGATTGCGCCGATGCGGCGCAGTTCCCGCCTGGCCATTGGTACGACAGCGCCACCGGTGCACTGAGTCGCTATTACGAGCGTGCCTGGCGCGAATACGCCGAAGTGGAAGGCGTGCAGGTGCAGCTGCAGGAATTGCGCGAGGCGTTCGAGCGCGCGGTGCACCGTCAGCTGATGACCGACGTGCCGTATGGCGTGCTGCTGTCCGGCGGGCTGGATTCGTCGCTGGTCGCCGCGGTGGCCGCACGCTACGCACGCCATCGCATCGAAGAGAACGACACCACCGAAGCGTGGTGGCCGCGCCTGCATTCGTTCGCGATCGGTTTGAAAGGCTCGCCGGATCTGGCCGCGGCCGAAGTCGCCGCCGCCGCGCTGGGCACCGTGCATCACGGTTTCGAGTACAGCTTCGACGAAGGCCTGGATGCGCTGCCCGAGGTCATCCGCCATATCGAGACCTACGACGTCACCACCATCCGCGCCTCTACGCCGATGTTCCTGCTGGCACGACGCATCAAGGCGATGGGCGTAAAAATGGTGTTGTCGGGTGAAGGCAGCGACGAAATCTTCGGCGGCTATCTGTATTTCCACAAGGCACCGAACGCACGCGAATTCCACGAAGAACTGGTACGCAAACTGGATGCGCTCAACAACTACGATTGCCTGCGCGCCAACAAGTCGATGATGGCCTGGGGCGTGGAGCCGCGCGTGCCGTTCCTGGACCGCGAATTCCTGGACGTGGCCATGCGCATGGACGCCAGCTTCAAGATGATCGACAAGACCAGCAGCGGCGCCACGCGGATGGAAAAGGGCGTGTTGCGCGAAGCGTTTGCCGGGTATCTGCCCGAATCGATCCTGTGGCGGCAGAAAGAGCAGTTCAGCGATGGCGTGGGCTATGGCTGGATCGATGGACTCAAGGCGCATGCCGCCGCACATGTGAGCGACCGCGAGCTGGCTGCCGCCTCCAAACGCTTTCCGGTCAATCCGCCGCAGACCAAGGAAGCGTATTTCTATCGCACGCTGTTCGAGCAGTTCTTCCCCAGCCAGGCGGCGGCGGAGACGGTGCCGGGCGGCAAGTCGATCGCGTGTTCGTCGCCGACCGCGATCGCCTGGGATGCCAGCTTCGCCGCGATGGCCGACCCGTCCGGCCGTGCGATTGCCGGCGTGCACGAACAGGCGTTGGCGTCGTAACGCTGCTGCATCGAAGTTGAAACTACAGCGGCCGGCATGCGCTCACGCGCTGCCGGCCGCTGCTGCGATCACTCGTGGCGCACGCAGTATCCGTAGCGTTGCGGCTCGATATCCACGCCGGCCACATCGGCCTGGTTGTTGCGCCACAGGTTTGGCTTGAAGTCGGCCGCAGTGCAGTTAGCAGCGCGGTCCACACCGATGGTGTAGGTGAACGGCGTATTGGAGAAGCGGTTGTTCTCGAACACGTTGTCCTGGCTCATGCTGTTGTCCCAGCACAGGATTTCCGGGGTGCGATAACGGATGGCGCAAGCCAGGAAGACACCGGCGACCTTGTTGCCGTCGAACTGATTGTTGCTGAAGCGGTTGCGGCGCGCGTCGGACAGATAGATGCCCTGGCTGCCGTTGCGCTCGAAGCGGTTGTTGCGGATCTCGCTGTCTTCCAGATGCTCGGTGGTCAGCCCTGCGGCCACGTTGTCGTGGATGTAGTTGTTGACCATGGTGACCTTGGCGGTGCGATTGAACGATACGCCGTCCCAAATCGCGCCCGAAACATCGTTGTTTTCGATGGTGATCTCGCGCGTGTCGTACTCGCTCAGCAGGCAGGCGCTGCGGCACTTGTTGACCTGCAGACCGGCGAGCCGGATGCCCTGGCCGGAACGCACGACCACCGCGCTGTTGCTCAGATACGGACGCTCGGGCATGAATTCCTTGTCGCCGGTGCTGGCGACGATCTGCATGTCTTCGATGCTGACATTGCGGATCACGCCGGTCGGCTGCTGATTTTCATAGTCGCCGACCACCAATGCCGGTTGCTGCACGCCATCGGCCATGCGCAGCACCGTGGTCGGGCCTTTGCCGCGAAGAGTGAGATTGCCGCGGTGGATCGAGACCAGGCCATTGAGCGGAAATTCGCCCTTTTCCAAGCACAACACCGCAGGCGTATCGCTTTGCGGAAGCTTGTCGATGGTTTTCTGCAGATCCTGCCCAGGGCGCACTTTGGCGGTGCATGCCGCGACCGGCGCATCCGGTGGGCCGGATTTGGCGGGCGGCGCTGCCGAGCAGGCAGTCGCAACGAGCAGGGGCAACAGGGCGGAAACGGAGCGGGCAAGCTGAGGCATGCGGATTCCGGTCAGTGGGGGGAGGAGGGCGATCGTGTAAAAACACGTTACAGATCGCGACGGCCTCTAGTGTGTCCCAATGGACGTTAACGTCTGGCGGATTCCGGCCGGCCTGATTCGGCGCAGGTTCATTGCACCGCCGTGGTCGAGGCCACAACTGTGCGTGCGGCGGCCGCTGCGGCCGATCAACGTCACAGTTGGAGCAGTGCTCGCGGCCTGGGCAGGCGCCCGTTCGCCACGCTAGAAACTGTAGGCCAGCTGCGCGTAGACGCGGCGCGGTTCGCCAGGAAAGTGACCGGTGCGCTCGGTGAACCCGCTGACGGCATAGACCCGGTCGAACAGGTTCTTGACGTTGACCTGCAGCTTCCAGGCGTCCCACTGCGTCTGCCAGCTGATGTCGAAGATGGCGTACGGCTTGACGCGCTGACCTTCCAGGCTGAGCCGCTCGCCTACGTAGTCCGCACCGAAGGCAATCGCCGAGTTCCAGGCCGGCAGGTCGTAACGTGTCCACAGACCGAAAGTGTTGCGCGGTGCATTGGCGAAGCGGTCGCCGGACACATTGGTGATGCCGTTGGTGCCCGCATCGAGCACGCGTGCATCGTTGTAGGCGTAGGTCAGGTTGAGCACCCAGCGTTCGGTGAGGTCGGCCAGCAGATCCACTTCCAGGCCTTCGCTGCGTACCAGACCGAGCGCGGAGAGCTGGTTGACGCCATCGACGACACGGCCGTTGGCCTGCACGATGTTGCTGCGTTCGATGCGATACAGCGCGGTGTTGAGCGTCAGCCCGCCATCGCTGAGCGCGGTTTTCAGACCCACTTCCCACTGCGTGCTGCGCTCGGGATCGAACGGCCCGCCGACGCTGCTGTCCTGATTGGCCGCATCCTGCGGCAGAAAGCCGCTGGCATAACTTGCGTACGCGTTGATGCCATCGCGCAGCACGAACGTGCTGCCCACACGCCAGCTGAGATCGTTGCCGGTGACGCGCGAGCCGTCCAGACGGTTGTCGTCCTTGAAGCCGTCCCAACGCAGTCCGGCCATCGCAAACCAGCGCGGCGTCAGCGTGAGTTCGTCCTGAAGATACGCGCCGTAGCGCTGGCTGCGTGTGCTGGTGGCGCGCCAGGGCAGGCCGTCCAGACCGTAGTCGTAGAAGCCGCTGCGGCCATACACCGGGTTGAACAAATCAATGCCCGGCACCGGCCCGCGCACGCGGCCGGTGTCGGCGGTATTGGCGGTCTGCGCGCGGAAATCCGCGTCCAGCCGATAGTAGTCCGCGCCCATCAGCAGCTTGTGCTCGATCGCGCCGATGCGGGTGCGGAACACCGCGTTGACGTTGCCGGAGATCGCATCGTTATCGCGGAACTGATTGCGCAGCTGCCGCGTCATCCATTCGGCGGTGCCGTCGCCATCGCGGTCGATCAGGCCCATCGGCTCGTGATAGATCTGATGCTCGTCGTTCTTGAACCAGCGCATCGCCATGTCCACGTCCCACGCATCCGACGGTGCAAAGCGGTACTGTGCGAATGCCACCTTGGCGCGCATGTCGAGGAAATCGGTGGGTTCGTTGTGGTTCCAGCGGCGGTCGGTGAGGAAGTTGCCGTCGTCGTCCACCGGCACGCCGCGCAGGCGATTGCCGCCCAGGTTCTGGGTGATGTCGGTGTATTGCAGCGTGAGCTCGCCTGTCTGGCCGATGTCGAACGCCACTGACGCATCGCCGATCTGGCTCTGGCTATCGGTGTTGCGGCGAAAGCCATCCTCGCCATCGGCGTAGGCGCCGATGCGGTAGCGAATGCGCCCGTCTTCGCGTGCCGGCCCGGTGGCTTCGAACGAGGCCGCACCGAAGGATTGATTGCCCACCTGCAGCTCCACCCGACGCGCGGCCTGATGGCCGGGTTTGCGGGTGACGTAATTGATCACACCACCGGGTTCGCCGCCGCCATACAACGCACCGGCCGGGCCCTTGAGCACTTCCACGCGTTCGATATTGAACAGCTGCGGCACCGAGAAGCCGGCATACGGATCGCCACGCAATCCGTCATACAGCACGTTCTCCTGGCGGAAGCCGCGCAGGGTCACGCCGGCATAGCTGAAGAAGCTGATGCCGCTGATGCTGCGATACAGATCGGTGATCTGGCGCGCGGCCTGGTCGTCGATCAGTTCGCGCGGCAGCACCTGTACAGACTGCGGCACCAGCGACAACGGCGTATCGGTGCGTGTGGCCACCGCAGCATCGTCGGATTTGTACAACGTCTGCGCACGGCCGACGACGTCGACGCCATCCAGGTCGGTGACCGCTGTGGGGGTGCTGGCGTGTTGTTGAGCGAAGGCGCGGGGCGACGGTAAAACCAGGGAAGCGGCAAGCGCGGTGACAAGGAGCGTGGGGCGCATCGGTCACTAATGGGAATGGTTATCAAATGCATCTTAGCATGTTGTGCTCGCTTGATTGGGCAGATCGGTAGGCGGGCGTGGCTGCGGATACTTGGATGTGCAGATGTGAGGGGTGCGGGGTGCGATCTGCAGAACGCAGACACCGATTTTGCGTTCGTCCAGCCCCCAACGACTGTCGAAACCTGTGTCGACAGACGAGACAGCAATGACCACGCCTACTTCGGCTGCAGTTGCAACGTATAGCGGGTTGCGGTCGGCAGGAATGGGGTTGGCCGGCCGTGTACCCAATCGTCGTGGCCTGCGCCCCAGAACGGCGACAAGGGGTGTCCACTCTGGCCGCCCGGCATGTGCACAATGCCGTCCTGTTCGTGGCCGGGCGACACCACCATGCGTTCGGAGGCGCCGAAGGCCGGGCCTTGCACGCGCGGCATGTCGCGGTCGCCTGGCAGTTGGTCGGGCGGCATGCACAGCCAGCGCTTGGCGAGCGCAGGTAATGCCCGCGCGATCGGGTGGCAGATGGTGGCGGTGTTGCGTTCGCCCCAGGTACGTTCGCTCAAGGCGCCGTCCTGCGCAGCGAGATCCGTCTGCGCATTGCGTGCAGCCGCGGCAAGCAGCTGATCCCAGTTCGCATAGGCGGGCGGCAGCAGATGCGCCGGGCGCTGCTGCAGCAACGGCCAGACGATGCCTTCCAGCTGGGCGCGGCGCGGCGGCAGGAAGTCCTTGCCAAGCGCGGCTTTTGCCGGCGCCAGCAGGCCGGCTTCCACTGCGTCGATGGTCATGCCGCGAAAGCCGCGCACGATGCGGTAGCTGGCCGAGCGGGTGGATGCGTGCCCGTCCCATTGACGGGTGGCGGCTTCGATCTGCTGCAAGGCCGGATCCTTGCTGTGTTCGACCACGCTGCGCAACAACTGCCACCACCGCGTGAGCAGCACGGCGCGATCGTCGAGCTGGATGGCGAGCAGATCCCGCTCGTTGAAGCGCTGTCTGGCGAACAGGTCGTTGCGGATCTGCTGCGCCCGCGCGCCCAGGTCGTAGCCGGCATTACCAAGCGTGGCCAACTGCTGCGCATCGACGACGCGGCTGTTGGCGGTCCAGAGCCGGTGCGAAGGAGGATCGATCAGCTCGGGGGCAGCATCGCTGCGCACCGGCCAGGGCTGGCAGCCGCTCGGTGCTGGCGCCGATGCCGAGGTTACCGCAGCCGAAGGCGATGCCGCGCGTGCGCCCTGCGCCGAGATTGCCAGTTCGGCGATGCCGCTCGGGCCACACCCGGCATTGCGTACCGGGCGCGCACCGATCAACCGCCAGGCGATGCGCCCGCTGCGATCGGCCAGCAACAGGTTCTGTGCCGGAATGCCCGAGCGATCCGCCACTGCAAAGGCGGCCTGCACATCGGCCGCCGTACTCATCTGCGCAAAGTCCAGCCGGATCGCGCCGGGCAGCTGCGCGGCCCAGCGCAGCGCGAGCAGGCTGCCATCGGCGTTGTCGTGCAGGACCGGTCCCCAGGCGCTCTCGCGCACCGCAAAACGCACCGGCGCGGCGCCGGCCACGCGAATGGTTTCGACATGGGTGGTGAGCGCTTGCGGATGACCCGGCGTGGCCGGCGCAATCCGCGCAAAGTCGGCGGTATCGATGTAGCTGTTGGTAAAGGCCCAGGCCACATGCCCGTTGCTGCCGACCACCACCGCCGGCAAGCCGGGCAGGGTGAAACCGGTGACATCCACCTTGCCGTCGGGCGCGCTGGCGTCCGGGTAACGCAGGCGTGCGCGGAACCAGATATTGGGCGCGCGCAGGCCCAGGTGCATGTCGTCGGCGACGATGGCGCGGCCGTCGCTGGTGAGGCTGCCGTCCACGGCGAAGTTGTTGCTGCCCGGCGTCGGCGGCTCGGCGCCTGCGGTGGCGGCTGGATGCGGCAGGCGGCGCAGATCCAGCGTGGCGGCGTCGGGCAGCATGGCATCGCCTTGCGCGGGGCCGAACAGCGGCGCATCCCAGCTGGAGCCTTGATGGTCCAGCAATGCCGCCAGCGCCGCCGGCACCACCGCACGGATGCGGGCGGCAGCCAGTTCGGTCTGGTTGTCGTTGTCCTGCAGGTCGGCATACATCGCCATGCCGGTGAGGATGGAGTCGTCCAGCGTCCACGCGCGCGGTGTCTGCCGCAGCAACAGGTACGGCCACGGGCGCACGCGCAGTGCGGCCAGCCCGGCATTGACGCCCTCGGTATAGGCCTGCAGCGCGGCGCGCTGGCTGCCGGCGGCGACATCCAGGCTGGCATGCACGCGGGCGCGCAGCCGGTGCACGCGATTGCGTTTGTCCAGGTCCAGCGCTGCGGCGCCGAACAGCTCGGACAACTCGCCGGCCGGTGCGCGGCGCATCAGGTCCATCTCAAAGTAGCGCTCCTGCGCGTGCACATAGCCGAGTGCGCGCATGGCATCGACCTGGCTGGCCGCATCGATGGTGACCACGCCACGCCGGTCGCGTTGCACGCTGACCGGTGCTGCAAGGCCCTGCAGTGCGCTGTTGCCATCCAGCTGCGGCAGGCTGCCACGCATCAGCAGATACACGGCCAACAGGGCCGCCACGACCAATACCACGATTGCCAGCAGCAGCCGGCCCAGCCATTTGCGCATTGTCGAGTCCTTGAGTTCGGTCACAGTGTGGCGGCCTGTCATGACCGTGGCGGGTCTGGCCGCAAGCGCAACTGAAAGTGATTCCGATTAGATCATTGCGCCGCGGCTTAGGGCACCATGCGCGCATTGCGTCGCTGGAGCACATCATGAAAGGCCATCCCGAAGTCGTCGACTACCTCAAACAGCTGCTGCGCGGCGAACTGGCGGCACGCGACCAGTATTTCCTGCACTCGCGCCGTTACGAGGACCAGGGCCTGATGGCGCTGTACGAGCGCATCAATCACGAAATGGAAGAGGAGACCGAGCACGCCGATGCGCTGCTGCGGCGCATCCTGTTCCTGGAAGGCGACCCGGACATGCGGCCGGCCGAGTTTGCGCCAGGCAAGACCGTGGTGGAGATGCTCGAGCGCGATCTGGTGGTGGAATACGAAGTGCGTGCCAATCTCGCCGCCGGCATGAAGCTGTGCGAAGAGCACGGCGATTACGTCAGCCGCGACATCCTGCTTAAGCAGCTGCAGGACACCGAAGAAGACCACGCCTGGTGGCTGGAGCAGCAGTTGGGCCTGATCAAGCGGATCGGCCTGGAGCTGTACCAGACCTCGAAGATCGACAAGGGCCACGTCGCCGGCTGAGCCCGGTGACTGGGCGCTGGGCAGCCGCTGAGCGTGCGCAGCACAGATTTGCAATCGGCAGGTGCCGCACGGGGCATTGCCTTGCTGCGTGGTCTGCGTCAACTGCCGGCGGTCTGCGGCGGTGTTGCTCGCGCATTTCGCTGTTGTGCAAACCATCATTGCGTGGCGCAACGCCGCGCGGTCCTGATCGGCGCGCGCTGCGCTGCCTGTGCAACGTCTGCTGCGCCCGACTGGGGCGTCGGCAGCGATCGTCGATGACAAAGTTCGCCCGTGACCGTCAGTTGCGTTGCAGACGATAGACGCCGGTCGACAGGGCAGTGACGCCATCGGCACGGAAGCGCGGCTCCTGATCGAGGATGTCGCGGCGTTCCAGTTGCTGCACCCGCCATTGCGTGTCGAACAGTGCGTGCACCGCGTCAGCGTCCACCGAAAACGGCGGCCCGGCCTTTTCGGCCTGCGGATATTCCAGGGTGATCAACAGTCCGCGGCATTCCGCAGGCAGGCGCGCGTACGTGGTGTGCAGATACTGTTGGCGCAAGCCGGCAGGCAGGGCGATCAATGCGGCGCGGTCGTAGACGGCGCTGCAATCGGCCAGCACGCTTGGCTCCAGTGCAAACGCGTCGCCGCAGATGATTTCGATCGGGCCGGCGATAAAGTGCTCGCCCGCGCGGCTGCTGTGGCGCTGCGGTTGCAGGCCGGCATCAGCGAAGAATTGCGTCACCGCCAGCGGCGATATCTCCACGCCCAGCACCCGATGGCCTTGTGCGGCCAACCAGTGCAGGTCCAGCGTCTTGCCGCATAACGGCACCAGCACGCGGGTAGCCTTCGGCAACTGCAACGCCGGCCAGTGCTTTTGCAGCAACGGCATCACCTGGTCCTGATGGAAACCGGTCTGACCGTTCTGCCAACGCTGCAGCCAGAAATCTATGTCCATGATGTTGTCTTGTTGGTTTGCGTTGACGAGTGCCGTGATGCAGCCAATGGCACTCACACTGCAGATCGAAAGGAACCGCTCAGACCACACCGCACCGCCGCGCGACATGCACTGCGCACACCCACACACACCGACATCTCGATCGGTCCTTGTCCGCCCACCATCGCGGGACCTTACGCGGCATGGATGCCGCGTAAGCGCCTACACGGACGTACTTGCGGCGTGTGCTGCGATGGTGGGCGGGCAAGGGCCCCGCAGCAAATCCGCAGATCTCTCGCTCTACAATCGACGCACCCGCACCGCTCGATTACCTCTCAAGGCAATGCAGAGCTTGCGCTTCAGCGTAGCCTCGCCGTTGCAAGCCAAGCTGGCCGAGGGCGCGATGCCCTAAAGCCGGCAGCGTCCAGCTGGCGGTAGTTTTGTGGGTCGCTCACAACCGCACGGCCAACGCGCCGCCGCGCGGCGCTTGGGTGAACAGCCGTTACTGCACTTCCAACCCGTCCACCTTCTGCCACCCTCGCGGCAACAACGCCCCGCGACTTGCGCGCGCGCCCACATAGGGATCCAGATCCTTGAACGACAGGCTCATGGTGCGTGCGCCGCTGCGCACCAGCAGCGTGTTGCCCGGAGCCACCGCCACCACCGCGACCACGCGCTCGGTGCCGAGCTTGGCCTTGGGGATGTCGATGATCTTGTTGCCTTTGCCCTTGTCCAGCTCGGGCACATCGCTGGCGGTCACCGCCAGCAGATTGCCGGCACTGGTGACGGCGACGATGCGGTCGCTCTGCGGATTAGTCACCTGCGCAGGCGTCAGCACATGCGCGCCGGTGGTCAGGTTGAGCATCGCCTTGCCGGCCTTGTTGCGGCCGGTGAGGTTTTCGAAGCGGGTGACAAAGCCGTAGCCATGCGAGGACGCCAGCACGAAGCGGGTGGCGTTGTCGGCGCTGGCCATGACCTGGAACGCCGCGCCCGAGGCCGGCGAGAAACGGCCGGTCAACGGTTCGCCATTGCCACGTGCCGAGGGCAGGGTGTGCACCGCGGTCGAATAGGCGCGGCCTTCCGAATCCAGGAACGCCACCTGATGCGTGCTGCGGCTGCGCACCGCCGCCAGCAGGCTGTCGCCTTCGCGGTAGGACATGCCGGCCGGGTCGACCTCGTGGCCCTTGGCCGCGCGTACCCAGCCCTTTTCCGACAGCACCACGGTCATCGGTTCGCTGGTGACCATCTCGGTTTCGTCGATCGCCTGCGCCGCGCCACGCTGCACCAGCGGCGAGCGGCGTGCGTCGCCGAACTTCTTGGCGTCGGCGGTCAGCTCGTCCTTGATCAGCTTCTTCAGCTTGGTCTTGCTTTCCAGGATCGCCATCAACTGCGCGCGTTCCTTGGCCAGCGCTTCCTGCTCGCCGCGGATCTTCATCTCTTCCAGGCGCGCCAGCTGGCGCAGCTTGGTTTCCAGGATGTATTCGGCCTGTTCCTCGCTGAGTGCGAAGCGCGCGATCAGTACCGGCTTGGGTTCGTCCTCGCTGCGGACGATGCGGATGACTTCGTCCAGGTTGAGGAAGGCGATCAACAACCCTTCCAACAGGTGCAGGCGGCGTTCGACCTTCTGCAGGCGATGGTTGAGGCGGCGGGTGACGGTGTCGCTGCGGAAGCTCAGCCACTCGCTCAGCAAATGCCTGAGGTTCTTGACCTGCGGGCGGCCATCCAGGCCGATCACGTTGAGATTGACGCGGTAGCTGCGCTCAAGGTCGGTGGTGACGAACAGGTGTCCCATCAGCTGCTCGGCATCGACACGGTTGGAGCGCGGCACCAGCACCACCCGCACCGGGCTGGTGTGGTCGGACTCGTCGCGGATGTCTTCCAGCCACGGCAGCTTCTTGGCGCGCATCTGCTGGGCGATCTGCTCGATCACCTTGGACGGCGAGACCTGGTACGGCAACGCATCGATGACGATGTTGGCGTGTTCTTTCTTGTAGGTGGCGCGTGCGCGCACGCTGCCATGGCCGGTCTCGTAGATTGCGCGCAGATCGGCCGCCGGGGTGATGATCTCGGCGGTGGTCGGGTAGTCCGGGCCAAGCACGTGTTCGCACAGCTCGGCGACCGTGGCATCGGGGTTGTCGAGCAGGCGCAGCAGCGCGCTGACGATCTCGTTGAGGTTGTGCGGCGGCACGTCGGTGGCCATGCCCACCGCGATGCCGGTGGTGCCGTTGAGCAGCAGGTGCGGCAGGCGCGCCGGCAGCCAGGTCGGCTCTTCCAGGGTGCCGTCGAAGTTGGGCGCCCAATCGGTGGTGCCCTGGCCGATTTCGCCTAGCAGCACCTCGGCGATCGGGGTCAGCTTGGATTCGGTGTAGCGCATTGCCGCGAACGACTTGGGGTCGTCGGTGGAGCCGAAGTTGCCCTGGCCCTCGATCAGCGGGTAGCGATACGAGAACGGCTGCGCCATCAGCACCAGCGCTTCGTAGCAGGCGCTGTCGCCGTGCGGATGGTACTTACCGATCACATCGCCCACGGTGCGCGCGGATTTCTTCGGCTTGGCAGCGGCATTCAGGCCCAGCTCGCTCATCGCGAAGATGATGCGCCGCTGCACCGGCTTCAGGCCGTCACCCAGGAACGGCAGGGCGCGGTCGAGCACCACGTACATCGAATAGTCGAGATAAGCGCGTTCGGCGTACTCGCGCAGCGGCAGCTGCTCGAAGCCATGGAAGGTGGGGCGGGTCAGATCGGTCATGTAAAGCCAGGTCCTACGAAAGAGGAGCCCGCGCCGTGGCGCGAGCTCGAAGAGCGCCGATTATCCGGATGCGGCGGGGGATGCCAAGCCGCGCGCATGCGTGCCGGCCAGATAACGCGTGGGGGGAGCGCCGAAATGGCGGTGGAACACACTGACGAAGGCGCTGGGGCTGCTGTATCCGAGCTGGTCGGCGACCTGGGCGACCGGGCTTCCCTGGCTGAGCCGCCGTAGCGCCTCCGCCAGCCGGGCCTGCTGCCGCCACTGCGCGAAACTCAGCCCGGTCTCGCTGCGGAAATGCCGGCTCAGGCTGCGCGCCGACAGCCCGCCCCAGTCGGCCCAGGCGTCCAGCGGGCGCGGGTCGGCCGGGGTATCGAGCAACTGCCTGGCGATGCGCAGCAGCCGCCGGTCGGCTGGCATCGGCAGGTGCAGGTGGTCGATCTGCACCTGGTGCAGTTCGTCCAGCAGCACCGCGGCCAGGCGTTGCCGGGCGGGGTCGAGCGGCTGGCCCAGCGGCCAGTCGGCCGCGCGCATGATCACCTCGCGGGCGAGCCCAGTCAGGCGGATCACCCCGCCTTGCGCGGGCAACGCGGCGCAGGCGTCCGGCCGGACCACCACGCCCCAGCCGCGCAGCGGCCCGGCCAGTTCCACGGTGTGCTGCTGGCCGGGCGGCATCCAGCCGGCGCAGCCCGGCGGTAGCGACAGGGTCCCCTGCTCGGTGTGCACCGTCAGCACGCCGTGCTCCACATACATCAGCTGCCCGCGGACATGCGCATGCCGAACCGTCTCCGGCGCCCATACCGCGCGCAGGTCGGCCAGGAACGCGATCACCTCCGGTCCGTCGGCCCACTCGAAGCTGTCGCGCACACCGGGTGGCAGGGCATCGCGTGTGGTTGGCGGATTTTCGACAGTCATTGGCGCAATTGTATTACCAGGCCAGCGGTGCAGGCGCGTAAGGTGACGATCCTTGCTGGCGGTTTAATCCCGTTAGAAATATTTGCGTTGACAAATATATTTTTCGGAAGAAAATAGCCCGCCATGAATGACCTCTCCACCGCCTCGCCGTCGTTCGGCCTGCTGTTGCGCCAAGTGCGCGATGCGCTGATGCGTCAGCTCGATGCCGAAATGAAGGGCGAGCTGCCGGACTTCGGCTTCAGCCACTACGTCGGCCTGAAGATCCTGGCGGTGCGCTCGCCCTGCACGGCCAACGAGCTGGCGCTGGCGCTGGACCAGACCCCGAGCGCGGTCACCCGCCTGCTCGACAAGCTCGAAGCGCTCGGTGCGGTGCGACGCGAGCCACATGCGCAGGACCGGCGCGCGCTGCAGATCGTCATGACCGAACAGGGCGTGGCGCTGTGGGAGCGCCTGAAGCTGCGCGGCGAGCGCGCCATCGAGCATGGCTTGCGCGATCTGGCCCCGCCCGAGCGCGAGCAACTCACCTCTCTTCTCATCCGTGTCCGCGATGCACTCAACTCATGAACGCTGCTAGTTCCCCTATCCAGATACTGCGCCTGCGGTCCACGCAGCTTGCGCGGCCGCTCGTCCTCACTGCGCTGACGCTGGCGCTGGCCGCCTGCGCCAGCAGCCGCGGGCTTGCCCCGCAGGGCACCATGCTGGAGCCGGGCGCACTGCATGCCGAGCGCGCCCTCGCGCAGGCCAACCTGAGCCCGGCCGCCTGGCCGGCCAGCGATTGGTGGCGCGCCCTGGGCGATACGCAACTGAACGCGCTGATCGCCGAAGGCCTGCAGCACAGTCCCAGCCTGGCGGCGGCCGATGCGCGCCTGCGCCAGGCGCAGGCACGCATCGGTAGCGCGCAGGCCGATCGCGGCCCCAGCCTGTCGGTGTCCGGCGGCTATGCGGGCGTGCAGTTGCCCGAATCGATGGTGGGCGATGAGCGCGGCGGCAAGTTCGGCGGCAATGGCCAACTGGTGCTGGACTTCCGCTATGGCGTGGACCTGTGGGGCGGCAAGCGCGCCACCTGGGAAGCGGCGGTGGACCAGGCGCATGCGGCCGAGGTGGACGCACAGGCGGCACGCCTGAACCTGTCGGCGGCGATCGCCGAAGCCTATGCGCAGCTCGACTACGCATGGCGCCTGCACGACGTGGCCAACGATGAGTTGACCCGCGTGCAGAAGACCCTGGAGCTCACCCGGCAACGCCGCGGCGCCGGCATCGACAGCGATCTGCAGGTGCGCCAGGCGCAGGCCCGCGTACCGTCGGCGCAGCAGCAGCTGCAGTCCGCGCAGCAGCAGATCGACGAGGCCCGCTACGCCCTGGCCGCGCTGGCCGGGCAGGGCCCGGATCGCGGGCTGGAGATCGCGCGCCCGACGCTGGGGGCGGCCATCGCCACGCAGTTGCCGAGCAACCTGCCCGCCGACCTGCTGGGCCGCCGCCCCGATGTGGTCGCCGCGCGCTGGCGCGTGGAGGCCGCCGATCAGGATATCGCCGCCGCCAAGACCCGCTTCTACCCCAGTTTCAACATCACGGCGCTGGGCGGTGTGGTGAATCGCGATGTCGGCCAGTTGCTGGAAAGCGCCTCGGTGTTCGGCGTGGTTGCGCCGGCGCTGAGCCTGCCGATCTTCGATGGCGGCAAGCTGCGCGCCAATCTGGCCGGCAGCGATGCGCAATACGACCTGGCGGTGGCCGATTACAACCAGAAGGTGATCGACGCCCTGCGCGAGGTTGCCGACCAGGTCAACGCCGTGCGTTCGCTGGAGCAGCGTGCGCGTGCGCAGGACGACGCGGTGCAGACCGTGACCGCCGCCTTCGAGCTCGCGCAGCAGCGCTACCGCGCCGGTATCGGCAGCTATCTGGAAGTGCTCAGCGTGCAGGAGCAATTGCTGCTCGCACGCCAGCGCATGGCCAGCCTGCAATCGCAACAACTGTTGGCCTCGGTGAGGTTGCAGCGTGCCTTGGGCGGCGGATTCACGCCGGAACCTGCGCGCGATACCGCACACGCCGCGACCACTTCCGCACAACCGAATTCCTGAGACAGCGACGATGAGCCAGACGACTCCAACTTCTTCCCCCCCTGCGCCGGCCGCGCCCAGCAGGCGCCGTGCGGCGCTGCGCATCGTGGCCATTGCGGTGATCCTGGCGATCATCGGTCTTGTGGTGTGGTACTTCCTGGTCGGCCGCTGGCATGAGGACACCGACGACGCGTATGTACAGGGCAACCAGGTGCAGATCACCCCGATGGTGGGCGGCACCGTGGTCAGCATCGGCGCCGAAGACGGCATGCGCGTGGAGCGCGGCCAGTTACTGGCGCAGCTGGACCCGGCCGACACCGCGGTCGCGTTGCAGCAGGCCGAAGCCAATCTGGCCAAGACCGTGCGTCAGGTGCGTGGTCTGTACCGCAGCGTGGAAGGCGCGCAGGCCGAACTGTCCTCGCGCGAGGTGAGCTTGCGCAGCGCACGTGCCGACTTCGCACGCCGCAGGGATCTGGCCGCCAGCGGCGCGATCTCCAACGAAGAACTGGCGCATGCCCGCGAGGAACTGGCCGCTGCCGAAGCGGCGGTGAGCGGTTCGCGCGAGAGCTTCGAACGCAACCGCGCCCTGGTGGACGACAGTGCGGTGGCCAATCAGCCGGACGTGCAGACGGCCGCCGCGCAGCTGCGTCAGGCCTATCTCAACCACGCCCGCACCGGGGTGATTGCACCGGTGTCCGGTTACGTGGCGCGTCGTTCGGCGCAGCTGGGCCAGCGTGTGCAGCCCGGCAGCGTGCTGATGGCGGTGGTGCCGCTGGAGCAGGTGTGGGTGGAAGCCAACTTCAAGGAAACCCAGCTCAAGCACATGCGCCTGGGCCAGGAAGTGGAACTGCATTCGGATCTGTACGGTGGCGGCGTGAACTACACCGGCCGCATCGAAAGCCTGGGCCTGGGCACAGGCAGCGCGTTCTCGCTGTTGCCGGCGCAAAACGCCAGCGGCAACTGGATCAAGATCGTCCAGCGCGTGCCGGTGCGCATTGCGGTGGATGCCAAGCAACTGGCCGGCAATCCGCTGCGCATCGGTTTGTCGATGAAGGTCGATGTCAACCTGCACGACCAGCAGGGCAGCGTGTTGCCGACCAAGTTCGCCAATGGCGCGGTGTTCTCCACCGACGTGTATGCGCAGCAGTTGCAGGCCGCCGACGCGGATATCCAACGCATCATCCAGGACAACCTGCCTGCGCAGGCTGCGTCCAAGGCGGGCTGAGCCAGCATGTCTTCGCAAGCTCCCGTCGCGCCAGGCGGTCCCTCGGCACCTGCGCCCGCCACCGCCTTTCGCCCGGCGAGCGTGGCACTGTGCACCGTGGGTCTGGCGATGGCCTCGTTCATGCAGGTGCTGGACACCACCATCGCCAACGTCTCGTTGCCGACCATCGCCGGCAATCTCGGCGCCAGTTCGCAGCAGGCCACCTGGGTCATCACCTCGTTCGCGGTCAGCACCGCGATCGCCCTGCCGCTGACCGGCTGGCTGAGCCGCCGCTTCGGCGAGACCAAGTTGTTCGTGTGGTCGACGCTGGCTTTTACCGTGGCCTCGTTGCTGTGCGGCCTGGCCCAGAGCATGGGCATGCTGGTGGTGTCGCGCGCGCTGCAGGGGTTCGTCGCCGGGCCGATGTACCCGATCACCCAGAGCCTGCTGGTGTCGATCTACCCACGCGAAAAACGCGGGCAGGCACTCGCCTTGCTGGCGATGATCACGGTGGTGGCACCGATCGCCGGCCCGATCCTGGGTGGCTGGATCACCGACAACTACAGCTGGGAATGGATCTTCCTGATCAACGTGCCGCTGGGCATCATCGCCAGCAGCATCGTCGGCTCGCAGTTGCGCCATCGCCCCGAGCAGCTGGAAAAGCCGCGCATGGACTACATCGGCCTGATCCTGCTGGTGGTCGGCGTGGGCGCGCTGCAACTGGTGCTGGACCTGGGCAACGACGAGGACTGGTTCTCCTCCGACAAGATCGTGGTGCTGGCCTGCGTCGCTGCAGTGGCGCTGGTGGTGTTCGTGATCTGGGAACTCACCGACAAGGATCCCATCGTCGATCTCAAGCTGTTCCGGCATCGCAACTTCCGCGCCGGCACGCTGGCGATGGTGGTGGCCTATGCGGCGTTTTTCAGCGTGAGCCTGCTGATCCCGCAATGGCTGCAACGCGACATGGGCTACACCGCGATCTGGGCCGGCCTTGCCACCGCGCCGATCGGTATCCTGCCAGTGCTGATGACACCATTCGTGGGCAAGTACGCGCTGCGTTTCGACCTGCGCATGCTCGCCACCGTCGCCTTCATCTTCCTGTCGTTCACCAGCTTCCTGCGCTCCAACTTCAACCTGCAGGTTGACTTCGGCCATGTGGCCACCGTGCAGCTGGTGATGGGCGTGGGTGTGGCCTTGTTCTTCATGCCGGTGCTGCAGATCCTGCTCTCTGACCTGGACGGGCGCGAGATCGCGGCAGGTTCCGGCCTGGCCACCTTCCTGCGTACCCTGGGCGGCAGCTTTGCCGCATCGTTGACCACTTATCTGTGGGCACGCCGCACCCAGGTGCACCACGCGCACATCACCGAACACATCTCGGTGTACACCCCGGGCATGCAGGAGCAGGTCACCGCGATGGGGCAGGGCGACCTGCAACACGGCGCGGCATCGCTCAACAACATGATCAATCACCAGGCCTCGCAGATGGGCTTCAACGACATCTTCTACCTGCTCGGCTGGACGTTCCTGGCGATCATCTTCTTCCTGTGGCTGGCCAAGCCGCCGTTCGGTGCAGGCGCGGGCGGCGCAGCGGCGGGGGGCGGGCATTGAGCGAGGCTGCTGATTGAACAAAGAAAACCCTGCTGAAATGCCGGGTTTTTCTTTGTTAGGGATTTGACGAGGTTGGCTAATCGCCGCAGCGCCGAGCGGGTCGATGCGACGCATGGCCTGACGCAAGCGCTAGCAAATGAAGACTCCGCACGCCTAACTCCCAAATGCAAAAAACCCCGCCAGAGCGGGGTTTTTTACGATCTACCGTGAGTCGTGGTGCCCAGGAGAGGACTCGAACCTCCACGAAGTTGCCCCCGCTAGCACCTGAAGCTAGTGCGTCTACCAATTCCGCCACCTGGGCGACTCAGGAGGCGAATTGTGCAAGTTGCGCGCGACGCTGTCAACGCATCCGGCACAAATTTTTCGTGGTGGCCGGTGCTTGCCGGCGACGTGAGAAGACGGCGTGGCGGACACGCGTAATGCATGCCCGCCACGACACCGGATCACGGCAGCTGCGCCGCCTTCAGGCTGACCTCTGCACTCTGCACCGGTTCGCTTGCCGAACGCGCCAGCTGCACGCGATAGGTGCCCGCGGCAATCGTCCAGTGACGGGCCTTGGCATCGAAGTCGGCCAGCGTCTTGGGTTCGGCGATCACCTGCACGGTGCGCTTTTCGCCCGGCTTGAGCGTGAGCTTCTGCCAGCCGATCAGGCGCAGCGGGGTGGCATGGCCGTCGGGCAGGGTGACGTAGAGCTGCGGCACGGCGGCGCCTTCGCGCTGGCCGATGTTTTCCACCTCGAAGTTCGCCGTGAGCTGGCTGCCGTTGGCTTCCACGCGCAGCCCGCCCATGCGGAACTGCGTGTACGACAGGCCATGGCCGAACGCATAACGCGGGGTCAGCTTGCGCGCGGCGAACCACTTGTAGCCGACGTTGGCGCCTTCGATGGCGTAGTCGATGCTGTCTTCGCCCGGCTTGGCCGGCTTGAAGCCCAGGCCCGGGATCGAGGGACGCGGCAGCTGCGATTCGTCCACCGGCCAGGTCACCGGCAGATGGCCGGACGGATTGACCGCACCGGTCAGCAGGTTGGCGATCGCCTCGCCGCCGCCGATGCCCGGATACCACGCCTGCAATACCGCCGGCACGCGCTCGGCCCAGGGCATGCGCACCGGGCCGTTGGTTTCCAGCACCACGGTGGTCTTGGGGTTGGCCTTGGCCACCGCCTCGATCAAGGCATCCTGGTTGTCGGGCAATTGCATGTCCGGCAGGTCCACCGATTCGGCCGACCATTGGGTGGCGAACACGATCGCCACATCGGCGGCCTTGGCCGCGCGTGCCGCGGCAGCGCGGTCCTTGCCGTCGACATAATCGATCTGCACGTTCGGCAACGCGGCGCGCAATGCCTGCAGCGGCGAGGACGGATGGATGATCACCGGGCCGGGCCAGGTGGTCGGATTGAGGCCGGGTACGGCGTTGCCACCGTTGATGGTGTAGTCCACACGCGAGGAACCGCCGCCGGACATCACGCCCTTGTCGGCATACCCACCGATCACCGCTATGCGGCGCACGTCCTTGGATAGCGGCAAGGTAGCCTGCTCGTTACGCAGCAGCACGCTGCCTTCCTCGGCAACATGCTGCGCGGACAGCTGCCCGGCCTTGCCGTCGATCGGCTGGCGCTGGGTGGGATGATCGAACGCGCCATGCGCGAACAGGCTGCGCAGCACGCGCTTGACCATGTCGTCGAAGCGCGCGCGCGGCACCACGCCGGCCGACACCGCCATGCGCAACGGTGCGTCGAAGAACACCGCCGCGTCGAACACTTCGCCAGCCGATTGCTGATCGAGTCCGGCCAGGGCCGCCTTGGAGCCGCTATGCACGCCGCCCCAGTCGGACATCACGTAGCCGGGGTATTTCCATTCCTGCTTGAGGACCTGGTTGAGCAGGTAATCGTGCTCGCAGCCGTAGATGCCATTGATCTTGTTGTAGGAGCACATCACCGAGGCCGGGTCGCCGATTTTCAACGCGATCTCGAACGCCAGCAGGTCCGATTCGTGCATCGCCTGCTCGCCGATCTCGGCGCTGTGGAAATTGCGTCGCGTCTCCATGTCGTTGAGCGCGTAGTGCTTCATCGTCGACAGCACATGCTCGCTCTGCACGCCGCGGATCGACTCGCCGACCATGGTGCCGGCCAGCAGCGGGTCTTCGCCGGCATATTCGAAATTGCGTCCGTTGCGCGGGTCGCGCTGCAGGTTGACGCTGCCGGCCAGCAGCACATTGAAGCCCTGCTGCCAGGATTCGCGGCCCATGGTCTTGCCGCCGGCATAGGCCAGCTGCGGATTCCAGCTCGACGCGGCCGACGGCCCGGACGGCATCGCGGTGGCGAAGTCGCCCTTGCGGATGCCGCCGGGGTTGGTCACGCCCACGCCGGCATCGGCCAGTTGCTGCGCCGGGATGCCCAGCCGTGGGACGCCGGGGACATAGCCGGCCGAGCCCAGCGCGCCCTCGGGCTTGGGAATCTTGTCGGTGCCCAGGCCGAAGTAGCTGCGCAGCATCTGGAATTTTTCGTCCTCGCTCATCTGCGCGAGCAGACGGTCGGCGCGCTGGTCCGCGGTCAGCGCGGTGTCCATCCACGGCTGCGCGGCGGCAGCGGTCTGTGCGCCGAGCGGAGCGGCAAACGCGGTGCTGACGCCAAGGGCGATGGCCAGCGCGAGACGCCGTGGCCTGGAGTGTGTAAACGGTTTCATATCGAGGTGTGGCACGGGTGGTCCTTATGGTGCGGTTGCAATCAGGGGAGGGCACCGCGGTGCCCGGGTTCGAAAGGCGCGCGTGCGCGCCGAATCAGATGCTTGCCGGAAGCGGGCGCCGCCTCAGAACTGGGTCTGTGCCGTGCGTAACACCGGATACAGGCGGTAGCGCTCGTCCCAGGAGGAATGCAGGCGAGCGAAGAATTCCAAGCGTGCCTTCGGGTCGGCCGCGAAGGCCGCATCGCTGGCCAGGCGCTGTTCGAACTGCGCCTTCACTGCCGGGTCGCGCTCGAGCAGGTCGCGCGCGACCTCTTCGGCGACGTAATCCTCCATGTATTCCTTGCGCTCGAATGCGGTGTTGAACAGGCCCCATTGCAGCAGCGAATCCGGCGCCTGCGGTTCCAGCATCGCCATCACCAGGCGCGACCTGGCCTGGGCGATCGGCACGAACAAGGAGCCGGCCGGCACGGTGCGGGTTTCATCGCGCCATTGCCCGGTGATCTCCAGGTTCTGGTGGCCTTCGTTGGAGCGCGCGGCAAACGTGGCCTTGTCGGCACGGAAGCTCTGCACCGGATGGGCGGCAGTGGTGGCGATGGTGTCGAAGGCGATGCCGTGCAGGCGCAGTTTCTCCGCCACCAGCGCCGCTTGCGCGGCAGGCACCAGGTAGCCGCCGCGTGGCGCATCGACCACCACGTCCGGCTTGATCTGATCGCGTAACGGTACCTTCCAGATCTGTGGTCTGGTCTCGTCGTAGCGCGTCATCAACGCACCGGAAATCGGCGAGGGCGTGCGCGTGTAGGCGTAGCCACGGAAGGTAACGGTGCGTGCGGCCGGGCCGGCAGCGAAGCTCAACGGCTCGATCTCGCCAGCCAGCCTGGTCGCACGCTGATCGGCCGCCAGCGCATCGGCGCGCCACCTGGCGCCGTTGCGCGCGGCCTGCTGCAGCACCGACACGATTGCATTGCGGGTGACGCGTACGCGCACCGGGTAGGTCTTCCACGAATGCGTTTCCACCAGCATGCCGAAGCGGTTGCGCAGCAGGAAATAGCCGTGCGAAAAACGCGGCGGCGACACATCGTCGGCAAAGCCCGATGTCGGGTCGTCCTCGTGCACGAACGAGGGGTAATACGGCAACGGCAGCGAGCCCTGTCCGGCGAGGTCGGCAATCACCGCATCGCGCCAGCGCGTGCCGTCGCGTTGCAGCGTGGCATCGCCGGCGTGCACGGGCTCCACCTGCACCGACACGTCGTGCTCGAACTTGGCGCCATCGGTGACGTGCAGGTCCACGTACATCAGCGGATCCCATTGCTGCACCAGCCGCAGCATCGCCTGCATTTCCGGCGCGTCGGCCTTGAGGTAGTCGCGATTGAGATTGAGGTTCTGCGCGGTGGTGCGCCAGCCCATCTGTTCGGGGCCGCGTTGATTGGGGCGATTCCAGGCGCCGAAGCGCTCGTGGCCGTCGACGTTGAACACCGGCACGAATACCCAGACCAGCTTGTCCAGTACGCCTTTGCCGGTTTTTCCGTCCAGCAATTCGCGCAGCGCCAGGAAGCCCGCGTCCTTGCCGTCGATCTCGCCGGCATGGATGCCGCCTTGCACCAGCACCACCGGCAACTTGCGTTGCGCAGCGCTGTCGGTATCCAGTGCGCCGCTGGTGGAGACGATCAGCGCCTTCATCGGCCGGCCTTCCGGGGTGGTGCCGAACTCGATGCAGCGCACCGCCTGCGGGTAGCGCTGCGCAAAGGCATCGCAAAGCGCGATGACTTCCTCGTAGCGTCCGGTCTGCGCAAACCCGCTGCGCTCGGCCCGGGTGGTCAGCGGTTCGGCGGCCAGTGCGGCGGGGGCGGTGGTCAGCAGCAACAGGCTCAGGGCCAGGCGGGTGAAGCGGGGCATCCAGCGGTCCAGTGTTCCAGGAAAACGTTTGCAATGTAGCCGAGCCGGCGCAGCAGGCCAATCTGCACTGCGTCATAACTTGCGCGCGATCGGCGTGGTTGTGGCGTACCGACAGCGGTTTTAGGCACGCCTGGGCCGAACGACGTGTCGGGTACACCGCAATGGCGGCCATAAGCGCAGCGGCGTCGCTGCATGCAGCGGCGCATCCTGGGCCTTATCCCATGGTCGCGATGGCGGCCAACCGGCGGCCGCCGGTACGATAGCGCGTGTTTTCTGCTCGACCGGACTGTCCTTGACCACTTCCACCTTGCCGGGCCCCACTGCCGGTGCGCGGCTGCCGCGCCAGATACCCTTCATCATCGGCAACGAAGCCTGCGAGCGTTTCAGCTTCTACGGGATGCGCAACATCCTGGTGCAGTTCCTGATCACCTCGCTGCTGTTGCAGGAGGTCAGCGGACCCGGCCGCGAGGCCGAGGCCAAGCACATCCTGCACAGCTTCATGATCGGGGTGTTTTTCTTCCCGCTGCTCGGCGGTTGGCTGGCCGATCGCTTCTTCGGCAAATACAACACCATTCTGTGGTTCAGCCTGGTGTATTGCGCCGGGCATGCCTGCCTGGCGCTGTTCGAAGGCAGCCGCAACGGATTCTTCCTCGGGCTGGGTCTGATTGCGCTGGGTGCGGGCGGCATCAAGCCGCTGGTGGCCTCGTTCATGGGCGACCAGTTCGACCAGTCCAACAAGCACCTGGCCAAGGTGGTGTTCGACGGCTTCTACTGGATCATCAACTTCGGCTCGTTGTTCGCCTCGTTGTTGATCCCGCTGGCGCTGAAGAATCTGGGCCCGGCGTGGGCATTCGGCATTCCGGGCATCCTGATGTTCGTGGCCACGCTGGTGTTCTGGCTGGGCCGCAGGCGCTATGTGCGGGTGCCGTTGCCGCCGAAGGACCCGCACGGCTTCGGTGCGGTGGTGCGCACCGCATTGCTGACACAGGCGCCGGGGCAGGGCCGTCCGGGACTGATGCTGGCAGTGGTCTCGGTGCTGCTGGCGCTGGCCTGCTTCGCGCTGGTCGACCAGCTCGGCATCGTCATCTGCCTGTGCATGGCGCTGGTGCTGTTGCTGGCCGGCATCGGCGGCGGCACCTGGTGGCAGCTGGAGCGTGCGCGCGGCATCCATCCCGATACCGCGGTCGAAGGCGTGCGCGCGCTGCTGCGGGTGTTGGTGATCTTCGCGCTCGTCACGCCATTCTTCTCGCTGTTTGACCAGAAAGCCTCGACCTGGGTCCTGCAGGGGCGCGAGATGACGATGCCGGCCTGGTTCACTGCCTCGCAGATGCAGGCGCTCAATCCGCTGCTGGTGATGCTGCTGATCCCGTTCAACAATCTGGTGCTGTATCCGCTGCTGCGACGTGGCGGCTGGGAGCCGACAGCGCTGCGCCGCATGACCTGCGGCATCGCCTTCGGCGGCCTGGCCTGGATTGCGGTCGGTGCCATCCAGATCAGCATGGACGGCGGCGAGCCGATGCATATCGCCTGGCAGATCCTGCCCTATGCGCTGCTGACCTTCGGCGAGGTGCTGGTGTCGGCCACCGGGATCGAGTTCGCCTACAGCCAGGCACCGCCGTCGATGAAGGGCGTGGTGATGAGCTTCTGGTATCTGACCACCACGGTGGGCAATCTATGGGTGCTGCTGTCGAACGTGGCGGTGCGCAACGCCACGGTGACCTCCCACATCGCCGATACTGGGCTCAGCGAAGCGGCATTTCTGATGTTCTTCTTCGCGGCCTTCGCGTTCCTGGCGGCACTGGCCTTCGGCCTGTACGCGCGCGGGTATCGCATGGTCGACAATTACCGTTCTGCCTGAGGTCCGCATGATTACCCTGATCCTGATCGCCATCACCGGCATCGTCTCGTGGATGGCGTTCAACAACCGCAAGCTGGCTGACCGCCTGATCCTGTGGCCGCCGGCGCTGGACAAGCACAAGCAGTACGACCGCCTGGTCACCTACGGTTTCATCCATGCCGATCTGGGCCACCTGGTCTTCAACATGATCACGCTGTTCTTCTTCGGCCGGGTGATCGAAAACGTGATGACCCAGCTGACCGGCAGCGTGCTGACCTACCCGCTGTTCTATCTGGCGGCGCTGGTGGTCTCGATCCTGCCCAGCTATCTGAAGAACCAGAAGAACCCGAACTATCTCAGCCTGGGCGCCTCCGGTGCGGTGTCGGCGGTGTTGTTCGCCTTCATCCTGCTGCAGCCGTGGACCATCATCCTGGTGCTGTTCATTCCGGCGCCGGCGATCATCTACGCGGTGTTCTATGTCGGCTACAGCCTGTGGATGGACCGCCGCGGCGGCGATCGCATCAACCACAGCGCGCACCTGGCCGGTGCCGCGTTCGGCGTGATGTTCATGCTGATCATGGAGCCGCGCGTGCTGCAGGTCTTCCTGGAGCAGCTATCCAATCCGCGTTTCGGCTGATCCCGGTTGGCAAACCGACCGCTGGCCGCCGGTGGGCACGCGCGGTAGGTCGAAAATGTCGGGAACAGCGGGTCGCCCCAGGCGACCGGACCAGGACCATCGCGCGTGCGCGAGCGGTCCTGGCGATGGACGCGATGCTGGCTCAGGCCGCGTCGCGTTTGTGGTCGCTACCGACGCTGCTGGTGGACACCGAACCGTAGGCCTGCTGCAGGCGCTGGTACACCGTGTCGTTGAGCTGCGCGAAGTCGGGGTTGTGGGTGTCGCCCTTGATGGCGAACTGGAACAGGCCTTCCAGCAGCGAGCTATCGCTGTCTGCGCTGTGTCCTGCCGAATCGTTGTTCATGCGGTGACTCCTCGTAGGTAAGGCGAAGGCATCGGCGGTCGCACAGGCCCGGGATGCAACGGGCGCCTTCGGCTGAGCTATCGGCGCGACACGAGCGAACTTAAGTGCCGGTTCGCAGGCTGCGCGCGCGGTCACCGCATCGATTCATTTTCACGCAGGCGCGGCGCTGCGCTGGTCACACTGATCGCCATCGTCACTGCCTCGTGCAGACCACCATGGAGGCAGCGACAATGCAGGCAGACCACGATTCCACGCAGCAGCTCTTCAGCGTAGACACCGATGGACAACGCGCCCAGCTGGCATACCGTGTGGAAGGTGAGCGCATGACCATCACCCACACGCACGTGCCCGACGCGATCGGTGGACGCGGCATCGCTGCGGTGCTGGTCGAGGCTGCCTTGGCCCATGCACGCCAGCAGGGCTACAGGGTCGTGCCTGCCTGCAGTTACGCCGAGGCGTATATCCGGCGGCACCAACAGTTTCAGGATCTGCTGGCCTGATCGCCGGCAGCGTGTCTTTGCGGATGTATCGATGGGGAGCAGGTGGGAATGGGGCGGTCGTCAGGAGTGAATGCAGTCCGGGGTTTGCTGATGTTGGCCGTATTGGCAGGATGTACGCAGCGCGAGCCGACGACGGCCCAATCGGCACAGCCGGCAGCTGACGCCAACGCTGCCGCGGCACCGCCGGCGGAGCCTGCGCCTGTGCAAAGCGGCCCGCTGGAGGATGTGATCGAGCAGGCGCCTGCCTATATGGTGGGTATCAGCTATCCGCGCGGGCTGGACGCGCTTCCCGAGCTGAGCGCGCTGATCCGCAGCTATGCGCAGGCAGCGCGTGCCGAGCTCATGGAAGCGGTGTCCGGGCTCGGCAACGACAGGCCCGCTGCCCCCTATGAATTATCGCTGGCGTTCGAGACCGTGGTGCAGACCCCGGACCTGATCGTCGTGTCCGCTGACGGCAGCCGCTATACCGGTGGTGCGCATGGCGAGCCGTTGGTGGCGCGCTTCGTCTGGCTGGTCAAGGAGCGCAGGCAATTGACCGCGCAGGCCTTGATTCCTGACCCGGCAGGCTGGGAAAAGATCGGGCGCGAGGTGGCCGTGCAATTGCACAATGCCGCCACCCAGCGCGTGGAAGCCGATCGTGTGCCGATCGAGGAGCGGGCCGACCAGGTGGCCTCGGCCGATCGCATGATTGCCGAAGGTACCGCTGCGCAGGTCGACAACTTTGCCCAGTTCGTGCCGGTGCTCAATCCGGCCGGGCAGATCACCGCGCTTCGGTTCGTGTTTCCGCCGTATCAGGTGGGGCCGTATTCGGATGGCACGCAAACGGCCGAGGTCGCCGCCTCGACATTGGTGGCGTGGGTCGCGCCGGATTATGTACATCTCTTCGCTCGCTGATGTGTCACCCCGCAGATGATGTGATTGAATGGCCCGGCCATTCAGTAATGTAATCAAACGGGTGATATGAGTAGTTTCGATCCGACCGCAAGTCGCGTGGACCACACCTGTGTGCGCTATCCGGCATTTCCGCGGGAGCCGGCCGTGCTGGTGCGGCTGATCAAGCATCTCTACAAGCGACTGCATACGCAGGGGTGTGCGCGATTGAAGCCATACGGCATCAGCCCGCCGGAGTACGAGATTCTGATGATGCTCTACGGCACCCCGGAGCAGGCGATCACGCCTACCGAGGTGGCCGAAGCCGCCAGCGAGAAGCCGGCCAACATCACCCGGCTCACCGACCAATTGTGCGAAAAGGGGTTGATTGCGCGTGGCAGCAGCCCGGACGATCGGCGCAAGATCATGCTGACCTTGCAGCCGGCAGGCCTGGCGTTGATCAACAGCCTGCTCCCCGACGCCTGCGCGCTGCTCAATGCAGAAACGTCCAGCCTCAGCGATGCCGAGCAGGTGCGGCTGGAAAAGTTGTTGCGGAAACTACTCGACGGCGTGGATTCGGTCGAACTCTGAGTGCGGTGTCTGCGGCTGCTGCAGCACGCTTCGTCGCGGTCATCAAGAACGCCGCCCGGATCGCTCCGGGCGGCGTCTTGGTTTCAACGCGTTGCGATTACGGCTTGGACTGCGGCGCTTCCGGCGTGGCGCCATCGCCCCCTTGCGCGCTCAGGCCGCGCTTCTCGAGCAGGGGCTCGATCTGCGGCGCATGGCCGGCAAAGTTCTGGAACAGTTCCATCGCATCGACACTGCCGCCGCGCGAGAGCAGGGTCTGACGGAAGCGGTCGCCGTTGGCGCGGCTCAGCCCGCCGTGCTGCTTGAACCACTGCTGGGTGTTGGCGTCGAGCACTTCCGACCAGATGTAGGCGTAATAGCCGGCCGCGTAACCGCCCATGATGTGGCTGAAATACGGGGTCTTGTAGCGCGGCGGCACCGGCGCGTAGGCGATGCCGTCCTGCTGCAGCGCCTTGGCTTCGAACGCCATCACGCCGGCGGCGTCGGGCACCTGGCTGGCGCTGATCTGGTGCCAGTTCTGATCGAGCATGGCCGCACCCAGATACTCGGTGGTGGCAAAGCCCTGGTTGAACTTGGAGGCGGCAATCACCTTGTCCAGCAGCGCCTGCGGCATCGGCGTGCCGTTCTGGTAGTGCTTGGCGTAGTTCTTCAGGATCGACGGCTCGTCGGCCCACATCTCGTTGACCTGCGAGGGGAACTCGACGAAGTCGCGCGGCACGCTGGTGCCTGAGAAATACGGGTACTTCACGTCCGAGAACATGCCGTGCAGCGCATGGCCGAATTCATGGAACATGGTGGTCACTTCATCCCAGGTCAGCAGCGTCGGCTGGCCGGCCGGCGGCTTGGGGATGTTGAGGTGGTTGGCGACCACCGGCTTGAAACCGGTCAGCGCCGACTGCGACACGTAGGAGTTCATCCAGGCGCCGCCACGCTTGGACTCGCGTGCGTACATGTCGGCGATGAAGATCGCCAGCTGCTTGCCGTCGGCGTCGAACACGTCATAGACGGTGATGTCGTCGCGATAGGTCGGCAGGTCGGTACGCTGCTTGAAGGTCAGGCCGTATTCCTGATTGGCCGCGTAGAACACGCCGTTTTCCAGCACGTTCTTCAGCTCGAAGTACGGCTTGAGCTGGGACTCGTCGAAGTTGTACTTGGCCTGGCGCACCTTCTCGCTGTAGTAGGCCCAGTCCCAGGCTTCGAGCTTGAAGCTCGGCTTGCGCGCGGCCTTCTGTTCCTTGTCGATCATCGCCTGCAGATCGGCCGCTTCGCGCTTGGCATTGGCCACTGCCGCTGGCGCCAGCTTGCCCAGCATCGCGTTGACTGCTTCCGGCGTCTTGGCGGTCTGGTTTTCCAGCGAATAGGCAGCGTAGGTCGGGAAGCCGAGCAGCTTGGCCTTGTCGGCGCGCAGCTTCATGATGCGCGCCACCAGTGCGGTGTTGTCGTACTGGCCGCCGTGGCTGCCACGCGACACCGAGGCGTCGTAGATCTTCTTGCGCAGTTCGCGATTCTTCAGCTGCGTCAGCGGCGGCTGGCCGGTCGTGTTGAGCAGCGCAATCACGTACTTGCCGTCGAGCTTGCGCGCCTTGGCCGCTTCGGCGGCAGCGGCGATCTGCTCGTCGGACAGGCCATCGAGCTGCTTGACGTCATCGACGACAACGGCGGCGGCATTCACTTCGGCCAGCACGTTCTGGCTGAAGGTGGTGCCCAGGTTGGCCAGCTCGGCATTCATCGCCTTGAGCGTGGTCTTGTCGGCCTCGGAGAGCTTGGCGCCGTCGCGTACGAAATCGCTGTAGTACTTCTCGACCAGGCGCACGCCCTGGGCGTCCAGGCCCAGCTTGCTGCGCTGGTCGTACAGGGTCTGGAGACGCGCGAACAGCTTGCCATTGAGCGAGATCGCGTCGCGGTGCGCGGCGAACTTGGCCGAATAGTCGGCCTGCAGTTTCTTGCGCGCGTCGTTGGTGTCGGCACCGACCAGGTTGAAGAACACCGTGGTGGCGCGATCCAGCGTGGCGCCGCTTTTTTCCAGCGCGATGAGGGTGTTGTCGAAGCTCGGCTTGGCCTTCTGGTTGGCGATCTTTTCCACTTCCTTCAACTGCTCGGTCATGCCGGCGTCGAAGGCGGGTGCGAAATCGCTGTCGGTGATCTTGTCGAACTGCGGGTAGTGCAGCGGCAGCGTGCTGTCGGCAAAGAAGGGGTTGGCTTGGGTGGCGGCGTGGGTCGTGGCGGGTGCGGCGATGCTGTAGGACGGCATGGCAAGTCCCAGGGAAGCGGCCAGGGCAAAGGCGAGACGGGTGGTCAAGAGGGTTGCTCCAGAGTGCGAACCGCCGAGGCTACCCCAGCCGGGCCGGACAGGCGTGTGACAAAAGGCATGGCTGCAGGGTCATTACGATGCCATCAGGCGGGCACGAGCGGTGCTGGTCTTGTGGGCACACGACCGATGACACCATGCGCGTGCCGCCGCCGGGCGGGCGCTGCCTGTATACGGTGCGGCGTGTTCCACCCGGCTGCATTCCGGCTGCTCGGCGGGCAGCGAGGTCTCGATCAGTCCGCCTGACGGATGCTGGCCGGTAGCGCGCCGTGTCAGCGGCCGGCAACGGGCGGACCAGCGGAAAGGGCCAGATGTCTGCGGCGACGCATCCGTTCAAAAACCGTCTTTCCTGGCTGGCGCGCTCGGCGACCGCGATGCGACGCTGCCGGCTGCTGGGTTACGCTGCCCGTCTCGCACACATCAGGGCAGCCATGAGCGACATCTCCACGTTCGAATTCACCGACCTGGAAGGTCGTCCCCAGTCGATGCGCGATTACGCCGGCAAGGTGGTGCTGGTGGTCAACGTCGCTTCGAAATGCGGCTTTACCCCGCAATACGCAGGCCTGCAGGCACTGTGGCAGCGCTATCGCGAGCGTGGTCTGGTGGTGATCGGGTTTCCCTGCGACCAGTTCGGTCATCAGGAGCCGGGCGATGCCGCACAGATCCGCCAGTTCTGCTCGCTCGACTACGCGGTGGATTTTCCGCTGGCCGAGAAGGTCGAGGTCAATGGCAGCGGCACGCATCCGCTATGGCAATGGCTCAAGCACCAACAGCGCGGCGTGCTGGGATCGGAAGCGATCAAGTGGAATTTCACCAAGTTCCTGATCGGCCGCGATGGCACGGTGCTGGAGCGTTACGCCCCGACCACCAAACCGGACGCCCTGGCTGCGGATATCGAGCGCGCGTTAGTTGAATCGTAGGAGCGCACCTGGGCGCGATGAGGCATTCCCGGGAACGCTTCATCGCGCCCAGGTGCGCTCCTACGACGGTGCATGCCGGCGTCGCGGTCTGCGTAAACGCCGCATCGCGCTGATGTCTCACGCGCGCCGTATCACTTCTCGACGAAGGCGCGCTCGAACACGTAATGCCCCGGCGTGCCGATGCGTGGCGAGGTTTGGAAGCCACGTGCATCCAGCAAGGTGCGCAGGTCGGCCAGCATTTGCGGGCTGCCGCAGATCATGAAGCGGTCGTTGGCCGGATCCAGCGGCGGCAACCCGAGCGTCTGTTGCATGCGGCCATCGGCCATCAGCTCGGTCAGGCGGCCCTGATTGGCGAATGCCTCACGCGTCACCGCCGGGTAGTACAGCAACTTCTCGCGCAGGAGGTCGCCGAGGAATTCGTGCTGCGGCAGCTCGCGCTCGAAGTAGTCGCGATAGGCCAGATCCTGCACGAAGCGCACGCCCTGGGTCAGGATCACCTTGTCGAAACGCTCGTAGGTTTCCGGGTCCTTGATCACCGACAGCCACGGCGCCAGACCGGTACCGGTGCCCAGCAGATACAGGTTGCGGCCCGGGTGCAGGTCGCTGATCAGCAGCGTGCCGGTGGGTTTCTTGCCGACCAGCACCTTGTCGCCCGGCTGGATGTGCTGCAGCCGTGAGGTCAGCGGACCGTCCGGCACCTTGATGCTGAAGAACTCCAGATGTTCTTCCCAATTGGCGCTGGCGATCGAGTACGCACGCAGCAGCGGACGCGTTTCGGTCTCCAGACCGATCATCACGAACTGCCCGTTCTCGAAGCGGAAACCGGCATCGCGGGTGGTGGTGAAGCTGAAGTAGGCATCGGTCCAGTGACGGACCTCAAGCACCGTTTCGGCGCCGAAAGCGGAAGACATACCAGTAAGTGTCGTGGGAAGAGTACCCGGCAATTCTACCTCAAGCCGGCCAAATGAGAGAGGCTCTCATTTGGCCGGGAATGGTGAATGGGGAATGGGGAATGGGGAATAGGGAATCGGTTCAGCTGCATAAGGATCCCGGATGCCCCCGGGGCAAGACGCTCAGCACCGATTAGACGCCGGGAACGCCGCCTTTAACGATTCCAGAATCCCTATTCCCGAATCCCAGCCTCATCGATACCCCGCCGCCTGCAACTCGAACAGCTCCGCGTACCGCCCGCCCTGGGCCATCAGCTCCGCATGCGTGCCGTTGGCCTCGATGCGGCCCGCGGCCAGCACCAGGATGCGGTCGGCCATGCGCACGCTGGAGAAGCGGTGCGAGATCAGCACCGCGGTACGGTTGTCCGACAGCTCCTTGAAGCGCTGGAACACCTCGAACTCGCTACGCGCATCCAGTGCGGCGGTGGGTTCGTCCAGGATCATCAGCTGCGCATCGCGCATGTAGGCGCGCGCGATGGCGACCTTCTGCCATTGCCCGCCGGACAGGTCCACGCTGTTCTTGAAGCGGCGCCCGACCAGCTGGTCGTAGCCGTCGGGCAGGCTGTCGATCAGCTCGCCGGCCATGGCACGCTGCGCAGCGGCACGGATGCGCGGCGCATTATCCATCGCATCCACCTGGCCGACGCCGATGTTCTCGCCCACGCTCAGGTGGTAGCGCACGAAGTCCTGAAAGATCACGCCCAGGTTGGCGCGCACATCGTCCAGATCGTAATCGCGCAGGTCGTGGCCATCGAGCAGGATGCGGCCCTCGTCCGGGTCGTACAGCCGCGCCAGCAGCTTGACCAGGGTGGTCTTGCCGGCACCGTTTTCGCCGACTAGGGCCAGCACTTCGCCGGCACGCAGTTCGAAATCCAGATGCCGCACCGTCCACTGCTCGGCATCCGGGTAGCGGAAGCCCACGTCCTCGAACACGAAGCCTTGGCGGATCGGTCGCGGCACCGGCAGCGCGTTCGGGCGCGAGCGGATCTCCGGCACAATGTTGAAGAACGAATACAGATCGTCCAGATACAAGGCCTGGCCGGCGACCTGCGAGAACCCGATCAGCAGGCCTTCGAGCAACTGGCGCAGGCGCAGGAAGCTGCCGGCCAGAAAGGTCAGGTCGCCGATGCTGAAATCGCCGCGCACGGTGCGCCAGGCGATGTAGCCATAGGCCGTGTAGTAGCCCAGGGTGCCCAGCGCAGCCAGCAGCGCGCCCCACAACGCACGCTTGCGCGCGAGTGCGCGATTGGCCTGGAAGAACTTGTCGGCCAGCCGCCGGTAACGCGCGATCAGGAAGCGGTGCAGGTTGAGGATCTTGACTTCCTTTGCGGTCTCGACGCTTGCGCCGACCTGGCGCAGGTAATCGAGCTGGCGCCGCTCCGGCGTCCACTGGAAGTTGAGCGAGTAGCCCAGCGCATTGAAATGCGCCTCGCCGATGAAGGCCGGGATCAGGGCGATCGCCAGCAGCAGGATCAACCACGGCGCATACACCACCAGGCCCACCGCCAGGCTGACCACGGTGATGGCGTCCTGCACCTGGCCGAACAGCTGGCTCATCAGGTTCATGCGGTTCATGGTCTGGCGCCGCGCACGATCCAGCTTGTCCTGCCGATCGGGATCTTCGAAGTCCTCCAGATCCAGCTGCGCGGCGTGCTCCATCAGGCGCACGCTGGCGGCGTTGTTGAACAGTTCCGACAACAACGCATCGGCGTAGCCGACCAGCCGGCCGAGCAGGTCCGAACCGATCGCCAGGGCCAGCTCCAGCGCCAGCAATTCCAGCAACCGGTTCAGTCGGCCGCTGCCCAGCGCCTGCGCCAGCGAGTCGAAGGCTGGCGGTTGACCGACCAGGTGGATCGCCTCGTCGATGATCAGCTTGCCGATATACAACGAGGCCACCGGCATCAACGCGCGCAGCACGCGCAAGCCGATGCTGCTGGCGCTCAGCCAGCGGCTGGTCTGCCAGATCTGGCGCAGGAACGGCGGGAGGTTGCGCAGCGCATCCAGGCGCTCGCGCAGGGTAGGGCCGGTACGGGGAGCGGCAGGCGCAGAAGCGCCGGAACGGGAGGCTGACATCGCCTCAGTGTGCAGCGCCACGCGTGGGCGTGGGGTGTTGGAGGCGCACCGGCGGGTCCTGCGGCATTGGCACGCGGTCGCCGTGGCACCGCCGACTGCACGCTTGCACGGCTGTGCGGCCGACGTCCTGCAGCACACCCGTCCCGTAGACCCGACCCGGCGCGATCGGCGGCCCGATCAATCGCGTCGATTGATGCAACGTCCGGGTGCGCCGGAAGTTTCGACTAAAATGGCCGGATTGCCCCCGCCAGCCTTAGAGCCAGCCGTGACCTCGATCAAGCAGGAAGACCTCATCCAGTCCGTCGCCGACGCGCTGCAGTACATCAGCTACTACCACCCGGTCGACTACATCAGGAATCTGTCCGCTGCCTACGAGCGCGAAGAGTCGCCGGCGGCCAAGGACGCCATTGCCCAGATCCTGATCAACTCGCGCATGTGCGCCGAAGGCCATCGCCCGATCTGCCAGGACACCGGCATCGTCACCGTGTTCCTGGAGATCGGCATGCAGGTGCGTTGGGACGACGCCACGATGGGTGTGGAAGACATGGTCAACGAAGGCGTGCGCCGCGCCTACAACCACCCCGACAACAAGCTGCGCGCCAGCGTGCTGGCCGACCCGGCCGGCAAGCGCACCAACACCCGCGACAACACCCCGGCGGTGGTCAACACCAAGATCGTGCCCGGCCACCATGTCGACGTGATCGTTGCGGCCAAGGGCGGCGGCTCGGAAGCCAAGAGCAAGTTCGCCATGCTCAACCCGTCCGACTCCATCGTCGACTGGGTGCTCAAGACCGTGCCGACCATGGGCGCCGGCTGGTGCCCGCCGGGCATGCTCGGCATCGGCATCGGCGGCACGGCCGAAAAGGCCATGCTGCTGGCCAAGGAAGCGTTGATGGAGCCGATCGACATCGTCGACCTGCAGGCACGCGGCGCGTCCAACCGCGCCGAAGAGCTGCGGCTGGAACTCTACGAAAAGGTCAACGCGCTCGGCATCGGTGCGCAAGGCCTGGGCGGCCTGACCACGGTGCTGGACATCAAGGTCAAGGATTACCCGACCCATGCCGCCAACCTGCCGGTGGCGTTGATTCCCAACTGCGCGGCCACCCGCCATGCGCACTTCACCCTGGACGGCAGCGGCCCGGTGATGCTGGACCCGCCCTCGCTGGAAGACTGGCCCAAGCTCACCTACAACCCGACCAACGCGCGTCGGGTCAACCTGGATACGATCTCCCGCGAGGAAGTCGCCAGCTTCAAGCCGGGCGAGGTGGTGCTGCTCAACGGCAAGCTGCTGACCGGCCGCGACGCCGCGCACAAGCGCATGATCGACATGCTCAACAAGGGCGAGACATTGCCGGTCGACTTCACCAACCGATTCATCTACTACGTCGGCCCGGTCGATCCGGTGCGCGATGAAGTGGTCGGCCCGGCCGGCCCGACCACCGCCACGCGCATGGACAAGTTCACCCGCCAGATGCTGGAGCAGACCGGCCTGCTGGGCATGGTCGGCAAGTCCGAGCGCGGCGATGCGGCGATCGAGGCGATCCGCGACAACAAGGCGGTGTACCTGATGGCGGTCGGCGGCTCGGCCTATCTGGTGTCCAAGGCGATCAAGGCCGCACGCGTGCTCGCATTCGAAGACCTGGGCATGGAGGCGATCTACGAGTTCGAGGTCAAGGACATGCCGGTCACCGTGGCGGTGGATTGCACCGGCGAATCGGTGCACAAGACCGGTCCGCGGCAGTGGCAATCGCGCATCGGCAAGATTCCGGTCGTGGTGGAATAAGTCACCCTGGAACGGCGACGCACTTGCACTGCGTCGCCGTTTTCAGTTTGGGCGCTGCGCGTGCCCGCCGTTCGCACGCGCTGCCTATGTACTGGAAAAAACGCCTGCATGCGTGTCTCACCTAGGGTGGCGGGACGGCCCAACAGGAACGGGCTATGCTCGGTGCGTCCATGCCGGCACCCTCAGGAGAACAGGAATGCTCCGTCTCATTTGCCTCGCCGTCCTGGTGTGCGCCGGCCTGCCTTTGGCAGCGCAACAAAAGACCGGCGCAGCGGGCCAATTGCATGGCCCAGGTGTTCGATTGCACGCAGCAGAGCGATGTCAATCGCTGTGAACCCCACAAGCTCGCCTGCTTGCGTTCCTGTACCAACTGACGAAGGAATTTGCATGACCACGACGCTGTACCACGCCCCCAGCACTGCCGCACTGGTCGTGCATTGGCTGCTGATCGAACTCGATGTGCCGCACGTACTGCATCCGCTGGATTTCGAGCGCGCCGAGCAGAAATCGCCGCAGTATCTGGCGCTCAATCCGGCCGGCGTGGTGCCGACGCTGGTGTTCGACGGACACGTGCTGACCGAGGCGGCCGCAATCGTGCTGCATCTGGCCGACCTGCATCCGCAGGCCGGGCTGGCACCACCGCTCGGCAGCCCCGAACGGGCGGCGTACTACCAGTGGATGTTCTTCTGCGCCAACACCTTGCAGCCGGCATACCGGGCCTGGTTCTATCCAGACGAGCCGGCCGGCGCCGCACACGGCGATGCCGCGCAATCCCAGGCGCGCGCCAGACTGGAGGCGGCCTGGGCACGGGTCGATGCGCATCTGCAGGCCAATGGTCCGTATTTGCTGGGCCAGACCCTGTCGGCGGCCGATTTCATGCTGACCATGATGATGCGTTGGTCGCGCAACATGCCCCGGCCCAGTGATGCCTGGCCGGCGCTGCAGGCGCATGCGCAGCGAATGAAAGCCCGCCCGGCATTTCAGGAAACCTATCGCCGCGAAGGCCTGACGGACTGGACCTGAACCCAGGGGCGCAAACCGACCCACAAGGGCTGCTTGCTAGGTTTTGCTGCTCAAGGCTATAAGCCCACGAAAAAAGCCGGCATACGCACATGCCGGCTTTTTTATGGGTTTCGACGTTACTCAATGCGCTGGCGCGATGTACTTAGAACCACTCCAGCAACGACACGCCCAGGCCGATGTAGGTGGCCTTGTGGTTGTAGTCGATCAGGCTTTCGCCATAGCCGTCGAACACCTGCACGTGGCCGCGCAGCAGGTTGGTGATCGGGAAGCCGTAATCCAGCTGCACCGAGCCGTGGGAGCGGTCGCCGCCGCGCAACGAATGCCGCGCGATCAATGCCACTTCGTGCCCGTCCTTGTTGTAGACCAGGGTGGCGTCGCCACGGCCCATGTAATCCTCGATATCGGGATTATTGTCGTCGGCACGATCTTCCTTGATGCGGAACCACGGGCGTAGCGTCAGTGCCCAGTTCTCGCGATCCAGCCCGATGTTGAGAATGACCCGGTTCCAGGAGCGCGACAGCGGATCTTCGCGGCCATTGGACATGTGGTTGATGCTGATGCCGCTCATGCGGCCCTTCCAGCCGAACAGGCTGTAGTTGTTGCGGAACACCAGCATCGCTTCCGGTTCGTAATTGGTTTCGCGGAACGGACGCGAGGCATCGGTGTTGTAGGCCTGCCAGCGCGAACTCTGGGTGTAGCCCATCCAGATGTCGCCGTTGTCGCCGAACAGATCCTCGACCACCTTGGTCTTGAAGCTGAGCTGGAACTTCAGTTCGGTGCTGTCCAGTTGCTGCGGGGTGGACACCGAGTTGGCCGGATTCGGCGACTGCGGGGTGCGGTTGGAGTCGCTGGTCCAGAACGCCGGCAACAGATAGACCGGCTTGTAGCCGCGCAACTGGAAGGTGCCGAGCTTGGAATCCTTGGCCAGCTCCCAGCGGCGGTCCAGCAGCGAGCCGCGGCCGGCATTGGCGACCGCCTCGGCCTTGGGCTGATCCTGGCCATCGGCGCGGAAGAAGTCGCCGACACGGCTGATGGCACGCTCGTCCTGCGGCTTGGACTCTGTCTGCTTGGCGATCTGCGCGGCGGCATCGGCCTCGGCGGTGACCTGCGGGGTATAGCCCAGCGCCTGGTCGTAGCACGCCAGCCGGGCCGCATCCGAGGTGACGGAGGTACAGGCCTGCGGCGAAGCGGGGGTAGGAGCGATTTCCTGTGCGTGCGCCAGCGGCGCAGCCGCCAGGGCAATCAGTAGCAAGGGACGAGTGCAGTGCTTGGACATGGGCAGTCTGGCCGAATGAAGGCGCCAGGCAGGCGCGTCGGATGCGAAGCTTAACGGTCGCGCCTGCATGCGCGGTGTGTACACGGTGGCATAACATCCAAGCAGTGCCCTGCAATCCGCGTCCCGACCGTTACCGGCCGACGACACGTCGACATTCGCCAGCGGCCGAGTGTGTGCTTGGCGCTGTCAGCGTCCTGCCGGGCAGCCCACCCAATCAACCTCAGTGAGCGCTGGAATCCGCTAGAACAACCAGGCGATGGCAAACACGCCCAACATGCACAGGCCGAGTGCCAGCTTGGTCGCGGTGCCGAACACGATGCCCAGCCAGGTGCCGAAGCCGACCTTGGTGGCCTGGTCGGACTTGCGGGTCTGCCAGTATTCGCCGATCCACGCGCCGGCGAACGGGCCGACGAACAAGCCGATCGGCATGAAGAAGATGCCGACGACCGAGCCGATCACCGAGCCCCACAGTGCCGCCTTGCTGGCACCGACCCGCTGGGCGCCGTACACGGTGGCGAAGAAGTCGATCGCAAACGACAACGCCGTCATCAGGCCCAGGATCAGCAGCGCCACCCAGCCGACGTGGGCAAAGCCATCGGCCCAGGCGGCCACCAGCAGTCCCGCAAACACCAGCGGCAGACCCGGCAGCGCCGGCAGGACGACCCCCGCAAGGCCGATCAGTACCAGCACGCCAGCCAGGATGTAATAGAGGACGTTGGTATCCATGATCGTTGAAAATATCCCGTTTCAGGTTTGACAAAATTGCGCAAGGCTTGCTTGAAAATTCGTTTGGCGCGGGTTAAGTTGCCAACGCTGCTGTTTGCAACGGTCACCGTGAATCGTGGCCTGATGCGGCAGATCGTTCGATCCGCTACATCCTTGTACCTCGCTTCCTCCTTGCAAATCACAGCCACCACCGTCAGTCCATCACAGTGTCGTAGGGAGTCAGTCGAGATGTCCAATATCGAACGCGAGAATGGTGTCGTGAAGTGGTTCAACGATGCCAAGGGCTTTGGCTTCATCAGTCGCGAAAACGGCGAGGACGTCTTCGTCCATTTCCGTGCGATCCAGATCCAGGGCTTCAAGAGCCTCAAGGAAGGCCAGAAGGTCAGCTTCACCGTCGTGCAAGGACAAAAAGGCCTGCAGGCCGATGCGGTGCAGGTGGTCTGAGCGCGGCGCAACACGGCGGGCCATCGTGCAGACAGCAGAAAGGCCCGTCGCCGGGCCTTTCTGTCATCTCGCCAACACTGGCGAATCGAACGTAGCGAGCAGTCGCAGGCGGGCCTGGAAGCGTTGGAAGGCATGCGTGATACATGCCGATTCCGGTTACCGATTGCGCCGGCCTGACGGCAGGCACAGTGGTTTTTATTGGCCGCTGCTGGTGCGTGCGCCGATCAGCGCAGCACGACCTTGCCGTTGACCACGCGCACGTAGGCATTTTCGCGCACGCCGGCCAGATCGCGCTGGTTCACCACGATGACACGGCCGTCGTCCATGCGCACCTGCACATCGAAGCTGTCGCTGGTGACGTTGTTCTGGATCGCATTGCCCGCGAGTGCGCCGGCGGCGGCACCGGCTACGGCCGAGACATTCTTGTTGCCCTTGCTGCCACCGGTCTCCTTGGAGATCTGGCGCCCGGCCACTGCGCCGACGATGCCGCCGAGCACCGCACCGGTGCCGGTGGGAGCGCTGCGGGTCGGGCCGACTTCATCGATGCGGGTCACAATGCCGCAATCCACGCAGCGTGCCTGCGGCTGCGAATAGCCCTGGTCGTAACCGCGGTCGCCGCGATAGCTGCCGTACTGGGGCTGGGAGGTGGCGCAGCCAACCAGTGTCGCGGTTGCAGCCAGGCCAATGACGAGCAGTCGGGTCTTCATGAAGTCTCTCCGGGGTGGTTCGAAAAAGCGGTCAGGGCCGCGGCGACGTCATCCTGTGTTGGTCCGGGTGAACGGTCTGCCAACTGGATCACTCCAGGCTTAACGAAACCCGAGCGTCCTGTTCACCACCACTGTCGTGCGCATCGATGCAGCGGCGCGCTGCCAGGTCACCGGAAGTCGCGATGGCAGGCCTCGCAGGCGTCGTTGATCTGGGTCCTGACTGCAGCAAGCGCGGCGCAATCGGCTGGGGGCGTGTGCCGTGCCTGGTCCAGGACGGTGCGCAGGTCGCTGGCGTGCTCGCCGAAGCGGCGGTCTTCGCCGATGTCCCGAAAGGCCGGCTCCAGTTCGTCGGCCAGCAGGCGCAACGATTGCAGTCGCGCTCGCTGCCGTACGGGGTTGCAGCCGCCATCGGCATCGGGTTGCAGGGCGCGTAGATGGTAAGCCATTACCTGCATCAAGCTGTCCGGCACCGGGTTGCGTCTGGCCTGCAGCACGCGCGCCACCATCACCGTGCACACCAGCCCGATCAGGATGCCCAGCACCAGGAGGAAGGCATAGCGGGACGCGCGCGATTGTTCTGTGGGCGGGGCGGGCATGGACGGAATTCCGGTGGACGCAGGCATCAATACGTCGGTGGGCGCGCGCTGAGCGGCGCGCGTAAAATAGGCCGATGAGAGCACAATGGCGTGAACGCTTTGCCGGTATCGACCGGCTGTACGGAGCCGGCACGGTGGAGCGGCTGGCGGCCTGCCGCGTGGCGGTGGTCGGGATGGGCGGCGTGGGCTCGTGGGTGGTCGAGGCGCTGGCGCGTACCGGCGTCGGGCACATCCGCCTGATCGATGCCGACGACCTGTGCGTGTCCAACACCAACCGGCAGCTGCCGGCGCTGGCCGGGCAGTACGGACGCAACAAGGCGCGCGCGATGGCCGAACGCTGCCTGGCGATCAACCCGGAGATCCAGGCCGATGCGGTGGAGGCGTTTCTCACCGCCGGCAATATCGAACAACTGCTCGGTGATGCGTTCGACCTGGTGATCGATGCCTGCGACAGCTTCCGGGTGAAAGTGGAAACCATCGCCTGGTGCCGCCGACGCAAGCTGCCGCTGCTCACCGTAGGTGCCGCTGGCGGACGCACCGATCCCACCCTGGTGCGAGTACGCGATGTCTCGCGCACCGAACACGACGCGATGCTGGCGCTGATCCGCAAGAAGCTGCGCAGCGAGTTCAACTTCCCCAAGAATCCGCAGCGCTATTTCGGCGTGCCGGCGGTGTACTCGCTGGAGAACGTCAAATATCCGCAGGCCGATGGCAGCGTCTGCGGCATCCGCCCGCAGCTGGATGCCGACGCCACGCTCAAGCTGGATTGCGGGGCCGGGCTGGGCGCAGCCACGCATATCACCGGCACCTTCGCGTTTGTCGCGGTGGGCAAGGCGCTGGAGATGTTGCTCAAGCCGAAGGTGGCCGCAGCCAAGCCTGTTGCCGAGGCTGCCTCGGCGGCGTGAGTGCGCGTGTCGCTGCGTCATGTGGCAACAGGCAATCCGATCAGCCAGGCAAGCCGAACAACCGCCGCGCATTGGCGGTGGTCTGCGCGGCGATGTGCTCGGCCGCCTCGTCGCGTAGCTGTGCAATGCAGTCCAGCACCGTGCACAAGTAGGCCGGCTCGTTGCGTTGGCCGCGGATGCTGGCATCGGGCTGGTCCGGCGCATCGGTTTCCAGCAGCAGCCACTCCAGCGGCATCGTTGCTGCAAGGCCGCGCAGGCGGTTGGCACGCGGGTAGGTCACCGGGCCGCCCAGGCCGATCATGAAATCTAGCTTCCACAATTGCTGCGCCTGTTCGGGGCTGCCGGCGAAGCTGTGCACCACACCGCGCAGGCCGCCCACGGCCTTGATGCGGGCGATGACTTCTTCGGTGGCGCGCCGCGCATGCACGATCAGCGGCAGCTCGAAGCGCTTGGCCAGTTGCAGTTGTCCGTCGAAATAATCGCGCTGTGCGCGCGCGTCCAGCCCGTCCAGATAGAAGTCCAGCCCGCACTCGCCGATGGCGCAGGGCCGCTCGCGCTCGATCCAGTCGGCCAGCAGCTCCAGATGTTCGGGGCGGTGCTGATCCAGAAAGATCGGGTGCAGTCCGTAGGCGGGGTGCAACCCGGGTGCCTGGGTGCAGACGCTGCGCAGATCCGGCCAGCTGGCGGCGGTGATCGCCGGGATCACCTGTTGCACGACACCGGCTGCCTGCGCGCGCGCGATCACCTCGGCGCGGTCGTGGTCGAACTCGCCGGCATCCAGATGGCAGTGGCTATCGACCAGCTGCATCAATCGCGGCGGACCGGGGCAGGCAGCGGCGCCTTGCGCGTCTTCCAGTTGGCGAGCAGCAATGTGGTCAGGCCGAACAGCAGCTCGTCCAGGAACGGGATCGGATCCGGGATCACCAGGTCGACCAGAAACAACGCGGCCGCCAGCTTGAACAAGGTGGGGTAGCGCAGCTTGCTGGCCCACTGCAGGGCGCGCGAGGTGACGGGATTGCGCATGCGAATGCTCCGGCTGTTAGAAGTGCATGAAATAACCGCTAGCTGAACTTAACTGCGGCGTTCATGAGCGAGCGCGTTTTTGTTCAGGGTTCGCGTGCTGGAATCACGCCGTCAACAACGCGGCGTGTCCGCACGGAGCTGGATCATGAAGAGCAATACGACAACTATACTGGTCGCTGCGGGTGCGTTGCTGGTCGGAGGCGTGGCCACTGCCGCCTTCATGAACAATCGCCCGTCGTCCGGCGATTTCGTCGCCAACGGCGAGCCGGCACCGCGTGGTCTGGAATACGCCGACGTGGTCAAGGTCGCACCGATCACCGAGCGCGAGCCGCAGTACGCGCAGGTCGTCAACAGCGCGGCCATCCGCGAAACCACCACCAGCCCCTCGCCGCGCGAAGTCTGCCGCGACGTGGTGGTGCAGGAACGTCTGCCCGAGCGCGATGGCAACGTCGGCGGCACCGTTGCCGGTGCGGTGATCGGCGGTCTGCTCGGCAACCAGGTCGGCGGCGGCAACGGGCGCAAGCTGGCCACCGTGGCCGGTGCGGTCGGTGGCGGCATGGTCGGTAACCGTGTGGACCGCAATCATGTCGGCGGCCGCGTGGTGGATCGCACCGAGCGCCAGTGCCACACCGAAAATGCCAATTCGCAGTCCTCGCGCGTGGTCGGCTACGACGTGACCTACCGCAATGCCGACGGCACCACCGGCACCATGCGCATGGACAGCAAGCCGGGCGAGCGCATCTCGCTTGGCGATGCCGACAACGTGGTGGCCTACGACGTGACCTACCGCTACGACGGTTTCGAGAAGACCGTGCGCATGAACGACAAGCCGGCCAGCGATCGCCTGCCGGTGGTGGACGGTCAGCTGGTGACCCAGACCGCTTCGACGGCTGGCGACAGGAGCGTTCGTGTGGATGCGGGCAGCACGCGCCAGTAAGTCACTTGCGGCGATCCGCCCAGGATCGCTGCGTTAGCGCGAAAGGAGCCGGCATTGCCGGCTCTTTTCGTTTCCAGGCGCTGGGGACGGCCTCCGCGCGTTGAACACCTCGCCGCCATGTTCGGCCGGCAACTGGCTGATAATCATCGCTTCTCCTGGAGTGGAAGCCGACATGCCGGTGCGCACCGATGATCTGTTCGATGTACGCGGGCTGCTGACCGACGAAGAGCGGGCAGTCCAGGATGCGGTGGCGCGCTTTACCGATACGCGGGTACTCCCGGCGATCGGCGATGCCTTCGACGCAGGGCGCTTCCCGCGCGAATGGGTGCCGGAACTGGCGGATCTCGGCCTGCTCGGCGCCAGTCTGCCGGTCCGCGATGGCGGCGCGGGCCTGGGCGCGGTGGCGTACGGATTGATCTGCCAGGAACTGGAGCGTGGCGACAGCGGCCTGCGCAGCTTCGTCAGCGTGCAGTCCTCGCTGTGCATGTACCCGATCTATGCCTACGGCAGCGACGAGCAACGCCAGCGCTGGTTGCCGGCGATGGCAGCCGGCCGTCTGATCGGCTGTTTCGGGCTGAGCGAAGCGCAGGGCGGCTCGGATCCGGCCGCGATGACCACGCGCGCGGTACGGCAGGGCGACGGCTGGCGCTTGAACGGGGCCAAGATGTGGATCACCAACGGCAGCATTGCCGGCCTGGCGATCATCTGGGCGCATACCGACGACGGCGTATGCGGCTTTCTGGTGGAGACCGGCAGCGCCGGCTTCAGTGCGCAGGACATCGCGCACAAGATGAGCCTGCGCGCATCGGTGACCTCGGGCTTGTTCCTGGACAACGTCTACGTGCCGGAGCAGATGCGCCTGCCGAACGCGGCCGGTCTGAAGGCGCCGCTGGGGTGCCTCAACCAGGCGCGCTACGGCATCGCCTGGGGCGCGATCGGCGCGGCGGTGGCCTGTCTGCGCGAGGCGCTGGCCTATAGCGGGCAGCGCATCCTGTTCGGCCGGCCGCTGGCGGCCACGCAGAGCGCGCAGATCAAGCTGGCCGACATGGCGCGGCGGATTTCCACCGCGCAGCTGCTGGCGCTGCAGCTCGGGCGGCTGAAGCAGGCCGGCCAGCTGCGGCCGGAACAGATCTCGCTGGCAAAGTGGAATAATTGCCGCATGGCCCTGGATGTGGCGCGCGAGTGCCGCGATCTGCTGGGCGCGGCCGGCATCACCACCGAACATGTGGCGATCCGGCATGCGCTGAACCTGGAATCGGTGATCACCTACGAGGGCACCGAGACCGTGCATCAGTTGGTGGTCGGGCGTGCGCTGACGGGACTCAATGCGTTTTGACGAGGAGTGGGTGTTGATCGACAGGGATGGGAGGCGACGCCTGCGTGGCGTGTTCTGGATGCGCTGCGTGCTGGCCGTGGTTGCGAGCGTGATCGCACCGGCACAGGCCAGCGAGGCGCCGCGCATGGCGCCGCCACCGGCCTGGGTCATCGCCGATGCAGTGCCCGACAAGGTGCCCGGTGCCAGCGGGCTGCGCTATGAGCTGGTCTCCGATCAGGTCGATCTGACCGGCGCGGCGCCGCAGGCGTATCGCCGCCTCAGTTACACCGTGCAGCGTGCGAAAAGTCTGGACGAAGCCGGACAGATCTCCATCGATTACCAGCCGCAGTATCAGCAGCTGGCGCTCAACAGCCTGGAGGTGTGGCGCGACGGCAAGCGCATCGACATGCGCAAGCAGGCGCACTACGCCCGGTTGCGCCGCGAAAGCGGACTGGAAGACGGTTTGATCGATGGCGCGCTGACGCTGTCGATCACCTTGCCGGATCTGCGCGTGGGCGACCGGGTCGATTACGGCGTGACCATCACCGGCAGCAATCCGGTGTTCGGCAAGGGCTATTACGACGTGTTCGATGCGCGCTACGGCGTGCCGCTGGGCGAGCGCCGGGTGCGCGTGCGGCATCCGGCCGGCATGGCATTGCAGTGGCGGGTGACTGCGCCCGGCTTCAGCCGCGATATCAGCCGCACCGGCGATGTGGCGACACTGGACATCGCCGCACGCGACCTTGCCGCCGTGCAGGAGGAAAAGGACACCCCGGAGGATGTCGATCCGTATGGCCGGATCGAAGTCTCCACTGCCGGCAACTGGGCGACGGTGGCGGCGTGGGCAGCGCAGCTGTATCCGCGCGCGTTCAAGGACGCGCGTGTTGCCGACGGGATGGCGCAGAACCTGCAGTTGCGCCGCGACGACCCGCTGGGCGCACTGCTGCGTGCAGTGGCCTTCGTGCAGGGCGAGATCCGCTACGTCGGCCTGGACATGGGCGAGAATTCGCACGCGCCGCATACGCCGGAAGTAACGCTGCGCAACCGCTACGGCGACTGCAAGGACAAGGCGACGCTGTTGATCGCGCTGCTGCAGCTGGCCGGCATCCGCGCCGAGCCGGTGCTGGTCAACAGCGACAAGGGCCATGGGCTGGAGCTGCGCTTGCCCAGTCCCTATGCGTTCGACCATGTGGTGGTGCGCGCGCACCTGCCGCAGGGCGAGGTATGGGTGGATGCCACGCGCGATCGCGAAGACGGCCCGCTTGCGCAACGCCGGCCGTTGCCGTTCGTGCGCGGTCTGCCGGTCGTGGCCGGGCAGCGCGATCTGGTGGCTGTGCCATCGCCGATGCCGACGCTGCCGCAGATCGAGGTGGACGAGGAGATCGTGATCTCGCTGCGCAAACCGCAGCGCGTGGCGACCTTCACCGTGGACACGACGTACCGCCAGGGACGCGGCGAGCGCGTGGCGACCAGCTTCGAGGACAACGGTGCGCAGGCGGTCGGCGAGCACTACCTGGAATTCATGCAGCAGTACTACACCGCGCTGACGCAGGGCGGGGCGCCGACCATCGACGCGACCGATGGGTTGAACGTGCGCACGCACGAGGCCTACCGCTTGGAGTGGCCGACCGAGGAGGGCGACGAGCTTGGCTTCCCGCTGTTCCAGCTCGGCGAATGGATGGACGCCTTGCCCACTGCGACGCGCAAGAGCCCGCTGGCGCTCGGCGGCCCGCGGCTGGCGCGGCAGACCGTGCGGGTGCGGGTCGACCCGGTGGTGCGAGTGGAAGCCGATACGCAGGTGGTCGCCAACCCGTGGTTCCGGTTCTCGCGCACGGTCTCCATGCATGAGGGACGCACCGTCATCGTGGGCGAGTGGCAGCGCCTGTCCGACCGCATTCCCGCCAGCGGCGTGAAGCGTGCAGCCGCCGACATGCAGCGTGCCCGCGACCTCTTGTATTTCAATCACGACCTCAAGCCGCAACCGCGCAAGCAGCCGCTGGACGTCCATGCATTGGCCTATCCGCTGGCCGCGCTGCTGGCGCTGATCGTGCTGGTGCTGGCATGCCTGGCCTGGTGGCGCGGCGGTGGCTTGGGCGGGATGTTGTTCGATCCGCATACCGTTGCGCAGCGCCTGCACACGCAGGCCGGCGCGCGCTGGAGCGCGTGGTGCGTGTTCGGCCTGATCCTGGTGCTCTCGAGCTGGATGTGGGTGTCTGCGCAGCCGCTGTGGGTGCACGCCATCGCCGTGGCGATCATGCTGGCCATCGCGCTGGTGGGCTGCGTACTGTTGCAACGGATGCTGCGCTGGATGGGCGGCGCTGCGCAGTTCGGTCCGTTGCTGCCGGCGTTGTTGGGCAGCACCTTGCCATGGCTGGTCTGCCTGCTGGCGGCGCTGGCCGCACTCGGGGGCGATATCGTCCTGTTGGGGACCGGTGTGCATGATCAAGCCGGACTGGCGCAAGTGGCCATGGCAGTGCTGCTGACGCTGCTGGGCGGGCTGTGGTGGTCGATCGCTGCGGTGCAGGCGGTTGCCGGTGCGACCGGCTGCACACGGGCGCGTGCCTTCGGTGCGCTGGCATTGACGTTGTCGCTGCTGGGCATGCTGGTCGCCGTGCTGGGTGTGCCGGTGGCGCTGGTGGTGATGCGCTGAGGCGTGCTGGCCGCAGCGTACGCAATTGCGGCCACGCCTTGCGGCAGAATCGGTGCAGGGCTTTGCAAAGACCCGCGGGGCTGTGACACTGCCAGCCCCTCGTTGCTGCCGCGGAGCCAGCTTGATGTCGACCGTGCGTCCCCCGTTGACCGTCCATGGCATGTCCAGTTCCGGCAACTGCTACAAGGTGCGCCTGCTGCTGGAGCAATTGGGCAGCCGCTATCACTGGGTCGAGGTCGACAGTGCCGCGGGCGAAACCCGCACGCCCGCGTACCTTGCCAAGAATCCCAACGGCAAGGTGCCGATGGTGGAGCGCGACGACGGCCGCGTGCTGACCGAATCCAACGCGATCCTGTTCTGGCTGTCCGAAGGTACCCCGTATCTGCCCACCGACGCGTGGCATCGCGCGCAGGCCTTGAGCTGGATGTTCTTCGAGCAGTACAGCCATGAGCCGTATGTCGCGGTGGCGCGTTTCATCAGCCTGTGGACGCCGCGCGATGCCGCGCGCCGCGCCGACCTGCCGCAGCTGCGCGCCCGCGGCGAGCAGGCGCTGGCCGTGATGGAACAGCATCTGCAGCAGCACCGCTGGTTTACCGGCAGCGACTACGGCATCGCCGATATCGCGCTGTTTGCCTACACCCATTGCGCCGAGGACGGCGGCTTCGATCTGGAGCGCTGGCCGGCGATCGGTGCCTGGCTGCAGCGCGTGCAGGCAGTACCCGGTTTTATCGCAATGCCGGCGCCTGCAGCCGGCGCGGTGACGGCATGAGCGGCATGCGCTGCCGGCAGGAGCACTGACGATGTGCGGATTGGCTGGACTGCTGCTGGCCTCGCCCCGCATGCATGGCGAACAACTCGATGCGCTGGTGCGGCCGATGGGCGCCGCCTTGCGTCATCGCGGCCCCGACGATGCCGGCAGCTGGTGCGATGCGCAGGCCGGCGTGGCGCTGGCGCATCAGCGCTTGAGCATTCTGGATCTGTCGCCGCTGGGTCATCAGCCGATGCGCTCGGCCGATGGCCGTTATGTGCTGGCCTACAACGGCGAGATCTACAACTTCGCGCAGCTGCGCGCGGCGCTGTCCGCACTCGGGCACCGCTTCCGTGGTCATTCCGATACCGAAGTGCTGTTGGCGGCGGTGGTGGAGTGGGGGCTGGACGACACCTTGACCCGCTGCAACGGCATGTTCGCGCTGGCGTTGTGGGACGAGCGCGACAATTGCCTGTATCTTGCCCGCGACCGCGTCGGCAAGAAGCCGCTGTACTACGGCTGGGCCGGCGACACCCTGGTGTTCGGCTCCGAACTCAAGGCGCTGTGGCAGCATCCGGACTTCGATAACGGGGTCGATCGCAATGCGCTGACCTTGCTGCTGCGGCTGGGCTACATCCCGGCGCCGGCCTGCATCCACGAGCGCACCTTCAAGTTGATGCCCGGGCGGGTGCTGCGGCTGGATGCGCAGATGGTGGCGGCCGGCGCGGCGGCACATCGGCCGGACCAGGCGCAGCAGCCGTTCTGGAACGCGCGCGAGGCGATGCAGCGCGCGCTGGCGGCGCCGTTCACCGGCAGCGATGCACAGGCCGAGGAACAGCTCGATGCAGTGCTGCGCGATGCGGTGGCGCTGCGCATGGTGGCCGACGTGCCGGTGGGCGTGTTCCTGTCCGGCGGCACCGATTCGTCAATCGTCACCGCGATGATGCAGGCGCAGAGTGCCCAGCCGGTGCATACCTTCAGTATCGGCTTCGACGGTTCGCATCACGACGAAGCGCCGCTGGCGCGCGAGGTGGCCACGCACCTGCACACCGACCACACCGAGCTGTATGTCAGCGGCGCCGACGCGCTGGCGGTGGTGCCGACCCTGCCGGACATGTTCGACGAGCCCTTCGCCGATGCCTCGCAGGTGCCGACCGCGCTGGTTGCCCGGCTGGCGCGTGGCGGGGTGACGGTGGCGCTGTCCGGCGATGGCGGCGACGAGTTGTTCTTCGGCTACGGTCGCTACCAGCGTGCGCTGCGCAACTGGCGCATGCATGGGCTGGTGCCGGGGCCGCTGCGGCGGTTGATGGCGCTGGCGGCGCGCCGTAACGGCGAATCCTCGCGCACCGGCGGCCTGGCCGCGCTGGTGGCCGAGGCCGGCGCACGCGGTGTCGGCGACATCTACCGCAACCGCATTTCGCGCTGGCGCGATCCGGCCGCGGTGGTGCTGGGCGCGACCGAGCCCGACAGTTTCTACAGCCTTGCCGACCCGCTGCACGGTTCCGGCACGCCGGCCGACGCGATGATGCTGGCCGACTTTGCCGCCTATCTGCCCGACGATCTGCTGTGCAAGGTGGACCGCACCACCATGGCGGTGGGGCTGGAAGCGCGCGCGCCGTTGCTGGACTGGCGGGTGGCCGAGTTCGCCTGGTCGCTGCCGCTGTCGCTGAAGTACCGCGACGGGGTCAGCAAGTACCTGCTCAAGCGCGTGCTGTGCCGCTATCTGCCCGACCCGATGGTCTACCGCGGCAAGCGCGGCTTTGGCGCGCCGGTCAGCGCCTGGCTGCGTGGCGACCTGCACGGCTGGGCAGACGATCTGCTGGCGCACGCCACGCTGGAGCGCGACGGCGTGTTCGCCGCCGACACCGTGGCCGGGCTGTGGCGGGACTTCAACGGCGGCGAGCGCAAATGGCATACGCACCTGTGGACGGTGCTGATGTTCCAGGCCTGGCAGGTGCATTGGCGTGCCCAACGCGCCGCGATCGGCCGCTGAGGCAGCCGCGCTTCACCGGGTCTGAGCGCCGAGCTGACTAGAGTCGGGCGCTGATTCCCCAATGGAGCGTTCCCCATGAGCAAGATCACCATCGCCGTGCTGGTCGGCAGCCTGCGTGCAGCGTCCTACAACCGCCAACTGGCGCGGGCGCTGGAGCATCTGGCCGGCGACAAGGCGGTGTTCGAGTATGTGGAGATCGGCGACATCCCCTTGTACAACCAGGACCGCGACGGCGATTACCCGGCAGAGGGCACGCGGCTGAAGCAGCAGATCCGGTCGGCCGACGCGGTGCTGTTCGTCACCCCCGAGTACAACCGCTCGATTCCCGGCGTGCTCAAGAACGCCCTCGATACCGGCTCGCGCCCCTACGGCGACAGCGCGTTTGCGGGCAAGCCGGCCGCCGTGGTCGGCATCTCGGTCGGGGCGATCGGCACCGCCACCGCGCAGCAGCACCTGCGCAATGTGCTGTCGTATCTGGACATGCGGGTGCTCGGCCAGCCGGAAGTCTTCCTGCAGTACAAGGACGGCCTGTTCGGTGCCGACGACCAGGTCGCCAACGCCGACAGCCGCAAGTTTCTGCAGGGCTTTGTCGATGCCTTCCTGGGCCTGGTCGAACAGTCCAAACGTTGAGTTGACCACAGCAGCGTCGGGCCTGAAGACCGCTGCCAGCCGGTGCCGGTGATGCGGCGCAAACCCAGTGTCAGCGGGCGTCTCGGCGGTTGCGACGGCCGGCGCGTAGAACGGTGATGCACCGGCTGTCCACCAGTTATCCACAGAGTTGTGCATGGTCGTCGGCGCCGCCGATGACTATGCTTCCTGCCCTCGTCTCCCTCGTGTCAGGTCCGTTTGTCCATGTCCGCTCGTCCTGGTTTCCGTTCCAAGCGCAATCGCGATCGCGACGACGACGATTACGATCGTCCCGAGCCGCGGCTTGACCAGTTGCGGGTACCGCCGCATTCGGTCGAGGCCGAGCAGGCCGTGCTGGGCGGGTTGATGCTGGCGCCGGACGCGTTCGATCGGGTCAACGACCAGCTGACCGAAAACGACTTTTACCGCCGCGATCATCGGCTGATCTACCGCGCGATCCGCGAACTGAACGAGAAGGACCGCCCCTTCGATGCGGTGACCCTGGGCGAGTGGTTCGAATCGCAGGGCAAGCTGGAGCAGGTCGGCGATGGCGCGTACCTGATCGAGCTGGCCAGCACCACGCCCTCGGCAGCCAATATCGCCGCGTACGCGGAGATCGTGCGCGACAAGGCGGTGTTGCGGCAGCTGATCGAAGTGGGCACCACCATCGTCAACGACGGCTTCCAGCCCGAGGGCCGCGACAGCGTGGAGTTGCTGTCGTCGGCGGAAAAGGCGGTGTTCAAGATCGCCGAGGCCGGCGCGCGCGGGCGTACCGACTTCGTGGCGATGCCGGGCGCATTGAAGGACGCCTTCGAGGAATTGCGCAGCCGTTTCGAAAACGGCGGCAACATCACCGGCCTGCCGACCGGCTACAACGATTTCGACGCGATGACCTCGGGCCTGCAGCCGACCGACCTGATCATCCTGGCCGCGCGTCCGGCCATGGGCAAGACCACGTTTGCGCTGAATATCGCCGAGTACGCCGCGATCAAATCCAAGAAGGGCGTGGCGGTGTTCTCGATGGAAATGTCGGCATCGCAGCTGGCGATGCGCCTGATCTCGTCCAATGGCCGCATCAACGCGCAACGCTTGCGTACCGGCGCGCTGGAAGACGAGGACTGGGCGCGCGTGACCGGCGCGATCAAGATGCTGAAGGAAACCAAGATCTTCATCGACGACACGCCGGGCGTGTCGCCGGAAGTGCTGCGCTCCAAGTGCCGCCGACTCAAGCGCGAGCACGACCTGGGCCTGATCGTCATCGACTACCTGCAGCTGATGTCGGTGCCGGGCAACAGCGAAAACCGCGCGACCGAAATCTCGGAAATCTCGCGTTCGCTCAAGGGCCTGGCCAAGGAGCTCAACGTGCCGGTGATCGCGTTGTCCCAGCTCAACCGCTCGCTGGAAACGCGTACCGACAAGCGCCCGGTGATGGCCGACTTGCGCGAATCGGGCGCGATCGAGCAGGACGCGGACATGATCGTGTTCATTTACCGCGACGACTATTACAACAAGGAAAACTCGCCGGACAAGGGCCTGGCCGAGATCATCATCGGCAAGCACCGCGGTGGGCCGACCGGTTCGTGCAAACTCAAGTTCTTCGGCGAATACACCCGTTTCGACAATCTGGCCCACGATTCGGTGGGAAGTTTCGAATAAACCTCCTGTGTGATGCCGCGCGGCAATCCGTCGCCGCGGCATCGCGCCATCCTTGCATCTGCTGGCTTATGCTGCGCGCCTCATCGTCGCTGCCGAGCTTGTATGTCCTACGCCATCGTCTGGTTCCGTCGCGATCTGCGCCTGGAAGACAATCCGGCCTTGCAGGCTGCGCTGGATGCGGGGCACCAGCCGATTCCGCTGTATATCGATGCGCCGCACGAAGAGGGCGAGTGGACGCCGGGCGCTGCCTCGCGGAGCTGGCGGCATCGCTCGCTCGCGGCGCTGGATGCGGCCCTGCGCGCGCTGGGCAGCGGCCTGGTGATGCGCGCCGGTAACAGCGCGCAGGTGCTGGATGAGGTGATCGCGCAGACCAAGGCGGTGGCGGTGTACTGGAACCGCAAGTACGAGCCGGCCACGCAGCCGCGCGATGCGCAGATCAAGCGCAGCCTGCGCGAGCGCGGGATCGAAGTGCAGAGCTGCAACTCCGCGCTGATGTTCGAACCATGGCAGTTGACGACGCAGCAGGGCGGCCCGTACAAGGTGTTCACCCCGTTCTGGCGCAATGCGCTCACGCAGCTGCAATTGCCGGCTGCCGTGCCGGCACCGCGCAGCCTGCCGCCGCTGCCTGCGCAATTGAAGAGCGCTGCGCTGGACACGCTCGGTCTGCTGCCGGCGCTGGATTGGGATCGAGGCTTCTGGGAGCACTGGCAGCCTGGCGAGGCCGGCGCGCACGAGATGCTGGAGATCTTCATCGATGGCGCGCTGTCCGGTTATCGCGAAAACCGCGACCGGCCCGACCGGGTCGGCACCTCGCAACTGTCGCCGCATCTGCACTTCGGCGAGATCGCGCCGTGGCGGATCGCCAGCACGCTGGAAGCCAATCGCAACGCACGCAACGGTGCCGAGATCGACGGCTATATCCGCCAGCTGGGTTGGCGCGATTTTGCGTACCACCTGTTGCACCATTTTCCCGACACCACCAACCAGAATCTCAACCCGCGCTTTGCAGGCTTCGACTGGGCCGAGGTGGACCCGGTCGCATTGCAGGCCTGGCAGCGGGGCCGTACCGGCATTCCGATCGTCGATGCGGGCATGCGCCAGCTCTGGCACACCGGCTGGATGCACAACCGCGTGCGCATGATCGTGGCGAGCCTGCTGTGCAAGCATCTGCGCGTGCACTGGATCGAAGGCGCGCGCTGGTTCTGGGACACCTTGGTGGATGCGGATCTGGCCAACAACACGCTTGGCTGGCAGTGGGTGGCCGGTACCGGCGCTGATGCGGCGCCGTATTTCCGCGTGTTCAATCCGGTCACGCAGGCAGAGAAGTTCGATCCACAGGCCGCCTACATCACGCGTTGGGTACCGGAGCTCGGCAAGCTTGCGGTCAAGGAACGCTTCGCGCCGTGGCTGCATCCGTTGTCGCTGGCGCGCCTGGCACCGGAGTATCCGCGTACGCCGGTCATCGGCCTGGCCGAAGGCCGCGATGCGGCGCTGGCGGCGTATGCGAAGACGCGTGGCTAGACGCGCGCGCCAGCGCGAGCAACAGCTGGATTGCGTGGTCACCTGATGCGCGCTTCTGCGTGTTCTCTATTGCAGGCCTGAAGCGCTGCATGCGTGCGCTGCGACGCCTGGTTTGTCCATCAGTGAATGCATTACGCGCAAGCATGTGGCTGTGCCAGCAGAAAACGTTTTCCTGAATGCAGCAGTAGCTGCGTGCGATTGCAGGTCGGTTTCATCATGCGCCAGTCGCGTTGGCCTGTTTATCCTCGCCGACACGATTGAGTGCCGGATGGTCCGGCCATAGGAGAACACCATGTCCCCAGCAGCCACCAAGAGTCTTGCCGTTGCCCTGGCCAGCGCCATTGCGTTGTCCGCCTGCGCCACCGGCGGCTCGTATGTGCAGCGCGACCAGTACGGCGAGCAGACCCAGCAGCAGAACCGCACCGGCCGCAACGCGCTGATCGGCACCGCGATCGGCGTGGCCGCTGGTCTGCTGACCGGCGACAGCGCCACCGAGCGCCGTCAGCATGCGATGGTCGGTGCCGGCATCGGCGCGCTCAGTGGCGCGGCGGTTGGCCAGTATCAGGATCGCCAGGAGCGCGCACTGCGCGAGCGCACCGCCAACACCGGGATCGAAGTGCAGCGCCAGGGCGACAACATCACCCTGAACCTGCCCGACGGCATCACCTTCGACTTCGGCAAGTCTGCGTTGAAGCCGCAGTTCTACAGCGCGCTCAATGGTGTGGCATCCACGTTGCGCGAGTACAACCAGACCATGGTGGAAGTGGTCGGTCATACCGACAGCGTCGGCAGCGATGCGGTCAACCAGCGTCTGTCCGAAGAACGCGCCGGCGCAGTCGCGCAGTATCTGACCGCACAAGGCGTGCAGCGCGAGCGCATGGAAACCATGGGCGCCGGCAAGCGTTACCCGATCGCTGACAACAGCACCGATGCCGGCCGCGCGCAAAACCGCCGCGTCGAAATCCGCCTGATCCCGCTGCGCTCGGAGGGTGCCGGGAACAACACGGGCATGCGTTGAGTTTGCCGCATTGAATCGTGACGAGTCGATTGACGCGCCGCGATGAGTAACCAAAACGGGCCGCGAAAGCGGCCTGTTTTTTGCGCTGCGAATCGTTGTGATCACGAGCGGCGCTCAATCTCTTGAGTGCTGTCTTGGCAGGCGTAGTCCCTTGCGGTTTTGCGGAAGCCATGGGGCGCCATGGAGCCTTGCATGGATGGATTCATGGAGTGCAGGAAAAAAACGGGGGAGAGCTTCGCGACCTTGGTCAGCCGGCATCAAACATTCCATCACCGCAAAAGCTCGGGTTTTGGTCGCCTTTGTGGTGATTGAACGGTGGGGATGCGTCGGGTGCGAAGCTGCCGATCTGCGGGTTTTCTGCAGGGCCTTGCCCGCCCACCATCGCGGGACACGCCGCAAGTACGTCCCTGTAGGCTCTGGCGCGGCATCCATGCCGCTCAAGGTCCCGCGATGGTGGGCGGGCAAGGACCAGTCGAGATAGTCGGTGTGCATGTTTGCAAACAAGAGCATGAGGTGCGCTGGGCGGATCACTCTGGGTTCCACCAGCTTTTTATCGCCTTCCCATCGCGAGCGGAGTAGCCGACAGGCTTTCACCACGTCACCTGCAAACTTCTCATCTGCCTAGCGCAAGCCGAGCGACATGCCTTCAAGAAAGCAACCGACCAACTCTCTGGTGCGGTGTCCTTACCGGTTGCGGGACCCTTGGCGGCATGGATGCCGCCAAGGAGCCTCCACGGACGGATTCACGGCGTGTCCCACGAGCAGTGAGGGCACCGCGCACTCGACCAACCGAACTTCTGACTTACAGCTGGGCTTTATCGCTAGGCGTTGACCAACGCAGCTTCGGATCTCCTGACCACGCTAAAACCCACGCTCTCAGTCGCTTCAAGATTGCATCAGGCGACAGCGGTTTGCTGCCTTAGCCAAGACAAAAGTTACCGGCACCGGAAAATTACCGGCACCGGAAGGCATGGAAGCTCCTGGAGCGATTCAGGGGTCGGGAACCGAAAATGGAGGTGTGTAGCGGTCAACAAGTTTTCACCGGTAAGTGCAAACGTCTCCTCGTCCGCCATTCGGACATTCTCCCGAGGGGAGAAGCGTGCTCCGTTGGGCGAATACCAGAGTGCGGACTACGCCGTGACGTTTTCCAGGATGCGCTTGCCTTCTGCACGCAGTTTCGCGTCTGCGCCGACCTCGATCTTTGCATCGTTGTCGGCCTTTTGCGCGGCCAGACGCGCAGGGCACTGCGCCATCATGTAGTCCGCATCGAAGTTCATCCGCGTCACCAGGAAGTCCACGAAGGCGCGTACTTTCGGCGAGACCAGGCGGCCGCCGGCGAACACCGCATTGAAGTCGACCTCCGGCCCGGTCCAACCCGCGAGCACCCGGCGGACCAGACCCGATTGCACGAACGGCTTGGCCATCACATCGCCGGTCAGCAGCAAGCCTTCGCCGCACAACACCGCGCCATTGAGCGCGGCCGGATCGTTGGCCACCATCAATGGATTGACCGGGAAATCGCGCACATCGCTGCCGTCGCTGAGCGACCAGAAAAAGCGATTGTTGTGCACGTTGCGGTTCTTGCGCAGCGCCAGCGTGCGATGGAACTGCAGCTCGTCCGGATGCAGCGGCTCGCCATAGCGCTCGATGTAGGACGGGCTGGCGAAGACCTGCGTGCGCAGGCTGCCGAGCTTGCGCGCCACCAGATTGGAATCGGGCAGGGCGCCGACGCGCAGTGCCAGATCGGCTTCGCCGCCGATCAGGTCCAACTTCTCGTTGCCCAGGTGCATGTCCAGCTGGATTTCCGGGTACTGCGCATGGAACTCGCCCAGCAACGGCGCGATCCAGGTGATGCCCAGCGAGTAGGGCACCGTGAAGCGCAGCCAGCCGCGTGGGCCGGACTGCAATTGCCCGACGGCGCTCTCGGCCTCTTCCAGTTCGCGTGCGATGCGCTGGCAATGTTCGTGGTAGACCGAACCGGCTTCGGTCAGGCCGATGCGGCGCGTGGTCCGGTGCAGCAGGCGGGCGCCCAGGCGGGTTTCCAGTTCCTGCACCTTGCGGCTGACGGTGGTCTTGGGCAGGCCAAGCGCGTTGGCGGCGGCGATGAAGCTGCCTTGTTCGACCACCTTGACGAAGATCAGGGTGTCGTTGAGATCGTGAGTCATGGGACTGCCTTCCGAGGGTCAGGAGGGATTAGACCGCTTACGGGACGATTATTCCCCTAAATCCGGACTAATCAAGTGCTGGTTTGGGGCCTAACTTATGCGGCATCCCCTCCATCCAGGAGCACGGCCATGTGGTTGTGCAATGTTTTCGGCTTGTCGTCGACATCGCGTAGCGCCATCGAAGGTGCCTTCGATCCAGTGGTTTCCACGGCGAGAAGCCCACGTGCCGGCATTTCGCGCACATTTTCGGCATCGCCCTGGCGTCAGGCCGGCGGCGCACCGGCGCAGCGGACTGGACTGTCGGCGCGTCTGGCGCAGCGCGGAATTGTCCCGATGTCGGGAGTGAAAGTCCCATGACCGGGATGGTCCAACCCGAGACGGCCGTCATCGGCGGCGCGGGCAATGTCGGCGCCGGCATCGTCGCCGCCTTGCTCGATGCCGGGATGCCGGTGCTGGTGATTGGACGCGATGCCGCCAAGCTCGACACGCTGCGCGTGCAGCATGGCAATACACCGCTGCTGGAGACCTTGCAGGGGTCGGTGGCCGACGACGCTTCGGCGCAGGCGCTGGCCAGCGAACTGGCCCAGCGCCCGCGTCCGCTGGGGGCGGTGATCGCCAGCGTGGGCAGCCCGCTCAAGGCCGGCCGCCTGCTTGATCGCCCGGTCGCTGCGCTGCGTCGCCGCCTCGAGCGCGATGTGCTGCCGCACCTGGCGGCCGCGCGGCATCTGCTGCCGCTGCTGGCCGAAGCCGATGGCGGCGGGCGCTACCTGCTGCTGGGCAGCCCCTGCGCGCTGCGTGCCTGGGCCGCGCACGGCGACACCTCGATTGCCGCCGCCGCCACCCGCATGCTCGCCCAGGTCCTGCACGAGGAAGCCAAGCCGCTCGGTATCCGCGTGCACCTGCTGTCGGTCGAGCAGCCGGTGTGCACGCCGGGCCGTGCCAAGGACGCGTGTCCGGAATGGATCCGCGCCGTGGATGTCGGCCGTGCCGCGGTCTCGCTGATCGCCGGGCCTGGCCAGCCCGGGCAAGCCATCGTGACCGTCAGCCGTCGCCTGCACGCCGCTCCATCGGCCGACCGGCTCGCCGGTCTGCATTTCCCCATCCCCACCCGAGAGATTTCCCCATGACCCCGAACGCCACCCCGTTCCGTTTTCCCTTGCGTACTGTATTGACGGGCGCCGTACTCGCGGTTGTGCTGGCCGGTTGCGGCAGCAAGGCTGCCGAGACCGGCGCGCCGCCGCCGCCCAGCGTCAGCGTCGCCCCGGTGTTGCTGAAGGAGATCAGCCAGTGGGACGAATTCAGCGGCCGCATCGAGCCGGTGGAAAGCGTCGAACTGCGCCCGCGCGTGTCCGGCTACATCGACAAGGTCAACTACGTCGAAGGTGCCGAAGTGAAGAAGGGCGATGTGCTCTTCAGCATCGACGACCGCAGCTACCGTGCCGAATTCGCGCGCGCCAACGCAGCGCTGGTGCGTGCACGCACGCAGTCCACGCTGGCCCGCAGCGAAGCGGCACGCGCCCGCAAATTGTCCGACCAGCAGGCCATCTCGACCGAAACCTGGGAGCAGCGTCGCGCTGCCGCCGATCAGGCCGATGCCGATCTGCTGGCCGCGCAGGCCGCGCTGGATACCGCCAAGCTCAATCTGGACTGGACCCGCGTGCGTGCGCCGATCGATGGCCGCGCCGGACGTGCGATGGTCACCGCCGGTAATCTGGTCACCGCCAGCGACAGCGCCAGCGTGCTGACCACGCTGGTGTCGCTGGACAAGGTATTCGTGTACTTCGACGCCGACGAAGGCACCTTCCTGCGTTACGCGCAGATGGCGCGCAACGGCGAGCGCCCGGATGCGCGCGGCGGCGAGTTGCCGGTGCGCATCGGCCTGGTCGGCGAGCAGGGGTTCCCGCACACCGGGCGCGTGGATTTCCTGGATAACCAGGTGACCCGCAGCACCGGCACCATCCGCGTGCGCGCGGTGCTGGACAACGCGCAGCGCCGGTTCACGCCGGGCCTGTACGCGCATGTGCAGTTGCTGGGGAGCGGCCAGTTCAAGGCCATGCTGGTCGACGAAAAGGCCGTGCTGACCGATCAGGACCGCAAGTACGTGTACGTGGTCGACAAGGACGGCAAGGCGCAGCGGCGCGACATCGAGCTTGGCCGCAATGCCGACGGTCTGCGCATCGTGCGCAAGGGACTGGCCGCCGGCGACCGGGTGGTGGTCGATGGCGTGCAGAAGATCTTCATGCCAGGCATGCCGGTCGATGCCAAGCCCGTTGCCATGACCACGGCGCCGGACAAGCGCACCGCGTCGAACTGATTCATCGCTGCATCGCGCCCGTGACCACCGGCCTTGAAACAAGGCCGGTTCGGGGCCGCCGTGCCGCGCCGCCACCCGGCGGCAACCTCTTTCAGGACCATCCCAATGGACTTTTCCCGTTTTTTCATCGACCGGCCGATCTTTGCCGCGGTGCTGTCGATCATCATCTTCGCTGCCGGCCTGATCGCCATGCCGCTGCTGCCCATCAGCGAGTACCCGGAAGTGGTGCCGCCGAGCGTGCAGGTGCGTGCGGTGTATCCGGGCGCCAATCCCAAGGTCATCGCCGAGACCGTCGCCACGCCGCTTGAGGAAGCGATCAACGGCGTGGAAGACATGATGTACATGAAGTCGGTCGCCGGCTCCGATGGCGTGCTGGTGGTCACCGTGACCTTCAAGCCGGGCACCGATCCGGACCAGGCGCAGGTGCAGGTGCAGAACCGCGTCAGTCAGGCGCAGGCGCGCCTGCCCGAGGACGTGCGGCGCCAGGGCGTGACCACCCAGAAGCAGTCGCCGACGCTGACCATGGTGGTGCATCTGACCTCGCCCAAGGGCAAGTACGACTCGCTGTACCTGAGCAACTACGCCACCTTGAAGGTCAAGGACGAACTGTCGCGCCTGCCGGGCGTGGGCCAGATCCAGATCTTCGGTGCCGGCGATTACGCCATGCGCATCTGGCTGGATCCGGACAAGGTCGCCGCGCGCGGGCTGACCGCCAGCGACGTGGTCGCAGCCATCCGCGAGCAGAACGTGCAGGTTTCCGCCGGCCAGCTCGGTGCCGAGCCGATGCCCAACAAGAGCGACTTCCTGCTGTCGATCAATGCGCAGGGCCGCCTGACCACCGAAGAAGGATTCGGCAACATCGTGATCCGCAGCGGCAACAGCGGGGAGATCGTGCGGCTGTCGGATGTGGCGCGTCTGGAACTGGGCGCGGGCAACTACACCTTGCGCTCGCAGCTGGACAACAAGAACGCGGTCGGCATGGGCGTGTTCCAGTCGCCCGGCGCCAACGCGATCGAATTGTCCGATGCGGTGCGCGCCAAGATGGCCGAGCTGGAAAAGCAGTTTCCGCAGGACATGGCGTGGTCGGCTGCGTATGACCCCACCGTGTTCGTGCGCGACTCGATCAGCGCGGTGGTGCACACGCTGCTGGAAGCGGTGCTGCTGGTGGTGCTGGTGGTGATCCTGTTCCTGCAGACCTGGCGCGCCTCGATCATTCCGTTGCTGGCGGTGCCGGTGTCGGTGGTCGGTACGTTTGCCGCGCTCTACCTGCTGGGTTTTTCGATCAACACGCTGAGCCTGTTCGGGCTGGTGCTGGCGATCGGCATCGTGGTCGACGACGCGATCGTGGTGGTGGAAAACGTCGAGCGCAACATCGAAGAAGGGCTGGCCCCGTTGGCCGCGGCGCATCAGGCGATGCGCGAGGTGTCCGGGCCGATCATCGCCATTGCGCTGGTGCTGTGCGCGGTGTTCGTGCCGATGGCCTTCCTGTCGGGCGTGACCGGCCAGTTCTACAAGCAGTTCGCGGTGACCATCGCCATTTCCACGGTGATTTCGGCGATCAATTCGCTGACCTTGTCGCCGGCACTGGCCGCCATGCTGCTCAAGCCGCACGACGCACCGAAGGATGGCCCGTCGCGGTTGATCGATCGCTTGTTCGGCTGGCTGTTCCGTCCGTTCAATCGTTTCTTCAACACCAGTTCGAACAAGTACCAGGGTGCGGTATCGCGTGCGTTGGGCAAGCGCGGTGCGGTGTTCATGGTGTATGTGCTGCTGCTGGTGGTCACCGGTTTCATGTTCAAGGTGGTGCCGGGCGGCTTCATTCCGACCCAGGACAAGCTGTACCTGATTGCCGGTACCAAACTGCCGGAAGGGGCCTCGCTGGAACGCACCAACGACGTGATCCGTCAGATCACCCAGATCGCGTTGCAGACCGAAGGCGTGGACCACGCAATTGCGTTCCCGGGCCTGAACCCATTGCAGTTCACCAACACGCCCAATACCGGCACGGTGTTCCTGACGCTCAAACCGTTCAGCCAGCGCAGCCGCACTGCCGCGCAGATCAATGCGGAGATCAACGCGCGCATCAGCCAGATCCAGCAGGGCTTTGCGTTTGCGTTCATGCCGCCGCCGATCCTGGGCCTGGGGCAGGGCTCGGGCTACTCGCTGTACATCCAGGACCGCGCCGGCCTGGGCTATGGCCAGTTGCAGAGCGCGGTCAATGCGATGTCCGGTGCGATCTCGCAGACGCCGGGCATGCAGTTCCCGATCGGCACGTATCAGGCCAATGTGCCGCAGCTCGATGCCAAGGTCGATCGCGACAAGGCCAAGGCACAGGGCGTGCCGCTGACCAATCTGTTCGACACCTTGCAGACCTATCTGGGTTCGTCCTACATCAACGACTTCAATCGCTTCGGTCGCACCTATCAGGTGATCGCCCAGGCCGATGGACAGTTCCGCGACAGCGTCGAAGACATCGCCAACCTGCGCACCCGCAACGATCGTGGGCAGATGGTGCCGATCGGCAGCATGGTCACGCTGGGTCAGACCTACGGCCCGGATCCGGTGATCCGTTACAACGGCTACCCGGCCGCCGATCTGATCGGTGAAGCGGACCCGCGCGTGCTCTCCTCCACCCAGGCGATGCAGACGCTGGCCGGCATGGCGCCGCAGGTGCTGCCAAACGGCATGAACATCGAGTGGACCGATCTGAGCTATCAGCAATCCACCCAGGGCAATTCGGCGCTGATCGTGTTCCCGATGGCGGTGTTGCTGGCGTTCCTGGTGCTGGCTGCGCTGTACGAAAGCTGGACGCTGCCGCTGGCGGTGATCCTGATCGTGCCGATGACCTTGCTGTCGGCGTTGTTCGGCGTGTGGCTCACCGGCGGTGACAACAACGTGTTCGTGCAGGTGGGTCTGGTGGTGCTGATGGGCCTGGCGTGCAAGAACGCGATCCTGATCGTGGAATTCGCCCGCGAACTCGAAATGCATGGCAAGGGCATCGTCGACGCCGCGCTGGAAGCCTGCCGCCTGCGTCTGCGTCCGATCGTGATGACCTCCATCGCCTTCATCGCCGGCACCGTGCCGCTGGTGTTCGGTCACGGCGCCGGCGCCGAAGTGCGCTCGGTCACCGGTATCACCGTGTTCGCCGGCATGCTCGGTGTGACCCTGTTCGGCCTGTTCCTGACCCCGGTGTTCTACGTGGCGCTGCGCAAGTGGGTCACCCGTCGCGAACCCGCTGCACCGGCCACTGTTGCGCACGATCACGTCAAGGCGTGAGTGCGTCGTCCCCAATCCCCATTCGCAGTAGAAAGGACATTGAAATGAGCAACCACAAGATCGCATTGGTCACCGGCGCCACCCGCGGCATCGGCCTGGAAACCGTTCGGCAACTGGCCCAGGCCGGCGTGCATACGCTGCTGGCCGGGCGCAAGCGCGACGATGCCGTCGCCGCCGCACTCAAGCTCCAGGCCGACGGCCTGCCGGTGGAGGCCATCCAGCTCGACGTCAACGACGACATCAGCATCGCCGCGGCGGTCGGCACGGTGGAACAGCGCCATGGTCACCTGGACATCCTCATCAACAACGCCGGCATCATGATCGAGGACATGCAGCGCACGCCGTCGCAACAGAGCCTGGAGGTGTGGAAGCGCACCTTCGACACCAACCTGTTCGCGGTCGTCAGCGTCACCAAGGCATTCCTGCCGCTGCTGCGTCGCTCGCTGGCCGGGCGCATCGTCAATGTGTCCAGCATGCTCGGCTCGCTGACCCTGCATACCCAGCCCGGTTCGCCGATCTACGACTTCAAGATACCCGCCTACGACGCCTCCAAGAGCGCGGTCAACAGCTGGACGGTGCACCTGGCCCATGAGTTGCGCGACACCGCCATCAAGGTCAACACCGTGCATCCGGGCTACGTCAAAACCGACATGAACGGTGGCGGCGGCGAGATCGAGGTGGAGCAGGGCGCGCACAGCAGCGTGCAGATGGCACTGCTCGACGCGCACGGCGCCACCGGCAGTTTTACGCATCTGGGAGACGTGTTGCCATGGTGAGAAACCTTCTGAGCGTGGCACTGGCCGCGCTGGTGCTCAGCGGTTGCGCGGTCGGGCCGGATTACCGGCCCGACCCGCCGGCCGCGGTGACATTGCAGGGCGCGCAGGATGCGGCCTTCAGCAGCGACTCGCCGGTCGGTAACTGGTGGTCGCAGTTCGACGACCCGGTGCTGGAACAACTGGTGCGCGATGCCTTGTTCGCCAACCACGATCTGCGCATCGCCGTGTCGCGCGTCAAGCAGGCACGCGCGGTATTCGTCGAGCGTCGTCTCGACCAGGCCCCGCACATCACCGCGCAGGGCAGCTTCGATCGGCGCGAACAACAGCAGGTGATCGCCGGCAACCAGCGTTTCCTCACCGAGCAGACCACCCTGGGCCTGGATGCGGCCTGGGAGCTGGATCTGTTCGGCCGTCAGCGGCGCGCCTCGGAAGCGGCGCGTGCCGATCTGGAAGCCGAGCAGGCCGGCCTGCTCGACGTGCAGGTCACCGTCGCTGCCGAAGTGGCGCGCAACTACTTCGAGTTGCGCGGCACGCAAAAGCAGCTGGAGGTGTCCAAGCGCACGCTCGCCAACCTGCACGACACCCAGCGGCTGACGCAGACGCGTTGGGACCTGGGTGCCGGCAGCGAACTGGATGTGCAAAGCAGCCTGGCACGGTTGAAGGCGATCGAGGCGGACATTCCGTTGCTGGAAACCGCCGAAGCGCAGTACCGCCATCGCCTGGCGGTGCTGCTCGGCCAGGCGCCCGACGCGCTGGACGCCACCCTGGTGGCGCGCACCACGCCGGCGTTCGCACGTGCGTTGCCGCTGGGCGATACCGCCGGATTGCTGCGTCAGCGCCCGGATGTGCGCAGCGCCGAACGTCGCCTGGCAGCAGCCACCGCGCAGGTCGGCGTGGCCACCGCGGATCTGTTCCCGCGCATCAGCGTCAGCGGCTTTGTCGGCTTCCTGTCCGGCGACGCGGCCAGGCTGACCGAGGGCAGCGGCAAGGCCTGGTCGATCACCCCGTCGATCAGCTGGGCGGCATTCGACTTCGGCAGCGTGCGTGCACGCCTGCGTGCCAGCAAGGCGCAGGCCGACGGTGCGTTGGCGCAATACCAGCAAACCGTGTTGCTGGCGCTGGAAGACACCGAGAACGCCTTGATCGGTTACGGCCGCCAGCAGGCGCGGCTGGCGATCGTGGTGGAGCAGGCCAATGCGGCGCGGCGTGCCGAACAACTGGCGCAGATCCGTTACCGTGAGGGCTCGGAGGACTTCCTGACCCTGCTGGACGCACAGCGCACCCAGCTGGCCGCCGACGATGCATTGGCGCAGGCCGAAGCAGCAGTCAATGTCGGCGTGGTCGGTGTATACAAGGCGCTGGGCGGCTGGAAGCAGGGCGAAGCGCCTGCGGCACCGGTGGCAGTGCTCAATCGCTAAGCCTGGCCTGCGGGGCGGCGATCAGGTCGCCCCGCAGGCATCCGGCTGCGCCGAGGTGTCGTCAGCCGATACGGCACCTGGAGCTCAGGCACCGAGTCGGTGTGCCTGGGCGCCGGGCGATCACACGACGAACTGCGCTCAGTCGGCCACCCGCACGCTGTCGCGGCCACCGTTCTTGGCCAGGTACAACGCGGCATCGGCACGCGAAAACCAGTCCTGCCAATGCGTTTCGCCGTCATGGCGCGCTGCGCCCAGCGACACCGTGATCCGTCCCCCCGGGCCGCGTAGCCCGTTGCGGATCACCTTGCGCAGGCGTTCGGTGGCCGCTTCCAGTTCCTGCAGGGAGCCGGCACGCAACAGCACCACGAATTCTTCGCCGCCGAAGCGGAACACCTGGTGCGGCTCGCGCACTTCAAAGCGCAGGATGGTGGCCAGATCCGACAGCGCGGCATCGCCTGCGGCATGCCCGTAGAGATCATTGACCTCCTTGAAATGGTCCAGATCCAGAATGATCAGGCTGTTGAGCCGTTCGTGCGGCTGGCGCCGGTCGATCTGATGGGTGAGCGCCCGTTCGAGCATGCGCCGGTTGGGCAGGCCGGTCAGTGCATCCAGCGAGGCCAGCTCTTCCAGATGTACGCGGTCGTCCTGCATCCGCAGCGAAAACGCATACCCGACCGCCAGCGTCACCAACGTCACCACGATCGTCGACACGCCCTGGCCGGGACTGACGATCAGGCCTGGCAGCAGCAACAGCGCCGCCAGCAGCGGCAGGCTCAGCAGCACCGCGCGTTGCGGACCGCACAGAAAGTAATTGGTGGCCAGCACCGGAAACAACCAGGGCAGGGCGCCATCGCCGCCGGCCCAGCAGGCCACCAGGCAGCCGCCGACATTGATGGAGGCCAGCCACACGCCGCCGGCGCCGGTGCGTTCGGCATCGCGCATTTTCCAGCCGCGCCATATCGCAAGCGTACCGAGCGATGCGCTGATGAGACAGGCAAGCGCCTGACCGGTGATGGCCAGGTACACCGCATAAAGGCAAAGCAACAGCGCGGTGATCGGCCCCAGCATCTTGACGATGCCGAGGCGGAAATCCCGCCGCAGGTGGAGGATCACAGGGAAGGTTCTATAGGAGTCGGCATCATTATCGGCGCGGCTTCGCGAAAGTTGAGCGTGCACGGGCCGCGGCAACGGGTAGGAAAATGAAGCGTTGCCGGGCCGGGCTTCGCGCCTCCTTGACGGCTGTGCCGCAACCGTAGCGTCTTTGCCGTAGGAGTCTGTCATGCCCACACGCGAAGAACTCGACACGCGACTGGATGCGCTGCAGGACGAATTGCCGCAGCTGTCCGCCGATGAAGATGCGGATTTCGACTATCTTGATTTTCAGGCGCGTGCCCAAGCTCTGTTGAGCAGTGCCGCGGCCGAGGACGCGGCCTATGTGCGGACCCGCGTCGACGGCATGTTGGCGGGCGCTGGCCTGATTCCAACCGATGAGGATGGGCACAGTAGCGCTTGACTCCTGCTGTGCCGACACGACAGAACGCTTCCGGCGCAGTCGGTTGGGCGCGGGACGACGGTATGGCCGCAGGCACAGATGCAACGCTGCCGACGGCGTGGCTTAGCCTGCGGCTGGATTGCCAGCACTCATCACCTGATTGCGTCCTGCCTGCTTGGCACGGTAGAGCGCCTCGTCCGCGCGCCGCAGCAGCTGCGCCATATTGCCTGCATGCACGGGAAAGCTGGCCGCACCGAACGAGGCGCTGACCTTCGGCAACGAGACGCCATCGGCCATTACCTGCAACGTCTCGATGCCGGCACGCAGCTTCTCGGCCATCCTGCAGGCAGTTGCCAGATCCACTTCCGGCAGGATGATGGTCAGCTCTTCGCCACCGTAGCGACAGCAGATGTCCTCGCCGCGCGTCTGCGCCAGCAGGAATTCGCCGATCGCCGCCAGGACGCGATCGCCGCCACCATGGCCGTGCAGATCGTTGAACTGCTTGAAGTGGTCCACGTCCAGCATCAGCACCGACAAGGGTTGCACCCGTCGCGTGCAGCGCGCCAGTTCGTGATTGAGCGCTTCTTCGAGATAACGGCGGTTGTACAGACCGGTCAACGGATCGCGGATGGATTGTTGGCGCAGCGTTTCGCGCAGGCGCAGGTTATGCAGCGCCAGCGACAATTGCTCGGCCGCAGCCTCGGCCACGGTCAACGAGGCCAGATCGCGCGGATCCTCGCTGCGCAGCGCCAGCATCCCCAACTGCGTCCCCTGGGCAGATAGCGGGATGCAGGCGGTGCCCGCATGCGCCGGAAGATTGGCGCCGACGTGTTGGCAGAGCATGCCCTGGCTGGCGTCTTCCACCACATGCGTACGATCGCGGCGCAGGGCCCAGCACGTGTCCGGCGCGATGCTGGCGTTGTCGTCGTTGGCCATCGCGCCCCATGCCACCACCTGTTCGGCACGATCGCGCGAGGCGCGCAGCAGATAGACCGCGCCGGCTGCGCCCGGGATCAGCGGAGCGATCGTACGTGCGGTGATTTCCAGCGCTTCTTCGGCATTGCGACAGTTCTGCAGCAGCCCCGAGTAACGTGCCAGCGCCTCCAGCCCGGCCGACGTGCGTTCGAGCGTGGCGAACGATTCGATCAGGCGCTCGCTGGTCGTGCTGGCCGCGTCTTCGGCAAGCACACGCCGTTCCAATTCGCGCGACAGCAGTCGATAGGCCAGCAACATCACCAGCAACCCGCTGAAGATCCCGACCACCGTCACCCATAGCACCCACTGCGCGCTGCGCGTGTTGGTGTCGTTGCGCTTCACCAGTTGCTGACGCTCCAGTTCCGTCATGGTCTGCACCTGGCGGCGCAGCGAGGACGAGGTCTGGAATACGCCACGTGCGATCGAGGCGCGCGCGCCATCCAGTCCCTGCTTGCGATAGCTGTGCAACAGGTTGTTGATCTGCACAAGGCGCATGTCCACCAGGCGCCCAAGCTCCACGACGTTGCGCCGCTGCACCGGGTTGTCTTGCACCAAGGCGTCCAGCCGCACGATGCGCTCTGGCAGCCGCCCGATCGCATCGGCGTACACTCCCAGAAACGCTTCGTTGTCGGTCAAGACGTAGCCGCGCACCGACGACTCCGCCGACAGCATCCCGGCCTGGATCTCGTCGATGCTGGCGATCACTTCTTGCGTATGCGTCACCCAGCCGGCATCGGACAACGAACGCTGCGTGGCGAAATAGCCGCCCACGCCGATCAGGACGAAGATCATCCCGCCTAGCAACAAGGCGCCGGCAGCGTGGCGTTTTGCTTTCTTGGTTAACACCGTTCCCCCAACACCGATTGTCTGGTGGAGGCCGATGCAAGGCGCGTGCCTATGCTTCACTTCGCTTGCCCAGTCAGCTGCGGGACTGGCTTGAGGTCGCTCCGGCGCCGGCGCGGCGGTATCCTTCACGCTCGTCATCGAGCCGAGCAACAGATTGGTCATTTTTCTTGGTAGCTATCAATTGACCTGTCGCGCTATCCAGGGCGAGGGCCCCAGCCACGGCTGGGCTGCCGACTGGAAGATCGCCCAGATTGGTGCCGGCAGCGCCGGCAAACTGGCAGGCAGTGCCTTGTCTGCCACATTTCCCGACCACCGCAGCGCCATGGCCGCCGCCCGCGTCGCCGGCATGGTGACGCTGGAAGCCATGCACGCCGAGGCGCAGCGGCAGCTCGAACCCGCCTGAGGCGGATGCGCATGCGCGCATCGTTGCGTCAACCGAGCCAGCGCTCGCCGGCGCCAGACAAGCTGGCATATGGTTTGCTTTTATCCCCAAGCAACGCTGGGGAGCGTCTTTGACGGAAGCGACATGCAAGAGCCCAACAAAAGTGCCCTGGCCCTGCTGCAGCAGGAAGCCACCGAACTGCTCGCGCTATTTGACCAATTGCGTGGCGACGCGGCGCTGCCGCAGGACCAAGCCAATGTCGCCGCAGTCGCATCCGCGGTACGCACCGAACAGACCGCCCACGTCACTAACTGACGCAGCCCGTAAGCGTGCAGGTGTACGCGATGCGCTGGCTGCAGATTTACGGCGGCACACTGACGGGCCTTCGGCGAACCACGGTTGATGGCGCTGGAGATCCGCTCGCAGGAGTGATAGGCACCCGCGACAGGCATCCGACGCCTGCGCCAGCATCGACGAGGCCTTCGGCCTGCTCTTGTCTGTGATCGGAAAACAACGGTCTATCGGGCAACAACCGGTGCGGCAGCCCGTCAGAGCTGTCTCGCTGCCGGTCGTGCGTTTCCGGGACAGGGTGCCAACCCGCCGTAAAATTGATCCAGTCATAGCCACTTGTGCGGGCTAACGCCGATCCAGTTCCGCGATCAACATCAGCCCACTAGCAATGTGCACTGTTAGCCTGCGATCTTCATTGCTTGGCGAACTGCCCCCGACGCCATGCCAGCCAGACCGTCGTAAGCCCGACTGCGAGGCAAACCAACATGGCGGGAAGCGAAGCTTCCGGACCGAATGCACCGCCGGTGAGCCATTGTGGCAGCGAGGTATTGGGCGTGCTCCGTGCAAGGGCCGGTCCAATCGCCGTGCCCGACACCGCAGCGCCGAAAAGGTAGCCTTGGGTAAAATTCCACGCAATGTGTGCGCCAATCGAGACCCAGATACGCCCTGTGAGTGCGTAGAACGCGCCCAACATCACGCCGGCTTCCAGTGCAATGCAGATGGCGGCGAACACCGTTGCGTGCGCGTTGCCCAGATGGCTGAAGCCGAACACTGCGCACGACACCGCGAACGCGGTCCATGGGCCGAACGCGCGCCATATCAAACGCAGCAGTACCGCGCGCATCATCAGCTCTTCCACCACGCCCGCTTGTATTGCTTTGCGCAGTGGGGTCCATGCCGATGCCGGGCCAATTACCTGGATGTCGTAAAGCCCACACAGCGCCATGATGCCCATGACGCCGGAGAACATCGCTAAGCCAGCCAGCAGACCGAGGCAGAGCTGCGGCAGCATGGGGCGCAATGCAATTTCCGACGCCTTGCGTTTTTCGGCAAGCTTCACGGCCAGCGCATAGATTCCAAGCGCCACAAGCACACCGGACAAGCCGACGAAAAATTGCATGGGCTCGTTGGTTTTTGGCCAGAATCCGCCCAGAAAGCGTGTGAGCGCACCTGCCGGAATGGCAACTAGGAAGAACAGCGGAACTGCCCAGCCGCAGGCGCGCAACCAACGGAGCCTACCCGGCCGCAGTAAACCGCGCTCGCCAAGCGCGATCAGCTGTGCATTGTGAGTGGATGCTGGGGGGGCAAGCGGTGCACTGGATTGCGTCATTGCATGCATGTGCGATTCCTCGGTGCTGCGGCTATGGGGTGGTACGGATGGATGCGGCAGTTTCCGCGGCGATGCGGGATGCGAATGAACGCTGATTCAGTGCGGCAATGGCTTCGGCAAGCACGGCGGAGAGGGGGGCAGACAACTCCGTGTCAAGTTGCGCGGCCGCCGCGTTGGTCGCGGCCCATTGGCGCTGCAAGGCAGGAATCATGCGTCGGGCTTTGGGGCTGACTAGCACGATGCGCTCGCGCGCATCTGTACCCGGCTTCAACGCCACCAGGCGTTGTTTGGCCATTTGCGCAACGGTCTGGCTGGCAGCGGAGTGGGTGATGCCAATTTCCTGCGCCAGTACTTTGATGGACGCAGGACCAAGCCGCATGAGCACACGCAACACCGGTGTGTAGCGGGGCCGCCAAGCCAGCCCTGATGCGGCGTAGACGGCTTCAAGGTCGCCATCTAGCAACTCGATCAAGTGCCTGGCCAAGGTACCGAGTGTGGGAGGAGGCATGTTCATGGTTGAAATGTATAAGCGCTGTTGCAATTGCGCCATGTGCCGGAAGTATGGGGACTGGGAGTGAGCAGAGTTGCCAGCAGCGTATGCCTGGCGATAGCGGTGGGCCTTTTTGCCTGACCCTGCCAGGCCTACTTGCGTCGTTTGCAGATGTGCCGCCGGCACCGTGCTGGTGGAAGACAGTCCTGACCGATGGGGTGGCACCAAGCACGGCCACCGGGGTGAGCGGCATCATCCAGTCGCGTTGCCTGGCAATGCCTGATTCGTCTGCATGGACAGACGGCCTACAGCGGCTCTGGGCAGCTGCGGAAGCAGCAGATCGACGCCGCAGCATCACCGATCGAATGCTTCCGAGAGTGCCACAGCAGTTCGTGCCACGGCCAGACGGGCGGCATCACCCAGGGACAAGCGAACGGGACGGACAAGGTAGCGCGAGCCGATCAGGGCTTGCAGGTCGGTCGGGACGAAGAAGCGCACATACAGCCCGGCAGGGCGGCGCAAGAAATAAGGCTTCGGCACGGGGTTTGATACCTCGTTTGATACCTAACGCAGGCTCAAACTAAACATCAAACCCCAGGCCTAACCTTCGCGAAATCAAGCACTTACTGCTCTTTCCGCGATCAGATGGTGGAGGTGGGCGGAATCGAACCGCCGTCCGGAAGCACTCCATCCCCAGCACTACATGCTTAGCCCTCCGTTGGATCTCATTTCCAGGCAGCACGGTTGGCAAAGCGCACCTGGAAACCAGCCTGCTTTATCTAACCGGTAGCTGACAGGCGGCCACTACCGATGGTTCCGTGATAATGACCCTACACCTACGAGCACGGGCACAAGTAGGTTCGGGGGTTCGCCTTAGGCGGCTGTAGAACTACAACTAAAGCCAATTAAGCGGCGATAGCGAAGTCCGAACCGTAGTTGTCATCGTTGGCAACTAAAAGTTTGCTGCTGGATTAACGAGGAAAGCTGCCCCCTCGGCATGCGCCAAGCGACTTCGCGACCCCCGTCGAAACCAGTGCACCCCCGGGGAAAGCATCAAAACGCTGACCGGATCAGTGTAGGGATCGGAGCGCCTTGTCACAAGTGGTGAGACGTGCAGCGCTTACAGTGGCTTCAGTCCTATCGGACGTAAACGTCTGGTAATCAAGGAGCGAAGCGATGGCGACAGGCAAGCCCCCAGGTCCGCGGCAGTCACGCAGCGCGCCCCGCAAGATCGCACCGGGCGTCGACGTCCCCAAACCGCGACGCGCCACCCGGGCTGCGCAGCAGCAGGCGCAGGACACCGTACTGACGCGCGTGCAGGGCAAGGCGCGCACCGTGATCTACATCCATGGCATCGGCAACAAGCCGCCGGCCGAGGTGTTGCGCTGCCAGTGGGACAAGGCTTTGTTCGGGCGGCCGATGGGCGAGCGCACGCGCCTGGCGTACTGGGTCAATCGCGCGCGCTATCCGGTTGCCGAACCCGGTAACTGCGATGCGCGCGATGTCGGCCCGGCACTCAATCAGAGCGTGCAGCGCGCCTTAAGCACGCTTGGGCTGGTGCCAGGCGAGCAGGATCTGCACCTGCTCGCCGACGCCTTGGCGCAGAGCGAGCAGGAACGCAGCGATCTGCATCGATTACTGGACGAACTGGACGCCGCGCCGGCCATGCCGGGGCCAGGCGAGGTACAGGCCAAAGGCCCGCTCGATGCGATCAACCGCGTGCTGCTGCGGCTGATCTCCGCCGCGCTGCTGCAGGACGTGCACGATTTGTTCTTCGTGCCCGAGCGTGCGGCGTTGATGCGCGACAGCCTGATGCAGCGGTTGCGCGCGGGCGGCGGGCCGTTTGTGGTGGTGGCGCACAGCCAGGGCTCGATGATCGCCTTTGACGTGTTGCGTCAGCTCCAGGCGGCCGAGTGCGAGGTCAGCCTGTTCCTGACCCTGGGTTCGCCCTTGGGCCTGCCGCAGGTGCGCAGCATGTTCAAGCGCTGGACCGGCACGCGCAAGCTGCCGTTTCCTGCGTGCGTGCGGCGCTGGATCAACGTGGCCGATACGCGCGACCCGATCGCGCTGGACCCGGATCTCGGCGACGACATCGCCAATGCCAAGGGGCGCTTCGAGAACCTCGCGGGCGCGCGCTTGAATCCGGACTGGCAGCACAACGCGCATTCGGGTTCGGGCTATCTGTCGATTCCGCAGGTGCGCGCGGCGGTGCGCGAAGCGGTGGGCGTCGGCTTCGATCAACCGGTCTCCAACGCCGTGTTGATCAAGGATCTCAGCGAGCAACTGGAAGCGCATGGCGCCGAGCACCGGCACGAAGTGCTGATCGAGCTGGACCGACGGCTGTTGGGCAACGATCCGGCCGCCACGCGCGCGCTGCTGCTGGCGCAACTGCGCCAGACCGCTGCAGCGACCACCGGCTTGAGCGGCGATGCGCTGGACGAGGCGATCGAGCTGGAAGACGGCTTGCAGCGGTTTGTGTCGGCGCGGCTGACGCGGTTCGAGATCGAATCGCTGCAGGACCGCTACCGTGCACTGGGATTCAGACGCGTGTGGCGCGATGCCGGCAAGCGCGCGTTGATCAACGTGTCCGGCAACGTCCTGCATGCCGATGCGGCGCGCACTGCATATCGCGCGCGCGGGCAACAGATCGGCTGGGCGGTGCTGGACACCGGTATCGCGGCCAGTCATCCGCATTTCTTCGCGAAGGGAGAACACGACACGGTGGTGGCGCAGTGGGATTGCACGCGGCGGGGCGCAGCCAAGCGATTGACGCGCGCTGACGGCGATGCCTTCGCACGGCTGGATCGGCACGGGCACGGCACGCATATCGCCGGGATCATCGCCGGCCACAGCCGCGCGCTGATTCCCGACGCGCAGGGCAACCCGGGCAAACCGCTGGAGTTCGCCGGCATGGCGCCGGACACCCAGCTCTACGGTTTCAAGGTGCTGGACGATGCCGGCAACGGCCGCGATTCGTGGATGATCAAGGCGGTGCAGCAGGTGGCGGCGATCAACGAGCGCGCCGGCGAGTTGGTCATCCACGGCGTCAATCTGAGCCTGGGCGGTTACTTCGATCCGGAGAGCTACGGCTGCGGTTTTACGCCGCTGTGCAACGAGTTGCGGCGGCTATGGCGGCAAGGCGTGCTGGTGGTGGTGGCAGCCGGCAACGAGGGCCTGGCATGGTTGATGCGCAACGACGGCGATGCGTATCCGGCCAACATGGATCTGTCGATCAGCGATCCGGGCAATCTGGAAGACGCCATCGTGGTCGGCTCGGTGCACAAGAGCAGCCCGCACAATTACGGCGTGTCGTATTTTTCGTCGCGCGGACCGACCGCCGATGGTCGCGGCAAGCCGGACGTGGTCGCGCCGGGCGAAAAGATCCTCTCGGCCTATTACGACTTCGACCCGAAAGATCCGGCCAGCCTGATGGTGGAGATGAGCGGCACCAGCATGGCCGCACCGCACGTCTCCGGCGTGCTGGCCGGTTTCCTCTCCGCCCGCCGCGAGTTCATCGGCTTCCCGGATCGGGTCAAGCAACTGATGCTGGACACCAGCACCGACCTGCAACGCGATCGCTATGTGCAGGGCAGGGGGGTGCCGAATTTGATGCGGATGCTTGGGAGTACGTGAGGAATCGGGAATCGTGAAAGCACGATGCTTCTTGCGGATCCCGAAATACCCTCGTCGTGAACTAAAAATACCCTCGTCGTGAACTAACTTGAGATCAACGCAGCGAGCCTACCCAGCTCTTGCGATTCCCCACTCCCGATTCCCGATTCACGCATCCCGGTTATGCCGCCGCATCACGCGCTGCTTGTCGCGTTGCCAGTCGCGGTCCTTGGCGGCGTCGCGCTTGTCGTGATTCTGCTTGCCCTTGGCCAGCGCGATTTCCAGCTTGACCTTGTTGTTGCTCCAGTACAGCGCGGTGGGCACCAGGGTGTAGCCGTCGCGTTCAACGCTGCTCAGCACCTTGTCGATTTCCCGGCGGTGCAGCAGCAGCTTGCGGGTGCGGCGCTCTTCGGGAATCGTGTGGCTGGAGGCCTGGATCAGCGGGGTGATCTGCGCGCCGATCAGGAAGATCTCGCCTGATCGCACGTAGGCGTAGCCGTCGATGATGTTGGCGCGGCCGGCACGGATCGCCTTGACCTCCCAGCCCTGCAGGGCCAGGCCGGCCTCGTAGCGCTCTTCCAGATGATACTCGTGGCGTGCACGCTTGTTCAGCGCGATGGTTTTCGTGGCCGTCGCGCCGTTTGCTTTATCCTTGGCTGGTTTCTTGCTCATGCCGCCATTGTCGCCGATTCGGCGTCATCAAACGATCTTCTGTCTTTCACAAGTTAGCGAATGCCTACCATCCGTCGCAGCGCCCTGGTCGAACACAGCGCCACCCGCATGTTCGATCTGGTCAATGATGTTGCCGCCTATCCGCGCCGTTTCGGCTGGTGCGATGCTGCGCAGGTGCTTGAACAGGACCAGGCGCATATCGTGGCGCGGCTGGATCTGGGGCTGGGGTCGTTCCGCACCTGGTTCACCACCGAAAACATGCTCGAACGTCCGGAGCGGATCGTCATGCATCTGCGCGACGGGCCGTTCAAGCGGCTGGAAGGCTTGTGGGAGTTTCAGTCGCTGGGCGAGAACGCCTGCAAGGTCAGCCTGACCCTGGAAGTGGAAACCAGTTCGCGGCTGTTGGGTCCGGCGCTGGCGCTGGGGTTTCAAGGCCTGGCCGACCGCATGGTCAACGATTTCGTGCGGGTCGCCGATCGCGGCGAGGGCTGAGCATGCGGGTCGAAGTCGTGCTGGCCTGGCCGGACTGCTGCAGGTCGGTGTGGCTGGACCTGGCCGAGGGCGCCACTGTGGCCGCGGCGATTGCCGCCTCTGGTCTGGCGCCGGATCGACCACCCGCAGCGCAGGCGATTCATGGGCTGATCGCAGGCCCGGATCAGGTGCTACGCGACGGTGACCGGGTCGAATTGCTCAGGCCGCTGTTGCTGGATCCGAAGGAAGCGCGGCGGCGTCGTGCCGGACCAGGCAAAAAAGCCGGCCCCAACGGATAGCGGCTTGCCGGTGCCGCGACGCCCAGGCACCAGAGCGAACTCTTCCGGTCATTGCCATGAAGAGCCGGCTGTGTCCGTTGGGTTAGGACAAGCGCCGCATGTTGACGCGAGACGCCTGAAAAAAGCCTCAGATATCGGTATCTAGGTTAGCCCTATAGTCCCTGTTGAACAGGTCTTTGCGACCAGGCAAACGAAAAACGCACCCGTGCAGCAGGTGCGTTCACCGGACCGACCGCTACTCAAACGATCGCAAGATCGCCTGGCAAGCGCATCAGCGGCCGCGCTGCTTCTTCTTGTCGCGGGCCAGATTGCGACCAAACTGCTTGGGCGCCGACTTGGCCAGCTGCTCGTCCTGGGATGGGAAATAGTCGCCTTCCCAGCGAGCGACCTGCTCGTTTTCGAAGAACACGGTGAAGTTCTTGACCTCGGTACGCGCCAGACGGTCCACGCGCTGGGTGGAGGTGTAGTCCCAGCGCTGCGAATGGAACGGATCGGGGATCGAGGGGGTACCCAGCAACGCGCTGACCTGCTGCTTGCTCTGGCCTACCTGCAGTTGCTCCACGGCATTCTGTTTGATCAGATTGCCCTGGTAGATCGGCTGCTTGTAGATGATGCCGCAGCCAGCGGTGGAAAGAGCAACGGCGGCGACCAGCAGGAAATTACGCATCGGGGATTAAAGTGCTGAGGAAATCACGCCGATGATACACTCCCGCCGGTCGCCGCGACCCGTTTGAAGGCAGCTGGCGCTAAATCGCCAATGAACGGAGAACATATGGAAACCCACGACCTGCGCAAAGTTGGGCTCAAGGTGACCCATCCGCGGATGCGGATCCTGGAGTTGCTCGAGCAGAAGAGCAACCAGCACCACCTCAGCGCAGAAGACATCTATCGGCAGCTGCTTGATCACGGCGACGAAATCGGTCTGGCCACCGTGTATCGGGTGCTGACCCAGTTCGAGGCCGCCGGCCTGGTGCTGAAGCACAATTTCGAGGGCGGCCAGGCCGTGTACGAGCTGGATCGCGGCGGCCATCACGACCATATGGTGGACGTGGATACCGGCCATGTCATCGAGTTCGAAAGCGAAGAGATCGAGGCGCTGCAGCGGCAGATCGCCGCCCAGCATGGCTACGAGCTGGAAGAGCACTCGCTGGTGCTGTATGTGCGCAAGAAGCGTTCGCGCTGACGGCAAGCCAGCGGCACTGCGACAAACGCACAAGGCGGCTTCGGCCGCCTTGTGCGTTTGTCGCCATCGGCTGCTAGGCAATCCCGGTGGTGGCCGGCAATGCGCCCGGCAGCTCAGGCACTCTGCAGCAGCTTGCGTGCCGCCGCGCGGGCTTCCTTGCTGACTTCCACACCGCCCAGCATGCGTGCCAGTTCTTCCTGGCGCGCCTGCGGGCCGAGCAGTTCGACCGCGCTCTGGGTCATGCCGTCCACTGGCGCCTTGCTGACCCGATAGTGCGTGTGGCCCTTGGCGGCCACCTGCGGCAAGTGGGTCACGCACAGCACCTGGCGCTCTTCGCCCAGGGCGCGCAGCTTCTGCCCGACGATGTCGGCCACTGCGCCGCCGATGCCGGAATCGACTTCGTCGAAGACCATGGTCGGCACGCTGTCCATCCCGAGTGCGGCCACCTCGATCGCCAGCGAAATCCGCGACAGCTCGCCGCCGGAGGCGACCTTGCGCAATGCGCGCGGCGGTTGCCCGGCATTGGCGGCGACCAGGAATTCCACCCGCTCGGCGCCGTTGGGATCCGGACGCAATGCGTCTTGCGGCTGTAGCTGGATCAGGAACTGCCCGCCGCCCATGCCCAGTTCGCCAATCAGCGTGGTGGTGGCGGCCGACAACGCCTCGGCAGCGGTGGTGCGGCTGGCGCTGAGGGTGCTGGCTGCACTGCGCCAGTCGCCAGTCGCCGCGTCGATGTGCTTGTCCAGCTGCTGCAGGCGCTCGTCGGCGCCGCGCAGGTTTTCCACTTCCAGGCTCATGCGGTCGCGTTGGGCGGCCAGCTCGTCCGGGGCCACGCGGTGCTTGCGGGCCAGATCGTGCAGGCGGCCGAGCCGGCGCTCCATCGCCTCGAACTGGGCCGGGTCGGCCTCCAGGTCGTCGCGCACGCGGTCGAGCAGGGCCAGCGCCTCCTCTATCTGGATGACCGCGCTATCCAGCAGCGCATCCACCTCGCCCAGGCGCGGCTCGTGCTCGGCCACGCGCGCCAGGTCGTGGCGGCTGTCTTGCAGCAGGCCCAGCGCGGAGGCGCCGTCGTCGCCATTGAGCTGCAGGGCCACGCTGTCGCAGGCGCCGATCAATGCGGTGGCGTGCGCTTGGCGGCGATGATTGACGTCCAGCGCGGCGATCGCGGCCGGGTCCAGGTCCTCGCGTTCCAGTTCGCCGAGCTGGTGTTCGAGAAAGCCGATGCGGTCGGAGACATCGCCTTGCGCGGACAGCGCATCGCGCTCGTCCAGCAGGGCCTGCCAGCGCTGGCTGGCCTGGCGCACCTGTTCGCGCTGCGCGCCGTTGCGGGCGTAGGCGTCGAGCAGGGCGAGCTGGCTGTGGCGGGCCATCAGGGCCTGGTGTTCGTGCTGGCCGTGGATCTCCACCAGCCGCGAGGCCAGCTCCGCCAGTTGCGAAGAGGTGACCGGGCGGCCGTTGATCCAGGCGCGCGAGCCGCCATCGGCACGGATGATCCGGCGCAGTTGGCATTGCCCATCGTCGTCGAGCTCGTTGTCCGACAGCCAGGTCAGGCCCGAATGCCGGGGCGGCAGCTGGAATTCGGCCGACAGTTCGGCGCGGTCGGCGCCGTGGCGGACCACGCCGCTGTCGGCGCGCAGCCCGGACAGAAAGCCCAGCGCGTCCACCATCAGCGACTTGCCGGCGCCGGTTTCGCCGGAAACCACGGTCATGCCCGGCCCGAACTCCAGTTCGGTGGCGCGGACGACGGCGAAATCCTTGATGGAGAGGTGTCTGAGCATGGGGTCGAGTGTGAACGCTTTGGGGCAGCTTAGGGTGAGAGCGGCGGGCAGGGAATAAGACGCTTGCCAACCGCAGGGCCAGACATTATCTATGCCCAGTCTCACCGGATGATCCCATGCGCGCGTCACAGTCCCCAACGCTCGACCCCCGCGCACGCCAACTGCTGCGGACACTGATTGCCCGCTATATCCGCGACGGCGAGCCGGTGGGTTCCAAGACGTTGGCCCAGCACGCGGGGCTGGACGTCAGCCCGGCCACCATCCGCAACATCCTTGCCGATCTGGAGGATGTCGGGCTGCTCAGCTCTCCGCACACCTCGGCCGGGCGGGTGCCCACCGCGCATGGTTACCGGGTGTTCGTCGACAGCCTGGTGCAGATGCAGCCGCCCGGCGAGGAAGAAGTGCGGCGCCTGCGTACCGAGCTGGCCAGCGGTAACGGTACCCAGTCGCTGCTGGGCAGCGCCTCGCAGATGCTGTCGGCGATGAGCCATTTCGTCGGCGTGGTCAGCGCGCCGCGGCGCGAGCAGTTCGCCTTCCGGCATATCGATTTCGTGTCGCTGGACGCGCGTCGGGTGCTGGCGATCCTGGTGTTTGCCGACAACGAGGTGCAGAACCGGGTGATCGAACCGCGCCGGGCCTACGAGCCGGCCGAGCTGGAGCGGGTGGCCAATTACCTCAACGCGCAATTCGCCGGGCGGGCGTTGTCGGACATCCGCGCCTGCCTGCTGCGCGAGTTGCGCATGGCCAAGAACGAGATGGAGCAGCTGCTGGCGCACAGCGTCGATCTGGCCAGCGAGGCGCTGGTGCCGGCCGACGCCGACGACATGGTGATGGCCGGGCAGACCCGCCTGATGGGCGTGCAGGACCTGTCGGACCTTGACCGTCTGCGCGAGCTGTTCGAGGCCTTCGCCAGCAAGCGCGAGATCCTGCAACTGCTCGAACGCACCATCCAGGCGCCGGGCGTGCGCATCTTCATCGGCGAAGAGACCGGCATGGTGTCGCTGGACGATGTCTCGCTGGTCACCGCGCCGTATGCCGCCAATGGCCAGGTGCTGGGCGTGCTGGGCGTGATCGGGCCCAAGCGCATGGCCTACGACCGGGTGATTCCGCTGGTGCAGACCGCCGCCCAGGTGCTGGGCGCGGCCATGGAACCGCCCGGCACGCGATAAGCGGCAGCGATCGATACGATCGTTTTGCTTGAAACGCGCGCGCGCGCCCACATACGGGGTGACGTTGGGGCGGGCGTTCCGCTTGCCCGGGAACTGCACATGAACCAAGACCACCCCGAATTCGACTCCGAAGACCTGTCCCAGAACCCACCCGAGACCGATCCGCTCAAGGCCGAGATCGAGTCGCTGCGCAGCGAGATCGCGCTGGTCAAGGCCGATGCCCTGCGCGAGCGTGCCGATCTTGAAAACCAGCGCAAGCGCATCGCCCGCGATGTCGAAAACGCGCGCAAGTTCGCCAACGAGAAGCTGCTGGGCGAGCTGCTGCCGGTGTTCGACAGCCTGGACGCCGGCCTGACTGCGGCCGGCACCGAGCCCAGTCCGCTGCGCGATGGCCTGGACATGACCTACAAGCAATTGCTCAAGGTCGCGGCCGACAACGGCCTGACCCTGCTCGACCCGGTCGGCCAGCCGTTCAACCCGGACCAGCACCAGGCGATCAGCCAGGGCGAGGCCGAGGGCATCGCCCCGGGCCACGTGGTGCAGGTGTTCCAGAAGGGCTATCTGCTCAACGAGCGTCTGCTGCGCCCGGCCCTGGTGGTCGTGGCCAAGCACGACTGAACCGCAGCGCCCGGCTGAACTGCCCGGCGCATGCGCGAAACGCAGATTCGTGCAGGTGGCTTGAACACCTGCGCACCACCCCCACATCTCAGCCAGACCCGGCGTCGCCGGACACAGCTACAGAATCATCAGGAGCGTATCCATGGGCAAGATCATTGGTATTGACCTCGGCACCACGAACTCGTGCGTGTCGATCATGGACGGCGGCAAGGCCCGCGTCATCGAAAATTCCGAGGGCGATCGCACCACGCCTTCGATCGTCGCCTACACCAAGGATGGCGAAGTGCTGGTCGGTGCCTCGGCCAAGCGCCAGGCGGTGACCAACCCGAAGAACACCTTCTACGCGGTGAAGCGCCTGATCGGCCGCAAGTTCACCGACGCCGAAGTGCAGAAGGACATCTCGCACGTGCCGTACGGCATTCTGGCCCACGACAACGGCGATGCCTGGGTGCAGACCAGCGATGCCAAGCGCATGGCGCCGCAGGAAATCTCTGCCCGCGTGCTGGAAAAGATGAAGAAGACCGCCGAGGACTTCCTGGGCGAGAAGGTCACCGAGGCCGTGATCACGGTGCCGGCGTACTTCAACGACAGCCAGCGTCAGGCCACCAAGGACGCCGGCCGCATCGCCGGTCTGGACGTCAAGCGCATCATCAACGAGCCGACCGCCGCAGCCCTGGCCTATGGCCTGGACAAGAATGGCGGCGACCGCAAGATCGCCGTGTACGACCTGGGCGGCGGTACCTTCGACGTGTCGATCATCGAAATCGCTGAAGTCGATGGCGAGAAGCAGTTCGAAGTGCTGGCCACCAACGGCGACACCTTCCTGGGCGGCGAAGACTTCGATAACCGCGTCATCGAGTACCTGGTCGACGAATTCAACAAGGACCAGGGCATCGACCTGCGCAAGGATCCGTTGGCGCTGCAGCGCCTGAAGGACGCCGCAGAGCGCGCCAAGATCGAGCTGTCGACCAGCCAGCAGACAGAAGTGAACCTGCCGTACGTCACCGCCGATGCCTCCGGTCCGAAGCACCTCAACATCAAGTTGACCCGTGCCAAGCTCGAAGCGCTGGTGGAAGACCTGGTCAAGAAGTCGATCGAGCCGTGCCGCACCGCGTTGAACGATGCCGGCCTGCGCGCCAGCGACATCAACGAAGTGATCCTGGTCGGCGGTCAGACCCGCATGCCGAAGGTGCAGCAGGCGGTTGCCGATTTCTTCGGCAAGGAACCGCGCAAGGACGTCAACCCGGACGAAGCCGTGGCCGTGGGCGCGGCGATCCAGGGCGGCGTGCTGGCCGGCGACGTCAAGGACGTGCTGCTGCTGGACGTGACTCCGCTGTCGCTGGGTATCGAAACCATGGGCGGCGTGTTCACCAAGATCATCGAAAAGAACACCACCATCCCGACCAAGGCCTCGCAGACCTTCTCCACCGCCGAGGACAACCAGTCGGCCGTGACCGTGCACGTGTTGCAGGGCGAGCGCGAGCAGGCCCGCTTCAACAAGTCGCTGGCCAAGTTCGACCTGTCCGGCATCGAGCCGGCACCGCGCGGCATGCCGCAGGTGGAGGTGTCCTTCGATATCGACGCCAACGGCATCCTGCACGTGTCGGCCAAGGACAAGAAGACCAACAAGGAACAGAAGGTCGAGATCAAGGCAGGTTCCGGTCTGTCGGACGAAGAGATCCAGCGCATGGTCGCCGACGCGGAAGCCAACCGCGAGGAAGACAAGAAGTTCCAGGAACTGGTGCAGGCCCGCAACCAGGCCGATGGTCTGATCCACGCCACCCGCACCGCGATCACCGAGCATGGCAGCAAGGTCGGTGGCGATGTGATCGGCAAGGTGGAAGCGGCACTGTCGGATCTGGAAACCGCCATGAAGAGCGACGACAAGGCGCAGATCGAGGCCCGCAGCAAGACCCTGGAAGAAGCCGGCCAGTCGCTGTACGCCGCCGCCGCCGCGGCAGAGCAGGGCGGCAACGCCGATGCGGCCAGCGGCAACGCGCAGACCTCCAAGGCCGCCGACGACGTGGTGGACGCCGAGTTCACCGAGGTCAAGGACGACAAGAAGGCGTGAGTGGGGAATAGGGAATCGAGAATGGGAGGAGCGGTGCTGCGGCATCGCTCCTTCCCGTTGTCCGACCCTTCCACTTCGATTGCGATTTACTGAGGATGTGCGCTTTGAACGATTCCCGTCTCCCGATTCCCGATTCCCTGTCATGAGCAAACGCGATTACTACGAAGTGCTGGGCGTTGCCCGTGGCGCCAGCGACGAGGAGCTGAAAAAGGCGTATCGGCGCTGTGCAATGAAGCACCATCCGGACCGCAATCCAGGCGACGCTGCTGCCGAGGCGATGTTCAAGGAGTGCAAGGAAGCCTATGAGGTGTTGTCGGACGGCAACAAGCGCCGTGCCTACGATGCGCATGGCCACGCTGCGTTCGAGCACGGCATGGGCGGTGGTGGTGGGCCGGGTGGCCCGGATATGGGAGATATCTTTGGCGATATCTTCGGCAATATTTTCGGCGGTGGCGCCGCCGGTCCGCGCGCTGCGCGACGTGGCGCCGACGTCGGTTATGTGTTGGAACTGGATCTGGAAGAAGCCGTCGCCGGCATCGAGCGCCGCATCGAGATCCCGACCCTGATCGAGTGCGAGCCCTGCCACGGCAGCGGCTCGGAAGACGGCAAGGTGGAAGTGTGCGGGACCTGCCACGGACGCGGCCAGGTGCGCATCCAGCGCGGCATCTTCGCCATGCAGCAGAGCTGCCCGCATTGCGACGGGCGCGGGACGCTGATCCAGAATCCGTGCAAGACCTGCCACGGCGCCGGTCGCGTGGAAGAGGACAAGGTGTTGTCGATCAAGGTGCCTGCCGGTGTGGATACCGGCGACCGCATCCGCCTGGCGGGCGAAGGCGAGGCCGGTCCGGCCGGCACGCCGCCGGGCGATCTGTATGTGGAAGTGCGCGTGCGCGAGCACGCGATCTTCCAGCGCGATGGCGACGACCTGCATTGCGAAGTGCCGATCCGCATCTCGCAGGCCGCGCTGGGCGATATCGTGCGTGTGGCGACCCTGGGCGGGGAGGCGGAGATCCGCATCCCGGCCGAGACCCAGACCGGCAAGCTGTTCCGGTTGCGCGGCAAGGGCGTGCGCTCGGTGCGTAGCCGCACCGAAGGCGATCTGTATTGCCGCGTGGTGGTCGAAACGCCGGTGAACCTGACCGCCGATCAGCGCGCGTTGCTGCAGCAGTTCGAGGCCACGTTCACCGGTGAGGATGCACGCAAGCATTCGCCCAAGTCGGCTACGTTCATCGACGGCGTCAAGGGCTTCTGGGATCGGATGACGTCCTGAGGCTGGGAATCGGGAGTCGGGATTGGGGAATCGTAAGGGCGGCGTGACCGGGCCTGCCGGGATGGTGCGCCAGTGTGGCGATTCGGGATTCGCAAGTGCGGACGCCCGCTTCCGAATGCCCGGAGAGTTGCACGGCTGAGCGAGGTTCTCTCTAGGAATGCCGGCCCCAGGGGCCGGCATTAACGTTTGTGCGGCGGGAGCCCGCAGAGGTAAGGGCGATAGCGACTGCTGCCGGCGCCCAGACAGGCCTGGCGGCGGTGTGTGCGGCGGCAAGCAGACGACGGTCGCATCGATCGACGGTGGGCGTGCCGTGGCGCTGGCGTAAAATGCGGCGATGAACAATCCCCCCGACAGTCATCTGGTCCACGGCCGGCGCCAGCGCCCGGATGGTCCTTCGCCGATCGATGTGATCTCGGTGCAATCGCAGCTGGTGTATGGCCATGCCGGCAACAGCGCTGCGGTGCCGCCGTTGCGTGCGCTGGGCCTGCGGGTGGCGGAAGTGCCCACCACGCTGCTGAGCAACGCGCCGTTCTACGCCACCTTGCGCGGCCGCATCCTGCCGGCCGACTGGTTGGCAGACCTGTTGCTGGGTGCCACCGAGCGCGGTCTGCCGCAGCGCGCCCGCATGCTGGTCTCCGGCTACTTCGGCAGCCTGGCCAATGGCGAGGCGTTTGCCGACTGGCTCGAGCAGACCTTGCCGCAGGCGCCGCAGCTGCGTTACTGCCTGGATCCGGTGATCGGCGACACGCACACCGGCCCGTATGTGGAACCCGGACTGGAGCGCGTCTTCGCCGAGCGGCTGTTGCCGCATGCCTGGCTGGTGACGCCGAATGCGTTCGAGCTCGGGCGCCTGACCGGTTTGCCGAGTCTGCAGCAGGACGATGCCATCGTTGCCGCGCGCGCATTGCTGGCGCGCGGTCCGCAATGGGTGCTTGCACACAGCGTGGCCGGTGCGGCCGGTGAGCTGGTGACCCTGGCGGTCAGCGACACGGCAGTGTATCGCTGGGCCACGCCGCATCTGCCGGTGGATGTGGCCGGTACCGGCGATGTGCTGATGGCGTTGCTGATCGGTTTGCTGCTGCGCGAGGTGTCGTTCGAGCAGGCGGTGGGGCATGCGCTCAGCGGCGTGCACAGCGCGTTGGAAGCGACCCTGGCTGCGGGCTTTGAAGAGTTCGATGTGCTGGCCGCCGCCCCGGCCGCCCTCGCTGCCGCACCGCGCTTTGCCGTCGAGCGATTGGCATGACGCAGCCGGTGGTCGGCATCGTCGGCATCGCCGGCGCCTACGGGCGCTGGCTGGCGCAGTTTTTGCGCACGCGCATGCGGCTGGAGGTGATCGGCTTCGATCCGGCCGGTGACGGCGACATCGACGAAGCCACGTTGGCGCAGCGTGCGGATGTGTTGATCTTCTCTGCACCGATTCGCCACACCGCCGGCTTGATCGAGCGCTATGTGGACCTTGCCGGCCCGCGCGCCGCGTCGCAGTTGTGGATGGATGTCACCTCGATCAAGCAGGCGCCGGTTGCCGCGATGCTGGCCTCGTCGGCCGAGGTCGTCGGCCTGCATCCGATGACCGCACCGCCCAAATCGCCGACCTTGAAAGGGCGGGTGATGGTGGTCTGCCAGGCGCGCCTGCAGCAGTGGTCCACGTGGGTACAGGCGCTGTGTACCGCGTTGCAGGCCGAGTGCGTGTACGCCACGCCCGAGCACCACGACCGGGTGATGGCGCTGGTGCAGGCAATGGTGCACGCCACCCATCTGGCGCAGGCCGGCACCATGCGCGACTACGCGCCGCTGCTCGGCGAGCTGCGCGCGCTGATGCCGTATCGCTCGGCCTCGTTCGAGCTCGATACCGCGGTGATCGCGCGCATCCTCTCGCTCAATCCGGCGATCTACGAAGACATCCAGTTCGGCAATCCCTACGTCGGCGAGATGCTCGATCGGCTATTGCTGCAACTGCAGGAGCTGCGCGGCCTGGTCGCGCAGGGCGACGATGCGGCGCGCGCGCAGTTCCGCGCCCGGTTCCTGGACGACAACGTGCAGGCGCTGCAGGGCGAGTCGCTCGCCGCGGGCAATTACACCTATGAACGCGTGGGCTACCTGCTGGCCGACCTCACCGAGCCGTTGACCTTAAGCGTGTATCTGCCGGAAGACCAGCCCGGCTCGTTGCGTGCGTTGCTGCATGTGTTCGAGCAGCATGGAGTGAACCTGTCCTCGATCCACTCCTCGCGCACGCCGGTGGGCGAGTTGCATTTCCGCATCGGGTTCGAGCCGGGCAGCGATCGCGCGGCGCTGGCGCAGGCAGCCAGCGACATCGACCGCAGCGACATCGGGCGAGTGCTGGAGCGTTCCGATCGCGTCGGGTAGCAGCAGTGCAGGGCGGCCGTGGGCCTGCTCGATGTCTCAGGGTGCAGCTGTCCGGCAGCGATCACGTCCTGGCCCATGGCAGCGCATGCGATGAGCCGAAGGCGAGAGTGATCGTCGATTGGCGCAAGGCCGAACAACACGCACCGGTTTCATCCACATAGGGTGTGGATGAAACCTGCACAAGCATGTGGATAACTGCGCGCAGCCATTGCGCTGCAACGGCTACGGGCAAGTTGGTCAAAAAATGACCAGTGCTATTTCAGGGCGTCGACAGGCGCAGCTCGCCACCAGCGGTGATGAAGCGCTGGCCTTGCCGTTGCAGGCGGCGGCCATCGGGCAGTTCGTAGCGTGGCGCCTTGTTCGGCTGCGTGCGGGCTTGCTGCTCGTTGCGGGATTCGAGCTCGTCGTGGAATTCGATGATGACGTAGGACTCGCCATCTGCACCGATTGCGGGAAATTGCCGGAAAGACATACGCACCTCCGAAGGATTTCAGGGTCGCAGTGCGAGTCGTCAGGGACCGCACGCCCGGCGCCGGGCCGGTGCAGGCGAGCATGCGCAGGCAGGTGTTACCCGGGCGTCATTGCGCACTGCGGAAACGCTTGGCGAGCCGGCCGGCAGCCTGCTCAACGGCCCAGCTGCAACGCGTCCCGGTCGGCCGTTGCCGCTGCCAGCTCGGCACGCGCCGAGGCGATCCGCGCCTGCGCATCGATCAGGCGCACGCGGGCATCGTTGGCGGTCTCCTCGCGCTGATTGACCAGGAAGAAATCGCCCGATCCCAGTTCGAAGCGGCGGCGCTCGGCCGCGGCGAGGCGGTCGGCCAGGCTGCGTTCTTCGTCGGCGATCCTGGCCAGCCGCTCGGCAGCGGTGAGCGAGATGACGACCGACTCGACCTCCACCGTGATCTGGTCGCGCAGGTAGCGGCTGCGCTGATCCAGCGCCTCGATCTCGGCGCGTGCTTCGGCGACCTTGCCCTTGGCGGCGCGGTTTTCCAGCGGCACGCTGAAGCGGAAGCCGATGATCGCATCGGTCGGCGAGCGGTTCGGGCCGCCCATACCGGGCGCGCCCAGGTCCTTGCTGACCTCGAGGCTGACATCCAGGCGTGGTTTGAGATCGTTCTGCGCCAGCATCAGTCGCGCGGTGGCCTGATCGATACGGGTCAGCACCGCGCGGTAATCGGGGCGCTCCACCGGTGCGGTGATCCTGCTGGCACCGGCCAGACTTTCCAGCGCCGAGGTATCGGCCGGCAGGCGTTCGGTGGAGACGATCAACGGCATGCCGGCGTCGTCGCGCAGGTACAGCGACAGGGCATTGGCGGCATTGGCGAAGTCCTGTTCCGAGCGCACCACCAGGGCGCGCCGGCGGACCAGGTTCTGGTCGTTCTCGGTCAGCAGGATGGTGGGCCGCGCGCCCAGCGTCACCTGCCGTGAAATTGCATTGCGGCGCTGCTCGGCCAGCTGCAGCAGGTCGCTGTAGGCGCGCAGTTTCAGGCCGGCCGCGACCCAGCTCTGGTAGGCATCCACCGCGCGGCGTTGGACGCCGATGGCGACCATTTGCGCCTCGTACTGGGCGACATCGATATCGCCACCGGCAACGTTGCGGCGGGTGCGGCGCTCGTCGACCACCCGGTCGCGCAGCAGCGCATACAGCGCGCCGACTTTCACTTCGCCGCCGCGGTCGGTGTAGGACTTGTCCTCGTAGACCGGGAACGCACCGCGCGAGGAACGATAACCGCCGTAGTAATAGCCGCCGTTGTCGTCGAAGGGACGCTTGACGGTGCTTTCGATCGTGCTGCCGTCGTAGTAGCCGGCCTCGCGCGAGCGGCCGTCGAGATCGAACACGGTATCGAACGCACCGTCGGCCGAGATGCCCTTGCCCTCGGCCTGGCGGACCTTGGCCAGCGCTTCGACGATCTGCGGGGAAGAGCGGGCAGAGGAGCGCAGCACGTCATCCAGCGTCAGCGGGGTGGTCTGGGCGGCGACCACGCCCGGGGCGAGCGCGATCAGCACGGCGACAAGACGGCGGATCATTTCTTGCCGGTCTCGTCGTCTTCGGCCTTGGGCGCCGCCTTGGCCTTGCCCTCATCCTGCGTCGTCGTTGCCGCCGGACGGCGGCCGAACTCCAGCGGGAAATTGTTGAGCTGGCGCCACAGTTCGTAGCCCACCCTCACCGTTTCGCCCTGCACCCAGCCGCGCACCTTGCCGCCCTGGCGGGCGAATTCCTGCGCCGGCCAGGCCGGCTTGCCCGGCTGCGGTTCGACCAGGATACGGAACAGCCCATCGGGCGCGGCATTGGGGTCGATGGCGCGCACGCGGCCATCGAACATGCCGTGCGCCACTGACGGCCAGCCGCTGAACTGGATCGCCGGCCAGCCCTCGAACTCCAGCCGCACCGGGCGGCCGGGGCGGATCAGCGGCACGTCGCGACCGTCGATATACAACTCGACCGCACGCTCCACCCGCTCCGGCGCAATCACCGCCAGCACCGTGCCGGGCGAGACCATCGCACTGCCGCTGGCGGCGTTGAGCTGCTGCACGCGGCCATCGCGCGGTGCGCGCACCAACTGCGCCGACTGGCGGTTCAACTGGATGTCGATGCGGGTCAGCTTGGCGCGCGATTCGGCCAGCTTGGCATCGGCCTCGGCGACCTTGATCTGGGTCAGTTCGAAGTCGCGGCGGCCGGCCAGCCCTTCGGCGAGCAATTGCCTGCTGCGCGCCACATCGATGCTGGCAACCGCGCGCGATTGCTGGATCGCGGTGATTTCCGCCTGCACCTGGGCCCGTTCGCTGGCCAGGCGAACAAGCAGATCCGGGTCCAGGTCGCCGACGCGCGCGATCGGATCGCCGCGCGAGACATGCTGGCCGTCGTGCACATACCAGCGTTCGACCCGGCCTGGCACGAAGGCGGTGACCTGCTGCTGGCGGTCGCCCGGATCCAGCGCCACCACCTGGCCCTTGCCGCTGGCGGTCTGCACCCACGGCGCTAGCGCCAGGATCGCGCTGGCAATGACAATGCCGATCAGCAGCATCCAGGCCAGCGCCTTGGCGATGCTGGGTGGGCGCATCGCCGCCAGGGTGGGGAAGTGCGCGTTGCGATCAGTAGCGTGCTGCATCGTTGGCCTCCTGCGTGGAGGCGATCAGTTCGGCGCGGGTGGCAAAGCGCTGCTGTCGCTCGGGCTGCAGGTGGAACCAGCCATCCAGGGTGATGTCCTCCGGCCGGCCGGTGCACAACAGCACGGTGGTGCCGGCCGCCTTCAGACGTCGCAGCACGCCGGCCAGGCGGTCGGCGGGAATCAGGTCGTACAGCTGCGACAGCATCAGCACACGCGGGCGCACCAACAGCGCGTTGGCCAGCTTCAAGGCCATCACTTCACCGATCCACAGCGGATAGCCGGAGGCGGCCAGCCGCGTGTCCAGGCCTTGCGGCAGCGCGGCGATGCGGGTGCGCAAGCCCACCGCATCGATTGCTTCCAGCATCGCTTCGGAGCTCACATCGGCCGACGCCAGCGCCAGATATTCGCGGATGGTGACCTCGACGATGGTCGGCCGGTCGAGCACCGTCACTTCCGAGCGCAACAGATACATGTCGAAGGTGGCCATGTCCGCACCGCCCACCATGACCAGCCCGCGATCGGGTACCACATGGCGCTTGAGGATCATCGCCAGCAGCCGCTCCGCGCCGCCATCGGCGATCGTCACCAGCTGCTCGCCGGCAGTCAGCGAAAAATCGAAACGCGCGCCGTCGATCACCACGCCATCCAGGCGCACCGCGCTGTTGCCGGGCGTCTTGCCGGGCGCCACGACCGCACGTTCCTGCGGAATGGCGAACAGCAGCGACAGTTCCTCTGAGCTGGCGACCAGGTCGTAGAACGCGTCCAGATACGCACCGAGTTGCGAGATGCCGTAGAAGACCGCGCTGAGGATCAGCTCGGCGGCCACCAGCTGGCCGATCGATAGCTCGCCACGCAGGATCAGGTTGCCGCCCAGCGCCAGCAGCGCCGCGCTGGCGATCGCATAGACCAGCAGGAACGCGACCGTCTGGGTAAAACTGTAACGGAAGTGGCGCCGATGCCGGTCGACATAGGCGGCGGTGACGGACTCGGAGCGGTCCATCGCAAAGTTGAGGTGGCGGCTGGATTTATAGAAGCCGTTGGAGCCGCCGACACTTTCCAGCCAGCGCGCGGCCTCGTGCTTGGCATGGCTCAGGTCGACCGCGGTGCGGATCGACCCGCGCGACCAGATCATCCAGATGCCGAAGATGACCAGCAGCAGCAAGGCATTGAAGCCCAGAAAGAACGGGTGGTAGAAACTGGTGAGTATCAGCCCGACCGCCGATTGCAGCACGATGGTGAAGGCGCCGATGGCCAGGCTCGGCACCGCTTTCTGCACCACCACCAGATCGAAGTAGCGGTTGAACATGTCGCCGCGGTTCTGGTCGGCGAAGAATGGATTCTGCGCATGCACCGCGCGCACGGTGATTTCCGACACCACGCGCGCGAACAGCCGGCGCTCGAACAGCGCCATGACCCATACCCGCATCGCGCTCAGGCCGGCCACCAGCAGCAACAGGCCCAGCAACAGGCTCGACAGGGTCCACAACGGCGCCGGCAGTGCGGTATTGGCCACGCTGTTGATCAGCAACTGCACCGAGATCGGCGTGGCCAGCGACAGCAGGCTGATCGCGACCCCGTACACCATGGCCAGGCGCACATAGGGCATGTCCGGCCCGACGATCTCCGCCAGCCAGGCTCCCGCTTCCCGCCATCCGATCTGCTTGCCCGCCATTCGATTTCCGTTGATGAGTTCAATGAAGCATTGACGAGTTGCAGCTGGCGAACAAGGCCGCCGCGCTTATTCGACGCATAGGATTTTCCTATGCGGCCACCGCACGCAGAAGATCGGCGATCAGACCGAAGGCCGGCGCGCGTCCTGCGCCCTGCCGCCACAACAGCCCGATCTCCCTATAGTAGCGTCCGCCTTTGATCGGCCGGACCACGACATCGTCGCCCTCGCGGATTTCCTGGCGCACATACAGGTCTGGCAGCAATGCAAGACCCATGCCCATCCCGGCCATCTGGCGGATCGCATCCAGGCTGGTGCCTTCGTAATCGCGCAGCACATTGGCACCGACGTCCATGGCGATCGCCGCCACCTGTTCGGCCAGGCGGTACTCAGGCATCAAGGTGAGCAGGTTGGTGCCGCGCAGATCAGCCGGCGTGATGCAGGTCTTGGCACGCAACGGGTGATCGGCGGCCATGGTCACATGCAGCGGTTCGCGAAACAGCCGCTCGCTATGCAGGCCGCGCCCGGCCACCGGCAATTGCGCCAGGATCAGGTCGTGCACGCCGCTGGCCAGGCCACTGGCGAGCACGGTGGGCAGGCCTTCGCGCACGTGCACGCGCAGTGCCGGGTGTTCGCGATGCAGGCGCGCCACCAGGCTCGGCATCAGGTAGGCGCCCAGCGTGGGCGACACGCCCAGCCGGATGGTGCCGATCAGGGTGTCGGCCGAGGTGGCGCGGACGTCTTCCAGGTCGGCGACGTCCAGCAGGATGCTGCGCGCGCGTTCGAGCAGGTCGCGCCCCAATGGCGTCAGGATGGCCGGCACGCCGCGTTCGAACAGCGCGGCGCCGACGATGGTTTCCAGCGCACGGATCTGTTGCGACAGCGACGGTTGCGACACGCCCATCTGCTCGGCGGCGCGGGTGAAGCTGCCGGTGTCGGCGAGCGCGACGAAGTAACTGAGCTGGCGAATGGTGGTTCTGGGGCGGGGCATGCGTGACGTCGTCATTTAGGGGCGCGTGGGGGCGCTGGATCGGCCCGGGCCGCTGCCGCGGACATGCCGGCATGACAGCACATGCCGGTGTCGCCCAGACGTCACTGATCGATGAACTGCAGCCGCGCCAGCTCCGCGTACAGACCATCTTCGGCGATCAACTGCGCGTGCGTGCCCTGCGCGACGATGCGGCCGGCATCCATCACCACGATGCGGTCGGCCTTGAGCACGGTGGCCAGGCGATGGGCGATGACCAGCGTGGTGCGGCCTTCCATCAACCGGTCCAGCGCCTGCTGCACGGCACGTTCGCTCTGCGCATCCAGCGCGCTGGTGGCCTCGTCCAGCAGCAGGATCGGCGCGTCCTTGAGCAAGGCGCGCGCGATCGCCACCCGTTGCTGCTGGCCGCCGGACAGGCGCGTGCCGCGTTCGCCGAGTTCGCTGGCGTAGCCCTGCGGCAAGGCGCGGATGAAACTGTCTGCCTCGGCGGCTGCAGCGGCGGCTTGCACCTCCGCATCGCTGGCGTCCAGGCGCCCATAGCGGATGTTGTCGGCGGCGCTGGCGGCAAACAGCGTGGGCTGCTGCGGCACCAATGCAATGCGTTCGCGCAGCAGTACCGGGTCGGTATCGCGCAGGTCCACCTCGTCGATGCGCAACCTGCCGCTGACCGGGTCGTGGAAGCGCAGCAACATCGCCAGCACCGTGCTCTTGCCGGCGCCGGAGGGCCCGACCAGCGCCACGGTTTCGCCCGGATGGACATGCAGGTCGAAGCCATCCAGCGCCGGCGCGTCGGGGCGCTGCGGATAATGAAATACCACCCGATCGAAGTGGATCGCGCCGCGCAGCGGCTGCGGCAAGGGCTGCGGCGTGGCCGGCGCGACGATCGCCGGCTGCTCGTCGAGCAACTCGCCAACCCGGCCCATGCCTCCGGCCGCGCGCTGCAACTCGTTCCAGACCTCGGCCAAGGCACCGACCGACCCGCCGCCGATCAGTGCGTACAACACGAACTGTCCCAAGGTGCCGGGGGTCATGCGTCCGGCGATCACATCGTGCGCGCCCAGCCACAGCACACCGACGATGGCGCCGAAGATCAGCAGGATCGCCACCGCCGTCACGGTGGCCTGGGTGCGGATGCGCAGCCGCGCGGTATCGATCGCGGCGAACAGTGCCTGGCTGAACCGCTGGCTCTCGTAGCGCTCGCGCGCGTGCGCCTGCACGGTGCGCACCGCGCCCAGCGTTTCGGCTGCCAGGGTGTTGGCATCGGCAACGCGGTCCTGGCTGGCGCGCGAGATCTTCTGCAGGCGGCGTGCGCCCAGCACGATCGGCAGCACCGCCAGCGGAATGCCGACCAAGGTGAAGCCGGCCAGCCGCGGGCTGGTGACGAACAGCATCACCATGCTGCCGATCACCGTCACCGAGCTGCGCAACGCCACCGACATGGTGGTACCGATCACGCCGCGCAGCAGCTCGCTGTCTGCCGACAGGCGCGACACCAGCTCGCCACTGCGGCTGCGGTCATGAAAGCCGGCATCCAGCCCGATCAGATGCGCGTAGAGGCGGCCGCGCAAGTCGGCCACCACCTTTTCGCCCAGCAACGCGACGAAATAAAAGCGCGCGGCCGTTGCCACCGCCAGCACCACCGCCACCGCGAACAGCAGCGCGAAGGCGTGGTTGATCTGCGAGCCGCCGGAGAAACCATGGTCGATCATCTGCTTGACCGCCGCCGGCAGGCTCAATGTCGCGGCCGAGGAAATGGCCAGTGCGATCAGCCAGGCGGCGAACAGGCCACGCTGGCGCCGCACGAAGGGCCACAAGGTGCGCAGGCTGCCAAGCTTCCGCAATGGGTTGGGCCTGGCGGCGGCTGGCTGGTTCATGCGGCTTCCGGTGACGAGAGATGGACACGGTTGCGAGTGGCGTCGCACAGGCGCGTTTTCAAGCCGGCCAGTTGATCGGCAGGCAGTTGCACGCGCAGTGCGGCGCCCTGCGCGTCGAAACGCTCGTCCAGCTTGTCGGCGTGGAAGGCGCTCAATGCAGCATGCACCAGGCCCAGGTCGTCGAACCGGCATTGCAGGTCGAGCAGCGACAGCGCAATCAATGGCTGTCGCGTCGCCAGTCGCAGGCATTCGGCCGCTGCGCCGCCATAGGCACGCACCAGTCCACCGGCGCCGAGCTTGATGCCGCCATACCAGCGCGTGACCACCACGACCACGCGGTCGTAGCCCTGGCCATCAATGGCCGCGAGAATCGGCCGCCCGGCGGTGCCGCTGGGCTCGCCGTCGTCGCTGGAGCGATAGTCCTGCCCGAATCGATAGGCCCAGCAGTTGTGGGTGGCATCGGCAACGGATACGCGCTGCACGATCTCCAGCGCCTGTGCGGGAGAATCCAGTGCCGCAGCGTTGGCCAGAAAGCGACTGTGCTTGATGTCCAGGCTGTGGTGCGCATCAGCGGCGAGGGTATCGAGCATCGTCGCCATTCTATGCGAGCCGGTCGTGCCGGACGCTGCAGCCATCGGCAAGCTTGCAGACCGGCAGGGTGTTCGATGGGGCGTTGCGACGGGGCGGATGTGCAATGAGCGCGCGCTGGCTCCCGGGCGGTTGCGCGCGCGCGCTGTCGTTGCTCTGTCGACCTGGTGAACAACGTGACGCACGGTGCGTGACGTGGCAGCGCCGCCGGGTGCGGCATCGCGCCCGAGCGATGGCCGCATAAGTAGGACATGGTCCGGTGCGTCGCTGCACTTCCACGCAGCTGACGTATGACTACAGCGCCGCTGCGCGCCTGTTGGTGCGCATGCCTGATGCCTGGCCTGGCCTGCGATGGGGTAGGGAGCTTACCTCGCCCCCGCATCACACCAGGGTGGAGCGGCGCTTCTCGTCGATCCACTTGGAGGCCTGCGCCGGCGTGTAGCGCTGCATCCACTGCAGCATCTGTTCGATATCGGCGCCGTACCACAGGTCGCTGCGCTGGTCCGGGTGCAGGAAGCGCTCTTCCACCATGCGATCGATCATGCCGATCAGCGGTGCGTAAAACCCTTCGATGTCCAGGAACGCGCAGGGCTTGTTGCCGATGCCGAGCTGGCGCCAGGTCAGCATCTCGAAGATCTCTTCCATCGTGCCGAAGCCGCCGGGCAGGGCGACAAAGGCATCGGACAGCTCGAACATACGCATCTTGCGCTCATGCATGGAGCCGACGATTTCCAGTGTGGTCAGTCCACGGTGCGCCACTTCCCAATCGGCCAGCTGCTGCGGAATCACCCCGGTGACCTCGCCACCGGCCGCCAGCACCGCATTGGCCACGGTGCCCATCAACCCGACGTTGCCGCCGCCATAGACCAGCCGCAGGCCCTGCTCGGCGATGCGCTGCCCCAGCGCGGTGGCGCGCTCGGCGTAGGCGGGCTTGTTGCCGGCATTGGAACCGCAGTAGACGCAGATGCTTTTCATGGGATTCGGGAACCGGGAGTGGGGAATAGGGAATGGGTCAAAGCAAACACAGAAGCCAGAACGCATGACGCCGGACCTGGGTCCGGCGTCAGCATGAAGAGCGAGGTGATGGGAACGCTCTTACGATTCCCAATTCCCCACTCCCGATTCCCGGCTCAGTTGGCCTTATGAATCGCGCGCTTGCTCACTGCCATCGCGGCGTCGTGGATCGCTTCGGACAGCGTCGGGTGGGCGTGGCAGATGCGTGCCAGATCATCGGCCGAGCCGTTGAATTCCATCGTCAGCACGCCTTCGTGGACCAGCTCCGACACGCCCACGCCGACCAGGTGCATGCCCAGCACGCGATCGGTTTCGGCATCGGCGATGACCTTGACGAAGCCGGCCGGCTCGCCCATGGCCACCGCGCGGCCGATCGCCGCGAACGGGAAGCTGCCGGCCTTGTAGGCCACACCCTCGGCCTTCAACTGCTGCTCGGTCTTGCCGACCCAGGCGATTTCCGGCTCGGTGTAGATGACCCACGGAATGGTGTCGAAGTTGACATGGCCGGGCAGGCCAGCGATTAGCTCGGCCACCGCGATGCCTTCCTCGAAGCCCTTGTGCGCCAGCATCGGGCCACGCACGCAGTCGCCGACCGCCCACACGCCATCGACGCCGGTGTGGCAATGCCCGTCCACTTCGATCTGGCCACGCTCGTTGAGCTTAACGCCGGTGCCCTCGGCCAGCAGGTTCTTGGTCGCAGCCTTGCGGCCTACGGCCACCAGCAACTTGTCCACGGTCAGGGTCTGCTCGCCAGCGGCGTCGGTATAGCTGACCACCACCTGCTTGGCATCGCCGCTGCCGGTGATCTCGGTCTTGCTGACCTTGGCGCCGAGCTTGATGTCCAGGCCCTGCTTCTTGAATTCCTTCAGCGCGGTCTTGGCCACTTCGGCATCGGCCAGCGCCAGGAAATCCGGCAGCGCTTCGAGGATGGTGACCTCGGCGCCCAGGCGCTTCCACACGCTGCCCAGCTCCAGGCCGATCACGCCGGCACCGATCACCGCCAGACGCTTGGGAACGGCAGTGAAATCCAGGCCGCCGACATTGTCGACGATGGTGTCGCCTTCGAACTTGGCAAACGGCAGCTCGATCGACTCCGAGCCCGGCGCCAGGATCACGTTGGTGCCCTTGAGCGCGATCTCGCCGCCTTCGTGCTGGGCGACCTTGACGATGTTGCCCGGCAGCAGCTGGCCGAAGCCGTAGTACGGGGTGATCTTGTTGGCCTTGAACAGCATCGCGATGCCGCCGGTGAACTGCTTCACGATCTTGTCCTTGCGGCCGATCATGGTGGGCACGTCCATCTTGGCGTCGTTGAAGCTGATGCCGTGGTCGCCGAACAGGTGGCCCATGTTCCAGAACTGGCGCGAGGAATCCAGCAGCGCCTTGGACGGAATGCAGCCCACGCGCAGGCAGGTGCCGCCCAGTGCAGGCTTGCCGTCCTTGCCGATGGCCGCGTCGATGCAGGCGACCTTCATGCCCAGCTGGGCCGCGCGAATCGCAGCGTGATAACCGGCCGGACCGGCACCGATGACGACGACGTCGAATTGTTCGCTCATTTCATTTGCTCACGGGAATGGGGAATAGGGAATGGAGAATCGCAAGAGCGCATGCGTGCGCCTGCCGCGTCCCATCCAGGTCCAGGCGGGAATGGAGCGGTTGATGGGCGCTTGTCCCATTCCCCAGTCTCCATTCCCGATTCCCGGCTCTTACAGACCGAACAACATCCGGCCCGGGTTTTCCAGCTGATTCTTGATGTCGACCAGGAACTGCACCGAATCCTTGCCGTCGATGATGCGGTGGTCGTAGGACAGCGCCAGATACATCATCGGGGCGATCACGATCTGGCCGTTTTCGGCAATCGGACGCTCCTTGATCGCGTGCATGCCCAGGATGGCGCTCTGCGGCGGGTTGATGATCGGGGTGGACAGCAGCGAGCCGAAGGTGCCGCCGTTGGTGATGGTGAACGTACCGCCCTGCAGATCGTCCAGTCCCAGCTTGCCGGCGCGCGCCTTGGCGGCGTAGTCCGCAATGCCCTGCTCGACGTCGGCGAACGACTGGCGCTCGACGTTACGCAGCACCGGCGTGACCAGGCCCTTCTCGGTCGAGACCGCAATCGAGATGTCGCTGTAGCCGTGATAGATGATGTCGTCGCCGTCGATCGAGGCATTGACCAGCGGGAAGCGCTGCAGCGCGTTGGCGGCGGCCTTGACGAAAAAGCTCATGAAACCGAGCTTGATGCCGTGCGCCTTCTGGAATTCGTCCTGCAGCTCCTTGCGCGCGGCCGACACCTTGGCGAGGTTGACCTCGTTGAAAGTGGTCAGCATCGCGGTGGAGTTCTTGGACTCCATCAGGCGCTTGGCGATGGTCTTGCGCACGCGGGTCATCGGCACGCGCTCTTCCGGACGGGCGCCGGACGCCTTGCCCACACCGCCGGCTTTGGCGAAGTTGACGATGTCTTCCTTGGTCACCGCGCCACGACGGCCGGTGCCTTCGACCTGGGCCGGATCCACGCCCTGGGTGATTGCGGAAAAACGCGCACCCGGGGGCAAGGCATCGGCAGCGGACTTGGACGCAGCGGCAGGCGCAGCGGCAGCAGCCGGGGCCGGCGCCGCGACCGGTGCAGCAGCGGCAGGCGCCGGTGCATCGGCCTTCTTCTCGTCGGCCGGTGCGGCCGCAGCCACGGCGCCTTCTTCGATGATTGCCAGGATCTGGTTGCTGGTGACGGTGCTGCCGGCTTCGAACTTGATTTCCTTCAGTACGCCGTCGACCGGCGAAGGAACTTCCAACACGACCTTGTCGGTTTCCAGGTCGACCAGATTCTCGTCGCGCTTGACCGCTTCACCGGCCTTCTTGTGCCAGCTGGCGATGGTGGCGTCGGAAACGGATTCGGGCAGTACCGGAACTTTGACTTCGGTGGCCATTCGGGGAGCGTCCTAGGGTTTTCGTTCTTTGGGGAAGAGGAGTTATTCAGCGACTTGGTCGTTGAACGGATTGAGTAGCGCATCGGCGACCAGCTTCTGCTGCTCGACGATGTGGTCGGCCATGTGGCCGGCGGCAGGCGAGGGCGAACGGGCACGGCCGGCGTAATGCAGGCTCTGACCGCTGGCCAGGCAGAAATTCAGATGGTGACGGATCTGGTACCACGCACCCTGGTTCTGCGGTTCTTCCTGGCACCACACCACGTCGGTGGCGTTGGCATAGGCCTTGAGCTCGGCGGCCAGCTGCGCACGCGGGAACGGATACAGCTGCTCCACGCGCAGGATGGCGACGTCGTCCTGGCCACGCTTGGTCTGGTCTTCGAGCAGGTCGTAATAGACCTTGCCCGAGCACAGCACCACGCGCTTGACCTTGCCGGCATCGGCCTTGGCGTCGGGAATCAGATGCTGGAACTCGCCCTCGGCCAGTTCTTCCAGGCTCGACACCGCCAGCTTGTGGCGCAGCAACGACTTGGGCGTCATCACCACCAGCGGCTTGCGGGTGGTCATGCGCATCTGGCGGCGGATCATGTGGAAGCACTGCGCCGGCGTGGTCGGCACGCAGACCAGCATGTTCTCCAGCGCGCACAGCTGCAGGAAGCGCTCCAGACGCGCGGAGCTGTGCTCCGGACCCTGGCCTTCGTAGCCGTGCGGCAGGAACAGCGACAGGCCCGCAATGCGGCCCCACTTGGCTTCGCCAGCGGCGATGAACTGGTCGATCACCACCTGCGCGCCGTTGGCGAAGTCGCCGAACTGCGCTTCCCAGATGCACAACGCATTCGGGTCGGTGGTGGAGTAGCCGTATTCGAAGCCCATCACCGCTTCTTCGCTGAGCAGCGAGTCGATGATGGTGGCGTCTTCGGGGTTCTGCACCAGCTGGCGCAGCGGCAGGTAATAGCTGTCGGTCTTCTGGTCATGCAGGATCGCGTGACGGTGGAAGAACGTGCCGCGCCCGGCATCCTGGCCGACCAGGCGCAGCTTGTGGCCTTCGGCCAGCAAGGTCGCATAGGCCAGGTTTTCGGCAAAGCCCCAGTCGCCGGCCTGCTCGCCGGCGGCCATCTTGACGCGGTCGTCGTAGATCTTGCCGACGCGCGCATGCAGCTCGACGCCTTGCGGGATCGTGGTGATCAGCTTGGCCAGACGATCCAGCTGCTCGCGCTTGACGCGGGTGTCGACCGGATCGGCAGCGGTGCCGACCAGATACTTGGACCAGTCGATGGCAAATTCGTCCGGCTTGCGTGTCGCCAGCTCGGTGGTGTATTCGCCCGAATCGAGCTTGTTGCGGTAACCGTCCACCAGCGCCTTGGCCTCGTCGGCGCTCAGCAGGCCCTCGCCTTCCAGCTTGGCGGCGTACAGCTCGCGTGTGGTCTTGTGCTTGCGGATGGTCTGGTACATCACCGGCTGGGTCGCTGCTGGTTCGTCGGCCTCGTTATGGCCCCAACGGCGGTAGCAGACCAGGTCGATGACCACGTCCTTCTTGAACTGCTGGCGGAACTCGTAGGCCAGCTTGGACACGAACATGACCGCGTCCGGGTCGTCGCCGTTCACGTGGAACACCGGCGCGCCGATCATCTTGGCCACGTCGGTGCAGTACAGCGTGGAACGGGCGTCGTCGCGGGCGCTGGTGGTGAAGCCGATCTGGTTGTTGATCACGATGTGCACGGTGCCGCCGACGGCGAAACCGCGCGCCTGCGACATCTGGAACAGTTCCATCACCACGCCCTGGCCGGCGAATGCGGCATCGCCGTGGATCAGGATCGGCAGCACGGTCTTGCGCTCGGCATCGCCGAAGCGTTCCTGACGCGAACGCACGCTGCCGACCACGACCGGGTCGACGATTTCCAGGTGCGAGGGGTTGAAGGCCAGTGCCAGATGCACCTGCTTGTCGCCACCGACCGCGATGTCGGCCGAGAAACCCATGTGGTACTTGACGTCGCCGGTATGCGCGCGGTCGTCGTGGGCGTGCTCGAACTTGCCTTCGAACTCGTCGAACAGCTTGCGGGGGTTCTTGCCCAGCGTGTTGACCAGCACGTTGAGGCGGCCGCGGTGGGCCATGCCGATCACGATGTCCTTGACCTGATCGCTGCCGGACTGGCGAATGATCTCGTCCATCATCGGGATCAGCGCGTCGCCGCCTTCCAGCGAGAAGCGCTTCTGGCCGACGTACTTGGTATGCAGGTAGCGCTCCAGGCCTTCGGCGGCGGTGAGCCGCTCCAGCGTGCGCTTGCGGCTGGCCGCGTCGCCGGCGATCTTGCCGCCGGCATCTTCCAGGCGCTTGTAGATCCACTGGCGCTGGTCGAATTCCTGGATGTGCATGAACTCTGCGCCGATGGTGCTGGCGTAGGTCGCCTTCAGGCGGGTTAGCAGGTCCTTCAGCTTCATGCGCGGCTGGCCGCCGACGCCGCCGGTGCTGAACTCGCTGTCCAGATCCGCCTGCGACAGGCTGTGGAACGGCAGGTCCAGATCGGGCGGGTTGACCGGCGGGGTCAGGCCGAGCGGGTCGAGCTGCGCGCCGAGGTGACCACGCGCACGATAGGCGGTGATCAGGCGGCCGACGTTGCGCTCGCGCTCGTCACTGGCCCCTGCGCCGGTCCCGGCGCTGGCAGCCTGCTTGGAGGCGGTGAGGATGTGGGCAATGGCCGCCGAGTGCGGCACATCACCGGCATCGCGACCCTTGAAGCCATCGAAATAGCTCTTCCACTTCGGGTCGACACTGTCCGGGGCGACGAGGTACTGCTCGTACAGATCCTCGATATAGGCGGCGTTGCCGCCGGCGAGCTGCGATGACTGTGCGAACTGCTTTAGGAGATTATCCACGATGGTAAGTCGGGTCTGCTGTGGGGATGATTGTGCGGAAGCGGCAGGGCGAGATGCCCTGTCGGTCGGTCTCAAATCTCGAAAAATTATACCCCCTTGCGTTAGTGAGGGGGCGTCTGCCAGCTGACCGGACGGGTAGGTGCAACCGCCTGGCGCCCACGTGCGAAGGGCGCTGCGGTCTCAGATGCCGAGTGCGCGCGGTTCGTTCCAAAGCGCGCTGCGCTCCCATATCTGCGCGAATTCGCGCTCCAGCTGGCGGCTGCGCGCTGCCCCCGAAAGCCAGGTTTCGCCATCGTCGAAGCGATGGCCAGTTGGACGAAAGTAGTAGGCGTCATCGCCCACCACATAGGCCGACGCGTAGCTGGCATCGACCGGATCGCTGACCGCGCGGAAGCGGAACACGCTGGGCAGGCGCTGGGCCAGCCGCAACATCGCGCTACTGTTGGCGCCTGCGACGGCGGTGTCCTGCACCAACACCTGCACGCGTTTGTCGTGGCGGGCGGTGGCGAAGCGGCGCAGCGCATCGAGCACTGCGGCGTTGTCGAACAGCGGCGGATCCAGTGCCCGCGTATAGATCAGTACCTGGCGGCGTGCGGCGCACAGCAAGCCGGTGGTGGCAGCCAGGGCCGCGCGCAGGTCGTCCACCGCCATCGGGCCGTCGAGACGGCGGTGCAGGGGCCTGCCCGGCCGATCGCCCGCGGCTGCGGCGCGATCTGGATGCACGCCGTCACAGGTGTCCGGCAGAAAGCCTAGACGTGCGAACACGGCCTCGGCGCTTGGGGTCACGCGCGTCCGTACGCCGGGCCAGCCACGTTGTCGCGCGTTGGCGACGGCCGCTGCGAGCAACGCGTCGGCGAGGCCGCGGCGGCGCCAGCCCGGCAGCACGCCGAGCCTGTCGATACGCCGATCTGCCGTCAGCCGCACCGAGCCGATCAGCTGGCCACCCTCGTTGCGCAGGGCCAGTTGCAGGCTGAGTGGGTCCAGTGCGTCCCATTCTGCAGTCCCGCTGTGGTCGGCGCCGCCAGTGCCGCAGGCCAGGCGCAGCGCAAGCAGGGCCGCAGCGTCGGATGCCGCATCCAGCGGGACGACCTGCGGCCCGGCCTGGGGACTCATGAGCGCTGGTCGGACCCGTCGTCGCCAGCGTCCGATGCCGCGCCGTCGTCGGCCAGCCGGCTGTCGTCGTTCTGGTCGGCATCCTCGCCGTGTTCGGCCTCGTCGGCCTGGGCCGGGCCGTCCGCGGCATCGGCGACCTGCTCGACGTCGGCCTCGGCGTCGATCTCATCGTCCGCATCCGGCGTGTCGGCTTCGGCCTCGGCGTCGTCATGGTCGCCCGACAGGCTCAGGACGTGGGCCTGGTCGTCGTCGATGTCGTCCTCCGCGTCCTCGTGGGCGCGCTGGTAATGGCCCTGCGCCAGCAGCTCCAGCACCACCTCGCGGCCACGGTTGGACAGCTGCGCATACAGCGCGCCGTCGATCTCTTCGGCCGCGGCCAGCCGTGCGGCGTCCTTGGCCGACAGCGCGAACTCCAGGCCACTGCAGAACAGGGTGGCGCCACGCTTGGCGCGCCGCCAGGCCAGCCGCGACCAGGGGTGACGGTGCAGCAGGACGCCTTCGTCCAGGGCCTGCTCGACCGCCTCGCGGGGGATCGGTTCGGGCGCCGGCACCACATCGCCCGAGGCGCGGTAGGTGGTCATGAAGCGACCGAACCAGTCACCCAGGCGATCCGGGTCGTTCATGCGCAAGGCATTGAGCGCTTCGACCGCGCGGTTCATCGCGGTAACGTCGATCTCGTAAGGATCGGCCGGCACCTTGAGGTCTTCGTCGTGATAGCGCACCGCCTCGTCGGCATCGGCGATCAAGGTGTCCAGATAGTCGCCGATCAGCTCGGCCGAGGACGGCGCGCGGGTACCGATGGAGAAGGTCAGGCAGGCGTCTTCGGCCACGCCGTGGTGCGGCACCAGCGGCGGCAGGTACAGCATGTCGCCCGGAGCCAGCACCCAGTCGTGGGTGGGCTTGAAGTCGCGCAGCAGCTTGAGCTCGACATCGTCGCGGAACGCCAGCGGCGCGGCCTTGCGGCCTTGCTGCGCGCGCGCGTCGATCTGCCAGCGGCGGCGGCCATGGCCCTGCAGCAGGAACACGTCGTAATGGTCGACATGCGCGCCGACCGAGCCACCGGTGGCGGCGAAACTGATCATGATGTCGTCGATACGCCAGCGCGGCAGGAAGCGGAACTGTTCCAGCAGCACGCGTACGTCGGCGTCCCACTTGTCCACGTCCTGCACCAACAGGGTCCAGTCATGGTCGGGCAGGCCGGGGAAGTCGGCTTCCTGGAACGGGCCGGTGCGCACGGTCCAGTCGTCCGTGGCACGGTCGTGGCTGATCAGGCGTGCCAGCACGCCGTCTTCGCAAGCCAGGCCGGCCAGGTCTTCGGGCTGCAGCGGGGACTGGAAGTCTGCAAACGCGTTGCGGATCAGCAGCGGGTGCTTGTGCCAGTAGTTGCGCAGGAAGCGCTCGACCGGCATGCCCAGCGGCTGGTCGCGGGTGGCGTGGATCTCGAAGGGCAGCGGCGCGCCTTTCCTGGCGGCGATCTTCTTTGCGGGGGTTTTTTTCATGGTGTCACGGGTCCGACTGGAGGGCCGGCACGGTGCGGCCGGCGAGGTGGCTTGGAGCGGCTAACAAAACAACGTAGCCAGCGGTCGTCAGGTGGTGGGACGGCGCGCTCAGAACCGCAGTGTACGAGTGATACATGCCGATTCCGAGCACCGGCCGCGCCCGCCTGACGGCGGTGCAGTGGTCCAGCCCGCCGTACGACGCCTTGGATGCGGGTATCGCGAAGGTTTCAGTGCATCTACGGGCCACCGATGACCTGGGGGGCCGGCGGCGGGTCAGCGGGTGGAGATCTGATTGTCGCTGCCGTAGTCGTTGAGCACGGCGTTGCCGGATTGCTGGGTGATGCGGTTGCCGCGGCCGTGCAGCGTGGCGGAGGCGATCGCCTGCGCCTGTACCTGATTGTTGTCGCCAGGTACCAGCAGGGTGTCGATGCGACCGGCCTTGAGCATGGAGGAGCGACTCAACACTTCGACGGTCCTGGCATCGCCAGCGAGGGTGAGCTGGGCATCGTCGCCGACCAAGCGCACTGCCTCGGCGTGCTCGATGTGCACGATCGCATGCTGCCCCAGCACGGCGACCGTGCCGCAGGCGCCCTTGAGGACCAGATTGGCGTTCTGGCCGGTCAGGTCGACGTTATGCCCCTCGCAGCTGACCGTGCCGCCGGTTGAGGTGATCATCAGTGTCGGCCGCTCGCCGGTGCTGGCGGCCTGGCTAGCGCCGTCCAGGCTCGGGACCGACGGCACCGACGGCACCGGTGCGATCGACGCGCCGGCCGGCGCTTGCGGCGCGGCAGCGGCAGCGTCGGGGTGCGAGTCGGGAGCGGCCTGCTTCCCGCAGGCCAGCAATCCGCAGGCCACCGACGCAAGCAGGGAGACAGACAGCAGCGAGCGCAATGCCATGGCAATACTCCTGACAGCTGGATACAAGGGCGTGATAACGGGCGTTAGATGCCGCCGCTTAGATGGCGCGCGCCAGCTGTTCGGCCAGCCCGGTGTAGGCGCCCGGCGTCAGCGCGCGCAGGCGCTGCTTGTCCTGCTCCGGCAATTGCAGGCTTTCCACAAAGGCCTGCATGGACGCGGCGGTGATGCCCTGGCCGCGGGTCAGCGCCTTGAGCTGTTCGTACGGGTTGGGCAGGCCGTGGCGACGCATCACCGTCTGCACGGCTTCGGCCAGCACTTCCCAGGCCGCATCCAGATCGGCATCCAGACGCTCGGGATTGACGGTCAGCTTGCCCAGGCCCTTGGCCAGCGAATCCAGCGCGACCTGGGTATGACCGAACGCGGTGCCCAGCGCGCGCAGCACGGTGGAATCGGTCAGGTCGCGCTGCCAGCGGCTGATCGGCAGCTTGGCGGAAAAATGCTCGAACAGTGCATTGGCGATGCCGAAATTGCCTTCGGCGTTTTCGAAGTCGATCGGGTTGACCTTGTGCGGCATGGTCGAAGAGCCGACTTCGCCTTCCTTGAGCTTCTGCTTGAAGTAGCCCAGCGAGATGTAGCCCCAGATGTCGCGCGCCAGGTCGATCAGGATGGTGTTGACGCGGCGGCTGGCGTCGCCGATTTCGGCCACGTTGTCGTGCGGCTCGATCTGGGTGGTGTAGGGGTTGAACACCAGGCCCAGGCTTTCGACGAAGCGCTGCGCGAACGCGGCCCAGTCCAGCTCCGGGTACGACACCAGGTGCGCGTTGTAGTTGCCGACCGCGCCGTTGATCTTGCCGGTCAGTTCGACCGCGACGATCTGCTTGCGCTGACGCTCCAGGCGCGCGACCACGTTGGCGATTTCCTTGCCCAGCGTGGTGGGCGAGGCGGTCTGGCCGTGCGTGCGCGACAGCATCGGCTGGCCGGCCTGGGCATGGGCGAGCGTGCGCAGGCTGGCGGTGATGCCGTCCAGCGTCGGCAGCAGCACCTCGCGGCGCGCCTGTTCCAGCATCAGGCCGTAGCTGAGGTTGTTGATGTCTTCGCTGGTGCAGGCGAAATGCACGAATTCCAGCGCCGGGCCCAGCTCGGCATCGTCCTTGAGCTGCTCCTTGATGAAGTACTCCACCGCCTTGACGTCGTGGTTGGTGGTGCGCTCGATCTGCTTGACCCGCGCCGCGTCGCTGACGCTGAAGTCGTCGGCCAGACGGCGCAGGGTCTGGGTAGCGGCCGCCGAGAACGGCGCCAGCTCGGCGATACCCGGCTCGGCGGCCAGCGCCAGCAGCCATTCGATCTCGACCTTGACCCGTGCCTTGATCAGGCCGTATTCGGAGAAGATCGGGCGCAGCGCATCCACTTTGGAAGCGTAGCGACCGTCGAGCGGGGACAGGGCGAGCAGGGCGGAATCCGACATGGGCAGGGCACTGGGAGGCTGGCGGGGGTGCGTATTCTACGCCGCCCCGGCGCCGGCTTCGCCGATCGGCCGCACCGTGATCGCCTGGATGCGGTGGCCGGCCATGCGCCGCACCGTCAGTGCATGGCCGTCCAGCTCCAGGGTCTCGCCCTCTTCGGGCAGCCGCTGCAACCGGTGCACGATCAGCCCGCCGACCGAATTGACGTGGTCCGGCGCGCTCAGGTCCCGGCCCAGCAGGCGTTCCAGGCGGAAGATGGAGGTGCTGCCGGCCACCAGCAGCGAGCCGTCCTGGCTGCGGACCGGGGCATCGCGCACCACGTGGCGGTGCTCGTCCTCGATCTCGCCGACCACCACCTCCAGCAGGTCTTCCAGGGTGAAGAATCCCAGGATGCGTCCCTCGTCCTCCACGCACAGCGCCAGATGGGTGGTGCCGGTACGGAACTGTTCCAGCGCGCTGGGAATCGGGGTTTCCAGCGGCAGCAGGGTGGGCGGACGCAGCAACGGGCGCAGATCGTCCAGGTCCTGGCTGCGTGCCATCGCCACCAGCAGATCCTTGGTATGCAGGATGCCCAGCACCTGCTCGCCATCGGCGTCGAACCACGGGTAGCGGCTGTAGCGCGACTCGCTGAACTCGGCCAGCACCGATTCCAGCGTCATGCCTTCGCGCAGGCTGCGCAGGTGCTCGCGCGGGCGCATCAGGTCGCCGGCGACCAGGTCGGGCAGTTCCAGCGCGTGGCTCATCAGGGCCAGCCCGTGATCGGGCGTGGCCGCGTTGGGATCCTGGCGGCCGACGATGAGCATCAGTTCTTCGCGCGAATAGCGATGCGATTGATGTTCCACATCGCCCCAGCCCAGCACGCGCAGCAGGCGGTTGGCGCTGGTGTTGAGCACCCAGATCGCCGGATACATCAGCCAATAGAACACGTAGAGCGGCGCGGCGGTCCACAGCGACATCCGCTCCGGGCGGCGGATCGCCATGGTCTTGGGCGCCAGCTCGCCCAGCACGATGTGCAGGAACGAGATCAGGCTGAAGGCGATCGCCAGTGCGGTGAACTGCGCCGCTTCGGGCGCCAGGCCGGCGCTGTCGAACAACGGCTGCAGCAGATGCGCAAAGGCCGGCTCGCCGACCCAGCCCAGGCCGAGCGAGGCCAGGGTGATGCCGAGCTGGCACGCCGACAGATAGGCATCCAGATGCGCATGCACCCCGAGCAATAAACGTCCACGCCACCCGTTGTTCTGCGCCAGGCCCACCGCCTGCGTATGTCGCAGCTTGACCAGCGCGAACTCGGCAGCAACGAAGAAGCCGTTCAACAGCACCAGCAGCAGTGCGACCAACAACAGCAGCACGTTACCCACCATGGCGTCGGCCTCCGTGCTGCGTAACAGCGGTCACGCTGCGTGTCAGCCGCTGCGCGTCAGTGCCGGGGCGGTGTGCGAGGGAGAAAGACGCAAACGAGGCGTTTCTACAGTCAGGGTCGTCGCCCATGGCGGCGTGGTACCTCGTATGGATCAATGGGCAGTCTAGCCCACCGTTTGCGACGACACGGTCGCAACGCCGCGAGCGAGTATCGTAGGCAGCCTCGCCAGCGTGGGTGCGCCCGCTGCCAGCCATCCATCACCACAAACCAACCATGTGCGGAGAGTGCAGATGAGCGAACGTTTCAGGACCGAACACGACAGCATGGGCGAACTGCAGGTGCCTGCCGATGCCTTGTGGGGCGCGCAGACCCAGCGTGCCGTGCAGAATTTTCCGGTGTCCGGCCAGCCGATGCCGCGCGGCTTCATCCGCGCGCTGGGGCTGATCAAGGCCGCTGCGGCCGGCGTCAATGCCGAACTCGGGCTGCTGCCCAAGTCGATCGGCAAGGCCGTGCAGGACGCGGCGCTGCAGGTCGCCGACGGCGCGTATGACGCGCAGTTTCCGATCGACGTCTACCAGACCGGCTCGGGCACCTCGTCCAACATGAATGCCAACGAGGTGATCGCCACGCTGGCCACGCGCGCCGGCAAGGATGCGGTGCATCCCAACGATCACGTCAATCTCGGCCAGAGTTCCAACGACGTGGTGCCCACCGCGATCCGGGTGTCGGCGTTGCTGGCGGTGCAGGAACACCTGCAGCCGGCGCTCAAGCATCTGCGCAAGACCATCGACAAGCGCGGCAAGGGGCTGGACAAGGTGGTCAAGACCGGGCGCACGCATCTGATGGATGCGATGCCGCTGACCTTCGGCCAGGAATTCGGTGCGTGGTCGGCGCAGCTGAGTTCGGCGCAGGAGCGCATCGACGATTCCCTCAAGCGCCTACGCCGGTTGCCGCTGGGCGGCACGGCGATCGGCACCGGCATCAACGCAGATCCGCGTTTCGGCGGCAAGGTGGCCAAGGCCTTGTCGGGCACGAGCAAGTTCAAGTTCGAAAGTGCGGACAACAAGTTCGAAGGCCTGGCCGCACAGGACGATGCGGTGGAGTTGTCCGGTCAGCTCAACGCGCTGGCCGTGGCATTGATCAAGATCGCCAACGATCTGCGCTGGATGAATGCCGGCCCCCTGGCCGGGCTGGGCGAGATCGAGTTGCCGGCGCTGCAGCCGGGCAGTTCGATCATGCCGGGCAAGGTCAACCCGGTGATTCCCGAAGCCACGGTGATGGCCTGTGCGCAGGTGATCGGCCACCACACCGCGACCACCGTGGCCGGGCAGACCGGCAACTTCCAGTTGAACGTGACGCTGCCGTTGATCGCCTACAACCTGCTGGATTCAATCACGTTGCTGGGCAATGTGGCGCGGTTGCTGGCCGATAGCGCGATTGCCGGGTTGAAGGTGCGCCAGGAGCGCGTGCGCGAGGCGCTGGACCGCAATCCGATCCTGGTCACCGCGCTCAACCCGATCATCGGTTACGAGAAGGCGGCAGCGATCGCCAAGCGTGCCTACAAGGAACAGCGCCCGGTGCTGGACGTGGCGCTGGAAGACAGCGGGCTCAGCGAAGCGGATCTGCGCCGTTTGCTGGATCCGGCTGCGTTGACGCGTGGTGGCATCCAGGCCGGCAGCAGTGGCGGCGGCGGCTGACCACCGCAGTGTGCATGCGTAGGAGCGCACCCGGGCGCGACGGGCGTTGTCGATAAAGCCCCGTCGCGCCCAGGTGCGCTCCTACACGGCTTTGCGCGAATCCTCGGCTTCGCCAGGACTCAGTGCCGCTCGGCCTGCACGTTGCCGAAGCTCTCGCGGTACGGCTGCAGCGACGGGATCTCATTTAGCAATTCGCCGCTGAGCTGCTGGATCTGTGGCGTTGCGGTCAGCTTGATCGACTTGTATTCCGGATCCGCGCCAGCCTCGTTGACTGCCTGCTGGCGCAGCATCTGCAGGTGCCCGAACAGCAGCTGCAACTTGGCGCGCGTCGGCTCCTTTTGCGGCAGCGCGATATCGTCGATCTTCAGCGTGCCGTCCGGGGTGATTTCCGCATTGGCCGCCGGTGGGCGGCGGATCATCACCGACTGAGTGGTGATGGCAACGCGCGGCTTGCCGCGTTCGGCGCGCCGCGACGACTGGTCGCCACAGGCGGTCAGGGCGCATAGCAGAAGCGCCATGCAGAGCATCACGAACTTGTTCATGGGGTCGCTGGGTTCGGAGGGGTGCACTAGTGTAATCCCGCTCCGACCGGCCGATCGGTGCCTGCGGCACATGGTGCGGCTGACAAGATGTCGCAGGCGGTATCGGGTGCCTGGCGTGCGCGCAGCAATCGGCGTGACGGTCCCTCCGGTTCCGATCAGCCGCTGCGCCCGTCGATGAGGGCGCAGCGGCGATCCAGGCCACGCTTACTTGCGGCAGTCGTCGACATCGTGCTGGGTAAGCGTCGAGTACGGCGCAAATGCCGGCACCAGATGCGCGGCGGCGTCCTGCGCGTTGCGCAGCTTGGCCAACTGATCGCAGATCTGCATCGCCTTGTGTTTGAAGGTTTCCGCCTGCGCCTCGATCTTGTCGCCGATCTGTTCGGTGTTGCCGCTGAACACACCCTTGAGCGCTTCGCCGGCGGCGTGCGCACCGAAGGCCGCGCCCTGCGTGCCGATGTCGATGCCTTTTTCCGCGACGCCCTGAATCTGCACGTAGAAACCGCGCATCGCCTGCCGCTGCGCATCGTTCAGGCTCACCGGCTTGCCAGCGATGCTGAGCGCGCCATCCGCACCGATGGTGGCCTCGGGCAGGCCGTCGCGGTGGAGCGTCAGGCTCTTGCCGTTGAAGATCACCCCGCTCGCGTTGGTCTGGCCCGACACAATGACCTTGGGTTCGGACTTGCCGCAACCGACCAGCAGTACGCCCACCAATACCGCACAAATCAACAGTTTCATCAGCCGTCCCCTCTCGAATGGTCAATGCAGTGGTCAGTTGTCGGTCGGCATGCGGGTGTTGCCGGCAACGTCGCTGACGTCGATATCGCCGCTGCCCTTGCGCGCGACGCTGACGTCGCCGCGCACCTTGTGCACGCTCAGGGCGCCGGAGTTGACCGCTTCCACGCCCACATCGCCCTGCACATCCTCGATGTCGACATCGCCGGAGCCAATCGTGCCGAGCTTGACGTTGCCCGCAACGCCGCGCAGCTTGACGTCGCCCGAACCGACCTTGCCGAGCTCGGCCGCGCCATGCACCTGCCTGGCCTTGAGATCGCCCGAGCCGACCGCCAGCACGCGCAGCGACCCCATCTGTTCCAGCTCGATATCGCCGGAACCGACCTTGGTGGTGACCCGGCCCCTGGTGCGGCGGATGGTCATGTCGCCGGAACCGACATCGGCACTCACCGCGGCAGCGCCGCTGATCTCGGCGTCGCCGGAGCCCACGTCGAACTGCATCAGGAGCGCGTCGGGCACGCTGCCGCGCAGGTCCAGGTACGCGTAGCTGTCGCCGATGGAGATGCGCAGCGGGCGGTCATCGGCCAGCGTCACCACCAGCTTGTCGCCGACACGCTTCTGGGTGACGGTCAGGCCCTTGAGCAGATCGGCCCTGGCTGCGCAGGCGCGGCCGCTCAGACGCCCGCCGTTGCCCGGCGCGGCGTCCAGATGCAGATCGTTGGAGGCGACCTCGAACAGCACCGACTTCACTCCACCCAGTTTCAACTCCAGGCTGCGCGGTTCGGAGAATTTGCATTGCTCCTCGGCAAACGCAGCGCCGGGCAAGGCGAACAGGATGGCCAGACTCAGCAGACGATGCATGGGATGTCCTTCAGGCTTCGGAGCGCCGACGGCGCAGGTAGATGGAGGCGGCGATCAGGACAACGCCGATTGCAGCGCCGATCCAGATGTCCGGATTGCCGTAGACCCGCGCGCTGTCGGTGTGCTGCAGCGCCCACTGCACCAGGTCGCTGGGGTTCTGCATCGCGCTGCTGTCGAGGTTGCCGCTGACCGCACGCGGCGACCAGGTGCCGGGCAGGGCGCTGAGCAGGCCGCGGTAGCCGACGATGTACCAGATCCAGCCGATCGGCAGCGAGATGCCCGGCATCGCCGAGAGGATGCTCAGCATCACGCAGGCCAGCAGCGGGAACAGCACCGCCCACAGGAACGGCTTGCTGGTGGCCCAGGCCGAGCAGAACATCAGCCAGCCCACCGTCGGCAACGCCCACAGCAAACTCATCGGCACGGTCTTCAGCAACAGCCACAGCAACGAGAACGGGTGCGAATGGGTCGCCAGGGCCCAGGGGCTGGGGACGCCGGCGATCGAGGCGCCAACGATGGCGATCAGCCATAGCGCCAGGCCGACCAGCACGCCGATCGCGATGGCGATCAGCGGCGCCAGCAACAGCGCCCAGGCGGCCTTGGACAGCACCGTCTGCACATCGGACACCGGCAGCGATTTCCAGAACAGCACGCTGCGGTCGCGGCGGTCGTCGTACAGGCTGCCCAGCGAATAGAAGAACACCACAAACGCCAGCACCACCGAGGCGATGCCGATACCGCCGAGCAGCAGGCCGTCGCCGACCTGGCCCAGGGTGCGCGTGTATTCGGCCAGATCGTCCATCGTGATGCTGTCGCCGATCATGTTGCGACGCGCGCTGATCGCGCCGATCACCGCGCCCAGCAGCGCGAAGAACACCGCGATGCCGCCGGTGATGATCTGTGCCCAGACGAAACCGCCACGGTGTTCCCAGTACTCGCGTTTGAGCAGCCAGCCGAACGTGCGTGCGGGAGAAGCTTGGTGGGTGAGTGCATTCATGCGTAGGTCCCCTTCATGACCGCAACGAACAGGTCGGCAAGGCCGGGATTGCGGGTTTCGCCAAAACGGGCGAGCTGCGCTTTGGGCACGCCATCGAACAGCATCACGGTCTTGCCGAACGGCAGGCTGCGCTCGTCGATCGGCTGCAGGCCTCGGGCGGCGTCGAGATGCTCGGCACCCACCAGCACTTCGGTGTAACGCTCGGCCACGTTCTCCATGTCGGCGGTCAGCACGATGCGGCCGTCGCGGATGAACATCACATCGGTGAGGATGTGTTCGATCTCTTCGACCTGGTGGGTGGTGACGATGATGGTCTTCTGCTCGTCGAAGTAGTCCTCTAGCAGGCGCTGGTAGAACTGCTTGCGATACAGGATGTCCAGGCCCAGGGTGGGCTCGTCCAGCACCAGGATGCGGGCATCGATGGCCATCACCAGCGCCAGGTGCAGCTGCACGATCATGCCCTTGGACAGCTCGCGCACCCGCGACTTGCGGTTGAGCTGCGTATTGGCCAGGAAGCGCTCGCACTTGGCGCGATCAAAGCGCGGATGTACGCCGGCGACGAAGTCGATCGCCTCGCCGACCCGCAGCCAGCGCGGCAGCACCGCCACGTCGGCGATGAAGCAGACCTCGTTCATCAGTGCGTTGCGCTGGGTGCGCGGATCCATGCCGAGCACGCTCAGTTCGCCGTCGAAATCGGTCAGCCCCAGCACCGCCTTGAGCGCGGTGGTCTTGCCGGCGCCGTTGGGGCCGATCAGGCCGACGATGCGCCCGGCGGCGATGGTGAAGCTGGTGTTGTCCAGCGCGAGCCGGTGCTTGTAAGCCTTGCGCAGGCCACGTGCGTCGACCACATGGTCGGAGGAGACGGCGGTCATGGTGTTTTTCCCTGTGGCAACAGATCGTCGATGGACAGTCCCAGGCGCTGGATGCGTTCCAGCACCGCGGGCCATTCTTCATTCAGGAAACGCTCGCGCTCGCTGCCGCGCAATTTCTGTGCGGCCTCCGGGGTCATGAACATGCCCAGGCCGCGGCGTTTCTCCACCAGGTTCTCGTCGGCCAGTTCCTGGTAGGCACGCGAGACGGTGATCGGGTTGAGTTGGTAGTCGGCCGCCACCTGGCGTACCGAGGGCAGGGCATCGCCCGGCTTGAGGATTCCATCGAGCATCATGGCAATCACCCGTTCCTTGAGTTGGCGGTAGATGGGAGCGCCGTCGCTCCATTGGATGTCGTTCATGGTCAGCTCCGTGGGCGCAGAACCTGCGCGAAGGAGAAATAGGGCATCGACAGCGAGGTGCGCAGGTGCCGGCTGGGCCGGTTGCGCGCCTCGGGGGGAGTTGTCGCGTTTTCCGTAACCGCCTCCGACACGCCATAATCGGCGCCGGATTCCGTGACCTGACTGGAAGCGGCTCCCAGGCAACCAATGGCGAACAGGGCGCTGCCGAACAGCAGCAGTGGAGCTGGTCGCGTGAAGCGTGTGCTGTTCATGCTTTCCCCTGCGTTGGATGACTGGTGTTGTATTCAACTATAACACCGACACGCAGGCAGTCAACTGCCTGTCATACCCAACTGATGGCACCCCCGCGTCGTTGGGTGGCCGGAACCAACCGAAAGGGATCGCTCATGTTGCTCAAGCGTCTGCTGGTCGTTGTATTTGCTGGCTTTTTCTCCGTCTCGGCGCTGGCCGCCGATGCGCCGCTGCTGGATCTGGACTACCGGCCGCTGGCCGGCAAGGCGCCGATCAACCTGAACCGTACCTACGGCGGCAAGGTGCTGATGGTGGTCAATACCGCCAGCAAGTGCGGCTACACGCCGCAGTACGAAGGGCTGGAGGGGCTGAATCAGCGCTTCGGCAGCCGCGGCTTCTCGGTGCTGGGCTTTCCGTCCAACGATTTCCAGGGGCAGGAACCAGGATCTGAGAAGCAGATCCAGGAATTCTGCACGCTGACCTATGGCGTCAAGTTCCCGATGTTTGAGAAGGTGCATGTGCTGGGTGCGCAGGCCACGCCGCTGTATCAGCGCCTGACCCAGGCCACCGGTGTGGCGCCGGGCTGGAACTTCCACAAGTATCTGATCGGTCGCAATGGACGCGTGGTGGCGCAGTTCCCCAGCAAGATCAAACCGGACGATCCGCGCGTGTTGGCGGCAATCGAACGCGCGCTCAGCGCGCCGTCGCGCTGAGCGCGGCGCTCGCAAGCTCGCGTGCGCATGCGACAATGCGCATTCAGCGCCGGCGTCGGCGTGTCTTTTCACTTTCGGGAAGTGCATCGAATGAAGATGGGAAAGCGCGGCGCGGCGGCGTCGCTACTGATGGTGGCAGTGTCGGCATCGATGCCGGCGATGTCGCAGCAACCGGCCGCAGCGGCCACCAAGGAGAAGCCAGTTTTGAATGCATCGTCTGAGAAGAGCACGCGCGACAACGTCAGCTACGCCATCGGTATGGATGTGGCACGTTCGTTCGAGCCGATTGCCCAGGACATCGATGTAAGCGCGCTGCAACGCGCCATCGAGAATGCGTTCAAGGGCGGCAAGCCGCTGTTGTCCGACGAACAGACCCAGGCCACCGACACCGCATTGCGCACCGCGCTGGCGGCGCGTAACGGTCAGCAGGTCCCGGGCATGGCGCCAGGTAGCGCGCCGGCCGCGCCGTCCAAGGAAAATGTCGGCCTGATGCTGGGCGATCGCGCGGTCGGTCCGTCGCTGGCCGGTATCAAGGACGAGATCGATCTGTCGATCCTGATGGAAGCGGTGCGGACCGTGTTCGCCAAGGGCACCACGCGTCTGACCCAGCAGGAAGCCGCTGCCACCATGCAGGCGTTTGCCTCTGCCAAGCAGGGCGCTGCCGGCGCCAAGAATCGCGAGGAAGGCAATGCCTTCCTGGCCAAGAACAAGACCGAGAAGGGCGTGATCACCACCGCGTCGGGCCTGCAGTACACGGTGCTGCGCCAGGGCAGCGGCGAGCGTCCGATGCCCACCAATACGGTGCGCGTGAACTACGAAGGCAAGCTGCTCAACGGGCAAGTGTTCGACAGCTCCTACCAGCGCGGCCAGCCGGCCGAGTTCGGTCTGAATCAAGTCATTGCTGGTTGGACCGAGGGCGTCGCATTGATGCCGGTCGGTTCGAAGTATCGTTTCTGGATTCCATCCAACTTGGCCTATGGCCCGAACGGCACGCAGGGGGGGCCGATCGGACCAGACGCAACGTTGACGTTCGATGTCGAACTGATGGGTATCCTTCCCTGATCCCCCACAGGAGTACCCCCACCCATGCGAGTTGCGATCTTTGGTACCGGCTATGTTGGTCTTGTCACCGGTACCTGTCTGGCGGAAGTAGGTCATCACGTTATCTGCGTGGATATCGACCAGGCGAAAGTTGATGGTCTCAATCGTGGGGTGATTCCCATCTATGAACCCGGCCTGGAGCCGATGGTGAAAGCCAACCACGCCTCTGGCCGGTTGCGCTTCACCACCGATGCGGCCGAGGCGATTGCGCACGGCGAAATCACCTTCATCGCCGTGGGCACGCCGCCGGACGAGGACGGCAGTGCCGACCTGCAGTACGTGCTGGCGGTTGCGCGCACCGTCGGTCGGCATATCGATGGCCCGTCGGTGGTCGTCAACAAGTCCACCGTGCCGGTTGGCACCGCCGACAAGGTGCGCGCCGCGATCCAGGAAGAGCTGGACGCACGCGGCCTGGACCATGAGTTCGATGTGGTCTCCAACCCCGAGTTCCTCAAGGAAGGCGACGCCGTGGCCGACTGCATGCGTCCGGATCGCATCGTGATCGGCGCCAAGAAGCCGGCGGCCATTGCCCGCATGCGTCGTCTGTATGCGCCGTTCAACCGCAACCGCGATCGCATCGTGGAGATGGACGTGCGTTCGGCCGAGCTGACCAAGTACGCGGCCAACGCAATGCTGGCGACCAAGATCAGTTTCATGAACGAGATCGCCAACATTGCCGAGCGTGTCGGTGCGGACGTCGAGCACGTTCGTAACGGGATCGGTTCGGATCCGCGCATCGGCTGGCACTTCATCTATCCCGGCGCCGGTTATGGCGGCTCGTGCTTCCCGAAGGATGTGCAGGCACTGGCCAAGACCGCAGAGCAGTACGGCATGGAGCCGACCCTGCTCAACGCGGTGGAAAGCGTCAACAACGCGCAGAAGGGGCACCTGTTCGAACTGGTGCAGCGTCATTACGGCGCTGAGGGCACCGGCAGCATTGCCGGCAAGACATTCGCGGTGTGGGGCCTGGCATTCAAGCCCAATACCGACGACATGCGTGCCGCGTCCAGCCGCCGTTTGATGGAGCAGTTGTGGGAGGCCGGTGCCACCGTGCGTGCCTACGACCCGGAAGCAACCCATGAAGCCAAGCGCATCTTCGGCGAGCGCGACGATCTGACCTTCTGCGACGAGGCATTTGCCGCACTGGAAGGCGCCGACGCCCTGGTCGTGGTCACCGAGTGGAAGCAGTTCCGCAGCCCGGATTTCGGCAAGATCAAGCAGGCCTTGAAGGACGACGTCGTGTTCGACGGCCGCAACCTTTACGATCCGCAGGAAATCGAGGCCGCAGGTCTGGCCTACTACGCCATCGGACGAGGCCGTTCGTTACATGCATGAGCAACTCTCGCCGCGCGACCAGGCACTGGACGCGCGGTTGGTTGAACTGGAAACGCGCCTGTCCTTTCAGGAGCAGGCGCTCAATGAACTGAGTGAAGCACTTGCGGACGCCCGTTTGACGGGCGCCCGCAATGCCGAACTGATCCGCCACCTGCTCGAGGATCTGGGCAAGGTGCGCTCCACGTTGTTTGCCGACGCTGCGGATGAACCGCCGCCTCCGCATTATTGATTGCAGATTGCCACCGCCATGAGCGATACCTTACGTGACCAGTTGCTTGGGTTGGGCTTCAAGTCCGCACCCAAGCCCGAACGCAAACCCGACGCACGGCCTGCCGCGCGTCAACATGGCAACGGTGGCAGGCCTGCGCCCGGCGGCAACAAGCCGGGCGGCCAGGGCAGGGGACCGCAGCGGCCGCATGCCGCTGCGGCGACCGACGGCAAGGACGAGCGCAAGAACGACCGCAGGCCGGAGCGTCGCAACGATGGCAAGCCGGCAGCGGCTGCACGTCCGCAGCAGTCCACCGCCGACCGTCGCGGCCCCAGGCCGGCACGCACGCGCGAAGACATCGACCTGGCCAAGGCCTATGCGATCCGCGCGCAACGCGAGAAGGATGAGCGCATCGAAGCCGAGCGGCTCAAGCAGGAAGAAGCACGCCTGCGTCGCGAAGCCAAGACCAAACTCGAGGAGTTGCTCAAGGACAAGGGGCTGAATCATGCCGATGCGGATATCGCCCGGCATTTTCCGTATGGCGGCAAGATCAAGCGTATCTACGTGACCGCCGATCAGCTCAAGGCGCTCAATGCCGGCGAGCTGGGCGTGCTGCAGCTCAACGGCCGTTACCTGTTGGTGACTGCCGAGGTACTGGCCGAGGCGGAAGCGGTATTTGCGCCATCGGTAGCATTGAAGGTGGACCCGAATGCGCCGGCAGGCGAAGACCCGTATGCCGATCCCCAGTACCAGGTGCCCGACGACCTGGTCTGGTAACGCTGCGTGTAGTGTTTGTTGGCACATGGGCACCTGATGGGTGCCCATGTTCTTTGGGTGCGTTGCCCTGTGTGTTGCGTGCTTGAATCGTGAATTGCGCACCTTCGGTTTGAACTATGCGGCAAACCTACCGCCGGCGATACACGGGCCGGTCACGGCGCGCGCGGCACGATCGCCGCGTTACTGGCCGACGCATCCGGACATGGTGTCCACTGCGTTGCCGCTCACTCCCTGCCGATGGTGCCGCGTATGTCCATGTTGTCGAAAATGTCGAATTCCTGTGCCATTGCGTCGATTGCGTCCACCGCACGTGATGCTTCGGGTTTGCAGCCCACGCGCGCCCTGGTGCCCGCCGCGGTCGTGCTCGCGTTATGCGTGGTGAGTCAGCAGGCCGCTGCACAGACGGAGGACGCACCGGCGTTCGACCGTCCCGGTATTCCATTTGCCGCCGAAGTGCTGCAGCCCGGCGTGTTTGCCTGGGAGCAGGGCCTGCCGGATGCGAGTACCGATCGCAGCGACGGGCAGCGAGTCACGCAGTACACCGCCGATACGGTGCTGCGCCTGGGTCTGTTCCAGAACGTGGAGCTGCAGGTCGGGAGCGACAGCTACAACTGGCAGCACGGTGGTGGTGAACATGTGCGTGGCGGAGGCGATAGCCATATCGGCTTGAAAGTGGCATTGCCGTCGCAGTCGGACAACTTTCATTGGGCTGCGCTCGGCAGCTACAGCGTGCCGACCGGCAGCCCCGCCTTCAGTGATGGCTATGCGCGCGAACTCGGCGTGACCGCGTCCTGGGATCTGGCCCAACAGCGTGCACTGGCGCTGTACGTCAACTACGCGCGCGACAGCGACGGGCATACCTGGACCTTCTCGCCCAATTACACGTTCTTTTCCGGCGAGCATTTCAGCAGCTACGTGGAAGCAGGCTTCGACACCGGCAGCGAGCACTCGCGCGTGGCCGGTGCCGGCGGTGCCTGGCAGTTGCCGTATGCGATGCAACTGGATATCTCGGTGCTGCGCGGGCTGACCTCGGAGAGCCCGGACTGGCAGGGCGGGATCGGCCTGTCGATCGCGTTTCAATGATGGGGATGGAAGGGCAGTAGTTGAACGCAGTTGCTGCGCATGCTGCACTGCCGCATGCATTGGGCGCGCGGACAAGGCCTAATTGGATCGATCCAATCGACGCCTGACGCATGCGCACTTTTTTCATTGCTAGGTCGGCAACGTGACGCGTGCCAAGCCGCCGCCCTCCGCTCCAGAGGACGGCGACGCGCGCCGCAGCGGACGTGGCGCGGTGACCTTGCGCGATATCGCCGCCGCCATCGGCGTGTCGCGCGCGACCGTGTCGTTGGTGCTGCGCGGCAGCCCGCTGGTGCATGCGGCCACGCGCGCGCGCGTGGAAGCCGAACTGGATCGGCAGCATTACGTCTACAACCGTGCTGCGGCCAATCTGCGCCGCCGTACGTCATCCAGCGTCGCGCTGGTCATCAACGATCTGTCCAACCCGTTCTTTGCCGAATTCGCTGCAGGCGTGGACGAGGCGCTGGGCGCGGCCGGTTATGTGACCCTGCTCGGCAGCACCGGCGAATCGACGCAGCGCCAGCAGGCAGTACTGACCTCGCTGATGGAGCACACGCCTGCCGGCATCATCCTGTCGCCGGCCGAAGGCAGCCAGGCGCAGGCACTGACCCAGGTGCTGGGGCGTCAACACAACGTGGTGTTGTTCAACCGCGAGGTGGAAGGCGCGGGCTGGGATCTGCTGGCGCTGGACAACGAGCAGGGCGCGTTGCTTGCCTGCGCGCACCTGATCGCGCAGGGCCATCGGCGCATCGTGTTCTTCGGTGGCCACGCCCAGTCCAGTTCCTGCCGGCAACGCCGCGCCGGTTACGCGCGCGCGATGGCCGATGCCGGTCTGGCCGTGCACTACGTCGAATCCGCACCGAACCGGCAGGATGCTGCACTGTGCGCCGGTCGCATGTTGGATAGCGCCGAGCACGATCGCGCAACTGCGGCGGTCTGCTACAACGACAGTGTCGCATTGGGCCTGATGGCGGCGCTGGCGATGCATGGCATCGTGCCGGGGCGCGACTTCGCGGTGACCGGCTTCGACGATATCGCCGAAGCCGCGCTGTTTACGCCCGCGCTGACCACCCTGGCCGCAGATCCGCGTGCGCGCGGCCGCCAGGCTGCGCAACTGGTGTTGCAGCGTATCGGCAGTCCTGCCCTTGCATCGCAACGCCTGACCGCCGCAGTCGAATTGAAGATCCGCGCCAGTAGCGCCAGCGCGTCAAGCTCCGTCGTTCCGCTTCACTCCCCCAGCGATTCCCCCACCAAGGCCTCAGGCCGCTGACCAGGCAACTCCTATGGTTTCCCTTTCCACGCAATCCACTGCGCCAAGCGGCAACAAGGCGCCCGTCAACAACCGCGTAGCGTTGTCGGTCGTCACCACCATCTTCTTCATGTGGGGCTTTCTTACCTGCCTCAACGACATCCTGATTCCGCATCTGAAGGCGGTGTTCGAACTCAACTTCGCGCAGGCGATGCTGGTGCAGTTCACCTTCTTCGGCGCCTATTTCCTGATGTCGCTGCCGGCCGGTTGGCTGGTGGCCAGGCTTGGCTACAAGCAAGGCATCGTGGCCGGGCTGGCGGTTGCCGCGATCGGTGCGTTGGGCTTCTGGCCCGCGGCAGAACTGCGCGTCTATGGCGCATTTCTCGGCGCGCTGTTCGTGCTGGCCACCGGCATCACCATCCTGCAGGTGGCCGCCAACCCGTATGTCGCGCTGCTGGGCCCGGAGCGCAGTGCGTCCAGCCGCTTGACCCTGGCGCAAGCGCTCAATTCGCTGGGCACGGCGATCGCGCCGCTGTTCGGTGGCTGGCTGATCCTGTCCAACACCGTGATGAGCGGCGACCAGCTCAAGGTGCTGCCGGACGCCGAGCAACTGGCCTATCGCGTGCAGGAAGCGCAAGCCGTGCAGGGGCCGTACATCGGTCTTGGCATCGTGCTGTTTCTGCTGGCGATCTTCGTATTCCTGTTCCGTCTGCCGGCTCTGACCGATGCGAGCGCGCAGAAGGATGACAGCGGGCATTCGCTGCTGGATGCGCTGGCGCATCCGCATGTGCGCTTCGGTGTCTTGGCGATCTTCTTCTATGTCGGTGCGGAAGTGGCGATCGGCAGCCTGATGGTCAATTATTTCTCGTTGCCGCAGATCGGCGGGTTCACCGAGCGCCAGGCGACCCACTACGTGTCGGCGTACTGGACGCTGGCGATGATCGGCCGCTTCATCGGTTCGGCCTTGCTGGCCAAGTTGTCGCCGCGCGTGCTGCTGTCGGTGTTCGCCGGGATCAATGCACTGCTGCTGGGTCTGACCATGGCCAGCGGCGGCATGCTGGCGGTGTATGCGCTGGTGGCGATCGGCCTGTTCAATTCGATCATGTTCCCGACCATCTTTACGCTGGGCATCGAGCGGCTCGGTCCGCTGACCGGCCGCGCCTCGAGCCTGTTGATCATGGCCATTGTCGGCGGCGCCATCGTGCCGTATCTGCAGGGTCTGCTGGCCGACAGCATCGGTCTGCACGCGTCCTTCGTGCTGCCGCTGGTGTGCTACCTGTACATCGTGTTCTACGGCATCTGGGGCTCGCGTCTGCGCGGCGCACTGGCGGAGGCGCACGCATGAGTGCTGCCAAGGACCGGGTGGTCTGTTTCGGCGAGGCCCTGATCGACATGCTGGCACTGCCGCAGGCCGGTCCGGATGAGGCACGCACGTTTGCGCAATACGCCGGCGGTGCGCCGGCCAATGTCGCGGTCGCGGTGGCGCGCCTGGGTGGCGCGGCGCATTTCGTCGGCATGCTGGGGCGCGACATGTTCGGCGATTTTTTGCTGCAGAGCCTGCAGCAGGCCGGCGTCGCCACCGATGGCATCGTGCGCACCGATCAGGCCAAGACCGCGCTGGCCTTCGTGGCGCTGGATGAAGCCGGCGAGCGCAGTTTCAGTTTCTATCGTCCGCCTGCGGCGGATCTGCTGTTCCGGCCGGAGCATTTCGCCGCGGACGGCTTCACGCAGGCCGCCGTGCTGCATGTGTGTTCCAACAGCATGACCGAGCCTGCGATCGCGCAATGCACGCTGGACGGCATGCGCCGCGCACGCGCCGATGGCGCCATCGTCAGCCTGGATCTCAACCTGCGCCCGATGCTGTGGCCGCAGGATGTGGACCCGGCTGCGCTGCTGTGGGAGGCGTTGGCGCTGGCCGATGTGGTCAAGCTCTCGCGCGAAGAACTCGATTACCTGGCCGGCACGCTCGATGGCGACGCCAGCGCGGTCACCCGCAAGCTCTGGCAGGGCCAGGCCAGCTGGTTGCTGGTTACTGACGGTGGCGGGCCGGTGCACTGGCAGACACGCACCGATTCGGGCCAGGTGCCGGCCTTCCGCGTGCAGGTGCGCGACAGTACGGCAGCGGGCGATGCGTTCGTCGGTGGCTTGCTGTTTCAGCTGGCGACGCGTGCGTCCACGCTGGAGCAGCTGTCCGGCGATGCTGCCGCGATCACCGAGGTGATCCGTTTTGCCGCGGCGGTCGGCGCGCTGGCGGTAACGCGCAAGGGCGCGTTTGCGGCCATGCCGAGCGTCGATGAAGTCCATTCCCTGATCCAGGAACAATCATGAGCCGTTTGCCTGCGAGCCCCGCACCCGATTTCCGTTCGGCCGATGTACTGCGTCAGCATATCGCCGACACCATGGCGTTCTACCACCCGCGCGCGATCGACCCGGCGGGCGGGTTTTTCCAGTATTTCCGCGACGATGGTTCGATCTACGATGCCGGGCATCGGCATCTGGTCAGCAGCACGCGCTTTGTCTTCAACTACGCGATGGCGTATCGCGAATTCGGCGATGCGCAGTACCTGCAGGCGGTGCGTCACGGCCTGGACTATCTGCGCAACGTGCATCGCAATCCGGCCACCGGCGGCTACGCATGGACCTTGCGCGACGGCGTGGTCGAGGACGACATGAATCACTGCTACGGCGTGGCCTTCGTGCTGCTGGCGTACTCGTGCGGCCTGAAGGCGGGCATCGAGGAGGCGCGCGCATGGATGGACGAGACCTGGCAGCTGCTGGAAAAACATTTCTGGGAGCCGGAATTCGGCCTGTACCGCGACGAAGCCGATGCGCAGTTCAACTTCACCAGCTACCGCGGCCAGAACGCCAACATGCACATGTGCGAGGCGATGATCGCCGCCTACGAAGCCAGTGGCGAACAACGCTACCTGGACCGTGCGCTGTCGCTGGCCGACACCATGACCCGGCGTCAGGCGGCCAAGGCCGACGGCCTGGTGTGGGAACACTACGATCTGCAATGGAACATCGACTGGGACTACAACCGCGACGATCCCAAGCACCTGTTCCGCCCCTGGGGTTTCCAACCGGGCCATCAGACCGAATGGGCCAAGCTGCTGATGCTGCTGGATCGCTACGCACCGACCGACTGGCTGTTGCCGACCGCGCAACACCTGTTCGATGTGGCAGTGGAGCGCTCCTGGGATGCGCAGCGTGGCGGGCTGTATTACGGCTTCGACCCGGACGGCAAGGTCTGCGACGACGACAAGTACTTCTGGGTGCAGGCAGAATCGCTGGCGGCGGCCGCATTGCTGGCGCAGCGCAGCGGCGAGCAGCGCTATTGGCAGTGGTACGACCAGCTCTGGGAATATTCCTGGAAGCACATGGTCGACCACCGCTACGGTGCGTGGTACCGCATTCTGGACGCGGACAACCGCAAGTACAGCGATGAAAAAAGCCCCGCCGGCAAGACCGATTACCACACCATGGGCGCGTGCTACGAAGTCTTGAACGTGTTGCGGCCGGCTGCTTGATGCTGGTGTGATCAAGGGCACCGCCGTGCAATGCGTCGGCGCCGCGTAGGAGCGCACCCGGGCGCGATGAGGCTTTACCGGCAAAGCCTCATCGCGCCCGGGTGCGCTCCTACGACGTCTGCAGTCTGCAGCTGTTCTTACTCCGGGTCGTAATCCAGATTCGATGCCAGCCAACGTTCGGCCAATGCCAAGGTGATGCCCTTGCGCTTGGCGTAGTCGGCCACCTGTTCCTTGCCCAGGCGCCCGACCACGAAGTACTGGCTCTTGGGATGGCTGAAGTAGTAGCCGGAGACCGCTGCGGTGGGCAGCATCGCGAAACTTTCGGTCAGCGTCATCGTGGTATGACGCTCGGCATCGAGCAGGTCGAACAAGGTGCGCTTTTCGCTGTGCTCGGGGCAGGCGGGATAACCCGGTGCCGGGCGAATGCCGCGATAGCGCTCGGCGATCAGCGCTTCGTTGTCCAGCGTCTCATCTTCCACATAACCCCAGAATTCGGTACGCACGCGTTGATGCAGGCGTTCGGCCAGCGCCTCGGCCAGACGGTCGGCCAGGGCCTTGAGCAGGATGGAGTTGTAGTCGTCGTGCGCGGCTTCGAACCGTGCCACATGGGGGTCGATACCGATACCGGCGGTCACCGCAAACGCACCGATCCAGTCCTGCTTGCCGCTGCTCTTGGGCGCGATGAAATCTGCCAGGCAGAAGTCGGGGCGGTCGATGGGTTTGTCGACTTGTTGGCGTAAAAAGTGCAGGGAATGGGGAATGGAGAATCGGGAATGGTCGGGCGCCGATGCGCCGCCTTGCGATTCCCGATTCCCGATTCCCGATTCCGCAGGCTCGGTCAGCACGACAACATCATCGCCTACCGCATTGGCCGGCCACAGCCCGAACACCGCCTTCGCGGTGAGCCATTTTTCGGCGACGATGGTGCGCAGCATCTTGCGTGCATCGCGGTACAACTCGCTGGCCTGGGTGCCGACCACCTCGTCGCTGAGGATCGCCGGAAACTTGCCGGCCAGTTCCCAGGCCTGGAAGAACGGGGTCCAGTCGATCAGCTCGATCAACTCCTGCAGCGGATAGTCGTTCAACACATGCAGGCCCGGCTGGCGCGGGGCGGGCGGCGTGTAGGTGTCCCAGTCGCCATCGAAACGCTGGGCGCGTGCCTTTTCCAGCGACACCAGGCGTTTGGCGTCGCCGCGGTTGCGATGGCGCGCGCGGATCTCTGCGTAGTCGGCATCGTTGGCGGCGACGAAGGCCTGGCGCAGGTCGCGCGAGATCAGCGATTGCGCAACGCCCACCGCACGCGAGGCGTCCTTCACCCACACGGTGGGGGCGGTGTAATGCGGGTCGATCTTCAATGCAGTGTGCGCGCGCGAGGTGGTGGCGCCACCGATCAACAGCGGAATCTCGAAGCCTTGCCGCTGCATCTCGCGTGCAACGTGCGACATCTCTTCCAGCGACGGCGTGATCAGGCCGGACAAGCCGATCAGGTCCGCATTCTCTGCGCGTGCACGGTCCAGGATCACCTGCGCCGACACCATCACGCCCAGGTCCACCACATCGAAGTTGTTGCATGCCAGCACCACGCCGACGATGTTCTTGCCGATGTCGTGCACGTCGCCCTTGACGGTGGCCATGATGATCTTGCCGTTGGACTTGCCGACATCGCCGGTCCGCAGCTTTTCCGCTTCGATAAAGGGCAGCAGATACGCCACCGCCTTCTTCATCACACGCGCGGACTTGACCACCTGCGGCAGGAACATCTTGCCGGCGCCGAACAGGTCGCCGACCACGTTCATGCCGTCCATCAGCGGGCCTTCGATCACATCCAGCGGACGGGTGGATTGCTGGCGCGCTTCCTCGGTGTCGGTTTCAACGAATGCGTCGATGCCGTGCACCAGTGCATGCGCCAGCCGCGCACGCACCGGCTTCTCGCGCCAGGCCAGGTCCTCGACTTTCGCCGCGCCCTTGCTGCCTTTGTAGCGTTCGGCGATTTCCAGCAGCCGCTCGGTGCCGTCGCGGCGCCGATTGAGGATCACATCCTCCACGCGTTCGCGTAGTTCCGGGTCCAGCTCGTCGTAGATCGGCATGCCGCCGGCGTTGACGATGCCCATGTCCATGCCAGCCTTGATCGCATGGAACAGGAACACCGAGTGGATCGCCTGGCGCACCATCTCGTTGCCGCGGAACGAGAACGACACGTTGGAGACGCCGCCGGAAATATGGCAATGCGGCAGCGTGCGTTTGATCTGGCGGGTGGCTTCGATGAAGTCCACCGCGTAGTTGTCGTGCTCCTCGATACCGGTGGCCACGGCAAAGATGTTTGGGTCGAAGATGATGTCTTCCGGCGGAAATCCTACCTGTTCGGTCAACACCTTGTAGGCGCGCGTGCAGATCTCGACCTTGCGCGCGCAGGTATCGGCCTGGCCGACTTCATCGAACGCCATCACCACCGCGGCAGCGCCATAGCGCAGCACCTTGCGCGCGTGTTCGATGAACAGTGCCTCGCCTTCCTTGAGCGAGATCGAATTGACCACGCTCTTGCCTTGCAGGCACTTCAGGCCGGCTTCGATCACGCTCCACTTGGACGAATCCACCATCACCGGAATGCGCGCGATATCCGGCTCGGACATGATCAGGTTGAGAAAGCGCGTCATCGCCTTTTCCGAATCGATCAGGCCCTCGTCCATGTTGACGTCGAGGATCTGCGCACCGTTGGCGACCTGCTGGCGCGCCACTTCCACCGCTTCTTCGTAGCGCTCCTCCTTGATCAGCTTGCGGAACTGCGCGCTGCCGGTGACGTTGGTGCGCTCGCCCACGTTGACGAACAACAGGTCAGGGGTGATGACCAGCGGTTCCAGTCCGGACAGGCGGGTGTGGCGGGGAGTGCTCATGCGATGCTCTGGAGAAGGGCGGCCGCGTTGCTAGTCCGGCTGGATACAGGCAATTGCCGCGGCGGCAGGTCGGCGACCGCTTCGGCGATTGCGCGGATGTGATCCGGCGAGGTGCCGCAGCAGCCGCCGACCAGATTGAGCAGGCCGGCCTGCGCGAATTCGCGCAGGGTTTGGGCCATTTCTTCCGGCGTTTCGTCGTACTCGCCGAAGGCATTCGGCAGGCCGGCATTGGGATGCGCGCTGACATAGGCGTCGGCAATCTGCGCCAGCGTTTCCACATGCGGGCGCAAGTCCTTGGCACCGAGCGCGCAGTTCAGGCCCACCGACAGCGGCCGCCCGTGTGCGACCGAGGCATAGAACGCTTCCGCCGTCTGGCCGGACAAGGTGCGTCCGGACGCATCGGTGATGGTGCCGGAGATCATCACCGGCAGGCGCCCGCCGCGCGCTTCGAACACTTCCTCGATCGCATACAGCGCAGCCTTGGCGTTGAGCGTGTCGAAGATGGTTTCCACCATCAACGTGTCGGCGCCGCCATCGATCAAACCGTCGATGGCCTCGCGATAGGTGTCGCGCAAGGCGTCGAAGCTGGTGTTGCGGTAGCCGGGGTCGTTGACGTCCGGGCTGATCGAGGCGGTGCGGCTGGTGGGGCCGAGCACGCCGATCACGAAGCGCGGTTTATGCGGGGTCAGCGCCTCCACTTCGTCGCAGCAGGCGCGCGCGACCTGCGCGCCGGCCTTGTTCAATTCGTAGACCAGATGTTCCAGGTGATAGTCGGCCTGGCTCACCGAGGTGGCGTTGAAGGTATTGGTTTCCAGCAGGTCGGCACCGGCGTCCAGATAGGCGCGATGGATGCCGGCGATGATTTCCGGGCGCGACAGCAACAGCAGATCGTTGTTGCCTTTCAGGTCGTGGCCCTCCGGCGCATGTGCGTGATCGCAGCCTGGGCCATGCACGTGTACCTGCGCGCTGTCGTAGCCGTCGGCAAAGCGGGTGCCGCGATAGTCGGGCTCCTGCAGATCGTGGCGCTGGATCATGGTGCCCATCGCACCGTCGATGATGAGGATGCGTTCGGCGAGCGCGGCAGTGAGCCGGGCGGCGCGCTCGGGATGCAGCCAGGGCAGCGCAAACGGGACTGGGGATTGGGGATTGGGGATTACCGCGGGCGTCATGATGCGATTCTCCGTGAGGCAGTGGCGCTGCTTTCACCGTTTCCCGATTCCCGATTCCCAGTTCCCGGCTTCGCCGCAATCAACGAAATCACCTCGAAATGCGGCGGGCGCTTCTCCCGCGTCACCGTTTCCAGGCTGGACACGTCCAGGCCGGCTTTCTCGGCGAACCTGCGCAATTCCTTGGCAGCAAACCCGAGATTGACGTGGCCATAGGCGTGCACCGCGGCGCGGTGTTCGTGCTTGGCCAGGCTGCATAGCAGCAGGCGGCCGCCGGGGCGCAGCACGCGCGCGGATTCGGCCACTGCCTGCGCCGGCTTGGCTGCGTAGGTGAGCGCATGCATCAGCACCACCAGGTCGAAACTGGCATCGGGAAACGGCAGCGCATGCATGTCGCCCTCGCGCACTTCCACATTGCGCAGCTTGCGCAAGCGCTCGCTGGCGGCGGCGACCACGCGCGCGCTGGTGTCGATGCAGATGTAGCGGGTGGCATGCGGCGCCACCAGCTCGGCCAGCACGCCGTCGCCGGAGGCGATGTCGAGCACGTCGCCGGTTTCCAGCAAGGGCAGGGCGGTGCGCGCCAGCGCTTCCCAGGTGCGCCCCGGGGAGTAGTGCCGCTCCATGTCGCCGGCCACCGAATCGGCCCAGTTCTGGTCGGCCGCGCGGTTGGCCAGCACCGCGGCCACGCGCTCGGCGTCCTGGCGCAGCAGCGGATCGTCGCTGCCGGTGCTCAGTGCCAGCCACAGGGCGCGCTGCGCCGGGTCCAGCGACACCTCATCGAAACGGTAGTAAGCCGACACGCCGGCGCGGCGGTCGCGCACCAGCCCGGCTTCCTTGAGCTTGGCCAGGTGCGTGGACACGCGCGGCTGGGCCAGGCGGGTGATCGCCGACAGCTCGGCCACGGTGAGTTCTTCCTGCTCCAGCAAGGTCAGCAGGCGGACGCGGGTGGCGTCGGCAAATACCTTCAGGCGCGCCGACCAGTCTTCCAGATCCATGAATATCTCTATATCGCGATATGGAGATATTTTCGGCCGGGCAGGGAGTGGGGTCAACTACATACGCATGCGAATGGTTGGGGCTACAATGGACACTCAGCCTAGGCCTGGAGGGGTGCGACGTGGATTTCAGCTTTACCGAAGAACAATTGATGATCCAGGATGTGGCGCGCCGCATCGCCCAGGAAAAGATCGCCCCCAGCGCGGAGCAGTTCGATCGCAGCGGCGAGTTCCCGCTGGAGAACATCCGCCTGCTCGGCGAAAACGGCCTGATGGGCATCGAGGTGCCGGCCGAGTACGGCGGCGCCGGCATGGACCCGATCAGCTATGCGCTGGCAATGATCGAGATCGCCGCGGCCGACGGCGCGCATTCCACCATCGTGTCGGTCAACAACTCGCTGTTCTGCACCGGCATCCTGAAGAACGGCAGCGAGGCACAAAAACAGCTGTACGTGCGCGCGATCGCCGAGGGCGCGCGGATCGGCGCGTTCGCACTGACCGAGCCGCAGTCCGGCTCGGATGCCTCGGCGATGCGTTGCCGCGCGGTCAAGCAGGCCGATGGCAGCTTCGTGATCAACGGCAAGAAGAGCTGGATCACCTCCGGCCCGGTTGCCAAGTACATCGTGTTGTTTGCGGTGACCGAGCCGGACAAGGGCTCGCGCGGTATCACCGCCTTCATGGTCGACGCCGATCGCGCCGGCTTCCATCGCGGCAAGACCGAGCCCAAGCTCGGCATCCGCGCTTCGGCCACCTGCGAGATCGAGTTTGCCGATTACATTGCCCAGCCCGAGGAAGTGCTGGGCGTGGAAGGCGAAGGCTTCAAGACCGCGATGAGCGTGCTCGACGCCGGGCGCATCGGCATCGCTTCGCAAGCGGTCGGCATCGCGCGTGCGGCGTACGAAGCGACCTTGGCCTACGTCAAGGAGCGCAAGGCTTTCGGCGCGGCCATCGGCACGTTCCAGATGACCCAGGCCAAGATCGCCGACATGAAGTGCAAGCTGGATGCAGCGCTGCTGCTGACGCTGCGCGCGGCCTGGTTGAAGGGGCAGGGGCAGAAGTTCGGCACCGAGGCGGCCGTGGCCAAGCTCACCGCCTCGGAAGCGGCGATGTGGATCACCCATCAGGCGGTGCAGATCCATGGCGGCATGGGCTATTCCAAGGAAATGCCACTGGAGCGCTACTTCCGCGACGCCAAGATCACCGAGATCTACGAAGGCACCTCGGAAATCCAGCGCCTGGTGATCGCGCGCGGCGAAACCGGCCTGCGCTGAGCAGCTGATCCGGCAGCGCCGCCGCCATCGGCTCGATCGGCCCAAGATGCGCAGCGGTCGATCCGGCAGCTCGGTGCGGTGATTGCTTCGCATTGCATAGGAGCGTGCCTGCGCGCGATGAAGCTTATCGATAGCGCTTCATCACGCGCAGGCGCGCGCTCACGCAAGCGTGCGCGACCTGGCATCAGAGATGCGCCGTGTCAGTGGCCTGGCGTCGGCACCTGGCAAACACTTCGCAGTGTTACATCGCAGCTGGCGGCGTCCGCGCTTGTCGTGTGCAGCGCACGCGGATCACAATCGCTGCTTCTCCAGCCTCTGGTGCGCGCATGCCCCGGTCTTCGCACGCGGTAGTTCCTCGCTTCTCGTTGTCTGCCATTGCGCCCATGCTGGTGTGTTGGGGGCTGTTGCTGGTCTGCGCTGCGGCAGGTGCGCAAACGCCGCCGCCCTCGATCGTGCCCACCGACCGCCTGCAGGAAGCCTGGTGGTCGCAGCGGCATGCGCAGGTGCTGGAGCAGGTGAAGCAGCACGCCGACACGCCGCTGTTGTTGATCGGCGATTCGATCACCCAGAACTACGAAAAAGCCAAGGCGCCGGACGAGGATTTCCAGCCGACCTGGCAGACCTTCTACGGCAGCCGTGGCGCGCTCAACCTGGGCTTCAGCGGCGACGGCACCGAACACGTGCTGTGGCGGCTGGCCAATGGCGAGGTCGATGGCCTGCAGCCCAAGGTCGCGCTTGTGTTGATCGGCACCAACAACACCGGCCATCTCGGCCAGACCGCGGAGCAGGCCCAGCTCGGTATCGATGCGGTGGTGGCGGCGATCGAACAGAAATTGCCGCGCACGCAGATCTTGCTGCTGGGCGTGCTGCCCAGCGACCTCTCCGGCGAGAAGTCGCGCCGCGATGCGCAGATCAACCAGGGCCTGGCGGTGCGCTATGGCGACAATCCACGCGTGACCTATCTGGATGTGGGGTCGATTTTCCAGCGCGACGGCAAGCTGCGCACCGAGCTGTTTTACGACACCCGCTTCCGTCCGCCGGCCGCTGCCCTGCATCCGGACACGCAAGGCCAGCGCATGCTGGCCGAGGCGATCGAGCCGACCCTGGCGCGCCTGCTCGGCGAGCCACCGGTCAAGCCGGTTGCGGCGCTGGGCCGCGATTTTGCGACCTCGCTGATTCCGGTCGACCGGCTGGAGCAGGATTCCTACGACTGGTATGCGCGTCACCATGCGGCGCTGGCCGCAGCGCGCGCGCTCAAGCCCGAGGTGGTGATGATCGGCGATTCGATCACGCACTTCTGGGCCGGCCCACCGCAGGCAACGCGCGTCAGCGGACCCGAATCCTGGAGCTGGTTGTACGGCAGCCGCCCGGTGCTGAATCTGGGCTTCGGCTGGGACCGCACCCAGAATGTGCTGTGGCGGATCCGCCAGGGCGAGCTCGACGGCCTGGATCCGCGCTGGGTGGTACTGCATATCGGCACCAACAACCTCACCGGCACCGCGCAATCGCGCGCGGCTACGCCGGCCGAGACCGCGCAGGGCGTGGAGGCGGTGGTGAGCGAGGTGCGTCGCCGTTTGCCCAGCAGTCAGCTGATCCTGATGGCGATCATGCCGCGTGGCCGCCATGCCGGGGATGCGCAGCGCGCGCCCATTGCCGAGACCAATCGGCTGCTGGCCGCGCGTTATGGCAAGGATCGGTCCGTGCGCCTGGTCGACATCGGCCCCCGGATGCTGCAGCCGGACGGGACCTTGCCCGAGGCGCTGATGCCCGACGGCACCCATCCCAGTGAGGCCGGGTATGCGATCTGGGCGACGGCGCTGCGCGAGGCGGGCATCACGGCAACGCCATAACCAGCCTGCGTTGCGGAGTCAGGGCTGCGGCATCGAAGAGGGCGCTGCTGCCGCGCAGCAGGCTATCCGGTTGCACAGTTGCCGCGTCATGGGGTGAGCGGAATGAAAGCTTTGGCCGCCGATCAATAGCGGGCTGCCATCGGCCGGCAACGCAGGCGCACGGCCACCGTCAGAACTTTCCGGACCCCAGAAACCAGAAGACCCCCGATCGCTCGGAGGTCTTTTTAAACTGGTGCCCAGAAGAGGACTCGAACCTCCACGAAGTTGCCCCCGCTAGCACCTGAAGCTAGTGCGTCTACCAATTCCGCCACCTGGGCAGGTGAGCCGCGAATTTTGCAGACTCCCGGCGGGCTTGTCAATGCCTGGCGAGCGGCGATGATGGCCGGCCGGGCGAGGCTTGCTGCCCATGGCGCGGCCGCAAGGGGTACCATGTAAGCAATGACGAAGAAAAACACCCCAGATTCCGATCGGCCCAGTCGCCGCAAGTCCACCAGCCCGGGCGAGTCCACCACCGCCGAAAAACAGAAGTTGCCGGGCTGGATGCCGGACTTCCTGGTCCGCGCCGCCGCCGGTGCGTCGACCAAGTCCGCCAGCAAACGCGCTGCCGACAAGGCCGCCAACGCCTCGCCCGAGCCGCCGTTAGCGCCCGTACTGCCCACGCCGCCGCCACGCGCCCCGCATCCGCGCAAGAGTGGCCCGCCGGCGCCGCCGCCGGAACGCTTCCAGCAGGCGCCAACCGAAGCGCCCGCGCCGGCGGCGGAGTTCAAGGATCCGCATGCCGATCGCGAAGCACTGCGCTACGCCGAACCGATCGCCAGCCGCGAGGCCATCCTGCAGCTGCTCGACGCCTGCGATGGCCCGCAGACCGCCGAGGAAATCGCCGAACAACTCAATCTCAGCGACCGCATCGACGCGCTGGGTAAGCGCCTGGCGGCGATGGTGCGCGAAGCGCAGTTGGTGCAGAACCGTCGCGGCGGCTATGCACCGGTGCAGCAGACCAGCTTGATCGCCGGGGTGGTGATCGCCAATCCGGAAGGCTTCGGCTTCCTCAAGCCCGACGAAGGTGGCGACGACCTGTTCCTGCCGCCTTACGAGATGCGTAAGGTCATGCACGGCGATCGGGCACTGGCCAACGTCACCGGCATCGACCGCCGCGGCCGTCGCGAAGGTGCGATCGCGCGGGTGCTCGAGCGCCGCATGTCGCGCATGCTCGGGCGCTTCTTCTACGAGCATGGCGTGGCCTATGTCGACCCGGACGACAAGCGCGTGCAACGCAACGTGCAGATCGCACCGGATGGCATCGGCGAGGCACGCGAAGGGCAGTTGGTGGTGTGCGAGCTGATCGCGCCACCGGACGCGCGGCGCCCGGCGATCGGCAAGATCATCGCGGTGCTGGGCGACAAGCTGACGCCGTCGCTGGTAGTGGAAATGGCGATCCACGGCCATGAGCTGCCGCACGAATTCCCGCAGGAAGTGCTGGACCAAGCCGCGGCGGTGCCGTTGGTGGTCGAGCCGCAGATGATCGGCGGGCGCGTGGATCTGCGGCAGATGCCGCTGGTCACCATCGACGGCGAAGACGCCAAGGATTTCGACGACGCGGTGTATTGCGAATCCAATGCCGACGGCTTCCGTCTGGTGGTGGCGATCGCCGACGTGTCCAACTATGTGCGTCCCGGCACCCCGCTGGACGACGAGGCGCAAAAGCGCGCCACCTCGGTGTATTTCCCGGGTTTCGTCGTGCCGATGCTGCCCGAAACGTTGTCCAATGGCATCTGTTCGCTGATGCCCAAGGTCGACCGCATGTGTTTCGTCTGCGACATGCAGGTGGGTCGCGATGGCGAAGTCACCGGTTCGCGCTTCTATGAGGCGGTGATGAACTCGCATGCGCGCCTGACCTATAACCAGGTCTGGAAAGCGGTCGGCGAAGACGACGCGGACACCAAGGCCTTCATCGGCCCGCTGCTGCCGCAGGTGCAGCGCCTGCATCAGCTGTACAACGTGCTGTCGAAGGCGCGCACGCAGCGTGGCGCGATCGAGTTCGAAACCTCCGAAGTACGCTTCGTGCTCGACAACACCGGAGAAGTCACTCAGGCCGGCATGCTGGTGCGCAACGATGCGCACAAGCTGATCGAAGAATGCATGATCGCCGCCAACGTCGAGGCCGCGCGTTATCTGCTGAGCATGCATGTGCCGGCGCCGTACCGCGTGCATGAGCGGCCGCCGGAGAGCAAGTACGAAGACCTGCTGGAGTTCCTCAAGGAGTTCCAGCTGAGTCTGCCGGCGTGGAGCAAGGTGCGCCCTGGCGACTACACCAAGTTGCTGAAAAAGGTGCGCGCGCGGCCCGATGCGGCGCTGCTGGAATCGGTGCTGCTGCGCAGCCAGAGCCTGGCGGTGTACTCGCCTGACAACAACGGTCACTTCGGTCTGGCGCTGGAGGCGTATGCGCACTTCACCTCGCCGATCCGTCGTTACCCGGATCTGCTGGTGCACCGCGCAATCAAGCACGCGTTGACCGGCGCCAGCCCGGAAAAATACATCTACACCTCGCGCCAAATGGCGGCCTTGTCGCTGCAGTGCTCCGAGCGTGGTCGGCGTGCCGACGAGGCCGAACGTGAAGTCGACGAGCGGTATCGCGCCGCGTGGATGGAAAAGCATGTCGGCGGCCAGTTCGACGGCGTGATCAGTGGCGTCACCGGATTCGGCCTGTTCGTGGAATTGAACGAGTCCAAGGTCAATGGCCTGGTGCATGTCACCCAGTTGCCGCAGGACTATTACCAGTTCGATCCGATCCGCAAGACGCTCAGTGGCGAGCGCCGCGGCCGTGCATTCCGCCTGGGCGATCCGGTGCGGGTGCTGGTGCTCAAGGCCAGCATGGAAGAGCGCAAGATCGACTTCCGCTTGGCAGAGGATCGCGGCGATTCGCCCGAACCGCCGCCGCCGCGCGCTCAGCCGGCCAAGCGCAAGAAAAAACAATACTGAGCGCGTTTGCAATACCGCGCGCTGCCGTCTGACGGCGGCGCGCGTTGCGCACGAAGTCAACGAGGCGCCTGCGTTTTCGCAGCGGCTGCGCCGTCACGCGGTCCAGGTTGCGGCCGTGACGTGGCAGGCCGCAGGCCCTACCATTCCCTCTTTACCTCTTCCTATCCCGCGCAATGAGCAAGCAGAATCAGTGGATCGTCGGCGTCAACGCCGTCGCCTCGTCCGTCGAGAACGACGCCGACAACGTGCGTGAGGTATTGATCGAGGCCGGTAGCAAGAACCCGCGCCTGATCGAAATCGAAGAGCAGGCCCGCCGCAAGGGCATCGACGTGCGCCGGGTCAACACCCAGGCACTCGATGGCGTTGGTGGGCAGGTGCGCCACCAGGGTGTGGTCGCGCGCTATGCCGCAGCGCGGCTGTGGGCCGAAAACGAGCTCGAGGCGTTGGTGACCGCAGCCGAGGGACGGGCGTTGCTGCTGGTCCTCGACGGCGTACAGGACCCGCACAATCTCGGTGCGTGCCTGCGCAGCGCGGCGGCGGCCGGCGTCACTGCGGTAATCATTCCCAAGGACAAATCGGCCACGGTCAATGCGACCGTGCGCAAGACTTCGGCCGGTGCGGCCGACCGTATTCCGGTGGTAGCGGTGACCAATCTGGCGCGTTGCCTGCGCGATCTGCAGAAGCAGGGCGTGTGGCTCTACGGCCTTGCCGGCGAAGCCGAGGCGTCGTTGTATGGCGTGGACCTGCGCGGCAATGTCGGGCTTGTACTCGGTGGCGAAGCCGACGGCCTGCGTCGACTGACCCGTGAGCACTGCGATGGCCTGGTCAAGATTCCGATGCCGGGCGATATCGAGAGCCTCAACGTGTCGGTAGCGGCCGGTGTGACCTTGTTCGAAGCGGTACGCCAGCGCCTGGGCGCCTAAGCGGCAATCGACGCTGCTGCGCGCATCGCCAGGCAGGCGCGGACGGCATCGCAATCGGCATAAGCCATTCGTACGCAGCGGCTTCTCCGCCTCGTGCGTACCTAGCTGGCGACTGCTCACTACATCGAAAGACCCCGACGTGGTGCGGGCTGGCCACGCAGCGCGGGGTGGGGAGTGGGTGAACGGCAAGCGGCGTCCCTGGCCGTCGACGGCCCGCCTGCACGAAGAGCGCGCCGATCACGCGCTGTATCAGGCCAGGAATGCGAGGCGCGATCGCGCTTGTATCGGCTAGGCGCTGGGAATGGGGATTTGGATTGGCAAAGGCAGTGAGGGGGCGCTTCAGAACCTACTGACTGGCTATCCCATTATCTGCGGCGCAGGGTGGCTCAGGACAAGCAACGCGTCAGGCAACTGGCCCTTGCGAATCGCCAATGCCCAATCCCCGCTCAAACAGGCCCCGGCCAGGCATTGGCGATCGTGCAGAACAGCCGCGCGGTCTGCTCGGTGTCGTAGACCGCGCTATGCGCATCGGCGGCGTTCCATTCCAGGCCCGCGGCTTGTGCCGCGCGCGCCAGCACGGTCTGCCCATACGCCACACCGGCCAGGGTCACGGTGTCGAACACGCTGAACGGATGGAACGGATTGCGCTTGTGGCCCACGCGCGCAACGGCAGCATTGAGAAAATTCAGATCGAAGTGCGCATTGTGACCGACCAGGATCGCGCGCTGGCAGCCGTACTTTTTCACTGCCGCACGCACCGGTGCGAACACGTGGTCCAGCGCGTCCTTTTCCTGCTTGGCAAAGCGGAATGGGTGGTCAAGCACGATGCCGGTGATCTCCAGCGACTTCGGGTCGATCTCCAGTCCCGGCGCCGGTACCAGATGGGCGCTGGCGGTGTCGCCGGGGAAGAACCGTCCGTCGGCATCCATTTCGATCGGCACGCAGGCAATTTCCAGCAAGGCGTGCTTGTTCCAGTCGAACCCTCCCGTTTCCACATCCACCACCACGGGTAGATAGCCGCGGAAGCGCCGCGACATGGGCAGGAAGGAGGGGGCAGGCTGCAGGTCGACCGGTTCGTTCATCGGCATAGCCTAGCAGGTCGCACGGCTGGCTCGATCGTGGCAGCTGGCGGCTTGCCACGTCTACTGAGCGGCGATCCGGCAACCAAAAGCCCGACCCGTGTCGCCACGGATCGGGCTCAGGAACTCTGCTAAACCGCCGGCGTCAGCGGGCAGCCACCACGCTTGCGATCAGCCCGGTGGCCACCGCAATCAACACGTAGTTGTTGTCCACGCGGCGCCACTCGTGCCCGCGCTGCGGCGTGTTCAAGTGATGCTTGCGGTAGTCGGCCACCCGCGTGCCGCGATGGTCCGGTGCCAGACGCTCGCCACGCCGGTAAGGCGGGCCTCGACGATCGTTGCGGTGATCGTCGTTGTGCGCGCTGCGGCGGTCGTCGCGCCGGTCGTCGTGTCTGTCGTTGCGGTGATCGTCGCGACGCTCCGGACCACGGTCGTCGTCGTGCTGCGCGCTGCGGTCGCGATCATCATGCTGTTGCGGCGCAGCGAACGCTGCACCGGACGTCAGCAGCGACACAACCATGAGGGATCCGATGATACGTTTCATCTGCCTACTCCTGCGTCACAGGAACAGCCTGTGAAAGATCACCGTAGGCATTTGGAGCTGAATACGTAATGAAATAAGGCGCTGCGCTTGTGCCGGCGGATGTCGCCGGCATCCGCTGCAATCAGATGACGCCGGTCGTGCTGGTGTCGTCGCGTTTCAGACGCGGCGGCAGCGGCTGCTCGCCGTGGACCAGAAACCACACATTCTCGGCGATGTTGGTGGCATGGTCGCCGATGCGCTCCAGATTCTTGGCCATGAACAGCAGATGCGTGCACGGGGTGATATTGCGCGGGTCTTCCATCATGTAGGTCAGCAACTCGCGAAACAGCGCGGTGTATTGCGCATCCAGGCGTGCATCTTCGTCGCGTACGCGGATGGCCGCATCGGCATCCTTGTTGCGGTACGCCTGCACCGCTTCGCGCACGGCATCGGCGGCCATCTGGCCGAGCGCACGCAGGCCCACCGTTTGCGGCAGCGGCGGTGCGGAATTGAGCGCGATCGAGCGCTTGGCGACATTGGCCGCGTAATCGCCGATGCGTTCGATATCGGCCGGAATGCGCAGGCCGGCCAGGATCTCGCGCAGGTCGCGCGCCATCGGGCCACGCAATGCCAGGCGCATCACGTCGTGGCTGATCGCATGCTCCAGCGCGTCAATCGCTTCGTCGTTGACCACGATGCGATGTGCGGCGTTGTCGTCACGACGCTCCACCACATCCAGTGCGGCTTCCAGCTGCGCCACCGCCGTGTCGCCCATGCGCACGATTTCGGCGACAAGACGGTGCTGCTCCTCGTCGTAGCTTTTGACGATGTGGTCGTTGAGGTGCTGGTTCATCGTAATCTCGATTCGTGGCGGTGGTGGATGTCTGCCGCTGCCTGGCAACATCGCATGCAGCGTGGATACCGGTCAGGGCAGGGTGTGGCGGGGTCGTTTGACTGCAGCGCTGCGGCGGCCCGCCTTGCATCAACCGAAACGACCGGTGATGTAGTCCTCGGTCTGCTGCTTGGACGGCTGGGAAAAAATCGTTTCGGTGCGGTCGTGTTCAATCAGGTCGCCCAGATACATGAAGGCGGTGTAGTCGGACACGCGCGCGGCCTGCTGCATGTTGTGGGTCACGATGACGATGGTGTATTCGCGCTTGAGCTCTTCCACCAGTTGCTCGATACGGCTGGTGGAAATCGGATCCAGCGCCGAGGTCGGCTCGTCCAGCAGCAACACGTCCGGGCGTAGCGCCACTGCGCGTGCAATGCACAGCCGCTGCTGCTGGCCGCCGGACAGGCCCAGCGCGCTTTGCCCCAGCTTGTCCTTGACCTCGTCCCACAGCGCGCCCTGGCGCAGCGCCTGCTCGACACGGTTCTGCATGTCGGCCTTGGACAGTTTTTCGTGGTGGCGGATGCCGTAGGCGACGTTTTCGAAGATCGTCATCGGAAACGGCACCGGCTTCTGGAACACCATGCCGACCTTGCTGCGCAGCCGGTTCATCGGGTACTTCGGCGACAGGATGTTTTCGTTGTCCAGCAACACTTCGCCGCGCGCTTCCATCTTCGGATACAGCGCATAGATGCGGTTGAAGATGCGCAGCAGGGTCGACTTGCCGCAACCCGACGGCCCGATCAGCGCGGTGACGCGCTTTTCCGGAATCTCGATGTTGATGCCCTTGAGCGCGTGGTATTTGTCGTAATAGAAGTCCAGATTGCGTGCGGCCACCTTCACCGGCGCCTGCGCGGTCGGTGCCCCCTTGGCGGCCGGAACGGCGATGCGATGCATCGGCATGGCGTTTTGGAGATCGTTCATGTCGGGTGTCCGGAGGGAGAGGTCAGTCATTGGAAATCTTGTTGCGCAATAGCAGGGCGCGCGCGCCCAGGCTCACCAGCAGCACGAACACGGTCAGCACCAGCGCGCCGGACCAGGCCAGGGTCTGCCAGGTGTCGTACGGGCTGCCGGCGAACTGATTCATGATCACCGGCACGCTGGCCATTGGCTGGAACACGTTGCTGTTCCAGTACTGATTGCCGAAGGCGGTGAACAGCAACGGCGCAGTCTCGCCGCTGATGCGGGCCAGCGCCAGCAGGATGCCGGTGAGGATGCCGGCCGAGGCGGCGCGATACAGCACCTGCACGGTGACCTTCCACTGCGGGATGCCGAGCGACAACGCCGCTTCGCGCATCTGCGCCGGCACCAGGCGCAGCATCTCGTCGGTAGTGCGCACCACGACCGGCAGCACGATGAAGGCCAGCGACAGCGCGCCGGCAAACGCGGAGAAGCGCCCGCCGGTCTGCATCACGTACAGCGTGTAGACGAACAACCCCAGCACGATCGACGGTGCCGACAACAAGATGTCGTTGACGAAGCGCACTACCACCCCGGCCTTGCGTGCATTGCCGTATTCGGCCAGCCAGGTGCCGGCGGCAATGCCCAGTGGCGTGCCGATCGCCAGCGCCAGGCCGCACATCACCGCACTGCCGAAGAAGGCATTGAGCAGGCCGCCTTCCTGCATCGGCGGCGGTGTCATCTTGGTAAACAGGTTGATGTCGATGCCCGGCACGCCCTTGGACAACAAGGTCCACAGGATCCAGGCCAGGAAGAACAGACCGAACAGCGCGGTAACGCACGAGAGCAGCAGTGCGATCGCGTTGGTCACGCGGCGGCGGTTGTACAGCGATTGCGAGACCGAGGACATCAGTTGCCCTCCCGACGCGACAGCTGCATCAGCATGAAGCGCGCAATCGCCAGCACGATGAAGGTCACGATGAACAACACGAAGCCCAGCAGCAGCAATGCCGAGCGATAGGTTTCGGTGGCCTCGCCGAAGTCGTTGGCGATCAACGCGGCGATGGTGGTGCCGGGCTCCAGCAGCGACGGCGACAGCCGCACCGTGTTGCCGACCACGAACGCCACCGCCATGGTTTCGCCCAGCGCACGGCCCAGGCCCAGGAACACGCCGCCGATCACCGCGGAGCGGGTGTAGGGCAGCACGATGTCCCAGCTGACTTCCCATTTGGTGGACCCCAGCGCGTACGCCGATTCCTTCAGGCGCGTCGGCACGGTCAGGAATACTTCGCGCATCACCGAGGAGATGAACGGAATCACCATGATCGCCAGCACGAAGCCGGCGGTCAGCAACCCGATTCCCAACGGCGGGCCCTGGAACAACGGGCCGATCAGCGGCAGCGTGCCCAGGTGATCGTTGAGCCACGGCGTCACGTGCTCGGTCATCACCGGCACCAGCACGAACAGGCCCCACATGCCGTAGATGATCGACGGGATGCCGGCCAGCAGTTCGATGGCGGTGCCGACCGGGCCGCGCAACCAGCGCGGCGCCACCTCGGTGAGGAAGAACGCGATACCGAAACTCACCGGCACCGCGATCACCATCGCAATCAATGCGGTGACCAGGGTGCCGTAGATCGGCGCCAGCGCGCCGTATTTGTTTTCCACCGGATTCCAGTCGGCGGAATAGAAAAAGCTCAGGCCCTGCATCTGCAAGGCATGGCGCCCGCCCCACAGCATCGACAGCGCGGCGCTGCCGAGCGCCAACAGGACGAAGACGACCGTGGCGGCCAGCGCAAGCTTGAACAGGCGATCGGCACGTGCATCGCGCAGGTCGCGGCCGCGCGGGGCGGTCATCGCTTCGGGAATGGCGGTGGCATTCATTGGATTGGACTCGTCACCCGCGCACTGGCGGGAGCGTGAGACAGCAGGAACGGCGAGGCGCCCGCAGGCACCTCACCGCAGCGCAGCCCGCCATGACAGCGGGTGCAGGGCATCACTTGAACTCGCTGGCCCAGTAGGCCTGGATCTGCTTGACCAGTTCCGGCGGCAGCGGCACGTAATGCAGTCCGCTGGCCTGGGCCTGGCCGTTGTCCAGCGCCCACTTGAAGAAGTCCAGCGTCGCCTTGCTGCGCGCCGCATCCTTGGGCTGCTTGTGCATCAGCATGAAGTTGGTCGCGGTGATCGGCCAGGCCTTCTCGCCTGGGGCGTTGGTGATCACCAGGTTGAAATCCTTGGCGTTGGCCCAGTCGGCGCTGGCGGCAGCGGCGGCGAAGCTTTCCGCATTCGGCTCCACCCACTGTCCGGCCGCATTCTGCAGCGAGGCGTACGGCATCTTGTTCTGCAGTGCGTAGGCCAGTTCGACATAACCGATCGAACCCTTGATCTGCTGCACGTAGGAGGCCACGCCTTCATTGCCCTTGCCGCCGACGCCACCCGGCCACTGCACCGAGGTGCCTTCGCCGACCTTGCTCTTCCACTCCGGGCTGACCTTGGACAGGTAGTTGGAGAAGTTGAAGGTGGTGCCCGAACCGTCGGAGCGATGCACCAGGTTGATCTTGGTCGCCGGCAGCGTCACGCCCGGATTGGCCGCGACGATCGCCGCGTCGTTCCACATCGTGACCTTGCCCAGGAAGATGTCGCCCAGCAGCGCGCCGGTCAGGCGCAGCTTGCCCGGTGCGATGCCTTCCAGGTTCACCACCGGCACCACGCCGCCGATCGCCGACGGGAACTGGCCCAGACCGGCCTGCTGCAGTTCGACGCTGTCCAGCGGCTTGTCCGTCGAGCCGAAATCCACCGTGCCGGCCTTGATCTGCGCGATGCCGCCGCCGGAGCCGATCGACTGATAGTTCACCTTGTTGCCGGTGGCGGCGTTGTAGTCGGCCGACCACTTGGAGACCAGCGGATAGATGAAGGACGCACCGGCACCGGAGATCTCCGCGCTCTTGCTGTCGCCGGCCGTGGCGCCTGCGCTGGGGGAATCCTTGGCGGTATCGCCGGACTGCGCATCCTTGCCGGGCGAGCAGGCGGCCAGGGCGAGGGCGATGGTGAGAGACAGGGCGGTCAGGCTGGCCGACTGCAGTTTCATGGAAGCTCCGAGGCTGGATTGGCCGGGGGATCCGGCAGACCACGCTATGAAATGATGTTTTTGTTACACGTGCATGACAGTGCCTTTTGGCGAAGGCATCACAAAAAAGACGCGACCCCTTGGGGGCCGCGTCCCGGTGCCGACGCCGGGGAGAGAGACGGCGTCGTTCCTGTCGCTGTGGCTGGCGTTACTTGGGCAGGTTCTTGGCCCAGTAGCCTTCAATCTGGGTCACCAGGTTGTCCGGCAGCGGCACGTAGTCCAGCTGCTTGGCCTGCGCATCGCCCTTGCTGTAGACCCAGCGGAAGAACTCCAGCGTGTTCTTGAGGCCGGCCGCGTTCTTGGGCTTCTTCTGCACCAGGATGAAGTTGGTGGCGGTGATCGGCCAGGCGTTGTCGCCGGAGGCATTGGTCATCACCAGGTAGAAGTCCTTGCTGTTGCCCCAGTCGGCGCTGTTGGCGGCGGCGGCGAAGGTCTCGTCGGACGGCTGCACGAACTTGCCGGCGGCGTTCTTCATCGCGGTGTAGGCCATCTTGTTCTGCAGCGCATACGACAGCTCGACGTAGCCGATGCCGCCCTTGATCTGCTTCACGTACGCGGCCACGCCCTCGTTGCCCTTGCCGCCAATGCCGGTCGGCCACTGCACCGCGGTGCCTTCGCCGACCTTGCCCTTCCAGTCCGGGTTGACCTTGGACAGGTAGTTGGTGAAGTTGAAGCTGGTGCCCGAACCGTCGGAGCGATGCACCACGGTGATCTTGCCGTCGGGCAGCTTCACGCCCGGGTTGAGCGCGGCGATCGCCGGGTCGTTCCAGGTGCTGACCTTGCCCAGGAAGATGTCGCCCAGGGTCTTGCCGTCCAGCTTCAGCGCGCCTGCCGCCACGCCGGGCACGTTGACCACCGGCACCACGCCGCCGATCACCGACGGAAATTGCGCCAGGCCGGCCGCGGCCAGTTCTTCCGGCTTGAGCGGCGCATCGGACGCGCCGAAATCCACGCTGGCTGCCTTGATCTGGGCAATGCCGCCGCCCGAACCGATCGATTGATAGTTGACCTGCTTCTTGGTGGCCGCGTTGTAGTCGGCCGACCACTTGGACATCACCGGGTAGATGAACGACGCACCCGCGCCGGTGACATCGGCGGCCTGGGCGCACAAGGCCAGCGAGGCGGTGAGCACGCCGACGGCCAGACGGGTCTTCAAAGAGTGGATCACGGAACAGCTCCTGTAGCGAAGGGATGAGGACGTCCCGCGGTCGTGCCATTGCAGGGCAGGGGCATGACCGCGCGGTGTCCGGGAGATGACATGCAGATGACGGCGTTGCGGTGACGCTTTTGCCGGGGCGGGCCAGGGTGGTCGCCGCCGTGGCGCGCTCACAGAAAACGCATCACAGCGGCCGGTTCCACCGCGCACTTACCAATAGAACTGCGCACGTGCCTCGATGATCGACGGGTTGTCGTCCACCAAGCCACGCGTGGCGCTGTTGTAACGGGTGCTTTCCACCTTGGCGTAGTCGAGTGCGAACTTGAAGTTGGAGCGCCAGTACCAGTTGGCACCGACCGTCCATACATCCATCTTGCCGCCCAGCACGCCGTCCACGAACGGCGTGGTGCCGTTGGAGACCAGATGTCCGTCGTTGAGGTCCAGGGTGTCGTAGCGCACCGCCAGCTGCCACATCCCCGAGGCCGGTGCGTTCGGCAGCGGGGTGGTCGGCACGCCGGCCTTGTAGCCCCAGGTCTCGCCGGTGATGTTCCAGACGCCGCTGACGTACCAGCCGTCACTCTTGTAATCGTGGGCGTTGCTGCCGATGCGCTTGGCGTTTTCCTGGAAGAATTCGCTCTGTAGCTTGAACGGGCCGGTGATCCACATCGCCTCGGCTCCGGCCACACCCACGCTGTCCACGTTGGTGATGGCGCCGCTGTCGATCAGGCGCACCGTGGTCAGGTCGGCGTCCGGGCGCGCGCGCAGGCGCAGGGTGTCGTCGTCGGTGTCGTAACCCAGGTAGCTCAGGCCGACGTGCAGCACGTTGCCGCTCTCGTTGATCGGCGCCCAGGTGCCGCGCGCGCCGTAGCCGCTGCCGTGTGCCTGGTTGCGGGTCAGTTCGCGGCCGAATGCACTGGCGGTGATGCTCCAGTTGTTGTCGCCCATGCCGTAGGCCACGCCCAGCCGGCGCGAGATGCCGTAGGTGTTGGTCACTGCTGCCTTGGAGACAAAGTCGTTGTTCTTGGTGCTGGACAGCTCTTCCAGGCTGTTGGGCTGCTTGAACTGGCCGACCTGCAGGTAGTTGTTGGCGTTGCCGGCGAACTTGTACTTGATGTTGTTGTCGAGGAAACGCCCGGTGCTGCGGATGGTGGTGCCGCGGATGGTGACTTCCTTCAGCACGCTGGGGTCGTAACCGGCCACCCATTCGAAATTGCCCGGGCCCTTGCCCTTGAGCACCAGCTCGGCACGCCGGATGCTGAACTCGGAATTGTCGCCGTTGGCACCGATCGGGCCATTGAGGTCTTGCACATCGTTGTGGAACCAGTTGCCATCGGCCTGGACCAGGCCTTCGAGCGACATCTCCGAACCACCGATCACGTCGATGGCGATTTCGGCGTGCGCAGCGGGTGCGGCCAGCGCCAGCAGCAGGGCGGAGCCAAGCAGGGTGGGAGAACGTTTCATGTGTGCCTTGCGACCTGAGAAAGTGAGCGCAGGCTATGGCGTGAAAGTTGCGTTAATGTGACAATTTCAGATCGCGTTGCAATCTGATATTTGTCAGTAAAGACAAAGATTTACGTGCGTTTGTTTTTTGTCAGCGTGTGTCATGAGTCTGAACGGGTCGCGCCTTATGACAGATGTGACAGCGGCGCAATTCGCCGTCTCAGCGCGCCCAGGCTTATTGCGACCTGAACCAACCACATGAAACTGTGGCGTATCAAGCGCCTTGTGCGTCGCACCACTTGCGCAGGCGCGTTCTAAATTGTTAGTTTCGAGGCCATGTTTCCTCGATTCCTCCAGCTGCTGTTGGTCTGCCTGCTCGCGCTCACTGCGTGGTCGGCGGCCGATGCGCATGACCGCATCCACGATGCGCTTGTGGGCGACGGCGTGGCGGTCATGACGGATGCTGGCGAAGAACGTGATGCAGCCGATGAGCTGCAGGGCGACGGGGACGCACAGACCCAGGTCGATTCCCATTCTGCAGATGACATCCCCTTGCTCTCCCAAGCATGGCCGGTGGTCGCACGTTATTTCCCCTCCTGGTACGCGCATTACGCGCCGGCAACTCAAAAACGCGACCTGATCCCGCAACTGCGTCCTCCCAACGCAGTGCGCGCCTGATCCTTCGTTAGTCGCGTCACCCGGTGTAGCGCACCGGCTTCCTTTGACTTGTTCGTCTTTGCACTTCGCGGTTCTCGCCGCGGAGAGCTATCCGTTACCTAGAGGTATCTCCCATGGAAAGTTTGCTAGAAGGTTTTCGTCATTTCCGTAAGGAAGTGTATCCGCGCCAGAGTGCGCGCTTTCAGGAACTGGCCGGTGGCCAGAGTCCGCATACGTTGTTCATCACCTGCGCCGATTCGCGTGTCATGCCGGAGCTGATCTTCTCCGCACAGCCGGGCGAACTGTTCGTCTATCGCAACATCGGCAATGTGGTGCCGCCTTACTCCCAGCATGTCAGCGGCGTGGTTGCGGCAATCGAATACGCCATTGCCGTGTTGGGCGTGCGCCACATTGTGATCTGCGGCCACACCGACTGCGGCGCGATGAAGGCCGTGCTCAAGCCGGAATCGCTGGAGGACGTGCCGTCCGTGGCGGCCTGGCTCAAGCACACCGATGCAGCGCGTCATGTCACTGCGCACCATGGACACGATCCGCACAGCCAGGAAGCACTGAGCTGCATGACCGAAGAGAACGTGGTCTCGCAGCTGGACCATCTGCGCACGCAGCCGGTGGTGGCCGCGCGTCTGGCTGCCGGTACCTTGCGCATCCATGGCTGGATCTACGACATCGCCCACGGCGAGATCCGTGCCTTCGATGCCGAGAAGGGTGGCTTCCGTCCGTTGTTGGCGGACAACACCCCCGAAGCCACCCCACGTCCGCGACTGCAGCAAGTCGTGCGCGCTGAACTCGCCTGAGGGAGCACATCATGAACACATCAGGTATCGGCGGATATTTCCGTCAGGGACTGTTCGGGCGTGACTTGTTGTCGTCGGTCGTAGTCTTTCTGGTCGCGCTCCCGTTGTGCATGGGTATCGCAATCGCTTCCGGCATGCCGCCGGCCACAGGCCTGATCACCGGCATCATCGGTGGACTGGTCGTTGGCTTCCTGGCGGGCTCTCCCTTGCAGGTGAGTGGACCGGCCGCCGGCCTGGCTGTGTTGGTGTTCGAACTGGTCCGCGAGCACGGTATTGCCGCACTCGGTCCGGTGATCCTGCTGGCTGGTGCGATTCAGTTGATCGCCGGTCTATGCCGTGCAGGCGTGTGGTTCCGGATGACGTCGCCGGCCGTGGTGGCCGGCATGTTGTCGGGCATCGGCATCCTGATCGTGGCCTCGCAGGCGCATGTGCTGATGGACGCCGCTCCCAAGGCGCGCGGTCTGGAAAACTTCGCTGCATTGCCGGCCGTGGTGTGGCAGGCGATCACCGAAGGAACAGGCCGTACCGCGTTGTTCGTGGGCCTGGCCACCATCGGCATCATCCTGGCATGGGACAAGCTGCGTCCGCAGCGTTTGCGTTTCCTGCCGGGTGCGTTGATCGCGGTGGTGGTGGTCACGGCGACGGTGCAGTTGCAGGGCCTGAACGTCAACAAGGTCGATGTGCCGACCAATCTGTTCTCGGCGATCAGCATCCCCAGCGTGGCGGACATCTTCGGCGTGTTCAATGCGACGTTGGTGGTGTCGGCGGTGACCTTTGCCTTCATCGCCAGCGCAGAGACCTTGCTGTCGGCGGCGGCGGTGGATCGCATGCATCAGGGCGCGCGTACGCAGTACGACCGTGAGCTGGCGGCGCAGGGTGTGGGCAATATGCTGTGCGGCTTCCTGGGCGCCTTGCCGATGACCGGCGTGATCGTGCGAAGTGCGGCCAACGTGCAGGCCGGCGCGGCCACGCGCATGTCCACGGTGCTGCATGGCGGCTGGTTGCTGGTCTTCGCGATGCTGCTGCCGTGGCTGTTGCGGATGACGCCGGTGGCGTGTCTGGCCGGCATCCTGGTCTATACGGGCGTGAAGATGATCAAGATCGGGCAGGTCAAGGAGCTGGCGACCTATGGTCGTGGCACCGCGGCGATCTACCTGGCGACCACCTTCGCGATCGTGGCGACCGACCTGCTGACCGGTGTGCTGATCGGCTTCGGCCTGTCGTTGCTCCGTCTGGCCCTGCATTCTTCGCGCCTGAAGGTGGACGTGCGCGAGCACGAGCACAAGAAGGACGAGATGCATCTGACCCTGCAGGGCTCGGCGACGTTCCTGAAGGTGCCGGCGATGGCGCGTACGTTGGAAAGCGTGCCGCCGAACACCGCACTGCATCTGGACGTGGCCAGGCTGCATCACGTCGACCATGCCTGCATCGAGTTGCTGCGCGACTGGAGCCGGAATGCGGCCTCGCGCGGCTGCGAGCTGGTGGTGGACTGGAACGAGTTGGATCGACGCGTGGAAGGACAGCCGACGGCGGAAAGCGTGCTGGTCGAACAGCGCGTGGAGCAAGCGAAGGCGGCGTAAACCTGCTGCAAACGCCCGGCGCTTGCGCTAGGCGATCTCTGTCGCGACCGGGTGATGCATGGCGCCGAAAGACGCATCATCCGGTCGCGATTTTTTTTTGGGGCGGGGATTGGGGAATCGGGAATCGGGATTCGCAAAAGCACACGCTGGCTTGTCGGCGTGATTGCCTGGCGTGGGGCGTGCAGGTTGCCTGGTTGTCGTGATGCCTGGTTAGTTTCTTGGAGTTGTCGGCCGTTCGTCAGGCGCGCGGGTCTTGTCGCGGTAGCGGCATAGGTCGTGGATCACGCAGCCTGGGCAATCGGGTTTGCGTGCCTTGCAGACGTAGCGGCCATGCAGGATGAGCCAATGGTGTGCGTCGTGCAGGAATTCGGCCGGAATGACCTTGACCAGTGTGTCCTCGACCGCGCGCACGTCCTTGCCTGCGGCAAGACCGGTGCGGTTGGCGACGCGGAAGATATGCGTGTCCACCGCCATGGTGGGTTCGCCAAACGCGGTGTTGAGCACGACGTTGGCGGTCTTGCGGCCGACGCCGGGTAACGCCTCCAGTGCAGTGCGATCGTGCGGCACCTGGCCGCCGTGTTGCTCCAGCAGGATCCTGCAGGTGGCGATGACGTTCTTGGCCTTGGCGTTGAACAGGCCGATGGTGGCGATGTAGCGCTTCAGGCCTTCTTCGCCCAGATCGAGAATGTCGCGCGGGGTATTGGCCACCGGATACAGCTTGCGGGTGGCCTTGTTGACGCCGACATCGGTGGCTTGTGCCGACAGCAGCACCGCGATCAGCAACTCGAACGGCGTGGTGTATTCCAGCTCGGTGGTCGGGTGCGGATTGAGCTCGCGCAGGCGCGCGAACATCTCCTGTATTTCAGGCTTGCGCATGCTGCTGCCGCGCCGTGCCGGCGCGGATGCGTGGATCGCGTTCATGGCTGTGCTCCACCAGCGGCCTTGGCCTTGGCACGCGCCAGGATGGCGGCAGCCAGCGGCGGTAACGCGGCGGCCGCCGGTTGGCTGGGCGCCGGTGCCGGCGTCCGGCGTGCATCGCGTTCGGCGGCGCGACGTTGCAGGCGCGCGGCGCGTGCACGGTAGCGGTCGCGTGCGGCCCAGGCATCGCGCAGCCGTAGCTGTGTGGTAAGCAATGCCGCGCTCAGCTGCGGGCAGGCCGGATCCAGCAGGTCGTCGCGCGGATCGGGTCGGTACTCCATCAGGCCCAGTGCCAACGCACGATCGAGATCGTCGGCGTGGACGCAGTCGAACAGCTGCAGGGCCAGTGGACGTGGTGCCGGTGTAGGGTCGAACGTCATGGCAGGCCGATCAGCGGTTGAGAAAGTGCGCGGGGCGTTTTTCGAGAAAGGCGCCGGTGCCTTCGCGCATGTCGTCGCTGGCGAACAACAGCGCAAATTGCGCGGTTTCCAGCTGCAGGCCTTCTTCGATGGCGCATTCGCCACCGAACACCACCGCATCCAGGATGCCGCGCAGCGCGAGCGGTGCGGCGGCGGCCAGGCGCTGTGCCAGGGCAAGAGTTTCGTCCTGCAGTGCCTCCGGTTCGACCACGCGATTGACCAAACCCAACTGCAACGCGCGTGCGGCATCGATTGGCAGGCCGAGCAGGCACAGTTCCAGCGCCGCCGCTCGCCCGGTCAGACGCAACAGCCGTTGTGTGCCGCCGAAACCGGGGATCAGGCCGAGATTGACCTCCGGCTGCCCCAGGCGTGCGATGGATGCGGCAATGCGCAGATGGCAGGCCATCGCCAGCTCCAGTCCGCCACCGAGCGCAAAGCCGTTGACCATGGCGATCACCGGCTTGGGCATGCGCTCGATCCGGCGCATCAGCTGCTGACCGAGCAGCGAGAACGCGCGGCCCTGCATCGCCGACAGATCGCGCATCTCGGCGATGTCCGCGCCGGCGACAAACGCCTTGGGGCCGGCACCGGTCAGGATCACCACGCGGATATCGTCCGCGTTCGCTGCCTCGGCAAAGGCGTGATCCAGCGCCCGCAGCGTTTCCTGGTTCAAGGCGTTCAGTTTGTCCGGTCGATTGACCGTGATCGTCCGTACACTGGCGTGGTCGGCGATCAGAATGACGTGATTGGACATGGAAATCCTTACGAACGTAAAAAATTAGTAAATGCGGAACTTCCGAAAGCCTTGCTGGTCATAGCTTTCGTGATAAGTAGCGGTTCGCTATCGCGGCCGCTATCCTAGCGCGTCATCTCAGGCGGCAGACCCGTCCTGTGCCACCACCCTGGAGAATTGTTTGATGAAGTTGCGTTCTATCGCGGTCGCTGTGGCGGCCCTGGCCCTGTCGGGCAATGCACTGGCCCAGGACACGACGTCCGAGAAGGGCAAGTTGAGCTATTACTTCGGCTACGACTACGGCAACAACCTCGCCGAGCTCACCGGCCGCGGCGAGCAGCTCGACATCAACTCGGTGGTAAAGGGTCTGCAGGACGCCTATGCCAAGAAGCAGCCGGCGATCACCGCCGACCAGCTGAAGCCGGCTGTCGAAGCGTTCCAGAAGCGTGAGCAGGGCCGTGCCCAGCAGGCCAAGGCCGAGTACGACAAGGCCGCTGCTGCTAACAAGACCAAGAGCGACCAGTTCCTGGCCAAGAACAAGGGCACCGCTGGCGTGCAGACGCTGCCGAGCGGCGTGCAGTACCGCGTGATCGAAGCAGGCAAGGGCGCCAAGCCGACCCAGGCCAGCACCGTGCAGCTGGAAGTGGCCGGTCCGTTCCCGTTCGGCGACCGCGAGAAGGCGCGTCCCGCGCAGCAGATCCCGGCCATCAAGGTCAGCGAAGTCGAAATGCAGGCCATGCGCGACACGCTGCTGCAGATGCCGGCTGGTTCGAAGTGGGAAGTGACCCTGCCGCCGGAGAAAGCCTACGGTGCCGATCCGCGTACCCCGTTCCCGCCGAACGTGGCTGTGCAGTTCGAGATCAAGCTGGTCAGCGTCAAGTAATTGCCTTTGATGTTGCTGCGACAACGCCGGCCACCAGGCCGGCGTTGTCGTTTGGGTTCACCGGATACGCGTGACAGGATGGCGGAACGGCGTGACGATGCGGTGTGGCGGGAGGCAGCGATGAGCGACATCGATTCGAACCGCAGTGGCCTTCCCAGCCCGTGTATCGGTGTATGTTCGCTGGACGCGCAGGCGCACTGTGTCGGCTGCCTGCGCAGCCTGGATGAAATTGCACGTTGGATGAGCATGAGCGACGGCGAACGTCAGGAGTATCTGCACACGGTTCTGCCCGCGCGCGCGTTGGCCGCGCGGCTGCCCGAATGTGCGCAGCTGCAGCGTGCGTTGTATGCGCTGGACACCGCGCCCGACGGGCCTGGCTGGAATCATGCCGAATTGATCGATCTGACCGAAGGCGGCGCGTCAGCCGAGGCCGCGGTGCTGTGCGGCCTGGTGGCGCGCACGCACGGCACCACGGTGCTGCTGACCCGGCGCACCGACAGCCTGCGTCACCATGCCGGGCAGGTCAGTTTTCCCGGTGGACGGGTCGAGCCGTCGGATGCGGATGCGGCCGCTGCGGCCTTGCGCGAGAGTTGCGAAGAAATCGCGCTCGGCGCCGGTCAGGTGCATGCGCTGGGATATCTGGATCCGTTTCTGACCGTGAGCGGCTTTCGCGTCACGCCGGTGGTGGCGGTCATCGACCCGGCGTTCGTGGCGGTGCCGCAGCCGGATGAAGTGGCCGAGGTGTTCGAGGTGCCGTTGGCCTATCTGATGGACCCGGACAATCTGCGCAGCGTGGAGCTGGAGTTTCGCGGCCGGCCACGCCGCGTGCTGGAATACGACTGGCCGGGCCACCGCATCTGGGGTGCCACCGCGGCCATTCTCCTCAATCTTCGTCGTCGTCTGGAGCAGGTAGCATGAGTGCGGAACTCCACTGGACCACGCTGGTCGACAGCGCCACGTTGGCAGCAGCATTGCCGCACCCGCGGTTGCGACTGCTGGACGCGCGCGCTGCGCCACCGACTGCGCCGGACCCGGATGCAGCGCGCAAGGCCTATGCGCAGGGGCATCTGCCAGGCGCGCACTACGCCGATCTCGACGATGATCTGGCCGATCTGTCGCGGCCTGCACGGGGGCGGCATCCGCTGCCGCACAGCGCCGCATTCGCCAGGCGGCTGGGCGAGTGGGGGATCGACCCGGACAGCCAGGTGGTGATCTACGACGCTGCCGACGGCAGCATGGCCGCGGCGCGGGCGTGGTGGATGCTGCGGCTGATGGGGCATCGTCGCGTGGCGGTGCTCGACGGCGGATTGGCCGCCTGGCGCGCTGCGGGGTTGCCCGAAAGCGCCGAGCCGCCTGCAGTGCGCGATGGCGTGGCATATCCAGGCAGCTTTGACAGCGATGCCGTGGTCGAGGCCGAGCAGATTCTGGCGCGGCTGGATCAGGCGCCGGGTTGGTTGCTGGATGCGCGTGCGGGCGAGCGTTTTCGCGGCGAGGCGGAGCCGGTCGATCCGGTGGCCGGGCATGTGCCCGGCGCGGTGAGTCGTCCGCTAGATGTGAGCCTGCGCAACGGCCGTTTCAAGCCGGCAGGGGAGCTGCGTGCGGAGTTGGCTCCGCTGCTGGGCGCGTATCGCCCCGAGCAGGCGGTGGTGATGTGCGGTTCGGGCGTGACCGCGTGTCATCTGCTGCTGGCATTGGAAGTGGCCGGCTTGTCGGGCGCGCGCGTTTACGCCGGGTCCTGGAGCGGTTGGGTGCAGGATTCGACACGTCCGGTCGCGACCAGCCCCTGATTGCAGGCACAATGGCGGCAGGAACGGTGACCTGTGGGGACGCAGGTTCGCTGCGCGGAGCGCAGTTTCTTGCAGTGCTGGGTGACTCATGCGGTTGCAGTTGCAGGTCGGCGCGCTGTGCGTCGCGATGCTGTCGATGGCGGCCTGTTCGGCCGGCTCGACCGCCGACGCTGACGGTGCGCGCATCGCCGGTCGTGAACAGGGCGACCGCCATGCGGTGTATCAAGTTGAACTCGAACGTGTACGCGCCAAGCGCCTGCAGCGCTTGCGTGCGCCCGACGGTTGGCTGAGCTTCACCGGCTCCGGGCGCGTGCGTGCAGGCCGGTACCAGGTGGGTAGCGATCCGCGCAGCGATCTCGTATTGCCGGCCGGCCCTGCGCAACTGGGGCAGCTGACGCTGGGTACCGACGGCCGCGTGCACTTCGAAGCCGCGGTCGCCGCACAGGTGCACTTGAACGGGCAGCGCGTCGAGCGCGTACGCCTGGAGCCGGAGCGCGCAGGGCAGCGCGGTGATCGCCTGGATGTGGAAGGGCGGCAGTTCTATCTGGTGCAGACCGGCAGCCTGTTCGGCTGGCGTTTCCGCGACCCGGCAGCGCCGCTGCTGACCCACTTCGCCGGGCTGGAATATTTCCCGACCGATCCGCACTGGCGCATCCAGGCGCGCTGGCAGGCGTATCCCACGCCGCGTACGACCACATTGCTGACCTCGATCGGTACACCGCTCACCGTCGAGGTGCCGGGCGAGGCGGTGTTTTCGCGCAATGGCCAGGAGTATCGGTTGCAGCCGATCGTCAGCGACGACGGGCAGGGTCTGTTCTTCCTGTTCGCCGATCGCACCAGCGGCAAGGAAAGTTATGGCGGCGCGCGCTATCTCCATACCGCAGCGCCACGTGAGGGCCGGCTCGTGCTCGACTTCAACCTGGCCGAGAATCCACCCTGCGCGTTGACGCCGCACGTGGTCTGCCCGATCGCATCGCCGGAAAATCGCCTGGACCTGGCGGTGAATGCAGGCGAGAAGACCTACCGCGCGGCCGAACGCTGAGCGCTGCACCAGCGAAGACAGCATGCGGTGTCGATGGCGTTGTGCCGCTGCTAGCGCGGCGTATGCGGCCAGCTGACTGCCGCTTCGATCTGCGGCCACGGAAACAGCGGCCCTGGGTCGAGCTTGCGTTGGATCTTGCGCGACGGGTCATCGCTGGCTGCTTCCCGAGTGGTGTCCAGTGCCTGGTGGCCGGCGATGCGGCGTACCGATGGCAGCTGCTGTTGCAGCCATTGCAGCAGCGTGATCAGCGCGCTGATCTGCACCTGCGGATACGGTTCGTTCATGCACTGATGGCGCGAGTCCAGCCAGTGCGGGTAACGGCCGCTGTTGACCAGTTCGATGCCCAGCGTATGCGGGTTGTGGCCGCGCACGTGATGGGCGACGCGCTCCAGCGCGACGTATTGCTGGATGCTGCCGTTGCGGTCGATGTAGTAATGCCCGCTGTTGCCGGTGCCGCTGTCGTAGAGCACGCGTTCGCCGTATTCGCGCGCCATCGCCATGTCGGGCAGTTCGGTGCAATGGATGACCACCATGTCGATCTGCGTGAGCGCGCGTCGCGCCAGCCGCGATTCGTAGGACAGGGGCGCGTAGGTGATCGGTGGCGACGGCAGGACGGCATCGGACATGGGGCGGATGCTAGCATTCGACGATGGCTTTGAATCCCGACAGCCCTTTGGGCCAATTGATGGCAACCCTGCCGCAGACCGGCCAGGTGACCTGGATCGGCGTGCGCCCGGCGCGCGACGTGGACATGATCGAGGTGGACGCGGCGCAGGCCACCACCGGCATCGGCCTGGTCGGCGACCGTTACAAAGGCGGCAGCGGCAAGCGTGGCGTGACCCTGATCCAGGCCGAGCATCTGCCGGTGATCGCGGCGCTGGCCGGTCACGCAGTGATTGCGCCGGCCACCTTGCGCCGCAATCTGGTGGTGTCCGGCATCCCGCTGATCGCCTTGAAAGGGCGTCGCTTCCGCATCGGCGGTGTCGAGCTGGAAGGCACCGACCCCTGCGATCCGTGCTCGCGCATGGAGGATGCGCTGGGGGCGGGCGGCTACAACGCCATGCGCGGCCATGGCGGCTTGTGCGCGCGCATCCTGCGTGGCGGCGTGTTGCGCATCGGCGATACGGTGCAGGCGCTATGAGCCGCGGTCACTGCATCCTGTCGCACGGCTTCGAAAGCGGCCCGGACGCGCTGAAGGTCACCGCCCTGGCCGACGTCGCCGGGCAGCTGGGCTGGACCCACGAGCGCCCGGACTACACCGATCTGGACGCACGCCGCGAGGTCAGCTCGCTCGGCGACGTGCAGGGACGGCTGCAACGCCTGCTGCAGATCGCGCGTGCGGCGGCCGACAAGGGCCCGCTGGTGCTGGTCGGTTCCAGCCTGGGCTCGTACATCGCCGCGCAGGTGTCGTTGCAGGTGCCCACGCGCGGGTTGTTCCTGATGGTGCCGCCGACCAGGATGGGGCCATTGCCGGCACTGGATGCGGCGCGCGTGCCGATTTCCATCGTGCATGCCTGGCGCGATGAATTGATTCCGGCCAGCGAGGTGATCGCCTGGGCGCAGGCGCGGCATGCGCGCTTGTTGCTGGTCGACGACGAACACCGGCTGGCATCGCATGTGGATGCGTCGGCACGCGCCTTCGCCGAACTGTTGCAGAGCCTGTGATGCGCAATGGCCTGAAGACGTGCGGGCTGCGGGGCCTGCGATGAACGTGCTGATTCGCGAAGCCAGCGATGGCGATGCCGCGGCGATCGAACTGCTGACGATGGTCGCGTTCATGCGCGACGAACATAGCCGCCACGACGAGCAGCACGTGATCACCGCCTTGCGCGACGACGGCGCGCTGGCGCTGTCGCTGGTGGCCGACCACGACGGCTATGTGGTCGGGCACCTGGCGGTATCGCCGGTGTCGCTGTCGGACGATTCGCCCGGCTGGTACGCGTTGGGGCCGCTGGCAGTCGGGCCGGGGCATCAGCGCCAGGGACTGGGCACGCGCCTGGTGCAGGCGGCGTTGGCCAGTTTGCGCCAGCGTGGCGCTGCCGGTTGTCTGGCATTGGGCGAGCCGGCGTTCTTCAGGCGTCTGGGTTTTGCGGTGGAGCCGGGGTTGGTGTTGCCCGGCGTCCCGGCATCCGAGCTGCAGGCGCTGGCGTTCGGCGACCGTCTGCTGCCGCTGGCCGATGTTGCCTATCACCCGGCCTTCGGACTGGGTTGAGTCCAGCTGCTGGCGACCAGTTGGCGTGATCCACGCCGGGGCTTGCGTGCGGAGGGACAGCTCTTGCTCCGGCTCGGGAACGCATGGACACCGATCTTGGCGGTTGCGTGTCGGCGAGCGCTCGCCGCGTTTTTCCAGGGCGCCTGGAAATCGGGGTGGCGGCCTTCAGGAGCTTGAATATATCTGTGAAGGCTGCTGCTTGCCATGCTGTGCTTGAACGCGACCAGGCCGGTAATTTGGCTTGCGTCGCAGGCTGACCTACACTTCGCCGCATTGCCCACGGTCTGAGGATTGGTCCAATGCGCCATTGATGCCGCCGTCGTGATGACGGCCTTGACCCGCTGCTGGTCCGCTTGGATCGGCGCGTGTGCTGGCATGCAATGGAGACCGGTATGACCTGTCCGTCGTTGACGCTGGAAAGCGTTGCGTATGTGCTGCCCGATGGCAGCTCGCTATTTTCCGATCTGACGATCCACATCGACCAACGCGCCACCGGCCTGGTCGGGCGCAATGGCGTGGGCAAGAGCGTGCTCGCGCGCCTGCTGGCCGGCGAGGTGCTGCCCAGCGCCGGGCATTGCGTGCGCAACGGCAGCGTGCATTACCTGCCGCAGCACGTGCGCGTGGCGCCCGGGCAAAGCATTGCCGAATTGGCCGGCGTCGCGCCGCTGCTGGATGCGCTGGACCGTATCGCCGCCGGCAGCGTTGCGCCCGCCGATTTTGAACGCGTCGGCGAGCGCTGGACTGCCCATGCGCAATTTGCCGCAGAACTCGAGCGGCAAGGCCTGGGTGGGCGCGATCCGCGTGCACCGGCCGCGCAGCTCAGCGGCGGCGAAGCGATGCGCGTGGCACTGGCCGGTGCGTTTCTGACCCGGCCGGACCTGTTGATTCTGGACGAGCCCAGCAATCACCTGGATGGCCCGCAACGCCAGCGGCTGATGGATCAGTTGCTGGCGTGGAGCGGTGGCTTGCTGGTGATCAGCCACGACCGCGGCCTGCTCGATGCGATGCAGCGCATTGTTGAGTTGTCCGCGCAGGGGCTGCGCAGCTACGGCGGCAATTACACGTTCTATGCGCAGCAGCGCGCCATCGAACAGCAGGCCGCCAGCGCGTTGCTGGCCCAGCGCAAACAGGCGCGTGCACGCGGCGAGCAGGCGCTGCGCGAGCAACAGCAGCGTCAACAGCAACGCCACGTGCGCGGCGCGCGTGCTGCAGGGCAGGCCAATCAGGCCGCGATCCTGCTTGGCGCGCAGAAGCAGCGCAGCGAGGTCAGTGCGGGGCGGCTGCAACAGCAACGTCAGGCCGAACAGGCGCGGCTGAGCGCGGCGGTGGTGCAGGCCGCAGCCCAGGTGCAGAGCGATCCTGCGATTGCAGTACTGGCGCCGACATCGCCTTCCGGTGCATCGCGGCGCTTGGCCACGCTGCACGAAGTGGCACTGGCCGACGGGCGGCTGGGCGGGCGGCGGGTGGATCTGCTGCTGCATGGGCAGCCGCGGATCGGCTTGGTCGGTCCCAATGGCAGCGGCAAGTCGTCGTTGTTGCAACTGCTGGCCGGGCGCCTGCAACCCAGCGCGGGGCAATGCCAGGTGCATGTGCCGGCGGCGTATCTGGATCAGCACCTGGGGCTGCTGGATCCGGCGCGCTCGGCCGCTGCGCACCTGCGTGACGCAGATCCGGGCGTGCCGGCCCACGCACAGCGGCTGCGCCTGGCGCTGCTGGGACTGGACCAGACGCATGCCGACCTGCCCACCGGCCAGCTCAGCGGCGGGCAGCGGCTCAAGGCCGCGCTGGCCTGTGCGCTGTACCGGGCGCAGCCGGCGCAATTGCTGTTGCTGGACGAGCCGACCAACCACCTGGATCTGGCCGCGGTGGAGGCGATCGAGGCGCTGCTGCGCAGCTACCAGGGGGCGCTGATCGTCGCCTCGCACGATGCCGCCTTCCTGCAGCGGCTGGGCCTGCGGCAGCGCCTGGAGACTGCGCAGCCGCAGTGGCGGCTGGCGCCGTGGTGAACCGCGCGGCGGGCGATCCCGCCGCCGGGCTGGTAAAGCCGGCTCCGATGGCCGACCATTTGCGCCCCGCCCGCGGCGGCCACGGCTTTGCCCTCCCGGGCGCCGGCCCAGCGTCCTGCTCCCGCGCTAGCCCTCACGGCCAGCGTCTCCATCGATACCTGCCTACGTGAAATTCTTCGCATCCTGTGCCAAGGGCCTGGAATACCTGCTTGCCGACGAGCTGCTGTCGCTCGGCGCCAGCAAGGCCACCGCCACCATCTCCGGCGTCAACGTCGAAGGCGACCTGCGCGACGCGCAGCGCGCCGTGCTGTGGTCGCGCCTGGCCAGCCGCGTGCTGTGGCCGCTGAGCGAGTTCGATTGCCCGGACGAGGACGCGCTGTATGCCGGGGTGGCCGAATTGCCGTGGGACGAGCACCTGTCCGTCGGGCACACATTGTCGGTGGACGCACATGTCTCCGGCACCGCCATCACGCACGCCCGTTACGCCGCGCAGCGCATCAAGGACGCGGTGGTCGACACCATGCGCCGGCAGGGCCTGGAACGTCCGTCGGTGGATGTGGACAGCCCGGATCTGCGTTTGAACCTGTCGCTGCGCAAGGGCCGTGCCACCATCTCGGTGGATCTGGGCGGCGGCCCGCTGCATCGGCGCGGCTGGCGCATGGCGCAGAACGATGCGCCGCTCAAGGAGAATCTGGCCGCGGCGGTGTTGCTGCGCGCCGGTTGGCCGCGCGCCTACGCCGAGGGCGGCGGCCTGCTGGATCCGATGTGCGGCAGCGGCACCCTGCTGATCGAAGGCGCGCTGATGGCCGCCGACGTGGCCCCCGGCCTGCAGCGCTATGGCAGCGATATCCCCAGCCGCTGGCGCGGCTTCGACCGCGAGGGCTGGCAGCAGCTGGTGGGCGAAGCGCGCCAGCGCGACAGTCTTGGCCGCGCCGCGCTCAGGCAGGTGATCCACGGCAGCGACATGGACCCGCATGCGATTCGCGCCGCGAAAGAGAATGCGCAAGTGGCCGGCGTGGCCGAGGCGATCTGGTTCGGCGTGCGCGAGGTGGGCGATCTGCAGACCCCGCCGCAGGCCACCGGCGTGGTGGTGTGCAATCCGCCTTACGACGAACGTCTTGCCGCCGATGCGGCGCTGTATCGCCGCCTGGGCGATACCCTGCAGCGCGCCGTGCCGCAATGGCGGGCCAGCCTGCTGTGCGGCAACGCCGAGCTGGCATATGCCACCGGCCTGCGCGCTGGCAAGAAGTACCAGCTGTTCAATGGCGCGATCGAGTGCGCGTTGATCGTCTGCGACCCGATCGCGGTGCCGCGGCGCACCCCGCTGGCGGCGCCGACCGCGCTTAGCGAAGGCGCGCAGATGGTGGCCAATCGCCTGCGCAAGAATCTGCAGAAGTTCAAGAAGTGGCGCGCACGCGAAGGCATCGAATGTTTCCGCGTCTACGACGCCGATCTGCCGGAGTATTCCGCGGCCATCGACGTGTACCAGCAGGCCGATGGCGATCGCCGCGTGTTTCTGCATGTGCAGGAATACGCGGCGCCGGCGACGATTCCGGAAGCCGACGTGCGCCGCCGTCTGGGCGAACTGCTGGCCGCCGCACGCGAGGTGTTCGAGGTGCCGGGCGAACGCGTGGCGCTCAAATCGCGCGAGCGCGGCAAGGGCGGCAGCAAGTACGGCCGCTTCGAGCAGCGCAACGAGTTCATCAACGTGCGCGAGCATGGCGCGCTGCTGCGGGTGAATCTGTTCGATTACCTGGACACGGGCCTGTTCCTGGACCATCGCCCGTTGCGCGGCACCATGGCCGCGCAATCGAAGGGGCGGCGTTTCCTCAACCTGTTCTGCTATACCGGCGTGGCCAGCGTGCAAGCGGCAGTGGCCGGCGCAAGCTCGACCACCAGCGTGGACCTGTCCGCTACCTATCTGCAGTGGTGTGCCGACAACCTGGCCCTGAACGGCCAGGCCGGCAGCAAGCACAAGCTGGTGCAGGCCGACGCGCTGGCCTGGCTAGAAGCCGAGCGCGCGCATTTCGACGTGATCTTCTGCGACCCGCCGACCTTCTCCAACTCCGCGCGCGCCGAAGACTTCGACATCCAGCGCGAACACGTGCGGCTGTTGCGTGCGGCAGTGGCGCGGCTGGCGCCGGGCGGGGTGCTGTACTTCTCCAACAACTTCCGTCGCTTCAAGCTGGATGCCGAACTGGTGGCCGAGTTCGCGCAGTGCGAGGAAATCAGCCCGCGCACCATCGACCCGGATTTCGAGCGGCATGCGCGCATCCATCGCGCCTGGCGGTTGACTGCCTGAGCACGTGGTGCGGTCGCGTCTGACCGGGCAGTGCGCGCTGGGTATCGCCAGCGTTCGACCGGCTAATGTGCGCCGTGTCGCCGGTGGCGCCCGATCGCGCAGGCGCAAGCCCGGCCGTGCAGGCGAGGGCGGGGCGGGCAGCCAACAAGCCCACCACAGCGCTGCGGTATGCTGATTCGCATGCTCTGGAGTCAACGATGACCGCACCACCCCGGATTGCCTTTCTCGCCAGTCACGCCGAGCCGGCGGTGACCGCGCGCGCGCGTCTTGTGCAGCGCTATGGCGATCATGCGCTGGACACCGCCGACATCGTCTGCGCCCTGGGCGGGGACGGTTTCATGCTGCAGACCCTGCACCGGCACGGCGCTGCCAGCAAGCCGGTGTTCGGCATGAAGCTGGGCTCGGTCGGGTTCCTGATGAACCAGTACCGCGACGACGAGGACGACCTGCTCGCGCGTCTGCAACGTGCCGAACCGGCGCACCTGCGCCCGCTGGAAATGCAGGTGCAGACCGAGTCCGGTGCCAGCACGGTGTCGCTGGCCTACAACGAGGTCTCGCTGCTGCGCCAGACCCGCCAGGCCGCGCACCTGAGCGTGGATCTCAATGGCCAGACCCGCATCGCCGAGCTGATCGGTGACGGTGTCATGGTCGCCACGCCAGCCGGCAGCACCGCCTACAACTATTCCGCGCACGGGCCGATCCTGCCGCTGGGCTCGCACACGCTGGCACTGACGCCGATCGCCCCCTATCGCCCGCGCCGCTGGCGGGGCGCCATCCTCAAGGCCGACACCGAAGTGTGCTTCCGCGTGCTGGACCCGTACAAGCGCCCAGTCAGCGTCACCGCCGACTCGCACGAGATCCGCGACGTGGTGGAAGTGACCATCCGCGAATCCACCCAGCGCCAGGTGACGCTGCTGTTCGATCCCGAACACAATCTGGAAGAACGCATCTTCAGCGAACAGTTTGCGGTTTGAGGAGCGGGGATTTGGGAGTGGGGATTCGGGATTGGCAACGGCAGCAGCGCGACGTGCAGCCGAGCCTGCGCGTGCCCAAGGTACGATGCAGTGCAAGTAACCATCTCAAATCCCAGAACATTCGTTGTTGCTCCAGCCCATTCCCCAATCCCGATTCCCCATTCCCGGCACCCCAATGGCTGATAATTCCCCAAGACTCCTGACCGTCGCGGTGACCTCGCGCGCGCTGTTCGATCTCGAAGAAGGCCACGCGCTGTTCGAGGCTGATGGGGTGGAGGCGTATTCGGCGTTCCAGCGCGAGCATGAGGACGACATCCTGGAGCCGGGGGTCGCCTTTCCGGTAGTGCGCAAGCTGCTGGCGCTCAACCATGATGTGCCCGAAGAAACCCCGCGTGTCGAAGTGATCCTGCTGTCGCGCAATTCCGCCGACACCGGGCTGCGCATCTTCAATTCGATCCAGCACTACAACCTGGGCATCGTGCGGGCGACCTTCACCTCGGGTCAGCCGACCTGGCCATACGTGAAGCCATTCGGTACCGATCTGTTCCTGTCGGCCAATCCGGAGTCGGTACGTCGCGCACTCACCCATGGCATCGCGGCGGCGACCATCATGCCGCGCGCACCGGGCGAACGCGCCGAGGCCGCCGCGGCGATCGTGGACAACGACGAAAGCCGCCTGTCGACCCAGCTGCGTATCGCCTTCGACGGCGATGCGGTGATCTTTGGCGACGAGAGCGAGCGCATCTCGCGCGAGCAGGGCGTGGAGGCGTTTGGGCGCCACGAGCGCGAACGTGCGCGCGAGCCGTTGTCGGTCGGTCCGTTCCGCAATTTCCTGTCGGCGCTGCATACGCTGCAGGCGGCATTTCCACCGGGCGAGGCCTCGCCGATCCGCACCGCGCTGGTCACCGCGCGCTCGGCGCCGGCCCACGAGCGGGTGATCCGCACCCTGCGCGAGTGGGGCGTGCGTCTGGACGAGGCGCTGTTTCTGGGCGGGCGGCACAAGGGGCCGTTTCTGGAGGCGTTCGGCGCGGATATCTTCTTCGACGATTCGCAGCACAACATCGACAGTGCGCGCCAACACCAGCATGTGGCGGCCGGTCACGTGCCACATGGCGTGGCCAACGATCCGCCGGGCAGGTGAGCGACGCAGCGGAGCCGTCCGGACGCGCAACGCTGCGCTCCAGCTGGCGCCAGCTGGAGCTGTATTTCGTCGACGACACCGTGCAAACCCGCATGTCGCGCTGGGCGCCGTACCGGCTGATGCTGCCGTATACGCGCGGCATGCTGGCGGCGCTGTGGCTGCTGCAGCCGCGCCCCGAGCGCATCGGCCTGATCGGCTTCGGCGGCGGCGCGCAGGCCAAGTTCTGCCACCGTTACCTGCGCAGCACGCGCATCGAGGCGGTGGACGTCGACGCGCAGGTGCTGGCGTTGCGCAATGCGTTTGGCGTGCCATGCGACGATGCGCGGCTTGAGGTCACGCATGGCGACGGTGCGCAGTGGATCGGCACGCGTGCCGGGCGCTACGACCTGTTGCTGCTGGATGCCTACGATGCCGATGGCATTCCGCCGGCGTTGTGCACGCCCGAGTTCTACGCTGACTGCCGCGCTGCGCTGACGCCCGGCGGTGTGTTGGCCCTGAACCTGTTCCAGGTGCCGCTCGGCGGGCATCTGGGCGCCCTGCGCGAGCTGTTCGATGGACGGGTGCTGCTGTTGCCCGAGCCGGATCCGCGCAACCAGGTACTGTACGCCTGGAACGGCAAACGCACGCCGCAGCCTGCGGCGCAGACGCTGGCGGCCTTGCCATGGTCGGCGCGTCGGCAGCTGCGGCCGGCGATGCTGCGGCTGCAGGCAGCGTGGATGGAACGCGACTGGCAATTTTCGTGAGCTGCAGGCCGGCGCCCGTCAGCAGCCTGCGAAGACGAAAGTCTCAACACCGCTCGCAGGTGCACGGCTATGGGGCGAGCGGACTTTCTGCATCCGCCAGCGGCAACTGGATATCGGTCAACCGCCAATGCAGGCCTTGGCGGGTCAGCACGAACACCACCGGCGCTCCGGCGGCGGTGCGGGTGGTCGCGGTGAAGCGGCGGGTGGATTCGAAGCGCTGCTCGGCGCCTTGCAGCGGACGCGCCGGTGCTGGCGCCGCATAGGTGTCCGGGCTGACGGTGTCGCCGGTGACGCGATTCCACACGCTATGGCCTTGCAGCAATGCGCCGATGCCCAGAGGCGTCACCAGCGTGTCCACGCCGGCGCCGCTGATGCCGCTGGCAAGCTGCAGGGCGAATCCGCCGAGCAGGCTCGATTGCATGCGGCTGCCGGCCTGGCGAATCAGGTAATCGTCCAGCTGTGCCTTGAGGTTGACCCGCAGGCTGGGGAAGTCCACATGGCGTTCCAGCTGCGCCGCGTCGCGATTGGCGACTGCCTCGCTGATGCCGCGAATGGCCAGGTACGGGCCTGCAACCACGTAACTGGCCAGCAGCAGCACGGCCAGCACAGGCAACAGCAACCAGCGCTTCTTCATGGTGTGCATTCCCTTGCTGTGGTTTGCGCAAGATGCATCGATGCACGGCGTCGTGCAGCAACAAACCGCTGTGATCCGCCGTTTGCCGGCACCGCGTCGATTGCTGTCGGCGCCGCGCGATCCATCAAAATTCCAGATCCAGCGCGGCGCACAGATAATCGACGAACGGCGCCAGCACCACCAGGTCAGCCTCGATGGTCTGGCGCAGGCGCGGGCCGGTCATGACGGCGTCGTCGAGATGCCGCAGATACGCCCAGTTGCGATGCTTGAGATCGTCGATGAACTCGAACTCGTTGGGAAAGCCGCGCGGTGCACGCACTAGCTTCTCGCTGTCGTCCAGCGCGAACTTGCGGCGCAGTCTGGGTTCGTAGGCTGCCGCTTTCCAGTTGGCGGGGTTGTCGAAAATGAACTGGCGCAGCTTGCGCTGGGTGTCCGGCTCCGGATGCCACAGCCCGGCACCCACGAAACTTTCGCCTGGCTGCAGATGGATGTAGAACGACGGCGCCGGCACCTGGCGGCGGCGCTCATGAAACAGGCGCGCGCCCTGCCAGTTCTTGTACGGCGATTTGTCGTTGGAAAAACGCGCATCGCGATAGATGCGAAACAGCGAGCCGCCCTGGGTCTTGGGATCGGCGCGATAGTGCTCGCTGACCTCGGCCAAAGCCGGCTGCAGGTCGGTGATGAGCTGCAGGAACGGCTGGCGCACATGCGCCTCGTACTGATGCCGGTGGTCGTTGAACCAGGTCTTGTCGTTGTGGCGCGCCAACGCGCGCAGGAACTTGAAACTGGCGTCGGAAAAATAGCTGGTCATAGCGTGCGTTGGAGGTCCAGACCCCAGGCGGTGAGCTGATCGAGCAGGGACTGCTTGGTAGCATCGTCCGGGTGAGCGAGCCGTAAATCCGCGATCTGCGCATGGAACTGATCGAGCGTGACTTCGCCCAGGCCCCTGTCTTCCAGCAGGCGCTGGCGGCGGTAGACGTTCCAGCGTTCCTGCTCTTCGAACGACAGCGTCTGCGGCCAGTTGCGCGCGCGGTAGCGGAACAGCAGTTCGACCAGGCGCGGGTCGCGAAAGCGCGACTCCAGCGCGCCCAGTTCGGCCGGCGCACTGGCGCGCACCTGCGCAAGCAGGCGCTTGTCGCCTTCGGCCAGGAAGCCGTCATAGAGCGAGGCATCGGCATCGTTGACGGCCGGCGCGGCAGCGCGCTCGCTGCCGTACACCTGGCGCACTTTTTCGGCCAGTTCAGGGCCCAGCTCGCGCAGGCGCGCAGCCTTGGCCAACACTGCGTCGTGGTCGATGCCCAGACGCTGGAAATCCGCCGCACGCAGATGCTGCCAGGCCACCAGCGCCGGCGACTTGTTCAAGTGCACTTCCTTGAGCGCAGTGCGCTGTTCGCCTTTGGGCAGGTCGGCAGCGCGGATGTACAGCCGGTCGGCGATCTCGTCCGGGCTCAGGCGCAACAGCACTTCAGGATCGCCTTCCAGATCGAACACGATCACGCGGCTGTCGATGCGCGGATGGCGCGTCAATGGCAACACCGCAGCGGCGCACATGCGCGAGGCGGGATAGCGCTGCGAGATATGCAGCACCGCCTGCATCGCGACGACGTCCAGCAGCGTCGCCGCAAAGCGCTTGTCGCGCAGACGCAGTGCGTAGTCCCATAACTTGGGCTGATGCTGCTGGAACCTGCGCGCCATGCCGATGGTGGCGTACACGTCCGACAGCGCCTCGTGCGCATCGCCTTCGCGCACCGCGTTGGCATCGGCCAGGTGTTCGAGCTTGAACGAGGTGGCGCCGTCTTCGCGCTGCGGCCAGACGATGCCGTCCGGACGCAGCGCATGCACCAGCCGCAACACGTCGAGCAGGTCCCAGCGCGAATTGCCGCCGCGCCACTCGCGCTCGTACGGGTCGTAGAAATTGCGGAACAGCCCGCAGCGCACGAACTCGTCGTCGAAGCGGATCGAGTTGTAGCCCAGCGTGCAGGTCTGCGGCCGGCTCATCTGCTCGGCGATGCGCGCAAACGCTTCGGCCTCGCTCACGCCTTCGCGCAGTGCGTGCTGCGGGGTGATGCCGGTGACCATGGTCGCGTACGGAGAGGGCAGCAGATCGTCGGCCGGCTGCACGTAGAAACTGATCGGCTCTTCGATCACGCGCAGTTGCGCATCGGTACGCACCGCGGCGAACTGTGCGATGCGGGTGCGGCGTGGATCCTGGCCGAAGGTTTCCAGGTCGTAGAAGAGAAAGCTGTCAGGCATGCCGTATGAGATCCAGGTCCGCGGCGCGCTGCGCATGGCGCCGCCAGTGCTGCCTAGTATCTCCCATCCGCGCGCCGGCCCGCTGACGCCGGCCGGTGCAGGCCGATCAGTGCGCGCCTTCCAGCGGCTGCAGGCGCGCATGCACGACCGCTTCCAGCGCGGCCCAGTCGATGCGCGACAGGTCGCTGTGCCCGCGTGTGGCCTCGACCAGGATCTGGCGCTGGACCTCGCTGCGCGCCAGGGCGATCGCGTAGCGCGTGCGCAGGAAGGTCACCATCGTGTAATGCGGCACGAAACGGGTGGGCCAACGTGCCTGCAGTTGCTGTTCGAGCGCGCGTTGCAGCAGGAAGTCGGGATCGTCGACGCGGTCGCGCATCTCCAGATAGTTTTCCAGTGCCATCTGCTGGATCGCTGCGGCATCCTCATGGCGTGCGGCCTGGAATGCGGCAAACGCGGTTTCCAGGTCGTCGTGCGCGTCCAGTTGTTCTGCCAGCGCCACGCAATCTTCGAACGCGCAATTCATGCCCTGGCCGTGGAACGGCACCATCGCATGCGCGGCGTCGCCGATCAGCAGGGCGCGGCCGCCCAGATGCCAGCGGTCCAGCGTCAGCGTGCCGAGCAGGCCAGGCGGATGTTCTTCCCAATGCTCCTTGAGCTGCGGGATCAGCGGCAGGGCATCGGGAAAATCACGCGCGAACAGGGCCAGCGCTTCGTCGCCGGTGCGCGTGGTGGCAAAGCTGGGCGCGCCGGCGTTGGGCAGAAACAGGGTGACGGTGAAGGTGCCGCCATCGTTGGGCAGCGCGATGCACATGTAGCGCCCACGCGGCCAGATGTGCAACGCGTTGCCTTCGATGCGGAAACCGCCACCGGGCAACGGAGGGATTTCCAGCTCCTTGTAGGAGTGATCGAGGAATTCGGTGCGCTCGCCCAATGGCGATTTGCGCTGCATCGCCGCGCGCAACGCCGAGCCGGCGCCATCGCTGCCAATCAGGCTCTGGAAGTGGATTTCGTGCGGCTGGTCGTCGCGGTCGTCGATGAAGCGCGCATAGCCGGCATCGAAGTCCACCGTGTGCAGGCGGCGGTAGAAATGCACGCGTGCGCCGGCCTGCTCGGCCAGATCCAGCAGCGCGACATTCAACGCGGCGCGGTGGATCGACCAGATCACTTCGCTGTCGTCGCGCCCGTAGCGCTGCAGCTGCGGTTGTGCATGCAGCGGATGCACCATGCGCCCGCGCATCATCACCGCTTTGGCCATCACCGCGTCTTCGGCGCCGGCCTGGCGCAGCGCATGGCGGCCGCGTTCGGCCAGCGCCAGGTTGATCGAGCGGCCGGACTCGTAACCCTTGATGCGCGGATCGCCGCGGCGCTCGTAGACGGTGACCTGCCAGCCGCGACGCGACAGCAGGATGGCCAGCAGGCAACCGGCCAGGCCAGCGCCGATCAAGGTCAGGGAACGGGGAGAGACTGCGCTCAATGCGGTATCCGGCAGCGGCCGGACGTGAGTACCGGCCAAGAGGGGAAAAGGAGAGTGATTGGCAACTGCACCTGCCGTGGCCGGCCAGGTGCGGGTTCGGAGTGTACGTGGGCGTGTGCCGGTCCCGGCTCACGCGCCGATCTGCTCGATGGCACAGTGGGTGCCGTGCGTGCTCAGGCGGTGGCCCAGGTCTCCACCTGTTCCACCAACTGGTGCAGATCGCCAAAGCGGTTGTACAGCGGCACCGGCGCGATGCGGATCACGTCAGGTTCGCGCCAGTCGCCGAGCACGCCCACCGACTGCAGGTACTCGAACAGCGAGCGCCCCTGTGCGCGACCGCCGGCCACGCGCAACGATAGCTGGCAGCCGCGTTGCGCCGGCTCGGCCGGGGTGACGATCTGCAGCACCTGCGGCACGCGGGCGTGGATCAGCTGTTCCAGGTGCCCGGTGAGCTGTTCGGACTTGGCGCGCAGTGCCGGCATGCCGGCCTGATCGAACAACTCCAGCGACGCGCGCAACGGCGCCAGCGCCAGCACCGGCGGATTGCTCAGCTGCCAGCCTTCGGCCCCAGGCGAGGGCACGAACTGCGGATCCATGCGGAAGCGGCTCTGCTGCTCGTGTCCCCACCAACCGGCCATGCGCGGCAGGTCGCTGTTGGCATGACGTGCGTGCACGAAACAGCCACCCACCGCACCGGGGCCGGCGTTGAGATACTTGTAATGGCACCACACTGCGAAATCCGCGCCGTCGTCGTGCAGCGTCAGCGCGATATTGCCGACCGCATGCGCCAGGTCGAACCCCACCATTGCGCCCTGTGCGCGTGCCAGCCGCACGATGTCGCCCAGCTCGAAGGCCTGGCCGGTGCGGTACTGGATGCCGGGCCACAGCACCAGCGCCAGCCGCGGACCGTGCCGTGCGATGGCATCGGCGATCGCCGCCATCGATACCGTGCCATTGGGTTGGTCGGCTTCCACTTCGATCAGTTGCGTGGCCGGATCCAGCCCATGCAGACGCAGTTGCGATTCCACCGCATGGCGGTCGGACGGAAACGCGCCGGCTTCGATCAGGATGGCGCCACGCTCGGGCGTGGGCCGGTAGAAGCTGGCCATCATCAGATGCAGGTTGACGCTCAGCGTGTTCATCGCGACCACCTCGCCAGGCTGCGCGCCGACCACGCGCGCCAGGCCATCGCGCACCAGCTGGTGATAGGTCAGCCACTGGGTGGGACCGGTGAAGTGGCCTTCCACCGCGAACGCGCCCCACTGGTCGAGCACCTCGGCCACCATCGCGCGTGCGCCGCGCGGCTGCAGGCCCAGCGAATTACCGACGAAATAGGTCTGGTCCTGGCCGGCATGCTGCGGGAACACGAAGTCATCGCGCAGGTGGCGCAGCGGGTCGGCGGCGTCCAGGGCAACGGCATGGGCGCGGGACAGCAGGTCGGTCATGATCACGGCTCGCAACGCAGGTCAATGACGCAGTTTACCCGCCGGCACCGTGTGCGCCGTCATGCGCGGCCGCTGGCTCGGTTGCAGCGGTGGTCGAGCCCAGCCGGGCAGGGCGCAGTAGATGCGTCAGGGTGCCGATGCTGTCGGTGATGCGGTCGATGGTGTCGGCCAGTGCGGCGGTGGCGGGCGAGCCGTCGGGCAGGGCGGCCAATGCATCGGACAGCTGGCGCTCGGCGCTGCGCAAGGTGGCCGCTGCCGGAGTGCCGCCCTCGACCAGGCAGGCGATCAGCTCGGACAGCGCCTGGTCGGCCTGTTGCGCAAAGGCGGGCAGCGCTTCCAGCGCGGGCAAGGGGTGGCCATCGCGCAGCACCGCTTCCAGCGACAGGGTGGCGCGGATCAGCCGGTTGCCGTTGGCCAGCAACGACTCGGCGAGTTTGAGCTCGTGCAGATTGCGCCGGCTGCGTGGCTCGCCGCGCAGGCGTTCGATCGAGGCCTGCGCATTGGTGCGCGCCACGCGTGCGGCAGCGCGGGTGTCGCCCAGATCGTCCATCCTGCCGAGCAGCAGATTGCGCAGATGATCGCGGTAGGCGCTCAGCAACTGCGCCAGCGAGGCGCGGATATGCCGGCGTTCGCGCGTGGGCCACACCGCGTAGGCGATCAACGCCCAGGCACTGCCGGCGACCGTGGCCTGCAGACGCGCACCGATGGCCTCGCCCGGTGCCACGCCTTCGAACGACAGCAGCAGCACCAGCATGCCGGTCAGAAACGCCACGCCGATGCCGTAGTTCACCTGCGTCAGCAGGCGGAAGCCCAGGCAGAACAGCGCCAGCAACGCCAGGCGGACGCTGGCGCCGTCCATCGCCAGGTGCGCCAGCAAGGTCGCCACCAGCAGGCCGACGAAGGTGCCGGCCACGCGCAAGGCGCCGAAGCTGAAAGTGCCGCCGAAATCCGGCTTGAGCACGATGGCGGTGGTCATCGGAATCCAGAAGCCGTGCGGGATCTGCTGCCAGCGCTGGAAGGCGACCGCCAGCGCCAGGCACACGCCGCAGCGCAAGGCATGCCGGAACGCCACCGAGGACAGATCCAGGTTCGCGCGCAGCGTGGCCCAGGTTGCTGCGGGCCTGAGTGCCGCCGGCAGGCGCGCTTCGGCCAGCTGCGCCTGGATCTCGCCACGGCTGCTGGCCCAGTGCGCGTTGCGGATCAGGGCGCGCAGCTGGCCGCCCAGGCCTTGCGCGCGCGCCACCGCCACCCGCACCAGCCGGCGCTCGCGGGTATCGGCGTTGTCGTGCTGGAACTGCGCCAGTGCGGCGACCAGATCGTCGAAACCGGTCATCGAGGCATTGGCGGCGAGCGGGTCTTCGCCCACCGTCATCGCATGCGCGAGCTGTTCCAGCACGATGGCGCTGCGTTCGAGCACGCGCTCGATCGCCGGGCGCGCCTGCGAGTCGGTCAGGCGGGTATCGACATCGGCCAGCGACAGCAGCTCCAGCCGCACGCGCTCGCACAGCTCGGCGATGATGCGGAAGCTCTGCACGGCGATCGCGCGCGAGCGATGCTCGCCATGCAGCATCACCATCGCGTCGAGCACTTCCTGGGTGGCCGGCGGCGGGGCGCTGGCTTCCGGACGCTGGCGTGCGATGCCGGCCAGTTGGCGCATCAGGTCGGCCAGCGCGAAGCGCTCCGGGCGATAGCGTTGCAGTGGCCAGGCCGCCAGTGCCAGCACCACCTGGAGCAGGCCGCCAGCGAAGATCAATGCCGCCACGCCCGCGGCCTGCTGCACCGGCAGGCGCATGTCGGCGCTGACCACCAGCAGGATCATGCTGGTCAGCCCCACCCGTGCCGCTACCGGGCCAAGTGCCACCAGCAAGCCGCCGCCAAGACCGAGCAGCAGCCCGGCGATCACCAATGCCGGGGTGTTGTGGCCGACCCAGATGCCGAGCAACGCGGCCAGGCCCGCTGCCAGCGCGGCCATCAGCATGCGTTGCAGACGCGCGCGATACGGGCCGGGCTGGTCGGTGAACATGGTGTTGAGCGCGCCGGTACACACGGCCAGACCGGCGGCGACATGCCCGGTGGCCACACCGATCGCCAGCGGCAGCACTACCGCGGCGGTGTTGCGCAGCGCAACGCGCAATGGCACGTCGCGCGGCTTGAGGTCGATCAGCGTGCGCAGCATGGCATGGGGCTCAATGCGGACGCACAACGCGGCTGCGGCGCGTGCACACGCTCGACACACGGCGCGCTGCGCACAGCTGCATCGTCATTTGCGTTGCGCGGCATTGCGATGGCGCGGCGACGCGCCGATGGCCACCGCCGAGCGAGCGCGCTCGAAGACCTGTGCGACGCGTGCCTGGAATTGGCTCGGCCCATCGCCCACTCATGCCTCGACAGTGGCATAGCGCTCCGGCGCAGGGTGCAGATGCCCGCACTGGCTGCAGGTGCGCAGCGCGAGCGAACGGTAGAAATGATCGAACACCGGCGGAAAATCGGTTTCGATGTCCTGCAGCGGAAACATCGCCTCGTACAGTTTGTGATTGCACTGCGGGCAATACCACTGCAGGCCGTCCTGCTCGTTGGGCAAGCGCTCGCGTTCGATCACCAGGCCGATCGAGCCAGCCGCGCGTTGCGGCGAATGCGGCACCTTCGGCGGCAGCAGGAAGATCTCGCCGGCGCGGATCGGGATGTCGCGTGCCACGCCTTCGTCCTGCACCTTCAGTACCATCTCGCCTTCGAGCTGGAAGAACCACTCCGGGCCTTCGTCGTAGTGGTAGTCGGTGCGCGCATTCGGCCCACCGACGATCATGATGATGAAGCCGTCCTGCTGGATGCACTTGTTGCCCACCGGCGGCTTGAGCAGGTGGCGGTGTTGCTCGATCCAGGCTTGCAGGTTGATCGGCGGGACCAGCATCGACGTTCCTCGGCAAAGAAGACGTCCAGCATAGCCAACCGACGGCGCCGATGGGCGCCGCGGTGGGAGGGTGTGCGGGCGCGGCTCAGCGTTCGGCGTGATCGGCCTGGATCTGCGTCAGCGCGGCGTCGTAGCGTTCCTGCAGCAGCTCGGGGCGGTCGATCGACATGCCCAGGTCGTGCGCACGGCCGTCACGCAGGCTGTAGACCCAGCCATGCACCTGCAGTGCCTGGCCGCGGTCCCAGGCATCGCGCACGATGGTGGTGCGGCAGACATTGACCACCTGCTCGAGTACGTTGAGCTCGCACAGGCGCGCGTGCTGCACCGGCAGGTCGCCCGCGTCGTGCAGGCAGGCCTCGTGCTTGTCGGCCACATCGGTGACATGGCGGATCCAGTTGTCGACCAGGCCCATGCGCTTCTGGGTCAGGCTGGCAAACACGCCGCCGCAGCCGTAATGGCCGACCACCAGGATGTGCTTGACCTTGAGCACGTCGACGGCGAACTGGATCACCGACAGGCAGTTCAGGTCGGTGTGCACCACCACATTGGCGATGTTGCGATGGACGAACACCTCGCCCGGGGCCATGTCGATGATCTGGTTGGCCGGCACGCGCGAGTCCGAGCAGCCGATCCACAGGTACTCGGGCGTCTGCTGGGTGGACAGCTTGGAGAAGAATTCCGGGTCCTCGCGGCGGATGCGCTCGGACCAGGCACGGTTGTTTTCAAGCAAGTGGTTGAGCTCGTTCATGCGCGCAGTATTCCAGAGGACAGTGGGGCGGTGTGTGATCGAGAGATGAGCGATAAAGCGGTGATGCGGAAAATCCGCGCTGGACGGCGCCGCTCAGACCGCGCCGTCGCGTGCGCGCAGGGCGTCGCGCATCAGCGACGCCACCTCGCGGGAGTCGGTGGGCGCCTGTCGCTGCAATGCATCGCTCACGGCCGCCACATTAGCGGCCGGGTGGTTCTGGCTGAGCTTGAAGGTCAGCTGGATGCGGCTGGGAACGAAGCGGAAGCCGACCAGGCCGCGCAACTGCCGGCGGTGGCTGTCGCGCTCCATCTCGAACAGCCAGTCGCTGCCGACGCGTTGTTCGAAGCGCGTGCTCATGCGGCCGATCAGCTCGCCCAGCGCCGCCTCATCGCTCACCTGCTCGCAACGTCCGTGCAGATGCGCCACGGCGTAGTTCCAGGTCGGCACGCGTGCGGCTGCTTCCTTGTCCGGATACCAGCTCGGCGACACATAGGCATGCGGGCCCTGCACCACGAGTACCGCGTCGCCTGGGCTGTGTGCCTGCGGATTGGGGCGCGCCCAGTGGCCTTCGATGACCACTGCCTGCGCGTCGCGTCGGTACAGCACCGGCAGATGCGAGATTGCCGGCTGTCCATCGTCGCCGTGGCTGATCATGGTGACGAACGGGTCGCGCGCGATCAGCCAGTCCAGCAAGGCCAGATCGGTCTGCGCGAACGCGCGTGGGGCGTACATGTCAGGCGCGACCGCCCAGGGTCATCACCATGCGTTCGCGCAGGTCCGCATCGTCCTCGCCACGCGGCGGCGACACTTCGTCGAGCGAGAAGCCACGCATCAGCGCGTCTTCTTCGTCCAGCCCGTCGAGCGCGACGAACTCGGCATCGAACAACGCCGCGCGGGCGCTGTCTTCGCTGTCGTAGGGCAGGATCTTGCCATCGCTGTCCAGGACTTCGGCGGTACCGGCCTGCTTGACGCGCAGGCGCGCCCAGATCAGCGTGCGGCCGATCGTGGCCAGCCACCACGAATCGCGGTCGTCATATGCAGTGTCTTGCTGTGTATTCATGGCATTACCTTGGAAAGCAGGCCGAGCAGGGCCGCCATGCCCAGGCCGAAGAAGATGGTCAGCAGCGACAGCCAGGCGGGTGTGGCCAGGCCGGACAGCGCACTGTCGCGATGGCTGCGGTAGCGCCGCGTCAGCAACCAGCGCAGCGCCGCAGGACTGATGAAGGCCGGCTCGCCGAAGCTGGCCAGCGCCTCGGGATGACGGTCGCGCAGGTGCACCAGCGTCAGCGGCCAGAAGATCAGCAAGGCGGTGAGCCCGGCAACGGCAACACCGACAAAACACAGTGCGAAGAACAGGGTCATGCGCCCGCCAGCATCAGTGCGAGTTGGGGAGGTGCCGCGCCGATCACCAGCGCAGTGATGGTCCACCTCACATCAGAACTCCGCGCTGCCCGGCGCGCGCGGGTAGGGGATGGCGTCGCGGATATTGCTCAGCCCGCACACGTAGACCACCAGGCGCTCGAACCCCAAGCCGAAGCCGGCATGCGGCACCGAACCGTAGCGGCGGAAATCGCGGTACCAGCTGTAGTGCTCCTGATCCAGGCCGAACTGGGCCATGCGCGCATCCAGCACATCCAGGCGCTCTTCGCGCTGGCTGCCGCCGATGATCTCGCCGATGCCCGGCGCCAGCACGTCCATCGCCGCGACGGTCTTGCCGTCGTCGTTCAGGCGCATGTAGAAGGCCTTGATGTGCTCGGGGTAGTTAGTCACCACCACCGGGCGGCCGATGTGTTCTTCGGTCAGCCAGCGCTCGTGCTCGGTCTGCAGGTCCAGGCCCCATTCGACCGGGAAGTCGAACTTTTTGCCTGAATTCTGCAGCAGCTTCACCGCCTCGGTGTAGTCGATCTGCTCGAACGGGGCATTGATGAAGGCTTCCAGTTTGGCGATCGCGTTCTTGTCCACGCGCTCGGCCAGGAATGCCAGGTCGTCGCCACGCTCGTCCAGCACCGCGCGGAACAGGTACTTGAGGAACTGCTCGGCCAGGCGCGCGTCTTCGGCCAGATCGGCGAAGGCGATTTCCGGCTCGATCATCCAGAATTCGGCCAGATGGCGCGTGGTGTGGCTGTTCTCGGCGCGGAAGGTCGGGCCGAAGGTGTAGACCTTGCTCAGCGCCAGGCAGTAGGCCTCCACGTTGAGCTGGCCGGACACGGTCAGGAAGGTCTCTTTGCCGAAGAAGTCGCGGCTGAAATCCACCGCGCCGCTGGCATCGCGCGGCAGGTTGACCATGTCCAGCGTGGAGACGCGAAACATCTGCCCGGCGCCTTCGGCGTCGGAGGTGGTGATGATCGGGGTGCTGATCCAGTTGAAGCCGTTCTGGTGGAAGAAGCGATGTACCGCCTGCGCCAGGCAGTTGCGGATGCGGGTGACCGCGCCGAACAGGTTGGTGCGCGGGCGCAGGTGCGCCACTTCGCGCAGGAACTCCGGCGACATCGGCTTGGGCTGGATCGGGTAGGTCAGCGGGTCCTCGACCCAGCCGACGATCTCCACGCCGCTGGCCTGGATCTCGAACGACTGGCCCTTGCCCTGCGACTTCACCAGCACGCCCTTGGCGACCAGCGAGCAGCCGCTGGTCAGGCGCTTGATTTCGTCGAAGTTGGGCAGGGTGTCGTTGGCCACCACCTGGATCGGAGCGAAGCACGAGCCATCGGTCACGTTGATGAAGGCCAGTCCGGCAGATCCGCGCAGCGTGCGCACCCACCCCCGTACCGTAACTTCGCCGCCTTCCGGGAGTTTTCCCGCAAGCGCATGTTCAACGCTGACCACCGTCATGACTTGTCCTCGCCGTAGCGACCTTGAATGGTCTGCGAGTTTACTGGCTGCGGGCGCGCCGGCGCGAGCATCTGAACCGCTTGCGGATGGTTGCGCTTGTCCAAGGCCGGATATGGCCCCATCTGGGGAACACGTCGTAGCGGCGGGTCCAGCCCCCGGTTACTGCAGCCTCGCTATACTTGCCACCATCGTTTCCGGAGCACCTCCATGGCCATCAGCCTCACCCCTGCCGCGCTGGAGCGCGTGCAGCGTTTCGTGCAGCAGACCCCGGGGACGCTGGGCCTGCGCTTTGGCGTGACCAAGACCGGTTGTTCGGGCTGGGGCCATGTCACCGACCTGGCGCGCGAGAAGCGCGACGACGACGCGGTGTTCGAGCAGGAAGGCGTGCGCATCTTCGTCGATCCGGTCAGCCTGCCGTTGGTCGACGGCACCTGCATCGATTTCGGCAAGCACGGCCTCAGCGAGACCTTCACTTTCCGCAATCCCAACGCGACCGCCGAGTGCGGCTGCGGGGAAAGCTTCACGACCGAAGCCGAGCATCGCTGAGCTCGCCAGCGAGCGCTATCCCTTCTCCCTGCGGGAGAAGCTGCCCGAAGGGCGGACGAGGGTACGGGGCGAAGCCTCGCGCGGTTAGGCGTCACGAGTGGCTTTGCCCCGGACCCTCACCCCAATCTCCGCGCCCCGGCCCGCGCTTGCGGCACGGGCGCTCCAAGGCACGCGCGCCAGTGGCGCGCAAGCGGTGCCTTATCGCCCCGGCGGGAGACGGGCTCAAGCAGTCGCCGCGCAGATGTCCTGTTCGTGGGCTCGGCTTGGTTGCGGCTAAACGCCTGAACTGCGATACTTTCCTGCTTCCTGCCCGGTTCCGGGTGGGAATCCTTGCTCCACCGGCCGCCTTGCGCGGGTCACCGGGGAGCTGTCCGGCCCACGTGGCCACATTCGAAAGGTAATACAACATGAGTCGTCATTACGAAGTCGTGTTCCTGGTCCACCCGGATCAGAGCGAGCAGGTCCCGGCCATGATCGAGCGCTACAAGTCGCTGATCGAGGGCGGTAACGGCACCATCCACCGTCTGGAAGACTGGGGCCGCCGTCAGCTGGCCTACCCGATCCAGAACCTGGTGAAGGCGCACTACGTGCTGCTCAACATCGAAGTCGACCAGGCTGTGCTGAGCGAGCTGGTGGAAAGCTTCCGCTTCAACGATGCGGTGCTGCGTCACCTGGTCGTCAAGCGCGATGGCCCGGACACCGAGCAGTCGCTGATCATGAAGAGCAAGGACGAGAAGGGCGACAAGCCCGAGCGTAGCGAGCGTCGTCGTCGCGATGACGATGAGGGCGATGCTGCACCTGCCGCCACCGATACCGACGGCGACAACGCCGAAGCCGCTTAAGGAGCGCTGTCATGTCCAAGTTCTTCCGTCGTCGCAAGTTCTGCAAGTTCACCGCCGAGGGCGTCAAGGAGATCGATTACAAGGATCTCAACACCCTGCGTCAGTACCTCACCGAGAACGGCAAGATCGTGCCGAGCCGCGTGACCGGTACCAAGTCCAAGTACCAGCGTCAGCTGGCCACGGCCGTCAAGCGCTCGCGTTTCCTGGCGCTGATCCCGTACACGGACAATCACGACGTTTAATCCGAGTCGTTGATGTGAGTTCCTCACAAGAGCCCGCACGGTTGTATGTGAGTCCCTCACAAATGCCCGCACATCCATGTGCGGGTCACTAAAAAATATAGAGGCCGGTCATTCGAGATGCGGTGTTGATCGTGCTCTTGCGATTCCCAAATCCCGATTCCCGAATCCCGTCTTTTCGGACAGCAAACGTTGCGTCTGCCAAAGCGCCGGCGCTAACGAATAACGGAGCACCACCATGGATCTGATTCTTCTGCAGAAAGTGACCAATCTCGGCGGCCTGGGCGACAAGGTCAGCGTCAAGCCGGGTTACGGCCGCAACTTCCTCGTGCCGCAGGGCAAGGCCGTTCCGGCCACCGCTGCCAACGTCGAAGCGTTTGAAGCCAAACGTGCCGATTACGAAGCCAAGGCCAACACCATCCTGGCCGACGCACAGAGCCGCGCCGGCAAGTTCGAAGGCGCCAGCGTCACCATCGGCGCGCATGCGTCGACCGAAGGCAAGCTGTACGGCTCGGTCGGCCCGCGCGACATCGCCGAGGCGTTCACCGCCGCCGGCCTGCCGCTGGAAAAGAGCGAAGTGATCCTGGGCGAAGGCGCATTCCGCAATGTCGGCGAGTACGACGTTGTGCTGCACCTGCACGCCGATGTGGAAACCTCGGTCAAGGTCATCGTCGAATCCGACGCCTGATCCACGCTGTACGCTGTACCCGAAGGGCGCCTGGTTAGGCGCCCTTCGTCTTTCTGCGGCCACGCCAGCGATGCCAGGCCCGCTATACTCATGCTCCATTGCCGGTTCCACGGCCCATAGATCTTGTGGATCAAGGGCTTAGGGGCGGCTTCACAGGAAAAAGCGCCTGCCGGCCCCGCCCGTGCGGTGCCCGGAACCTTCAGTCCCATGCGCCTGTCCACGATCAAACTGTCCGGTTTCAAGTCGTTCGTCGACCCGACCACGTTGCACCTGCCCACCAACATGACCGGCATCGTCGGTCCCAACGGCTGCGGCAAGTCCAACATCATCGACGCGGTGCGCTGGGTGATGGGCGAAAGTTCGGCCAGCCGCCTGCGTGGCGACTCGCTGACCGACGTGATCTTCTCCGGCTCCTCGGCGCGCAAGCCGGTGTCGCAGGCGACGGTGGAGCTGATCTTCGACAATTCCGATCACACCATCAGCGGCGAGTTCGCCTCGTTCAACGAGATCTCGGTAAAGCGCCTGGTCAGCCGCGACGGCAACAGCGCCTACTATCTCAACGGCACCAAGTGCCGGCGCCGCGACATCACCGACCTGTTCCTGGGCACCGGCCTGGGGCCGCGCAGCTACTCGATCATCGAGCAGGGCATGATCAGCCAGATCATCGAGGCGCGCCCGGAAGACCTGCGCGTGTACCTGGAAGAAGCCGCCGGCATTTCCAAGTACAAGGAGCGCCGCAAAGAAACCGAAACGCGCATCCGGCATACCCGCGAGAACCTGGATCGCCTGGGCGACCTGCGCGAAGAGATCACCAAGCAGCTGGCGCATCTGCAGCGCCAGGCGCGCCAGGCCGAGCAGTATCAGGCCCTGCAGGAAGAGCGCCGGATCAAGGACGCCGAGTGGAAGGCGCTGGAGTACCGCGGCCTGGATGGCCGGCTGCAGGGGCTGCGCGAAAAACTGAATCAGGAAGAGACCCGGCTGCAGCAATTGATCGCCGAACAGCGCGATGCCGAGGCACGGATCGAAACCGGGCGCGCGCGTCGCGAGGAAGCCGCCGAAGCGGTGGCCAAGGCGCAGGCCGATGTCTATCAGGTCGGTGGTGCGCTGGCGCGCATCGAGCAGCAGATCCAGCATCAGCGCGAACTCTCGCATCGCCTGCACAAGGCGCGTGACGAGGCGCAGAGCCAGTTGCAGGAGCTGACCCAGCATATCAGCGGCGATTCGGCCAGGCTGGCGGTATTGCGCGAGGCGGTGGACGCTGCCGAACCGCAACTGGAGCAGCTGCGCGAAGACCACGAATTCCGCCAGGAGGCGCTACGCGAGGCCGAAGCGCGTCTGGCCGACTGGCAGCAGCGCTGGGAAACCCATAACCGCGACACCGGCGAAGCCTCGCGTGCCGGCGAAGTGGAACGCACGCGTGTCGATTATCTCGATCGTCAGTCGCTGGAAGCCGAGCGCCGCCGCGAAGCGCTGGTCAACGAGCGCGCCGGACTGGACCTGGATGCGCTGGCCGAGGCGTTCGAGCAGATCGAGCTGCGCCATGAAACCCAGAAGACCTCGCTGGACGGGCTGACCGAGCAGGTCGAAGCGCGCAAGCACGCACTCGGCGGGCTGCAGGAACAACAGCGCGCCAGCCAGGGCGAGCTGGCCGAGGTGCGCAAGCAGGCGCAGGCCGCGCGTGGCCGGCTGTCGTCGCTGGAAACCCTGCAGCAGGCCGCACTCGGCCAGGAGCAGGGCGCGGCAGTGGCGTGGCTGAAGTCGCGCGGGCTGGACTCTGCCGCACGTGTCGGCGAGCGCATCACGGTCGAAAGCGGCTGGGAAAACGCGGTCGAAGGCGCATTGGGGCAGCTGATCGAAGGCGTGCTGGTGGATGCGCCGGAGCAACTGGTCGATGCGTTGGGCGAGTTGGGCGAGGGCCGCATCGCGCTGGTCTCCGGTGCCAGCGACAACGCGAGCTTTGCGCCGACTTCGCTGGCGGCCAAGGTGCAGGGGCCGATCGCGATCCGTCGCCTGCTCGCGCGCCTGCACGCGGCCGAGGATCTGGAAGCCGCGCGCACGCTGCAGCGCGGCCTGCCCGAGGGCGATTCGGTCATCACCCGCAGCGGCGAGCGGCTGGGCGAGGGCTGGGTGCGGGTGTCGCGCTCCGGCGCTGCCAAGCAGGGCGCCTTGCTGCGCGAGCGCGAAATTCAGGAGCTGCGCGCGCAGATCGAAACGCTGCAGGAGCGCGAGGCCGACCTCGAGCAGCGCCTGGGCAGCTTCCGCGAACAACTGCTGGCGGCCGAACAGCAGCGCGAAGATGCGCAGCGCCAGTTGTACATGGCGCACCGCAGCGTGTCCGAACTAGCCGGTCAGCTGCAGAGTCAGCAGGGCAAGGTCGATGCCGCGCGCACGCGCATCGAGCGCATCGAAAACGAATTGTCGCAGCTGTTGGAAACGCTGGACACCAGCCGCGAACAGGCACGTGAGGCGCGCGCCAAGCTCGAAGACGCGGTGACCCTGATGGGCGATCTGCAAGGCACCCGGCAGGTGCTGGAGAACGAACGCCGTCAGCTCACCGATGCGCGCGATCAGGCCCGCGATGCCGCACGTGGCGTGCGCGATGCGATGCATGCATTGGCGCTCACGCTTGAATCGCAACGCACCCAGATCACCTCCCTGAGCCAGACGCTGGAGCGCATGGACAGCCAGCGCGGCCAGCTCGACACGCGTCTGGAGGATCTGGTCGCCCAGCTCAGCGACGGCGACTCGCCGGTGGAAACGCTGGAGCACGAGCACCAGGCCGCGTTGAGCGAGCGTGTGCGCACCGAGCGCGTGCTGAGCGAAGCGCGCACCATGCTGGAGAGCATCGATGGCGAGCTGCGCAGCTACGAGCAGACCCGTCAGCAGCGCGACGAACAGGCGCTAGCCCAACGCGAGCGCATCTCCCAGCGCAAGCTGGATCAGCAGGCGCTGGTGCTCAGCGCAGAGCAACTGGAAGCCGCCGTGGTGAAGGCCGGCTTCGTGCTCGAGGACGTGGTCAATGGATTGCCGGAAGCGGCGAACGTGGCCGAGTGGGAAGCGGCGGTCGGCCAGATCGACGGGCGCATGCGGCGGCTGGAACCGGTCAACCTGGCCGCGATCCAGGAGTACGGCGAAGCGGCGCAGCGTTCGGAATATCTGGACGCGCAGAACCTGGATCTCAACACCGCACTGGAGACGCTGGAAGAGGCGATCCGCAAGATCGACCGCGAAACCCGCGGTCGCTTCAAGGACACCTTCGACCGGGTCAATTCCGGCGTCCAGGCGCTATATCCACGCCTGTTCGGCGGTGGTCACGCCTATCTGGAACTCACCGGCGAAGACCTGCTCGACACCGGCGTAACCATCATGGCGCGCCCGCCGGGCAAGCGCGTGTCCAGCATCTCGCTGCTGTCCGGTGGCGAGAAGGCGATGACCGCGGTGGCGCTGGTGTTTGCGATCTTCCAGCTCAATCCCGCGCCGTTCTGCCTGCTCGACGAGGTGGACGCGCCGCTGGACGAAGCCAATGTCGGCCGTCTGGCCAACATGGTGCGGGAAATGAGCGAGAAGGTGCAGTTCCTGTTCGTCAGCCACAACAAGGCGACGATGGAGGCCGCGCGCCAGCTCTCCGGCGTGACCATGCGCGAGCCGGGCGTCAGTCGCTTGGTCAGCGTGGACCTGGAAGAGGCCGCACGTTTGGCGGGTGCGGCATGACGTGCCATGCTTGTCGGAATATCGACACCTGTCACTCTTATGCGGAGGCACGCTGAATGTCCGACATGGCCATGATCCGGATCGGGATCCTGATCGCTGGACTGCTGCTGGTCGCGGCCATCTTCCTATTTGGCCGCCCGAAAAAATCGCCGCAAGGGCGCCGGGTCGACAAGGACGACGGGCAGCCGCGCGAGCGCCGCGAGCCGGTGATTTCCGGCCAGCCTGACGTGGACGGCGACCCGTTCGAACGCAATGAGGGCGCCGAGCAAAGCGAACTGAACCTGGACAATGCCGATGCGGCCGGCGGCAACGATGTCGGCAAGCGTCCCAACCAGGATTTCGACAAGATCGTCTCGCTGTTCGTGGCCGCCAAGGCCGGCCAGGTTCTGCGCGGCGAAGACGTGGTGGTCGCTGCCGAGAAGACCGGGCTGGTGTTCGGTCACATGAATGTCTTCCACCGCCTGGTGGAAGGGCATCCGGAGCGCGGGCCGATCTTCAGCATGGCCAGCATCCTCAAGCCCGGCAGCTTCGACATGGCCAACATCCGCGAGATGCAGACCCCGGCGATTGCGTTCTTCCTCACCTTGCCGGCGCCGATGACCGCACTGGATGCCTGGGAAAAGATGCTGCCGACCGTGCAGCGCATGGCCGAACTGCTGGACGGCGTGGTGCTGGACGACAGCCGCAATGCGCTGGGCCGCCAGCGCGTGGCGCATATCCGCGACGAACTGCGCGCCTACGATCGCCAGCACCAGGCGCCGCCGCTGACCAAGTCGCCGCGCTGGTGAGTGCGTATTGCTGTTAAGTGCGCGCTGCTGGTGATGTGCGTCGGTGGTGATTGCGCACCGCTGGTGATCGAGCGTCGCTGAGTCAGTGATTGCGAGCCATTGACCGCGAGTCATCCCCGACCGTGCGTCATCCATACGCGGTCTAAGTCGCGACCTGCCGCAGGGCGCGTTCTAGCGTAGAGGTGAACGATGTGGAGCTTGCAGGGCGCGCTGGCGGTGCTGATGTTGCTGGCGGTGTGGGCCATCCTGGCCGCACCGCTGCTATGGATGGTGTTGCGGATTGCGCTGCATTTGCGCAAAGGCGCGTCGACAAGCCCAGGTCGCGCGCAATGGAGCTCGATTGGGTTTGCCGTTGCAGTGACGCTGCTGGTTGCGCCAGTGCCAACGCCCATCATCAGCGTCTTCCTGCCGCACGTGATCGCGCTGTTCGATATGAGCTACTACGCGCGCATTTTTCAAGGCCCGCCGATGATGCGCCAGCTCCTGGTGTGGAGTGCGGTGTCGATGGCGTTGACGTTTGCGCTCAGCTACGTGTGGATCCGGCGCGTGCTGCGTCCGAATGCTGCCGCGCCTCTTCCAACTCCCACGCGATAGGAAATCAAAGCCCCTCTCCAGCGGGAGGGGGGGCGGGGTGAGGGTACGCAGGCGAGGCCCTCGCGCGGCTGGGCGGCACGAGGCTTCGCTCGCACCCTCATCCGCTCTTCGGGGCACCTTTTCCCGGGGGAGAAGGGATGGCCCCTCTGTGCTTAGCGATCAGCGCTTGGCCTTGGTAAACGCCTCGCGAAAGCGCAGCATCTCCGCCTCGGTGCCGACGCTCACGCGCACGCGCTTGGGCCAGATCGGCCAGCTGCGGCCGACGATGACGCCCTGTTTCTGCATCGAATCGGCAAACACGCCGGCGTCGCGCTTGACGTCGAGCAGGAAGCAGTTGGCCTGTGTGGGCAGGCAGGTGTAGCCCTTGCTCTTGAGCCAGGCGATGGTGTCGTCGCGCACGCGGGCGTTCTCCGCGCGGCGGGTCTGCACCAGCTGCGGGTCGCGCAGGCTGGCGATGCCGGCGGCCATTGCCGGTACCGACAACGGGTTGCTGCCCAGGCTGGCGAGCTTGGTCTGCAGCCCCGGCGGCGCCAGCGCGGCGCCCAGGCGCAGGCCGGCCATGCCGTAGAGCTTGGAGAAGCTGCGCAGCACGATCAGGTCCTGGCGCTGGCGCACCAGGTCCGCCACGGACGGCTCGTTGCTGTAGTGGATATACGCTTCGTCGACCACCAGCACCGCGCTGGACGGCTTGTTGGCCAGCAGCCACTCGATGTCGGCGCGCGGGGTGATGGCGCCGCTGGCGTTGCCGGGGTTGCACAGGTAGATCAGGCCGGCGGACGGGTCGGCCTTGGCCATCGCCTTGACGTCGTGCGCGCCATCGGCCCGCAGCGGCAGCTTGCGCACCGGCACGCCGCGGGCGGTGGCGCTGTCGATGATCGGGTCGAAGCTCGGGTCGGCCACCACCAGCCCGGCACGTGCCGAGGTGAACAGGCTGCCGGCACGATGCAGTGCGTCCCTGGAACCGGGAAAGAACGCCAGATGGTCGCCGGGCAGTTGCAGCTCGCCGGTCACCAGGTTGCGCAGGTCCTGCTCCATCTCGAACTGATAGCGGCCTGCACGTGCCAGCGAGCGCGTTGCCGCATCCAGTGCGGCGGGCGAGGGGCCGAGCGGATGTTCGTTGAGATTGAGAAACACCGCGCCCGTTGCCGGCGCCACACCGGGCTTGGCCGGCGCAGCCGCACGCTTGCGGGCTGCCTCGGCCGCGGGTGCCAGTCCCAGTGCGGAAACCGCCACGCCGGAGGTGGCAAGGCTGAGAAACGAACGGCGCGAAACGGGCAACGGCACGGTGAGCTCCAGGCGAGCAGGCAAAAGAGGGCGCCACGCTAGCGGGTTTGTGCCTGTCTGCCTATCGGAAAATCGCTGCCGGGCTCGCTGTCGCGCGGTTTGGTCGGTGGTCGGGCCGCACTTGCACACCGGCACGGCCCGTTAGAATGGGCGGCCCAGAGCCAGCCCAGCGATCGTATGACTGTCAGCCCGGATCCCGCTCAGCGCATCGACGCCCTGCGTCGTCGTATCGAGGACGCCAACTACCGCTATCACGTGCTCGACGAGCCGCAGATGGCCGACGTCGACTACGACCGCCTGATGCGCGAACTGGAGGCCCTGGAGGCTGCGCACCCGGAGCTGGCCAGCGCCGATTCGCCGACCCAGCGCGTCGGCCACCTGGCCGCGTCGCGCTTTGCCGAAGTGCGGCATGCCCTGCCGATGCTGTCGTTGGGCAATGCCTTCAGCGATGAAGAGGTGACCGAGTTCGTACGGCGTATCAGCGAGCGGCTGGAGGTGAAACGGCCGGTGTTTTCAGCCGAGCCCAAGCTCGATGGCCTGGCGATCAGCCTGCGCTACGAAAACGGCGAGTTCGTGCAGGGCGCAACGCGGGGCGACGGCGCCACCGGTGAGGATGTCAGCGCCAATCTGCGTACGGTCAAGGCGATTCCGCTGCGCCTGCGTGGCGAAGGCTGGCCGCAGGTACTGGAGGTGCGCGGCGAGGTGTACATGCCGCGCACCGCCTTCGAGACCTACAACGCGCAGATGCGCCTGCAGGGCGGCAAGGTGCTGGCCAATCCGCGCAATGGCGCTGCAGGCTCGCTGCGTCAGCTGGATGCGCGCATCACTGCGCAGCGCCCGCTGAGTTTCTTTGCCTACGGCGTGGGCGAAGTGAGCGAGGGCATGTTGCCGCAGACGCATTCGGCGATCCTGGCGCAGTTGCGCGCGTGGGGTTTGCCGGTCAGCGCCCTGGTGGAGGTGGTGCAGGGCAGCGATGGCCTGTTGGCGTACTACCAACGCGTCGGTGAAGCGCGCGATGGCTTGCCCTTCGATATCGATGGGGTGGTCTACAAGCTCGACGATCTGGCCGGGCAGCGCGAGATGGGTTTTGTCTCGCGCGCGCCGCGCTGGGCGATCGCGCATAAATTTCCGGCGCAGGAGCAGTCCACCACGGTGGAGGCGATCGAGATCCAGATCGGTCGCACCGGGGCCGCCACGCCGGTGGCACGGCTGAAGCCGGTGCATGTGGCCGGGGTGATCGTCACCAACGCCACGCTGCACAACGCCGACCAGATCGCGCGGCTGGATGTGCGCGTGGGCGATACGGTGATCGTGCGGCGTGCCGGCGATGTGATTCCGGAAGTGGCCGGCGTAGTTGCCGAGCAACGGCCGCCCGGCACCCGGCCATGGCAGATGCCCACGCAATGCCCGGTATGCGGGTCGGAGATCGTGCGTGAGGAAGGCGAGGCGGTGTGGCGCTGCTCCGGCGAGCTGACCTGCCCGGCACAGCGCAAGGAAGCGTTCCGGCATTTCGTCTCGCGCCGTGCGATGGATGTCGATGGCCTGGGCGAAAAATTCATCGAGGTGCTGGCCGACAGTGGCGTGGTGCAGGGCGTGGCCGATCTGTACCTGCTCAACGTGGACCAGCTGCTGCAATTGCGCCTGATCAGCACTGCCGAGAGCCCGCATGCGTTCCTGCGCGAGGCGCGCGAGCATCTGGCCAGCGGTGCGTACGGCCAGCTGGAAAACACCGTGGTCGGCATCGGTGTGGACCTGGCCGGCGAGCGCGAGGCGCCGCAAACCTGGCAGGCCGATCTGCTACGTGCCGGGCTGCCGGCGTTCGACTGGAACCGCAAGAAGATCGCCACCAAGTGGGCGGAAAACCTGATCGAGGCGATCGAGCAATCGCGCGATACCACGCTGGAGCGCTTCCTGTTCGCGCTGGGCATCGAGCATGTCGGCGAGAGCACCGCCAAGGCCTTGTCGGCGTGGTTCGGCGATCTGGCGTTGATCCGCCATCTGCCGTGGCCGCTGTTCAAGCGCGTGCCCGACATCGGTGGCGAGGTGGCGCGCTCGCTCGGGCACTTCCTCGACCAGCCCGGCAATCAGCAGGCCATCGACGACCTGCTGCAGCGTGGTGTGCGCATCGGCGATGCGCATCCGCCATCGCCTAAATTGCGCGAGGCGCTGAGCTTTGCCAGCGTGCTGCAGGACATGGACATCCCCAAGGTGACGCCGGTGCGTGCGCAGCAGCTGGCTGCCGCGGTGGCCTCGTTCGATGCGCTGCGCAGCGCCGGGTCCGATGCCTTGTTGCAGGCCGGCGTTCCCGCGCCGGTGGTGACGTCGCTGCTGCACTGGTTGGAGCGGCCCGAAAATGCGGCCCTGGCAAGCGCCGCGCAACAGGCGATGGCAACGGTGCTGTCGCATCTGCCCGACGCCGACGCGCTGCAAACCGGCCCGCTCGACGGCCAGACCGTGGTGATCACCGGAACCCTGGCCGCGCTCACACGCGATGCGGCCAAGCAACGGCTGGAAGCGCTGGGTGCCAAGGTCGCCGGCAGCGTCTCCAAGAAAACCGCGTTTCTGGTGGCCGGCGAAGAAGCCGGGTCCAAGCTGGACAAGGCGCAGTCGCTGGGCGTGGAGATCTGGGACGAGGCGCGCTTGCTGGCCTTCCTCGGCGAGCACGGCCAGCAACCATGAGTGCGACGCAGGTCGATCTGGACGCGTTGCGGTTGCGCGCGCGGCTCAACGCGCTGATCCGCGATTTCTTCGCCGAGCGCGACGTGCTGGAAGTGGAGACGCCGGTGCTGTCGGAGGCCGGCAATACCGAGCCGAACATCGACAGTTTCAGCACGCGCTTCAGCGGCCATGTCGATGCCGGCGCGCCGGTGCGCTGGTTGCGCACCTCGCCGGAATATCCGCTCAAGCGGCTGCTGGCGGCCGGGGTGGGCGACTGCTACGAGCTGGGGCGGGTGTTCCGCAATGGCGAGGCCGGCGGCCGCCACAATCCCGAGTTCAGCATGCTCGAGTGGTACCGGGTGGGCTGGGACGATCGCGCCCTGGCGCAGGAGACCGTTGAGTTGATGCGCCGCGCGCTTGCGCTGGTCGGGCGCCAGGCGCAGGTGCAGGTGCTGAGCTATCGCGCGCTGTTCGTGCGGGCGCTGGGCATCGACCCGTTGCGCGATCCGATCGAAACGCTGCGCGCACCGCTACACAACATCGCCATCGATCCGGATGGCCTGACCCGCGACGACTGGCTGGATCTGCTGATGACCCATCGCCTCCAGCCGGGCTTTGCCAGCGACACGCTGACCGTGGTGCACGACTGGCCGGCTAGCCAATGCGCGTTGGCGCGCATCCGCCGCGACGAGCCGCCGGTGGCCGAGCGCTTCGAGCTGTATCTGGGCGCCTACGAGGTCGCCAACGGGTACCACGAGCTCAACGACGCGCAGGAGCAGCGTGCGCGTTTCATGCGCGACAACGCGGTGCGGGCGGCGCGCGGATTGCCGCAGCTGCCGGTGGACGAGCGCCTGCTGGCGGTGTTGTCGCAGCTGCCCGATTGCGCGGGGGTGGCGGTCGGTGTGGACCGGCTGTTGATGGCCATGCGCGGAACCACGCAGATTGCCGATGTGCTGGCGTTCGCGTTCGCCCGCGCCTGACCCACGGTGGTACCCAGTGCCTGCGCGGCACAGGCGCGCGCCCGCTGCCATCCCGCTGTCATGGCCACCGTATTGCTATCTTCACATCGATGATGCTCTCATCGTGGCGTCCACGGGGGCGCGGCGCAGAGCGTGTTTGGGTGAGGATTGTCGGCATGAAGTGGCTGATCAGCTTATGCGGTTTGTGGTGCTTGCCGCTGCTGATGCTCGCCGATGCGCGTGCGGCCGATCGCGCCTCAGGCGTGGTGCGCTGCGAATCCAAGGACATGGCGCGCGTGCATTGTGCGATGGATACCGAGCACGGCGTCCAGCTGGTACGCCAGCTATCGGAGACCAGTTGCATCCGCGGCAGCGAGTGGGATATCGAACGCGATGGCGTGTGGGTCGAGCAGGGCTGCCGTGCGGAGTTTGCCAGTGCGCGGGTGCCGAGCGCTGCGCAGATGCGCCGCGTGGTGCGTTGCGATTCCAACGGCGGCAAGGTGGTTTGCCCGGTGGTGCTGCGCGGAGCGCCGGTGCGCCTGCTGCGCCAGCGCTCGGTGTGGCCGTGCAAGGAGGGCCGCAGTTGGGGCGCGCGCCGTAACGAAATCTGGGTCTCGCGCGGCTGCGACGGCGAATTCGAAGTCGCTGCCGAGGACGGTTCCGGCTTCGTGGCCATGCCACGCATGGTGACCTGCGAATCGAAGAAGGGCGCACGCCGCACCTGCGGGATCTCGGTAGAGCGTCAGGTACGTGTAGGCCGGCAGATCTCCAAAAAGGAATGCGTGGAAGGCCAGACCTGGGGCTGGAGTCGCGACGGCGTGTGGGTCAACGACGGCTGCCGCGCCGAGTTCATCGTCGACTGATGGACTGACGAAACTGCCGCTCTCCATCGCATAGGTTGGCGTAGCCGGTGCCGTGGCCCCCGTTAGCACGCGATCAGGTTGGTGAGGGTGTCTAGCCCTCAACCAGCTCTGCTTGGAACATCCAGACCACGCTGAAGCTCAAGCTCCCAGTTGTCGTGAGATGTGATTGAACGGGGTGCGAATGCGTCGGGCGTGGAGCGGGCGATCTGTGGCTCGGTTGCAGGGCCCTTGCCCGCCCACCCTTACGGGACACGCCGCAAGTACGTCTGTAGGCTCTTACGCGGCATCCATGCCGCGTAAGGTTCCGCGACGGCAGGCGGGCAAGGACCCGTCGGGATGGTCGGTGTGCATGGTGCAAGCTGGGCATGACGTGCGCTGGTTGGAGCACTATGCGTCGGCCAGCTTCTCTTTGCCTTGCCATTGCAAGCCGGGCAACTGAAAGACGTTCAACACGCCACCTGCCAACTTCTCATTCGCCTCGCGCAGGCCGCGCAACAGGCTTTCAAGAAGCGGCCGGCCAACTCTGGCGCGGTGCGGGCACCGCGCACTCGACCAGTTCGGTTTGCGACATCGCCAGCGGGCCGAGCGATGCGGCCACTGACTGGGCTGCCTGGGCGCCTTACAATGTCCGGATGAACGACAGCGCCCATATCGATTACGCCCGCTACGACCATATCCGCCCGCTGCTGTGGACTGGCGATGCCCTGGAACTGCTCGACCAACGCAAGCTGCCCTTCGTGGTCGAGCACGTGCGTTGCGACACCAGCGACGCGGTGGCCGAGGCGATCCATTCGCTGGCCGTGCGCGGCGCGCCGGCGATCGGCATTGCGGCCGGGTGGGGCGTGGTGCTGGCGGCGCGCGACATCGCTGCCGACGACGGCGGTGCGGCCTTGCAGAAACTCGAGCCGGCGCTGTTGCGGCTCAATGCCGCGCGTCCGACCGCGGTCAACCTGGCCTGGGCGCTGATGCGCATGCGTCGCGTGCTCGGCGCTGCCGGTGCCGACTGGCGCGAGGTGATCGCGCGCCAGGCGCAGGCCATCGCCGACGAAGACCTGGCGGCCAACCGGCATATGGGCGCGCTGGGTGCGTCGTTGATCGAGACCGGCAGCGGCGTGCTGACCCACTGCAATACCGGTTCGCTGGCTACCGCCGGCTTCGGCACCGCGCTGGGCGTGATCCGTGCCGGCATGGCGCAGCAACGCATCGCCAAGGTGTTTGCCGGCGAGACCCGGCCGTGGTTGCAGGGCGCGCGCCTGACCGTGTGGGAGCTGCAGCAGGACGGCATCGACGCGACCCTGATCGCCGATTCGGCCGCCGCGCATCTGATGAAGTCCGGGCTGGTGCAGTGGGTCATCGTTGGTGCCGACCGCATCTGTGCCAACGGCGATACCGCCAACAAGATCGGCACCTACCAGCTGGCGATCGCCGCGCGCCACCACGGCGTCAAGTTCATGGTGGTGGCACCGTCGTCCACGGTGGACATGGACACCGCCAGCGGCGATCAGATCGAGATCGAGCAGCGCGACCCGGGCGAATTGTTCGGGGTCGGCGGCGTGCGCACGGTGGCCGATGGCATCAATGCCTGGAATCCGGTGTTCGATGTCACCCCCGGCAGCCTGATCGATGCGATCGTCACCGAACGCGGGGTGATCGCGCAGCCGGACCTGGCGCGCATGCAGGCGGCGTTCGGCGGCTGAGGCCAGAGCGGCGCGCTATCGCCGCATCGCCCCGCCAAAATCCTGCAAGTGCTTGTTTCTGGCCGGTAAACCGGCGGCATCGTGGTGCCCCTTCGTGATACAATCCGACGCTTGAATCGATCGGCGGGAGCGTGGGGTCGGCAGCCTGTCGTCAGGGCGCCCCTAACGTAGCTTTCCGGCTCGCCCGCCACCTCACTTACGGAACCCGAATGGCAGAAACCGCCAAGGAAATCATCCAGGTCAATCTGGAAGACGAGATGCGCAAGAGCTATCTCGATTACGCGATGAGCGTGATCGTGGGCCGCGCACTCCCCGATGCCCGTGATGGCCTCAAACCCGTGCACCGTCGCGTCCTGTACGCCATGCACGAGCTGGGCGCACACAGCAACAAGGCCTACTTCAAGTCGGCGCGTATCGTCGGCGACGTCATCGGTAAGTACCACCCGCACGGCGACCAGTCGGTGTACGACACGCTGGTGCGCATGGCGCAGCCGTTCTCGCTGCGCTACATGATGGTGGACGGCCAGGGTAACTTCGGTTCGGTCGATGGCGACTCCGCCGCAGCGATGCGTTACACCGAGTCGCGCATGTCGCGGCTGGCGCATGAGCTGATGGCCGACATCGACAAGGAAACCGTCGATTTCCAGCCCAATTACGACGAGAAGGAACAGGAGCCGACGGTCATGCCGACCCGGTTCCCGAGCCTGCTGGTCAATGGCTCGGCCGGTATCGCGGTGGGCATGGCCACCAATATCCCGCCACACAATCTGACCGAGGCCATCAACGCCTGCATCGCCTTGATCGACACGCCGGAGCTGGATGTCGAAGGCCTGATGGAATTCATCCCCGGCCCGGATTTCCCCACCGCCGGCATCATCAACGGCACCGCCGGCATCGCTGCCGGTTACCGCACCGGCCGTGGCCGCGTGCGCATGCGCGCCAAGGCCGATGTGGAAGTGGCCGACAACGGCCGTGAAGCGATCATCGTCACCGAGATTCCGTACCAGGTGAACAAGGCGCGGCTGATCGAGAAGATCGCCGAGCTGGTCAAGGAAAAGAAGCTCGAAGGCATCAGCGAGCTGCGCGACGAGTCCGACAAGGACGGCATGCGCATCTACATCGAGGTCAAGCGCGGCGAGTCGGCCGAGGTTGTGCTCAACAACCTGTATCAACAGACCCAGATGGAGTCGGTGTTCGGCATCAACATGGTGGCGCTGATCGACGGCCGCCCGCAGTTGATGAACCTCAAGCAGATGCTGCAGGCGTTCATCCGCCACCGCCGCGAAGTGGTGACCCGCCGCACCATCTTTGAGCTGCGCAAGGCGCGTGCACGTGCGCACGTGCTGGAAGGCCTGACCGTCGCGTTGGCCAACATCGACGAGATGATCGAGCTGATCAAGACCTCGGCCAACCCGCAGGAAGCGCGCGAGCGCATGCTGGCCAAGACCTGGGAACCGGGTCTGGTCGGAGCACTGCTGGGCGCCGCCGGTGCCGAAGCCTCCAAGCCGGAAGATCTGGCCCCGGGCGTGGGCCTGGCCAACGGCTTCTATCAGCTCAGTGAAGTGCAGGCCTCGCAGATCCTGGAAATGCGCCTGCATCGCCTGACCGGGTTGGAGCAGGAAAAGCTGACCGACGAGTACAAGCAGTTGCTCGAGGTCATCCAGGGCCTGATCCGCATCCTGGAAAACCCCGACGTGCTGCTGCAGGTGATCCGCGACGAGCTGATCAATATCCGCGAAGAGTACGGCGACGAACGCCGCACCGAGATCCGTCACAGCGAAGAAGATCTGGACATCCTGGACCTGATTTCGCCGGAAGACGTGGTGGTGACGCTCTCGCATGCCGGCTATGCCAAGCGCCAGCCGGTGAGCGCGTATCGTGCGCAGCGCCGGGGTGGCCGTGGCCGGTCTGCGGCGGCGACCAAGGAAGAGGATTTCATCGATCAGCTGTGGCTGGTCAACACGCACGACACGCTGTTGACCTTCACCAGCAGCGGCAAGGTGTTCTGGCTGCCGGTGTACCAGTTGCCGGAAGCCGGCTCCAATGCGCGTGGCCGTCCGATCATCAACTGGATTCCGCTGGACCCCGGCGAGCGTGTGCAGGCGGTGCTGCCGGTGCGCGAGTACGCCGACAACCGCTATGTGTTCTTCGCCACGCGCAACGGCACGGTCAAGAAGACCCCGCTAAGCGAATTCGCGTTCCGCCTGGCACGCGGCAAGATCGCAATCAACCTCGATGAGGGCGATGCGCTGGTGGGTGTTGCCTTGACCGATGGCGATCGCGACGTGTTGTTGTTCGCCTCCAACGGCAAGACCGTGCGTTTCGGCGAATCCACCGTGCGTTCGATGGGCCGTACCGCCACCGGCGTGCGCGGCATCCGTCTGACCAAGGGCGAAGAGGTGGTCAGCCTGATCGTGGCCGAGCGTGCCGGCGGCATCGAGGGCGATGTCGAGGACGACGGTGTCGAGGACGTGGTGGAGAGCACGGATGGTGTCGAGGCGGAGGTGATCGACGTTGCCGAGAGCGACGACATGGCCTACATCCTCACCGCCACCGAAAACGGCTACGGCAAGCGCACCCCGCTGACCGAGTACCCGCGCAAGGGCCGCGGTACGCAGGGCGTGATCGGCATCCAGACCACCGAGCGCAACGGCAAGCTGGTGCGTGCGGTGCTGCTGGGCGCCACCGACGAAGTGCTGCTGATTTCCGATGGCGGTACGCTGGTGCGTACCCGCGGTTCGGAGATCTCGCGCGTGGGTCGCAATACCCAGGGCGTGACCTTGATCCGCCTGTCCAAGGGCGAAAAGTTGCAGGCGGTCGAACGCCTGGACGCCTCGCTGGATGAGGCCGAGGACGTGCTGGACGATGCAGCGGCTGCACCGGCAGCAAGCACCGGCGAGCTGCCACCGACCGACGCGTGATCGCATCTGGCGAGCAACGCAGTTGACGAAAAACGCCGGCGCACAGCCGGCGTTTTTTGTTGCACGCGGTGACATCTGCAACGCAGTGTTTGTCGACGGCGGTCGCAAAGAACGCGGTGTTTTCACCGCAGCGGGTCGAAGGTTGTGGGCGGTGCGGCGGCGCTGCGTCGCCGCAGATCGAAGAGGAACAACTGATGACGACATTGCATCGTCCTTCCCGTCGCGGCCATTGGGCGCTGGCGACGTTGGGAGGCGTGATTGGAGTGCTGGGCGCCGTGCTGCTGGCAGGCGGCGTGTGGCTGGCCGCGCTGGGCGGCTCCTGGTATTACGCGCCTGCGGGCGCGGCCTTGCTGATCTCCGGCGTATTGCTGTTTCGCGGTCGCAATGCGGGCGCGTGGTGGTTTGCTGCAGTGGTGGCGGCGACGTTGCTGTGGACGTGGTGGGAATCGGGCAGCGACTACTGGCGTTGGGTGCCGCGGCTGGGCTTGATCGTCGGCCTGGCGTTTGTGCTGGCGCTGCTGCTGCCGAAACTGGAGCGCCCGGTGTCGCGTGCGGTATCGCGCAGCGTGGCCGGCGCCTTGGCAGCGGTGTTCGTGTTGGCCTTCGCGCTGGCCTTCGTACCGTTTGGGGTGACCGAGGCCGATGGCGCGCTGGCACATGCCGCCGGCATGGCCGCGAGCCTGGTCAAGCGCAGCGCGTCTGCAGCGCCGGCCGCCTCCGACGGGCAGCCGGGCAATGCGCCTGCCGACGACGACTGGGCCGCGTATGGACGCAGCCAGGCCGGGCAGCGCTATTCGCCGTTGCAGCAGATCAATCGCGACAACGTTGCGCAATTGGAGCAGGCCTGGGTCTTCCACACCGGCGACCTGCCGAGCAAGCGCTGGGGTGCGGAGACCACGCCGCTGAAGGTAGGCGACAGCCTGTATCTGTGCACTGCACGCAATCAGGTGATCGCGCTGGATGCCGCAAGTGGCAAGGAGCGTTGGCGCTACGATCCCAAGGTCAAGGACGAGGCGATTCCGTATACGGCCGCCTGCCGTGGTGTGTCGTACTACCAGGTGCCGGCGGCAGCCAACGACGCCGCCGCAGCGGTGGCAGCGGATGCGGCGCCGCTGTGCCGCACGCGCATCATCGAAGGCACGCTGGATGGCCGCCTGATCGCGCTGGATGCGCGTAGCGGCAAGCCGTGCACGGATTTCGGCAACGATGGCCAGGTCGACATCACCGTCGGCATGGGGCAGACACCGCCGGGCTATGTGTCGATCAATTCGCCGCCCGCCATCGTGCGTGGGGTAGTGGTCACCGGCCATCAGGTGCTGGACGGGCAGAAGCGTTACGAGCCGTCCGGTGTGATCGAAGGCTTCGATGCGGTGACCGGCCAATTGCGCTGGGCCTGGGACATGACCCATCCGGACTGGAACGGCGCGCCGCCGCCGGGCCAGACCTGGACGCGTGGCACGCCGAACATGTGGACCACCGCCGCGGCCGACGAACAGCTGGGCTATGTGTATCTGCCGATGGGCAACTCCACCGCCGATTACTGGAGCAGCTCGCGCACGCCGCAGGAGAATCGCTATGCGACCTCGCTGGTGGCGCTGGATGTCACCACCGGCAAGCCGGTGTGGAATTTCCAGACCACGCATATCGATGCCTGGGATTACGACCTGGGCTCGCAGCCGAGCCTGATCGACTTCCCCAAGGACGGCGTCAACGTGCCGGCGGTGTTGTTGCCGAGCAAGCAGGGCGAGTTGTACGTGCTGGATCGGCGTACCGGCAAGCCGCTGGTGGGCGTGGAAGAACGCGCGGTGCCAGGCGGTGGCGTGGAGCCGCAGATGCGTGCCAAGACCCAGCCATTTTCGCTGTACCACACGCTGCGCAAGCCGGATCTGACCGAGCGCGACATGTGGGGGATGACGCCGATCGATCAGCTGGTGTGCCGCATCCAGTTCCGCAAGGCCAGCTACAAGGGCATCTACACGCCGCCGGAAGCCGACCGCCATTCGATCGAGTATCCCGGCTACAACGGCGGTTCAGACTGGGGCAGCGTGTCGGTGGATCCGCGTCGCGGCGTGATCGTGGCCAACTACAACGACATGCCCAACTACAACCTGCTGGTGCCGCGCGCCAAGGCCGACAAACTGGGCTGGGCGCCGCGCGATGAAGTGCGCGGCGATGCCGGTGGCGCAGAAGGCGCGGGCGATCCGCAGGCCGGTACGCCGTATGCGATCAACGTCAACGCCGGCTGGCGCCTGCCGTTCACCAAGCTGCTGTGCAAGCAGCCGCCGTATGGCGGCATCCGTGCGATCGATCTGGCCAGCGGCAAGACGCTATGGGACCGCCCGTTCGGCAGCGCACGCGGCAATGGTCCGTTCGGCATCCGCTCGGGTCTGCCGATCGAGATCGGCACGCCCAACAACGGCGGTTCGGTGGTGACGGCCGGCGGATTGATCTTCATTGCCGCAGCCACCGACGACCTGATCCGCGCCATCGATCTGGCCACCGGCAAGGAACTGTGGCACGCCAAGCTGCCGGCCGGCGGCCAGGCCAACCCGATGGTCTACGCCTACGGCGGCCGCGAGTACCTGGTGATCATGGCCGGCGGCCACCACTTCATGGAAACGCCCGCTGGCGATGCTGTGGTGGCCTACGCGCTGCCGCAGCAGGCACCGTGATGAACGCAGCGATCAAACCAGCAAGCTGAGGGTTGTCGGCCATCCCCGAGGCCTGAAACGAAAAAGCGCACCGCAAGCGGTGCGCTTTTTTCATGGGCAATCGCATCACAGCAGTCGCTTCATCGGGAAGCGGTCAAACAGCATGCATCTACCTGTTGACCCAACAGAACCCCGCACCCACGCTCTTACGATTCCCGATTCCCGATTCCCGATTCCCGATTCCCGACTCACCCAACGTTAGCCGCAGCCGCATCCTCCATCACCGCATCCCGCACATCCTGCGCCAACGTGGCCTTGACGATGATCGAGCGGATGGCATCGGTGGCATCCGACAGCGGCACATCGCTGCTCAGGCGCTGGAAGGTATCGCGGCTGTTGTAGCCGGACCCGTCCTTCAGATAGTGGTCGTACATCGACAGCAGGTCCTGGCAGGCGGTGATCAGCGCCGCGACGTTGCCGCGCAACAAGGCATAGCCGATCTGGTCGAAGCTGTGCAGGCAATCGGCCAGCCAGTGCAGGTCGTAACGGGCAGTGGCCGGTTCCGGCGCAGTGTGGCCGCGGCTGTAGGCGCTGTAGCGGCGAAGGCTGCGTGCCACCCGTGCGACGTGCGCAAACAATGTGCCGATCTCGTTGGCGATATCCAGCCGCTGCACCATCACCATCGGAATCACCTGGCTGTCGGCAGCCGGCGCCTGTTCGGCGGCCGTCTGTTCCTGCTGCTCCAGCGATTGCTTGAGGACGGTGTAGCTGCGTTGCAGCGATTCCAGCTCCAGCACGCTGGCGGCCGCACGCGCCTTCGCCTGCGAGAGCGCGGCCTGGTAGCGGGCAAGGCTGTCCTGGGTGCTGGCGAGCTGGCCTGATTCGGCGCGCAGCTGCCGGCCACGCACGAACGCCAGCACGGTGGCAATCAGCGCCCAGAGCGCGAATGCAGGCACCAGGTAGATCAAGATGCCCATGGAGATTCCTCGAAACGTTGCATACCTTGTCGGCTTGCACGCGGCGGACTTGAGGGCAATCGTCGGGAATGTGACCGGCAACGATGTCCTCGCTTGCAACCTAAAGCCGGAAGCTCTCGCGCCCCTGACCAAAGGCACGTGGCGGGCGTTATCCCAGCATGCTCGAATCAGCGCACTCGCCAGCCCGGAGCCTTGCATGCGCAGATGGATCGATCGCTGGCCGCCAACACTGCGGCGCGTCCGCTCAGCCGGACTGATCTGCGTCGTGATGTGCGCCACCGCGCATGCCGTTGCAGCCATGCCGTCATCGGCATCCGTGCAGGTGGGTTACAGCGAGGCCACGGATCTGTTCAACCTGCTGGATAACCTGTCGGACTGGTTGCCGGGCTATACGGCGCCCGTCTATCGCAGCTATTTCGAAACCCATGGCGGGCTGGACCCGGCCGATCGTGCAGCCCTTGTGGCCTACGCAGCTTTCCGTCGGCGCACCTCGGGGCTGGCAAAGGACGACGATCTGGAGGTGCTCGACCGTGTGTTTGCGCCAGATGCCACTCGTGAGGTGGATCCTTTCTCCCGGCATTTCCTCGGGGATGCGGGATTCGAGGCCTCAGCGGACGCCGCCATTGCCGAGCAGTCGGCAGACGATCAGGGGATGTTGCACGCGTACTTTGCCCGCTTCGTTCCGCGCGCCAGGCGCCTGGTCGCCGTTGCACCGCGCTTCGAGCAACAGGCGCGCGAGCTGGGCGAAGAACTGTCCAACCCCGCCGTCTCGCGGTTGGCAGCGCAGATGCGGGCGTTCTTTGCGGTGCCGGAGCCTGCGGTGTTCCAGGCAAGATTCGTCTGGTGGCCGGAGCCGGACACCACCCAGGCCAAGGTGCGTGGACGCACCATGCTGCTGTATTCGCAGCATGATGCGCGTGCCGGCACGGCCTCGATGGACTGGGCGCCGATCGTGTTGCATGAATTGAGTCACTACCTGTCTGCGGGGCAGCCCTTGGCGCGCAAACGCATGCTCGCTGCCAACTTCGTGCGGCTGTGTCCGGGTGCGGCCACCTTGCGTAACCCGCTCAACGCGCTGGAAGAGCCGTTGGCGATCTACTGGGGACAGTATCGATTCGAGCAGGCAGTGCGCGGGCGTTCGCTGCCGCCGTCGTCGCAGTGGTATATCCAGGCGGACGCCGATCGCGCGGCGAAGGCGATCGCAGCGGCCTATCCAGCAAGCGGTGCGGCACCGGTGCTCGATGACAACGCATTGCTGGCCGCTGCTGCATCGGCCTGCAAGTAGACCTGATGGAGCTGGAAGCCGCCGGCAAAACGCAGCGGATCGTCGTCGCCTGCTGCGGATGGTGCGCTCACAACCGGTGATCTCCGCGTGCTGCGTGCCGACCGCGTGCGGCGTGCACGCGGTCGGCGAAACAACCGGGGCCGAAAATCCTCAGCCGAGAATGCCGGGCAAATCCAGGCCTTTTTCCTTCGCACAGTCGGTGGCGATGGCGTAGCCGGCATCGGCGTGGCGCATCACGCCGGTGGCCGGGTCGTTCCAGAGCACGCGCTCCAGGCGTCGGTCGGCCGCCTCGCTGCCATCGCAGACGAGGACCATGCCGGCGTGCTGCGAGAAGCCCATGCCGACGCCGCCGCCGTGATGCAGCGATACCCAGGTGGCGCCCGAGGCGGTGTTGAGCAGGGCGTTGAGCAGCGGCCAGTCGGAGACCGCATCCGAGCCGTCGGCCATGGCTTCGGTTTCGCGGTTGGGCGAGGCGACGCTGCCCGAATCCAGATGATCGCGGCCGATCACCACCGGCGCCTTCAATTCACCGCTGCGCACCATCGCATTGAAGGCCAGGCCGAGCCGATGGCGGTCGCCCAGACCGACCCAGCAGATCCGCGCAGGCAGGCCCTGGAAGGCGATCTTTTCGGCAGCCATGTCCAGCCAGCGATGCAGATGCGCATCGTCGGGAATGAGCTCCTTGACCTTGGCATCGGTCTTGGCGATGTCGTCCGGGTCGCCACTGAGCGCGACCCAGCGGAACGGGCCGATACCGCGACAGAACAGCGGCCGGATGTAGGCGGGCACGAAGCCGGGGAAGTCGAACGCGTTGTCGACGCCTGCTTCCAGTGCCATCTGGCGCAGGTTGTTGCCGTAATCCACGGTGGGCACGCCGAGTGCGTGGAAGGTGAGCATGGCGCGGATGTGGTTGGCCATCGAGTCGCGCGCGGCCGCTTCCACCTCCGTCGGTACGGACACGCGCCTGGCGTCCCATTCCTCCACCGTCCAGCCCTGCGGCAGGTAGCCGTTGATCGGGTCGTGCGCGGAGGTCTGGTCGGTCAGCAGGTCCGGCTTGACCCCGCGTAGCAGCAGTTCGTCTAGCACGTCGGCGACATTGCCGAGCAGGCCGACCGACAGCGGTTTCTTTGCCGTGCACGATTGCTCGATCAGGCGCAGCGCTTCGTCCAGGTCGTCGGTCCAGGTGTCCAGGTAGCCGGTGCGCAGGCGCATGTCGATGCTGGAACGGCGGCATTCCACCGCCAGGCACGAGGCACCGGCCATCACCGCGGCCAGCGGCTGCGCGCCGCCCATGCCGCCCAGGCCACCGGTGAACAGCCACTTGCCGGCCAGGCTGCCGCCGTAATGCTGGCGGCCCATCTCCACGAAGGTTTCATAGGTGCCTTGCACGATGCCCTGCGCGCCGATGTAGATCCAGCTGCCGGCGGTCATCTGGCCGTACATCGCCAGACCCTTGCGATCGAGTTCGTTGAAATGCTCCCAACTGGCCCAGCGCGGCACCAGGTTGGAGTTGGCGATCAGCACGCGCGGCGCATCGGCATGCGTGCGGAACACCCCGACCGGCTTGCCGGATTGCACCAGCAGGGTCTGGTCGTCGTCCAGGCGGGTGAGCGCGGCGACGATCGCATCGAAGGACTCCCAGTCGCGCGCGGCGCGGCCGATGCCGCCGTAGACCACCAGTTCCTGCGGGCGCTCGGCCACGTCCGGGTCCAGATTGTTCATCAGCATGCGCAGCGGCGCTTCGGTGAGCCAGCTTTTTGCGGTGAGCATGGTGCCGGTGGCGGCGCGGATGACGCGGGTTGCATCGTGACGGGTCATGCCGGTTTCCTTGCAATCAACGGTGCGCCGCAGGCGGCGTGGTGGCGGAGGAGTGCGCGGTAGCGTTCGCAAACTGCAGGCAGGTCAGCAGGACGTGGCGCAGCACCGCGCGCAGTGCGACCGCATGTGCGGGCAGCCAGGGCGTGGGCCAGGTCTGCGGGGTGATGGTGTCCGGCTCGCGCATATAGCCGCGGCAGGCCAGCTCCATCTGCAGCGTATGCACGCCATGCCCGGGCTGCGCGTAATGGCGGGTGATCCAGCCGCCCTTGAAGCGCCCGTTGCGCACGGTGCTCGAGCCGCTGCTGCGGCACAGCTGCTCCACGGCGTCGGCCAGTGCGGGATCGCAACTGCGCTCGTCGTTGCTGCCGATGTTGAACTGCGGCAGCTCGCCATCGAACAGGTGCGGAATATGCGAGCGGATCGAATGCGCGTCGTAGACCACGATGCTGGCGTGCTGCGTGCGCAGGCGCGCGATCTCGGCAGCGAGCGCAGCGTGATAGGGGTCGAACCACTGCGTGCGGCGCCAGGCGATCTGCGCTTGGTCGGGTTCGGCGCCGTCGGCATACAGCGGCTGATTGTCGAAGGTGGTCAGCGGACACAGGCCGGTGGTGTTCTGGCCGGGATACAGCGACGCCCCGCTGGGGTCGCGGTTGACGTCGATCACCGAGCGCGAGATGGCGGTGCGCACGGTGGTAGCGCCCAGCGATTGCGCGAAGTCGTACAGCTGATGCACCCACCAATCGGCATCGCGGCGTGCCAGCCAGGGCGAGACGAACTGGTCGACCATCTCCTCGGGCAGCTCGGTGCCTGTATGCGGGAAGCTGAGGATCAGCGGCGCATCGCCGCGGTGGATCTCGAGCCAGGGCAGGGCGCTCATCGCGGTGCGCCTTGTGCTGGTGCGATCGTCAAGACGCGACGATGTCGCGCCTGCATCCGCTCGGCGCGCGGCGCGCAAGCGCGCACCACGGCCTGACGCGCAAGCAATGCGCGCGCGCATATCGCCCGCAGTGCATGGTCGTCGCGCAGATGCGCGCTCGGCAGTGACGCAAAACCTTGCACGTGCGAACCCCACTTTGCCGAGATCATTCCAGCAGCTGCGATGTGTGGCGTCATGCGTGCTGCTCCACGCCCGGCAAGGCAATGGCGACCGCCTGCGCGAGCGCGCCCGAGCGCACCAACGCACTGGCCGCCAGCATGTCGGGATGGAAATAGCGGTCGTCCTGCAGCGTCGGCACCTGCGCGCGCAGCAGGGCGCGTGCGGCTTCCAGCGCGGCGCTGGAGCGCAGCGGCGCATGGAAGTCGCAGCCTTGCACGGCCGCCAGCAGCTCGATGCCGATCACGTGCGCGGCGTTCTCCGCCATCGCCAGCAAACGCCGCGCGCCGTGCGCGGCCATCGACACATGATCTTCCTGATTGGCGGAGGTGGGGATCGAATCGACACTGGCCGGATACGCGCGTTGCTTGTTTTCCGACACCAGCGCCGCAGCGGTGACCTGCGGAATCATGAAACCGGAATTCAGGCCCGGGCGCGGGGTGAGGAATGCCGGCAGGCCCGACAAGGCCGGGTCGACCAGCATCGCAGTGCGGCGTTCGCTGATCGAGCCGATTTCGCAGACCGCCATCGCCAGCATGTCGGCCGCGAAGGCCACCGGCTCGGCGTGGAAGTTGCCGCCGGACAAGGCCTCGCCGGTATCGCTGAACACCAGCGGATTATCCGAGACGCCATTGGCTTCGATCTCCAGGGTGCGTGCGGCCTGACGCATGATGTCCAGCGCCGCGCCGATCACCTGCGGCTGGCAGCGCAGGCAGTACGGATCCTGCACGCGCACATCGCCGAGCCGATGCGATTCGCGGATGCTCGAATCGGCCATCAGCGCGCGCAGTGCCGCAGCGGTGGCGATCTGCCCTGGTTGGCCGCGCAAGGCATGGATGCGCGCATCGAACGGCGTGTCCGAGCCCTTGGCCGCTTCCACCGACAGCGCGCCGGTGACCAGCGCGGCCTGCAGCACGGTTTCGATCTCGAACAGGCCGGCCAATGCGCAGGCGGTGGAGAACTGGGTGCCGTTGAGCAGCGCCAGGCCTTCCTTGGCGCCCAGCACGCGCGGCTGCAGCTGCGCCTGCGCCAGCGCGTCGGCCGCAGGCAGGCGTCGCCCACCGACGAAGGCTTCGCCGACGCCGATCATCACCGCGGCCAGGTGCGACAGCGGTGCCAGATCGCCGGAGGCACCGACCGAGCCCTGGCACGGCACCACCGGCGTGATGCCCAGGCGCAGCATCGCGTCCAGCAATGCCAGCGTCTGCGGCTGCACGCCGGAGGCGCCCTGGGCCAGGCTGGTGAGCTTGAGCGCCATCATCAGCCGCACCACTGGCACCGGCGTGGGCTCGCCGACGCCGGCGGCGTGCGAGAGCACGATATTGCGCTGCAGGGTCTGCAGGTCTTCGCGCTCGATGCGCACGCTGGCCAGCTTGCCGAAGCCGGTATTGACGCCATACACCGGCTCGCCGCGCGCCACGATGGCCTCCACCGTCTGCGCGCTGCGCAGCACCGCGGCCGCGCAGGCGTCGTCCAGCACGACGTCGGCGCCGCGATACAGCGCACGCCACTGCGCCAGCGTGACCTGGCCGGGCTGCAAGACAATAGATGCACTCATGACAACTCCGGATTCAGCAGGAATGCCCGCGCCAGACGCGGGCATGAAGAGGGTTGAAGCCCATGCGGTAGACCAGGTCGGCCGGCGCATCGATGTCCCAGATCGCCAGGTCGCAGTGCAGGCCGGCGCGCAGCCGGCCGAGTCGCTCGCCGCGCCCGAGTGCGCGTGCGGCTTCGCGGGTGAAACCGGCGATGCATTCGTCCACGGTCATGCGGAACAGCGTGGCGGCCATGTTCATCGCCAGCAGCGGGCTGGTCAGCGGCGAGGTGCCCGGATTGCAGTCGGTGGCCAGGGCCAGCGGCACGCCGGCGGCGCGCAACGCCGCGATCGGCGGCAGCTGGGTGTCGCGGGTGAAATAGAACGCGCCCGGCAACAGCACCGCGACGGTGCCGGCGCCGGCCATTGCGGCAATCCCGGCGTCATCCAGGTATTCGATGTGATCGGCCGACAACGCGCCATGGCGTGCAGCCAGTTGTGCGCCATGCTGGTTGCTCAGTTGCTCGGCATGGATCTTGATGTCCAGGCCGTGTGCCTGCGCGGCGCGGAAGACCTGTTCGGCCTGCGCGGGCGAGAACGCCAGATGCTCGCAGAACACGTCCACCGCCTCGGCAAGGCCTTGCGCGGCAATCGCCGGAATCATCTGCGTGCAGACCGCGTCGATGTAGGTTTGCGCATCCCCGCCCGGCGGCACCGCATGCGCGCCGAGGAAGGTTGGCACCACTTCGACCTTGCGCAGCGCAGCGAGCCGACGTGCCACGCGCAGCTGCTTGGTTTCGTCCTCCAGCGTCAGCCCGTAGCCGGATTTGATTTCCAGCGTGGTCACGCCTTCGGCGAGCATGGCGTCCAGGCGCGGCAGGCTGGCGGCCAGCAGCGCTGCGTCGTCGGCAGCGCGGGTGGCGCGCACCGTGGCCACGATGCCGCCGCCGGCTGCGGCAATCTCGGCATAACTGGCACCGCGCAGGCGTTGCTCGAATTCGTTGGCGCGATTGCCTGCGTACACCAGATGGGTATGGCAATCGATCAGGCCGGGGCTGATCCAGCGGCGCCGGCAATCGTGCGCGGTGCCCGGCTTCAGCGCCGGGGCCTGCGCGGCCGGGCCGGCATAGGTGATGCGGCCGTCCTGGCAGGCCACAACGCCATCGTCCACGATGCCCAGGCCACCATCGACCGCGTCCAGGGTCATCAGCTGTGCGTTGTGCCAGAGGACGTCGCAATGCATGGCGCAGGCTCATGGTGTCTGATATGTATATACAATAGAACCGGCAATCGAGGGTGTCCAGTGGCAGACCAACAGGTGCAGGCGTTGTGGGCAGCGCGGGCTCTCTTGCCCGATGGCTGGGCTGGCGATGTGCGGATCACGCTGGCGCAGGGGCGTATCGCGTCGGTACAGACTGCCACCACGCCCGCTGCCGACGACAGCCGGGTCGAGCTGCTGCTGCCTGGGCTGGGCAACCTGCACAGCCACGCGTTCCAGCGCGGCATGGCCGGCCTGAGCGAAGTGGGCGGGCGCAGCGGCGACAGTTTCTGGAGCTGGCGCGAGTTGATGTACCGCTTCGTCGACCGGCTCGATCCGGACAGCCTGCAGGCAATCGCCGAACAGGCCTATGTGGAGATGCTCGAAGGCGGCTTCACCCGCGTCGGCGAATTCCATTACCTGCACCACAGTCCCGGCGGCACGGCGTATGCGCAGGCCGGCGAAATGTCCGGACGCATCGCCGCTGCCGCCGCCAACACCGGCATCGGGCTGACGCTGTTGCCGGTGTTCTATGCGCATTCGGATTTCGGTGGCGTCGCGCCCAGTGCAGCGCAGCGACGTCTGATTCACGACATCGACGGTTTTGCGCGGTTGCTGGACGACTGCACGCGCAGCCTCGAGGTATTGCCGGATGCCGTGCTCGGACTGGCGCCGCATAGCCTGCGCGCAGTCACGCCGGAGCAGCTGGCTGCGTTGGTGCCGCTCACCGATGGCCCGATCCACATCCATATCGCCGAGCAGCAGCGCGAGGTCGAGGCCTGCCTGGCCTGGTCGGGCCAGCGCCCGGTGCAGTGGCTGCACGCCAACGCGCCGGTGGATGCGCGCTGGTGCCTGGTGCATGCCACGCATGTGGACGCGCGCGAGCTGCAGGCCATCGTCGACAGCGGCGCGGTGGTCGGGCTGTGCCCGATCACCGAGGCGAATCTGGGCGACGGCCTGTTCCCGATGCAGGCATTTGCCGCCGCGGGCGGGCGCTTTGGCGTGGGCTCGGATTCGAATGTGTTGATCGACGCGGCCGAAGAACTGCGCTTGCTCGAATACGGCCAGCGTCTGCGACTGCAGGCGCGCAATGTGCTGGCGCGGGCGGGCGCCTCCAGCGGACGTTGGTTGTTCGAGCAGGCCGGCGAGGGCGCGGCGCAGGCGTTGGGCGTTTCCCACTGCGGCATCCGTGTGGGTGCATCGGCCGACCTGCTCGAACTGGACCCGACCCATGCGGCGCTGCTGGCGCGCAGCGACGATGCGCTGCTGGATAGTTGGCTGTTCGCCGCGCGCGGCGGTGCGGTGCGCACCGTCTGGCGCGCCGGGCAAGCGGTGGTGCGCGATGGACGCCATGTGGATCGCGCGCGGATTGCCGCCCGTTTTGCCGGTGTCCTGCGATCGCTGCTGAGCAGTTGAACGGATGCGCGCACAATGCGGGTCTGACCGGAGACCTGTTTTGACCGCCACCCCCACCGCCGCGCCCGGCACCCTGCATCAACGCATCCGGCAGGATCTGGAGCGCCGCATCCACAGTGGCGATTGGCCGCCCGGTCATCGTGTGCCGCCCGAGCATGAACTGATGACGCAATACGGCTGCTCGCGCATGACCGTGAACAAGGTGCTCGGCCTGCTCGCCGATGCCGGCATGATCGAACGCCGGCGTCGCACCGGCTCGTTCGTGGCGCGGCCGCATCCGCATCTGGAGCAGGTCGCGTTGTCGATTCCCGACATCGAAGTCGAAATGACCGCGCGCGGTCACCTCTACCGGTTCTCGCTGTTGTCGCGCCGACTGCGCAACCTGCGCCTGCGCGTGCCGCAGGAGCGTGCCCTGGGCAGCAGCGGCAAGGTGCTGGCGCTGGAAAGCGTGCACCTGGCAGACGGCCGTCCGTTTGCGCTGGAGCAGCGGGTGATCGACACCACCACCGTGCCCGAGGCATTGCTGCAGGCGTTCACCGACGTGGCGCCGGGCAGTTGGTTGTTGCGCAACGTGCCATGGACCCGCGCCGAGCACCGCATCAGCGCCGTCAATGCGGATGCCGCACAAGCGGCACGCCTGCAGGTGGACGATGGCGCGGCATGTCTGGTCATCGATCGCCACACCTGGCGCGGAGATCAGCCGGTCACTTACGTGCGTCAACTGTTCCTGGGCGGATCCTACGACCTGGTGGCGCGCTTCGCGCCGGGAGTGCGCTGATCCCAGGCGGGACGGGCAGCGTATGGCTCGATGCGCGGATCAGATCGTCGTGCACTGCCGCCAGCGTACCGGTTCGTCCACGCCGGGGCGCGGATTGAGCTGCACACGCACGGTGCGCAGGTATGGGTAGCGCTGCAGTTCGCGGCAGATCAACGGCCACGCCGCCGCATCGTCAACCGAGCGATCGACCGCCAGCGTCGCCTGGGTGATCCAGATACCGCGCACCAGACCGGGTGTCTGTGCCAGTGTCTTGGACACCTCGCGCTGATAGCCCTGCATGGTCGCCGCATCCGGTTCGGCGCCGGCTGTCAGTGGTGTCGGTGCAGGCAACGCGGCTGATGGCGGCGCTGCCTGCGGCGAGCCTGTGCCCTGCGGTGAAGGTGGCGCAGCGACCGCTGCGGCAACGCGTGGAGCAGCCACCCCCGCTGCTTGCTGCGTGGGCGCAGGCGGCTCTGTCGGTTGCAAGGCTAGCCCCGCAGCCAGCGCCAGGGTCGCCAGTGCTGCACCGGCAATGAGGCTGTGAAGGATCGCGCGACGGCGCGCCATGCCGACCACGCCGGTTTCCACATCGCCCGGCAGATACGGTTTGAGCAAGGGCCACAGGCGCACGCCATCCAGCACTTCGATGGACTGTTTTTCGGCGGCTGCCAACCCTTCGCGTTGCATGCGCCCCTCGGTCACCATCACGCCGCCACCTGCGCCGGCCAGTCGCGCCATCGCGCCCAATTCGTTCACCGCTGCCACGCCGATGCGGTAGCCACGCCCGTGCTTGCAGGCCACCAGGCGCGTGCCTTGCTCGGTCTGCATCATGAAGTCAGCCGTCGGCAGGCCGTCCTGGGGCGCCTGGGTGGGTTGCCAGCCGCGCTGATCCTGCAGCACGCGCAGCACCACGGCGGAAAAGTCGCGCCAGTGCATTGCCGCCAGCGCACGCACGCCTTCACTGGTTTCGTCGGCGCGGCGGCGCACCAGCCACACATAGGCGCACACCCCCAGCCAGAGCAGCAGGAAAGCCACAAGCGCCACAATCCAGGAAGGCATGAGCATCAAGCGAAGGTATGGCACGTGTGACGGAGCGGTACGCCTAGAAGAATCTTTCGCGGCAGGTCCGTCAATGGATCGCGGGCGGCGATGGCACGAGCTGTGATCCAGATAGCGAAAGACCCGCCAGTCCGAAGCCGTGAGGGGAGGGGAGCAAACGGACTTCGTGTTACAGGACTGGCGGGTCCTTCCCGATTGTCTAAAAAATCATGCTGCTTTGCAACATTGTCGAGCTGGCTTATTCATCATCGAACGCAGTGCCGGTCGGACCGGAGCTGCCGCTGGCGGGGCCTGCACCAGTGGTGTCGCTGCTGGCGGCCTGCGCCGCCTGATTGGCGGTGCGGTTGGCGCGCTTGGTCGCGGCGGTGTTGGCGCGCACCTGGGCCTTGAGCGATTCCACCTCGCGACGCAGGTTTTCCAGTTCGTCCTGCTCGGGAATGTTGAGCGTGCGCAGCACGCCCTTGACGCGTTCGTCGAAGGCCTTGCCCAGCTTGTCCCAGCCGCGTACGGCGGTGTCACGCGCCTGCTCGAACTGGGTTTCCACCTCTTCGCGCAGCTCATCGACGCTTTCGGCCGCCTTGCGCTGGCCGCTGCGCTCGTACGCCGCGCCTTCGCGCACCAGCGAATCGAACAACTTGCCACCCTCGCTCTGCACCCGTCCCAGTGCACCGAGCCCGGCCAGCCACACCGTCTGCGCCGATTCGCCGAGCCGGCGCGAAATCTGTTCCGCCTGCGCCTGGAAGCCGTGCGCTGCGTCGTCGCGCTTGCCGTTCTGATCGTATCCGGTCGTCATGGAATGCTCCTGTGGGTTGCCAAAGTGACGTTGCCTTCACCCTAGTCCCGGCACTGCATCGGGCAGGTGAAGCACCCTCAGAGCATCCGCCTGCGATGGGCTGCGCGGGTGACTTGTCGCTGAAGCACCGGCGCGGCCAGGCATGGTCGGGCGACCCGGACCAACGGCACCCCGGACCAACGGCACCCCGGACCAACGGCACCGCATGCTCAGGCGAGTTTTTCGGCCAGTAGGCGGCGGATCTCCGATTCCACCATCGGTTGCATCGCCGACAACAGGAAGCCGAGCTCGGCGGTGACATGGACCTGCTGCGGCAGCAGGGCGATCGCCCCATCCACGCCGGCCCGCGCGATGCGCAAGGTATCGCCTTCCCAATGCGAGGCGACGCCGTAGCGATCGGTCAACTTGCGTGCCGCCGCGTCGATCGCTGCGCGGGCCTGGGCCGGCGACAAGGCATGGTCGTGGCGGATATCGATGCTGGACATGGGTTCCATGGGAAAGACGAAAGGAGCGCGCATTGTGCGCATGCGCGGGCCCGGCTCCAAGTGCGGCGCACGCGGGGCGGGCAGCGACGACGCCTCGGTATGGGCACACGTCGGCTGGACGCCGGTCGTTGTTGGCCGCTGCGCGTGGCAAACCTGCTAGTCTGCGGCGGGTGCGCGATCTGCAAGTTCATTTCACCCACCGGCAGCAGCCGGATCATTCCCTCAAACCCGGCGTCCACCGGATCGTCCGCCATGCCTCCGGCAGCGTGCGGGTGGTTGCCGATGCGCAGGGCGCGCTGCTGTTGGCGCAGTTTTGCCTGGATCAGCGCGGGCTGTGGCTGCAGGTGGCCAACGGGATCCGCGGCATCCACGTCAACGGACGTCCGGTACGGCGCATGGCGCTGCTGCGCCCCGGCGACGCCATCTATGCCGACGGCGTGGAGATGCTCCTGCGCAGTGCGCCGTCGAGCGCGCCGGCCAACGATGCTGCAGACGACGATGCCGGCCTGAGCGAGGTGTGCCTGCTGTTGCGCGGGCTGGGCGGACGCCATCATGGGCGTAGCTTCACGCTGGACCGCTCGCGCCTGGTCGGCAGCGACCCGGCGGCAGACATCGTCATCGACGACCCGGCCTTTGCCGCCCAGCATGCACGTCTGGAACGCCACGGCGACCGCGTGCTGATCCGCGATCTGGGCTCGGAAGAAGGCAGCTGGATCAACGGCGTGCAGGTGCGCGACGGCTGGCTGCAGGCCGGCGACCAGGTCGTGTTCGATGCCCGCCACCGCTTTGTCGTGGAAGTGCCGCGCATCCATCACGGCACCACCTGGGACATCCCCGAGCCGGAGCCGTTGCCGCCATCACGCGCGCCTGGCGAACCGGCGCGTGCGCCGGTCAAGGTCGCGCGCTGGCCATGGCTGCTGCTCAGCGCAGTGTTGCTGGCGGCAGCGTTGAGCGCCTTGCTGTGGTTCGGCGCGCGCTGAGTTTCTTCCAGATCCGCCAGCCCAGCAGCAGCGCCAGAATGCCGGCATACAGCGCCGGTTCGCGGATGTCGGATTTCACCAGCCACCAGAAATGCAGTACCGCCAGCAGCCCGATCGGGTAGATCAGCATGTGCAGGCGGCTCCAGTTGCGCTTGAGCCGCCGCATCCAGCCCTGGGTCGAGGTGATCGCCAGCGGCACCAGCAGCAGCCATGCCGCAAAGCCCACCGTGATGTAGGGACGCTTGAGGATCTCCTCGAAGATCTGCGTCCAGAAGCCGCGCAGATCCAGGCTCAGGTAGGCCGCCAGATGCACGCTGGCGTAGAAGAACGCGTACAGCCCCAGCATGCGCCGGAAGCGGATCAACGTCGCCTGGCCGGTGAGCTGGCGCAATGGCGTGATCGCCAGGGTGATCAACAGCAAGCGCAGCGCCCACAACCCGGTGCGGTGCTCGATCTCGGCCACCGGATCGGCGCCCAGCGCGTCGCTGCCGGTTTGCCATACCTGCCAGAACTGCCAGCCGAGCAGGGCGATCGGCGTCAGCGCGGCGACATGCACCAGGGTCTTGGCGGCGATCAGGGATGCGGAGGTCTTGGCCATGCGATCTCGAAGTAAGGAAGCGATGCCGCGCGGGCATGAAACGTAGGAGCGCACCTGGGCGCGACTGGCATGGCCAGCAAAGCCAGTCGCGCCCAGGTGCGCTCCTACGACAGGTGGATGTCAGATTGTGTGTTGCCTAGAACCACTTCTTCAGGTCCATCCCCGCATATAGCGAGGCGACCTGGTCCGCGTAGCCGTTGAACGGCGTGGTCGCGACGCGTTCGGCGAACAGTTTGCTGGCTGTGCCGGCGATACGGCGCTCGGTCTTCTGGCTCCAGCGTGGATGATCCACCGCCGGATTGACGTTGGAAAAGAAGCCGTATTCGGAGGGCTGCAGATCGTGCCACGCGGTCTCGGGCATCTTCTCGACAAAGCGGATCTCCACGATCGACTTGATGCTCTTGAAGCCGTACTTCCACGGCACCACCAGCCGCAGCGGCGCGCCGTTCTGCTGCGGCAGCGGCTTGCCGTACAGGCCGGTGGCCAGCAGGGTCAGTGGATGCATGGCTTCGTCGATGCGCAGGCCTTCCCGATACGGCCAATTGATCGAACGGTAGCGCACGCCCGGCATCTGCTGGGGATCGGCCAGCGTGGTGAACGCCACATACTTGGCCTTGGAGGTCGGCGCGAAGCGCTTGAGCACCTCGCCCAGTGGCACGCCCGTCCAGGGGATCACCATCGACCAGCCTTCCACGCAGCGCAGCCGGTAGATGCGTTCTTGCGCGCTGATGCCCTTGAGCAACTCGTCCAGCGACAGGCTGCCGGGCCTTTCGCACTCGCCGCTGACCTTCACCGACCACGGCGACAGCTTCAGGGTCTTGGCGGCCTTGGACGGGTCGGTCTTGTCGGTGCCGAACTCGTAGAAGTTGTTGTAGCTGGTGACGTCTTCCAGCCGGGTCAGTTCCTCGGCGGTACGGAAGCCGCTGCGCGCCTGCGCCGGGGTCACCACGGTCTTGGGCGGGGGCGGCGGATCGGCCTCGGCGCAGCCGGCCATGCCCAGCGCCGGGGTCAGCGCAAACAGCTGCAGCAGCCGGCGTCGGTCGCGGTAGACGGCCTCATCGGTGATCTCGCTGGACGGCGTCTTCAAGACATCGCGAAGGGACATGGCTCGCTCCTGACAGTGGCTGCTGATGAGAATAGCGGACCACGGTGATGGCGCTGCCGATGATCCAACCAGACCATACGTCGACGCCGATGAGAAGGATGCACATGCAACTTTTCTGCAACGCTGCCAAGGCCGGTGCGCTGCGGCATACTAGAAGGCTAGCTCGACAAGGTGTGCCATGACACGCGCGTTCAATTTCAGTGCCGGCCCTGCGACATTGCCGGAATCGGTCCTGCGGCAGGCGCAGACAGAGATGGTCGAGTGGAACGGCGTCGGCGCCTCGATCGTGGAAATCAGCCACCGCAGCGGCGATTTCATGGCCGTGGCGGCCGCGGCCGAAGCCGACCTGCGCACCCTGTTGTCGATTCCCGACGACTACGCGGTGCTGTTCACCGCCGGTGGCGCCACCACCATCCAGGCGCTGCTGCCGCTGAATTTCGCCGCACCCGGCCAGGCTGCCGACTACGTGATCACCGGCCACTGGGGCAAGACCGCGATCAAGCAGGCGGCCACCTATGTGGATGCGCGCATCGCCGCAGACGGGCAGGCGGGCGGCTTCACCGACATTCCGCCGGTGTCTGGTTGGACCTTGTCCCCGCACTCGGCCTATGTGCACATCACCGCCAACGAGACCATCCACGGCGTCGAGTTCCGCGACACGCCGGCCGTGGGCACGTTGCCGCTGTTTGCCGATTTCAGTTCGTCGATCGCCTCCGAACCGCTGGATGTATCGCGCTACGGGCTGATCTACGCCGGCGCGCAGAAGAATCTGGGCCCGGTGGGTATCTCCGTGCTGATCGTGCGGCGCGACCTGCTCGAACGCGCCGGCCAGCCGCGTGCGGACATTTTCAACTATGCCTCGCATGCCGCCCGCGATTCGATGCTCAACACGCCGCCGACCTGGAACTGGTATCTGCTCGGACTCACCGTGAAGTGGATGCTGGAGCAGGGCGGGGTGCAGGAGTTCGCCCGCCGCAACGCCGAAAAGGCCGCGCTGATCTATGGCGCGATCGATGGCTCCGGCGGTTTCTACCGCAATCTGGTCAAGCCGGCGGTGCGCTCGCGCATGAACATCCCGTTCTTCCTTGCCGACGAGCAGCTGGATGCGTTGTTCGTCAGCGAATCCAGGGCGGCCGGTCTGCTGGCGCTGAAGGGGCACAAGGCGGTCGGCGGCATTCGCGCTTCGCTCTACAACGCGATGCCGGTGGCGGGCGCGCAGGCGCTGGCGCGTTTCATGCACGACTTCCAGCAGCGTCACGGCTGAATCTTCATTCGACCGCGGCGCATGCCGCGCAGGCGCATGCGCCGTAATTTCAAGGAATGCCGAGCAATGGCTCCCAAGTCCAGCAAGCCCAGTGCCGCCAACGGCGGCAAGACCAAACCGGCAGGCAAGTCCGCGGCCAACTCCGCTGACAAAGGCGCGACCAAGCCTGCCACGGCTGCGCCGGTGCTGGCCGATGTGCGCGCCAAGATCGACGAGATCGACCGCACCATCCAGGCGTTGATCGCCGAACGTGCCAACTTCGCCCATCAGGTCGGCAAGGCCAAGGGCAAGCTCGCTGCGGCGGTGGATTACTACCGGCCCGAGCGCGAGGCGCAGGTGCTGCGCATGGTGGTGGACCGCAACGAAGGCCCGCTCAGCGATGAAGTGCTGGTGCACGTGTATCGCGAAATCATGTCCGCATGCCTGGCCCAGCAGGAGCCGCTGAAGATCGGCTATCTCGGCCCGGAAGGTACCTTCAGCCAGCAGGCGGTGCTAAAGCATTTCGGCCGTTCGGCAGTCGGCCTGCCGATGGCCACCATCGAGGAAGTGTTCCAGGAAGTGGAAGCCGGCAATGCCGATTTCGGCGTGGTGCCAGTGGAGAATTCCGGACAAGGCACCATCCAGGTCACCCTGGACATGTTCCTGACCTCCAACCTGAAAATCTGCGGTGAAGTCGAGCTGCGCGTGCACCAGTACCTGCTCTCGCGCAACGGCCGGCTGGAAGACATCGAGCGCATCTATGCGCATTCGCAGTCGTTTGCGCAGACCGCCGGTTGGCTGCGTTCGCACTTGCCAAAAGTGGAGAAGATCGCCGTCTCCAGCAATGCCGAAGGCGCACGCCGCGCGCGCAATGCCGAAGATGCCGCGGCGATCGGTGGCGAGAGTGCCGCGCATGTGTATGGCCTGAAGAAAGTCATCATGAAGTCGATCGAAGACGACGACGACAACACCACGCGTTTTCTGGTGATCGGCCGGCAGATCTTCCCTACCTCCGGGCATGACCGCACCTCGGTACTGGTGTTCATCCACGACAAGCCGGGTGCGTTGTTCGACGTGCTCAGCCCGTTCGCGCGGCATGGCATCAGCATGAACCGCATCGAGTCGCGTCCCTCGCATCAGGCCAAGTGGGAATACGGCTTCTTCATCGACCTGGCCGGTCACGTGGAAGACGAGGCGATGAAGCAGGCGCTGGCCGAACTGGAAGCGCACTCGGCGCAGATCAAGGTGCTGGGCTCCTACCCGGTCGCCATCCCCTGAGCGCAGGGCGTCCCGCCAGCGCGGTCCCAACTGGCGCGCCGTCGCCGGCCGAGGTGACGGCAGCGCCACCACACTCTTCAACACGCATCACCAAACCTGGCGATGCCGCAGCAACCGGATCACACGCATGAGCAGCAGCACGCACCACTGGATCGCCCGGCAGGGCAGCGCATTGCAGGGCAGCCTGGCCATTCCCGGCGACAAGTCGGTTTCGCACCGCGCGGTGATGTTCGCCGCGCTGGCCGATGGCGTGTCGCAGATCGACGGCTTTCTCGAGGGCGAAGACACGCGCTCCACCGCAGCCATTTTCGCCCAGCTCGGTGTGCGCATCGACACGCCGTCGGCGTCGCAGCGCATCGTGCACGGCGTCGGCGTGGATGGCCTGCAGCCGCCCGGCCAGGCGCTGGACTGTGGCAACGCCGGCACCGGCATGCGTCTGCTGGCCGGCCTGCTGGCGGCGCAGCGTTTCGACAGCGAGTTGGTCGGTGATGCGTCGCTGTCCAAGCGCCCGATGCGGCGCGTGACCGGCCCGCTGGCACAGATGGGCGCGCGCATCGACACGGAAGACGACGGCACCCCGCCGCTGCGTGTGCGCGGCGGTCAGACCTTGCATGGCATCGACTTCGTCTCGCCGGTCGCCAGCGCGCAGGTCAAATCCGCAGTGCTGCTGGCAGGCCTGTATGCGCAGGGCGAGACCTCGGTCAGCGAGCCGCACCCCACGCGCGATTACACCGAGCGCATGCTGTCCGCGTTCGGCGTGGAGATCGATTTCTCGCCCGGCAAGGCGCGGCTACGCGGTGGTCAGCGTCTGCGTGCGACCGATATTGCAGTGCCTGCCGATTTTTCGTCGGCCGCGTTCTTCATCGTGGCAGCCAGCATCATTCCCGGCTCGGACGTGCTGCTGCGGGCGGTGGGCCTGAATCCACGTCGCACCGGGTTGCTCGCGGCATTGCGGCTGATGGGCGCGGATATCGCCGAAGAACGTCATGCCGAACATGGCGGCGAGCCGGTGGCCGATCTGCGCGTGCGCTATGCGCCATTGCAGGGCGTACAAATTCCCGAAGCGCTGGTGCCGGACATGATCGACGAATTCCCGGCGCTGTTCGTGGCTGCCGCTGCCGCAACCGGGAAGACGGTGGTTACCGGCGCTGCCGAACTGCGGGTCAAGGAATCCGACCGCCTTGCGGCCATGGCCACCGGGCTGCGCGCGCTGGGCGTGCAGGTGGACGAAACCCCGGATGGCGCGACCATTCATGGCGGCAGCATCGGCAGCATCGGCAGCGGCGTGATCGAAAGCCATGGCGACCACCGCATTGCGATGGCGTTTGCCATTGCCGGGCAGCTGTCTACCGGCAGCGTGCGGGTCAACGACGTGGCCAATGTCGCAACCTCGTTCCCGGGCTTTGATAGCTTGGCGCGGGGTGCCGGTTTCGGGCTTGAAACGGCCTGAGTAGCGAGACAGCTTCGGTAGAAAAGCATGCAGTCCTCAGCGGATGAGGACTGCTCGACCAAATCGTGGTGGCTGAGTAACGCTTGGCGGTCGACGCTCGAATGCCGCATTGCAGCCAGCGCAGCGATGCTGCGATTCAGCTTGGTCGATGATCCCACTTAGCGCTCTGCCGTGAACTCCACCGGCACCTGCACGCTGCTGACGACGGCATGGCCATCGCGGGTGGCCGGCTCGAAACGCCACTGGCGCAAGCTATCCATCACCGCTGCGTCCAGGCGCAGGTCGTTGCTGCCGCTGCGATCGACGATGGTCACATCGCTCACCTGGCCTTGCACATCCAGTTGCAGGCGCGCGGTGCGGCGGCCTTCGATCCCGGCCTGCGCGATGTCCGACGGATACTTCGGCATTGCATTGCCCGGCAGCGGAATCGCCTCCTGGGTGCTGATCGGCGCGCGTGCGGGTGGGTGCGCGATCATGGTCATCGTAAGCGCGCCCTCCGAGGTCGGCAGGATCTGGCGGCTGGCTGCAGGCACGGGACGCGTGTCGGTCGCAAACGATTCGTCGCTGTGTCGGGCCCACCACCAGGTCGGCAGTACTACCAGTACCGCCAGCAGTGTCGCCCACAGCCATGGCGAGGCACCGTCGGCAGTGTCGTCGCGTACGCGGTCGTCAGCGTGCGCGGGCCGATGCGGTAATGCCTGCGTGGGATGTGAAGAGGGATTGGAGATGAAGGACATGGCCGGCCTCCTGGCACATCTTTGGGATGACGTGGTCAGTCTGGTCAGCCTTGCCTGAGGCCCAGCTAAGGCAGGGCACTTAGGAAGGTTTAAATGGCGGTAGACATTCAGCTTGGTCAAGCCGAGTCAAGGTCTGGTTCGACCCGCTTTGTCCGGTTAATGCGCAGTGATATTCGTCGATTGCGGCAGTTTGGCCGTCGTTGGTCTGCGGTGCGCACGACGCGGCTTATCGGCCGGGTTTACTGCGCCGGCTTGAACTCGAACGGGATATCCAGACTGCCGGCAACCGGCTGGCCGTTGCGCTGGGCCGGATGGAAGCGCCAGTGACGCACCGCCTCCATCGCGGCGCGATCCAGATCGCGCGAGCCGCTGCGTTGGACCAGCGTCACGCCGCCCGGATTGCCCGCTGCGTCCACGTCCACCCGCACCACCACATCGCCGGCATCGCCGCGACGCAATGCGGCCGACGGATAGCGCGGCGGCGGCATCTGGCCCTGCATCGGCACCGGGCGATCTCCACCTGCAGCCGCCGCGGCGTTCGCCGGTGCTGCGTTGCCCGGCGCACCGACAACCGCGTCTTCCGGCAAGGGCGTCGGCGCGGGCGTGGCTGCAGGCGCGGTTTCCACCAGTGTCGGGGTTTCTTCCGGCGGTTTGGCCTGCGGCATGTCGCTGGCACCGTCCTGGGCCGGCAGCGGCGCGGGCAGCGGCTGGATGTTGTCGTCGGCCTGCGCACCTGCAGCCGGTTGGGCCGGCGAGGCCTTGTAGAAGTCGTCCTTGCGGCCGGTGGCCCACACCAGCAGGAACAGCAGCAGGCCGGCGACGAAGGCAATGCCGGCAATTTTCAGGGTGTGGCGGGGCAGACGCAGGACGATCTGACGATCGGATGCAGGGCGGGGCGCGGGCATAGGGCTCACCTGAAGGATCGGGCCAATTCTGGCATAGCGGCGGTGAATCGATCGCAGCAGGTGGCGGAACAGGCGATAATCTCGCGCTTCCTACCGACACACAGACTCCCGATGCTAGATCCGGCCCTGCTTCGTCAACATCCCGCCGACCTTGCCGAGCGCCTGCGCAGCACGCGCAGTTTCTCCCTGGACACTGCGGAACTGGAGTCGCTGGAAAGCGAGCGCAAGCGCATCCAGGTGCGCACGCAGGAACTGCAGAGTCAGCGCAATTCCAAGTCCAAGGCGATCGGTCAGGCCAAGGCCAAAGGCGAGGATGTCACTGTGCTGATGGCCGAAGTGGCCGGTTTCGGCGATGAGCTCAAGGCCTCCGAAGAAGCGCTGGAGGTGATTCGCGCCAAGCTGGAGACCATCGCCCTGGGCCTGCCCAATCTGCCGGCCGACGCTGTGCCGCAGGGCAAGGACGAGAGCGAAAACGTCGAGCAGTCGCGCTGGGGGACGCCGCGCCAGTTCGACTTCCCGGTCAAGGACCATGTGGAACTCGGCGCGCCGCACGGCTGGCTGGACGGCGAGACCGCCGCCAAGTTGTCGGGTGCGCGCTTCACCGTGTTGCGTGGGCCGGTCGCGCGGCTGCACCGCGCGCTGGCGCAATTCATGCTCGACCTGCATGTGGGCGAGCATGGCTACGAAGAAACCAACGTGCCGCTGCTGGTCAATGCCGAGTCGATGCGTGGCACCGGGCAACTGCCCAAGTTCGAGGACGATCTGTTTCAGACCGAAGTGGGCGAGTCGCGCCGCTATCTGATCCCCACCTCCGAAGTACCACTGACCAATATCGTGCGCGACGAAATCATCGATGCTGAACGTCTGCCGCTGCGCATGACCGCACATTCCATGTGCTTCCGCGCCGAAGCCGGCAGCGGTGGCCGCGACACGCGCGGCATGATCCGCCAGCACCAGTTCGAAAAAGTCGAGCTGGTCACCGCCTGCGCGCCGGAACACAGCGACGCCGAACATCAGCGCATGACCCGCTGTGCCGAAGTGGTGCTCGAGAAACTTGGCCTGCCGTATCGCAAGGTGCTGCTGTGCACCGGCGACATGGGCTTCTCTGCGATCAAGACCTACGATCTGGAAGTGTGGCTGCCGTCGCAGGACACCTATCGCGAGATTTCGTCGTGCTCGAACTGCGGCGATTTCCAGGCGCGGCGCATGCAGGCGCGCTGGCGCAATCCGGCCAGCGGCAAGCCGGAGCTGTTGCACACGCTCAACGGCTCGGGCACCGCGGTGGGCCGCGCAATGATCGCGGTGATGGAGAACTACCAGAATGCCGATGGCTCGATCGATGTGCCCGAAGTGCTGCGTCCGTACATGGGCGGGCTCGAGCGGATCGGATAGGAGCGGCCAAGGCACCGGCTGCGCAACGTCCAGGCGGGCGCGGCCGATGCCTGAAATGGGCGTGCGTGCATCCTCATTTTCAATTCCGGGCGGGCAGCCAGTCTCGACTGGCGATTGCCAGCTCCGGCTCGCTCGTTAGCCTTCTTGGGCATGTTGTAGGCGCGGCCGCTCAGCTGCCCAAGTTGCGGTGGGATAGCTGTTGAAAATATTGATCAAGAACGGGGCCGTTACTGGCCCCGTTTGCATTTTCATGGTGCACGGCCTGTTGCGTCGCTTGGAAGACCCTGGCGGATCTTGCGAGCGCTACCTGACGACAGCTGCGCTTGGTGCTACGCGAGCCGCGAAAACGAGGGAGGTCCGAGCGCAAGAGTTCGATGTTCCGGCTGCGCGAAACTACATTTCTGATGTATCAGGTCGTTGCTCTGTTGGAATAAAGGTGATTAAATGTCACTTATCGTTCTATCCATGGATGCATGCGCCATGCACGACCTGAATGACCTGTACTACTTCGCGATGGTGGTGGACCACGGCGGCTTTGCCGCGGCCGAGCGTGCGCTTGGGATCCCCAAATCGCGCTTGAGCCGCCGTATCAGCCAGCTCGAAACCGACCTGGGCGTGCGCCTGTTGCAGCGCTCCACGCGCCGCTTTGCGGTCACCGACGTCGGCACCAGCGTGCATCGGCACGCGCAGACCATGCTGGCCGAAGCCCAGGCCGCGCGCGAAGTGGTGGATCGTCTCAGTGCCGAGCCGCGTGGCCTTGTGCGCGTGAGCGTTCCGGTCTCGCTGGCGCAGATCCAGTTGCCCAAGCTGTTGCCGGAGTTTCTGGCCAAGTATCCCAAGGTGCGGCTGCAACTCAACATCAGCAATCGCCGCGTCGACGTCATCAACGAGGGCTACGACATCGCGCTGCGTGTGCGCTCGCGCCTGGACGACGACGGCAGCCTGGTGATGCGCAGCTTCGGCCAAGTGCAGGAGTTGCTGGTGGCCAGCCCCAAGTATCTGGACCGCGCCGGCCGCCCCAAGGACCCGAGCGAGCTGGCCAACCACACCACCATGAGCACCAGCGAGGACGAAGCGCATCAGCGCTGGGAACTGCACGGCCCCAACGGCGAGATGCGCCGCGTGGACCTGCAGCCGCGTCTGGCCGGTTTCGATTTTCCGCTGCTGCAGTCGATGGCGCGCGATGGCTTCGGCATCACCATGCTGCCGGAAACCGTGTGCGCCCAGGCAGTGCGCAGCGGCGAGCTGGAAGTGGTGCTGCCGCACTGGTCGCTGCCGCAGGGCATCTGCCATGCCGTGTTCGCCTCGCGTCGCGGCCTGTTGCCGGCGGTGCGCGTGTTCATCGACTTCCTGGCCGAACACCTGCCGCAGGAAATCGAGCGCTCGCGTCTGGATTGCGGCGGCAATTGCGCCGAGCTGGCCGAGAAGCTCAAGCGTGCGGCCGCGACCGCACCGCGTCTGGCCGTGGCTGAAGCCGGCTGAGGCTGTGCCTCTGGTCGTGGCCGAAGCCGGCCAAGTGCTGCGCCTGGTCGTCGACGTCGGCACATCAGCGCTGTCGCCTGGCAGCGCTGCGTAATCGAGAACGCTGCGTAACCCGGCAAGCGGAACCGCTTGGCAGAGCTGTGCAGTTCAACAACACGCAGCGCTTAGCAAAGCGCGTCCGGGCATGCGAGAATGCGCGCCCGGGAGCAATCCCGGGTCGATGGCAGCGCGCAATGCGGCGTCCTTCGACATGAGTCACGCGCATCGCGCGTGGCGCAAGCGTGATCACCCGACGCCTTCGGCGGTCACGCAAAGCAGCATCGGAGAGATGGCCGAGCGGTTTAAGGCACCGGTCTTGAAAACCGGCGAAGGGTCAAACCTTCCGTGGGTTCGAATCCCACTCTCTCCGCCAATCACTCTTAAATCGTTGATTTGAAATTGAAATCAAATATTTGAGCTGATCGGAAAGCAGGAAGCATGTCGAGGAAACGCTCGCATGCGCATCCCACATCACTTGAGCCGGTCATCGACCGGCCGCTGGTCTTTCGTCCAGCGCGTCCCTGTTGATCTTCAAGCCGTGCTTGATTGCCGGCTGATCAAGCGCACCCTTCGGACAAAAGATTTGGCACAGGCCCACGTGCGTGCGGTCGTGCTGGGGTCGGGCTATGCTCGACTCTTCGCACAGTTGAAGGATCAACGCGTGGCCAAGCTCAGCAAAGCGGATGCTGACCTCCTCATTGCTCGCCTGACGAGCGCGGAGAACCTGCAGGAACTAACGCTCAACCGCACCCGTCAGCCGGACGGAACGGTGGTGGAACAGTGGCAGATCGACAGCCCCAAGGACCTCAAGCTCTATCGACAACTGATGGAGTTGGAGGCAATGGCTGGGGCAGCGGTGGCAAAACAGTCTCCGTTGGCTTCTTTGATGGTTCCGCCGCCGGCTGTGTTCCCGCAAAGGATGATGTCTCCCGCGGGGGCACCTGCAGCGGCGATCGAAACGATCACCCTTGGCAAGGCGCGGGACGCGTTCTTGGCGACACTCAAGCCTTCCTCGCTGCCCAAGACCTACACGATCAAGAAGACGGCCATCGAAGCGCTGGTGGCGTTCCTGTGCCCGAAGATTAAGGTCCATGCCATCACCCGTTCGGACCTGGCCCGCTGGTATCAAGACATGCGGGAGAAGGGCGCATCAACGCCGACGCTGACCAACAAGCAGAGCTACATCGGTGGGAAAGGCGGGTTCTTCGAATGGGCGATGGCGTCAGGCCACTATCCCCGTGGCGACAACCCTGCTTCCGGCCACGTGAGCTACTCCCAGAGAGAAAAGCGGTCTCGGAAAAAGCTCGGGTTCAAGGCCTACGATAGGGCTCAGATCCAGGCTCTGTTCGCCCCCAAGGCGCTCGCCAATCTGTCCGAATCGGCCGGTTGGGCCTCGCTCTTGGGACTCTACACGGGTGCGCGAGCGTCAGAGGTCGGACAACTGCTCATCAAGGACGTGTTTGAGGAGGAGGGCATCCCGTGCATACGCATTTCGGACGAGGGAGAGCACCAAAAGGTGAAGACTGAGGTGAGCATTCGCACGGTGCCCCTCCATCCCGAGCTCCTCAAAATGGGGTTCTTGGAATGGATCGATGAAAAGCGCAAGGCAGGTCATACGAGGGTGTTTCCTGCCGCCAAGGCCACAGCGGTCAATGGGCAAGGCAACTGGATCACTAAGGCCTTCAGTCGGCATCTGGCAGAGGTGGGCAAGGGCTGGGAGCCTGCAAAGCGCGGCTTCCACTCGCTTAGGAAGACGTTTATCCAGGAGCTGCAGGGGGCTGGTGTGGTATCCGAGCTGCGTGCGCAGATCGTAGGCCATGAGCTTGATGACGAGCACCACTCCACCTACAGCCGGGAGTTCAAAACGTCTGAAAAGCTTTATGGCCTGGGTGTTCACTCGCCAGGCTTATCGGCGCTTTACTTTGAACTTGAGCCTGCGGACTGATCCTTGCTGGATCCAGGTTGTGATGCCCACCTGTGGTTGGATTGCCACAATCTTCATATTTTTCTATGGCGTTGGCACCTTCATGCTGCCGCTGCGCCTTGGTGATCGCAACGAACTTAACGTCCTTAACTTGCTTCCAAAAGACAACGATTGATCATCAAGGCACCAGTTGGTCTCTGACGTTCGTAGGGCCTACTTTCGACGCCTGGAAGGCATTGAGCATGAGTGCGCCGAGATCCTTGTTCCGTTCAAGGGTCGCGCAGCAATGTATCAGCCTGGGCTCCATATCCTGTTAGCAGGGCGACTCTCTCGATTGCGGGTCAGCTCCTCAAGGTGGGCTTGAATGCCGCGATTGCTATTTGAGAAGGAGTTGCATCGCACGAACTCAATGTCCTCCCAAAAGCCCACTACAGTCGCAATCATCTGGTCTAAAAGGTTTCGCGGTAGGGTGATGTTCTCAAAAAGAGGATGTGGCAAGGCGTCTTTGGGGAAGCGCAACTGAATGCCTGCTACTTCCAGGACAGTTCCTGGAGGCAGCCATTGAGACCAAAGGGAGGGGCACAGATTGTGCAGTTCTTCAGCCGACGGGCCGTCTCCGTGTCTCAAAACATTTCCGAATACCCGTAGAACATTCAAGTCGGTTGGATCGCCGAACGAGTGAATCGGAGCATCAAAGAGGCTGTGAAATAGCGCAGGAACGCCTTTCTTGCCTGTGGACCAATCGGCAAGCTTGATCTTCCTCTGCTCGTCGGAAGTCCATTTCTTGGCTTTGGCCATGCCAATCATTAGCCCGCGAAGGCTGCGCTCATGCATGGATTGTGTCGTCAGCAAGAAGCCCTCTACGGTGCGGTGATGCAGTTCCGCATAAGAGTCAGCTCCAAATGCCCTTTCGGCAAGATTGTCGCTCTTCTCCATCTCATCGATCCGCCTCTCCAAGGCATCGAGGGAAGGACCTACCACCTCGTCTCGGAACATGGCGAAGGCGTGGAGATCCAGGCCGGCATTGATAGCGATGCTGTGGTCAGGCCAACGGATCTGGGTGAGCGATGTCATGGCAGTGTTCAATGATTTGCATCCGTGCGGTATGTTTCTATTTTGCCTCCGCCGTGAATGTATTCAAGTGGGCGGCCGGACTGGCATGTGAACTATGTAAACCGGGTGCTCAAGTCCGGAAGATTTCTACGCCGATCATCTGTATGGCAGGTCGTTAGGCTTTGTTGCGCCAGTCGCTCAAGATCCAAGTGTAGAGGTCGCTATCGGGTGATTGAATGCCAGTGCCTGGGATTGAACGCCATTGAACATCGATACGGACAAGTGGAATCTTCTCGAGAAAGCGCATGACTACAGGGGTCAGCTGCGCCTGCTCGGCTTTGTGCTGCTTGCAGACATTGTGCTCGTCCTTTCCACGGGCACAAATGTTTGGAATCTTCGTTGGTCGACCATTTCCGACCGACCTGCCGCTACCGTCTTGGTCTTGATTGCCTACGGTGCCGTGGTGAAGGTCGCGGTGCCTCTGCTACTACCCATCCTGCTGTCTGTGCTCATCACTTTGATTGGCTGGATTCAGCGCATTCCTGGAATGCTGCCGGAGCCTCGCCAGTCCGATTCGCTTACGCACGTGAGTTGGAGCACTGCCGACCGCTGGCTCGATGACGCACCTGACGGCTCTCGCAGGGCCGGCGTCGAGAGGCAGATGGCGGAAATCCGAGAAGACGAAGCGCATTGGCACTCAACTGTATGGGCCGGCTGGACAGCAGCCCTGCTGGTGCTGATCGGTTCCCAAGTTTCTGGTTCCGTGATAGCTACGGTCGCGCATTGGCAGCCATGGGCTCCTTGGGTGATCGCAATCTTCCCCGCAATCCCAGGTGCCTACGATCTGTGGGTCGGGTCACCCATTCGAAGGGAGATCCGAATGCCAGAGCTTGCACGGAAGCTCTATCACGAGCGGTATCCAAGCCAGTTTCGCTGATCCTTACTCGGAAAACTAAGCCCCAGTGGGAGATGCTGAGGGAAGTTTCGTTGCCCCAGCTATTCAGCGGTGCTTCGGGTCAATAGCTTTGCCAGTAGCTGGTCCCGCTCGTCGGCCGGCAGCTTCGTTAGTGCCCCAAGAACTTTTGCAAGCTGTTCCTGCTGGCCCTGCGCCTGTTCCCCCAGCGCCAGAATGGCATCGGCCATACCTGCGGTGCTGGCCAATAGGAAGGCCGGGGGCACTTCGAGCGCCTTGGCCATCTCAAACAGCGCTTCCAAGCTGATAGACATTGCTCCCGACTCGTAGCGGGAGATGCGCGCCGATGCCGTGTCTTTGTCTAGGCCCATTCGCACTCCTACCTCGCGCTGACTCAAGCCCCGGTGTTCCCGGGCTTGACGCAGGCGCGCAGCCACGACGTCCCGGGGAGCGGGAGTGGTGGGCTTCACAGGCTGAACCGATGCAGTGCAGGCATGCGGGGAGCATGACGGAAGCCTTACGCCACGGGTAGACTCTACGTGACACGTAAGTTTCTCGCAACCCGGCGCAAGGAGTGGGCATGAAGAAGCAGTGGGCAGTGGTCACGGGCGCTTTCGCCTTGGCCACAAGCATGGTGGTGCAGGCACAGGATGGGGGGAACCTGCTCCGGCAGATTGGACGGGCGATTGCGAACTCTCCTGAAACGTCCGCTGAAAGGAACAAGAGTCCCTACAAGGACGCTCCAGGGACCTACTGGGACCAGGATGAAGACACGCTGGCCGGAGCACAGCATGTCCGGGCTGGGCTGGCTTCGACGGGGTCGGGTGGGGCACGGACGTGCGATGCGCAGCTGATTGCAATGGCGCGCTCGGCCTACCGTCTGACCAAGGCGCAGCGGGAGCAGTGCCTGTATGCCGAATGGCTTATCGACACAAAGCAGCACGGGCCCAATGGCATCACCGCACAGCAGACGAACGCGATCGAGCGCACCTATGGTGCGGCGTTCGATGCCCGAGCCGAGCGTTTCCGCAACACCCACCGTTTTTCCGTGCGGCCCAACATCGACCCGCACCCCACCTACGACCAGGCGAGGGGAACCTTGGACATCTACGTGCCCATTCCGTGGATCAACGGTTTTCAAGTGAGTGGAGTGACGGGCGAGGGGTTCGTGCCTAGCAGTGCGAAGAGCCAGCGCACGGTCTGGACCCCGAAGAATGCAGGCCGCTATCACCTGCCCATCCGGATGAGCGAAAGCGAGGCCAACAACCTCATCCACCAGGGGCGGGACGCAAAGGACGACCTTATCGTGTTCTTCGTCAAACGCGTCTGGTTGGATCAGGCCGGACCCAAAGCGGAAGTACAAGTAGAGCGGGTCCACGTGGGCTACCGCAATGAACTCATCGGTGTCGATTTGACCAAGAAGAAGGGAGAGGAACTCTAATGCGCGGGCAGAACAAAGTTTGGATGTCGGCTTGCCTTATCCCGCTGATGTTGGCGGCGTGCGGAGGTGAAACGGGGCCAAGCAAGGAAGACGCTGTCACGGCCGTGGAGCGGTTCTTCACCGATCAAGGGCAGCAGGCGACCCTGCAGCGTTCGTGGCGCTTGGAAGTGAAGGACGCTGCCGGGCTGGAGCTGGACTGCGAAAAGATGCCCAACGGTGACCAGCAGTGCCGGGTGACCGGGGCTGTGGAGGCGCAGGGCGTCATTGGTGGACAGCCCACCACGCCCAGGCCCAAGGAAATGCGGTTGGACCTTCGGATGAGGTTCCGGCCGGACGGCGAGGGGTGGCGGGTATCCGAAGTGACGGATGAAGGAACCGCCGCCGGCTAACAACCCGGTTGCTGCCATTGATGGTCTGGCCCGGCCAAGCGCTGGGCCCTTTTCTAACCACTGAGGAATGTGCATGAACCACCCGCCCGTCTACCAGCGGCTGAACCCGCCTTCTGGGCCCGCGGCCATGATCCTGCCGGTCTTGATTCTGGGGCCGCTGGGCTTGCTACTCTTGGCTGGTGGCCTCGAGGCCATCAAAGGAAAACAGTTGCTGGGCTTGGTCTACTCGGCCGGAGGCGTCCTGATTCTTGGCTTCTTGAGCTTCTGCTTCGCCCTTCATGTCCGTGCCCAGCAGGTGTGGGCTTGGCATCTCAGCACGGGGCGTATTCCCTGCTTCCGACATGGAGGCTTCTGGAAGGGGGCGCTGTTCGGAGGTGGACTGGGCCTTGTCCTGGTCATGGCATGCGGCTGGATCGGGGCGGCCCACGCAGACCACCCGGTATACGGCGAGCTGGCAACCGTGGCCTTCTACTTGGCCTACCTCTACGGCATCGCCGTGATTGGCGTGCCGGCACTAGTGATCGGATGGGCTAAGAGGGCGTGGGACCGTAGCGCGGTCCCGCCGGGTTGACGTTCACTCGATGAGTTCTTCCCAGTAGGTATTCCACGCGATCACCGTATTTCCCGACAGGCTGGTCGCGGCTGGGCTGAAACGCTTCATGAAGCGCCGTCCTTTCCAAGTAACAACATCCTTGGAGCGAGCGGCCGGAAACTCAGCATCCAGCAGAGCATCGCGTTCTTCCGCGGGGGTTCGCTCCAGTAGCCCGGCCGCTTTGAGCTCTGTGCTGATAGCAAGCAATCTGGCCTTTCGGATTCCATATCCGCACGGAACTTGTTCGGATTGTTCCCGGAGTAGTTCTCCCACTTTTCTTTAAGCAAGGCCAAGGCTGAAATGGCTTGCGCGTGATCTTCGAGGGAGTAGTGGGTCATCGAGCAGCTCCGAGCGTGGGCGCGTGGATGTTACCCCTATCTGCCAGTAGGTCGTTGCGGGAGCGTCTGTCTACCTAAGGGGCGGCCCTAGTATGGCTGGGTCGAGGTCTGCTTTGAGCCGATGGTCCGCACGGACTGGTGGAAGGCCTGGCGAGTTTGGATAATGCCATCAACAATCTTCAGGACTTGACCCAAATGTCGAGTTTGACGCCCCGAGAGAAGCGAAAGCTGGAAGATCTCTTTGGTATGAATAGCGGATATGTATTGGACTTCTCGAACAACACGTTTGCGCGATTCTTCGATGAAGAAGTCGGCCGGAACATCTACGGCGGAGCCTATGAAGAGAACGGAAGCTCCAAAGCCAACCACCTGAGAAGCTTTTGGACGCGCGAGAGTGATGCTTTGGTGGGGCAGGCAATAAACGGACTGCTTGAGCACTGTAGGGATACTGGAAACCCTGCACTGGAACGGCAATCGCTATTTAAAGAGTGTGAACTGATCGCGGCGCGGCTGGCCCAGGCGAAGGATGTTCCTGACATAGAAGCGCTCGAGGGCGATACCCAAGACTTCCAGAAGGTGGCTAAGGCTGCCCGTGAGTGCTTCAATCGCAACGAACCCGAGCAGGGGTTGGACCGATTGCACACCTTTCTGGTCAAGTTCCTAAGGATGCTATGTGAGCGCCATGGCATACCAAAGGACCGCACTGTGCCTTTGGGCGGACTCATGGGTGCCTACGTTAAACGGATCAAGGAAAAGGGGTTGCTGACATCGCAGATGGCCGAACACATCCTCAAAGCCGCGATCACGGTCTTTGGGCAGTTCGACCACGTTCGTAACAACCATTCCATGGCACACGATAACCCTGTCCTTGCCTATGACGAGGCTCTGCTGATCGCCAGCAATGTCACGAGCACGGTCCGATTCATCAAGGCATGCGAGCAGCAGTGGCAGGCACTGGAACGGTCTCGCAGGGCCGACGCTGATCGACAAGACTTGGACATTCCCTTCTGACCAGAATGAGGATGACTAGTCGCTGGATGCAGTGACCAGCTCCGGTCGTATCCACCCGGGTTGGCGGCGCACCAAGTCGGGCTGCACAAACGGCCACTCGTTGATGCGCACTTCTCGCTCCCCTAGCTATTCGACCAATAGCGAACCCCCTGCGACCTGTCGACCTGTTTTCTCGTTCAGATAGGTGGCTTGGAGCACCCCGGCCTTCATCACCTCGGACGGATCAAAGCTGTCGGGTCGACCCCGAAGCGGTTCTCCAGGTGAGGCCATTCCACCCATCAGCGGTTGGATCAGAGCCGGCGTTTCAACGGCGTGCTTGGAATAGGCGGTTGCCAGCATTCGGTATTGGCTTGAGGACCAGCCTCCCACGATCAGCTCGGTCCTGAGATTATGACAGGGAAGGGAAAATGCGTCCGCAGCCTGCAGGTGGGTCAGCCACAGCCGGTCGATGGTCGGCCCGACCTCCGCCATCACCCCTCTAGGGTGAAGTCTGCGCGGAAACTAGCTCGCAGGGCCAAGTCATGGATCTTCAAGAAGAACTTGGCCGAGCCCCTACAAACCATGACCACAGTGTGCTGGGGGATGAGCAAGAGTCTTGCGCCCGCCGAGTGGTGGCCCATCTGGGCATCTTCGGCGAGGGTGTCGACCGCGACGAGCAGCCGGTCAGGGGAGAGCAGCACGTTCAGAATGTTCATTGCTCGTCAGCGTCCTGCGGGACGACACATGACCTGAAAGTCCTGGCCCCCGAAGGCCCGCTTAAGCTGAGGGAACAGCCTCAGTGCGGGCCTTCGGGTAGAGCCCTGCTAGGGTGCGAGACGTAAATGTCTCCCCGCACTGACGCTGAATGTGCGACCGACTCTGTTAATGCTGCGCGAAGTTAATGCTGAGGCCCTCCGATTCGGATGCGATGGCTTGACAAACTAAGGAGGTGGATTAGGTTGCGTGCGCGCAAATAGCTTTCCGCGCATCTCGTCCATTCAACCAAGAGACTGATCGCCGTGAAGCTGCCAAACACTCAAGATGTCGCTGAAATGCTGGCCCACTTCGACATGGCGATAGAGGAGACCGCTGATGGCCTGCGGGTCTTCTGGCGAGCATCGAACAAGGAGTATGGTTGTTTCACGGGGCCTGGTGCATTCCTTGATCATTGGGGGGAGAGCGCGGCTAAGGGTATTTACGAGAGCAGGAAACTGGATCTTGTGCGCCAGATATACCGCAATGCGGACGAATCCAGCCGGGCGAAGCTGCTATACGACATCCGCAGCTATTTTTTGGATAATAAGTCAGCGCTCAAGTCGCGGCTTAGTGAAGTTGAATGGACTCCTTCGGGTCGTCTTGAGGTTGGCTGGGTGGGTCAATACGCAAAGGTCCTGGCAGCGCCCCGTGGCGAAAGCAACTTTGATATAGGGATACTCGACTCAATGGCGGCGCTCGATCCAGCGCTCGAGGGTTGGGCCGCGGAGACGAGGCGGGAGCTCCGACGTTGGGTCGGATTGCCGATAGAATAGGTTACGATTTGCGCAACTCTGATCGAGGTGCGTGTATGTTGCCTGTCCTTCCTGATGAAGGTGTTTTGAGGGCGGCCTTCCGATTGACTCTGGACAGAGTTCAGTCGATGGCTTCAATGGGTCTTATTGACGAAGAAGGGCTTACAGCGAGCATTCTTGGTGGGGTCAGCACTGTTGCTCCACTACTCGAGCAACTTGTTCTCTGCGAAGCTGAAAAGGTCGAAGTTCAGTCAGATTGTATTTCTGTCGATAGCTCACCTCCCTCAATAGGAAATTCAGGCGCGCATTCGAGTGAGCCTGTTGCATCTTGGGGGACGTATACGAAGTCGGGCGGAGCGGCAGACCCTCTTAGTGAAACGTCGACTGGCGGTGACTTTGCATTGGTGATTTGGGATGGGGCCGGCAGCGCTCGATTGGCAATTTTTCAGGCCAAGAAGGGCACAGTTCATAAGAGAGAGGATAAGTGGACGCTTAACATAAGGCGTGGTCCCACGAAGACATCAAAGGGGTTTACTCAGTTCGTGATGCTGTTTGCGAATGCACTTAAGTGCAGTCAAGCACGCCTTAAGCAGGACGGCTTCAAAATCGCTGAAAGCTTTAAGGCAATTGCACTCTCGGAACTTAAAAAGGAATTAAAGAAGATTAGCTGGGTCCATTATTTGGCGTATATGGAAGGCACGTTTGCGTGCGTTCCATTGGCGGCGTGCACTGCCGCCTTGGCCGATGAGGTGGGAGTGATTGGGAAATCAAACACCATCGAAATATCTATCAAATCCCCGCCCTTTCGTCTCGTGATTGACGCAGGCTTCAAGGGAAAGAGCAAAATGTGGCTGTCAATTTCTCGGAAGAACCTTGAGGCGCTCCTTCCATCTCTTCTCCATCTGATGCCAGTTCACGTGGTTGATGAGAAGGGCGCTGGAGGTCTCATCCTGGGCACTATGGCGGGGACTCCATTCTTCGTATCTAGGGAGAGTGGTTCGAAATACCCTCCCATGGCACCCAAGTGACGGCCCTTTAGGGGTGGAACCTCTTTGAATCGGCGAGGCATTTTGCGAACTGCCCACGCTGATAGCGCGGCAGTTCTACGTCGGGCTGGTAAAGCTCCAAGGCGCTGATCTGCTTGCTCCGCGTCACCTGCGGCCGCTTGTGCAGGTAGTGCGAGCGCAGCACCTGGACCCGGTCGCGGGGATCGGTGCTGTGGCCGGTGATCAAGGCGATCTCCTTCTCTGGAACATCGTTGACATCGAGCTCGGTTGCGAGCGTGTGGCGGAATGCATGGAATCCCACGCCCTTTGGAAAGCCTAGGCTCTTCATGTAGCGGCCGAAGTCCACCACGAACTGTTGGCTGTAACGCGCATTAGTCTCGCCTGTGGTGCGATTCACGCCCGCCGAAAGGAGGGGGAACAGCCGAGGGTGTCCGGTGGCTTTCATGTCCTCTACGAACTCGAGGAAGCCAGCATCCAAGAGTGGTTTGGCAATCGGGACAATGCGCATGCAGCCCGCCCCCTTCATGCTTTGCCGGCACCGCCGCTTTTTCTTTGGGTCGGCAGCCAAATCCTTGTCCACCGTCTTCTGGAACGCGATGCACCAGATGCCGCGCTCTTCAATGATGTCGGTGAGCTTCAACTGACACACTTCGTTGACCCTCGCTCCGGTATACAAACCGAGCATAGGCGCCCACCAATGCTGCGGCTTCTTCGCCCAGGGCAGAAAGTTGGCCGGGTCAAAGATCGTTTGAAGGTCTTCGTCTTCGAACAGGCGGATGGCCTTTTCTGGATCGATGGTGTCGTCCTTCTTGGGCTTTCGGAATGCCTTCATCGGTGACACGTCGATGGCTTGTCCGTTGACCAAGTGGTTGAAGAAGGCGACCAAAAACCGGCGGTGTCGCTCCTCGGTGGCAGGCGCCAGCGGCGGCACGTCTTGCTCTTTACCCAGGGCGATTGCCTCGTCAAAGGAGAGGTCCTTCAGCAGCGGATCCGACACCAAGTTCCTCGGAGCCCAGCGCAGCAGCGTCCAGAGCGCTTGGATGTGGTAATAGTCGACTCGAGCTGCCGAGATGTTGCCGCAGGTGAGCAGCAGCAGTTTCAAAGTGCGCTCTGTGGACTGCACAGTCTTCGGGTCGAGCTGCCGGCGGCGCATGTCTTCGAGGTGGTCCTCGATTTCCTTGGCCAGTGGGCGTGACGGTGTGCCCATGGGCAGCTGCGCGGGGTAGCGTGTGTTGTTCTTCAGGCCGCTCTTCCGTCCGGTTTCGTCGAGCGCGGCGAGGATGCATTCTTGGAGATTGATGGCGGCTTCCCGGCCTCGGATAATAGCGAGGTCAATACGGTAGCGACCAATGTGGATGCCTTCCAAATGCAGGAGGCCGAAGGGCGAGGCGATGTAATCGTTGAGTGCTGCGGAGGGTAGAGCGGTCATGGGTCACTTCCATCGAGAGATGGAAGTAGGGATATGACAGGACGAAAATTCGTCAACGGGGGCGATACAAAAATTTGCGGTGGCGGCGCAGTCCTCAGGTGTTGGGGTCTCCCCTCCGGGGTGCTTCCTGGATTCGCTAATCCATTACCTGGCGAAACGCCTTACAAACCAAGGGTTTCAAGGAAAGCTGAGTCGATTTATCGCAGTCATTTGTGATCTGCGAGCGGACGGACGACGACAAGACACTCCTGCTTGCCAGTCGGCTGACGAAGCTGCCAGACGCACCGGCGCCAGTAGAGGACGCCTAAGTGGTTTCACCTGCTCTGGTTGGTAAATCCGGACCGGTCCGGCTGGGAAAGCAACTGGGCAAGGGGGGAGAGGGAACGGTCTTCGAGGTAGAGGGGAGGCCGGACTCGGCTGCCAAAATCTATTTGGCTGCGGTAAGCAGTGAGAGAGCCGACAAGCTGGTGGCCATGGCTGCCCTTCGGACCGCTGCGCTGGATCAGCTCACTGCCTGGCCTACTGACGTGCTGCGGCAATCCGATGGCAAGGTCTGTGGCTTTGTGATGGCCAACCTTCGCGCATCGAAGGACATTCATAAGCTCTACAGCCCCAAAAGCCGCTTGGCGGACTTTCCCCAGGCAGACTGGAGGCTAGTGGTTCGTGCCGCCTTGAACACTGCGCGAGCATTCTCGGTTATCCACCAAGCAGGTCACTTGGTTGGGGACGTCAATCACGGCGGTGTGCGGGTTTCATCGGATGCGACCGTGAAGCTGATTGACACAGACAGCTTCCAGATTTCGCATCAAGGGCGCACCTTCCTCTGTGAGGTCGGCGTCCAGGACTTCACACCGCCCGAGCTCCACGGAAAGGCCTTCAAACAAGTCACGCGAACCGCCAACCACGACAACTTCGGCTTGGCCGTCCTGATTTTTCAGATGCTCATGAACGGTCGGCATCCCTTTGCTGGCCGATACAGTGGGCCGGGCGATATGCCTATCGATAAGGCGATTCCGGAGTTCCGTTACGCCTACGGCAAAGACACTGCTCGGACACGTATGAGTCCTCCGCCGCTCAGTGCGGCGCCGGCCGCAGCGTCGCCTTGGGTTGAAGGCCTCTGGGAAAAGGCCTTTGGCTTCGATGGGGCGAAGCCTGGTGGGAGGCCAAAGGCAGAAGATTGGGTCCAGGCTCTAACGAAGCTGGAGCAGCACTTTAAACGGTGTTCATCCAGGCCGTCCCATTTCTATTTCGATGGGCTTACTGAGTGTCCGTGGTGTCCGATTGAACGTGCAGGCATTGCACTCTTTGGTGGTGCAGCGGTCGTTATCCCCAAGCTGGCCTCGGGCCCCTTCAACCTGGATGCGATCTGGCGAGATATCACGACAGCAGTGTTGCCACCCATGCACGCGCTGCCTCAGGTGAAGGCAGTGCCTGCCAATCCCCAGATTCAAGCATTGGGCCGCAGGCACACCTTCTGGAAAACGACCGGGTGGCTGGTGGGGCTGCTTATTGTGGTGCTTGGCATCGCGCTTTCTGCGGTGCTAGCCCCCGTGTGGGCGTGTCTGGGCTGGGCGATGGGCGCGTGGGTCAACAGCCGTGGCCGTTCGGACTTGGCACCACTGGCGTCCGGCTATAAGCAAGCGAAAGCCCAATACGACGGGCTCGTCGCTCGATGGAAGCAAGAGCAAGCGGACACTCAGCTTCAAGCGAAGCAGAATCAGCTTCGTCCGCTGCGGGATGAGCATGCCGGTCTGCAGGTGGAACGAGAAAGGCGCTATCGAGCGCTGTCTAACAATCGCGAACAGATCGCACGCAAAAAGTTCTTGGATCAGTTCGAGATCGAGCGGGCCACTATTCCAGGCGTCGGGGCGGCGAAGAAAGTCATGCTGGAATCGTTTGGCATCGAGACGGCAGCAGACGTGAACCGCAATGCGGTTCTAAACGTTCCAGGATTTGGGCCTGCGCTGACCGACCGCTTGATGAAGTGGCGACAGGAAAAGGAGGCGCGATTCCGCTTCGACCCGAATTCTTCAATCGATCCAAGGCAGGTCGCGGATCTGGATCGAACCATTCAAGCAAGAAGGGCCCAAATCGAGGCAGACCTGGTGGCCGGCCGCAGTGCCATTCTCCAGATGCGACAGGCCGCGATGGCTCGTCGCAGGTCTTTAGAGGAAGCCATGAGTGCCGCGGTGGAAGATTTCTCACAGAGGACAGCAGACGCTAGGGCTGCCGGGGTTCTTTAAAAGTCATTGCTGACAGAGGCGATCGCTAGGGCAGCTCTCTAGGCATGACTCGGGATAGGCCCTCAATGGCTGAGGCGAACCCAGCGGCTGATCCCAGACGAGAAATCTGTAGTAGCTCGTTGAGGCCGGTGTCGCTGCGCAGGGCGACCTCTTCGTATTGGCATACCGGCAGCTCCCGATTGTCCTTGAAGCGGCGGTCAGGGCCTCCTTTCTTATTGACGTAACGCCATGTCCGATCCACAACCGTTGCATCACGCGGAACGCTGCCATCCTCAATAAAGCGAGTGGATGACACCAGCACCTGTAGCTCTTTGTAGCCCACCGCGCCAACGCCATTCGCGTCGTAGATCAGAACACGGTCCGGGAAAAAATGGAGTGCCTGGGTTCCGACATTGACGGCGATGGTCTTGATGTTCGTTTTGACAAATGGGGGCGGTGCTGAGGCAAAGCGCGTCGGCTTGCGCTTAACAAGGGTTCCAGCCCCAGCGTGGTATTTCCGGTCGAAGACCTTGGCGTGGGAGGACACGTGCCACGTGGCATAAGCGGAGGCCATGGTTTGGGCTCCTGCGTGGAGTGCTTCCAATGCCTTCTGCATCGGCTCGTCCAGCTCATACATCAGAACTACCGTCTTCCGGAGTTGGTCCTTCAAATGCGCTGCGATAATGCCTCCCACGCTCAAGAGAGCCAGCATAACCAGCGCCCAGTCCGGGGCTTCGTTGCCAGTCGCAATCAAAAGCACCAGCGCCGAAACCATAGCGACGCCTGGCCACATGCGCCATCTCTTCTTCTTTGCATTGAGCTCTTCCAGCAATGCTTGGGAGGACGAGTCCACAATCGTGGTCGCGTCAGCCGAATCTATGTCGACCATCGGGCCATGCGTGCGCGAAATTTCAGGCCATTGTGGGGGTGAAGACGGGGAGTGCTGGGCACCAGGCACGGGACGGACGGAACCGCGTGGTGACACCGGGCGAGGACGCGTGGCTCCCGAAGGGATGGTTGCGCGGTAGTAAATGCCGCCTGCACCCATGTGCACGTAGTTACCCCGCGGACCAGTTCCGACCCGGAGCCCCTTGATTCCGGCCGAGACGCCAATCCCGCCCTTCGACAAGTTGAACCGCAGAGGTCCAACCCTTACGCTTTTGCGCAGATAAAGTCCCATGTTCAGGCCCCCCTAGGCCTCCGTGCCAGATGCTTGTATAGCATGTGACTCCACTTCAGTAGCGGGTTCGGGGCGCCTCAATGGTTCCGCTATTCGTCAGCGTTTGGCATCAATAGCTTTTGGACGCGCGCAGCACGCACCTTGGGCTCCAGCTTAGATAGCGCCACCAAGACCTTCGCCAGTTGGTCTTGCTGAGTATGGCTCTGCTCCCCTCCGGCGGCCGCTGCTAGCCGTCACGCCATACGACGGAGCGCGGCGGGTCGGAGCAAAAGATCCGCCGACCAACGGTGAGTTGAAAGCCAAGACTTTCGTAGGGCAGGTGGCATCCTGGGGAGCCGCTGTCATGCTTTTCGTGGAGTTTTAGATCTCCCGCCCCGCATTGGTTGGTTTCAGATGAGAGTCTGTCCAACACCATGCTTACCTTGTTAGGCGTCTCGCTTGCTGTGATAAACCATCGCCCCAAGCAACATGAGCATGATCAGGAGTAGTTCGTTTCGAACGTTGAACGAAAAGGCTGCATAGGCAAGCAATCCCAAGCATCCAAAAGCCAACAATAGCGCATAAATCACTTTTAAGAACATTATTTATCCTTCAGTGCATTCAATTGTTTCTTCCACCATCCCGGCTGGGCAGACTTCCTTGAGTTCGTTCATGAACTCAATGATGTCTTCATTTCTGACATCCGCCGAACCACCGTCTTTCAATCCGCTTTTGTCGATGACTTCTTGAAGCTTTGCCGTGCATATCCCGCATTGAATGCACGATGCGGAACTTTGGACTCTATATTTCCTGACACATTTCCCTTCCTTTGCGACCTCTTCGGTGAATTCCCCGAGCAAGCCTTCGGAAGCCCAGCCAATTAGAAAAGCGGCGATGGCATAAAAAAACCTCACCATCATGGTCATGGATGCCACCTGCTGATCGTAAATGCGAAATCGTCGTTATTAGTCGCGAGACCATGGATCTGCTTCAATGTATTTGCTGGATAAGTGGTTGATCTCCATAAGCTTTCGGCAAGGCGATGTTTCCGCAGGCGAAGTGCTGTCACTATCGATGTTGCGCAGGGAAGCAGCCCCTCAGCGAGGACAAGATCTATGCAGTCCTCGCTGCCGCCGATGATGGCAGCCTGCAACTCATCGTGCCGTCCCGGCACTCTTACTCGAGCTCCCCTCTGCAGCAAGAAGTCAACTTGGGGCACGGACGCGCGCATCAGTGCAGCTTTGAGCGCTGTATGGCCGATGGAACTGGCGGCGTTCGGGTCGGCATCGGCATCGGCAAGGACCTTAAGTTGTGCGAGGCTGCCGTGTGTCGCGACTAGGACAATCAAAGGGACGCGCTGTTCGCCGAAAACAGCATTTGGGGCACTTGATAAAAGGAGGCTTTTCGGTGATACCCCTTTTCTGATGGATTCGATGGTCTTCGCCATCGTGGTCGATGCCGGAGCGGCGCTCACTTTGTTAGATAGCCAGGCGGCTGCAAAGCTTGCCGACGCCATCACCTTTACAAATGTTCTTCTCTCCAAGATTTACGCTTCCTCTTCCATGGTGATCAACTGCTGCCAACGACGCCGCGCCAAAAGCTTGGCAGGTCACATTCTAGCAATAGATGAGACGCATTTGCATTTATCGGTGTGCTGTCACTTAACTGCGCACACAGCACCAAGAACAGTATCGGCAACGATTTCAGGATGGCCATCGCTCCCAAGCCCATGGTGACCGTCAAGGGCGTCATGACCCACCACTGGCCCCAGCTGAAGCCTCGGTCGCGCTGCCGAGCTGCGCCGGCCTCCTTTGGATAGAGCCGCTCCGCCTTCCGCAGACCCCGTCGAGCCATGAGAGGCCCGGCGATGAAACCGAACGGGCCCAGGAGGAGCAGGCTCAGCGAGAACCACCAGAAGAAACGATTGTGCGGCGTCATGACTTTCTTGGGGACGGCGCGCACGGCGTCGTCTTCGCGGAAGCCGCCCACAGCGCCGACTGCCTTTCCAGTCATCGAATTCGATTCGGTCTTCATTTGGCGTAGGCCTTCCAGGTGCCGTCGCTCTTGACGTAGCGAAGATTTTTGCTGACAGGAATGGGCACCTGCCGGCCCTCGATGTTGAGCACGGCTTGGCCGCGGGTATCGCAGCGGTAGCCGTCGACGCCCTCCGCCTCAACGCAGCCGGTGAGCTCGAAATTCTGAACGTCGGTGACTTGGCCGGCGCCGCTGTCTTGCAGCAACCGGACAAAGGCCTCTTTGGCATTGTCCGATGAGGGCTTGCCGCCGCAGGCGGTCAGGCCCAGGGCCATCGCGACCAAGCCAATCCATGCGTTTTTCATGTCGTTCCTTTATTGAGTAATGGGAGCAGGGACGGAGGCGGCTTACTTGTCGCGGTTCCCATCGGGTTTGAAGCCTGCGATCCAGAGCCTTGTGTCCTTGAAAGGCGTCAGCGTTCCGGAGGGGCCGGGATGCAGGTCTGAGGTCTGGATGAAGCCGCTGACCCACGCCACACGCAGCGACACGTCCACGGCCCGGTCAGCGACGCCAGGCCGGCTCACATTGACCACGAACGGCTGAGCCGGCGGGTTGGGACCCGTGGACCGCTGAGCCCCCGTGTTGGGCTTGCTGGGCGGCACACGGATGCCGCTGAGCGAGTCCCGGCCTTTCCACAGGGCTGCGCTGTTGAGCTCCGCCGTTTCGCCCAGGTCGTCGGTCTCGGTCACCGCGGCATCGAAGCAGGTGCGGAAGGTTTCAACGCTTGAGGCGGTGGGGCTGGTCCAGATGCGAGCCTCCGCGGTCCAGCAGGGCAGGGAAGCGCCCCACTCGGTGAAGGTCAACGCCACCCGAGGCCACTCCAGCTTCCCGCCCTGCGCCGCTTGGTGGTTGTCGCCCTTGAAGAGTCCGGGCAGCTTCCCAGCGCCGCTAAAGGGCGTGTAAATCGAGCCTGTTCCCTGACTGCCGACCTTGCTGCCGGCGTTCGGCTTGATGCCCACCATCTGCTTGCCAGTGTCCGCCAAGCCTTTGCCCAGTTGGCGAAAGAAGCCCGGCTTCTGTTCTTGTGCGTCCTGGGCCTGGGCGACGCCGGCCACGGTCAATGCGAGCAGGGCTGCGCCTGCGATCCTTGCGATTTCCATGAAATCCCCGTGTGTTGTTGGAGGGCGCTACATTTCATGAAGAGTCTGCCATGCAGTGGAGGAGCAAGTCATGCTGTCCGGCCAACTTTTCAACATTCGTTCACGTGCCGAAGGCTTCTCCCCGAGCTCTCTTTGCTGCCCGCCTGAAACAGGCTCGGGAACTGCAAGGCATCCCAAGCCAACGGGCTTTGGGGGTGCTGATGGGGCTCGATAAGAAGTTGGCCAGCAGCCGGGTCAATCGCTACGAGAACGAGACCAGTGGCATCGACTTGGATGGGCTGGGGAAGCTGGCCGATACGTTGGGGGTGCCGATGGCCTACCTGGTGGCTGAAGACGACCAAACGGCTGAAGCGATTCTGGCACTGGGGAAAATGTCACCCGAGGACCGGGCAAAGGCTCTGGCTTGGCTCCGGAAGTTCACCCGTTAGACGCGCACTGATTGGTATTGCTGTCGCAGGTGAATGGATGGAAGGGGCTACATGTTCATCTATGTTGACGAGTCCGGCAGCTTCGTTCCGGCGACGAGGAGCGATAGTTGGTGTGTCGTTGCGGGCTATGTCGTGCCAGAGGTTGCCAGGAGGCGAGTAGAATGCTCACTAAGCCTCCTCAAACGTCGTATTGGATGCGGATACCAGGACGAGCTCAAACTCCGGCACCTGTCGGAGTCGCAGCTGAAACGCTTCCTCGGTGAACTCGGCGACCTTGATGCGGCGCTCTTCATCTCCGCGATTGATCTCGGCCATCAAGACGCCCAAGCGGTGCTCATCCATCAGAGAAAGCAGGTTGAGAGCGTTCGAGCTAATCGGCCGAACATGCTCTATGAGGAAGGGCGCGCCTCCATTGATGACCTGTCGGGAAGGCTAGAGCGGTTGTCTCCACAGCTCTACACGCAGATGGTGGCTCAAATAGATCTGTTGGATCAGGTCTTTCGGATGGCAACGCTCTATTACGCCCAGCGGGTTCCGGCGACGTTGGGAAGCTTCAAATGGCGAATGGACGAGAAAAACTCAGCCCGCCCGCTGTTCGAGCAGACGCTGTCCCACATGGCACCAGCCCTCATCCAAGCCAAGTCTCTGAGAGACCCTGGAATCTTTGTTGAGGGGTTCGATTACTCACACTTTGAAAAGCGCTTCAGAAACGCGCCTGAGGACATCCCTACCTATCTTCAAGAAGCCGCCGGTCACACAATCAAGTCGGCAGTGAACCTAGGAGCGATCCTGCGAGATTCGCAGTTTGTCCGCTCACATGACGTTCCTGGTGTTCAAGTGGCTGATCTTCTTGCCTCGGCATGGCGCAGGGTTCTGAGGGGAGCGTTCGAGGACAACGATCGCATCGCCTTTCTTCTAGGGCGGCTGACGGTTCAGGGGCAGACGCCAAATCCATCAATCCACCTGATGTCGTTAGGCGACGAGCGTCTGGCCGAAGGGGGAGTCTATCGCGCAGTTTTGATCGCTAAGAAGAGTGCGAGAGCCATGTTTCGAGAACGCTAGCGGTTGCGCGTAGCGGCTTGAAAAAAGCGCCTGCCCAGCCACTTATCATTTCGGTTCGGAAGTGCTGTCGTAGAAGGCCATATGTTCAGTAGCTTGCAAGCAGGTCGACCCACAGTCTGCGAGCTGTCCCGGTCGGGCCCGAGCGAGGCGCCAGCGGTCAAGAGCTGAGCTGGCCAAGAGCTACTTAAGGGACGACCTTGAGCGTGCTAACGAATTGATTTTCTATAGGGGATATGGCCCTTTGTTGACTTGTGTCGCCGGGTTCCCTTTAATTCAACGAGGGGCGTTGGGCAGGGAGTTCTGACGCAGGGGGTATAGGGAATGAGTTCAAACGTCATCGCTGACTTTTTCTCTGCTGCTCCCTTGGCGGAAGAGGGCGGCGCCATCTCGGCTGATCGATTCGATTACCAAAAGAACTGGGCACTCGCGCGGTTGCTGACCTTGCATCAAGGTTCCGGGAACTATGTGCTTCTGTGTGAGTTGCATGAGGACATTGCTGTACTGTTTAATGCAAATAAGCTAACTAAAGCAGTCTTTATGTTAGTTTTTAAGGTGTACCGCTCCTAAATGACCTGCTCAGATGTTAGTATTATCTCGGTAGATAAAGCGGCCAAAAACGGGAGTTAACTAACATGGACCACTTCGAGGGCGTGGTGCTCGATTACCTCCGAGCGGACCGGGCGCTGTTCGTCAACAGCCAGTGCTGCATCCAGCTCAACGAGGGCGCGAACCCGGACACCAGCGGCCCGCATTGGTATTGCGACGCAGTGGCCGTGAGCTTCAAGGAACAGGCGGCCTACCTGTGCGAAATCAGCTACGCAGCCCGGGCCCCTTCCTTGATTGCTCGCCTGAAGGGATGGAACGAGCACTGGGCCGGTATCAGGGATGCCCTTGAGCGAGACAGCGGTGTGCCGCTGGGATGGACGGTGAGGCCTTGGCTTTTTGTCCCCGAGGCTCAGGCCGAGCGGTTGCGCGCCAGCATCGCAGGATTTGGCAACCTTCCCAGCCCCCGCATCACGTTTTTGGAGGACGTGGTGCCTTGGCGCTACCGGTCTTGGAATCGCGGTGCCTACGAAGACCCGGCCGAACAATGAGTCGCTCGGCTTTGGCTAAGCCGAGTTTCAATTTCGTAGGGCAACAGGGACGCCCGCCTCAGAACTTCCTTACGGTCCAAGGGGTGTGAGACCTATAGGCGACTAAACGCCCTGCGGCGCAACCTGACTTGGCCGGACGCGGGACCGATGATCGCTCACCCCGTGAGACGCCTGATCAGCGTCATGCCGTCACCCCATAAGAAGTTTGACCGGTGGCTGCGCCCAAGTAGCTTGGGGGCATAGCCGCCCTACGTGCTACCTGCGATTAAGCCAGGCGCCGGTAAGTGCGAGGCATCTAGTCAGCCCCGCGCGCTGTCAGCGCACGATCGTGGGGCTTCTGCCGTATCAGGGGTGACGGCGTGTCTCAAGCAGTGCGACAGCGCTGCCGATACTCGTGTCCATGGACCGAGCCGAGCTTTGCGGTCACCTTGAGCGTCTGATGCTGCGGTGCCCGCCCTGCGGGCCTGCATTCCTGATCGCCGCCACTTTCGGCAAGCTTGTGCCAACATGGCGGCTGCTATCGACAGCAAGGCGTTGACGATATGTATGTTGTGAATAGTAGTATTGTGAATACGAGCGAGCTCTAGGGGACCCGCGAATGACTCGATTTCCCGCTACGTTAGGGTGCTGCGGCAGAACTCAATGCACTAGATGGATCTCGCCTGTACTAGTCAGTTGACGACCCCGTAAAAGCGTGGGACAATTCAAATGCTTTGAGTTGATCAATCAAATCCTCAAAGCGTCTTGAAATGGTCGCCGATCAACGGTAGACCATTGAAAGGGCTGTTTTGGCGCCCAAGGGTCGCAAGAGTGTCGCTGAGCTCTCTCGTGCGGACGACGTCAAGACAGTAATGGAGCCCAGTAGGATGAAGGAAGTATTAGAAAAGCCGTTACTATAAGTTAACGGCTTTTATCTTTTGGGGCGTTTAGTCTATGGTTCCCGACCCGCATTTCTTACGCCTCGCTATAGAGCTCTTGCACGGCAGGCCACCTGAGCCCGCTGCACGATTGCGCAAGAACTTGGCCGAAGCTTACGCCCGCGAGGGATTGCCAAGTTTTGACTACAGAGCTGCGGGCTTCAAGCGCTTCAAGGATTACCTACTCGCCTGGGGTGAAGTGCTCAGCCTGACGACCCTGCCGGGTGGCGAGATGGTTGTGTCGCTTATCGGGGACAAGGCACAAAGTGCGCTGGCACCGACCGGGTGGCGAGGTAAGCTGCCTTCGGTTCGCTCAGATGTCTGGATTGCATTCGCCAATCCAGATCCGAAGCGCTTACGTTTTTACGATGCTACTGCCTCCCGCGTGGTGCACTTCATCGCGGACAGTGCAAATGGCGGAGCACCAGCCGCTCAGCGCCAACTGATCCGTATTCAACCAGTTAGTGTTGAAGACCAAAGTGGTTGGATCAGGCAGTTCTTAGAGCAAGAGGCGCCGACGCGTGACCCAGAACTTTGGTCATTTGCAACTCGTCCCTATGAGCCAGGGATTAATTTGAATTTTGCACAGGCGCTTGGCGACGACGGGGCTAGGTGGCGTCACTATCGAACCGCAAAGATGACTGGCTGTATTCGAAAATGGGCGGAAGATAATTCCGTGCCCTTTGCAGCCCTTTTGGCAGAGACTGGATATTCAACGAGGTCGCAGGGATCGGCGATCATGGATGTGCGCCAGCGCGTTGAAAAGATTCTTGCTCAGTTTAACGATGATGAACTCAGTAACACTGTGATTCCGGTATTGATGGCCATTGGTTTGATGAAAGCCTCGGATTAAGGCGCATCACGGATGAATGTCTTTGTCGTTGGATTGCCGTCGACGCTTCGGCTGCGATTAATCGCTCAGGCCGAGCTACATCAAGCCGCACTTAGTTTTTCACTCACTGCCCCTGATCGGTCTGGGCAATGGGTATTTGTGCCTTTTGAAGGCCAAGTAGCGTACGACCTTGCCGCTTTCAGCGATATCCATGCTTGGGACACCATTCATGTTGTTGTTCTGCCTTATGTCAAGTGCGGGCAGCGCGTCCTTGATGCTTTGGATGTCTTGCAAACGGCAGGTGCACGGGTAAGTTATCTGAAGGCCGGAATCGAAGGCTTACCAGAAGAAATTAAGGAGGGTGCCGAGGCCCATGATCCCATCAACCAGCTGTTTTTGGCTATTGGGCAGAGGTTGAATTGGGAGGCGCGGGCGGATCCGGTTGCGCGCTTTCGTGCCATCGCTAGGCGAAACAAACACTACATAATTTTTGATGGTGCATTGGATAATTGCCACGAAGCTCCTGTCTATCGTCATTGCTTTCTCAATAATACGGCAGATTTGTTGGAAAAATTCCTCAAGAAACGTGGTGTCTTGGGAAAAACGCTTGAAGCTTTCTTCAATGAAAAGAATATTGATTTTTGCAAAAGCGGGGGGATTGAGACAACGCTCACCCTTCAGCAATGCGGGCGAAGGGTAAGTGGACCACATGATTCTAAAATCCATGTAAAGGATGGTGACCGCACGACGCCCCAGGCGGCGGTGCGCGTCTATTTTCAGTACTTGGAATATGGGCAGGCGTTCTACCTTTTCTTATTCCATGCCGGTTCTCACCCTGACCGCAATATCCGTAGAGATTTTCATGTGGACGAGCTCGGCTGAGTATTTAAGGTTATTGATTAATGGTCTTTGCTCTAAGTCGCCGAGTGGCTAGTGCTGATAGTGTAGGTTTAGCAAGTTTTCTATTTGTCTTGTTACGTTTTCAGAAGAGGTCGTGCCTTGGCGCTATCGTTCCTGGAATCGCGGTGCATACACCGATACGCCCCATGACCCCGCTGACCTTTAGCGCTCCAAGTTACGCCCTCCTGCAAGCGACCACGCAGTGCTGGAAGTGCGCAAAGGCCATTCCTGTCACCACGGTGTGGGTGCCGTCCTTCATCGACAACGAAGGTGTGGAAGAGCCAGACGACGAGCCCGAGATAGGTGGCACGGCCATACTGGGCTACATCAATGCGCTGGACTCAGGCATAGCGGAGCAAATCCAGGAAGTCGCACCATGGCTCAAGCCGGGGCGCTCGGAGACCGCGAACGCGACCTATTGGGCCAATCACTGTGAGGCATGCGGGGCCATTCAAGGCGATCACTTCGTCAGGGGCGTCGACGGGCCGTTCTTTCCCCAGGATCAGGCTGGCGTGGACGCGTTCCAAGTCATCGCGGGCCGCGGCCCGTTGAGCGCGCAAGCTTCCGCATCCCCGTCTGGGTGGATGGATTTAATAGCCAAACGCTTGTTTAGAAGGTCATGGTGACCACATAAATTTGACGGGTCGGTGCAATCACGGTTGAACCCGTTAAGCTGAGTCTCTGAATGACAGGTATCATGGGTGCACGGTCCAAATAACTGGCACCGGCTCAAACTTGCGTTCCGTTCAGGATCCTTAGCGATTGCTAAGAATTTGGGCAAGCATGTTGTAACATCTGCATTACATGTGTAGCATGTGATGCGTTGGACCTATGGCAAGAGCCGGCGGTGATGCTTGGTCGAGGTTTTAGGCTACATCCGCAGAGGGTCACTTCACTATCGACAAGTGGAGTAGTGACGCCAGCCCGCGAGGGTGCCGACGAACCGCCCGTAATGGTGACATTGCGGCCTGCTAAGAAGGTTGCTTCGGCGTCACGGTTCAACGCGTTTAAGGGCTCCCACTTGGGAGCCCTTTGCGTAGGTGGGCTTATAGCCAGCGGTCACTACCGAGTAGGTTTCTGGCACAGATGTGCGAGCCAACTCAATAATCACTTGGCCGGCGCGGAGTGAAAAGACCTCCAGCCGCTCACCAAATTCATAATAGATCGCCGTATTTGGCCTCAAAGCGTTCGCGACCATTTTGCATACGAAAGACATAGCTTCATCGTGACTAGCAATGTGTGCGCAGTGCTCCCGCCAGATGTGTTGGAATCCGAATCCACGATGCTTGCCGCGGTGCTCGCCGTATTTCAGGTAAATGGCGCCAGCGGGAAAAGGTGGGCCGCTCTTGAAGTTTAGTTCTGGCACCAATCCGTAGACATCCGTTCCATTGCTGGGATGCAACAGTCGCTGCTCACGCGTCCATTCGATCGGTTTGTTCAAGAAGGAGACTTGTCTGCGGTCGATGAAGACAGCTGGCATGAAGGTGTTGGCGATATTAGCACCGAGTGGCCCACCGCATTAGTCGTGTCTGTCTACGCCGTTGCGAGAGCTTTTGTGGTGTAGTCGACGCTCAATCACTCATGGAGCAAGGCATGTCCCAGACAGTGCAGGAGATAGCAAAAGATATTCTTGTCGCAGCGCTTGCCAAGACTAATTGCGGCATCGGTGCGGCAGGGCAGTCAGATGCGGCAGCCGATTCAATTGCCAAGGCATACAAAATCATCCATGCAGCTGTGAAGGAAGCAAAGGGCGGCGGCGGATCACTATCGGGCTCACTCTAGGCGAAAGACCCTGCTCCGGCGGGGTCCTTTTTACATAGGAGGGTTGGAACTTCAGTCCTAAAACGCCGTATTTCTGTTCAACAAGATACGGTAAGTGGCAGTTGCCGTGCGAGCGGATGCGCTTCGCGGCGAAATGGAAGGGCCAGGCCTTATCAAGCGCTGGCGCACGTGCAAAGTGACAAGCTACTTGGCTTTTCAAACACTGGCATGGGAATTGCGCATCACCACTCTCCACCAGCGCTGGGCCTCTTGAAGGGAATCCTAGCTCCGCTGTCCCGACCGCAAGGACAAGCCTCCTCCTCGTCGCTGGCGCTTTGTTGCGGCCCTCCGCTGCGCGCCTAACGGTGCTCACTCCCGGGTGCGGTAGGGCCGGACGCTTCGCCTGCCGGTTCCCACGAGGCGCACAACGCGCTGGTGGAGAAGAACCGATGAAGCGCACCCAAGACCTGAAGGCTCAATACCAACTCCAGATGGACGAGGAGGGCATCTTGCTCGCCGCCGCGACCATCCTAGAACAACGCCTTCAACGCCAAGGCCGCATCCAAAGCCCGGAGCAAGCCGGCAGCTACCTGGTCGCCCGCTGCGCCCACCTGCCGCGTGAGGTCTTCGGATGCATCTTCCTCGACACCAAGCACCACATCTTGGCCACCGAGCACCTCTTCAGCGGCACCATCGACGGGTGCGATGTCCACCCGCGAGTCGTAGCAAAGCGTGCCCTGGACCTCAACGCCGTCGCCGTCATCCTCTTCCACAACCATCCGAGCGGGAATCCGGAGCCCAGCGAAGCCGACCGCAAAGTCACTAAGCGCCTGGAGCAAGCCTTGGGCCTCCTGGACATCCGAGTCCTCGACCACCTGGTCATCGGTGGCCGGCAGCACACCAGCCTAGCCGCAAGGGGGTGGGCATAGCCCCCTTCTTCCATCGGTTGACGACGGCGCCGATGTGCTCCGTAGAGCGGGAACCACGGCTTACCGCATAGCAAGCCATAGCAACAACAAGAAAACGGATGCGCCCGCGACGGTAGCGAACATCTTCCACTGTCGGAGTTCGGCTTTTAAGCCCTGACTATCCAGCTTGCTCTGTTGCAAGAGTTCACCCAAATGGCGACGCGTTTCATCAAGCTCAGACTCTCTCCGATCTAGTTTTGTCGAGAGTTGAATCAACTTGTCTTCGGCATCGCTTGCTTCGGTTCGTGCGTCTTCTGCCTCTTGAGCTGCATCCAGGCAATCTCGCAGTCGGTGGCCGAAATCGCTGGGCGTGAGGAAAACATCGTCGGCGTGCTTGTCCAGCAACAGCACGTCGTTGGCATGGCCCAGCGCGACATAGAAGGGCAGGCCTGTTTCGATCAGGGCACGGGTAACGTTGCGTGAGTCACCAATGGTCTCCAATCGCTCGCCACCACCTCGCGCGATGACCAGTCCTTTCACGCCGGTCCCAGTGAGCTGCTTCAATGCTTCAAGGAACTTGGTTTCATCCCCGAAGTGGGCCGTCACTTGCGAGTTGTTGCGCAGTTCTGGCAAGCGCGCTGCTGGGCAGATGTCATCCCAACCGGTCTTGCTCGCAAGGAAGCCAAGCCCAGAAAGGCCATTTCTCCCGAGGAACTCCCCAATCGCCACTGGATTGCGTCCTCGATCCGGGATGGGCACCACCACTGGCTCGCGCGTGACCGTGAGCCAGGGGCCCTCCACACGCCCCTGGAGCTCTACGGACATTTTTCTGTTCACCGTCAACACGCCTGCAATGATGATCGGGGCGTCGTCTTGAGGTTGCTCACCCACGGGAATCCTGAAGCTCAACTCGGTGCCGGGATAAGGCTCAAAAACCCCATAGCAGAAATGTTTCCAGGGCGAGAGTTTCTTCGCTCTTCCAGCCACGCGAATTGGCGTCTTCCCCCCTTCTAGCCGTGCAAGGGGCCCAACCTGGTCAGCGGTGATCCAAGGCGTGTTGGCGTCGGTGGCTGCTGAGTCGAGATTGCTGCTTGCTTGGGACATGAGCGCATCAATGGAAGCATTTCACTCAATGTAGCCCAGCGATCGAAACATGGCCCACGAGCGACTCGCTATACCGGGAGATATGTCACACAACCATGGGGTGCGTCCGGCAATTCTCACGTTTGACTTGCTGGGCTACTGTGCGGATAGACTGAGCCTCCCAACTCTTCATATGAGCTGGCTTATGGACTTCAGTCGCAATGGACGCCCCCTCTCCTGTGCCTTGACCATGACATTGGCCGCAGGGGTTTTGACTTCGGGACTGGTGGCGTGCGCTCAACCTTCGGCCGTGCCCCAGGAGACCACCGTGCCCAATCCCCCAAGCCAAGCCGCGATCGAGGCCGAACAGAACAAAGCTGCTGCCGCATCTGATATCGCGGCTGACGCGGCGGCAAAGGCCACGCCTCGGCTTGTCGATGTGGACGCTTACCCCGAGTTGCAGGCGGGTCCCGCGTTGACCGCCACTACGTTGATTAATGCCATGTCTCAGTTGGCGCAGGCTCTCCGATCCCAAGCCGACACGGCTCCAGGAGCTGTTGAGCAGGCCGTGGGGTTGAAGTTGCCTCCTGATGGCAAGGGGCGGCGCTATGGGGTCAAGGGTGCATTAGGGCAGGGTGGCTACGAGTTGGCGGTCTGGAAGCCTTACGCCAAGCACCCTGGGCACTTGATAGAAGTGTCGGTCAGCCCGCCTAGTTCATGCGAACTCACCATGGACGCGGTGCAAGCCCAGTTGGTGTCGGCGGGCTTTCGAATGACCAAGCCGGGTTTTGGTGACGACCACCGGATCATGTTCGACAAGCAGGCCGGTCAAAACCTTGGTGTCTACATCGCCGTTAAGACAGACAACCGCAACGATCCGCACTGTGTTTCGAGAGTGACCTTCGAGTTGGAGCCAATCGATGGTTGATCCACGTGTCGAGCAGCTGCTCAACGAGGTAGAGAAGAAGTCCGGGTTGCCGCCTTCGGCTGCTCGGGACTTTCGCGAGGCCGTCGAAACCTCTCCCTATCTTGCGTCTGCGATGGCGCAAGCCATCGAGAGCGGCAGCTTGCGTCACCTGTCGGTGTCAACCGGCCGAACGAGGGCGGGCACTACGACGCGAGCACGGGCACGGTCAATGTCAGCGCGGATATATTCCAGAGGACCAAGCAATCGGATCGCGTGGATTTGCTGACGGGTGTGTTGGGTCACGAGACCGGGCATGCGTTGATGGCCAAGTCGGCTGAGCAATCGCGATACAAGCTCGCCTACGGCATCGACCAAGCTCTGAAAGAGGGAGCCCAATACGGTGAGCCGGTGGTGGATGTCACTCCTATAGCCAAGGAATATCTTGCCTCCGCTCGCCGGGACGAGGGCCTGGCAGAGTTGATGAGCATGAACTCTGTGGCGAGCCGGGTTGTCACGACCACCGGCGAAGTCAACCAAAAAGACCTGCTTCGTCGGCTGGACCCCACGACCGCTTGCGTCACCAACGAGCAATTGGAGTCCGGCGTCCGGCTGGATGGGCATGGGTTGCAACTCACGCAGGGCCGTATTGCGAGTCCTGCCGTGGAGGCGGTGGCCGAGTGCCATTTTGACAAGGGCGGCAGCACCTTGGGGCACAAGGGCACCTCGGCCTATCAGGCCTACTACACGGCTTACGCCATCGGTGCTGGCGCCGAAATCTGGAAAGATCGTGCGAATGTCACGGCGCAGCCGATGCCTAAGTTGGGCTACAACCTGCAGGAGCTGGGGGTGAGTGCCCAGCAAGCCGAAGATGCGGGTATTGACCTGGGAGGGGTGGGCAAGACGTTCGGGTTTGCGGATACCTCCCAGGGACAAGTGCGTCAAGTGGAGGTGCGTCAGCTAGGCGCAGGCAACAGCAATCGCCCTGAGTTGAGGGCAGACAATGATGTCCAGCCGCAGCGGATTCTGGCCGATAACCCGGCGCACGCCTACCATCAGACTTATGCCCGCATTCACGACTGGGTCAAAGGCACGGGCAATTGGAACGACGAGGAGAGCAGGAACGTGTCGGCGTCGCTCTACAAGCAGCAAGCCGAAGACTCGCTGTTGCAACGGGTGGACCGGGTGACGGGAGGCTTGGGGGACAATGGCGCTCAAAACGTCTTCGCGGTCTATGCGCCCTTCGGGGACAAAGGACCGTTCTTCCATGCCCTCGTGGATGGGCGCGAGGCATCCCAGCAACCGGCCCAGCAGAACCTGCAGCAGGCGGAGGTCATTAAGCAGGACCAGACGCGACAGCAGCAGATGGAGCAGACCCAGCAACAAACAGCTCAGCAGGAGCAAGGACCGCGCATGACCATTTAGCGGGAAAGCTGGATGGAACGATGAGCAAGAATTTCGATTGAATTTGTCGGTGGGCGAAGACTCAACGAACAGGGGGCGGCATGAGCATAGTTGCGTATCGCGGCGGGAAGCAGATCACTGACGAGATAGAGCTTCAGGCTTATCTCGCCTCTTTGTTGAGGCTAGAAAACGTCGGTTTGCTGCTTGGGGCCGGAGCATCCTGCTCTGCTGGTGGGCAGACGATGAGGACTCTATGGAGCAGCTTCTTGGCAGGGAACCCAGTCAAGGCAGATTGGCTTCTGGCGCAAAAGTTCATCACGGAGAACGAGAAAAGATTGCCACTGCCTCCGGCTCCCCGGCCTCCTCCTGGAGTTGTGCCGTCCGCGGCGAACCCCTTCATCCAGGTCTCGGTCCCTGTCGCCGTTTTACCAAACTTCGAAGTCCTTCTGGACAAGCTTGAAATCGCAATCCTTGAATGGGAGCGTCAAGGTAGTCCTCAACTTACCGAAGCCCAGGGTGTCAGAACGGCCCTCTTCAGATCCGTCGTGAATGCTGCGAAGCTCAAGGAGGATTGGTGGAAGTCTCCCTTAGGTGCTGACTTGGCCGACGAACTGGGAGCCCATCGCTCGATTCTTCAGAAGCTCACCGCTGCACGCCAGCCTGGCCAGCCGGCCCCATGGGTCTTCACGACCAACTATGACTTGGCCATCGAGTGGGCGGCGGAGTCGGTAGACCTTCAGGTCATCAACGGCTTCCTTGGCGTGCATAGCCGCCGGTTTTCACCTCAAAGCTTTGATCTCGGATTCCGCAATGCCCAAGCCAAGGGAGAGGCTCGTTTCGGCGTTTACAACATCTACTTGGCCAAGCTCCATGGGTCATTAACCTGGAAGGAAGTTGACCACAGTTTGTATGAGGTATCGGCCTCTGAAGCATGGCGAGATATAGACGAGTTTCTTACTGGCTTCCAAGAAACGTTGAGCTATTTGGTCCTGCCGCGTGCCGCGAAATACCTTCAAACCGTGGGTTATGTCATGGGCGAGCTGCTCCGCCGGTTCGCGGAGTTCATGGCCCGACCGCAAACGGCGCTCATCATAAGTGGCTATGGTTTTGGCGATGAACACATAAACCGACTCATACGCTCCGCCTTGCTCAATCCGACGCTTCAGGTGGTCGTGTATCTCCCTGAGTTCAAGGGCGATCCCACAGCGGGTGATCTCCCGCAAACCGTGCGCAGATTGCTTGCGCTTCAAACGCCACGTTTGACCATCGTTGGTGGTGGTGAAAGAGCCTACACCAGCGCTTTGGCAGCCGATCTGCCTGATCCCACGATCTACGATCAGGAGCTGGCGGACTTGCGCAGGCGTTTGATGCCCGAGAAGCCCGACGTAGAGGAGGACGACGAGCTATGAGGAGCCGGCAGGCCATCGGCTACGTTGTCCAAATCGACGGCGTGGATATCACGCTGAACCTCATGGATGTCCATCGCGGCCAACTGGCCGCTCACGCGCATGGAGTCTCGGTTGTCACTGAAGTGGGAAGTCTTCTCGGGATTGAATCCGGTGGCCGGCTATTGGTGATGAAAGTTCAGTCCTTGTCCTTTGCTGAGCCCAAAGAGGTTCACCGGTTTGGGCTCTCGGGAACATCGGTTGCTTCCGAGCCATTGCGTCATCTCAGCGGTTTGGTGGTGGGTCGGCTGCGGCGTGACACGGGAAAACTGACTTACGTGTCTGACTCGCTTTCCTCGCCTGCGCTAGGCGCTGAGGCCTATCCGCTCACTGACGAAGAGCTGTCTTCGATCCTGCGTAGCTCTGTAGCCTCACCGGCAGACATTCACTTGGGGGATGACCTCCGGGGTGGTGGCCGTCTGATGGTGGACCTAGAGAGTTTGGTTTCCAGGCATGTCGCGGTGCTTGGCAGTTCAGGACAAGGCAAGAGCTGCTTTACGGCTGCGGTGCTCCAGCAGGTCGCTAAGATGCCCAAGGCGCGGGTGGTCATCTTCGATATCAACGGCGAATACGAAGACGCTTTCCCCGCTGCCAGCTATCCTCCGGGAGCCATCAAAGTCACACGCATCGGTGGGTCAGATCCAAATAGCTACCGTATCCCTTATTACGCGTTGGGTCGCTTGGGCCTACAACGCCTGCTGTTGCCCAGCGATAAGACTCAACGGCCCGCCCTGACCTTTGCTTTAGATCACCTCAACCAAGTGAAATGGTTCCCCGGGGACGGTGGCGTGGGCCTAGCGACGGACACGCAAGCATCGTTGTTCGACGACTGTCGGGGTGACCGCGTATCCGAGGCGCAGACCATCATCGAAAGCCTTCGTGCAGGGATGCCACCGCCGGCGCTCTCTTGGCCTCCCATGCAGGCCCTCGGTCCCTTGATTGCTGACAGCCACGCCATTGCTCCTGCGCGAAACGGCTTCGAACGCAGCGCCTGGAACTACGGAAACATTGCCCCGCTCATTACTCGCATCGCCAGATTCGTGGATGACGAGATGTTCAAGGATGTGGTGAGCGTAGCTGGTGGCCCGGGCTGCGGTGGTCCACTCAGCTGGAAAAACGAATCAAAAGCGGTGGTAGAGCGGCTGTTTGGTGGGGATGAGGTGGACTGGCGGGTGCACATCGTCGACCTGCGCCGTGTATCGCATGACTTGACTCCATTTGTCCTAGGGGCCGTCTTGGAGCTCTACGCGTTTGAGCTCTTCAGGCGCGGACAGGAGAACAAGCGGGAAACGCTGTTGGTGTTGGAGGAGGCGCACCACTACCTGCGGCAGATGGGGACAGGCGATGAAGCTGTGAACAATGCCCTGGCCTATGAGCGTCTTGCCAAGGAAGGGCGGAAGTTCGGACTGGCGCTCTGGCTTAGCACCCAACGACCGTCGGAAATATCTCCGACCGTTCTTTCCCAGTGCAATACGTGGGTGTCTTTCCGGCTGTCTTCGGAGAAAGACCTTTCAGCCATCCAGTCTGCGAGTGAATGGGCGGACAAGCGGGAGGTTCGACGAATTGCTGGTCTCGCCCGACAAAATGCCTTGGCCTTCGGTGGTAGCTTGCAGATGGCGACGCTGATTAAGGCCCCAACGGCGAATCCTCTGCCGCGCTCAGAAGACGGTCGCTTCAATCAATGGGTTAGTGATAATGAAGATATAGACGATGACGATATCCTTTAGATGTGCGGGTTTATGGGGTGATCAGCATTTCCCGTCGTGATTTTAGATGTCATCGCACGCCTGCTCATGTGGCTGCGTAGAGCGTCTGTTATTTCGGAGTCATCCAGCGATTCAGCCCCTACAAGGAACACGAGCTCTGCGATCCGAACGCGTCGCTTGGCTTGTTCGCGCATTTCAGCTTCCTTCTTCTTCGATTCTTGCCTTTGGTTAACTAAAAGCCGCTTCGCTTGAAGATGGGCCAGACGTTCCGTCGCGCGTTGAATTTGATCGTGATAGTGATTTGTGGTGGCCATGGGTTTCTCCTACGTTGTAGAAATGAGTCAAGCAGGAAAACGGCTTGCGTCAAGTTTCGGACGGTCTCGAATTTTGCCCGCTGCGAAAATCGAAAATATCTGAAAAACAAGAGCTTTTAAGAACAAGCAAGAGCGCACTGATGCAATGTCTGCGACATAGCGCGCGCCAGGTGCTACGCCCCCGGACCCCCAAGCGCTCCGCGCTTGCGCAAATCAAAAGCCACGGCATAAAGAGAGCAACCTCATCCGGAGCTCTGCATGGCCATCTACCACTCTCGCGTCAAAGTTTTTAGTCGTTCCCGAGGCGATTCCGCTGTCGCAGCCGCTGCCTACCGCGCTGGTCTACTTCTCATCGATCACATCACCGGACAGCGCCACGACTACCGCCGCCGCGGTGGTGTCGTGGAGACCATCTGCCTGGTCCCCCAGGACGCGCCCGACTGGGCGTTGATCCCTGGGGAGCTCTGGCCGAAAGCCGAGGCGGCGGAGAACCGCAAGAACTCGGTGGTGGCCCGCGAGTTCGAGGTCGCCTTGCCCCACGAGCTCAATGACGAACAACGGTCCGATCTCGCTGTGGCCATTGGCCAAGCGCTGGTCGCCCGCTACGGGTTTGCTGTGCAAGCCAGCATCCACTCGCCGGGCTCCCGTGACGGCCTGAACCATCACGTCCACCTCCTCGCCACCACGCGGCGGTTGACCAGCGACGGCTTTGCCGAGAAGACGCGGGAGTTGGATGGCGGCGCGTCTGGGAAGATCGAGATCGAATGGGTTCGCCACACATTCGCCTCCACGATCAATGAGCACTTGGCCGCTACCGGCATCGATGCTCGGGTCGACCACCGCCGCCTCGAAGTGCAGGCCGAAGATGCTCTGGCTCGCGGTGACTGGGCCGAAGCCATGGTGCTGTCCCGGCAGCCCACGAAACACATGGGCAAGACCGCCACGGCATTGGCTCGTAGGGGGGTGATGACCGACCGTGCCGCTGAGAACGAGCGCATCGTTCGAGAGAACGAGGAAGCCTTTGAACAGTTGCTCGCTCAAGCCGAGCAAGAGGGCAGGGCAGTTCCGGGCTCCAATGGTCATAGCCATAACCAGGCGCAGCGTGACCGTCGACGCCGGACTGGCTCCAGGAACGATCTCCCGACCTCTTTGCCTGGATTGGAAATCCACGGGCTTCGAGGCATGCGCCTGTCCGAAGCGCTTGGTTGGTCTGCAGAAGAGATGGAACCTCGACCAATGCGCTCCATCGGTGAGTTGGTCATGGAAGCGGCTCGTGACCTTGCAGAGATCCTCTCGACTCGGTCCGACCTGGTGTTGGTGGCAACCCAGCGACTGTTGCGGAACTGGACGGCGCAAACGGCGACGTTTGTCGACAACGCCGACCTTCGCCGAGGGCTTGATGGGCTGGTCGAACGACTGGGCCGCCTCAAGCGCAGCGCGGTGAAGTTCGCCCAACGAACCAGCGCCTTGGGGCGTGCCGAGAAGCTCTTCCACCTGGCTGAGCAAGCATGGGAGCAGTTCAACGGCGACCATCCTCGCCCCGATGGCGAGTGGTCCTCTCAAGAATGGGAAAAGCGACGAGGACGGCGGTTGGCCGTCCTGGAAAAGCGCACAGCCGAACTGGCGACAACCCGGGCAGCGGTCTCCGAGCAGCGGTGGAACGACGACGAGAACGAGATTGAGATCCGCGCCGCTCAGGTGGAGCAGTGGAGCGAGGCGATGCTTGCCAGTCCAGAGTTCGATTCCGTTTCTCGCTCTGTTGCGCCGATTAACGCTACTCCAGCTATGCCCAAGCCTTCGCCGATGCCAGTGTCAGTGCCAGCGCCGCAACCAACACGCCGCCGGCCGCGGCCCTGATGGATATCGAAAGCCCCGCAGATGCGGGGCTTTCTTCCTTGGGCCCTAGCGGCAGGCGCGAGGGCGAGGGCGCAAGTCTGCGCGTTCAATCCCAATGGGCTCCTTGGGGCGGGGGACATTGTCCTTGTCCTTCTTCTTGCGCGCCTCTCGCCACTCCTCAATGGAGGTAGGCATGGTCGGCACGACGCTGCGATCCACGGCCGCTCGTTTGACGAGGATGGGTTGAGAAGGTGCCATGGCTGACGCCTGGGTTTGACTGGCCGGCCCTGGCGCGCCGAGCCGTAGCAACTCTGCCGCCAAATCGAGCGCGTATTGGATGTCCTCGACTTGGTTCGGGGGAAGGCGTGTGGTGTGTTGCTGGAGGAGGTGGCCGAGCAGGCGGCTGGCGACTTGGATTTGCGTTTGGTGGTGCATGGGTGCTCCTGTGTTGGGTAAGCCCTCATCCAACCAAGAAACGGTGCTTACGCAAGAGCTCGCTTGTGGCTGCATTTCACAAATTTGAATACGCGAAGAAATTCGATGGCAGTTATGCCAATTGACGAATAGGAAAGACTTCAACTGGGTCGGCGTCGCCGATTTGTCGTTTGTAGAAGCACATGGTCCGCTGAGGCAACGGGAGTAATCGACCAACACGGCGACACGTGCTTCAAGCGGGCTGTTTGAGTTGCTCATGCCTGTGAGGTCCGAGTTTATGCAGACAGACAATGGCGTCAGCAACTTGCCGATGGCAAGCGGGCGCTAGCAATCGAGTCAGGCCCGGCGTTATGATCGAGGAAACATTGACAGGAAACCTGCCGAGCACGCTTTCTGCAACGGATTGAATGGGTTAATTCGGAGGTGATCCGATCCCACTCTCTCCGCCACTTGCTCATAAATCGTTGATTCAAATTGAGATAGGCGATTCTGGCCGAGTGGATAGCAGGAGGCATGCAGAGGAACCGCGCGCATGCGCATCCCGCATCATCGAGCCGCACCAAGACCGGCTGTTGGTCGTTTGGCCATCGTGTTCCCGTCGATCTCCAGGCAGTGCTTGATTGCCGGCTTATCAAATGTGCTCTTCAGGCGGCGAGCGGAATGCCGGGCGTGGGCTGGATCGTCTGCCCACTGGTGACTGCGCTTTGCAAGGGCCAGGCGGAACAGGCCTGTGCATCATCGAGCGTTGCCGTTTTTTGGCTTCGACGGAGCGTAAACAGCAGGTGGAGCACATTGGCTTCACCAGCCATAAAGCCAGGAACCTCATGAACGCGCCCGTCGAATACCGCCCCGATCTGGAAACGCCCAGCGTCAGTGAGCAGGAAACCATTCGTTCCCTGGAATCGCTGTTCGTCGACATGGCAATGACCGTGGCCGAAAAGGAAGGGCATGCGCACCGCGCGGTCCACGCGAAAGGGCAGGGCCTGTTCACCGCCAGACTCACCGTCTTCAACGATCTCCCCGAAGAGCTACGACAAGGCCTGTTCGCAGAGCCCGGGCAATACGCTGCCTACATCCGCCTGTCATCGCCACCTGCAGAACAACTGAGCGATGCTGTCTCGACCCCGCGTGCCTTGGCGCTGAAGGTGTTGGGTGTGAGCGGTGAGCGCGTCGAGGGTGGCGACGAGAAGCACAGTCAGGATTTCTTGATGGTCAATGGCCCTTCGTTCACTACCCCGGGTCCCGACGGGTTTCTGCGTAATTTCCGCGTCCTCGCAACGACCACGGAAAAAGCGCCACGCGCCAAGGCAGCTCTTTCGAAAGTGCTCCGGGGGGTCGAGAACACCCTTGAAAAGATCGGCGGGGGAAGTGGCAGCATCAAGCAGATGGGCGGACAGCCGCAAATTCATCCGCTGGGCGAGACGTTTTTTTCGCAGGTGCCGTTCCTCTACGGGCGCTACATCGCCAAGTTCTCGCTTGCGCCGGTGTCTAGAAACCTCATTGAACTCGACGGTCAGGCAGTGGGCGACTCTCAGGATGCGCAGCGTGAGGCCGTTCATCACTCCATCAGCACCCTGGCCAGCCCGGCCGAGTGGGAGCTGCGCGTGCAGCTGTGTCGAGATGTGGAAAAGATGCCGCTTGAGGATGCGTCGGTAGAGTGGTCCGAATCCATCAGCCCCTTTGTGGCGGTAGCGCGCGTAGTCGTCGAACGTCAGGCCGGCTGGGACGGGGAGAAATCGCTGCAGTTGGAAGACCGTATCGCCTTCTCGCCGTGGCATGCTCTAGCCGCTCACCGGCCGCTGGGCGCGATCAACCGGGCGCGCCGTATCGTGATGGCAGCATCGCGCCGATTCCGCTCCGAGTTCAATCGCTGCCCGATCCACGAGCCAGCCCGCCTCTAGCAGTTCTCGCTGCGTGAGCGTGTCATGCAGTGCATATGCATCCGTGGGGCTGGAGCGCCCCCGGATCGCAGATGCCAGACGAAGGTTCTGATGAATCATCGAGCAACTGTGGCGACCAGTGTGGCATGCCAGGGCCACATCACCCCGTTTGGAAAGGAGCGACAGACGGCATCCCCCATGCACCCGTGTTGCTGATCGTGTCCAGCTGAATGCTCGACTCGTGCAGGTTGCTGGATAGAGACAGGGCCATCAAGAAACGCCGATCGTTGCCGCTAGGGACGCATACCCAACGCAAGCAGCAGAGGTCGCTATGTTTTTCTCCGACAGCCACAAGGTGGAAGCACTGACCAAAGCGGTTGATGCCACGTTGAAAGGTGGCAGTGCGCAATGGCCCAACAACGGGTCGGCCGTGCTTCTCAAGAAGATGGCCGAGCGCTTGTGTGCGGCTGAGCAGGAGCGTGATCTGGCCAGGGCCCAGGTGGAAGACGCGACGATCGCGTTGCGCCATCTGGAGGGCCGCTTCGAGCTGGTCGCCAGCGGTACGACCGACGGGCTTTGGGATATTGGTGTGATTGCCGGAGATCCCAGTCATCCCGACAGCCCTGTGTGGTGGTCGCCGCAGATGCGTCGGCTGCTGGGCTTTGCTACCGAACAGGATTTTCCCAATGTCCTGGACAGTTGGGTCGCGTGTCTGCACCCGGATGACAAGCAGCCGACGCTAGATGCCTTCGCGGCGCACCTCGCCGATCGCAGTGGTCGAACACCCTATGACGTCGAAAACCGCTTGCGTCTGAAGTCCGGCGAGTACCGCTGGTTCCGGGCTTTCGGCACCACCGAGCGCGATGCGCAGGGCGTGCCGCTGCGCGTGGCCGGTTCGCTCACCGACATCACCGAGCGCCGCGAGCGGGAGCAGTTCCTCGACATCACCCTGACGCGCTTCGAGCTCGGCTCACAGATGCTCAGCGATGGCTTGTGGGACATGAGCGTGATCGCGGGTGACCCGATCAATCCGAACAACGAGTTCTGGTGGTCGCAGCAGTTCCGCCACCTCCTTGGCTTCGAGTCCGAGCAGGAGTTCCCCAATGTGCTCGATAGCTGGGCGTCACGGCTTCACCCGGAAGACAAGGAGCGTTCTCTCAACGCATTCGCGGCGCATTTGAATGATCGCAGTGGCCGCACCAACTTCGATATCGAGTATCGCCTGCAGCTCAAGAACGGCCAGTACCGATGGTTCCGCGCGCGCGGTCTGACCAAGCGCGCGGCAGATGGCACGCCTTTGCGCGCAGTTGGAGCATTGATGGACGTGGAAGCCGGACGTCAGCTGGGCGAGGTGGCGAACACGCTCAGCACTGCGGCCGGCGATATCGTGCGCAGCAACGACGACCTGTCGCGGCGCACGGAACAGCAGGCGGCCGCCCTCGAAGAGACTGCAAGTTCCATGGAGGAGATGACCAGCATCGTTCGCAAGAACGCTGACGGTGCGCGTCAGGCCAATTCCCTGGCGAGCAAGGCCGCAGAGACCGCCTTGCACGGCGGTGAGCTGGTCAATGGTGTTGTCAGCACCATGGCGGCGATCCAGGCGTCATCGCGGAAGATCGGCGAAATCATTACCGTCATCGACGGCATCGCGTTTCAAACCAATATCCTTGCGCTGAATGCGGCCGTGGAAGCGGCACGGGCAGGCGAGCAGGGGCGTGGCTTTGCGGTCGTCGCTTCCGAGGTGCGCAGCCTCGCCCAGCGCTGCACCATGGCCGCCAAGGAGATCCGTGACCTGATCGCCGATTCGGGTGCCAAGGTGGGTCAGGGGGCGGAGCAGGTCAACGTGGCGGGCAAGGCCATGGAAGAGTTGCTTTCCTCGGTGAAGCAGGTCAACGACATCATGAGTGGCATCGCCGCGGCCAGTCACGAGCAGAGCGCTGGCATCGAGCAGATCAATCAAACCATCTCGCAGATGGATGCAGCGACGCAGCAGAATTCCGCTCTCGTTGACACCATGGCATCGTCCGCCCGCGCACTTGAAGATCAGGCGACCGCTCTGGTGCAGAGTGTTGCGAACAGTTCACGCAGCGTCGGTGGCAAGGCGAAGCTCGCATTGGCTGCTTGACGCATGCAGCCACTGCGCTGCCCTGTTATTTGCTAATGCCAAGGGGCGGGGCGGTGCACTGGAAATCAGGATGCCTTCAATGGCATTTTCCGCGGCCATGCTGAAAAGGCGCACGGCACGAGCCGATCAGCTGGAACGTTTCATGGAGCCGGTGTGGCGCCAATGCGTGCGCCGGTAGCGAATGAGGCTCTCTGGATTTTCCCATCGACCACCTCGTAGATGCACAGCATCTCAAGACGACTGATCCCGTCAGGAAAGCTGCGGGTGATGAGTTCCGAATCGACGACGATGTTGCCGACGACGGTCCGCGACAACAGCCGCGCATGCAGGTCCGGCTCTTGAAAGCGGGTGAGAAACCGCTCGCGAAGCATGGCATGCCCCTTGGCCAGCTGTGGTCCGTGCAAGGCGTAATGCTCGGCATCGTCAGCATAGGTCGCCAGCAACGCGTCGATATCCTTGACGTTGTAGGCGTCCAGCTGCGCTTGAACGATCGAGAGCACGTTAACGGTGGTCATGTCTGGGCAGTCTGCTCATGCAGGGGAGGGCAAGTCGCCATCGCACAGCATCTGCGGATGGCGGGCGAAGGATTTCCTGGCAGTTAGGTGCCCAAGCAAGTGGATCGTGGTGGGTGCCCGCTAGTACCAACCCAGATATAGCGTCGCAATGCCCCACGTATCGATCAACCCATGCGCCAGGATCATCGCCCGGAGGTTGCGTCCTGATCGCAGGTAGACGTAGCCAAACAACGCGCCGACGAGTCCGGTCAGCAGCACCCCCGAGATGCCTTGGGTAAGGTGCATCGCGCCAAAGAGTGCTCCCCCTGCCACTGCCGCCATCACCTGTCCCCCACGATGGCGGCCCAGCAGGTGATCGAGGTGGTGCATCAAGAATGCGCGGAAGACCAGCTCTTCACCAAGCGCGGCGCTGAGCCAGGCGCCGCCTGCCAGGTGGGCGGCAGCGTTGAAGTTGCCAAGCAGAGCGCCGTAGCCGCTGTAGTCGGCCTTGGTCCCGGTTAGCGCGTCGATCAACGGCTGCATGACCGGGTTGACGAAGCCGACGACGAGCGCGAGCAGCAGCAGCGTCCAGCCGAACCAGGCGCGCAATGGCCGGTGTTGGAGCCCGCAGGCGCTCAACGAGCGCGTTTCGAGCCAAACCAATGCGATACCTACAATGCCAACAAGCGGCATACGCCAGGGAAACTGCATCCAGCGGTAATGCGCCAGCGCGAGGATGGCCGCGATCGCTGCGATTCGTGCCAAAGGATGTCCCATTGCAGAAAAGACCGGGCGGGGATGTGCGCTTGGGGAGCCTTGTTGAAACATGCTGGAAGAAGGATTGAGTAAGTTCTCGAACGGTAGCAACAGGAGCGACAAGCGTCCTGTGCCAGAGGGCATGGATTGCTGCGCGCACGAAGGCTGCGCGTACGAAGAGGAATGGAGGCAGGAGCTCCTTCAGGCTCTGGAGCATGATCCGGACGTCGTATCGGGCCCAGCCAAAGGCGACGCGTGCGGTCTAGCGTGCAGGTATGTTTTCAGGCGATGGTGCCATGTTGCAGAAGCTGCATTGGCTACCGGTGCCTGCTGACGTCTGTCAGGCAAACGCTGTGCTTGAAGCCGGCATCACTTGGTAGCTCGGCTGCGTTTGCGACGACTGGCACATAGCACCACCAACGGCATGTGGATCCGGATGCGCTAGGCGCTTCCCACGGCGTTTTGGAAAATTTGGGAGAGTTGAACGAGCAATGGATGACAACGGTGGTGGATGCGTTGAGCGACCTGCAGGCAGCAAGCGTCGTCGACAATGACCAAGCCCCATCGAGGCTGACACGTTTGAGCAGCTGGCAGCATGGATAGATCGAATGGAGCACTGCTTTGCCCCGGCGAGAGGGCAATCCTAGAATGCTCTGCTGCTGGCCTCGCGCTCGCGCTACATCGCCTCGGATCTGAAGTGGAAGCAATGATTTGATCAGCGGCCACCCTGAAAACTGAAGGTGAAGCGCATGTCGGCTACATAGGCCGCTGCTGAGTTTGCTGGTGCGGGCGTGGCAGCAAGCAACGTCAATTGGCCATCGGCAACAGGTATCGGAACGCCAAGGGTGAGATCGACCTGTTTGGACCAGCCGCCGCCGAGCACGGTCGCCCTGAGGATCAATCGGCCGGCCACCACACATTGCACATCGGATGGGCAACGGCTGTCTTCGATGACGTGGTCGGGGCGTACCCTGGGGCCATCGACCGCTGCGATTTCTCCCAGCCGCACCGGGCCTTCGATGGGCTGGCTGGTGACGGGGCCAGACGCCGCACACGCGGCAAGCGAGATGACAAAAAGCGTTGCAAGCACTGGCATGCGGAGGAAGCGGATACGTTCCATGGCGGTGGTCATGCTCGTGTGTAGTGGAGATGGTCGCTGATGTCCTCAGCGCGCTGCGCGGATGTAGCGATCACATCAGTATGATGCAGCGTCACGTTGCCAAGATGCGTTCGCACAGGTGTCAGCCATGCGCGAGAGCTGGCAGCGACAGGCGCGTCAATTGATCAATGCGCCCGGGAACGACAATGCATGACCATGGAACCGGGATTTTTTCGTGACCGAGCGCATCAGTGGCCGATCCACCTCGGCCCTGACTGCCGATGCGCTGCCGCCATCGGCTTCCACACCAACCGCGCAGGAATCCGGAGGCGGGCAGCGCAGGTTGGCATCACCGATCGCCCGAAGTCAGCCCTGGTCCGTCTCGCCGCGAGCAGATCGCGCTACCGGCCAGTCAGATCACCGACGCATTGACCTTGAACACCTCAACCGCCCGCGTCAGCTGGGTCGAATGCGCTTCCAGCGAACGTGCCGCCGTGCTCGCGGCTTCGACCAGGCTGACGTTCTGCTGGGTGGTTTCGTCCATCTGGGCGATGGTCAGGTTGACCTGCTCGATGCCGCCGGCCTGTTCCTGCGAGGCGGCGGAGATGTGGCCCATGATGTCGGTGACATGCTGGACGCTGGTGACGACTTCGCCCATGGTGGTGCCGGCCTTGTGCACCAGCGTTGCACCGTCGGCGACGCGCTGCACGGAGTCGTCGATCAGGCGTTTGATCTCCTTGGCGGCGTCCGATGAGCGGTGCGAAAGGGTGCGCACTTCCGAGGCGACCACGGCGAATCCGCGGCCCTGTTCGCCGGCGCGTGCGGCCTCGACGGCGGCATTGAGGGCCAGGATGTTGGTCTGGAAGGCGATGCCGTCGATGACCGAGATGATGTCGGCGATACGCCTGGACGAGGCCTCGATGCCGGACATCTGTTCGATGACCTGGCCAACCACGTCGCGTCCTTCCGAGGCGATGGCGGCGGCGCCCAGCGCAAGCTGATTGGCGCGGCCGGCATGCTCGGCATTCTGCTTGACGGTGGAGGTCAGCTCTTCCATCGAGGCGGCAGTTTCTTCCAGGCTGGCGGCCTGCTGTTCGCTGCGGCGGGACAGTTCCTGATTGCCGCTGGCGATGTCTTCGGCGGCAAAACCGATGCTGTTGGAGGTGGTCTGGATATGCGTGACGATGTCGGTCAGGCGATGCACGGTGCTGTTGGCATCGTCGCGCATGGAGGCGAACACGCCGTGGAAGTTGCCGCTCATGCGCACGGTCAGGTCGCCATCGGCAATGCAGCGCAGCAGGTCGGAGAACCTGGCCAGGTTGGTGTCGGAGGTGGCCATCATGGTGTTGAGGTTTTCCACCATCAGGCGGAAGTCGTGCTCGAATTTTTCCGGCTGGCCGCGCAGCGCGAAGTTGCCGGCGCACGCAGCCTGGGTGAGCTGCTGGATCTGCGCGTTGATGGCCTGCAGGTTCTGCTTCACCTGCTGCATGGTGGCGGTGATGGCGGCTTTTTCGCCGGGATATTGTTCGATTTCGGGAGCCAGGTCGCCGATCGCATAGCTGCCCATGACCTCGGTGATGCGCAGTTGGGTCTGCACATGCGCATGCACCAGTGTGTTGGTGTCCTGCACCATGTGCCCGTACTCGCCGGGGAACTGCCGGGCGTCGGTGCGATAGCTGATCTCGCCGGCATCGTGGCGGGCCGCCATGTTGCGCTGGGCGGAGATCACATCCTGCAGGCGGCGCTGCATCTGTTGCATGGCGCGCAGCAGCTGGCCGGATTCGTCCTTGCTGGTGGGCAGGTCCTGGCTGCGCAGATCGCCATCGTTGATGCGCTCTGCCAGCCGCAGCGACTGGCGCAAGGGCAGCACCACGCTGCGCGTCAGCAACAACGCAATGGTTGCGCCCAGCAGCAAGGCGATGATGGTGGAAACCACCATCAGCATGGCAAAGCTACGCGCGGTGGTCACCGCGTCTTTGGCGGCCGCGCGGTTCTTGGCTTCCTGCAGGTCGATGAACGCGTTGATGCTGGCCAGCCAGGCGACGAAGGCGGGGCGCGCTTGCTGCAGCAGGCGTTGTTCGGCATGCGGCTTGTCGGCGCCATCGCGGAATGCACGCACCTGCGCGATCAGCGGCATGGTGCGCTGTTCGACGGCCTTGATGCGTTGGAGGATGGCCTTTTCTTCGGCGTCCTTGGAGGCCGCGATCATGTCGTCCAGCGGCTGCGCCGAGCGGGTGTAGTCCGCGGCGAGCTTGTCGATCGATTGCTCTGCCGTGTGCCGCTCTGCCGGGTCGTCCAGCAGCACGACATCGCGCAGGGCGATCGCACGGTCGTGCACGCTGCCGCGGAAATTGATCGCGTAGCGTTGCTTGACGCTGTTGACTTCGTTGATGGCGGTGAGCTGCTGGTGGATGCTGCGCACGCGCTGGATGCCGACGATGGTGAGGATCACCATCAGGACAATGATCGCGAGGAAGCCGAGGGCCAGGCGCTGACCGATGCGCAGATTCGAAAGCAGTGGCATAGGGAGTTTGATCGGTGATCCGGCTAGCGGAAAAGCAGGAAGAGTCCCAGCAACAGCTGGGAGGCGATGCGCCCGGGACACCGATGGGGTCGGCAGCGTGACCGCTGCACGAAGGATGTCTCGACGTGTTCGTTAGCGGCCTGCGTCATCAGAAATGAAACCGCTCGCCACGGTGGGATTCATCTTCGGTTGGCGTCGCACTGCCGCCAGGCCAGGGCGATCGAAGTCGCAAGCCGCCAAGCGCGGCCGCTTGGCAGTGCTGCAGCGCCGGTCGGCGTCGGCAACAGGCGGATCGGTTTCGGCGGGTCGCCGAGTCGTTGCGACGGCCGCTGCGAGGGGCTGCGGCCACTTGCGGGTGTCGATGTAATACAGGCACACAGTGCCGCTACGTCAGCAGCGCCACCGATCTAGACCGCTTCAGTCATAGCGCGACAGATCCGGCGCCTTCATCGACGGCGTCATCAGCTTGGCGGCAATGTTCTGGATGCTGGGTTGGCTGGCGAATTTCAGTGCGCCGTGCAGCAGCTGGATGCCGAGCCGGCTATGCGGATTCATCAGGCGCGGGCCGATCTTCGGCACGCCCTGGCCTTGTTCCACCATCGGCCGCATGGCGTCGGCGTAGGCGGCAAAGGCCTGTTCTAGCGTCGCGGCGCGTGCGATCTCGTTGGCCAGCACGTAGCCGCCGGTGACCGCCAGGGTGGCGCCGATGCCGGCCAGCGGGGTTGCGCACCAGGCAGCGTCGCCGGTCAGCACGACGCGGCCAGCGTGCCAGCGCGGCATGCGCACCTGCCGCAAGGCATCGAAGTAGAAATCGTCGGTGGTGTCCATGCCGTCCAAAACCCGCGCAGCCTGCCAACCGGCGTCGGTGAAGCGTTCGCGCAGGTAGGCCTTTTGGGTTGCCATGTCCCAGTCCTGCTCGCCCTCGGAAACCTTCTGCAGCGACAGCATGGCGCGCGTGGTGCCGTGCTGGTCCGGGCGCAGCGAGATGCTGCGCCCGCCGGTGGTGTGATACCAGCGCCATAGGCGGTCATCGTCGGCGGCGCGTGCGATGGTGAAGTAGGCAATGGTCAGATCCATCCAGCGCGGGTCGTTCTCGCCGGGGAACAGTATCTCGCGTGTGGCCGAGCCGACGCCTTCGGCGACGATGACGGCATCGAAGCGGTCGCGGCGTCCGCTGCGGAAGCGGACGGTGGCCGCATCGCCGTCGTCGTCGATGCCGACGATGCGGTCGCCGAACCGATACTCGGCTTTCTGGCGGGCGGCGTCGTAGATCAGGCGGGCGAGGTCGCCGCGCAGGATTTCCAGTTCTGCGGTCGGGCCATCGCCGTCGATGTCGTCGGTCTTGAAGGTCGCCACCGCATGGCCGTGTTCGTCGACCCAGGCGGTGCCTTCCTCGCCGGTGCCGTGCTCGAGTGCGGCCTGCTCCAGGTCCATTCGCTGCAGGACCTCGCGGCCGACGCCGCGCACGTCGATGTTCTGCCCGCCATCGCGAAACTGCGCGGCCTGCTCGACGACGCTGACGTCAAATCCCCGCTGGGCGAGCGCCCAAGCCACGGTGTTGCCGGCGACGCTTGCGCCGGTGATGAGGATGCGACGCGACATGACGGATCACCCGAGGAATAAATATCAGGTGTGATATTACATGTCCTGGTCGCGCTGCTCCAGATTGACGATCAGGCGCTGCATGAACGCGACAGTCTGCTGTGCTTCCTCGGGTGCGAAGTCCTTCAGCGCATCGGCATTCAGATCGATCAGTATCTGGCCGCCGATGGCGGCGATCTTGCGTCCGCGGGGTGTGAGCGAGACCACCGCAGCGCGGCGGTCCTGCGGCGTCGGCGAGCGCTTGACCAGCTCCAGGCCCTCCAGCTTGTCCAGCAGGGCCACCATTGCCGGCTGCTTGACTGCCGAGTCGATCACCAGGTCGCGTTGCAGCATCGGCCCTTTCCAGGACAACAGCATGACCGGCCCGATCAGGGCCAGCGACATGCCGTGCGGTCGCAGTTGCGCATCTACCAGACGATTGAAGACCCGTGCAGCATGGTTGGCCAGATACCCCGGTGCCACCGCAGCCAGAGGATGAATGAGTACGTCGCGATCCTGCATCTGCGTCACCGTGCCACGCCTTTCGGCCATCTTGCGATTTTATCCGGGCACGCGCACCACGGGACATCGCCTGCGCGCCACGGCGAGGGATCTGACGGGTGCCGCGCAGCAACGCGCGCCGTGGTGGGGCCTGCACGCAATCGGGACGCATCGTCACGTGAGTGTTGTAACTTAGGCGGGCGCTGCATGCCGTGCAGGGCGCCAACGGCGACGCCGGATGGCGTTGGTTGCAGGTCAGGCCGGCATGTCGGCCTATCCGGTCCTGCCAGTCGGCGATGCGCGGCGTTGGCCCTTTGAGTCTTGTTCAATGGTTCGGAAAAAATGCTTGTTTGGGTGATTGGTAAGCTGGCTGCGCACCGCGTTGCGTCCCGCACGTACGACGACTGCCGCTGGACGGCAGCACGCCTGGGCGCCGCATGAGCGCGTCGTTTCCTTATGGCGAGAGCGCCATGGCGCAGGCCGTGCGCGCCTACGATTGGGCCGCAACGCCGCTGGGGCCGAGTGCGCAGTGGCCGTCGCCGCTGCGCAATGCTGTCAGCCTGATGCTCAGCTCGCCGGAAAGCATGTATGTGGTGTGGGGCGATGCGCTGACCTTTTTCTACAACGATGCCTATGCGCCGATCCTGGGGCCGCGGCAGCCGCATGCGCTGGGCGCGCCGCTGCGGGAGTTGTGGGCCGATGCATGGGGGGCGGTGCGTGCGCCGATCGAAGCCGCGTTCGCGGGGCGCGCCTCGCGCTTCGAGGAGGTGCCGATCGGCATGAACCGCTATGGCATGCCGGAAGACACCTGGTGGACGTTCTCGTTCTCGCCGATCTATCTGGACGATGGGCGTGTGGGCGGCGCGTTCTGCGTCACCAACGAAGTCACCGACCGCAAGGTGGCGCAAAACCGTCTTGCCGATGAGCACGAGCGGCTGATCCGGTTGTTCGAGCAGGCGCCGATGTTCATGGCGTTCCTCAGCGGTCCGCAGCATCGGGTGGAGTTCGCCAACCCGTGCTATTCGCGCCTGATCGGGCACCGCGACGTGATCGGCAAGCCGCTGGCCGAAGCCTTGCCGGATATGGTCGAGCAGGGGCATCTGCACCGCCTGGACGAGGTGTATCAGTCCGGACGCGCCTATGCGGCCAATGCGCTCACCTACAACGTGCAGGCCGAGCCCGGCGGCGCGCTGGAGCCGCGCCTGCTGGATCTGGTCTATCAGCCGATTGCCGGTGCCGACGGCACCGTTTCCGGCATCTTCGTGCAGGGCCTGGACATAACCGACCGCATCGGCCTGGAACGCGCGGTGCGCGAGGCGGAAGTGCGCAACCGGCAGATCCTGGACAGCGTGATGGACTACGCGATCATCGCAACCGATTTGCACGGCTTGGTGACGTCCTGGAACGAGGGTGCACAGCGCATTCTGGGATGGAGCGAGACCGAGATGCTGGGCCAGACGCTGGAGCGCACCTTTACCCCAGAGGATGTGGAGCGCCGGCAGATCCTGATCGAGGCAGCGGCGGCGCTGGAAAGCGGTAGCGGCATGGACGAGCGCTGGCACGTGCGCAAGTCCGGCCAGCGGTTCTGGGCGAACGGTTCGCTGATGGTGCTACGTGAAGAAACCGGCGCGGCTATCGGCTTTGTCAAGGTGTTGCGCGACCGTACCGCCGAGCGGCTGGCCAGCGAAGCCCTGCGCGCGAGCGAGCGCCGGCTGGATGCGCTGGTGCGCGCATCCTCGCAATCGATCTTTTCGGCCACCGCCGACTGGCGCGAGTTTCGCCAACTGGTTGGCGAGGGGGCGCTGAGCGATGCGCTCTCGGCAAGCCTGAACTGGCAGCAGGAGATGGTGCACCCGGACGATCGTGCGCGGCTGTCCGAAGCCATTGCGCATTCGATCATCAACAAGACCGGGCTGGATGTGGAGTATCGCGTGCTGGATGCCAATCAGCAGGTGGGGTGGACCCTGATGCGCGCGATCCCCTTGCTGGACGAGCGCGAGCAGATCGTGGAGTGGTTCGGCACCGCTGCCGACATCACCGACAAGCGGCTGGCCGAACAGCAGCTGCGTCAGTTGACCGAAACGCTGGAAGAGCGCGTGCGCGAACGCAGCGCGGCGCTGCTGCTGGCCGAGGAAAAGCTGCGCCAGAGTCAGAAGATGGAGGCGGTCGGTCAGCTGACCGGCGGGTTGGCGCACGACTTCAACAACCTGCTGACGGCGATCAGCGTCGGCCTGGAGCTGCTGCAGGCGCGAATCGAGCAGGGCAAGTACGATCGTCTGGAGCGCTATGTGGAGATGGCGCAATCCAGCGCCGCGCGCGCCACCGCGTTGACCCAGCGACTGCTGGCGTTTTCGCGCCGGCAGACCCTGGCGCCCACCGCGCTGGAGGTGCAGGCACTGGTGCAGGGCATGCATGACATCATCGCGCGCACGCTGGGCCCCTCGATTGCGTTGCGGCTGCGTCCTGCAACCGACGCCTGGAAAGTGCTGGTGGATGCGCCACAGCTGGAAAACGCGCTATTGAACCTGTGCATCAACGCGCGCGATGCGATGCCCGATGGCGGCGAGCTCACCATCGCTGTCGCCAACCGTTTGCTGGAGGCCGGCGCCGCCCAGCAGCTGGATCTGCCGATCGGCGAGTACGTATGCCTGAGCGTGCAGGACACCGGCACCGGCATGAGCGCCGACGTGATGTCCAAGGTGTTCGAGCCGTTCTTCACCACCAAGCCGATCGGGCAGGGCACCGGTCTGGGGCTGTCGATGATCTACGGGTTCACCCGCCAGTCCGGCGGCCACGTGCGGATCGATTCGGAGGTGGGCGTCGGCACCACGATGGCGTTGTACCTGCCGCGCTTCAATGGCGTGCTGGCGCTCGATGAGCTGGTGCCGGCGACCGAGCAACCGCTGCGCTCGGTGGCGCAGCGTTGCACGGTGCTGCTGGTGGAAGATGAAACCCCGATCCGCGTGCTGATGTCCGAGGTGCTGAGCGAAGCGGGTTACCGCGTCATCGAGACGGCAGAAGGCAGCGCGGCGGTGGAGCGCCTGCGCTCGCAGGAGACGATCGATCTGCTGGTGACCGACGTCGGGCTGACCGGCGGATTGAACGGGCGTCAGGTTGCCGACGCGGGGCGACAGCACCGACCGACGCTGCCGGTGCTGTTCGTCACCGGCTACGCGGCAACGGCGGCAGTGGGCGCGGGGCAGCTGGAGGAGGGCATGGAGGTGCTGACCAAGCCGTTTCTGGCGGTGGACCTGGAACGCCGCGTGGCGCAATTGCTGGAGCGCGGATCGCCCTGAAGCGTGCATGCAGGCGTGGCGACAACCCGGACGGCTTGCCTACAGCGCGGTTTGCACGATGCCCAACAGGTCGCGCAATGAAAACGGCTTGGTCAGCAGCCGCATGCCGGTATCCAGAAAATCCGCGCGCTTGGCGATGGAACCGGCGTAGCCGGTCATGAACACGACAGGCAAGGCGGGGTACAGGCGGCGCGCGTTGTCTGCCAGGTCGCGCCCGTTCATGCCAGGCAGGCAGATGTCCGAGAGCAGCAGATCGAACGGACGCGCATGGTTGAGCTGCTCCAGTGCCTGCTCGGCGTCGGAAGAAGCGGTGACCTGATAGCCCTCGTCACTCAGGATATCTGCGGTCAGCGCACGAATGGCATCGTCGTCTTCGACCAACAGGATACGGGCGCTACATGATGCGTGATTCACCGCTGTCCTCGAGCGATCGCAACCATGCGATGCACTTCAGGTGCAACGCTAGGCCTGGGCGCGTGACGAACGTGTCGCAACCGGCATCAAGCGCGGCGCAGGTCACGGCACCATGGCGGTATCGCCAGCGCTCAGGCCGCGCCAAGCAATCTGATCCATTCAGTGGCGCGCAGCGGTCGATCACGCGCCCGTGATAAATTTAAGCCTATGGGAAATTTGAAGCCGATGATCGCAAACCGCATTACGACTGGTACGACAGGGCTTGACACCATTCTGCGCGGCGGCCTGCCGGCCAACCGCCTGTACTTGCTGGAGGGCCAGCCCGGCTCGGGCAAGACCACCATGGCACTGCAGTTCCTGCTCGATGGCGCTGCCAAGGACGAGAGTTGTCTATACGTGACCTTGTCGGAGACCATCGACGAGCTCACCGAAGTGGCTGCGTCGCATGACTGGTCGTTGGATGCGCTGCATATCTTCGAGCTGGCATCGGCCGAAGCGTTCCTGGGCGATGGACGCCAGCAGTCCATTCTGCATCCGTGGGAAACGGAGCTGGATGGCACCATCAAGCTGATCCAGGCAGAGGTCGATCGGGTCAAGCCGACACGGGTGGTATTCGACTCGTTGTCCGAGTTGCGCCTGCTGGCACAGGACTCGCTGCGCTATCGGCGTCAGGTGCTGGCGCTCAAGCAGTTCTTTGCGCCGCGCAATATCACCTTGTTTCTGGTCGACGACCTCACCGGCGAGAACGGCCAACGCGATGCGCATCTGCACAGTCTGTGCCATGGGGTGATTTCGCTGGAACGCATGACGCTGGATTTCGGTGCGGCGCGTCGGCGCATGCAGGTGCAGAAACTGCGCGGCGTGGATTTCATCGCTGGCTACCACGACATCACCATCACCACCGGCGGCATGCGGATCTTTCCGCGCCTGATCGCCTCCGATCACCATGTGCCGTTCGTTGGCGATCTGGTGTCCAGTGGCGTGGAGCGTGTCGATGCGCTGTTGCACGGCGGCCCGCTGCGCGGTACCAGCACGCTGCTGACCGGGCCTGCCGGTTCCGGCAAGACCAACATCGCGCTGCAGTATGTGGCCGCCGCCTGCGAGCGCGGCGAGCATTGCTGCATCCTGGAGTTCGACGAGCGCACCGGTACCTTGCTGACGCGAGCCGAGAGCCTGGGCATGGACCTGCGCAAGTATCTGGACGCGGGTCTGCTGGAATTGCATCAGATGGATCCGGCCGAGCTGACCCCGGGTGAATTTGCCTGGGCGGTGCGCGCCAGTGTGGAACAGCGCGACTGCCGCGTGCTGGTGATCGATAGCCTCAACGGCTATCTCACCTCGATGCCGCAGGAAAAACAGCTGATGCTGCAGATGCACGAGTTGTTGTCGTACCTCAACCAGAGCGGTGTAACCACATTCCTGGTCAATCCGCAGCACGGCCTGGTCGGCACGATGTCCACCGGCAACCTCAACATCTCCTACATGGCCGATACCGTCATCCTGTTCCGCTTCTTCGAAGCGCAAGGGCGCATCCGCAAGGCCTTGTCGGTGATCAAGAACCGCAGTGGCGCGCATGAGGATTCGATCCGCGAGTTGCGCATCGGGACGAGCGGTATCCACCTGAGCGAGCCGCTGGAGAAGTTCCACGGCGTGCTGACCGGTACTCCGCATTTCGTTGGGGACGATACGCCGTTGCTGGATCGTCCACTTGACTACCTGTGATCCGGATGGATCCATCGTCCACATCATCGCGCCATTTGGCCGCGATGCGGAGAGCATTGCCGGGATCGTCGGTCAGCGCGGGCTGACGCGCCGGGTATACGGCTCGCTGGTTGCGCTGGCGGACGACCTGCTCGATGCCTCTGGCGTGGTGGTGTTGACCGAAGAGGCGGTCGGCGGCGATCTGCAGCAGCTCTCGCACGTCCTGCAGAGTCAGGCCGCATGGTCGGATATTCCGTTCGTGCTGCTGCGTGCGCCGCGCGGCACTCATCGTGGGCGTCAGGCCACGCTGCCGCCGGAAGTTACCAACGTCATCGAGCTGGAACGGCCGCTGAGTTCGTCTTCATTGCTGAGCGCGATTTCCACCGCATTGCGATCGCGACAGAAGCAATTCGTGATCCGCGACCAGATGGCGCAGTTGGCCGAAAACAAGACGGCGTTGATGTCGAGCGAGGCCGAGCTGCGCCGCGTCACCGACGCACTGCCGGTGCTGATTGCCTTCATCGACAAGAACCTGGTGTACCGGTTTGCCAACCGGTCGTATGAAGACTGGATCGGCATCCCGCCTGCCGATGTGATAGGGCGTCCGTTGGTGGACGTGGTCGGACCTGCGGTGGTGCAGGAGCGTCGCGCCTGGATCGAAGCCGCACTGGCCGGGCAGGCATTGACGGTGGAGGCCAGCTGGCCGCACGCCGACGGGCGTCGGCGCGATGCGGAGATCCGCTATATGCCGCGCCTGGCTGCGGGCGGCAAGGTGGACGGCTTTCATGTGTTTGCCACCGACATCACCGCGCGTGCGCTTGCGCTGGAGTCGATCCAGCAGCAAGCCAGCCTGCTCGAGGTCAAGGTGGCCGAGCGCACCGCCGAGCTGCAGCAGCAGATGCTGGCACGCGAGTCCAGCGAAGCGGCGTTGCGCCAGGCGCAGAAAATGGAAGCGGTGGGCCAGCTGACCGGCGGCATCGCACACGACTTCAACAACATGCTGACCGGGATCCTGTCGGCGCTGGACCTGGCGCGCCTGCGCATCGATCAGGGCCGCACCGAGGGGCTGGGCCGCTTTCTGGATGTGGCGTCGGCATCGGCCTTGCGCGCGGCGGCACTGACGCAGCGGCTGCTGGCGTTCTCGCGCCGGCAGTCGCTGGAAGCGCGGCATCTGCATCTGAACGATCTGGTGGTATCGCTGCAGGAACTGCTGGCGCGCACGCTGGGCGAATCGGTGCATCTGGAGACCGACCTGCAGGCCGACCTGCCGCAGGCGTATGTCGACGAAAACCAGCTGGAAAGCGCGCTGCTCAATCTGGCGATCAATGCCCGCGATGCGATGCCCGCTGGCGGGCAGTTGCGCATCGCCACCCGGCAGTTGCAGGTCGAAGGGCAGCCGCTGCAGCTCGGGCGCGGGGTGACGCTGGCACCGGGCAGTTACGCGGTGGTGTCGGTGACAGACAGCGGCGTCGGCATGCCGGCCGATGTGCTGGAGCGTGTGTTCGAACCGTTCTACACCACCAAGCCGATCGGGCAGGGCACCGGCCTGGGCATGTCGATGATCTACGGCTTCATGCAACAGTCCAACGGGCAGGTGTGGGTGGAGTCCGAGTTGGGGAAGGGCACCACGGTGAGCCTGTACCTGCCTGCCGGTCTCCATCCGCAAGCGCTGGCGCCGCAACCGCAAGCCGGCGCGGTGGTCGCCGGGCGCGGCCAGCAGGTGCTGGTGGTGGAAGACGACGAGCAGGTGCGGCTGCTGGTGACCGAACTGCTCAACGAGTTGGGCTATGAAGCCGATGTGGTGGCCGACGCCGATGCGGCGCTGCCGATCCTGGCCTCGCAACGGCGGATCGATCTGCTGGTGACCGATGTCGGCCTGCCCGGACTCAACGGGCGCCAGTTGGCAGAGATCGCGCGGCAGTCGCGGCGCGATCTGCCGGTGATCTTCATGACCGGCTATGCGGAAACCGCGCGCGATCGCGGCGAGTTTCTTGCCGAAGGCATGAGCATGATCGCCAAGCCGTTTACGCTGGGCGAGTTCAGCGGAAAGCTGCACGAGGTGCTGGGACCGTCGGCCTGATCGGATTGCGCGATCGATGGCGCCGGTCACCATCATGGCGCGGCCGCGATACCGTCACCGATCGGCCCGGAGCCGGTGCAGGGGGCCGGGACAGGTCGAACAACCCACAGGCATCCGTCCTGCGCAGGCAGGCGGATCTGCCGTCACTGCGGCGCCGGTCGGAAGTCGCTCGATCCGCGCAGCACCGTGCGGTGAGCCGGAAACGGAGTCAAGCGACGCCGCGCGCTGTTCGGCCACTGGAATGCTGTAATCCCCCCAGCGCCATCTCGGCAGGTGGCAAAGCCGCCTGGCCAGCCCCATCTGTTGCACATCACTCATTCCCCGGAGTCATCCGATGACGCCCATTTCCGTGCTCGACCTGGCGCCGGTCTGCGAAGGCAGCGACACCACCCACGCCTTCGCCAACATGCTCGATCTGGCCCAGCACGCCGAGCGCTGGGGCTACCAGCGTTACTGGCTGGCCGAGCACCACAACATGCCGGGCATCGCCAGCGCCGCCACCGCAGTGTTGATCGGCCATGTCGCCGGCGGCACGAAGACCATCCGCGTCGGCGCCGGCGGCATCATGCTGCCCAACCATGCGCCGCTGCAGGTGGCCGAACAGTTCGGCACGTTGGCCTCGTTGTATCCGCAGCGCATCGACCTGGGCCTGGGCCGCGCGCCCGGCACCGACCAGCCGACCGCGCGCGCCCTGCGCCGCTATTTCGACAGCGCCGACCATTTCCCGCAGGACGTGGCCGAGCTGCTGCGCTACTTCGCGCCGGTGGTGCCGGGGCAACTGGTGCAGGCGGTGCCGGGGGGCGGCCTCGACGTGCCGGTGTGGCTGCTGGGTTCCAGCCTGTTCAGTGCGCGGCTGGCCGCAGCGATGGGCTTGTCGTTCGCGTTCGCCTCGCATTTTGCGCCCGATGCGATGGACGAGGCGGTGGCGATCTACCGCCGCGAATTCCGCCCGTCCGCGCAGTTGGCCAGGCCGCACGTGATGCTGGCCTTGAATGTGGTGGCTGCGGAGACCGAAGCGCAGGCACGCCGCCTGTTCACCACCCAGCAGCAGAGCTTCGTCAACCTGCGCCGCGGCAAGCCGGGCAAGATTCCCGCGCCGGTCGACGACATCGACAGCTTCTGGCAGCCGCACGAGCGCGCAGGTGTCGAGCGTGCGCTGGCATGCACGGTACTGGGCGATGCCGGGCAGATCGCGCAGGGCGTGGCCGAGTTCATCGAGCGCCACACGCCGGACGAGCTGCTGTTCACCGCCAACATCTACGACCATGCTGCGCGTTTGCGTTCGTTCGAAATCGCCGCACTGGCTTGCCGCGAGCTGGACGTGACCCCTGCGTGATTCACGTCGCTTTGCGCGGCGATCGGCTCAGATGCGTGCACCTCCATTGGGAACACCAGCATGCAATTTCAGGAACGCAGCGAGAGCATCAAGCAGTTGGCGGAATTGATCCGCGGCGTGGACATCGCGATGTTCACGACCGTGTCGGCCGACGGCAAGTTGGTGAGCCGGCCGTTGGGCACGCAGGAGGTCGAATTCGATGGCGACCTGTGGTTCGCCACCGCCGCCGACAGCCCCAAGGTGGCCGAAATCGCCGCCGACCCGCGCGTCAACGTGGCCTATGCCTCGGCCTCGAAGAACAGCTACGTGTCGGTCGCCGGTACCGCACGCCTGGTCGATGACCGCGCCAAGATCGAGCAGCTGTGGTCGCCGGCGATGAAGGTGTTTTTCCCGGGTGGCAAGGACGACCCGAACCTGCGTCTGATCCATGTGCGCGCCGAATCGGCCGAGTACTGGGATGGCCCGAGCGGACTGCTGGGCAAGGCGCTGTATTTCGTGATGGCGGCCGTGACCGACGATACCGGCAGCCTGTCGGACAACCGCGTGGTCGATCTGAAGTAAGCGCGCTCCAGGTGCGCCGGTCGTTGCGCGCTCAGCGCCAGGCGGCCGGCCACCAACCTCGGATCAGCTCCAGCAACTGGTCCGAAGTGACCCCGAACACCGCCACCGAGATCAGCGCAGCGGCCCAGCCCACCAGCAGCAATGCGCCGTCGCGCTCGAGCAGGGCCAGCGCAAACAGCAGCAGGATCAGCCCGAAGATGTAATTGGTGAACGGAATCGGCAGCGTCAGCAAGATGCCGACCAGCACCAGCAGCACGCCGGTGAACATCTGCGCCGGAATCCGGTCCAGCATGCCGTGCAGGCGTGGCTTGAGCAGCCGGTCCAGGCGTTGCAGCGTCGGCGCAAGTCGCGCGACGAAACGCTGGCCGGTGCTGCGGCGCGGCCCGCGCTCACCTATAAAACGCGGCACCCACGGCTTGCGCAGGCAGCACACCATCTGCAATCCGATCAGCACCGTCAGCGGGCCGCTGATACCGCCAGCCACGCCAGGGATGGGAATGAACGACGGCAGGATCGCCAGGAACAGAAACACCCCGAACGCGCTCTGCTGCAGATCGGCCAGAATCTCGCGCACCCGCAGCACATGCTCCGGATCGCCCTCGCTGAAGGCTGCCAGCAGGCTGCGGATGCCTTCGTTGCGATAGCGCATCTGCTCGCCGTCCGCCGCATCCGATGGCGGTACGCCGTTATCCGACGATGTCATCGCTGCCCTCGTCGCCGACGCGGCTCAGCAGCAGCTTGTCCACGCGCGCGCCATCCAGATCGACGATCTCGATGCGCCAGCCAGCCCAATCGAAGAATTCGCCGGCCTGCGGGATGCGGCCGAAGTAGTAGATGCACAGGCCGGCGAGGGTGTGGTAGTCGCCTTCGTCGGCTTCCGGCAGTTCGGCGCCCAGCACCTCGCGCAGTTCCTCCACCGGCAGCGAGCCGTCGATCAACAGCGAGCCGTCGCCGCGCGTGACCACCAGCGCATCCTCGTCGGTGTTTTCCACCGCCTGCAGGCGGCCGACCACCGCGCCCATCAGGTCGCTGATGGTCACCAGCCCACGGATTTCGCCGTATTCGTCCACCACCAGCGCCATCGACTGCTGTTCTTCGCGGAAGATCTCCAGCAGCTTCATCGCATGCGTGGATTCGGACACGAACAAGGTGTCGCGCAGGGCCTGGAACAGATGCGCGCCGTGTCCATCCATGCGCGTGACCAGCGACTTGACCTCCAGCACGCCGGCGATGTCCTGGTCGCTGCCGCGGTAGACCGGGTAGCGCGAGAATTCGTGTTCGCGCATCACCAGCAGATTGCGTTCGGGTTCGGCATTGGCATCCAGCCAGGCGATGCGGTTGCGCGGCGTCATCAGGCTGTCGGCGGTGCGGTCGCCCAGCCGCATCACGCGGTTCATCATGTCGCGCTCGTGCGCATCGATCACGCCCGCCTCGTGGCTTTCGGCCACCAGCATGCGGATCTCCTCTTCGGTCACCGATGCCGATTCGTCCTTGCCCATGCCGAGCATGCGCAGCACCAGCCGGGTCGAGCGCGCCAGCACCCACACGCCGGGCGCGGCGATCTTGGCCAGCCAGGCCATCGGCACTGCGACCACCCCGGCAATGTCCTCGGAGTTGCGCAACGCCAGCCGCTTGGGCACCAGCTCGCCGAAGATCAGCGTCAGGAAGGTGATCAGGGCCACCGCCAGCGTGCTGCCGATCACCACCGAATACGGGCGCGGCTTGCCGACCAGTTCGAACGAGGCCGACAGTGCCGGGAACAGCCCCTGCAGCCAGCTGCTGATGGCCTCGCCGATCGCCTCACCACCGAACACGCCGGTCAGGATGCCGATCAGGGTGATGCCGATCTGCACCGTGGACAGGAAGTTTTCCGGGCTTTCGGCCAGCGCCAGTGCGCGCGCGGCACGCTTGCTGGAGCCGGCCATCTGCTTCAGGCGGCTCTTGCGCGAGGTCATCAGGGACATTTCCGACATCGCGAAGAAGCCGTTCAACAGGATCAGCGCAATGACGATCAGAAACTCAACCACGGGCGTCTTCCCCGGTCAGTGAAGGGGAGGGCGGGCGAGCACTGGGTTGGCCGGCGCGCGCAGCGGCGGGGCGGCAACGGGGGAATATAGGGTCGTCTTCCATAGGGTGCACCCGAAGGCGCGGGAGCATGTTAGCAAACCACAGGGTGGTTCGAACCGGGAAATGCCCATGTGAAGGCCGCTTGCGCGACCGAGATACCCAGACAGGTCATGGAACGGTCATAATTCGCGCTTGGCGTCCGTCTCTCCCTCGACGGCAGGAAGTTTTCCACCCATGTTCTCGTTGCAGACCATCTTCGGCTCCGGCAAGCAGTTCTATGCGCTTCTGAACGAAGCGGCGCAGGCCGCCTACGACAGCACCAAGGCCTTGCACGCCATGATGCGCACGTCCGACCGCCAACCCGCGCTGGACGCCTTCAAGCTGGCTCGCCTGCGCGAGCGCGCCGCCTCGGACAAGATCGGCCAGGCGCTGGTGGACAGCTTCATGACCCCGATCGAGCGCGAGGACATCGAAGCGCTGGGCTCGGCGCTGTACAAGATTCCCAAGCAGGTCGAGAAGTTTGCCGACCGGTACTCGCTGGCCACCAAGCATCTGGAGCACATCGACTTCGCCCCGCGCGCGGCGATGCTGGAACAGGCTGCCGCCGTGGTGGTGGAGATGGTGACCGACCTGCCGCAGATGAACATCGATCGCATGACCGCGCTCAACGACAAGCTGCGCATGCTGGAAAACGAAGCCGACCGGCTGATGCTCGAGCTGTATCGCGACATCTACTCCGGCCGCCTGGACACGCTGCAGATGTTCCTGCTCAAGGAATTCTTCGAGATTCTGGAGAAGGCCATCGACCGTTGCCGCGAGGCAGGGGTGGTGGTGTACCAGATCGTATTGAAGAACAGCTGAGGTCGCCGCGTGCTTACCCTAGTTCTGGTGGTGATCCTGGCGGCGTTGGTGTTCGAGTTCATCAACGGCTTCCACGACACCGCCAACTCCATCGCCACCGTGGTCGCCACCAAGGTGCTGTCGCCGGGCTGGGCGGTGATGCTGGCCGCCGGCATGAACCTGATCGGCGCGCTCACCGGCACCGCGGTGGCGTTGACGATCGCCTCCGGCCTGCTCAACACCGACGTGGTGGAGGTCACCCCGCAGGTGATCCTGTGCGCGCTGCTGGGCGGCATCATCTGGAACCTGATCACCTGGTGGAAGGGCCTGCCCTCATCGTCCTCGCACGCCTTGATCGGCGGGCTGTGCGGCGCCGGGCTGGCGGCCGCGCACAACAACTGGAATGCGTTGATCTGGTCGGAAAACATCGGCAACTGGGCCAAGAACAAGGGCCTGTTGTGGAAGGTGTTCGTGCCGATGATCACCTCGCCGATCGCCGGCTTCCTGCTCGGTATCGTGGTGATGCTGCTGCTGTGGGCGATCATCGCCGGCATGGCCCGACTGGGCGGGCCGATCGGACGGCTGGCGCGTCCGCGCTGGGTCAATGCGTTCTTCGGCAAGGCGCAGATCGCCTCGGCCGCCTACATGGGCTATGCCCACGGCCACAACGATGCGCAGAAGACCATGGGCATCATCGCCATGACCCTGATCGGTGCGCAGTCGGCCGGCGCATTGGACGATCTGCCGAGCTGGCTGTCGTTCCTGCATCCGGGCACCGGCCTGGCCGCCGGCGCCGGCATTCCGATGTGGATCGTGCTGACCTGTGCGGTGGTGATGGCCGCCGGCACCGCCTCGGGCGGCTGGAAGATCATCAAGACGCTCGGCCACAAGATGGTCAAGCTGCATCCCATCCACGGCTTTGCCGCAGAAACCAGCTCGGCGACCGTGCTGACCGTGGCCGCGCACTTCGGCATGCCGGTGTCGACCACGCACAGCATCTCCACCGCGATCATGGGCGTGGGCTTCGCCAAGAACCCCCGCTCGCTGCGGCTGGGCGTGATCGAGCGCATCGTCTGGGCCTGGATCCTGACCATCCCGGCCGCGGGCGGGGTGGCGTATCTGATCCTGCGCTGCTTCGAATGGTTCGGCTGGACCTGAGCGATGTCGCGCTGCGGTCACCTCGGTCGGCGAGCATGCGTGCCAACTACGGAGTGCCCGGCCGCAGGCTGTCCCGTTCGACCCTGATGTGCCAACGCGTCCTGCCTGAGGAAACGCGCCGATGATGCTTGCGCTGGTGTGCGTGCTGTTCCTGCTGTCCTGGCTGATCGGCCGCCGGCGCTGGCTGCGCGGTGCGCGTGCGCTGGCGGCAGCCGCGCTGGCGTTGCTGCTGCTGGTGGGCTGCGGCCCGTTGGCGAGCTGGATGCTGCACGGGCTGCAGCAGACCGGCGTCAACGATTTCAACGACTGGCGCGCGCGCAACATGATCGTGCTGCTGGGCGCCGGCACGGTGCGGCCGGATGGCCCCGATGCCACCGCCGAGGCCAACATGTTCGCCTACGGCCGCATCGTCGAGTCGGCGCGGCTGTACCGGCAATGCCGTGCGCATGGCGGCGACTGCAAGATCGAGATCAGCGGCGGCGACGCGCGCGGGCTGGGCCTGTCCGAGGCGGTGGTGTATCGAAAGGTGCTGATCGGGCTGGGCATCGCGCAGGCCGACCTGATCATGGAGCCGTCCAGCATGAACACCTGGCAGAACGCGCAGTTCAGCCAGCCATTGCTGCGCCAGTACCGCCCCGAGCGGGTCGTGCTGGTGTCCTCGGCCACGCATCTGCGGCGTGCCGAGCTGTACTTCCGCCACTTCGGCATCGACGCCACGCCGGTGCGGTCGGACTGGTTGACCGCGTCCTGGGCGTGGTTGCCGCAGAGCTACAACTTCACCGTGGCCGATGTCGCCTTGCACGAGTACCTGGGCATTGCGCGCTATCGGGTTTACGAGTGGCTGGGGTGGAATGTGGAGGCTGTTCGGGCTGGGGCGTTGTGAATGGGGAATCGGGAATCGGGAATGGTGATTCGGGATTCGGGATTCGTAGCAGCTGGTGCGGCGCGTTCTGACGCGCGCGGCTGATTTGATTCAGCGGCGCCTGGTGCCCCTTCGGATTGACGGGAGCAAGCCGGGTGCGCGGCGGTGGCGAAGGTCATTGCGCTGCTTGGTGGCGTCGCGGTCAGCTGCGTGTCTGCTCGCCACTGCCTTGATGCATCGCCGGCCGCGTGTTCGGCCGGCGATGGCGGTGCTCAGCGTGTTTCGTACATCGTCCTGACGTCGTTGCGGAACGCGGCCTGGCTGTCGGTGCGGTTGTAGAACATGTGGCCGCCGGGATATTCGCGGACCTGCACGCGCTTGGGGTCGCTGCCCATCGTCGGCATCTGGTCCACCGTCAGCACCGAGCCCATGAACGGGCAGGAGAGGTCGTTCCAGCCATGCGCGATCAACACGCGCAGCTTGGGGTCGATCGCCACCGACTGGCGCAGCTGGGTGACCGCACCCTTGCGCAGTTCGTCGTTCCAGTCCCATAGCTTGTTGACGTCGTAATTGAGCGCCTGATAACGCGCATCGACCTTCCAGCCGACCACACGGGTGACGAAGTCCACCATCGCGGTGGTGGTCGGCGCGATGATGCTGTCCAGCAGCGGGTCGTTGGCGCGCTGCTCCGGATCGTTGGGGAAAGGGTCGAACGCGGTCACGTTGGAATCGTAGCGGCTGCCCAGCTCGCCCTTGTCGCGGAACACCTCGCGCAGGTACGCCTGGGTGTCCAGTCGTCCGCCGGAGCGGCGCACATAGGTCGCGTCCAGTCCGGTCATGCGGGCGACCTGCTGCAGCATCGCTTCGGTCGCCTGCGGGTCGGTGCGGCCCTTCATCAGCGCCACCGCGTAGTCGCCGCGGGTGTAATCGATCACCTGGCGCATCGCCGTGTCGCTGAGCTGGCCCTGGCGTTCCAGATGCGCGGCGGCGATCGAGGGCAGCGTCATCATCCAGGCCAGTGGCGACACATCGCTGTTGTCGTCCAGGGTGGGATTGAGATACGGCGACACCAGCACCACGCCGTTCATCGCCACGCCCAGCCGGATCTGCAGGTACTGGGTGATGCGCGGACCGCGGAAGCCGCCGTAACTTTCGCCGACCAGGTACTTGCGTGCCTGCAGGCGGCGGTTCTTGAGCAACCAGTCGTAGACCACGCGCGAGAGATATTCCACGTCGGCCTGCGGGTTGTAGAACTGCTTCTTGGCCTCGTCGTCGCCGATCAGGGCGCGGCTGAAGCCGGTGCCGACCGGGTCGATGAACACCAGGTCGGTGAAGTCCAGCCAGGTGCCGGGGTTGTCGCGCAATGCCGCCGGTGCGGAGGCGCTGTCGCCTTCGGCGCCGAAACCGACCACCTTGGGTCCGATCGCGCCCATGTTCAGATATACCGACGACGCACCTGGCCCGCCATTCAGTGCGAAGGTCACCGGGCGGTCCTTGCCATCGACGGTATAGGCGGTGAACACCACCTCGCCGGTGGTCCTGCCCTGCGCATCGCGCACCGGCAGCGTACCGACGGTTGCGGTGTAACTCAGCGTGCGTGCGCCCACGCGGGTGCTTTGCCGCACGCTGGCATCGGCCGGCAGTGGCACGGGCTTGGCGGCCGCCGCATCGGATTTGGCGTCGGTTTTTGTATCGTTCTTGTCGGGCGCGTCGGCCAGCGCGGTTCCGCTGAGCAGGGCGCAGGCCAGCAGGCTGGCGCGGAGGAAGCAGGGCATGAGCATCGGGGGTTCGGCAGGGGAGCGACGATGCTAGGTCGCCGGTAGCACCTTATGGATGTGCACAAAGGCATGCGTGTCGCGCTGACCGACGTGGCATGCCTGGCTTGGAGCGGGATGTGCCGCTGCAGGCAGCCTTCTGAGCCAACGGGTGGGGGCTGCGCAGCCCGCTGAAATCCGCATCGACCGAAAAGAAACCCGGTGACGCCTTCTTCTGCCCTCGGGAGAAGGTGCCCCGCAGGGGCGGATCAGGGGGCGGGGCGAAGCCTCGTGCGATTACTTGCCCAATGGCTTCGCGTACCCTCACCCCAACCCCTCTCCCGACCGGAGAGGGCTTAAAGCTTCCAGAGGTTCTTAAACCTCCAGCGACGCCAGGTCGCCCTTGGTCTCCAACCACTGCTTGCGGTCGCCGGCGCGCTTTTTCGCCAGCAACATGTCCATCAGCGAGCGGGTCTGTTCGCCATCGTCGATGGTCAGCTGCACCAGGCGACGCGTGTCCGGATGGATGGTCGATTCGCGCAGCTGCTGCGGATTCATCTCGCCCAGGCCCTTGAAGCGGGTGACGCTGACCTGGCCCTTGAGCTTCTCGCGCGCGATCTTGTCCAGCAGCGTGGTCTTTTCCTCCTCGTCTAGCGCATAGAACACCTGCTTGCCTACGTCCACGCGGAATAACGGCGGCATCGCCACGAACACATGGCCGGCCGCGACCAGCGCCGGGAAATGCTGCAGGAACAGCGCGGTCAGCAGGGTCGCGATATGCAGGCCGTCGGAATCGGCGTCGGCCAGGATCACCACCTTGCCGTAGCGCAGCCCGGTGATGTCGTCCTTGCCCGGGTCGCAGCCGATCGCGATCGCCAGGTTATGCACTTCCTCGGAGGCCAGTACGCTGCCCGATGCCACTTCCCAGGTATTGAGGATCTTGCCGCGCAGCGGCAGGATCGCCTGGAAGTCCTTGTCGCGCGCCTGCTTGGCCGAGCCGCCGGCCGAGTCGCCCTCGACCAGGAACAATTCGGTACGCGACAGATCCTGGCTGATGCAGTCGGCCAGCTTGCCGGGCAGGGCCGGGCCCTGGGTGACCTTCTTGCGGACGATCTGCTTTTCGGTCTTCAGGCGCGCACTGGCGCGGTCGATGGCGATCTGCGCGATCTTCTCGCCGATCTCAACGTTCTGATTCAGATACAGGCTGAAGGCATCGTGCGCGGCGCCTTCGATGAAGCCGGCGGCCTGGCGCGAGGACAGGCGTTCCTTGGTCTGCCCGGAGAACTGCGGGTCGGTCATCTTCAGGCTCAGCACGAAGGTGACCCGGTCCCACACGTCTTCCGGTGCCAGCTTGACCCCGCGCGGCAGCAGGTTGCGGAAGTCGCAGAACTCGCGCAGCGCATCGGTCAGCCCCGATCGCAGGCCGTTGACGTGGGTGCCGTGCTGCGCGGTCGGGATCAGGTTGACGTAGCTTTCCTGCACCAGCTCGCCTTCCGGCACCCAGGCCGCGGCCCAGTCGACGATTTCGGTATCTTTCTTCAGGCTGCCTGCAAACAGGTCGGCCGGCAGCATCTCGTGCTCGGCCATCTCGCCCTTGAGGTAATCGCGCAGGCCGTTCTCGAAGTACCAGCTGTCCTGCTCGCCGGTGGCCTCGTCGTGCAGCTTGACGGTCAGGCCGGGACACAGCACCGCCTTGGCGCGCAGCAGATGGCGCAGCGCGCGCACGTTGAACTTGGGCGTGTCGAAATACGTTGGATCGGCCCAGAAGCGCAGCCGCGTGCCGGTGTTCTTCTTGCCGACGGTGCCGACCACTTCCAGCTTGGAGGCGGCGTGGCCGTCGCGGAACTCCATGCGGTGCTCGCTGCCTTCGCGTTTGATGAACAGCTCGACCTTGGTCGACAGCGCATTGACCACGCTCACGCCCACGCCATGCAGGCCGCCGGAGAAGGTGTAGTTGCGGTTGTTGAACTTGCCGCCGGCATGCAGCCGGGTCAGGATCAGCTCGACACCGGGAATCTTCTCTTCAGGGTGCATGTCCACCGGCATGCCGCGACCGTCGTCGGACACCTCGCAGCTGCCGTCCTTGTACAGGGTCACTTCGACCTGCTTGGCGTGACCGGCCAGCGCCTCGTCGACCGAGTTGTCGATCACTTCCTGCGCCAGATGGTTCGGGCGCGCAGTGTCGGTATACATGCCAGGGCGGCGTTTGACCGGGTCCAGGCCCGACAGCACTTCAATATCGGCGGCGTTATAACGGGTGTTCATGCATCTCGTTGGCACGTGAAACGACGCGCAAGTGTGGGGGCTGAGGCGATTTTTTGCACGCGCCCGGCGTTCAGTGCAGGGCGGGGTGCGGATGGATACCCTGGCATTGGATTCGGAATCAAACGTCCCAACCTGAGGATGTCACCGAACCCGGAGGACACCATGAAGTTCAAGCACATCCTGATGCTCACCCTCGGTGCTGCCGCAGTGGCCGCGCTTCCTGCCCTGGCCCAGGCGGCTCCTCAGCAGAGCGGGCAGGACGCCGGCGCCAGTGCGCAGAAGGCCGACGACGCCAAGGCCAAGACCGAAGCCGAGCGCAAGGCCGAGCGCCGTGCTGCCGCAGCGGCGCACAAGCCCAAGGCCGACACTGCTCCGCGCGAGGAAGAGGAAGAAGAAAAGCCGGCGCGCTGATTCCATCTCGGGTCGGCAATACGCCACACGGACGCCCCGGCTTCGGCCGGGGCGTCTGCATTTGTGCGCCATGCACGGCGCGTTCTTTGCCGCTGTGGCGACATGATCGTCACGCAACCCTTGGGCATTCGCCCGTCACCCGCTAAACTATGGCTTTCCGGGAGGCTTCAAGCCCCATGACCCCCCTGATTTTTGTTACCGGCGGCGTAGTGTCCTCGCTAGGCAAGGGCATTGCCGCCGCTTCGCTTGCCTCCATTCTGGAAGCGCGTGGCCTGAAGGTCACGATGATGAAGCTGGATCCCTACATCAATGTGGATCCGGGCACGATGAGCCCGTTCCAGCATGGCGAGGTCTACGTCACCGACGACGGCGCCGAGACCGACCTGGATCTGGGTCACTACGAGCGTTACGTGCGCACGCGGTTGTCGCGCAAGAACTCGGTCACCACCGGCCGGATCTACGAGAACGTGATCCGCAAGGAGCGTCGCGGCGATTATCTGGGCGCCACCGTGCAGGTGATCCCGCACATCACCGACGAGATTCGCCGTTGCATCGACGAGGCTACCGCCGGGTTCGACGTGGCGCTGATCGAGATCGGCGGCACTGTCGGCGACATCGAGTCGCTGCCGTTCCTGGAAGCGATCCGCCAGGTACGCACCGAGCGTGGTGCCGAGAAGGCCATGTTCATGCACCTTACCCTGGTGCCGTACATCGCCGCCGCCGGTGAGTTGAAGACCAAGCCGACCCAGCACTCGGTCAAGGAGCTGCGCTCGATCGGTATCCAGCCGGACGTGCTGCTGTGCCGTTCCGAGCAGGCGGTGCCGGATTCGGAGCGCCGCAAGATCGCGTTGTTCACCAACGTTTCCGAGCGCGCCGTGATCAGCTGCCCCGACATCGATGTGCTGTACGGCATGCCGCTGGAGCTGCGTCGCCAGGGCCTGGACGAACTGGTCATCGATCAGTTCAAGCTGCGCGACAAGGTGGCTGCGCCCGACCTGTCCGAATGGGCTGCGGTGGTGGATGCGGTCAAGCATCCGCTGGACGAGGTCACCATTGCGGTGGTCGGCAAGTACGTCGATCACCAGGATGCCTACAAGTCGGTGGCCGAAGCGCTACGGCACGGCGGCCTGCGCCAGCGCACCAAGGTCAACCTGAAGTGGCTGGAGGCGCAGGATCTGGAAGGCAGCGACATGGCGGCGCTGCAGGATATCGACGGCATTCTGGTGCCGGGCGGCTTCGGCGATCGTGGCTTCGAAGGCAAGGTGCTCACCTCCAAGTACGCCCGTGAGCACAAGGTGCCGTACTTCGGCATCTGCTACGGCATGCAGGCGGCGGTGGTGGACTATGCCCGCCACGTGGCCGATCTGGACGCAGCCAACAGCACCGAGAACGATCGCCAGTCGCCGCACCCGGTAATCGGCCTGATCACCGAATGGCGCACCGCCAGCGGCGAAGTCGAAAAGCGCGACGAGAAGTCCGACCTGGGCGGCACCATGCGGCTGGGCCTGCAGGAGCAGCGGCTCAAGCCGGGCACGCTGGCGCGCGAGGTGTACGGCAAGGACGTGGTCGCCGAGCGTCACCGTCACCGCTACGAGTTCAACAACCGCTACCGCACCCAGCTGGAGGACGCCGGCCTGGTGATCTCCGGCAAGTCGATGGACGACACGCTGGTGGAGATGGTCGAGCTGTCGCGCGATGCGCACCCGTGGTTTCTGGCCTGCCAGGCGCATCCGGAGTTCCTGTCCACCCCGCGCGATGGGCATCCACTGTTCATCGGCTTCGTGCGCGCTGCGCGCGAGAAGAAGGCGGGCGGAAAACTGCTGAAGGAAGCGCGTGCGTGAGGGTTTCCTTCTCCCCCCGGGAGAAGGTGGCGCGTAGCGCCGGATGAGGGGCGCCGCAACACAATGAGAGGTGGCAGCCATGATGAACGCGTCGCCACGCGTCAGCCAGGGCAAAACCATCGCACTTCAGCAGTGCTTCGCAACCGTACCCTCACCCCAACCCTCTCCCGGCGGGAGAGGGGCTTTAATCAATAGGTGACCTGATGAAACTCTGTGACTTTGACGTTGGCCTGGATCAGCCGTTGTTCCTGATCGCCGGCCCCTGCGTGATCGAGTCGATGCAGTTGCAGCTCGACGTGGCCGGCAAGCTGAAGGAGATCACCGGCAAGCTGGGGATCAACTTCATCTTCAAGTCCAGCTTCGACAAGGCCAACCGCACCTCCGGCACCAGCTTCCGCGGCCCGGGCCTGGAAGAAGGCCTGAAGGTGCTGGAGGCGGTGAAACAGCAGATCGGCGTGCCGGTACTGACCGATGTGCACGAGTACACCCCGATGAACGAGGTCGCCGCCGTCGTCGACGTGCTGCAGACCCCGGCCTTCCTGGTGCGCCAGACCGACTTCATCAAGAACGTCTGCGCCGCCGGCAAGCCGGTCAACATCAAGAAGGGCCAGTTCCTGTCGCCGTGGGACATGAAGCCGGTGGTGGACAAGGCCAAGTCGACCGGCAACGCGCAGATCATGGTCTGCGAACGTGGCGCCTCGTTCGGGTACAACAATCTGGTCAGCGACATGCGCTCGCTGAGCGTCATGCGCGACACCGGCTGCCCGGTGGTGTTCGATGCCACCCATTCGGTGCAGTTGCCGGGCGGGCAGGGCAGCAGTTCCGGCGGTCAGCGCGAATTCGTGCCGGTGCTGGCGCGCGCGGCGGTAGCGGTGGGTATTTCCGGCCTGTTTGCCGAAACCCATCCGGACCCGTTCAAGGCCTTGTCGGACGGCCCCAACGCCTGGCCGCTGGACAAGATGGAGGCCCTGCTGGAGACGCTGCTGGCGCTGGACTCCATCACCAAGCGTCACGGCTTTCTCGAGCAAGGCGTCTGATCAGGCAAGGCAGTGGAGCGCGCGGTCCGTGCTGCGTGGTCCGTTACCGCTGCAGGTGCGGATGCGCGGTGTGCCGGCTCCCGCACAGCGATGTCGCCTGCGACAGCGGAAGCTGACACGGCAGCAGCGCACTCCGTACCACCGGCCACGCGCCGCAGCGGCGTTCTGACGTATCGTCATCGCCGGGCCGCGCGATCACGCCATTTGGCAAGCCGCAGTCCTGCGGCGATAATCCGGCAGCTTGTTTCCGGTGTACTTCCCCCTTACTGGTAACCGATCGACCTATGACCACTATCGCCAAGATCCTCGCCCGCGAAATCCTCGACTCCCGCGGCAATCCCACGCTGGAGGCCGAAGTCACGCTGGACGACGGCTCGTTCGGCCGCGCTGCCGTGCCCTCGGGCGCCTCGACCGGCACCAAGGAAGCGGTGGAACTGCGCGATGGCGACAAGACCCGTTACCTGGGCAAGGGCGTGCTGCACGCGGTGCAGAACGTCAACGGCACCATCGCCGAGACGCTCAAGGGCCTCGACGCAGCCGACCAGCAGGGTCTGGACCGCCGCCTGATCGACCTGGACGGCACCGAGAACAAGGGCCGCCTGGGCGCGAACGCGCTGCTGGGTGTGTCGCTGGCCGCCGCGCATGCCGTGGCCGCCTCGCGCAGGCAGCCGCTGTGGCAGTACCTGTCCACCATCACCGAATCGGACGTGGCACTGCCGGTGCCGATGATGAACATCATCAACGGCGGCGCGCATGCCGACAACAATGTCGACTTCCAGGAGTTCATGGTGTTGCCGGTCGGCTGCAGCTCGTTCTCCGAAGCGCTGCGTGCCGGTACCGAAATCTTCCACGCGCTCAAGTCGGTGCTCAAGGGCCATGGCCTGAGCACGGCAGTGGGCGACGAAGGCGGCTTTGCACCGGACTTCCGCAGCAATGTCGAAGCGCTGGACACCATCCTCGAGGCGATCGGCAAGGCGGGCTACACCGCGGGCGAAGACGTGCTGCTGGGCCTGGACGTGGCCTCCAGCGAGTTCTACGACAACGGCAAGTACAACCTGGTCGGCGAGAACAAGCGCCTGACCAGCGAACAGTTCGTCGACTTCCTGGCCGACTGGGTCGCGCAGTACCCGATCATCAGCATCGAAGACGGCCTGGCCGAGGACGACTGGGCCGGCTGGAAGCTGCTCACCGACCGCGTCGGCAAGAAGGTGCAGCTGGTCGGCGACGATCTGTTCGTCACCAACCCGAAGATCTTCAAGCAGGGCATCGACTCGGGCACCGCCAACGCGATCCTGATCAAGGTCAACCAGATCGGCACGCTGACCGAGACGCTGGAAGCCATCGCGATGGCGCATGCGGCCAACTATGCCTCGATCGTCTCGCACCGCTCGGGCGAAACCGAAGACACCACCATCGCCGACATCGCCGTGGCCACCACCGCCACGCAGATCAAGACCGGCTCGCTGTGCCGCAGCGATCGCGTCGCCAAGTACAACCAGCTGCTGCGCATCGAGCAGGCGCTGGGCTCCGGCGCGCGTTACGCCGGCCGCGACGCGTTCGTTTCGATCAAGCGATAAGCCGTGCGCAACTGGCGCTGGCTACTGCTGGTGCTGGCGGTGCTGCTGGCTTGGCTGCAGTACCGCTTCTGGTTCGGGCCTGGGAACTCCGGCGAAGTCATGATGCTGGAAGCCCAGGTCGCGCATCAGACACAGGACAACGAAGGTCTGCGCCAACGCAACCAGGCGTTGGCAGCAGAGGTGAAGGATTTGAAGGACGGCGAGGCGGCAATCGAAGAGCGCGCGCGCAGCGAGCTGGGCATGATCAAACCGGGCGAGACGTTCTATCGCGTGGTCGAGGATGCACCGCCGCTGCCGCCTGCAGTGGCCACGCCGTCCGCTGCGCCCGTCGAGCCTGACGCTCCGGCGGAACAACCATGACCGGTTCGATCTGGGCGATCGTGCCGGCCGCCGGGCGCGGCACGCGCTTTGGTGGGCAGACCCCCAAGCAATATCTGCCCGCCGCCGGGCAACCGCTGATGGCCTACACGCTGGCGGCGCTTGCCGCGCATCCGGTGGTGGCCGGCATCGTGGTGGCCATCGCCCCCGACGATGCGGATTGGCCAGGCTGGACCTCGGTGCAGGGCAAGCCGGTGCTGACCTGTGTCGGCGGCGGGACACGTGCGGCATCGGTGCTGGCCGGATTGCTGGCCTTGCCCGAGAGCGTGCGTGCCGATGACTTCGTGCTGGTGCACGATGCCGCGCGGCCCAATCTCGCCTTGGCCGATCTGGAGCGCCTGCTGGAAATCGGCCGCGGCGATCCGGTCGGCGCGATCCTGGCTGCGCCGGTGCGCGACACGCTCAAGCGTGCCGGCGACGATGGCGGCATCGATGCCACCGAACCGCGCGAGCGGCTGTGGCGGGCGCTGACTCCGCAACTGTTCCGTCGCCATCAACTGATCCGCGGCCTCACCGAGGCGTCAGCGGCCGGGGTGGACGTGACTGACGAGGCGATGGCGATGGAGCGGCTGGGATTGCGCCCGTTGCTGGTGGAAGGTGCCGAAGACAACTTCAAGGTGACCACGCCAACGGATCTGGCGCGCTTCGAATTCGAACTGGCGCGCCGCGGCTTGGCAGTGGATGCCTTGTCGCCTGCAACCGATCTGCGCGCCGAGGCGGTCGTTGGCCGCAATGATGCGGTGTCCGCTGGCGCGCACCACGACGCCGACGCTCCCTAATCACCACGGATTCTCCATGTCTTTCAATTTTCGAATCGGTCAGGGCTACGACGTGCACGCGTTCGGTGCGGGCGACCATGTGATGCTGGGCGGCGTGCGCGTCGCGCATAGCCATGGCGTGCTTGCGCACAGCGATGGCGACGTGGTGTTGCATGCGCTGTGCGATGCGATGCTGGGCGCCCTGGCGCTGGGCGATATCGGCCAGCACTTTCCGCCGTCCGATGCGCGCTGGAAGGATGCCGACAGCGCGCAGTTCCTGCAGCATTGCGATCACTTGCTGCGCGAGCGCGGCTGGCGCGTCGGCAATGCCGACGTCACCGTGATCTGCGAGCGTCCCAAGATCGGCCCGCACGCGCTGGCGATGCGCGAACGTATCGCAGGCCTGCTGGCGATCGAACTCGATGCAGTCAGCGTCAAGGCCACCACCAGCGAAAAACTCGGCTTCACCGGCCGCAGCGAGGGCATCGCCGCGCAAGCGGCGGTCTTGCTCGGCAAGATCGCTGGCTGACTGCGGCTGACAAACGCCTGCGCTTACCGTCGGTGGCGCGACGTTGCCGGGCACGGCGATTGTCACGCATACCCTGCAGTGCCGAGCATGCCGTCTACACTGCCGGCCAGGTGTTGCAGCCGCTCCAGATCGCGGTTACCTGCGCCGAGCTCGTCTTGGCGTTGTACCGCGACACCACCGCGCCGAAGCATTCGGCACACAGCGCACGACCTGTCGGCGCGAAGGTAAACCACAGCATGAGCGACACCTTTGTTCTGCCGCGCGCGCATGGCGCTGCGGTCCTCGGCGCGGCGATGCGCAGCACGCCCGAAGATTTTCAGGTCGATGAGCTGCCGGCTTTCGAGCCCACCGGCGAGGGCGAGCACCTGCTGCTCACCATCCGCAAGCGCGGGCAGAACACCGCCTATATCGCGAAGAAACTCGCGCAGTGGGCCGGAATCGCCGAGATGGGCGTCAGCTACGCCGGGCTGAAGGACCGCCATGCGGTGACCACGCAGCGCTTCAGCGTGCATCTGCCCAAGCGCATCGCGCCGGAGCTCGCCACGCTCGACGACGATGAGATGCAGGTCATCGCCAGCACCTGGCACAACCGCAAGCTGCAACGCGGCGCACTGCTGGGCAATCGTTTCGGGTTGACGTTGCGCCAGGTGCAGGGCGAGCGCGCAGCGATCGAACAGCGTCTGCAGGCGATCGCCGCGCGCGGTATCCCCAACTGGTTTGGCGAACAGCGTTTCGGCCGCGATGGCGGCAACGTGGCGTCCGCGCTGGCGATGTTCGGTTATGTGTCCAATGCCGACGGCACCTTGTCAGCGGCGCCGGCATCCAGGCGGCGGCTGCGCAACGATCAACGCTCGATGCTGCTGTCTGCAGCGCGCTCGGCATTGTTCAATCGCGTGCTCACCGCACGCGTGGAGCAGGGCAGCTGGGATACCGCGCTGGATGGCGAGGCGTGGATGCTGGATGGCTCACGCAGCGTGTTCGGCCCCGAGCCGTTCAACGATGTACTGGCGGAGCGCCTGGCGCGCTTCGATATCCATCCCAGCGGGCCGTTGTGGGGCGCAGGCGAGCTGCGTTCGACCGACCAAGCTGCGGCGGTGGAGCAGGGCGCGTTGTCCGATCCGCAATCAGGAGCGCTGCGTCAAGGGCTGGAAGCTGCGGGCTTGAAGCAGGAACGTCGTGCACTGCGCTTGCGTCCGCAGCAGCTGGAGTATCGCTGGCGGGATGCCGAAAGCCTGCAGATCGAATTCGCACTGCCGCCGGGTTGCTACGCCACCGCGGTGCTGTGGGAGCTCGGCGAGGTCAGCGACGCCGGCCGTCTCAACGCCAACACGCGTCCCGACGCCTAGCCTGTTCGGCTGTCGTTGGCCACCCGGCACACACGTCACCGCCGTAGGAGCGGACCTGGCCGCGACAGGCCTGCCCATTGACGCATCCTTTGCGCAAGCGCATGCCTACATCGGCGACCCATTACCCAATCGGCCCTAACGCCGCGCCAGCAACACCAGCAACGCCCCGGTGCCACCTTGCGTGGCCGGCGCTGAATGGAACGCCAGCACGTCGTTGCGCTGACGCAGCAGACGATCCATCAGGTTTTTCAACACTGGCGCGCCAGTGTCGGACTGCAGCCCCTTGCCGTGGATGATGCGCACGCAGCCATGTTCGTGTGCATGTGCTTCGATCAGAAACTGCCGCAGCAGGGATTCGGCCTGCGCGGCGGTGGCGCCATGCAGATCCAGTTCGTCCTGGATCGAAAACTGACCACGCTTGAGCCGTTGAAACAATCGGGTGGGAAGATTCTCGCGTCGGTAGCTGGCGGTATCGCCTGCCTCCAACGGGGCGCTGTCGCGCAGCAGACGCGCAAATTCGGTATGCGCTTGCGCCTCGTCGTGCTCGGCCATGCGCGCGCGCGGCTTGGGGCGCGGCTTGGCATTGGCCGGTGGGGCGACTTCACGAATCGGCTTGACCGCGCCGATCGCTGCGCGGAACAGCGCGCCGTCGTCTTCGTCTTCGGGATGGGACATGCTCACAGCGTAACGTGCCCAACCTCAGGTGCAAGCGAAGATCAAGCGCGAAGGGCGCGGACGCATCCGGTATCATGGCCCGGTTTTCCGAGGAGTCCCATGCGCGTACTGGTTAGCAACGACGACGGTGTCGACGCCCCCGGCATCCAGATTTTGGCCGAGGCGCTGCGCCATGCCGGTCATGAAGTGATGGTGGTCGCGCCCGACCGCGACCGCTCCGGTGCCAGCAATTCGCTGACGCTGGATGTGCCGATCCGCACCCGCCGCATCGACGCGCAGACCTGCGCAGTGGCCGGCACGCCGACCGACTGCGTGCATCTGGCGCTGACCGGCATGCTCGATTACGACCCGGATATCGTGGTCTCCGGCATCAACAACTCGGCCAATCTCGGCGACGACGTGATCTATTCGGGCACCGTGTCCGCCGCGATGGAAGGCCGTTTCCTCGGCCTGCCGGCGGTGGCGGTCTCGCTGGTGACGCACAATCACCAGGCGCATCACTACGAGACCGCCGCGCGCGCCGCGGTGGAGATCGTGGCGCGGCTGAAGGCCGATCCGCTGCCTGCCGACACCATCCTCAACGTCAACGTGCCGGACCTGGCTTGGTCGGATGTGCTTGGTTTCGAGGTCACCCGGCTGGGCAACCGCCACCGTTCCGAGCCCTGCGTGCCGCAGCGCGACCCGCGCGGCCGCACCGTGTACTGGATCGGCCCGGCCGGGCCGGAGCAGGACGCCGGCGCCGGCACCGACTTCCATGCCGTGCGCACCGGGCATATCTCGGTCACCCCCATCCATGTCGATCTGACCCGCTATCAGGCGTTGGAAACGGTGGCCGGCTGGGTGGGCGGCTTGACCGCCGCGCTGGATACACCGGCATGACGCCGAGGCTGCGTCTGCAACCGGAATCGGTCGGGATCGGCATGACCTCCCAGCGCGTGCGCGACCGGCTGGTCGAGCGCCTGCGCGAGGCCGGCATCCAGGACGAGGCCACGCTCAACGCGATGCGTACCGTGCCGCGCCATCTGTTCATCGACGAAGCGCTGGCCTCGCGCGCTTACGAAGACACGGCCTTGCCGATCGGCCACGGCCAGACCATTTCGCAGCCCTGGGTGGTCGCGCGCATGACCGAGGCGGTGCTGCAGGTCGGCCCGACCAAGGTGCTCGAAGTGGGCACCGGTTCCGGCTACCAGGGGGCCATCCTGGCCGCGCTGGGGCTGGAGGTGTACACGGTCGAGCGCATCGGCGATCTGCTGCGGCAGGCGCGCAAGCGCTTCCGGCACCTGGGCATGAACGTGCGCAGCAAGCACGACGATGGCCGCATCGGCTGGCCCGAACACGGCCCCTACGATGCCATTGTGGTCACCGCCGCCGCGCCGGCGCTGGTCGATGCGCTGGTCGACCAATTGGCGGTCGGCGGGCGGCTGGTCGCACCGGTCGGTGGTGCCTCGTCGCAGTCGCTGGTGCAACTTACGCGCAGTGCCGACGGCGCGATCGAACAGCAGGTTCTGGCGCCGGTCACGTTCGTCCCGCTGTTGTCGGGCATGCTGGATTGAATCCATGAGAGTTTCTCGATGAAGATCTTCGGGCCGTTGTACGACGTGGCCATCCGTTGGTCGCGTCATCGCCGCGCTCCGGCGCTGCTGACCGGCCTCAGTTTCGTGGAGGGTTTCATCTTTCCGGTGCCGCCGGAGGTGATGCTGGCGCCGATGTCGCTGGCCGAACCCAGGCGCGCCTTGTGGTTCGCCACCTTGAGCCTGATCGGCTCGGTCTGCGGTGCGCTGGTCGGTTATCTGCTGGGCCATTTCGCCTTCGCCGCACTACAGCCGCTGATCGAATGGCTGGGCTGGAGTGCGAAGATCCAGGCGCAGATCGAGACGCTGCGCACGCTGGTCGCCGATTCGCCGTGGAAGGCCTTCTGGGCGCTGGTGCTGGTGGGCTTTACCCCGATTCCGTTGAAGATCTTTACCTGGGCCTCGGGCGTGGTCGGCGTGCCGATCCTGCCTTTCATCGCCAGCATGTTGGTCGGGCGCGGCAAGCGCGTGTATCTGGTGGCCGGCGCGATCCGGTTGGGTGGGGCGCGTGCCGAGGCCGCGTTGCATCGCTGGATCGAGCCGCTGGGCTGGGTGGCCATGGCCGTTTTGGCGGTGGGAGCGGGGTGGCTGGTGTGGAAGACAACCAACGGATGAGCAAGTTGCAGATGAATTCGGTATGTAAGACAGCAGTCCTGCTCGCACTTGCCGTCGGGCTGGGCGCCTGCAGCAGCGCCACGGTGATGCGTTCGCCTGGAGCCGGCGGCGGTTCGTCGTCCGCGCGTCCGTCCGCAGCACCGCGTCCGTCGGTGCCGCGCCCGGGTGCGACCGTCACCGTTCAACGCGGTGACACGCTGTACGCCATCTCGCGCCGCACCAACATCACCGCGCCGGATCTGGCAGCCTGGAATGGCCTGTCCTCACCGAACACTATCTACCCCGGCCAGACCCTCAAGCTCTACCCGCCCGGAGCCAGCAGACCGGGCGGCAGCACCTCTACCGCCGGTACGGTGGTTCCGCCGCGCCCGAGCGCTCCGATCGCAGCACCGGTCAGTAGCGGATTTCCGTGGCGCTGGCCGGCCGATGGCGTGGTGGTCGGCACCTTCGTCACCGGCGAGACCACCAAACAGGGCGTGGACATCGCCGGCGCCAGCGGGCAGGCGGTGCGTGCCGCGGCCGATGGCGTGGTGGTGTACTCCGGCGCCGGCCTGGTCGGCTACGGCGAGCTGATCATCATCAAGCACAACGACCAGTGGCTGTCCGCCTACGGGCACAATCGCAAGCGTCTGCTCAACGAAGGCCAGAGCGTCAAGGCCGGTCAGCAGATCGCCGAAATGGGGCGCAGCGGCGCTGCCCGCGACATGTTGCACTTCGAGATTCGCTACAACGGCAAGCCGGTGGATCCGCTGTTGTATCTACCTAAAAAATGAATAGGGAATAGGGAATAGGGAATCGCAACAGCCTTGGCCTGGAGCTTTATCGGTGGACCGCGTGCGATGCCCGGCAAAGGCGCGGCATCTTAGGCTTTGTCAAATTATTGTTTGACAGAAAAACTTTAGCTCGGCCTGCTTTTCCGATTCCCGATTCCCGATTCCCGATTCCCTAATCCCGGCCTTCCAGAATCATCGCCAACGCCACCCGGCGGCCTTCGCTGGCCAGCACGTTGTAGGTGCGCGCCGCGGCCGCGTTGGTCATCGCTTCCAGGCCGATGCCGCGGGTCAGGCAGGCTGCCAGTACGTCCGTCTTCGGAAACTGCTGCCGCTCGCCGGTACCGAGCAGAATCACCGCCGGGGCAAGCGCCAGCACCGCGTCCATGTGCGCGACCTGGAGTTGCTCCAGGGCGGAGACCGGCCAGCCTTCCACCAGCTCGTCGGGCATCAGGATGAAACTGCGTTGCAGAATCTGGTCGTTCACCTTGGCATGGCGGCCATCGGCCGCGCGCAGCGCATAGGTGTAGTCGGGGTGTTCCTGGCTTAAAGGCATGTCGAACCTGTCGGGTCAGCCGCGCGGCAGCACGATCTGGCGCTTTTCCTTGCTGGGGCGGTACAGGATGGCGACGTGGCCGATCCGCTGCACCAGCGCGCTGCCGGTCTGCTCGGTCAGTTGGGCGATCATGGCGTCACGGGCCTGGCGATCCTCCGATGTCACCTTCACCTTGATCAGTTCGTGGCGCTCGAGCACGTCCTCGAGTTCGGCCAGAAATGCCGGCGTGACCCCTTTTCCGCCGGTCTGCAGCAGTGCCTTGAGATCGTGGGCCTGGCCGCGCAGGAAACGGTTCTGGGCGGAGGTGAGAACAATGGACATGCAGGATCAAAGGGCAGCAAAGGGTGTTCAGGGTATCATGGCGACCCGTACAGACCCCTTTGCCGATGCCTTCCCGTAGTAAAAGCAGCCAGCGCTGGCTCAAGGAACACTTCGCCGATCCGTTCGTCAAGAAGGCGCAGGCCGAAGGCATGCGTTCGCGCGCGGCCTACAAACTGGAAGAACTGCTCCAGCGCGACCGTCTGCTCAAGCCGGGCATGGTGGTGGTCGACCTGGGCGCCGCACCAGGCGGCTGGTCGCAACAAGTACGCAAGTCCATGGGCGACAGCGGCCGTGTCGTGGCGCTGGATATCCTGGAGATGCCGCCGCTTGCCGGCGTGGAGTTCCTTCATGGCGACTTCAGGGAGCAAACCGTCCTATCGGATTTCGAGGCGATGCTGGGCGATGTGCCGGTGGACCTTGTGCTGTCCGATATGGCCCCCAATAAGAGTGGCATGGATGCGGTCGACCAACCGCGGATGATGCACCTTGCGGAACTGGCGATGGAATTTGCCGACGCCCACCTCAAACCGGGCGGGGCGTTCCTGATCAAGCTGTTCCAGGGTGTCGGGTCCGACGACTACATTCGTGAGCTTCGCCGCCGCTATGACAAGGTGACGATTCGCAAACCGGCGGCCTCGCGCAAGCGCTCCCCGGAAGTTTATGCGCTCGGTCAGGGCAAGCGTGTCCAGATCAAGTAAGCTGCCAATGACCACCGTGTTTCAAGAATTGAAGAGTAGAGGGCACCGGAGCCAATGAGGATGAACGACTTGACCAAGAATCTGCTGCTGTGGGTGGTCGTCGCGGTTGTGCTGATGGTCGTCTTCCAGAGCTTCTCGCCGCGGATGGCGGGCGGTGTCGGCCCCGACTCGATTACCTACACCCAGTTCCTGAAGGAAGTGGACTCCGGACGCGTCAAATCGGTGGACTACACCGACGAGACCAACCTGGCGGTCAACGCGATCCGCTTCAAGCGTACCGACGGCAGCGAAGCCACCGTCTACGGTCCGCGCGACGACAAGCTGGTCGACGTGTTGTATAGCAAGAACATCGAGATGACCCGCCAGAAGCCCTCCACCGGGCCGGGCTTCTGGTCGTTGGTGCTCAACTTCCTGCCGGTCATCCTGATCATCGGCTTCTGGCTGTTCATCATGCGCCAGATGCAGGGCGGTGGCGGTGGCGCCAAGGGCGCGATGAGCTTCGGCAAGTCGCGCGCCAAGCTGCAGGGCGAGGATCAGGTCAAGATCACGTTTGCCGACGTTGCCGGTTGCGACGAGGCCAAGGAAGAGGTTGGCGAGCTGGTCGACTTCCTGCGCGACCCGACCAAGTTCACCAAGCTGGGCGGCAAGATTCCGCGTGGCGTGCTGATGGTCGGACCGCCCGGTACCGGCAAGACGCTGCTTGCCAAGGCGATTGCCGGCGAAGCCAAGGTGCCGTTCTTCAGCATCTCCGGCTCGGACTTCGTGGAAATGTTCGTCGGCGTGGGTGCCAGCCGCGTGCGCGACATGTTCGAGCAGGCCAAGAAGCATGCACCGTGCATCATCTTTATCGACGAAATCGATGCAGTGGGTCGTCATCGCGGCGCCGGGCTCGGCGGCGGGCATGACGAGCGCGAGCAGACCCTGAACCAGTTGCTGGTCGAAATGGACGGTTTCGAAGGCGGCGAAGGCGTGATCGTGATCGCTGCGACCAACCGCCCCGACGTGCTGGATCCGGCGCTGCTGCGTCCGGGCCGTTTCGATCGCCAGGTCGTGGTCGGCCTGCCGGACGTCAAGGGGCGCGAGCAGATCCTGCGCGTGCACATGCGCAAGCTGCCGTTGGCCGACGACGTGGTACCGATGGTCATTGCACGCGGCACCCCGGGCTTCTCCGGTGCCGACCTGGCCAACTTGTGTAACGAAGCGGCGTTGTTTGCCGCACGCGGTAGCGAGAAGGAAGTCCGCATGGACCACTTCGACCGTGCCCGCGACAAGATCCTGATGGGTGCCGAGCGCCGCTCGATGGCCATGAGCGAGGACGAGAAGACGCTCACCGCGTATCACGAGGCAGGCCATGCCATCGTCGGCCGCCTGGTGCCCGAGCACGACCCGGTCTACAAGGTCACGATCATTCCGCGCGGTCGCGCCCTGGGCGTGACGATGTACTTGCCGGAAGGCGATCGGTACTCGATGAATCGGGTGGCAATCGAATCCCAGCTCTGCTCGCTGTACGGCGGCCGGGTGGCGGAAGAGCTGATCTTCGGCGGCGACAAGGTCACCACCGGCGCGTCCAACGACATCGAGCGTGCGACCAAGATGGCGCGCAACATGGTCACCAAGTGGGGCCTGTCCGACGAGCTGGGCCCGGTGGCCTACGGCGAGGAGGAAGACGAGGTGTTCCTGGGGCGTTCGGTCACCCAGCACAAGAACGTTTCCGACGAGACCGCGCGCATGATCGACGAAGTGGTGCGTTCGATCCTGGACAAGGCCTACAGCAAGACCAAGGCCATCCTCACCGAGAACCTGGACAAGCTGCATGCGATGTCGCAGCTGCTGCTGCAGTACGAGACCATCGACGTGCCGCAGATCGATGCCATCATGGAAGGTCGCGAGCCGCCGCCGCCGGCGGGTTGGGGCAAGTCCGACAAGGACGGCGGCAACAACAACGACAAGGGCAGCCCGCGTCCGTTGCCGCCGATTGCCGGGCCGGCCGAGCAGCTGTAACGCCGCGCATCGCCCAGCTGCAGACGCATTCATCAAGGCCGGGAAGCGATTCCCGGCCTTGATGCGTTGTAGGGCCGCATCGCCCGAGCAGCGCTTACCGCAACCATCCAAGGAGACACCACCGATGTTCGACACCGCCCTCAAGCTGGATTGCGCCGGTCGCGAGCTGCGACTGGACGCGCCGCAGGTGATGGGGATCGTCAATGTCACGCCGGACTCGTTTTCCGACGGCGGCCAGCACGCCAGCTGCGAGGCCGCCATCGCGCATGGCCTGGGTCTGGTCGAGCAGGGCGCTGCGGTGCTGGATATCGGTGGTGAATCCACCCGTCCCGGCGCCACGCCGGTGTCGCTGGAGGAAGAACTGCAGCGCGTGATCCCGGTGATCCAGGCATTGGCGCAGCAGACCACTGTGCCGATCAGTGTGGACACCTTCAAGCCGGAAGTGATGCGCGCGGCGGTTGCGGCCGGCGCCGGCATGATCAACGACGTGCATGCGCTGCGCTCGCCGGGTGCGCTGGATGCTGCGGCCGAATTGCGGGTGCCGGTGGTGTTGATGCATGCACGCAGCGCGCCGCATGCGATGCAGGACGCGCCGCACTACGACGACGTGGTGGCCGAGGTGCATCGCTTCCTCGCCGAGCGCATCTTCGCGGCCGAAATGGCCGGGATCGACAAGCGCCGGTTGATCCTCGACCCGGGTTTCGGCTTCGACAAGACCACTACGCACAATCTGACCGTGCTGGCGCAGTTGCAGCGCCTGCAGGAGTTCGGCCTGCCGATCCTGGCGGGGCTGTCGCGCAAGCGCAGCATCGGTGAGCTGACTGGGCGCCAGGTCGCCGCAGAGCGCGTATACGGCTCTGTCGCCGCGCATCTGCTCGCCGCCCAGCACGGCGCGATGCTGCTGCGCGCGCACGATGTGGCCGCCACCGTGGATGCTCTGAAGGTGTGGAACGCGATGGCGGCGATTCCGCTGCCGAGCGTGAACGCGCCTGCGGCACCGAGCGTTCGTTGGCCGGACGAGGACTGATGCCGGCCGACCGCCGCCCGCTGGCGATCGCACTGATGGGCCCCACCGCCAGCGGCAAGACCGCGCTGGCACTGGACGCCGCGCAGCGCTGGAACGGCGAGATCGTCAGCGTCGATTCGGCGCTGGTGTACCGCGGCTTGGACATCGGTGCGGCTAAGCCGGATGCCGCGATGCGCGCGGCGGTGCCACACCACCTGATCGATCTGCGCGATCCCTGGCAGATCTACTCGGCGGCGGAATTTGCCAGCGATGCGCGGCAGGCGATCGAGCAGATCGTGGCGCGCGGCAAGCTGCCGATTCTGGCCGGCGGCACCGGGCTGTACTTCCGCGCCTTGCTGGAGGGGCTGTCGCAGTTGCCCGAGGCCGACCCGGCGGTGCGCTCGGCAATCGCAGCCGAAGCCGGGCAGCTTGGCTGGGCCCGGATGCACGCAAAACTGGCGGACGTCGACCCTGTTGCGGCGGCGCGCATCCATACCACCGATCCGCAACGGATCCAGCGCGCGCTGGAGGTCTACCGGATCAGCGGCCGGCCGATCAGCTACTGGCAGGCGCGACCGCCGGGCCCGCGCTTGCCGGTGCGGGTACTGAAGGTGGTGCTGGCGCCGCGCGAGCGCGCGGTGCTGCATGCACGCATCGAACAGCGCCTGGACACGATGCTGGCCCAGGATTTCCTGGCCGAAGTGGAACGCCTGCGGGCCCTGCCGCGCTTGCGTGCAGTCGCTGCGCCGCTGGATCTGCCAGCGGTGCGCGCCGTTGGGTATCGCCAGGCCTGGGAGTATCTGGATGGGGCCGGCAGCCTGGCCGACTTCCGCGATAGGGCGGTGCAGGCCACCCGTCAGCTGGCCAAGCGCCAGCTCACCTGGCTACGTGGCGAGCTCGACGCGCGCTGGTTCGACCCGGAGCATGACCGCCATCGATTGGAAAGCGCACTTGTCGACTTCCTCGGCCAACGTCCCGCTGTGCGGCAGGCTTCAGGCGTGTAACATCCCGTTTCCGGGGCCAGCTGGGGATGGCGGGTGTCGACCGGGACTATAAGAACAATAATGAAGAGGAGTTTTCGATGGCTAAGGGGCAATCTTTACAGGACCCATTCCTCAATGCGCTGCGGCGCGAGCGGGTGCCGGTCTCTGTGTATCTGGTCAACGGCATCAAGCTACAGGGCACGATCGAGTCGTTCGACCAGTTTGTGGTCCTGCTGCGCAACACCGTGAGTCAGATGGTCTACAAGCACGCCATCTCCACGGTCGTGCCGGCGCGCAATGTGCGCGTGGGACCGGGTGGTGGGTATGTGCAATCCAATGAAGGCAACCAGGCGGAAGATGACGACGTCGAGCAGTAATGGAGTAGTGCGTGTTTGATCGCTCCCGCAAGGGTGAACACGCGTTGTTGATTCAGACCCATTCCGGTGGGCCTGCCGAAGAGGATGTGCTGGAGGAGTTCGCCGACCTTGCCAAGTCGGCGGGCGCCACGGTGGCGGCCACGCTCACCGCACGTATCGACAAACCGAACCCGTCGACCTTGATCGGCAGCGGCAAGCTGGAAGAGATCAAGGCCGCCGCCGAGGCCACCGGCGCGGATCTGGTGCTGGTCAACCACACCTTGTCGCCCGGTCAGGAGCGCAATCTGGAGCGCTATCTGGAGCGGCGCGTGATCGACCGCACCGGCCTGATCCTGGACATCTTCGCGCAACGGGCACGCAGCCACGAGGGCAAGCTGCAGGTGGAGCTGGCGCAGTTGCGCCACATGGCCACCCGCCTGGTACGCGGCTGGACCCACCTGGAGCGTCAGCGCGGTGGTTCGATCGGCCTGCGCGGCCCTGGCGAAACCCAGCTGGAAACCGACCGCCGCCTGCTCCAGAAGCGGGTGGAGCAGTTGCAGCAGCGGCTGGAAAAGGTCGAGGTGCAGCGCACCCAGATGCGGCGTGCGCGCATGCGCAGCGAGCTGCCGCGGATTGCGTTGGTCGGTTATACCAACGCCGGCAAATCCACGCTGTTCAACGCCTTGACCGGTGCGGAGGCCTACGTGGCCGACCAGTTGTTCGCCACGCTCGATCCCACCGTGCGCCGCATCGCGTTGCCCGGTGGCAGTGCGATCCTGGCCGATACGGTCGGCTTCGTGCGCGATCTGCCGCACCAGCTGGTCGCCGCATTCCGTTCGACCTTGTCCGAGGCGCGCGACGCCGATCTGTTGTTGCATATCGTCGATGCGGCCGACCCGCTGCGCGAGGAACGCATCCAGCAGGTCGATGAGGTGTTGCACGCGGTGGGCGCAGGCGATTTGCCGCAACTGCTGGTGTTCAACAAGATCGACAAGATCGAAGGCGCGCAGGTGCGTCACGATGCGCAGGACGGCATTCCCGACCAGGCGCGGCGCGAACGCGTGTGGGTTTCTGCGCGCGACGGGCGCGGGCTGCAGGAGTTGCAGCACGCGCTCGGGCAGCGACTGGATCTGCGTCATGTGACCGGGCAATTGCGGTTGCCGCCGTCCGCCGGCCGTCTGCGCTCCAAGTTGCATCAACTGGAAGTGGTGCGCGGCGAGCAGTCAGACGAGGACGGCTGGTTGCTGGATGTGGACCTGCCGATGGTCGAGGCCGAGCGCCTGGCTGCCGGCGACGACGGTGCGCCACTGCGCGCGATGCTGCCCGATCGTCGAGAAGACTGGGAGTCGTGATCGGTACACGGTCGGCTTGCGCCGGCCGTGCGGATCGCCGTTGTCAGGGTGCCGGCGGCGGCGATCGTGCGTCGGTCTCGGTCCTGGCATCCCGTTTGTTTGCGCGACCGGATGGGTATCTGTGCAGGCATAAGAATGTCGGCCATCGCCGCCGACACCGTTGCGATCCGGCCGCCAGCGCTACCGATGCCTGCTGCCATTGGCTGCATACCGCCACTGAACCCCGGCCCCGTCTGCGCTGGCGCGGGATGGGCGCCAGCGCAGACAGGCGCGGCAAATTCGGCTAAAACGTCGGTTGCTTCTTCATTCGTCGTGCCCATGTCCATGTCCGCCGATTCCGAACTGCAGCAGCTGGCCGAACACCTTGGTCAGCAACTGCTTGCCGCGCGTGAGCGCCTGGTCACTGCCGAGAGCTGTACCGGTGGCTGGATCGCCAAGGCGGTCACCGATGTAGCGGGATCCTCGCACTGGTTCGATTGCGGCATGGCCGCTTACAGCTACGAGGCCAAGCAGGCCTTGCTGGGTGTGCGGCCGCACACGCTGGAAGTGCATGGTGCGGTCAGTCGCGAAACGGTGATCGAAATGGTGTCCGGCGCGCTGGTCAACTCCGGTGCGAGCATCGCGGTGGCAGTGACCGGCATCGCCGGGCCGGGTGGCGGCAGTGAGGACAAGCCGGTCGGCACGGTATGGATCGGCTGGAAGCGGCGTGGCGGCTATGCCACCGCGCAGTTGTTCCACTTCGCTGGCGATCGCGATGCAGTGCGTCGTCAGACCGTGGTCGCCGCGCTGCGGGGCCTGAGCGCACTGCTCTAGTCCCGGTGCGGAAGACGGCGCGCGCGCCATGCTGCGAAGCGCGTGACTCTGGCTGCGGCGATTCTCTTGGACAGTGAGCGATTGCGCATTTGGTACGTGGCTGCAATGCAGCCTTGATGGCAGTGCGTTCGTTGTGCGCTCCGCAGGTTCTGCCAGCAGTGTTTCCAGCCTCGATCATCGGCACCAAGATCCATGCGTCAGCGCAACCTCGGCTAAGCCCGCAGGCGCCCAGGACGCGACAGGCACGTGCAGATGGGCTACAAACAAGGTCTCGTTGCCAACCTGCGTGCCAATGCTGCCGCTTTCCGCTCATGCGTTGTTGTTGTCCGCCCCGCACCGATCTGCTGGCAGCGTGCTGGCGTTGCTGGGTGATCGGCGCGCAGCCGTCCCGCAGCCGATGCTCGAGGTGGCCGGTCAGTGCGCGGTCTTGTGCGCGAGCGATCATGCAGCCACCGGCATTGCGCGTGGTGGTGCATGGTCAATGCGCACTTCCAGCTACGCCAGGCGGGCAGCGATGCACATGAATGCGATAGAGCCCGGTGCCGCAGCGCAATCGCAGGCGGTGCGCTGATGTGGGAAGCACTCGGCACCGTTCGGGACCTTGGGCGGCTGCAGGAAATCGCTGCGGTGCTGATCCGTTATGGATTCGGCGATGTGGTGCGTCGCATCGGCCTGGCCGACGTGCTCGAGCGCGCCGGCAAGCTGCTGCACTGGCACAACGCCGAGGGCCGCCTGCGCATGTCTGCGGCGATGCGGGTGCGGCGCGCGCTCGAGGAACTCGGGCCGACCTTCGTCAAGCTGGGACAGGTGCTGGCCACGCGTGTGGACCTGCTGCCGCCGGAGTGGATCGAAGAGCTGAGCGAGCTGCAGAACGCAGTGCCTGCGCTACCGTTCGAACAGATCCGCCCGCAACTGGTCGCAGCCCTGGGCGCGGAGCCGGGAAGCGTGTTCGCACGCCTGGACGAACAGCCTTTGGCTGCGGCATCGCTGGCGCAGACGCATCGCGCCTGGCTGGCCGATGGCACACCGGTGGTGCTGAAGATCCGCCGCCCCGGCATCGGCGATGTTATCGATGCGGATCTGCGGCTGCTGGCACGCCTGGCGGAAATCGTGGAAACGCGTGCGCCCGATCTCAAGCGTTATCGCCCCGCTGAAGTGGTGCAGCAATTCACCGTCTCCTTGCGGCGCGAACTCGATTTCGCCGCCGAGTGTCGCAATGCCGAGCGCATCGCAGCCAATTTCGCCAGCGACGCCCAGGTGGTGGTACCGTCCGTCTATTGGCAGTGGACCTGCGAATCGCTCAACGTGCAGGAATTCATCGATGGCATCCCGGGGCGGGATCTGGCGGCTGTGGATGCGGCAGGCCTGGACCGCAAGGCGCTCGCACGTACCGGTGCCGGAATCGTGCTGAAGATGGTGCTGCATGATGGCTGTTTCCATGCCGACCCGCACCCGGGCAACATCTTTTATCTGCGCGACGGGCGCATCGCCGTCATCGATTTCGGCATGGTCGGACGCGTTTCCGAGCAGCGTCGCTTCCAGGTCGCGCAACTGCTGCATGGCATGGTCAGCTACGACGCCGAAGCGGTCATCGACGTACTGCTGGAATGGGCCGGCACCAGCCTGGAGATCGATGAGTCGCGACTGCAGCAGGATATCGGCGCCTTCGTCGACGAGTACCGCGGGGTGCCGCTGAAAGAGCTGCGCATCGGCGCGATGCTGGGTGATGTCACCTCGATCCTGCGCGATCACGGGTTGACCCTGCCGTCGGATCTGGCGCTGATGATCAAGGCGTTTCTCACGCTCGAAGGCATGGGCCGTCAGCTCGATCCGGATTTCGACATGGCCACCGAGGCGCGACCGTATCTCGAACGCGTGGTGCTGCAGCGTTATGCGCCGAGCGCGATGCTGCGGCGCAGCCGTCGCACCGTGACCGGTGCGATCGACTTGATCGGCGATCTGCCACGCGATCTCAAACGGCTGCTGCAGGCCGCACGACGCGGCAAGCTGCAACTGCAGATCGAAACGCGTGCCTTGCGCGAGTTCGGCGAACAGGTCGATCGCGCGGCCAACCGGCTCACCATGGGGATCGTGACTGCTGCGCTGGTGATCGGCTCGTCGATCGTCATGAACAGTGTCGGTGGCAGTGCCAGCCGCTGGCTACTTGCGTTGGGGGTCGGTGGTTTTATCGGCGCAGCGATCTGCGGCGTCTGGATCCTGTTCTCCATCTGGCGGAGCCGCCGTTAGACGCGACGCGCGTGTCGCCCCCGATTGCAGAACCGCGCATCGCGCACCACACGGCTATTGCGCAGGCGTCAGTTAGTAGTAATACTACTAACAATGGACCTGACCGATACCCAGCAAGCAATCCTGGCCTTGATCGCCGAGCGCATCGATGCCGATGGCGTACCGCCCTCGCAGACCGAAATCGCGCGCGCCTTCGGCTTCAAGGGGGTACGCGGCGCGCAATACCATCTGGAGGCATTGGAACAGGCCGGTGCGATCCGTCGCGTCCCCGGACAGGCCCGCGGCATCCGCCTGGCCGGGCAGGGCGCCCAGTCGCGCACCCCACCTGCCGCTGCAAACGAGCCGATGCGCGACGATGTCCTGCGCCTGCCGGTGCTGGGGCGCGTGGCGGCAGGCCTGCCGATCGGCGCGGATATCGGCTCGGACGACTTCGTGGTGCTGGATCGGGTGTTCTTCTCGCCGTCGCCGGACTATCTGCTCAAGGTACAGGGCGACTCGATGCGCGACGAAGGCATCTTCAATGGCGACCTGATCGGGGTGCACCGCACCCGCGACGCGCGTTCGGGGCAGATCGTGGTGGCGCGGATCGATGAGGAGATCACGGTCAAGCTGTTGAAGATCGGCAAGGACCGCATCCGCCTGCTGCCGCGCAACCCGGACTATGCGCCGATCGAAGTGTTGCCGGACCAGGATTTCGCGATCGAAGGCCTGTATTGCGGGCTGCTGAGGCCGAATCGTTTAGCGCTGCGCCGATGGACATAATGGCGTTATCCCGAGTTGGTAATGCAGGATTCCCCGCTGCCACCGCCATGGCCACCACTCTAATCTGAGTATGTCGCAGCCAGTCTCAGCCTGTGCGATACACCGCCGTTACATTAGCCCTACACCGAAATCACTGACAAGGATCACCCAGATGGATGAGAACAAGAAGCGCGCCCTTTCCGCCGCACTGAGCCAGATCGAAAAGCAATTCGGCAAGGGCTCGGTGATGCGCATGGGCGACCGTGTGATCGAGGCCGTCGAAGTCATTCCGACCGGCTCGCTGATGTTGGACATCGCGCTGGGGATCGGCGGCCTGCCCAAGGGCCGTGTGGTCGAAATCTACGGTCCGGAATCGTCCGGCAAGACCACCCTGACCCTGCAGGCGATTGCCGAGTGCCAGAAAAAGGGTGGCACCGCAGCCTTCATCGACGCCGAGCATGCGCTGGACCCGATCTACGCCGCCAAGCTGGGCGTCAATGTCGACGACCTGCTGCTGTCGCAGCCGGATACCGGTGAACAGGCGCTGGAGATCGCCGACATGCTGGTGCGTTCCGGTTCGGTGGACATCGTGGTGGTCGACTCGGTCGCCGCGCTGACCCCGAAGGCCGAAATCGAAGGCGAAATGGGTGATCAGTTGCCGGGTCTGCAGGCCCGCCTGATGAGCCAGGCGCTGCGCAAGCTGACCGGCAACATCAAGCGTTCCAACACGCTGGTGGTCTTCATCAACCAGCTTCGCCACAAGATCGGGGTGATGATGCCGGGCCAGAGTCCGGAAGTGACCACCGGCGGCAACGCGCTGAAGTTCTACGCGTCGGTCCGTCTTGATATCCGTCGTATCGGCGCAATCAAGAAGGGCGACGAAATCATCGGCAATCAGACCAAGATCAAGGTGGTCAAGAACAAGCTGGCGCCTCCGTTCAAGCAGGTCGTGACCGAAATCCTCTACGGCGAAGGCATCAGCCGCGAGGGTGAGCTGATCGACATGGGCGTGGAAGCCAAACTGGTCGAAAAAGCCGGCGCCTGGTACAGCTATGGCGAAGAACGCATCGGGCAGGGCAAGGACAACGCGCGCGGCTATCTGCGCGACAACCCGCAGGTCGCGGTGCGGCTGGAAGCCGAACTGCGCGAGAAGTTCCAGCCGGCCGAAGCGCCGCGCGAAGCCGGCGACGACGTCGAGAAGGAATAACAGCCGCCAGGCAGGGCGGGACGAGTCGTCATCAGGCAGGTGTGGCGGCAAGCGCGAACCGGGACGTCCGAGTGGGCCAGCCCCGTTCTGCCTGGCTGCCGCGTCCGCCTGATGGGGACTGGCAGCGCTGATGGCTGCGGCAGGTTTTCCATCGCGGGGACGGCGGAGTCAGTGCCGTTGCTTCCCGCGGTAGATCTATCGAAGGCCAGGAGGGCAGGCGCCATGGATGGCGCATTGAGGTTGTGTGATTTTGGTACTCGGGGCACCCACGATGGACGAGCAACAGCCCGCGCCAAAGCGGGGACGCCGGTTCAAGGAACAGACGCCGGTCCAACGTGCACTGGGATTACTGGTGCGGCGCGAGCATTCGCGCAAAGAATTGAATCGCAAGCTGCTGGCGCGCGGTATCGAGCCGGACGCTGCCCAGGCGGCCGTGGAGCGCCTGGCGGACGAGGGTTGGCAGGACGACACCCGTTTTGCGGCCTCGGTCGTACGCAATCGTGCAGGCTCGGGCTACGGCCCACTGCATATCCGCGCCGAACTCGGCACCCATGGCCTGGACAGCGATGCCATCAGCGCCGCAATGGCGACATTTGAAGGCGACTGGACCGAAAACGCACGTGATCTAATCCGCCGTCGCTTTGGCGACCAGGGTCCAACCGATCTGCCGCAACGGCGCAAGGCCGCCGATCTGCTGGCCCGGCGTGGTTTTGATGGCAACAGCATTCGGAGCGCCACGCGCTTCGACCTTGAGGACTGAGGGCGTCAGGCCTGCTACCCTTCGTGGTTTCAGGTTGTTCCGCTCATCTGCGCCCACATCTCATTGGGTGACCGGGACTACCGCCCGCCCAATGCCAGCACATGAACGCACCCGCCAAATTCAGCACTTCCCAGATCCGTAGTGACTTCCTCGCGTTTTTCGAGGGCAAAGGCCACACCATCGTGCCATCCGCACCGCTGGTGCCGGGCAACGACCCGACCTTGCTGTTCACCAATTCCGGCATGGTCCAGTTCAAGGACGTCTTCCTCGGTGCGGAGAAGCGCAGCTACGTGCGCGCGGCCGACGTGCAGCGCTGCCTGCGTGCCGGCGGCAAGCACAACGATCTGGACTCGGTCGGCTACACCGCGCGCCATCACACCTTCTTCGAGATGCTGGGCAACTGGTCGTTCGGCGACTATTTCAAGAAGCACGCCATCAGCTGGGCCTGGGAGTTGCTGACCCATGTCTGGAAGTTGCCGGCCGAGCGGCTGCTGGTCACGGTCTACCACACCGACGAAGAAGCCTTCGCGTTGTGGCGCGACATGATCGGCATTCCGGAAAGCCGCATCGTGCGTATCGGCGACAACAAGGGCGCGCCATACGCGTCGGATAACTTCTGGCAGATGGCAGATACCGGCCCGTGCGGCCCGTGCACCGAGATCTTCTTCGACCATGGCGACCATATCGCCGGTGGTCCACCCGGTTCGCCGGACGAGGATGGCGATCGCTTCATCGAGATCTGGAACCTGGTCTTCATGCAGTTCGACCGCCAGCCCGACGGCACCCTGGTGCCGTTGCCGGCGCCGTGCGTGGACACCGGCATGGGCCTGGAGCGTCTGGCTGCGATCCTGCAGCAGGTGCATACCAACTACGAGATCGATCTGTTCCAGGCCTTGATCGGCAAGGCCAGTGCGCTGACCGGCGTCGCCGATCTGGAGAACAAGTCGCTGCGGGTGATCGCCGATCACATCCGCGCCTGTTCGTTCCTGATCGTCGATGGTGTGCTGCCGTCCAATGAAGGCCGCGGTTATGTGCTGCGCCGGATCATCCGGCGTGCGCTGCGCCACGGCTGGATGTTGGGAGTACGCCAGCCGTTCTTCAGCAAGATGGTGCCGACCCTGGTCGAGCTGATGGGCGAGGCCTATCCGGAACTGGTGGTCGCGCGGGAGACCGTTGCGCGCGCGTTGCTGGCCGAAGAAGAGCGTTTTGCCGAGACGCTGGACGCCGGCATGAAGATCTTCGACGACGTCGCCGCACGCGCGCAGGAAGTGATCCCCGGTGCCGATGCGTTTCGCCTCTTCGACACCTACGGATTTCCGGTCGATCTGACCTCCGATATCGCACGCGAGCGCGGCTTGCGCGTGGACATGGAGGGCTTCGAGTTCGCCATGGAGCGTCAGCGCGAGACCGCGCGTGCCGCCGGCAAGTTCGGTGGCGGCGTCGCATTGCCGGCCGATCTGGTCGCCACCATGTCGCCGACGGTGTTTCTGGGCTACGAGGCCTACGACGCCGATGCGCTCAAGGTCGTTGCGTTGCTCAAGCAGGGCCGCCCGGTCGAGCGGGCGGAAGCAGGCGACGAGGTCATCGTGTTCACCGATCGCACGCCGTTCTACGCCGAGTCCGGTGGTCAGGTCGGCGATAGCGGCCAGTTGAGCGGCAGCGATGTCTCCATCGAGATCGCCGACACCCAGAAGTTTGCCGGTCAGTTTCATGGCCATGTGGGGCGCATCGCCGAAGGTGCGCTCGCATTGGGCGATGTGCTGGCGGGCGGGATCGACGTGCAGCGTCGCGGCAAGACCATCCTCAACCACTCGGCCACGCATCTGCTGCATGCGGCCTTGCGCGAGGTGCTGGGCACCCACGTGCAGCAGAAGGGTTCGTTGGTCGCGCCGGACCGGTTGCGGTTCGACTTCTCGCACTTCCAGCCGATCACGTCAGAAGAGCTCGCTGTGATCGAACGCAAGGTCAATGCCGAGGTGCGCACCAACCACAGCGTCGAAGTGCACAACATGGCTATGCAGGAGGCGCTGGATTTCGGCGCGATGGCTCTGTTCGGCGAAAAGTACGGCGAGAACGTGCGCGTGCTGAAGATGGGCGGCTATTCCACCGAGCTCTGTGGGGGCACCCATGTCACCCGCACCGGCGACATCGGCTTGTTCAAGATCACCTCCGAAGGCGGTGTGTCCTCGGGCGTGCGTCGTATCGAGGCGGTGACCGGGCAGGGTGCGCTGGACCATGTTGCCGATGAAGAGCGACGTCTGCACGAGGCGGCCAGCCTGCTCGGCGGCAATGCCACCGAGGTAGTCGACAAGGTTCGCGCGCTCACCGAGCGTCAGAAGCGGCTTGAGCGTGAGCTGGAGTCGCTCAAGGCCAAGTTGGCCTCCGGCGCGACTGCAGACCTGGGTTCCAACGCTGTCGATGTGGCGGGAGTCAAGGTGATCGCCGTGCGTCTAGAGGGCTTCGACGCCAAGGCCTTGCGCGATGCAATGGATCGTCTCAAGCAGCAGTTGGGCGATTCGGTCGTCGTGTTGGCAGGCGCTGCTGCCGGCAAGGTTGCGCTCGTAGCCGGCGTGAACGGAAGCCCAACCGGCAAGGTCAAGGCGGGGGAACTCCTCGCCCATATCGCCAGTCAGATCGGTGGCAAGGGCGGTGGTCGTCCGGATCTCGCCCAGGGTGGTGGCGAGGATGGTCCCGCCCTTACGACCGCGCTGGAAGGCGTGCCCTCCTGGGTCAAGCAACACTTGGGCTGAACACCTGTCCTGGTATGCCTTGCTGGTTGGCAGGGTGTCCCGCTACCATTTCCGGTCTATTCCCTTTACCTAGGGCGCGCCTTGTCCGCAGGCCGCCGATGCTGGTGGGAAACCCACCGGTTCCAGGAGATTTGCACAATGTTGATCCTCACTCGCCGGGTAGGCGAAACCTTGATGATCGGCGACTCGGTCACTGTGACCGTGCTCGGCGTCAAGGGTAATCAGGTGCGTATCGGCATCACCGCACCGAAAGATGTTGCCGTACACCGCGAAGAAATCTATCAGCGGATCCAGCGTGGAGATGAGCCGGTCGCGTCCGGTGCGCATCACGGCGACGATTCTTCGAATTGATCGTCATAAAGGGTTTACGTTAGCCCCTCTTACCCGGTATTCTTCGCGGCCTGCAACGGACAACGCGGCAGGACGCAAAAAACTGGAGCGATGCCCGAGCGGCTGAAGGGGCTCCCCTGCTAAGGGAGTATAGGGTCAAAAACTCTATCGAGGGTTCGAATCCCTCTCGCTCCGCCAGTGTTCTAAACGCCCGCAAATCGCTGATTTGCGGGCGTTTTCATTTGTGTCGACGGATAGGTGAGGGGTGTGCTGACGGCAACCGTGCACGACCGGCAGCAACACCGGCGGCACCGTCTGAATTGCCACAAACGCGCGGCAGGCAGCGATTCAAGTAACCCTGGCGTGGGTCGCTAAGGCTGTGACACCTCTCTCGGATCTCAACCCAATGCGCCTACCGCCGCTGCTTGGACGCCTGTTTTCTTTCCGGAGCCGTGGGCTGCAGCACAAGGCCGATGCGGTGGACCGGGTGATGGCGGTGATCGAGTTCGATCTTGATGGCCGCATCCTGCATGCGAACCAGAACTTCCTGTCCCTAATGGGTTATCAGCTGGACGAGGTCGTCGGTCAGCATCACCGCATGTTCGTGACCTCCGGGGATCGAGACAGCGAAAGCTATCGACAGTTCTGGCAGGCGCTGCGCCACGGCGACTTCAATGCCGGGCGATTCTGCCGCCTGGACAAGAACGGGCGCGAAGTATGGATCAACGCCTCGTACAACCCGTTGCTGGATCGCGCGGGCAAGGCCTATCGGGTGATCAAATACGCCACCGACATCACCGCGCAGGTGCGTCAGACCGCCGATTTCGAAGGCCGCATCGAGGCGATCGACAAGGTCATGGCGGTCATCGAGTTCTCGCTGGATGGCACGGTGCTCGATGCCAACGAGAATTTCCTTGCCGTCATGGGCTACCGGCTCGACGAGATCCGCGGCAAGCATCACGGCATGTTCGTGGACACGCAAACGCGTCAGTCCGCGGCCTATCGTGCGTTCTGGGAGTCGCTCGGGCGTGGCGCGTTCGATGCCGGCCGCTACAAGCGCATTGGCAAGGACGGCAGCGAGGTGTGGATCCAGGCGTCCTACAACCCGGTACTCGACGAGCACGGGCGGCCGTACAAGGTGGTCAAGTACGCGACCGACGTGACCCGTCAGGTGATCGATTCGGCCGATGCCGATGGACGCATCCAGGCCATCGACAAGGTGATGGGCGTGATCGAGTTCGATCTGGAGGGGCGTGTACTCAGTGCCAACGAGAACTTCCTGGCCATTTTGGGGTACTCCGCCGAGGAGGCGATCGGCCAGCATCACCGCGTCTTCGTGGACGCAAGCTACGGCGCCTCCGAAGACTATCGGAATTTCTGGGCGAAGCTGGCGCGCGGGCAGTTCGACGCGGGCCGCTACCGGCGGCTGCGCAAGGACGGGAGTTCGGTATGGATCCAGGCGTCCTACAACCCGATCCTGGATGTATCCGGGCGCGCGTACAAAGTGGTCAAGTACGCCACCGATGTCACCGGTCAGGTGCGCTCGGCCGAGCGCATGCGTCGGTTGATGCAGCAGACCATGAGCGTCGCGCAGAACGTACAACGCGAGTCGCACCATATTTCGGTCAGCAATCAGGAGCTGGTGAGCCGGTCGTCCACGCAGTCGGCGGCCGTGGCGCAGACCTCGTTCACCATCGATCAACTGGCAGAAACCGTACGCACCAATTCCGACAGCGCAGGTTCGGCGCAGCGCATGGCCGAGGCATCGGCCGATGTTGCGCGACGCGGCGCCACCGTCATCGCCGACATGGTCAAGACCACTGCCGGCATTCGCTTGGCCACCGATCGCATCGGCCAGATCATCGAGGTGATCGACGGCATTGCGTTCCAGACCAATATCCTGGCCCTGAATGCAGCCGTGGAAGCGGCGCGCGCTGGCGAGCAGGGGCGTGGATTTGCCGTGGTAGCGACCGAAGTGCGTAGCCTGGCGCAGCGCTGTAGCGTCTCGGCGAAGGAAATCCGTGGCTTGATCGACAACGCGACCGACCAGGCGGGCGATGGTTCGCGCCTGGCCGAGCAGGCCGGGATGGTGATGCAGGACATGGTCAGCTCGGTGCTGCGGGTCACTGAGACCGTGGAGCAGATTGCCGCTGCCAGTCAGGAGCAGGCGCGGGATATTTCCACCGCCAACACCGCGCTGCAATCGATCGGTGTGCAGGCGCGCGATCAGGCGCAGATGGTCGACAATCTGGCACGCTCGGCGCGTGTACTGGAAGCAGATGCCGATGCGCTGTTTGCCTTGGTCAATGGCGATGGCGATGACGGCACAGAGGCCGCTGCCGTACAGAGTGAGTCCCCGGTCCAACCGCTTGCCAGGCCTGCCCGGCCACAGGCTGCGTGATCCCCGCGCAGTGATGCAGTGCTGTGCGGCGGTGTGGACGCGACTGCGTCATGCGTAGCATGCGTCATCGCCCGCGCCTTGCTTGCAACTTTGATCGAGCACAAAGAGCCCGCCGGAAGCGGGCTTCTTGATGTGGGCAAAGTCCCAGCCCGCAGCGTGTGGGCTTGTCTGCAGCACGCTGCACGTTGGGCGGGGGACGCTTGGAGCGGTTAGCAAAACGTAGCGAGCAGTCGTCAGGCGGTGCGGACGGCGCGCAGCAATCCGAGTACCGGCCGCGCCCGCCTGGTGGCTGCGCAGTCGTTCTGTCAGTCGCTCTTACTTCGGCAGATCGAACACCACTACTTCTGCATCGCGTGCATCGGCCAGCACGATCTCCGGCTCGTCGGTGATCTGCAGCGCATCACCGGCCGACAACGCCTGGCCGTTGACGCGCAAACTGCCGCGCGCCACCTGCACGTAGCCGATGCGGCCTTCGGCCAGTGGCTGCTGCAGACGCACCTGACCATCGAGGATCGAGGCATACAGGCGCGCATCCTGGTGCAGGCGCAGCGAGCCGTCCTCGCCACCGGGTGAGGCGATCAGGCGCAGCTGGTTACGCTTGCTGTCGGTATCGAAATGCTTTTCCTCGTAGCTGGGCTCGATGCCGTTGCGTTCGGGCATCACCCAGATCTGCAGGAAGTGCACCGGTTCGCTGGCGGAGTGATTGAACTCGCTGTGGGTGACGCCGCTGCCGGCGCTCATGCGCTGCACATCGCCGTAGTGCAGGACCGAGCCGGTGCCCATGCTGTCCTTGTGCTCCAGTGCGCCGCCCAGGACGTAGGAGATGATCTCCATGTCGCGGTGGGCGTGGGTGCCGAAGCCTTCGCCTGGAGACACCTTGTCTTCGTTGATCACCCGCAGCGGGCCGACGCCCATGTGGCGCGGGTCGTGGTAACTGGCGAAGGAGAAGGTGTGACGCGAGGACAGCCAGCCATGTTCGGCGCGGCCACGGGTTTCGCTCTTGCGGACATTCAGCATGCTGCTTCTCCTTGAAAGGGTCGGTGTTGCCGGGAGTGAGTCGGTGTTTCGGCCACTTGATGGGTAGTCTCTACTTCCGCATCGGCGTCAAAAAGCGAGTAGATTTGGTCGTTATCATCGAAAAAATCGAATAATGAAGATCAGCCTGGAAGCGTTGCAGATCCTGGATGCGATCGACCGCCGCGGCTCGTTCACGGCCGCGGCCAAGGTGTTGTTCAAGGTGCCGTCGACGATTTCCTACACGGTCTCCAAGCTGGAGGACGATCTGGGCGTGCAGCTGTTCGCACGGGTCGGTCCGAAGGCGACACCGACCCAGGCCGGGCGTGAGCTGCTGCGTGAAGGGCGGCAGCTGCTGCGGGCCGCGCAGGAGCTGGAGGTGCGGGTACGGCGGGTGGCCTCGGGTTGGGAGTCGGACTTTGCGATCGGGCTGGATGCGATCCTGCCGGTGGCCTTGCTGCAGGCGCAGATCCTGGACTTCTACACGGTGGCCGATAGCACACGTCTGCGCGCGTTGAGCGAATCGTTGTCCGGCAGCTGGGAGGCGCTGCTGGATCGGCGCGTGGATCTGATCGTCGCGGCAGGCGAGGGGCCGAGCGGTGGCGGCTATGTCGCCGAGGCGATCGGCACGCTGCGATTCGTGTTCGCGGTGGCCTCCACGCATCCGCTGGCGGGCGCCGGCACCCTGGGCGCGGCCGAGCTGGCCGAACACCGTGCGATCGCGGTGGCGGATTCGGCGCGGCGTCTGCTGCCACGCACGGTGGGCCTGCTCTCCGCGCGCGATGTGCTCACCGTGCCGGACATGCAGGCCAAGCTGCAACTGCAGCTGGCCGGTGCCGGCTACGGCTTTCTGCCCGAGCCGTATGCGCGCGGCGCGCTGCAGGACGGCAGGCTGTGCGAGCTGCAGGTGGAAACCCGCAAACCCGACGAAACCTTCTACCTGGCATGGCGGCCGGGCGAGGAGGGCGAGGCACTGGGCTGGTGGCGGCGCGCACTACGTCGGGAGGGACTGTTCGATGGCTGGCTGCAGTCGCTTGCCGAAACGTATCGTTCCGCCGCCGCCGGGCAGTCGCGCGCGTGAGGAAGGGCGGATAATGGGCCCTCGCCGTCGCGCAGGGTCGCCGCATGCAAGGCTTGATCGAACAGTACGGATTGGCGCTGGTGTTTGCCAACGTGCTGGCGTTGTCACTGGGCCTGCCGGTGCCGGCGCTGCCGACCCTGGTGCTGGTCGGTGCTAGCTACGCGCTGCAGGGCGGGAGCGATGCATGGCTGGCCGGATTGACGGCATTGGCAGTATCGGTGCTGGCGAGTCTGCTCGGCGACCTGGCCTGGTATCTGGCCGGCCGCCGTTTCGGCAATCGCACCTTGCAGTCGCTGTGCCGGCTGTCGCTGTCACGCGATACCTGCATGAAAAAGACCGAGCGGTTCTTCTCGCGCTGGGGTGTGCGGGTATTGACGGTGGCCAAGTTCGTGCCCGGTTTGTCGATGGTCTCGGTGCCGATGGCCGGTGCGATGCGGGTGCGCCCGGCGGCGTTCCTGCGCTACGACGCCCTGGGTGCGTCGCTGTGGGCGTTGGTCGGGCTGAGCCTGGGCGCGCTGTTTGCGCACCAGGTGCAGGGCGTGCTCGCAGTGCTGTCCGATCTGGGGTCCGGGGCGGTTGTCGTGCTGGCCATGTCGCTGGCTTGCTATGTCGGCTGGCGTTGGTGGCGGCGGCATGTCTTGCTGCGCTCGCTGGAGCATGCGCGTATCGCGGTGGAGGAACTGGTGCCGCTGCTCGATGGCGACCAAGCGCTACGGCCGACGGTGCTGGATATCCGGGCGCCGGGCCATCGCGATCTGCAGCCGTACACGATTCCCGGCGCGGTGTTCGCCGACGAGCGTCAGCTCGCGCAGATCCTGGCCAGCGTGCCGCGCGATCGCAGCGTGGTGATCTACTGCGCGTGTCCGGACGAGGTGTCGGCGGCGTGGTTGGCCGGTCGGATGCGCGAGCGCGGATATCGCGACGTGCGGCCGTTGCTGGGTGGGCTGGATGCGTGGCGCGACGCCGGGCATCCGGTGACCTCGCTGCTGCCGGTGGCGGTGGTTGCCCGGACCGATGCGCTGGGTGCGATGGCCTGACCGCAGTGACGCGGTGTTTGCGGCGCACATGCTGGTCTTTGACAGTTGCTGCGTCATGTTCGCTGCGTACCAGCGCAGCCACGCCGTGCACTCGAACGACAGGCAAAAAAAAGACCAGCAAGCTGGTCGTTTTCTTAAAGATTGGTGCGCCCGGAGAGATTCGAACTCCCGACCGCCTGGTTCGTAGCCAGGTACTCTATCCAACTGAGCTACGGGCGCATTATCTTGTTTTGACTTGCATTCCTAACTTGCAGATCCTTCGCGGTGCGATCGGACCTTTGTAACTAAAAAGACAGCGGTTGAAGGCTGTCTCTTATTGTTTCTGAAGATGGTGCGCCCGGAGAGATTCGAACTCCCGACCGCCTGGTTCGTAGCCAGGTACTCTATCCAACTGAGCTACGGGCGCGTCGTCAGGAGCGGAATTATGCGGATGCCCGGAGTCCTCGTCAATCCCTTTGTGACATTCGATTGTCGCTACCCCCTCATCGCCAAGACGCCGGCGCAGCGCAGCGGCCACGGCGGCAGGCGTCTTCATCCAGGCGAAGTGATCGCTGCGCGCGCCCAGTTGCGCATCGTCCAAGGCGACGAGTTCGACGCGTGCCTGCGGCATTTTCTGCAGCAAGGCTTGCAAGGCGCCGGGCGGGCCGAAGCAATCGCGTGCGAAGGTCACTGCACTGATCGGCATCTCGAGCTGGCCCAGCGCCTGCTCGAGATCCCACGAGGTGCCGGCCGCACGATAACGATTGCTGCGACCGACCTGCGCCCAATCGGCGATCAGGCTGCGCGCCTCGGTGCCGCCGAAACCGAGCGTTCGTCCATGCAGCACGCCTTGCGTGCGTGCCAGCCATGGCAGCAGCCGGAAGATCAGTGGCAGGCCGTAGCGCATCGGTACCGGAAAATTGCGCCAGTACGGCGAGCCGCTGGCGACCAGCCACAGCTGCGCAATCCGTGTGGGCTGCAACGCGGCATGGCAGCAAGCCAGTTGGCCGCCCAGGCTGTGACCGCCCAGCATGCACGGCAGCCGCGGGTCATGCAGGTCGAGCAGCGCCCGGCTGGCGGGGATATCGTCGGCAAGCAGCGTGCGATAGCCCCAGTCGTGCTGGCGCGAGGGGCGCAGCGTGCTGCTGCCATGGCCGCGCCACTCGTGCAGATACACCGCGATGCCGGCGCAAGCCAGGGCGTGCGCGAACGGCTGGTAGTGTCGCGCAGCAACGCCCAGTGCCGGCAGCCACAGCAGGCTGGCGATCGGCCGCGCCGGTGCGTGGCGCAGCACCTGCCAGGCGTGTCCATCCGCGGCGGCGACGGCAAGCGTGCTGGCCTGCACGCTCATGGGCTGGGCGCGGCGCCGAAATGGTCCAGCACCAGCACCTCGCCGTGACCGGGGCTATGGCCGAGGCCGATGGCGCGCGCGACGTAGTCGATCGCCGCTTCGCAGGCATTGCGCAGGGACAGGCCCTGGCACAGCTGCGCGGCAATGGCCGCCGACAGGCTGCAGCCGGTGCCGTGCGCATCGACCTGCAGACGCGGATGCATGAACACGTCCTGGATGACGCCGTCATCGAAGCGGTCGATCACCCGCGTGCCCTCGTGCAGGTGGCCGCCCTTGAGCAGCACCGCGTTGGCACCGAGTTCGAGCAGGGCGGCGGTGGCGTGCTCGGCGGCGTCGCTACCGTCGATGCGGCGGCCGGTCAGCAGTTCGGCTTCGGGCGTATTCGGTGTGATCAGCGTGGCCAGCGGCAGCAGGCGCGCGCGCAGGGCCTCCAGCGCGGCATCTTCGAGCAGGCGGGCGCCACTGGTGGACACCATCACCGGGTCGAGCACCACGAATGGTGGGCGATGGGTTTCAAGCAGATCGGCCACGCAATGGATGACCTCGGCATTGGCGAGCATGCCAAGCTTGACCGCCTGAATCTGGAAATCGGCAAAGCAGGCATCGACCTGCGCCTGCAAAAACGCGATCGGCGGGAGATGCACCGCGGTGACGGCGCGCGTGTTCTGCGCGGTCAGTGCGGCGATCGCCGACAGGCCGTGCACACGGTGCGCGGCGAAGGTCTTGAGGTCGGCCTGGATGCCGGCACCACCGCCGGAATCGGAGCCGGCGATGGTCAGGGCGCACAGCGTGCTGGACGTGGTCATGCGTGGAGTCTGCCCTGCTGCCTGGTGGTTGTGCGGATCATCGCGTACGCCAGCGACGCCATTGCAGGTAGCCAACATAGCCTGCACCGGTCAATCCGGTGAGGCCGGCCGGCAGGTAGAGCGCGTCATAGTGCCAGCGTTGGAACAGCCAGGTGCCGAGCATGCTGCCGCCGAGAAAGCCGCCGATGATCAGTCCGCTCAGCGTGAGCCGGCGCACCTGCAGCGGGCGCCCGCGCAGCAGGTGCCCCAGGCCGATGCCCAGGTCGGTGAACATGCCGCTCAGATGGGTGGTGCGGACCGCCGCGCCACTGAGGGTGGTGGCCATGGCGTTCTGCAGGCCGCAGGCGCCTGCGGCGACCAGCGCGCCGCCGACATGGTGCAGCTTGAACAGCGGGATCGCAGCCAGCAACAGCAACGCTTCGAGCAGCAGCGCCGCACCGTAGCGCTGCCCCAGCCGCAGGACATCGTCCTGGATGATCAGGCCGCTGAGCATGGCGCCTGCGCAGAAGGCGATCAGGATGCCCCAGAGAAAACCGATCTCCGGCGCGCTGTTCTGCACCAGGGCCACGCCGAGCAGGCTGGTGGTACCGGTGAGGTGGCTGACCACCTGGTGCTCTGAGCCCAGGTAGCCGACCACGTTGACCATGCCGGCCACGCCCGACAATGCCACCGCGCCCATCCAGACCCAGCGCGGCAGCAGGATTCCCATCGCCGGTCAGGGTGTGCCGTTGACGGCGACCTGCGAAAACGCGCCGGTTTGCGGGTCGTACAGCGCGCCCCAGAAGGCACTGCCGCCGTCGCACACCCGGATCGCTTCCTTGGCCGGCTTCACTGGCGGATCGTTGGGCAGCCTGAAGGCATTGATGTAGATCAGCTGCTGGCCCTGGATCACCACACCCACGTACTGGCGGTCGAAATCGCGCGGCTCGGGGATGGTCGGGGTCAAGGCATCCTGCCTGGATTCGAGCTGTTCGATCTGCTGCTGGCTCGGTGTCCAGTAGCCGGTGACCTGGCCCGGATGACGCGCCGGGCTGTCGCGCGAGCAGGTGTCCAGCACCTGCTCGGCAATGCCCTGGCGGGTGATGACCCAGGACTGCCCGTTCTTGAGGTTGGTCGGCACGCTTGCTGGCGGCGGCGCGGTCGCGCAACCGGCCAGTGCCATGACGGCAAGCGCCGCAGCGCCGCGCAGCATGTGCATCACAGCACCTCCGAGGCAAAGTCGGCCAGGCGCGAACGCTCGCCGCGACGCAGCGTGATATGCGCGCTGTGCGGCCAGGCCTTGAAGCGGTCCACCGCGTAGGTCAGGCCGGAAGTTGTCTCGGTGAGGTAGGGTGTGTCGATCTGTTCGACGTTGCCCAGGCACACGATCTTGGTGCCGGGGCCGGCACGGGTGATCAGCGTCTTCATCTGCTTGGGGGTGAGGTTCTGCGCCTCGTCCAGGATCAGGTAGCGCGACAGGAAGGTGCGCCCGCGCATGAAGTTCATCGAACGGATCTTGATGCGGCTGGCGAGCAGGTCGTTGGTGGCCGCACGCCCCCAGGAGCCGCCGTCCTGGTTGTGGGTGAGCACTTCCAGGTTGTCGGTCAGCGCGCCCATCCACGGCGTCATCTTTTCCTCTTCGGTACCGGGCAGGAAGCCGATGTCTTCGCCGACGCTGACGGTAGCGCGGGTCATGATGATTTCGCGGTAACGCTGCTGATCCATCGTCTGCGCCAGGCCGGCGGCCAGCGCGAGCAGGGTCTTGCCGGTACCGGCGGTGCCGAGCAGGGTGACGAAGTCGATCTCCGGGTCCATCAAGGCGTTGAGCGCGAAGTTCTGCTCGCGGTTGCGCGCCACGATGCCCCAGACCGCGTGTTGGCCGCTGCGGAAATCATCGACCAGGCACAGCGTGGCCTTGCCGCCGCCGACCTTGGCAACGCGCAGTTCCACTTCATCCTCGCCCGGCAGATACAGGTACTGGTTCGGATACCAGTCTTCGTCGTCGGCCAGCACGATCTCGTAATGGGTGCGGCCACGCTCGTTCCAGCTGCGCAGGTCCTGATTGTGCTTTTCCCAGAAGTTGTCCGGCAGCTCGATGGCGCCGGTGAACAGCAGGCTGAAGTCGTCCAGCGCGCGATCGTTCTGGTAGTCCTCCGCGTTCAGGCCGCTGATGTAGGCCTTGATGCGCAGGTTGATGTCCTTGGACACCAGAATGACCGGCACATCCGGATGCTCTTCGCACAGCGCCAGCACCGAGGCCAGGATCTTGTTGTCCGGGACCATTGCGCCGAAGGTGCGGCCCGGGTCGATCGGGTGGATCTGGAAGTACAGCCGGCCGATCGCCGCCTGGCCCTTGAGCTGGATACCCTGCGGATGGCTGAGCAGGATGCCGGCCTGGATCTGCTCGGCGTTGGTGTTCTCCAGCAGTTCGTCCAGGAAGCGGCTGACCTGGCGCGCATTGCGGCTGACTTCGGACGTGCCCTTCTTGGCGTTGTCGAGTTCCTCGATCACCTGCATCGGCAGGAACACATCGTGTTCCTCGAATTTGAACAGCGCTGTGGGATCGTGCATCAGCACGTTGGTGTCCAGCACGTAGATGCGCTTGCCTTGGGTCATTGGGTCTTCCAAGTGATGGAGCAGGGGCGAGCCATCACGCCTGCGGGGCAGGGTGATGGAGGACACGGGAAACCAGGGGGCATCACTGTCCGGCGTGCGCCTTCAACGCGGCCAGCACGGCGTCGGCATGGCCGGCGACCTTGACCTTGCGCCAGGCCTGCACCACGGCCCCCTCGGGTGACAGCAGGAAGGTGCTGCGTTCGATCCCCAGCACCTGCTTGCCGTACATGTTCTTTTCCTTGATCACATCGAAGGCGCGGCACAGGGCCTGCTCGCCATCGCTGATCAGCGGGAAGGCGAACCCCTGCTTGGCGCAGAAGTTGTCGTGCGACTTCACCGAGTCGCGCGAGACACCCAGCACGACCGCGCCGGCCTGTGTGAACTGCGGCAGCAGTGCGTTGAAGTCCAGGCCTTCGGTGGTGCAGCCGGGCGTGCTGTCCTTCGGATAGAAATACAGCACCACCCATTTGCCGGCGTAGCCGCGCAGCGTGGTCTGGGTGCCGCCGGACAGCGACAGTGGCAGGTCCAAGCTTGCAGCGGGTAGTTCGAATACAGCGTCGGTCATCGTTGCTCAGCCCTAAGTGGAGGGGCGTACGGCGCGGTCATGCCGGACCGACGTCCATCCCATCATAAGCAGCTACATGGAAACGTTTGGCAAGCGCATCGAACTGCGCATTGCGCTGATTCAGCGACTCGATGGTGTGCTGTTCCAGCTTGTCCACGTGGAGGAAGTACGATTCCTCGTCGTCGCCATCGTCTTCGTCGCGTTCGCCCAGGAAGATGTCGATGACCCGATAGCCGTCCTGGGTCAGTTGCTCGGCGAGGTGTTGCAGCGGTTGCTGCGCCGGGTCGGCGAAGAAATACTCCCAGCGCAACGGCCCGTCGAGATTCCAGTCGGTCTCGGAGCGGATGTGCGCGAACATCTGTTTCAGCGCGGAAAGGGCAATGGCCATCGGAACGTCTGCCTCAGAACTTCATCGGGTCCATGATCGCGTCGAGATTGAGGTGATCACAGAATTCCAGGAAATCATCGCGCAGCGCGGCGATGTGCATGTTGGCCGGCACGCCGATCGTCACCTGCGCAGAGAACATCTCCGCGCCGGTCTGCATGGCGCGGTAACGCGTGCTCTGCAGGTTCTCGATGGTGATGCCCTGGCGGTCGAAGAAGTCGGCCAGCTGGAACAGGATGCCCGGCTTGTCGGCGGCGATGACTTCGACGATGTAGGGCAGCAGGTTGGACTGGGTCTGCTTGGGGCCGGTGCGGTACCACACCAGCTTCAGGCCTTCCTCGCGCTCGAGCCGGGTCAGCATCGCTTCGAGCTTAGCGACCGCATCCCAGGAGCCGGTGGCCAGGGCGGTGACCGAGACATCGCGCCCCACCGTAGCCAGGCGGGCGTCCACGAGATTGCAGCCGCTGTCGGCGATGCGGCGGGTGACGGGCAACAGGGGGGACTCCGGATGCGTCGTGTAGGCGTTGATCAGGAGGTGGTTTTCGGTCGGCGAAGGCCGGGGAGTCGAGTCGGTCAAAGGGGCTTCCGGCATTGCATCAGGCTGAATGGCCGCCCGGGCAGGCGCCCTGGCGGTGACCAGCATACTTGCCCGTGGTTTCGCGCCGCAAGTAACATGCAGGTGCCCCGCAACCCGCGTGCGCGCGGGCCTTTCCTGTCACGTAAGAGCAGCAGAATCTTGTCCCTTTCCGGCATCATCACCGCGCTGGCGACCCCTTTCGGTCCGGACGGCGCACTCGACCTGGATGCCTGGCGGCGGTTGCTGGAACAGCAACTGCACGGCGGCGTGCAGGGAATCGTCGTCGCCGGTTCCACCGGCGAGGCCGCGGCATTGAGCGACGAGGAGTACGACACCTTGTTGCGTGCCGCCGTTGCGCAGGTGGCAGGCCGCGTGCCGGTGCTGGCCGGTACCGGCCTGTCGGGCACCGCCAAGACCATCGCGCAGACGCAGCGTGCCGCGGCGCTGGGTGCGCGGTACGCGCTGGTGGTGACGCCGCCGTACGTGCGTCCGACCCAGGCCGGCCTGCAGGCGCATTTTTTGGCGGTTGCCGACAACGGCGGGCTGCCGGTAGTGCTGTACAACGTGCCCGGGCGCACCGGATGCGACCTGTTGCCGGAGACGGTTGCCGCGCTGGTCGGCCATCCGAACATCGTCGGCATCAAGGAAGCGCGCAGCGAACCGGAGCGCGTCGCCGCGCTGGTGGCGCTGCGCAGCGAGTCCTTCGTGGTGCTCAGCGGTGACGACGGCAGCGCCGCGCAGGCGATGCTGTCCGGCGCCGACGGGTTGATTTCGGTGGCGTCCAACGCGTTGCCGTCGGCGTACCGGCGGCTGTGCGATCTGGCCCGCGACGGCCAGCGCGAAGGCGCCACCATGTGGGACGCACGCCTGAGCGAGTACCACAGTTTCTGCGGGATCGAATCCAATCCCATCCCGGTCAAGGCGCTGCTGCAGCGCGCCGGGATCGGGCACGGCCTGCGTCTGCCGTTACTGCCCCTCTCTGCGGCGCACCAGCCTGCCGCCGACCGCCTTGCCGCCGACGCTGTTGCGTTGGAAGCGCTTTCCAGCCGCGAAATGCTCGCGGCCTGACCCAGGAGATCTATCGATGCGTCATTCCGTTTCCCCCGTCCGCGTGCTCTCGCTCGCGTTGCTGGCGACCGCCACCGTCGCCGCCACGAGCGGTTGCAGCTGGTTCCACAAGGGCGCACGCGGTGACTACGCGCTGGCCCCGGAAGCCCGTCCGCTGGAAGTGCCGCCGGATCTGAACCTGCCCGACACCTCCGGTGCGATGAAGGTGCCGACGCTGGCATCGACCGCACAGCAGAATGCCTCGGCGCCGCCGTCTGCCAGCGCCAACAGCGGCTTCACCGTGCCGGGCGAGCGCGACGCGGTGTTCGCCAAGGTCGGCGCGGCGCTGGCCGACATCCCCGGCCTGACCATCGCCAGCAAGGCGCAGATGCTCGGTTCCTACGACGTGAGCTACGAGGGGTCCAGCTTCCTGGTGCGCGTGGTGAAGGTCGACGCCGGCAGCTATGTGTCGGCGGTGGATCCGCGCGGCATGCCGGCCACGGCGGCAGCGCCGGTGGCGGTCATCACGGCGTTGAAGGGCAAGCTGGGCGGCTGAGGCCGCTGCAGCCATCGCAGACGGCAGAACGGGCGCTTCGGGCGCCCGTTCTGCGTTTTTGCTGCATGGGTGCCCGGCTGGATGCTGCCGGGCGCTGATTCAGCGTTGCAGCAGTGGCAGCTTGTTGGGTTTGCCGTCCCACTCGGCGGCATCGGGCAGCGGCTCCTGGCGCACGGTCAGCACCGGCCAGGCCTTGGCCAGCTCGGCGTTGAGCGCCACGAAGCCTTCCTGGCCTGCCGGGACGTCGTCTTCCGGGTAGATCGCATTGGCCGGGCATTCCGGCTCGCACAGCGTGCAGTCGATGCACTCATCCGGGTCGATGACCAGAAAATTCGGGCCGACGTGGAAGCAATCCACCGGACAGACCTCGACGCAGTCGGTGTATTTGCACTTGATGCAGTTTTCGGTGACAACAAAAGGCATGGCGGAATCCGGCGTTTAGCCTATCAATTCTAAAGCAGTCCGGTGGCCGGTGTGGGGTTGGCCGGGATGTGTCGGCCTCCAGCCCTGGGCGCTCGGCGCGGGCCTGACCGTCTCCGGTCAGGCCAGCCCGCGTTGCCTGGCCAGCGCGAACAATCCCGTCGCAGCCAGATCTTCCGGATGCAGCTGCGTCTGCACGCCCAACTGCGCCAGCGCCAGCGCGTAGCGTTGCGCCAGCCCGGGGCTGCCGACCAGGTGCACGCTGGCGTGAGTGCCGCACTGGTCGCGCAGTTCGTGGCCGATCAGCAGGCCTGAAAGGTAGGACGGCAGCGCGGTGGCGGCGAGGCGGTCGAACAGGCCCAGCGTGCGGGCGCCGAACAGGTGGTGGCTGAGGCCGCCAGGGTCGGCGCTGCGGTCGACGCCTTGCGCGAAGGCGTCGGTGTCCAGGTCTGCAGGGTCGTCCTGCATCAGCTTGCCCAGGATGCTGTGCTGGCGCAGCACCGCATACAGCTCGCCGGTCATGACGGTGGCAAAACCGGTCAGTTGCCCGTTGGCGATCTGCGCCCACTTGCTGTGGGTGCCGGGCAGGCAGGCGACGTGCTCGCCGTCGCCGAGTGCGGCGATCAGGCCGACCAGCTGGGTTTCCTCGCCACGCATGACATCGGGCACACCGCGCTGCCCGCCGGTGCTCACTCCGGGGACGAACCACAGCGTGCGGCCGGGCAGCAGGTCGGTGTAGCTGCGCATCGCCTGCGCCAGGGCGGCGGTATCGGCCGGGCAGGGCAGATAGGCCTGCTCGACCCAGCCATTGCGGCTGCCGATCATGCCCGACAGCAGCAGCGGGCCGTCCCAGCCGTCGACCAGCGTGCTCAGCGCTTCGGCGAAGCGGCCCTGGCAGGCCAGGATGCCGCCGCTGCCGCGGCGTTGCTCCACTACCGTGCCGTCGGCAGCGAGCAGATAGCCGCGCAGGCTGCTGGTGCCCCAGTCGATGGCGATCATGCGCTGGCCACCCGACTCTCGGGCAGGCCGCTGATCGGCACGTCGCAGACGTACAGGCCGCCGGCTTCCGGGGTGCGGGCCAGTTCGTCGGCGCTGTGGTCCAGGCGCGAGCTGATCACGTGCAGCCGGTCCAGCGCGGCACCGCCGAGGGCGCTGCAGGTGGGGTGCTTGACCGGCAACTGCACGATGCGCTCGATGCTGCCGTCCGGGCGGTAACGCACCACGCGCCAGGCGCGCCACTGCGCATTCCACAGATGACCCTCGCTGTCGATGATGGAGCCGTCCGGCTCGGCATCGTCGCGGTCCAGCGTGGTGAACACGCGCACGTTGCTGGTCTGCGCAGTGGCGGCGTCGTAATCGCAGCACAGGATCTGCGGGCGCAGCGAGTCGCAGTAATACAGCGTGCGGCCGTCGGGGCTGAAGCAGATCGAGTTGGGGATCGACACGCCCGGCAGCGGCAACGCACGCAGGCCGTGGCGCAGCGAGAACTGGTACATCGCGCCGCGCGCAGCCTTGTGGTCGTGCTCGTCCATGGTGCCGAACACGAGGTTGCCGTTGCGGTCGGCGCGGCCGTCGTTGCTGCGCGTGTGCGGGTTGTCGGCTTCGATGTCGGCCAGGTGCTCGAGCGGCAGCGTGTCGGCGTCGGCGTTGTCCGGGTCGGCGATGCAGATCGACTTGGCCAGCGCGATCAGCACGCGGCCGTCGTCCATCAGGCCGAGGCAACCGGGGCGGTCCGGCAGCGTCCAGTACTGCGTGCGCGCGCTGTGCGGATGATGCCGCCACAGCCGCTTCTCGCTGATGTCCACCCAGTACAGCGCTTCACGTTGCTCGCACCACAGCACACCTTCGCCATGCGTGCAGCGGCTGTCGACCGCCAGCACGGCGGTGTGTTCGGGCGTGCTCACCATTCGGCGATGCTGCCATCGCTGTGACGCCAGACCGGGTTGCGCCAGTCCGGCGGATTTTCGTTTGCGCGCTTGAGCATGTCTTCGTCGATCTCCACACCGAGCCCGGGCTTGGGCAGTGCGGCGATACTGCCATCGATACACTGAAAATCGTCTTTATTGACGACGTAATCGAGCAGGTCGGCGCCTTCGTTGTAGTGGATGCCGATGCTCTGTTCCTGCAGCACCGCGTTGTGCGAAACGAAGTCCACGTGCAGGCAGGCGGCCAGCGCGATCGGGCCGAGCGGGCAGTGCGGGGCGAAGCCGACGTCGTAGGCCTCGGCCATCGCGGCGATCTTGACGCATTCGGTGATGCCGCCGGCATGCGACAGATCCGGCTGCACCATGCCGATACCGCCGGCGCACAGCACGTTCTTGAATTCGAAGCGCGAGAACATGCGCTCGCCGGCCGCCAGCGGAATCGAGGTGCTTGCGGCCAGGCGCGGGTAGTACTCGGCCTGCTCGGCCAGCACCGGTTCCTCGACGAACAGCGGCTTGAACGGTTCCAGCTCGCGCAGCAGCGCCTTGGCCATCGGCGCGCCGACGCGGCCGTGGAAGTCGATGCCGAAGTCGATGCTGTTGCCGAAGGTCTCGCGGATCTCGGCGACCTTGACCACCGCCGCATCGACCGCGCGCGCGCTGTCGATCAGCTTCATCTCCTCGGTGCCGTTGAACTTGAAGGTGTCAAAGCCCAGCGCGCGGTAGTCGGTGATCTGCTGGATGATCGCGCCCGGGCGGTCGCCGCCGACCCAGCGGTAGGTCTTCATGCGATCGCGCACCAGCCCGCCCAGCAGCTCGTACACCGGCACGCCCAGCGCCTTGCCCTTGATGTCCCACAAGGCCTGGTCGATACCGGCGATGGCGCTCATCAGGATGGCGCCGCCGCGGTAGAAACCGGCGCGGTACATGGTCTGCCACAGGTCGTTGATGCGCGCCGGATCCTTGCCGACGACGTAGCCGGCCAGTTCGTGCACGGCGGCTTCCACCGAGCGCGCGCGCCCTTCGATGACCGGCTCTCCCCAGCCGGTGATGCCCTCGTCGGTCTCGACCTTGAGGAACAGCCAGCGCGGTGCGGCGTGGTAGGTGGTGAGGCGGGTGATCTTCATCCTTGCAGTTCCTGGTAGGCCTGCACGAAGGCGCGTGCATGCGTCTGGGTCGTTTCGAGCGATTGCGCGGGTTTGTACAGTTCGCCACCGATGCCGGCCCCGGCGGCGCCCTGCGCAAGGAAGCCGGCCAGGGTCTGCGGGCTGACGCCGCCGACCACATAGACCGGTATGTGCTTGGGCAGCACCGAGCGCAGCGCGCGCACATGCGCGGCGCCATAGGTGGCGGCGGGGAACAGCTTCAGGATCGTTGCGCCTGCATCGATGGCGTCGAACGCCTCGCTGGCGGTGGCGAAACCGGCGACCACGGTGAGCCCGCGCGACACCGCATGGCGGATCAGCGACGGGCGCGTATTCGGAGTGACGATGAAGCGCGCACCGATCTCGGCCAGGGTGTCGACATCGTCGTTGCGCAGCACGGTGCCGGCGCCGATCCAGGCGCGCTCGCCGTAGGCCTGCTGGGCCAGCGCGATGCTCTCGGCCCAACGCGGCGAATTGAGCGGGATCTCGATCGCGTCGAAACCGACGTCGATCAATGCGCCGACATGGTCGAGCGTTTCTTCCGGCGTGATGCCGCGCAGGATGGCGATCAGCGGCAGGGCGAACAGGCTGGCGGTAGAGTCTGAAGTCATCGTGTTACTCGCGATAGAGCGGAAAACGGCCGTCGGCACCCGGATGGGCGCCAACGTCGGGGGAGGTTGCTGCGCTGCATGGCGGCGCGCGGAGAGCGGCAGGCAGCCGCGACGAAGTGGCTGCCGCACTTGCGTGCGCACTCCCACGGCCTGCAATTGGCCGGCAAGTTGCCGTCATCGTCGTCCACCTCCGCAATCATGGCGTGCGTGTTGCCACCTCGGGAAAGATGGGTCACGTCTGTTCTGGCCGCGCCCGGGAGGTAGGGGCTCCTGCTGCGGCGCTCGATAGCCTCGCGCGGGGAGATATGTGCTGCAAATGAAATTTTCGGCATATTCTATTCCTCCTACGAATACAGCTGCGTGGCGACCTCCCATGGCAAATTCCGGCACTCCCTGGTTCAACGCTGCCCGCCTCAAGACCCGCCAGCTGCTGCTGCTATTACATCTGCACGAACAACGCTCGGTGCTGCGTGCGGCCGAGGCTGCCAGCATGACCCAGCCGGCCGCCTCCAAGCTGCTGGCGGAAATGGAAGACATGCTAGGTGTGAAACTGTTCGAGCGGCATGCCCGCGGGGTGGAGCCGACCTGGTACGGCCATGTGCTGATCCGGCGTGCGCGCGCGGCGATGTCGGAAATCGGCCGGGCGCAGGAAGAAATCGCCGCATTGCGTGCCGGGCGCATGGGGCAGGCCTCGATCGGCACCGTGGTCAATCCGGGCACCAACCTGGTGCCGCAGGCGATCGCCGAGGTCAAGCGCGAATTCCCCGACATCCTGGTACGGGTGGAAATGGACTACAGCCGCCCGCTGGTGGCCAAGTTGCTGGACGGCCAGCTGGACATCGTGATCGGCCGCATCCTGGGGCCGGAGGGCGTGGGCGAGCTGGAATTCGAGCCGCTGGCCGACGAGCCGCATTCGGTGATCGCGCGTGCCGGCCATCCGCTGGCCAGCCGGGCCGGCCTGCAGCATGCGGATCTGGTACGGCATGGCTGGATCCTGCCGCCAGCCGACAGCGTGCTGCGCGCGCGGCTGGACTCGATGTTCATGGAGCACGGCGTGCAGACGCCGACCAATGCGATCGAGACCTCGTCGCTGCCGGTGACCTCCACGCTGCTGCGTGGCACCGACATGCTGACCGCCTTGCCGGTGGAATCGGTGGCGCCGCTGATCCAGGCCAAGCTGCTGACCGTGCTGCCGATCGAGCTGGGTGTGCGCATGGAGTCGTTCGGCATCATCCGCCGGCGCGATTACATCCTGCCGCCGGGGGCCGAGCGCATCCTGCAGGCGCTGCGCACCACTGCACGGCGTTTGTATCCGGCCTTGCGCGGGCCGGAATCCACTGGATAAGCGGGCTCTTCCATTCGTATTCCAGAAGGGCATACCAGGCTGTGAATTTTTCATTGGCTGGCGCTAGACCACGCGCCTATATCTGTGAGCCAGATCGCACGCTGAAGCGCACGTGAAGTCGGGCAGGTGATCGGCGGCCAAGCCGCCATGCAGTGGGAGGTGGAGCCGGGCGGCAACGTCCGTGTCCTGCACGATCACGCGGCCCGTTGACGGTGCCGCGCTAACCAGTCTTCCGTCGTCTTGCGTCCTGGGAGGGATTCAGATGTACAAGTTTTCAAGCCATGCCTCGGCAGGGACGGGCGTGCACGCACGTCGTACCCCGCGTTTGCGTCATTCCGCCATGGCCGTCAGCATCGGGCTGTTGCTCGCCGCACCGGTGTACGCCCAACAGACGCAGTCGCCCCCGACTGCCCCCGCCGGCAATACTGCCGGCAACGCGGTGGATCTGGATGCGGTGGAAGTGCGCGGTGTGCGCGCCAGCCTGATCAAGTCGCAGGTGATCAAGCGCGATGCCAGCCAGATCGTGGATTCGGTCAGTGCCGAGGACATCGGCGCCTTGCCCGACCGCAGCGTCACCGAGACCCTGCAGCGCGTCAGCGGCGTGACCATCGATCACTTTGCCGCGCGCAGTGACCCGGACCATTTCTCCGCCGAAGGCAGTGGCGTGATGATCCGCGGCCTGACCCAGGTGCGCGGCGAACTCAATGGCCGCGACATCTTCAGCGCCGCCAGCGGCCGCGGGCTGAGCTTCGAAGACGTGCCGGCCGAGTTGATGGCCGGGGTGGACGTGTACAAGAACCCCTCGGCGGAAATCATCGAAGGGGGGCTGGGCGGCACGGTCAATCTGCGCACGCGCATGCCGTTCGACAACCCGGGCCGGATCGTCGGTGGCAATGTCGATTACAACTACGGCGACATGAGCAAGAAGTACAAGCCGTCGGCCTCGTTCCTGTTCAGCGACCGCTGGAACACCGGCATCGGCGAAATGGGCTTCATGATCGACGTCGCGCACTCGGAGCTGGCCACGCGCTCGGACGGCATCCAGGTGGAGCCGTACGTGCGGCGCACCGACGAGGCCGTGCTGGCCGGCAGCGGACGCAGCGAGGTGTTCGTGCCGGGCGGGGTGAACTGGCGTCAGCTGGATTTCGAGCGCAAGCGCGACGGCATCGCGGCGGCGTTCCAGTGGAAGCCCAGCGATGCCACCGAGATCTACGCGCAGTTCCTGCGCTCGCGCTACGAAATGAACTGGCAGGAGCGCGCCGCGTTCTTCAACGACAGCAACAACAGCATCACGCCGGCGCCAGGCACGACCTTCGACTACGACGATCGCGGCGGCTTCCTGCGCGGCTCGCCGGTGTCCAGCTCGTGGCGCGGGGTGCTCACCGGCGACGGCGTGCGCTTCAACACCGACAACCGCTATTCCGAACAGCGCACCACCACCACCGACATGTCGGTGGGCTTCAGCCATTTCTTCAACGACAACCTGCAGATCAAGGGCGATATGCAGCTGGTGGAGTCGGAGAACGAACAGCTGGATTTCACCGTGTTCAGTGCGACCTATCTGCCGGGCCTGTCGTATGACGTGTCGGGCAGGTATCCCAGCGTGCAGATCGCCAACCCGGCCTTCACCCAGGACCCGTCCAACTACTTCTGGGCGGCGGCGATGGACCACCTGGGCAAGAACCGCGGGCGTCAGCTGTCCACGCGCGTGGATCTGGAATACACCTTCGATGACAGCAGCTGGCTGCGCTTTGCGCGCTTCGGCATGCGCGCCACCGACCGCAACCAGATCAACAAGAATTCCGGCTACAACTGGGGCGTGATCTCCGACAACTGGGCCGCCATTCCGGGCACCAGCAACGGCCTGGCCAACATGTCCGAGTTCATGACCGACCAGTCGTCGTTGTTCACCTTCTCCGACTTCTTCCGTGGCGGCGTGAACGTGCCGACCACGCTGGTGGTGCCCAACAGCGGCCTGGTCAACAACTACGCCTCGGCCTCGCAGATGATCCAGCAGATCGTGGCGCTACGCGGCTACGGCTGGGCGCCGGACACCTATCAGCCGCAGGACACCAACCGGCAGCACGAACGCACCCAGGCCGCCTACGCGGCGCTGTACTTCGGCAACGACGAGGCCTGGGGCGTGCCGGTGGATGGCAACATCGGCATCCGCGTGGTGCAGACCAAGACCCAGGCCGAAGGTTTCGGCCAGTTCCAGAACCTGGCCGGGCTCAATGTCTCGCCGGAACTGCAGGCGCGCTACACCGGGCAGTACTTCGAGAACAACTCGCAGGGCAGCTACACCAACGTACTGCCCAGCCTGAACCTGCGCCTGCGCTTCACCGACAGCCTGCAGTGGCGCTTTGCCGCCTCCAAGGCGATGGCGCGCCCGGACTACACCCAGTTGCAGCCGTATGTATTGCTCAACGTGGAAACCAACGACGCCGGCCAGGCGACCGATTTTGTCGGCACCGCCGGCAACCCGAACCTCAAGCCGATGGTGGCCAACCAGTTCGACACTGCGCTGGAGTGGTACTTCGACACCAGCGACATGCTGTACGCCACGCTGTTCTACAAGAAGGTCAAGGACTACTTCTCCACCCAGACCCGCAGCGAGATCTACGACAACCGCCCCTGGCTGGTGACACGCCCGTACAACATGGACGAGGGCACCATCCGCGGCGCGGAGCTGGGCTATACCCAGTTCTTCGACCAGCTGCCGGGCTGGCTGAGCGGGTTCGGCGTCAATGCCAACTTCACCTTCGTCGACAGCCAGGGCGGTGCCAACACCGCCACCGACCCGTACACCAATACCACCGTCACCGGGGTCGAGCTGCCGCTGGAAGGCCTGTCGCGGCGCAGCTACAACCTGGCCGGCATCTACGAGAAGGGGCCGTTGTCGCTGCGCCTGGCCTACAACTGGCGCTCGCGCTACCTGCTGACCACCAGCGATGCGTCCACCCGTCTGCCCACCTGGGCCGACGACTACGGCCAGCTCGACGGCTCGTTCTTCTACCGCTTCAACGCGCACCTGCAACTGGGCGTGCAGGCCAACAACCTGACCAACACGGTGACCAAGGTGCTGATGGGGCCGACCTCCTACGAAGGCGGTGAAGTGGATCGGCGTCTGTATACGCGCTCTTCCTTCGTCAACGACCGGCGCTACTCGCTGGTGCTGCGCATGAACTGGTAAGCGCAGGCCGTCACGGAACTGCTGTGTCCGGGCTCGCGGAGTTGAGCCCGCTTTTGCCGATCCGGCCCGCCGGGTCGGCAATGCCAGACCCGGCGGGTTTGTCGGGGTTGCTATAGTTTTTACGAATAGCTTTCCAGGAATATTTCATTGGTGTGGCACGACGGCGCCGCCCTATGCTCCGGCCGCAGCCGCTAGGTACGCCTTGTCAGGATTACCACGCATTGCAACCGCCCGGCCTTCCGGTCGTGGGCGGATGCGGGCCAGCACCAACGACGGGCAGGGCGTTCGCGCACCGACCCGCTAAAAAATTAGAAGTACATGCGTCCTGGGAGGGAGCACCATGTCAGTGCAACATCGCCACATTCCGGCAGGCCGGACTGTGGGTCAGCGTTCGATCCGTGATTTCCGCCGCTCCGTGATGGCCCTCAGTGTGGCCACGCTGCTGAGCGCGCAGGCCTATGCGCAGGACGCGACCACCACTGCCGCTCCGGCTCAGGACTCCACCACCCAGCAACTCGACACCGTGCAGGTCACCGGCACGCGCAGCAGCGTCACCAAGGCGCAGCTGGTCAAGCAGAACGCCGAGCAGATCGTCGATTCGATCGTTGCCGAAGACATCGGCAAGCTGCCCGACAACAACGTCGCCGAAGCGCTGCAGCGTATTTCCGGTATCCAGATCTCACGCAACTATGGCGAAGGCAGCTCGATCGCCATCCGCGGCCTGACCCAGGTGCGCACCGAGCTCAATGGCCGTGACATCTTCACCGCCAACGATGGCCGCGGCCTGAGCTTCGAGGACGTGTCGGCCGAATTGCTCGGCGGCGTCAATGTCTACAAGAATCCCTCGGCCGACATGATCGAAGGTGGCCTGGGCGGCACCGTCGACCTGCGCACGCGCCTGCCGTTCGACTACGACGGCCGCAAGATCGCCGGCAGCGTGCAGTACAACTATTACGACCTGGCCGACGACGGCAAGCCGGCGTTCTCGGGCCTGTTCAGCGATCGCTGGCAGACCGGCATCGGCGAGATCGGCCTGCTCGTGAATTATTCGCAGCAGAAGAGTCCGTTCCGCCAGGACACCATCTCGATCGAGCCGTGGTACACGCAGACCGATCTGCCGGGCTATGAAGGCCAGGAAGTTTCTGTGCCGCACGGCGCCGGCATCAACACCACCGTTGGCGAGCGCGAGCGCAAGACCGGTGCGTTTGCGATGCAGTGGCGTCCGAACGACTCGGTCGAGGTCTACACGCAGGTGCTGCGTTCGGATTACGACTTCAGCTGGCACGATTATTCGTTCTTCGCCCTGACCGGCGGCAACCCGATGCAGGGCTTGCCGGGCATCCAGGTCAACGACCGCAACGAGTTCGTCAATGGCTCGTTCCAGAACGTGCCGACCGAGTCCAACACCAGCCTGACAGAGCGGCATTCGGTGACCACCGATTACTCGCTGGGCGCCAAGTGGACGGTCAACGAGAAGCTGACCCTGAGCACCGACTTCCAGTATGTCGATGCCACCACCAAGGGCACGCGCTACATCATCGCCACCGGGCAGGACACCAGCCCGCAGTTCAATGTCGACTTCCGTGGCGATCTGCCGCGCCTGTCGGTGACCGATGCCAGCGGCGCGGAAGGCTATCTGGCCGATGCCAACAACTACGACGGCTGGCGTTGGCACCTGGACAACAAGGACGACAACAAGGGCACCGAGTTCGCCTGGCGCGCCGACATGGATCTGGCCTTCGACAGCGACTTCGCGCGCAGCTTCAAGGCTGGCGTGCGTTACACCGACCGCGATGCCGAGACCAAGGGCAACGTCTGGCGCTTCATGTGCATCAACGATTGCTCGGGCACGCCGTTCTCGCAGTACCCGAGCATCGGTCTGGTGTCCAACCCGATCACCGACTTCTTCCGTGGTGAGAGCAGCACCTTCGGCCGTACGCTGACGGCTGCCGATTCGGCGGTCGCCAACTACGAACAGACCCTGGCCACCTTCGGTGCCAGCCCGCTGGAGTTTGCGCCCAACAACATCAATACGCAGAACGAGAAGACCTACGCGGCCTATGGCGTGCTGCGCTTCGGCGTGGACAGCGACTGGATTCCGTTCGACGGCAACATCGGCGTGCGCGTGGTGCGGACCGAGGTGGGCTCGCAGGGCGTGCGTACCGGGACCGACAGCGAAGGCGGCGGACTGATCCCGGTGGATGCGCAGCAGACCTATACCGACGTGCTGCCGAGCTTGAACCTGCGCTGGATGCTGAGCGATCAGCTGCAGTGGCGTTTTGCGGCTTCGCGCGGTATCTCTCGCCCGACCTTCGACCGGCTCAACCCGAACCTGAGCCTGAGCACCGGTACCTCCAATGGTGCCTCGACCTTCACCGGTACCGCGGGCAACCCGAGTCTGGAAGCGGTCAAGGCCGACCAGTTCGATACCGCGCTGGAGTGGTACTTCGGCCAGGGCTCGATGATGTACGGCACCTTGTTCTACAAGAAGGTCGAAGGCTTCATCGCCAACGCCGTCTTCAACGAAGTCTACGACGGCCAGGTCTGGCAGATCACCCGTCCGGTCAATGGCGATGCCGGCAAGATCCGCGGTGCGGAACTGGGCTACACGCAGTTCTTCGACTTCCTGCCGGGCTGGCTGAGCGGCTTCGGCCTGCAGACCAACTACACCTATGTCGACAGCGAGGCACCGAGCCCCACCGCCACCGACACCAACGGCCAGGCGCTGACCGTGCCGCTGGAAGGCCTGTCCAAGAACAGCTACAACGCGATCCTCAGCTACGAAACCTCGCGCTTCCAGGGCCGTGTGGCCTACAACTGGCGCAGCGACTGGCTGGTGACCACCGCGGGCAACGGCACCGGCAACCTGCCGGTCTATAACAAGGGCTTCGGCCAGCTGGATGCCTCGTTGCGCTTCAACATCAATGATGTGTGGTCGATTTCGCTCGATGGCGTGAATCTGCTCGATACCCGTCGCGAAAGCTATCTGGGCACCGAGTCGCGCTACCGCGACTTCGTGATCAACGATCGTCGGTATGGCCTGACATTGCGGGCCAGCCTGTAGAACGCGCCGTAGGAAGTGCGTCTCCGGTCCGGCGAGCTGTGCAGGCAGCCCGTCGGGCCGGTGTTTTTCCTATCGACGGCATGCCGTCGATCGCAAGGGGAGCCGGAGGAATGATCGTCGTGATCGATCCGCCTACTGTGCGCCGCGTTACCGCAGCGATGTGGCCGGTCCGTATGTGTCTGGCACTGCTGCTGCTGTTGTCGCTTTCGATCCTGCCGCTGCAGGCTGCCGACCCGGCGGTGCAGGGGCCCTACCAATGGCGCAGCGTCGCCATCGGCGGTGGCGGATTCGTCACCGGTGTGCTGTTTCATCCCGCCGAGCGCGATCTTGCGTATGCACGTACCGATGTCGGTGGTGCGTACCGCTGGGATGCGCGCGCGCAGCAGTGGGTGGCGTTGACCGACTGGCTGGGCGCCGACGACTGGAATCTGATGGGGATCGACGCGTTTGCGGTCGATCCTGCCGACCCGCAGGCGCTGTACCTAGCCGCGGGCACCTACATGCACGAGCGCGCCGGCAATGCCGCGGTGCTGCGCTCGTTCGACCGCGGCCGCAGCTTCGAGCGTGCCGAGTTGCCGTTCAAACTCGGCGGCAACCAACTGGGTCGTTCCAACGGCGAACGGCTGGCGGTGGACCCGCACGATGGTCGTGTGCTGTTGCTGGGCTCACGCGATGCAGGGCTGTGGCGCAGCGACGATCGCGGCGCGCACTGGGCGCGGGTGGACGCATTTCCCGCCGAGGCATTGGCGGGCGCGACGGCGCGCAATCATGTCGGACGCGAGCAGGCGGTGGGCATCGCCTTTGTCGTCTTCGATGCCGCCAGCGGCCGCGCCGGCCGGCCGACGCCGCGTATCTATGTCGGCGTGTCCACCGCGCAGACCAGTGTGTATGTTTCCGACGACGCCGGTCGCAGCTGGTCGGCGGTGGCCGGGCAGCCCAAGGGCCTGCGTCCCAGTCACATGGCCGGCGGCAGCGATGGGCAGTGGTACCTGAGCTACGGCGACCAGCCCGGGCCGGACCTGATGGCCGGCGGCGCGCTGTGGAAATACACCCCGGCGCAGGCGCGCTGGAGCGAGATCAGCCCGATCGCGCAGCCGGCCGGCGGCGATGGCTTCGGCTGGGGCGCGGTGGCGGTGGATCCGCAACAGCCGCAGGTGCTGCTGGCCAGCACCTTCCGCCGTCGTAGCCCGCGCGATGAGCTGTTCCGCAGCGTCGACGGCGGCCGCAGCTGGACGCCGTTGCTGGCGGGCGCGCAGTTCGATCACAGCGCAGCGCCGTGGACCGCGCAGGCCACGCCACACTGGATGGGCGCGCTGGCGATCGATCCGTTCGACAGCAACCACGCGCTGTTCGTTACCGGCTACGGCATCTGGGCCTCGCGCAATCTGCAGGATTTCGCCAGGCAGCAGCGGCCGTTGCAGTGGTGGTTCCAGGACCGCGGGCTGGAAGAGACCGTGCCGCTGGATCTGCTCAGCCCGATGCAAGGCGCGCACCTGCTCAGTGCGCTGGGCGATATCGACGGCTTCCGGCACGACGATCTGGAGCGTGCGCAGCTGCAGTACGCCGGCCCGCGCCTGACCAATGGCGAGAGCATCGATGCCGCCGGGCAGGCCGCGCAGTGGGTGGTGCGCAGCGGTACCGTGCGCGACCGCCGCAACAACGAGATCCGTGCGCTCTTTTCGCGCGATGGCGGCGCGCAGTGGACGGTGTTCGCCAGCGAGCCGCCCGCCGGGCAGGGCGCCGGCAACATCGCTATCGCCGCCGATGCCTCGCAGGTGGTGTGGGCGCCGGACAAGGGCGGCAGCTGGCGCACCGGCGATTTCGGCAAGCACTGGCAGCGTTTGCAGGGGCTGCCAGAGACTGCGGTGGCGGTGGCCGATCGCGTCGATGCGCGGCGCTGGTACGCAGTGGATACCGCCAGCGGGCGCTTGTACGAGAGCCGCGATGGCGCAGAGACCTTTCGCGACACCGGCGCGCAGGTCGGCAGCCCGGCGCGCGATGAACGTGCGCGTCCGCAGCTGCGTCCGGATCCGTGGCGGGCGGGGGTGGTGTATCTGGCCAGCCCCGCGCTGGGCGTGATGCGCTGGCAGGATGGGCGTTTGCAGACCTTGTCCAAGCCGGACGAGGCGCGTTCGCTGGGCATCGGCAAGGCACTGCGCGAGGACGCACCGCCGGTGCTGTATCTGGCCGGCCGCGTCGAGGGAGTGGATGGGGTGTTCCGCTCCGACGACGACGGCGCGCAGTGGTTGCGCATCAACGACGACGCGCACCGGTTGGGCAAGCCCTACAGCGTCACCGGCGATCCGCGCATCCCGGGGCGCGTGTACTTCGCCACCGGTGGGCGTGGCATCTTCTACGGCGACCCACGATGAGCGCTGCGTGCCTGTGCGCGTCAGCGCGCTGTCTTACCGAGCATGGCGGCAGGCGCCGTCGCATCGCCGCGCGAGTGGCCGCGCCGCTTCTGGAGATCACTGCATGACCGCTTCCCTTATCCGCCGTGGCTGCCTGTTGGGCCTTGTCCTGGCCAGCCCCGCCGCACTGGCGCAACCGAGTTTGCCGATGTTGTTCAGCGATGGCGCGGTGCTGCAGCGCGACCAGGCGATGCCGGTGTGGGGCTGGGCCGCGCCCAATGCCGCCATCACGGTCAGCTTTGACGGCAAGCATGCCACCGCCAAGGCCGATGCCAGGGGCCAGTGGAAGGTCAGCCTGCCCGCGCACACCGCCGGTGGCCCCTATGTGCTGAGCGTGCAGGGCGACGGCGGCCAGTTGCAGGTGCGCGATGTGCTGGTCGGCGATGTGTGGCTGGCCAGCGGTCAATCGAACATGGAGTGGCCGCTGGCGCAGGCCAGCGATGGCCCGCAGGCGGTGGCCGCCGCCAACGACCCGCAGTTGCGGCACTTCAAGGTGCCCAAGTCGTGGTCGTTGCAGCCGGAAGCGCGCCTGACCGGCGGCGACTGGAAGGCCGCCACGCCGGACAACGCCGGCGAGTTCACTGCGGTCGGCTATTTCTTCGCCAAGGAGCTGCGCACCAGTGCCGGCGTGCCGATCGGCATCGTCAACAGCACCTGGGGCGGCAGCGCGATCGAGGCGTGGATGGATGCCTCCTCGTTGGGCCTGGATGCCGGGCAGAACCAAGGCGCGATCGAGGCGATCAAGCAGCGCGATGCCGCCGCGCGGGCCGCCACCGGCAAGCGCATCGCGCGCTGGCCCAAGGTGGATGGCGAGATGCCGCAGTGGCGCGAAGCGACGTTCGACGACAGCGACTGGGACAGCATCCCGACCACCCAGCAATGGGAGTCCAGCGGCTATGACGGCATGGACGGAATCGCCTGGTATCGCACTACCGTCACCTTGAGCGCTGCCGACGCCAAGGCCGGTATCACGCTGGGCGTGGGGCAGATCGACGATTCGGACATCACCTACGTCAATGGCCAGCAGGTGGGCACGACCGAAAAGCAATGGAACCTGCCGCGCGTTTACACCGTGCCGGCTTCGGCCTTGCATACAGGGGTCAACCACATCGCCGTGCGGGTGGAAGATCTCAGCGGCGGTGGCGGCATGCATGGCCCGGACGAGCAGCGCTTCGTGCAGACCAGCGCCGGTGCCAAACGCGCGTTGGGCGGCTGGAAGTTCCGCCCCGCCGCCGTGCGTGTATCGCTGGTCGACAACAAGAATCAGCTGCCCACGCTGCTGTACAACCAGATGATTCACCCGTTGCAGCCGTTCCCGGTCAAGGGCGTGATCTGGTATCAGGGCGAAACCGATGCCACCGAGACCGGCGCGGTGAAGTATCGCGAGCAGTTCGCCGCGATGATCCGGCAATGGCGCGCAGAACGCGGCGCGAAAACGCTGCCGTTCCTGTGGGTGCAGCTGGCCAACTTCAAGGCCGGTGGCGACAAGGGCGAGCTGAGCCCGTGGGCACTGTTGCGCGAGTCGCAGTCCAAGACGCTGGCGCTGCCGGCGACCGGGCAGGCGGTGATCATCGATATCGGCAACCCCACCGATATCCATCCCACCAACAAGCACGATGTCGGCCATCGCCTTGCGCTTGCTGCACGTCATGTTGCGTACGGCGAAACGCTGGTGTACAGCGCGCCAGCGTTCAAGCAGGCGCGCTTTGCCCAGGGCCAGGCGGTGTTGAGCTTCGATCTGCAGGGCAGTGCGTTGCAGGTGCGTCATGGTGGCGAAGTGCAAGGCTTCCGCATCGCCGGTGCCGACCAGCACTTTCATCCGGCAACCGCACGCATCGAGGGCGACCGCGTGATCGTGCGCAGCGACGCGGTGGCTGCACCGGTCGCGGTGCGCTACGGCTGGAGCGAAAACCCGGATGACGCCAACCTGGTCAATCGCGAACAGCTTCCCGTTTCCCCCTTCCGCACCGATATCTGGTGACACGGAGTCCTATGTCCATGCATTCCCCCGTTGCACGTGTGATCGCTTCTTCCCCTGCACGCCGTTACCTGCGTCCGCTGCTGCTGTCCGCGCTGACGCTGGCCCTGGCGTCGTGCCAATCCGGCGAGCAGGACGACAAAGCCAAACCGGCCGCAGTCGCACCGACTGCCGGTAGCGCAGCGACCGCGCCTGCCACGGCAGCGGCGCCGGCTGCGCAGACGCCGATGCCGCAGTTCGTCAGCAAGGACGGCAAGCACGCATTGATGGTCGATGGTGCGCCGTTCCTGATCCTGGGCGCGCAGGTCAACAACTCCAGCAACTATCCTGGCGTGATGAACAAGGTGTGGCCGGCGATGCAGGTGCTGGGCCCAAACACTGTGCAGGTGCCGATTGCCTGGGAGCAGGTCGAGCCGGAAGAAGGCAAGTTCGATTTCTCCTTCGTCGATACGCTGCTCACGCAGGCACGCGAGCACAAGGTGCGGCTGGTGCTGCTGTGGTTTGCAACCTGGAAGAACAACGGCCCGGCGTACGCGCCGCATTGGGTCAAGACCGACAACCAGCGCTTTCCGCGCGTGGTGACGCGCGAGGGCAAGGCGATCGGGTCGCTGTCGCCGCATGCGCAGGCCACCCTGGATGCCGACCGCAAGGCCTTCGTCGCCTTCATGCAGCACCTCAAGCAGGTCGATCCGCAGCACACCGTGATCATGATCCAGCCCGAAAACGAGCCGGGCACCTACGGCAGCGTGCGCGACTTCTCGCCGATGGCGCAGAAGCTGTTCGACGGCCCGGTGCCGGACGCACTGCTCAAGCGCTTGAACAAGCAGCCGGGCAGCTGGGCACAGGTGTTCGGTGCCGATGCGGACGAGATCTTCCATGCCTGGTCGATCGGTCGCTACATCGACCAGGTGGCCGAAGCCGGCAAGGCCGAATACCCGCTGCCGATGTACGTCAACGCCGCACTACGTGGCCCGTTCAATCCCGGCCAGCCCGGCCAGTACGCCAGCGGCGGCCCCACCGACAACGTGCTGGATGTGTGGAAGGCCGCCGGCCCGCATATCGACCTGCTGGCGCCGGACATCTACATGCCCGAGTACCGCACCTACACCACGGTGCTGGAGCGTTACGCCCGCCCGGACAATGCGCTGTTCGTCGCCGAAACCGGCAACCGCCCGGAGTACGCGCGCTATCTGTTCCCCGCGCTGGGCCACGACGGCATCGGCTGGTCTGCGTTCGGCATGGACTACACGCGTTACTCCAACTATCCGCTGGGCGCCAAGCACGTCAACGCAGAAACCCTGGCCCCGTTTGCGCTGGGTTTCGAGCTGGTCAAGCGCGGCATGCGTCCGTTCGCCAAGGCCGCGTCCGAAGGCAAGCTGCACGGCACTGCCGAAGAACCCGGCCAGGCGGTGCAGGAACTGCAGCTCAATGAGCGTTGGGGCGCCACCATCACCTACGGCGTGCCGCAGTTCTGGTTCAAGGGCGAGCCGCCGGGCAACCCCGAGCCGATCGGCGCGGCCTTGATCGCCGAGCTCGGCCCTGACGAGTTCCTGGTCACCGGCTACCACGTGCGCGTGACCCTGCACCCGGCCAGCGAGGCGACTGCCAACATGCTCTACGACCGCGTCGAGGAAGGCGTCTACGACGGCAGCGACTGGAAGTTCGAGCGCAACTGGAACGGCGACCAGACCGATTACGGCGTCAATTTTTCCAGCGCACCGCAGCTGCTCAGGATCAAACTGGCCACCTACAAGTAAGCCTGCTCGGCCGCCTGCTGCGCAGCCCGATCGTTGCGCAGCAGGCTGTCTTCCAGGTCGAACGCAATGAACCCATGCGTTGCCGCCCCCGCGGCACCGTTTCGTAATTCCAAGGGAGTGAACATGCAAACCATCAACCGTTCCGCCGGCCATGCGCCTGCCATCCGACGTACACCGCTTGCGCAGTGCCTGGCGTTGTCGCTGGCCTTGCTGGCCAATGCCGCGCACGCGCAGGACGTGCGCAAGGCCGCCGATGGCGTCACCGTGGTGCCGAGCGCCAAGGGCGCCGCACCGGTGCGTCTGCAGGTGGTCGATGCCGGCATCATCCGCGTCAGTGCCGACCCGGACGGCGACTTCGCGCGCAGCCCCAGCCTGATGCGCGTGCCGGTGCAGGGCGATGGCAACTTCCAGCTCGCCGAGCAGGGCGACAGCGTGCAGCTGAAGACCGGCAAGGTCACCGCCACCGTATCCACTGTCGATGGCCATGTCAGCTTCGCCGATGCCAGTGGCAAGCCGGTGTTGTCGGAGGTTGCCGACGGGCGCAGCTTTGCGCCGCTGAAAGTGGAGGGCAAGCAGTACCTGAGCGTGCGTCAGCGCTTCCAGTCGCCCGATGACGAAGCCCTGTACGGCTTCGGCCAGCATCAGCAAGGCTGGATGAATCAGAAGGGCCGCAATGTCGAGCTGCAGCAGAACAACATCGACATGGCGGTGCCGTACCTGGTGTCCAGCCGCAACTACGGCCTGCTGTGGGACAACAACTCGATCAGCCGCCTGGGCGACCCGCGCGGCCTGCAGCCGCTGCCCAAGACGTTGAAGTTGTACGACGCCAAGGGCAAGGCCGGTGCGCTGACCGCGCGTTACGCGATCAACGGCAAGCAGATCGTCGAACGTCGCGAGAGCGAGGTGAACTACCAGTACCTCAGCGACCTGACCAAGTATCCGAAGAAGGCGATCACCAAGGACAAGGACAGCCGCATGCAGGTCACCTGGGAGGGCGAGATCGAAGCGCTCACCGGGGGCGAGCACACCTTCTCGCTGTATTCGAGCGAATACGCCAAGCTGTACGTGGACGGCAAGCTGGTCGTCGATCGCTGGCGCCAGAACTGGAACCCGTGGAATCACGAGTTCAAGCTGGATCTGGAGCCGGGCACGCGCCACACCGTCAAGGTCGAGTGGGACCTGATCGACCCCAGCTACATCGCGCTGCTGCACCGCGACCCGCTGCCGGCCGCCGAAGCGAAGGACCTGTCGCTGTGGTCCGAAGCCGGCCAGATGATCGACTACTACTTCGTCTCCGCCGATTCCTACGATCAGGCCGTGGCCGGCTACCGCGAACTCACCGGCAAGTCGGTGATGCTGCCCAAGTGGGCCTACGGCTTCTGGCAGAGCCGCGAGCGTTACAAGAGTCAGGACGAGTTGGTCGGCGCGGTGGCCGAATACCGCAAGCGCAAGCTGTCGCTGGACAACATCGTGCTCGACTGGTCGTACTGGCCCGAGAATGCCTGGGGCTCGCACGATTTCGACCCGCAGCACTTCCCCGATCCGGACGGCATGGTCAAGGCCGTGCACGACATGCATGCGCAGATCATGATTTCGATCTGGCCCAAGTTCTATCCCACCACCGCCAACTACAAGGAGCTGGACGCGGCCGGTTTCATGTACAAGCGCAACGTGGAAGTGGGTGAGCTGGACTGGATCGGCAAGGGCTACAAGAACTCGTTCTACGATCCGTATTCGGACAAGGCGCAGGCGATCTACTGGCGCCAGGTCAACGAAGAGCTCAACAGCAAGGGCTTCGATGCCTGGTGGATGGACGCCGACGAGCCGGACGTGCATTCCAACCTGGACATCGGCGAGCGCAAGGCGCGCACCACGCCCAACGCGCTGGGCTCGTCCACCGAATACTTCAACTCCTACCCGCTGCCGCACACCCATGGCGTGTACGTGGGCGACCGTGCGGCCGACGACAAGCGCGTGTTCATCCTCTCGCGCAAGGGCTATGCCGGCACCCAGCGCAACGCGGTGGCGGTATGGAGCGGCGATATCGTCTCGCGCTGGGACGACATGCGCGACCAGATCTCCGGTGGCGTCAACATGGCGCTGTCGGGCCTGCCCAACTGGACCTTCGACATCGGCGGCTTTGCGGTGGAGAAGCGCTACGAAAACCAGGACCCGGCACACCTGCCGGAATGGCGCGAACTCAATACGCGCTGGTTCCAATTCGGCGCGTTCGTGCCGATCTTCCGCTCGCACGGCCAGTTCCCGTACCGCGAAATCTGGAACATCGCCCCGGAAGGCACGCCCTTCTACGACAGCATGGCGTACTACAACCGCCTGCGTTATGCGCTGCTGCCGTACATCTACAGCCTGGCCGGCGATACCTATCAGCGCGATGGCGTGATCATGCGCGGCATGATGATGGACTTCCCGAACGACCCCAAGGTTCGCGACATCAACGACCAGTACCTGTTCGGACAGGCGTTCCTGGTCGCACCGGTGACCCGCTTCGGCGCCACCTCGCGTCAGGTCTATCTGCCGGCCGGCAGCAGCTGGCTGGATTTCGCCACCGGCAGGCGTTACGAAGGTGGCCAGAGCATCGAAGCGGCCGCCCCGATCGAGCGCATGCCGTTGTTCGTCCGTGCCGGTTCCATCGTGCCGACCGGCCCGGTGCAGGAATACGTGGATCAAACGCCGGATGCGCCGCTCACCGTGGTGGTCTACACCGGCGCCGACGGCCAGTTCTCGCTGTATGAGGACGACGGCAAGGGCTACGGCTACGAGAAGGGCGAGTTCAGCCGCATTCCGATGAGCTGGAACCAGGCCAAGGGCGAGCTGAGCATCGGCAAGCGCGAAGGCAGCTGGACCGGCATGCAGGCCAAGCGCACCGTCAACGTGCGCTTCGTCGACGGCCCGCGTGAGGACGCCGGTGCGCTGGAACCCAAGACCGATGCCAGCATCCAGTACGACGGCCATCCGGTCAGCGTGTTGCAGCGCAAGATTGCGTCCGGCAAAGCGCGTCGTCGATGATCGCAACTGGTTGTCAGTCAGTGAGTGCGCAGATGCCGGATCGCCGCAAGGCTCGGGCGTGCAGGTCCGGTCATGCAGCACGGCGGTGCACGTGCTGACCCGCAGGGAAGTCTGCAAGGCAACCGGTGCCGCACTCGCGGCGCTGGGCGCTGCGCCGGCTGCGTCCGCCATTGCTGCGCCGGCCAAGGCTGCCGGCGAGCGATCGCTGCCTGCCGTCGCTGCGGCCGATGCCTTGCAGCTGTGGTACCGCGAACCGGCCAACGAATGGGTGCAGGCGTTGCCGGTCGGCAATGGCCGGCTGGGCGCGATGGTGTGGGGCGGCATTGCCCACGAACGCCTGCAACTCAACGAGGACACGCTGTACGCAGGCGGACCGTACGACGCCACCAGCCCCGAAGCGCTGGCGGCCTTGCCACAGGTGCGTGCGCTCGTGTTTGCCGGGCGCTACGCCGAGGCCGAAACCCTGGCCGACGCCAAGCTGCTCTCGCGTCCGCTCAAGCAGATGCCGTATCAACCGCTGGGCGATCTGCTGCTGGATTTCGACCGTGCCGACGGCATCAGCGCGTATCGCCGCCAGCTCGATCTGGATACCGGCGTGGCCACCACCACGTTCCGCTCCGGCGGTGCGCTGCATCGGCGCGAGGTGTTCGTGTCGGCGCAGTCGCAATGCATCGTGGTGCGCCTGTCCTGCGATCGGCCACGCGCGATTTCCCTGCGCGTGGGCATCGACAGCCCGCAGACCGGCGAAGTCACGGTGGAGCAGGGCGGGCTGCTGTTCAGCGGCCGCAACGGCAGCTTTGCCGGCATCGACGGCAAGTTGCGTTTTGCCTTGCGCGTGCTGCCGCAGGTCAAGGGCGGCACGCTCAGCGGTCTGCGTGACCGCCTGCGCATCGAAGCCGCCGATGAAGTGGTGCTGCTGCTCACCGCTGCCACCAGCTACCAACGCTTTGATGCAGTCAACGGCGATCCGCTCGCATTGACCGCAGCAGGCATGCACACGGCCGGCAAGCTGGACTATGCCGCATTGCTGCGTGCGCATCTGGCCGATCACCAGCGGCTGTTCCGGCGCGTGGCGATCGACCTGGGCAGCAGCGAGGCGGCAGCGCTGCCCACCGACGAGCGCGTGCAGCGTTTTGCGCAGGGCAACGACCCGGCGCTGGCTGCGCTGTATCACCAGTTCGGCCGCTACCTGCTGATCTGCAGCTCGCGGCCCGGCACCCAGCCGGCCAATCTGCAGGGCATCTGGAACGACCTGATGCAGCCGCCGTGGGAAAGCAAGTACACCATCAACATCAACACCGAGATGAACTACTGGCCCAGCGAGGCCAACGCGCTGCACGAGTGCGTCGAACCGCTGGAATCCATGGTGTTCGACCTGGCCAAGACCGGCGCGCGCACCGCACGCGCGATGTACGACGCACCGGGTTGGGTGGTGCACAACAACACCGATCTGTGGCGCCAGGCCGGGCCGATCGATGGCGCCAAGTGGAGCCTGTGGCCGATGGGTGGCGTCTGGCTGCTGCAGCAGCTGTGGGACCGCTGGGATTACGGCCGCGACCGTGCCTATCTGGGCAGGATCTACCCCTTGTTCAAGGGCGCGGCGGAGTTCTTCGTCGCCACCCTGGTGCGCGACCCGCAGACCGGCGCGATGGTGACAAACCCGTCGATGTCGCCGGAAAACCAGCATCCGTTTAACGCCGCGCTGTGTGCCGGCCCCACCATGGATGCGCAGCTGCTGCGCGATCTGTTCGCCCAATGCATCGCCATGAGCAAGCTGCTCAAGGTCGACGACGCCTTCGCGCAACACTTGAGCGCGCTGCGCGAGCAATTGCCGCCCAACCGCATCGGCAAGGCGGGGCAATTGCAGGAGTGGCAGCAGGATTGGGACATGCAGGCGCCGGAGATCCATCACCGCCACGTCTCGCATCTGTACGCCTTGCATCCTTCGAGCCAGATCAATCTGCGTGATACGCCCGAGCTTGCCGCCGCGGCCAAACGCACGCTGGAAACGCGGGGCGACAACACCACCGGCTGGGGCATCGGCTGGCGCCTGAACCTGTGGGCGCGGCTGGCCGATGGCGAGCATGCCTACCGCATCTTGCAACTGCTGATCTCGCCCGAGCGCACCTACCCGAATCTGTTCGACGCGCATCCGCCGTTCCAGATCGATGGCAACTTCGGCGGCACCGCCGGCATCACCGAAATGCTGCTGCAAAGCTGGGGCGGCAGCGTATTCCTGCTGCCCGCCTTGCCCAAGGCATGGCCGCGCGGCAGTGTGCGTGGCTTGCGCGTGCGCGGCGGCGCCAGCGTGGACCTGCAATGGGATGGCGGTCGCCTGCAGCAGGTACGCGTGCACAGCGAGCGTGGCGGGCGCTATCAACTGGCTTACGCGGGACAGACACTGGATGTGGAACTGGCTGCCGGTCGCACCCGGCAGGTGGGCCTCAACAACAACCGATTGGTGATGCAATGAGCTTGTACGTAGGACTGGATGTGGGCACGCAGAGTGTCAAGTTGGTGGCCTACGATCCGCAGGAGCGTGCCGTGGTCGCCACGATCGCCGCGCCCATGGAACTGATCAGCCGCGACGACGGCACCCGCGAGCAACAGGCGCAGTGGTGGATCGATGGCATCGTGCATTGCTTCGCGCAGCTCGACGGCGAGCAGCGTGCCCAGGTGCGTGGCATCTCGGTCTCCGGCCAGCAACACGGCTTTGTGCCGGTGGCCGCCGATGGCAGCGTCACCGCACCGGTGAAGCTGTGGTGCGATACCAGCACCGCACTGGAGTGCAACGAAATCATGAATGCGGTGGGTGGTGCCGCGGGCAGCGTGGCCACCGCCGGCAACCCGATCATGGCCGGCTACACCGCCTCCAAGTTGCCGTGGACGCGCAAGCATCGCCCCGAGGCGTATGCGGCGATGACCACGGTGATGCTGCCGCACGACTACGTGAACTTCTGGCTCACCGGCGAGCGCTTTGCCGAAGTCGGCGATGCCTCCGGCACCGGCTGGCTGGACGTGCGCACGCGGCAGTGGTCCGAGCGCATGCTCGGCGCGGTGGATGCGCAGCGCGACCTGCGCGAGGCACTGCCGCCGCTGGTGGACACCGGCGCGGTCTATGCCTTGTCCGACGCAGCCGCCGATGCCTTGAATCTGCCGGCCGGCGTGCGTGTCACCACCGGCGGCGGCGACAACATGATGGCCGCCATCGGCACCGGCAACGTGGTGCCGGGGCGCCTGACCATGAGCCTGGGCACCTCGGGCACCTTGTTCGCCTACGCCGATCACCCGGTGGTGGACGACGATGCACGCTGGGCCGCGTTCTGCTCGTCCAGCGGCGGCTGGCTGCCGCTGATCTGCACCATGAACTGCACCGTCGCCACCGAGGCGGTGATGCGCATGTTCTCGATCACCCGCGAGCAGACCGACGCCTTGATCGCCAGCACCACGCCGGGCGCCGATGGCCTGGTGCTGCTGCCGTTCTTCAACGGCGAGCGCACCCCGGACTTGCCGGCCGCCCGCGGCTGCCTGTTCGGGATGGACCTGCACAACACCACCCCGGCGCATTTCTATCGCGCCGCGATGGAAGGGGCGACCTACAGCCTGCGCAACGGCTTCGATGCCTTCGTCGCGGCGGGTCTGCAGTTCGACACCATCCTGCTCACCGGCGGCGGCAGCAAGAGCGCGCAGTGGCGGCAGATGGTGGCCGATATCTTCAACCTGCAGGTCGTGGTGCCGACCCAGCCCGAGGGCGCTGCCTTCGGTGCCGCGCTGCAGGCCTTGTGGGCCTGCGATCGCGATGACGGCGGTGCGGACGCATTGTCGGATGTGGTGCTGGAGCATCTGCAGATCGACGAAGACCTGTCGGCGCGCCCGGATCCGCAACGCGTGGCCCAGTATCAGCAGCACTACCAGAACTTCCTCAAGCACCTGCATGTGGTCAGCCCGCTCTACGCCGGCTGATCGACACGCTTTCTACAACTCCCCCAGCAGCAAGGACATTCCACCCCATGAGCAACACCGTCTACATCGGCGCCAAGGAATATTTCCCCGGTATCGGCAAGATCGGCTTCGAAGGCCGCGACTCGGACAACCCGCTGGCGTTCAAGGTCTACGACGCCAACAAGCAGGTCGGCGACAAGACCATGGCCGAGCATCTGCGCTTTGCCGTGGCCTACTGGCACAGCTTCTGCGGCAACGGCGCCGATCCGTTCGGCCCGGGCACGCGCGCCTACCCGTGGGATATCGGCAACACCGCGTTGAACCGCGCCGAAGCCAAGGCCGATGCCGCGTTCGAATTCTTCACCAAGCTCGGCGTGCCGTATTACTGTTTCCACGACGTGGATCTGTCGCCCGATGCCGACGACATCGGCGAGTACCAGAGCAACCTCAAGCACATGGTCGGCATCGCCAAGCAGCGCCAGGCCGACACCGGCGTCAAGCTGCTGTGGGGCACCGCCAACCTGTTCTCGCACCCGCGTTACATGAATGGCGCATCCACCAACCCGGACTTCAACGTGGTGGCGCGTGCGGCGGTGCAGGTCAAGGCCGCGATCGATGCCACGGTGGAACTGGGCGGCGAGAACTACGTGTTCTGGGGCGGCCGCGAAGGCTACGCCTGCCTGCACAACACCCAGATGAAGCGCGAGCAGGACAACATGGCGCGCTTTTTGACCCTGGCACGCGATTACGGCCGTGCGATCGGCTTCACCGGCAACTTCCTGATCGAGCCAAAACCAATGGAGCCGATGAAGCACCAGTACGACTTCGACAGCGCCACGGTGATCGGCTTCCTGCGCCAGCACGGCCTGGACCAGGACTTCAAGCTCAACATCGAAGCCAACCACGCCACGCTGTCGGGCCACAGCTTCGAGCATGACCTGCAGGTGGCATCCGATGCCGGCCTGCTGGGCAGCATCGATGCCAACCGCGGCAACCCGCAGAACGGCTGGGATACCGACCAGTTCCCGACCGATCTGTACGACACCGTCGGCGCGATGCTGGTGGTGCTGCGTCAGGGCGGGCTGGCACCGGGCGGTCTGAACTTCGATGCCAAGGTGCGCCGCGAGTCGTCCGACCCGCAGGATCTGTTCCTGGCGCATATCGGCGGCATGGACGCGTTCGCACGCGGGCTGGAAGTGGCCGACGCGCTGCTGACCTCCTCGCCGCTGGAGCAGTGGCGCGCCGAGCGCTACGCCAGCTTCGACAGCGGTGCAGGCGCGGATTTCGCCAACGGCAACAGCACGCTGGTGGATGTGGCCAAGTACGCCGCCGGTAACGCACCCAAGCAGCTCAGCGGCCGTCAGGAAGCCTACGAGAACCTGATCAACCAGTATCTGACGCGTTGATGTCCCGTGGCCGGCGGCGCACTGCGCGTCGCCGGCCGATGTCGGCCGCCCCGGTGGCCGCTCCCTTGCATGCTTCCAGGTGAATCCATGTCCAGTGTCTCCGTAAACGGCGCCCCCGATGCCGGTGAGAACACCCGTTTTATCGTCCTGATCAGTTGCGTAGCCACGATCGGCGGTTTTTTGTTCGGTTTCGATAGCGGCGTGATCAACGGCACTGTCGACGGCCTGAAGCAGACCTTCAATTCCAGCGCCGCCGAGACCGGGTTCGAAGTCGCCTCGATGCTGCTGGGTTGCGCCATCGGCGCCTTCTTTGCCGGCCGGCTGGCCGACCGCTGGGGCCGCCGCGCGGTCCTGATCATTTCTGCGGCGCTGTTCCTGCTTTCGGCCATTGGCGCCGGTGCCTCGCACAGTTCCGGCTTCTTCATCTTCGCTCGCGTGATGGGCGGCTTTGCGGTGGGCGCCGCCAGCGTCATCTCGCCGGCCTACATCGCCGAGGTCGCCTCCGCGCGCTATCGCGGTCGGCTCGCCACGATGCAGCAGATCGCCATCATCAGCGGGCTGTTCTGCGCATTCTTGAGCAACTACCTGCTGGCCAACGCCGCCGGCGCCTCCACCGAGCCGCTATGGGCCGGGCAGGCCGCCTGGCGCTGGATGTTCTGGATGCAGGCGGTTCCCTCGCTGCTGTTCCTGTTGCTGTTGCTGGTCATCCCGGAAAGCCCGCGCTACCTGGTGGTCAAGGGCCGCCGCGAGCAGGCGCTGGTGGTGTTGAAGCGCCTGTACGGCAACGCCGCCGCGCAGACCAAGCTGGCCGAGATCTCCGCCTCGATGTCGGCCGACCAGCACAAGCCCAAGTTCTCCGACCTCATCAACAAGGCCACCGGCAAGATCCGCCCGATCGTCTGGATCGGCGTGGGTCTGGCGGTGTTCCAGCAACTGGTCGGCATCAACGTGGTGTTCTATTACGGCGCCGTGCTGTGGCAGGCGGTGGGCTTCTCCGAGCAGGACGCACTGCTGATCAACGTGCTCTCCGGCGGCCTCAGCATCGGCGCCTGCCTGGTCACGGTGATGCTGGTCGACAAGATCGGCCGCAAGCCGCTGCTGTGGATCGGCTCGGCTGGCATGGCGGTCTCGCTGGCCCTGGTGACCTATGCCTTCGCCACTGCCTCGCTGGACCCCAACGGCAAGCTCGCCATGTCCGAAGCCATGGGCATGCTCGCGCTGGTGGCGGCCAACGTCTACGTGGTGTTCTTCAATGCCTCGTGGGGGCCGGTGATGTGGGTGATGCTGGGCGAGATGTTCCCCAACCAGATCCGCGGCTCGGGCCTGGCCATTGCCGGTGCCGCGCAGTGGACCTCCAACTTCGCCATCACCGTCAGCTTCCCGATCCTGCTCGGCAGCATCGGCCTGGCCGGCGCCTACGGCATCTACACCGTCGCCGCCTTCATCTCTGTGTTCTTCGTGCTCAAGTACGTCTACGAGACCAAGGGCAAAGAACTCGAGCAGATGGAGGGCTGATCTTTTCTATTATGCTGATATCGGCATGGAAGACGACCAAGGCCGCGCAATGCGCGGCCTTGGTCGTTGATGATCTTGCCGGGATCTTGCCGATGCCTCGCATGCCTGCATCGCTGCAATCGCCTCAATCGAGCTGGCCATCATATTAGAGGTGGATTGGTGCGTACGCCGCCTCGCGACTGCCCGCTGCTCTGGCCTATGCTGTGTGAGGCTGCACGATTCCCGCGTGGCCCAACGCACCAGCAAAGTGCAATACGCGTCTTCAACGGCGATAACCGCCTGGGAGCGCACCGGCTCTTTTTGCAAATTGTGCGCCACCGCTATACTCCACCAGGCAGTTTCCCTCCAGACTAGGGCGAATCGTGGAACCAAGGAGCGGTGGTATGGCGGTAGTAAAGGAAATCTTTAGGGGCGCGCTGGTTAGCGCTTGCTATTGCCTAGCATTCCTGTCGCTCTGGTACTGCTCCATCGACCAATGGTACCTACCTGTCGGCCTGCGTGTTGTAACCCTGCTATTCAGACCTTATCGCGAGTGGCCATTCCTGTTGGCAGGAGATGCGGCTGCTATGCTCTGGCTGCGTGTTCCGCTTTCGCAGCGTCAGGGATACGACCTGACATGGGCATACATAAGTCCGCTTGTTCATGCCCCCATGATTGCCTTTGTCATTTGGTTGGCACGCCATCATGCCCGTAAGCTGCTTCAGCAGACTCCTTTCTTAATTCCATTGGCGATTGCGATTGGGTTTTTTAATTCATTGTGGAGCATTGTCCTCAATGCCAGCCTTGGTGGGCCGAGCACGGACAAAGTTTTAGAATTCCTTATTCGCTACTGGTTGGGAAGCTATCTGGGGATATTGATTTTCTTGCTTCCGGCCATGTTGTGGTCTCCTCGAAAACGAGAGCCGGCGCGCATAGACCTGCCCCGAGATCTTGGAGTCTCGGTTGTCGTCATTCTTGTGCTTTTCTATGTGCTCGGCTACACGCAGGAGCCATTACTTCGAAAGATGTTGATGGCTGCGCTGATAGGGCCGGCGATTGCCTTGACGCGTCGTCACGGGTGGACAGGGACCGCTCTCGGGACGTTGCTTGCAAACTTCGCTTTGGCAATAACCTTGCCAAAGACGTATGAAATTGGATATTACAATCAAAGCCTTTTTGAAGTTCAAATTTTTCATGTAATCGTCAGCACCTTCTTATTCGTCTTTGGCATACGGTTCGTCAAGCCGTTGAAGCGATTTGACACCATCGGGCGAATTAAAGCGGATGCTCAAAAGGCTATTCAAGCTAGTTACCTCGCGGCCGAGCGAACACTGCGGGATCGAGTTGTAGAATACTCCGACATCAATGTCCAAATGAACAGGATGCGTAAATCGGTCGTGGCAGATCTTCGGGAGCGTGGTCACCATGCAGCAGCAATGGAGATAACACGCGTGGCCGTTCTGGAGTCGCAACTTCTGCATGAATATGTTGCGGCTCTATATCCATTGGAGATTGAAACGCATGGCCTGTTTCGAACGTTGCGCTCGGCTGCGTTTGAGAGGTTGAATTCGACCAAGCTCGACTGTCTATTGCAGGGGGACTGCCTGCAACTCTCGCTTGGACTGCAGCTTGCGGCTTATCGCTGCACACTCAACGCGTTGGAGCTTCTGCCTGCGTCCAACAAGCATTTCATCCATGCGCGTGTCTGGCGCGGTAGAGGGGGGCAGGGGATCGTCATGAGGATTTTTGCCGATACTTCTTTGGTGGATTCCGTGCGGCGTGAATCCCCTGAAGACGAACATGAATTTCGGGCTCGGCTTAAGTCGCATGGCGGCTTGTTCCGTCGCCGCCATGCGTTGGTACTTACCTTCCTCGTGGCCGAGACATCTGCTGTTACCGCGTCGGAGAGACCTTCCAGCGTTCCACGTTGGCTTTCCGCTCGACATGCACGGTAAAGTGTGCGGTCTGGTATACCATTTGCGCGTTAGGTCCTAGCTCAGTCGCAGACGTTGCCGACGAATTCGCCCAAATTGTATTAGTTGCCGGGATTGTGACGCGATCAGCATCCTTGCCCATTGGCAGTACCCAAAGCGCATTGTCAACGCGTGCGACCACTGCTCTAACTCCCCCGGCGGCGTCATTGATTTGCAGATATGTCACGCCGTCACGTTGGAACTCGTAGATCGACCAAGCGGGATCTAGGGTGAGGTTGGCAGCTGCAGGGCTACGCTCCCCCAATCCCGTTGTTGCTTGGGCGCCTACACCGCCTGCGCAGCATCCGCCAGTTTGAGCCCAGACTTGGCCTGTCATCAAAGCGCAGGCCAGGACACACATAACCTTCAACGTATTTGCTTTAACTTCCATGGGTTTCGCCTTCCCCTGCTCGGGGCGATTTTGCCTGCAATTCAGGCTCGCCTACGTTACGTCCATAAAGCGGATAGGTGTTGGCGTTCGCGCAGAAATCGCTGGGAACCATTGTGTCTGGCGCGCGTTCGATATGCAGACTAGGCTGCTTCAGCCTTTAACGTACCTCTCAATTCGTGTTGGCTGCAGTGTGCCCTTGAGAATATGCAATGTCAGTTATTTGACAGTCCTGCCTATTGCATAGGGCTTGGTCTTACCGAAAAAGCCTTATGGATCTCCACGCAGGCGATGGTGTTTCGCTGAATGTTGTAAGTCCGGCCATGTTTGCCTGGTCACCATGCCGAACCTTCCATGCTCCAAGCGACACGGCGGCCGCATCGATCTCCGGGATGGGCCTGATGCGGCGGCGACAAGTGCTGCGCACCTGCGAGGTCGCCATCGACGCCCGCCACGGCGGCAAGAACGCCGCCGACGAGATGGGCGGCAGCGCGCGCCGTTTGCGGGTGCCAAGCAATCCGGTGTGGTCGCAGGTGCTGGCCGAGCTGTCGCTGAGCGGCGCCATCGCCGGCAGCGTGCGTTCGGCGAGTTGATGCGCGGGCGGCTGCAGCAGGTGACGCGGCTGCATCGGGACCAGGTCGGGCAGGCAGGGTTTGCGGTGTTGACGTCGCCGGACATTTCGCCGCTACTGGTCGAAACTGCCTTGATGAGCAATCGCGACGATTGACGGCGGCTATGCGGCGATACGCATCAGGACGAACTGGCGCAAACGCTGCATGCCGGTATCGACGTGTACTTCCAGATGTTTCCCGGTCGCGCCTGAGGCCCGGTTGCCTTCCTGTCCCTCAGCGACCTTTCGATGTCTGCCACGCTTACCGATGTTGCGGTTACCGAACGGTCTACGCTGAGCGCGCCGTCGCGCTGGGTCGGCATGCAGGACATCGCCGTGCCGGTGACGCACGCTGCGCCGATGCGGACGCGCTGGCGCGCAGGTCTACGTCTTGATCGGGCCGTCCATGATGGTTGTAGTGGGGTGATCGACAAGAGCCGAGCCCATGCGACGTCGCCAGGTTGCACGACGCGCAGCTGCAGGGCCGAAGTGCGCGATCGACGGCAAGGCCAACCCGCAGCGCACGGTGCCGTAACCGGCCCCAGCCAATCGGCGCATCGGCTCGACGGCGCTGCCATGGGAGAAGTGTTTGTCCAGTCCGGGAACAGGACCATTGCGCGTCACCCGGTCGCCGGCAACTGCCCATGCCAATAACGCAAAAACCCCGCAATGCGGGGTCTTGGCGTTCTGCGGTCAGACGACAGTGGTGCTCCCTAGGGGACTCGAACCCCTGTTTTAGCCTTGAGAGGGCCACGTCCTAACCATTAGACGAAGGGAGCGTTTGGTGCGTCTTGTGCAGCGCGCTAGTATAGTGCGCTAAAACCCGTTGGGCAATCCTGCAACACAAGACGGAAGCGCCATCATCGAACCCTCAGTTACATCTCCGTTCACGCTGCGCGTCATCCCACGCGATCAGCACACCATCTCGCGCAAGGACATCAGCCCCAACGCATTGCGCGTGTTGTATCGCCTGCGCGAATCGGGCTTTGGTGCCTACCTGGTCGGTGGCGCGGTGCGCGATTTGCTGGTCGGCGGCCATCCCAAGGATTTCGACGTGGCCACCAGCGCCACGCCGGAAGAAGTCAAAGCGCTGTTTCGCAACTGTCGCCTGATCGGCCGCCGCTTTCGCCTGGCGCATGTGGTGTTCGGCCGCGAGATCATCGAGGTGGCTACGTTCCGCGCCAACATCGACGATGGCAGCGGCGACCGCGAACTGGATAACGGCCGGTTGGTGCGCGACAACGTCTACGGCACCATCGAAGACGATGCGATCCGTCGCGACTTCACCTGCAACGCGCTGTACTACGCGATCGAGGATTTCTCGGTGCGCGATTACTGCGGCGGCTTCGAAGACGTGCAGGCGCGCCTGATGAAGTTGATCGGCGACCCGGAGCTGCGCTACCAGGAAGACCCGGTGCGCATGCTGCGCGCGGTGCGTCTGGCGGCCAAGTTGAACTTCGATATCGAAGCCGGCACCGCAGACCCCATCCCGCGTCTGGCCGGGCTGTTGTCCGAAGCCGCGCCGGCGCGTTTGTTCGAGGAGATTCTCAAGCTGTTCCTGTCCGGGCATGGCGTGGCCAGTTTCGAGGGCCTGGAGCGTTACGGCCTGCTCGGCGCGCTGTTCCCGGAGAGTGCGGCCGCATTGCGCTCCAACCGCAGCGGCGCATTGCGCGCCATGGTGCTGGAAGGCCTGCGCAACACCGATATGCGCGTGGCCAACGACGAGCCGGTCTCGCCGGCGTTCCTGTTCGCCCTGCTGCTCTGGCCGGCGTTCTGCCGCACCTTGATGGGCCTGCAGGCGCAGGGCGTGCAGCCGGAAGATGCGCAGCGTCGCGCCGCCGACCGGGTCACCCTGCACCAGCTCGAACGGGTGGCGTTGCCGCGCCGTTTCTCGCTGCCGATGCAGGAAATCTGGCTGCTGCAGACGCGCTTCTCCTCGCGTCAGCGCAAGCGCGTGTTCCGCACCTTGTCGCATCCGCGTTTCCGCGCCGCGTTCGATTTCCTGGTGCTGCGCCAGTTCGCCTCGGCCGATCACGCAGCCGATGTGGAGTTCTGGCGCGAGGCACAGAAGTCCTCCGGCCAGGAACTGGTCGATGCGATCGAAACCGCGCAGGCCGATCACGAAGGCGAGGAGGGGGCACCGCGCAAGCGGCGCCGCCGCCGTCGGCGCACCGGCGCACCGGCAGGCGAGTAGGCGTGCAGACTGTCTTTGTCGGCCTGGGCGCCAACCTGGGCCCGGCCGAGGCCAGCGTGCGCGCGGCCATCGCCGCGCTGGGCGAGCTGCCGCAGACCGCCTTGATCGCGGCCTCGCGCCTGTACCGCACGCCGGCCTGGGGCCGCGAAGACCAGCCCGATTTCATCAATGCGGTGGCGCAGTTGCGTACCGCGTTGGCGCCGCTGCAACTGCTGGAGGCCCTGCTCGGCATCGAGCAGGCCTTCGGCCGGCAGCGTCAGGACGGCGAGCGCTGGGGCCCGCGCACGCTGGACCTGGATCTGCTGCTGTACGCCGATCAGGTGATCGACCTGCCGCGCCTGCAGGTCCCACACCCGCATCTGCAGGCGCGCGCCTTTGCGCTGTTGCCGCTGTCCGAACTCGCCCCGGAGGCGGTCATTCCGGGCCATGGAACAGTGCGGCACGCCCTGCAGGCCATCGAGGTCTGCGGGCTGGAGCCGATTGGGTAGATAATGGCCGGCTCATCACCCCACGTAATGACTTCATGAGCAGCCATACCGACAGCAAGCCCTGGACCGTGCCCGCCTTGGCGCAGGCCAAGCGCGAGGGTCGAAAACTGGTCATGTTGACCGCCTACGACGCCGGATTCGCACGGACCTTCGATGCCAACGGCGTCGACCTGATCCTGGTCGGCGATTCGCTGGGCATGGTGGTGCAGGGGCACGATTCCACCTTGCCGGTGACCACCGCCGACATGGTCTACCACACCGCCGCGGTGGCGCGGGTGCTGGAGCGGGCGTTGCTGGTGGCCGATCTGTCGTTCCAGGCCGATGCCACGCCGGAGCGCGCACTGGACGCTGCCACCCGACTGCTGCAGGCCGGCGCGGAGATGGTCAAGCTCGAAGGCGCCGGGCACAAGCTCGAGGTGATCCGCTATCTGGTCGAGCGCGAGATCCCGGTCTGCTCGCACCTGGGGCTGACCCCGCAATCGGTGCTGCGTTTTGGCGGTTACACGGTGCAGGGGCGCGGCGAAGCCGGCGAGCAGTTGCGCCGCGATGCGCAGGCCGTTGTCGATGCCGGCGCCAGCCTGATCGTGCTGGAATGCGTGCCCACGCCGATCGCCGCACAGGTCAGCGCCGAGCTCGGCGTGCCCACCATCGGCATTGGCGCCGGTCCCGGCTGCGATGGCCAGGTGCTGGTGATGCACGACATGCTGGGCCTGGACAGCGGCCATCGCCGTCCCAAGTTCGTCAAGGATTTCCTCGCCGAAGGCGGCTCGGTGGCGGGCGCGGTGCGCGCTTACGCCCGGGCCGTGCGCGACGGCAGTTTCCCCGATGCAGCGCACGCGTACGCCGCATGATCCAGACCCTGACCGATCTTTCCACCCTGCGCGCGCTGGTCACCGGCTGGAAGCGTGAGGGCTTGCGCGTGGCGCTGGTGCCGACCATGGGCAACCTGCATGCCGGCCACTATTCGCTGGTGATGCTGGCGCGCCAGTACGCCGATCGGGTGGTGTCGAGCGTGTTCGTCAATCCGACCCAGTTCGGCCCCAACGAAGACTTTGCGCGTTACCCGCGCACGCCGGAGGCCGACCTGCGCGGCCTGGAAGACGCCGGCTGCGATGCGCTATGGCTGCCGGATGTGGACACCATGTATCCGCTCGGTACCGCACTGGCCACGCCGATCCATGCGCCGGGCGTCAGCGACGTGCTGGAAGGGGTGTGCCGGCCGGGGCATTTCGACGGCGTGTGCACGGTGGTGGCGCGGCTGTTCAATCAGGTGCAGCCGGACGTGGCCGCCTTCGGCAAGAAGGACTATCAGCAGCTGGCGGTGATCCGCCAGATGGTGGCCGACCTGGCATTCCCGATCGAGATCCTGGGCGGCAGCATCGTGCGCGAGGCCGACGGCCTGGCGATGAGTTCGCGCAACCAGTATCTGACCGCCGACGAGCGCCCGCGTTCGACCCGGATCCGCAAGGTGCTGCTGCAGATGCGCGACGGCTACGCCGCCGGCACGCCGCGTGCGCAGGTCGAAGATACCGCCACCCAGGCGCTGGAACAGGCCGGTTTCCGCGTCGATTACGCGGTGGTGCGGCTGCCCGACCTGAGCGAGCCGGGCGACAGCCATGGTGGCGCGCGCGTGGCCTTGGTCGCCGCCCGTCTGGGCAGCACGCGGCTGATCGACAACCTGGAATTCTGAACGGTCCGAACTCTGCTGCAGGCGCGGCATCAGGCGTGACCGACGCTGCCGGCGCACAGGCGCACAGGCGCGTTTGTCCAGCGCCGGCCTGAAGCCCTCACGACCGGTTGTGGGGCAGGCCGGTGAACACCGGCGCTTTCCGCTAAAATGCCGGCTTTCCTTTGCCGTTGCCTGTCATGCACCTGTCCCTGTTGAAAGCCAAGATCCACCGCGCCACCGTCACCCATTCCGAGCTCAATTACGAAGGCTCGATCGCCATCGACGGCCTGCTGCTGGAAGCCACCGGTATCCGTGAGTTCGAACAGGTGCATATCTGGGACGTCACCAACGGTGCGCGTTTCAGCACCTATGCCATCCGTGCCGATGAAGGCAGCGGCATCATCTCGCTCAACGGCGGCGCCGCGCGTCACGTGCAGGTGGGCGATCTGATCATTGTGGCCGCTTTCGCCAGCATGAGCGAAGCCGAAGCCGAGACCTTCAAGCCCAATCTGGTATATGTGGATGGGAGCAACAAGATCACCCACACCAACCACAGCATCCCCACGCAGGCCGCATGACACATACCAACGGATTCGACGCGCTTCACGCCCACGCTCAGCGCCTGCGTGGCGCTGCCATCCCCGCATTGCTTGTCGCCGAGCCGCAACGGCCGACGCAGTACGCCAGGCAGGTCGGTCCGTTGTATTTCAACTTCGCGCGGCAGAAGTACGACCGCGCCGCGCTCGATGCCTTGTTCGCCAGCGCGCGCGAGCGTGATCTGGCCGGCGCGTTCCAACGCCTTTTCCGCGGCGAGCAGGTCAATGTCACCGAACAACGCGCTGCGCTGCATACCGCGTTGCGCGGCGATCTGACCGATGCGCCGGTGGCCTCCGAAGCGTATGCAACCGCTGCGGAAGTACGCCAACGCATGGGCGCGCTGATCGGCCAGCTGGAAGCCACCGATGTCACCGATATCGTCAGCGTCGGCATCGGCGGCTCGGACCTGGGTCCGCGGCTGGTGGCCGATGCCTTGCGTGCGCCGTCGGGTGCGCGTTTGCGCGTGCATTTCGTCTCCAATGTCGACGGCGCGGCGATGCAGCGCACGCTGGCGACGCTGGACCCGGCGCGCACTGCCGGCATCCTGATCTCCAAGACCTTCGGCACGCAGGAGACGCTGCTCAACGGCGGCATCCTGCACGCCTGGCTGGGCGGCAGCGAACGCCTGTACGCAGTGAGCGCAAATCCCGAGCGCGCCGCCAAGGCCTTCGACATCGCGCCGAGTCGCGTGCTGCCGATGTGGGACTGGGTCGGCGGGCGTTATTCGCTGTGGTCGGCGGTGGGTTTTCCGATCGCCTTGGCGATCGGCTTCGAACGTTTCGAACAACTGCTAGAGGGCGCCGCGCAGTTCGACGCGCATGCGCTCAACACGCCGCTGGAAGAAAACGTCGCCGTGCTGCACGGCCTGACTGCGGTGTGGAACCGCAACCTGCTGGGCAGCGCCACGCATGCGGTGATGACCTACGACCAGCGCCTGGCGCTGCTGCCGGCCTACCTGCAGCAGCTGGTGATGGAAAGCCTGGGCAAGCGGGTCAAGCTCGACGGTTCTGCAGTGGACAGCGATACCGTGTCGGTGTGGTGGGGCGGTGCGGGCACCGATGTGCAGCACAGCTTTTTCCAGGCGCTGCATCAGGGCACCAGCGTGGTGCCGGCCGATTTCATCGGCACCGTGCACAACGACGATCCGTATGCGGAAAACCATGTCGCACTGATGGCCAACGTGTTGGCGCAGACCGAAGCGCTGGCCAACGGCCAGGACAGCAGCGATCCGCACCGCAGCTATCCGGGCGGCCGGCCGAGCACGGTGATCCTGCTCGATGCGCTGACCCCGCAGGCGCTGGGTGCGCTGATCTCGATGTACGAGCACAGCGTCTACGTGCAGTCGGTGATGTGGGGCATCAATGCGTTCGACCAGTTCGGTGTGGAACTGGGCAAGCAGCTGGCCAGCCAGTTGCTGCCGGCGTTGAAGGGCGAGTCGGCCGACGTGGCCGACCCGGTGACACGCGAACTGCTGGCAAAGCTGCGCGGCTGAGCCTGTTGCGCAGCGGTGACATGACAACAACGGGGCCTGCGGGCCCCGTTGCGTTTCTGGAAGCCTGGTATGATGTGGGGTCAAAATGGCCAAATTTCCCAAAATGGGGAATCGCGAGTAGGCTGGTGTCACCACAGCGCGCAGGACCGTCCCATGTCTCGCCTCCAGGATCTGCCCGAGCTCGAAAAATCTCCCGCCGCCGATATCAAGGTGAAGGGCTGGCCCAGCCTGATGCGCAAGGTGCGCTCGCATGGAGCGGTGGTCATCACCAACCACAACCATCCCGAGGCGGTGGTGGTGGACGCGGAGGAATATCGCCGGCTGGTCAGTCAGGCGAGCGCAGCGACGGCTGCCTCGACGCGCATGCAGTCGCTGCAGGCATTGCAGACCAGGTTCGATGCGCATCTTGCGGCGGTGACCGATGGCGCAGGTCTGGCCCAGGTGATCGGCAAGCCGGCACGCCGGGGCAGGAAGATCACCCTGGGGCCATCGCTCTAAACCGTGGGAAACATTCTGGTGCTGGCCGGCGTCAACGGCGCTGGAAAAAGTTCGCTGCTGGGCAGTCTGCTGCGGGAAGACGGCGCCACCTGGTTCAACCCGGATGCGTTCACCCGGGACCTGGTGGAGCAGGGCTGGTCACCCGAAGACGCCAATGCGCAGGCCTGGCAAGAAGGTGTGCGGCGGCTGCGTCAGGCCGTGGACGCCGGTCACGACTATGCATTCGAAACCACCCTGGGCGCCACGACCATCCCGCGCCTGCTGCGGCAGGCCTGCGCGACGCACACGGTGGCGATCTGGTTTTGCGGTTTGTCGAGCGTCGAGCTGCATATCGCACGTGTCGCGGCGCGCGTGTCCGCCGGCGGACACGACATCCCCGAGCACAAGATCCGTGAGCGATACGATGCCTCGCGCGCCAACCTGATCGCGCTGTTGCCGCACCTGGCGGTGCTGCATGTCTACGACAACAGCGCGCCCGCCGACGCGACGGGGCAGGTCGCGCCGCAGCTGGTGCTGGAACTGGACCGCAACGGCCTGCAGTACCCGCAAACGCCCGAAGAACTGGCGCAGGTGCCCGATTGGGCCAAGCCCATCGTGATGGCGGCGCTGGAGTTGCGGCAGTCTTGAACCGCGCGCTCAGGCACTTGCGGTCTGATCTGCTTCTCACCGACGCGGCCAGACATCCATCGACCTCACCCGTAGGAGCGCACCCGGGCGCGACAGGCCATACCGGCAAAGCTCCTCGCGCCCAGGTGCGCTCCTACCGGCATTGCGACAGCAGCGAGAACGCCACGCTGCACGTGGCAGTTGTAGCGTCACGCAGCGCTGCAACTGCAACGGCGGCGCTTACGCCTTGCCCAACTTCACCGCCACCGGGTCGCCGGTGAGGTAGCCCACCGCCGCGCCGAAACGGTTCTTGTAGTTGGCGCGGATCAGCGGATCCAGCGTGGCCTTGACGGTGTCGTGCAGCGGGCTTTCCCAATCGCCGGGGTGCTGGAAGTTGCTCATCACGTAGGTCCAGCCGTGGATCTGGTCGACCGCGTGCAGGCCGGTGGATTCGGCGCCGGCCGGTACCGACAGCACCCGCGTCAGCGAGCCGCTGTCCACGTTGTAGGCCCACAGGAAATTGTTGACGTGCAGGCTGCTGTCTTCGCCGATGAACAAGGTACGCAGCGTTTCGGAGAACTTGAGGTTGTCCGGGTTGGCCAGCCGTTCCGGGTCGGCCAGGTTGCCCAGCGCGTCGGCCTTGGCCAGATCGCGGCCGGTGAGCGCGGCCGGTGCGGCCATGTCGATCGGCACCCAGTCGCTGTGGATCGGCGCGCCGTGGCTGTCGCGCTGGCCGCCGCGCAGGTTCAAGGCGTACACCGCGCCCGCATCCGGTCCTTCCACCTTCACATCGCCCGAGCCGTCGCGCATGCTGGTGACGATGTAGGACATCGCCATGTAGGCGATCTTGTCGCGGGCATTGACGGTGGTGCCTTCGAGCTTGGTGAAGCCCAGGCTGCCGCCGGCCAGCGCTGCGTAACGGTGGGTTTCCAGATACGTCGCCGCCTTGTCCATGCCCGGCTTGATGCGGATCCAGTTGAAGCTGCCGTTGAACGGGATCCTGGTAAACGACGCATCGCCCGGGTCGCTCAGATGCACGTCGAGAATATCGGCGGCGGTGAGGCGGTCGGCCATGGCCTGGATCTGGGCACTGGTGGCGTGGCCGAGCTTGATCCAGCGCAACGTGGCCGCGCCCGGGCCCACGCCCGAGGTCTGCTGCCACTTGCCCACGTACAAGGTGCCGGCCGACAGGTCCGCCTTGCGGTCGGCGATGAACATGAAAAGGCCGCCATTGGTGGCGTCGTCGCCCATCAGCACGGTGCGCTGGTCTGGCATCACCTGCACCAGCTCGTGCGAGATGCGGCCCAGGCAGTAGTGCTTGCGCACGCTCCCGGTGCCGTCCGGGTGCACGGTGATTTCGGGCAGGTGGCCGTAGTGATACGGGTTGGCTTTTTCCGGGTCGCCGTACAGATGCGTGCTGTAGCTGCGGAACTGGGTGTTGCCGGCCAGCGCGGTGGCGTCGGGTTCGTACTCCTCGCTGGACAGGTGGGTATTCCACGGCGACAGGCTGGCGCCGCAGGTGGTCCATAGCCCGTGCACCGGCGCGGTGTCGACGTTGTGGTACTTCACCAGCGACAGCTTGCCGGTGGCCGGGTCCTGATCCAGTGTCAGCACCGCGATCGGCGCGGGCAGGTGGCGGTTGGTGTCGTTGCCGGCCTGGTCGCGGGTGGTGTATTCGAACTGCACCACCGCAAACACGTGATTGCCCTTGACTCCGGGCACCTTGGCATCGGGCAGGGTCAGCAGCGAGGAGCCGTCCGGGCAATCGGAAAAGAACGGGCGTTCGGCACCGGATTTGGAGCGGTCGATTATCGGCCGATGCTGGATGTCGTAATAGCCACCGGCCAGCACGGTGCCACCCTTGCCGTCGGGCACCTGGTCGCCGGTGACGAAGAACCGGTGGTAGGCCAGGGCATAACGCTGGGTGCTGCCATCGCTACGCGCCACCGTCAGCGCCGACCCCACCGTGGTGGTGGCCATCGCGGCCGGGTTGGCCAGGCTGGGCGCCGGCATGGCATGGAAGGTGGCCGACACCAGCCGGGCCGGGTTGTCCGATGGCTGCAGCGGACGTGCGGCCAGTGCCGCGCCGCCGAGGTGTTGCAGGGCTGCGGCGCTGACGCTGCCCAGTGGCAACAGCGGGACGGACGCCAGCAACTGCATCAGGCGGCGGCGGGCAGGATCGGGGGAGGCAGACATCGAAACTCCAGGCAAAGACGACGATCAGCGATGGCCGGTGGCGGATCGGCAAGCCGGTCACGCTAGGCCCGAGGTATGACAGGTGTTTGACGGCGAGCTCACCTGTTGGCGCGCATTCGAACATGGCGCCGCAGGCGAACCCGGCACTGCCCGCATTGGCGACAGCGGCTGCGCAGTGCAGAGCGCACGCAGTGGTGCATTGCAGCAAAGTGCGCCGCTACGCAGGTCCAGGCGCCGCACCGGATTCAGCGGTTTGCCGTGGTTTGACAGGTGCTGCCGGTATTCCATGCCTATAGCCCGGGTCAATAAGTTGGCCGTCGTTTGGCATACAAGCGCGCGTTGTTGACAGGGTAGGGGAATCACGCAAGCGTACGCCGCCTAATGGCCTGCGGCGTCACGCATCGCCGTGGGGAGAACCACCTGGAGACCTGGATCTTGGACAAGCTGCTTCGTCGTACCGCCGCGCCTGTCGCGCGTCGTGCCCTCTCTCTGGCCACCGCCGCTGCGGTGCTGATGCTGGCCGCCTGCCAAGGCAAGGACACCGCTGCCGAGGCGAGCAAGACCGCGCCGGCCGCCGCACCGGCCGAGGCGTCCACCACGATCCATCCCGACCAATGGCCGTCGCCGAAGTGGCCGTTCGCCCAGGACCAGGCCCTGGAGCAGCGCATCACCGATGTGATGGCCAAGATGAGCGTCGAAGAGAAGGTCGCGCAGACCATCCAGGGCGACATCGCCAGCATGACCCCGGACGATGTGCGCAAGTACCGCATCGGCTCGGTGCTGGCCGGCGGCAATTCCGATCCGGGCGGCAAATACGACGCAAGCCCGGCGCAATGGCTGAAGCTGGCCGACGCCTTCTATGAAGCGTCGATGGACACCTCCAAGGGCGGCAACGCGATTCCGATCATCTTCGGCATCGATGCGGTGCACGGCCAGAGCAACATCGTCGGCGCCACGCTGTTTCCGCACAACATCGGCCTGGGCGCCACGCGCAACCCGGAGCTGATCAAGCAGATCGGCGAAGTCACCGCCGCCGAAACCCGCGTCACCGGCATGGAGTGGACCTTCGCGCCGACCGTGGCGGTGCCGCAGGACGACCGCTGGGGCCGCAGCTACGAAGGCTATTCCGAATCGCCGGAGGTGGTGGCCAGCTTCGCCGGCAAGATGGTCGAAGGCGTGCAGGGCGTGCCGGGCACCCCGCAGTTCCTCGACGGCAGCCACGTGATCTCCTCGGTAAAGCATTTCGTCGGCGACGGCGGCACCACCGACGGCAAGGACCAGGGCGACACCAAGGTGTCCGAAGCCACCATGCGCGATATCCACGCGGCCGGTTACCCGCCGGCGATCGCGGCCGGTGCGCAGACGGTGATGGCCTCGTTCAACAGCTTCAACGGCGAGAAGATGCACGGCAACAAGGTCATGCTGACCGACGTGCTCAAGGGCCGCATGAACTTCGGCGGCTTCGTGGTCGGCGACTGGAATGGCCACGGCCAGGTCAAGGGCTGCACCAACGAAAACTGCCCGGCCTCGTTCATTGCCGGCGTCGACATGGCGATGGCCTCCGACAGCTGGAAGGGCATCTACGACACCGAACTGGCGGCAGTGAAGTCGGGCCAGATCTCGGCCGAACGCCTGGACGATGCGGTGCGCCGGATCCTGCGCGTCAAGCTGCGCCTGGGCCTGTTCGAAGCCGGCAAGCCGTCCAAGCGTCCGCTCGGCGGCAAGTACGAATTGCTGGGCGCGCCGGAACATCGCGCGATCGCCCGCCAGGCGGTGCGCGAGTCGCTGGTGCTGCTGAAGAACCAGGCCGGCATCCTGCCGCTGGATCCGAAAAAGCGCGTCCTCGTGCTGGGCGACGGCGCCAACGACATGGGCAAGCAGTCCGGCGGCTGGACGCTGAACTGGCAGGGCACCGGCACCAAACGCAGCGACTACCCCAATGGCAACACCATCTGGGAAGGCCTGGACAAGCAGATCAAGGCGGCCGGCGGCACGGCCGAGCTGGCAGTCGATGGTGCGTACAAGACCAAGCCCGACGTGGCGGTGGTGGTGTTCGGCGAAAACCCGTACGCCGAGTTCCAGGGCGACATCGCCACCCTGCTGTACAAGCCGGGCGACGAGAGCGAGCTGGCGCTGATCAAGAAGCTCAAGGCCGAGGGCATCCCGGTGGTGGCCGTGTTCCTGAGCGGGCGTCCGTTGTGGATGAACCAGTACATCAACGCCGCCGATGCCTTCGTCGCCGCCTGGTTGCCGGGTTCGGAAGGCGAGGGCATTGCCGACGTGCTGCTGCGCAAGGCCGATGGCACGGTACAGAACGACTTCAAGGGCAAGCTGAGCTTCTCCTGGCCCAGGACCGCGGTGCAGTTCGCCAACAATGTCGGGCAGAAGGATTACGACCCGCAGTTCAAGTTCGGCTTCGGCCTGACCTATGCCGACAAGGGCGACTTGGTCGCACTGCCGGAGGAATCGGGCGTGTCCGGCGAGCAGTCGGTGGGCGGGGTGTACTTCGTGCGCGGCAAGCCGGCGCTGGGCATTGCGATGCAGCTGTCCAATGCCGGCCAGGCCAACATGCCGGCGACCACGCTGCCGGTGGGTCTGTCCGATGGCAGCCTGAAGATGACCGCGGTCGATCACAAGGCGCAGGAAGATGCGCGGCGTCTGGTGTGGTCCGGTGCCAAGGCCTCCAGCGTGTTGCTGGTGTCCGGCAAGCCGGTCGATGTCTCGCGTGAGAGCAACGGCGATGTGCAGTTGCAGCTGACCGTGCGCCGCGACAGCGCAGTGACTGCGCCGGTGTGGCTGGGCGTGGGCTGTGGCGACAAGTGCGGCGGCCGCGTCGATGCGCAGAAGACACTGGCCGCGCTGCCGCAAGGCCAGTGGAAGGTGGTCGGCGTGCCGTTGAAGTGCTTCGCAGTGGCCGGTGCGGATGTGACCAAGCTGACCCAGGTCGCCAGCATCGAAAGCGCTGCGGCGCTGGACCTGTCGGTGTCGAAGATCGCGCTGGGTGCGCTCAACGAAGCCGAAGTCACGCTCGACTGCCCGGTCAAGTAAACAGCACACCCGCAGGCGCGCCTGCGGGTGCGCCCAGGTAAGAACCACATACATGCGTCGCCGGCCCCGGCGACGTGTTACAGCGGCCACCTTTAGCGGTGGTGTCATCAGCCGCCGCGGGACGCGCGCGTCGATCGGCCGGGAAGGCCTGCAGCTGCGGTTCGCCGCGCTGCCCCCCCCCCACGCACGCGGTGCGGGCGGCGGCAGTCTGCAGACCTGGCCGGTCCACGACGCGCAGCCCAGAGCCAGACAGGAGAGTGCAGTGGGTTTGGCGACGTTGGATATCGTGATTGTGCTGGTCTATCTGACCGGCATCTTCGTGCTCGCGCAGTGGGTCTCGCGCGAGAAGGCAGGTCACACCAAGAGCGCCGAGGATTACTTCCTGGCGAGCAAGTCGTTGCCGTGGTGGGCGATCGGCGCCTCGCTGATCGCCGCGAACATCTCGGCCGAACAGATCATCGGCATGGCCGGTTCCGGCTATGCGATCGGCCTGGCGATCGCCTCCTACGAGTGGATGGCGGCGCTGACGCTGCTGATCGTGGGCAAGTTCTTCCTGCCGATCTTCCTGCGCAACGGCATCTACACCATGCCGCAGTTCCTGGAACAGCGCTACGGCAAGTGGATCCGCACGCTGATGGCGGTGTTCTGGCTGCTGCTGTACGTGTTCGTCAATCTCACCTCGATCCTGTGGCTGGGGTCGATCGCGGTCAGCCAGGTCACCGGCATGGACCAGACCCTGGCGCTGGCGTTGATCGGCGTGTTCGCACTGGTGTACCAGCTGTACGGCGGGCTGAAGGCGGTGGCGTTGACCGACATCGTGCAGGTCACCCTGCTGGTGCTGGGCGGCCTGCTGGTGGCCGGGCTGACCCTGGCGCGGATCGGCGATGGCGCCGGCGTGCTGGCCGGCTTCAAGCACCTGTGGAGTGCGCACCCGGAGCACTTCCACATGATCCTGAGCAAGGACAACCCGTTCTACAAGGACCTGCCCGGCCTGAGCGTGCTGCTGGGCGGCCTGTGGGTGATGAACATCAGCTACTGGGGTTTCAACCAGTACATCATCCAGCGCGCGCTGGCGGCCAAGAACATCGGCGAGGCGCAGAAGGGCATGGTGTTCGCCGCGTTCCTGAAGCTGCTGATGCCGTTGGTGATCGTGGTGCCGGGCATTGCCGCGGTGGTGCTGGCGCCGGATCTGGCCAAGCCCGACCAGGCCTATCCGACCATGATGCAGCTGTTGCCGACCGGCATCCTGGGCCTGGTGTTCGCGGCGCTGGTGGCGGCGATCGTGGCCTCGCTGGCCTCCAAGATCAACTCGGTGGCGACGATCTTTACCCTGGATTTCTACGCCAAGTTCCGCCCGCAGACCGAGCAGAAGCAGCTGGTGCGCGTGGGGCGCATCGTGGCCATCGTGGCGGTGGTGATCGGCATCCTGACCGCGCGGCCGCTGCTGGGCAACTTCGACCAGGGCTTCCAGTTCATCCAGGAATTCACCGGTTTCTTTACGCCTGGCGTGGTGGTGATCTTCATGCTCGGCCTGTTCTGGAAGCGCGCCAACGAGGCCGGCGCACTGACCGCGGCGATCGGTTCGGTGGTGTTGTCGTTCGCGCTCAAGTTCGCCTGGCCGGAACTGCCGTTCATGGACCGCATCGGCGTGGTGTTCGTGGCGGCGCTGGTGCTGGCAGTGCTGGTGTCGTCGATGACGGCGCCGACCCAGGCGCGCGACCTGATCCGTACCGACGATGTGGCCTACGGCACCACGCTTGGTTTCAAGATCGGTGCGATCGGGGTGGTGGTGATCCTGATCGCGCTGTACGCGACGTTCTGGTAATCGCCCAGGCAGTCCGCTGACATTGGCTGCGCACATGCGGCGTGACGCTCAGGTGTCGCGCCGCATTGCGTCTGCACGTTGTGCTACCGCCGCTTACACGTGAGCCGCGGCCAGGCTTGCGGCAAGCAGGTTGACCGGCGCTTGGAACTGCTCATGCCACGGCGTCTGCAGCCAGGTTTCCAGTGCGGCGGCCGGCATCGGTTTGGCGATCCAGTAGCCCTGACCTTCGTCGCAGCCCCAGGCGCGCAACTGCGTGTAGGCCTCTGCCGATTCGATGCCTTCGGCGACCACGCGCTGGCCCAGGCTGTGGCCGAGCCGGATCATCGCCGGCACCAGGGTGCGGTCTGTGCGGTTGTCCGGCAACGAACGGATGAAGGACTGGTCGATCTTCAACGAGCTGGCCGGCAGCTGCTTGAGATAGCTGAAATTGCTGTAGCCGGTGCCGAAGTCGTCGATGGCGATATGCACGCCCAGCGCCGCGATGGCAGCCAATTGCTCGGCCAGATGCTCCGGGTGGCGGATCATCGCACTTTCGGTGAATTCGATCTCCAGCCGGCGCGGATCCAGCTGGTGGCGCTCCAGGCCACGCCGTAGCAGGCCGGCGAATCCAGGCCGGTCCAGGTCGGCGGCCGACACGTTCAAGGCCAGATTGAAGTCCAGACCCTGTCGTTGCCAGCGCGCGGCCTGTGCGATGCCGTTGTCGATGACCCAGGCGGTGATGCGGTTGATCAACGCGGTTTTTTCGGCCATCGGCACGAAGTCGGCAGGCATCACCGGGCCGATCATCGGATGCTGCCAACGCAGCAGCGCTTCCACTCCGACGCAGCGGTGATCGTGCAGATCCACGCGCGGCTGGTAGTGCAGGCGCAGCTGACTAGCGCTGTCCAGCGCGGCGGGCAGGGCTGCCAGCAGGCGGAAGGTATTGCGCTGGGCCACGTCGTGTTTGCGCTCGTACATGCTCCAAGGCACGCCGCGCTCGCGCGAGATGTCCACCGAGGTGGTCAGCGAGCGGATCGTGTCGGCAGCGCCGTAGCTGGTCTGTAGCGAGACCGCGCCGATCGAGGTCACTGCGGTATGCGGAATGCCCTGATGTTCCAGTGGCTCGGTGAAGGCCTTGGAAATCCTGGTGCACAGCGAGGACAAACGCTGTGTCTCGGCCTGGGCCAGAAAGCCGAAGGTGGTCGGGTCCAGCCGATACAGCGTGGTGCCGGCAGGCAGATAGGCCGCCAGGCGGCCCTGCGCGAGCGCCACATAGCCGTCGACGTAATCCCAGCCCAGCGCCTTGACCATGTCGCGGAAGTAATCGCTGCCGCAGATGTCGACCGCCACCGCAGTGATGGCCGGCGCACTGTCGCGTTGCGACAGCCAGGCATCCAGATCTTCGGCAAAGCGCGACCGATTGGGGAGCCCGGTCGGACCGTCGCGGTAGGTAGTGCTGCGCAGGTTTTCCACCCGCAGCACTGCCAGGTCGCGCAGGCCTTCCAGTTGCGTGATCGCTTCGGCGTCCAGACCCGGACGCGGGCTGGTTCCGATCACGCATAAGGTGCCGATGCGGTGGCCGTCGCGCAGCGTCAGCGGCGCACCGGCATAGAAGCGGATGAACGGCGGTCCCAGTACCAGCGGGTTGTCGCAAAAGCGCGGATCCAGTTGCGCGTCGGGCACCACCATCACCTCGTGGGCGCGGATCGCATGTGCGCAGAACGCCTGGTCGCGTGGGGTTTCCTGCGGTTCCAGGCCAATACGGGCCTTGAACCACTGACGATGCTCGTCCACCAGCGACACCAGCGCGATTTCCGCACCGAGGTTGCGGGCCGCCATGGCGGCGATGGTCTCGAACACCGGATCGGGCGGCGAGTCCAGCAGGCACAGGCCATGCAGGACGGCCAACCGGGTCGACTCGTCGACCATGGGCGGAAGAGGGGACTTGGCAGGAGCGAGCGCGGATTGCATGTGCTCCTATCGGCCTGGAGCGGAATCCCTTGATCGACCGCGCTGGGCGCCGTTCAGTTGAAGCGGCCTTGCCACGCGATGGCTGCGACTGAGCCGCTGCAGGAACGACAGCTGCGCGATGGCATCAGGCCACGGCATGACGCGACGGTATGAGCGACGGCCAGGCGCCAGTTCGACGATCGCTCCGGACTGCTGCGGTATGGCCGAGGCAAGCAACTGTTCGGCGTCGCAGTCGGCGCCGGGCGCGCCGGCCACTAAACATCGGCGTCGCCTGGCCGATCACTGATGGCGCGCCTGCCTGTGTCGACCACAACAAAGTTCGGCGCACTTTTTTCTGCGGTTGTTCGTTATGTGACATGGGTTGCATCGATTGACGCAAAAGATTGACACAGTGTTCACGCGCGCTGTGAGCGATGCCGTCGCTTCTCATCTCCCTACTGTCTGGAAATCGATCGTGAAATCATCGTTGTCTCGTTTCGCCAGCTGCATGCTGCTGGTCGTTGCAGGCCTGGCATTGTCGTCTGCCGCGCACGCGGGGCTGTCGGTGTCCGGCGCGCAGCTGCGTGAGTCCAATGGCAACACCGTGGTCTTGCGCGGCGTCAATTTGCCGCATGCCTGGTACGCAAGCCGTACCGATGCGGCCCTGGCTGCCATCGCTGCCACCGGCGCCAACAGTGTGCGTGTCGTGCTCAGTTCCGGCTATCGCTGGAACCGCACGCCGGAGGCCGACGTGGTGCGCATCATCGCGCGTTGCAAGAGCCTGGGCTTGATCGCGGTGCTGGAGGTGCACGACACCACCGGCTATGGCGAAGACGGTGCCGCCGCCGGTCTGCCCCAGGCCACTGCGTACTGGACCAGCATTCGCAAGGCGCTGATCGGCAACGAAGACCACGTCATCATCAACATCGGCAACGAGCCGTTCGGCAATCAGTTGAGCGCCAGCGAATGGGTCAACGGGCATGCAACCGCGATCGCCGCACTACGCAAGGCCGGGTTGACCCACGCACTGATGGTGGATGGCCCGAACTGGGGACAGGACTGGACGTTCTACATGCGCGACAACGCTGCCGCCTTGCTGGCACGCGACAGTCGCCGCAACCTGATCTTCAGCGTGCACATGTACGAAGTGTTCGGCAGCGATGCGACGGTCAACAATTATCTGCGCGCTTTCCGCGATAAAAAGCTGGCGCTGGTGATCGGCGAGTTCGGTGGAGACCATCGCGGCGCGCACGTGGACGAGGCGGCAATCATGCGCCGTGCCCGCGAATACAACGTCGGCTATCTGGGCTGGTCGTGGTCGGGCAACGACAGCAGCACGCAATCGCTGGATATCGCGATCGGCTGGAACGCCACGCGCCTCAGCAACTGGGGCCGCAACCTGATCCTGGGCGCCGATGGCATCGCCGCGACCTCGCGCATGGCGAGCGTGTTCGGGCCACGTTGAGATTGAAGCCCTGCGGTCAGAGTCTTTGGTTTTTCGGGGTGCGTGGATGGGTTACTTGCAGAGCTTCCGATTTGCGGGCTTTTTGCAGGGCCCTTGCCCGCCCACTATCGCGGGACACGCCGCAAGTACGTCCGTGTAGGCTCTTACGCGGCATCCATGCCGCGTAAGGTCCCGCGACGGTGGGCGGGCAAGGACCCGTCGAGATGGTCGGTGTCATAGTGCAAGCGACGCATGACGTGTGCTGGTCGGATTACTAAGCGTTCGATCAACCTCTGACCATTTTCGCGTCGCAAGCCGAGCAGCAAACGGGCTTTCAACACGCAAGCTACAAACAGCGCATCTGCTGCCGCGAGCCGAGCAACACGCTTTCAAGAAAGCAGCCGATCAACTCTCTGGCGTGGTGTCCTTGCCGGTTGCGCGACCCTTGGCGGCATGGATGCCGCCAAGGAGCCTCCATGAACGGATTCACGGCATGTCCCACGAGCGGTGAGGGCACCGCGCACTCGACTCACCGAGCGTTTGACTTGAGCGTCGGATCGAACCAAAAAACAACGCCATGGTTGAATGGATCAAGCCTGGAATAGCACCTGAAAAACGCCACGGTTCAACGTTTCGTTGCCAGGTCTCAACGCCCGGGCTCGCGTAACGGCCCCGGGCTTGGCCGCTTGGTCAGCTTGCGCTGCAGCGAGCGGCGGTGCATGCCGAGCAGGCGTGCGGCAGCGGAGACATTGCCGCCGGTTTCGTGCAGCGCCTGCTGGATGTGCTCCCACTGCAGGCGGCTGAGCGGTGTCATCATTTCCCGCGCGGTTTCTTCTTCGTCCGGCTCGGGCAGTTCGTCGTCCTCTTCGCCCAGCGCCCGCATGATGGTGGGGATGTTGGCCGGCTTGGGGAGATAGTCGTCGGCACCGAGCTTGATCGCCTCCACGGCGGTGGCGATGCTGGCGTAACCGGTGACCAGCAGGATGCGCATGTCGGCGCGGATTTCGCGCAGCGGCTGGATCAGGCTCAGGCCCGAATCGTGGCCGAGCTTGAGATCGATCAAGGCGAAATCGGGCAAGGCGCTGCGTGCGGTCGACAGGGCACTGGCCGCATCGGTGGCGGTCACGGTTTCCACGCCACGGCGGGCGAGGCTGCGTTGCAGCGTGCGCAGGTACAAGGTGTCGTCATCGACCAGCAGGCCGGTACGCAGGGGAGTGCTTGTCATGCGAGTGCCTCGTGTTCGGAGAGCGGCAGACGGAAACCGACGCGGGCGCCGCTGCCTTCGGCGGGCAGCATCCACAACTCGCCCTGCAGGCGCTCGACGGTGGCGTGCGAGAGCGCCAGCCCCACTCCCATGCCGTCATGCTTGCCGCTGTTGAACAAGGTGCCCGGCAACATGGCCTGCGAGGTGTCGAAGCCTGGACCGTAATCGCGGACTTCGCCGCTGAGATGGTCCTGCTCCACGCGCAGGGTCAGATCGATCTGCGGCCGACCGGCGCGTTCGCCCGCATCGGCCGCATTGTTGAGCAGCACCATCAGCAGGTGGCTGACGCCTGGCTGCAGCAGCAGGCGCATCGGTGCGTCGTCGTTGCGGCGCAGCTCGATGGTCGGGCGCACCAGCCGCCATTGTTCCAGGACGTCCTTGACTGCCACTTCGCGGCTGAGGTGGCCATTGTCGGCCGGTGCGGCCAGGGCCAGCACGCGCTCGTGGCACTGCACCAGCAGCTCGCGCAGGGTGTCCAGATCCTCGCGCAATTCGCTCTGGTCGCACTGGTCTGCGATGTCGTCCACCAGTAGGGTCATCGTCGCCAGCGGGGTGTTCAATTCATGCGCGACCGAGGCCGCATGTGTGGCCAGCGCGACGATGCCCTCGTTGCGTGCGAAGCGCTCGCGAAGCGTGGAAATCTCGCGCTCGCGTTCGCGCATCGACAAGGCCAGCCGGGTGGCGAAGGCCAGCACCACCACCGTCGACAGCAGGAAGTTGGCCGCCATGCCCCACATGTGCAGGCTGAGCGGGTCGAAGCTGCCGTAGGGCAGCGGCAAGCCGAACGCCGCACTGATCACATAGCCGGCCACGCAGGACGCCGCCACCGCCATCGCCCAGCCTAGCGGCAGGGCCAGCGCGGCCAGCGCGATCAGGACCAGGAACAGCGAACCGAACGGGTTGGCGATGCCGCCGCTCCAGCCTACCATCCAGGTCAGCACGGTGACATCGACCAGGATGTGGCCGAATTCGGTGGCCTGGCTGACCGCGCCACGGTGGGCCACCCGCAGTTGCGCATACAGGTTGAACACCGTCAGCGCGGCCACACCGGCCCACAAGGGTTGCTGCGGCAGGTGCAGGCCCATGAGTCCGGTGGCGACCAGGATGGTGGCGGCCTGGCCGGCAGTGGCCAGCCAGCGCAGGCTGCACAGGGTCCGCAGGAAGGAGGCGTCTGAGGAATTCATCACGGCAATGCTATGCGCTCGGGGGCGTGGCGGCCTGCGACAAACCGTCGCATCGGCAGGGAAGGCAGCCCGCGCAGCGCTTCAGCTGTGAGCGGACCGATGACAGGCTAAAATACCGCGATGTACGACGCCGTGACTCGCCCAACCCCTCCCGCCGACGCCACCGCCTGGCCGCGCCGCATCACCCAGGCCGTCAAGATCGGCAGCGTGATCGTGGGCGGCGGCCACCCGGTGGTCGTCCAGTCGATGACCAATACCGACACCGCCGACATCGCCGGCAGCGTCAAGCAGGTGGCCGACCTGTGGCGCGCGGGCTCGGAAATGGTGCGCCTGACCGTCAACAACGCCGAGTCGGCCGCGGCCATTCCGCGCATCGTCGACAAGCTGCGCATGATGGGAATCGAGGTGCCGTTGATCGGCGACTTCCACTACAACGGCCATCAGCTGCTCGCCGCCGAACCGGCCTGCGCCGAAGCCCTGGCCAAGTACCGGATTAATCCGGGCAATGTCGGCTTCGGCAAGAAGAAGGATCTGCAGTTCGCGCAGCTGATCGAGTTCGCAATCAGGTACGACAAGCCGGTGCGCATCGGCGCCAATTGGGGCTCGCTGGACCAGTCGCTGGCCGCGCAGCTGATGGACGAGAACTCGCAGCGCGACACGCCCTGGGATGCCGGGCGCGTGCTGCGCGAGGCGCTGATCCGTTCGGCGGTGGATTCGGCCGAGCGCGCGGTGGAACTGGGTCTGGCGCGCGAGCGCATCATCCTGTCGGCCAAGGTGTCCGGTGTGCAGGAGCTGATCGCGGTGTATCGCGACATGGCGAGCCGCTGCGACTTTGCGCTGCATCTGGGCCTGACCGAGGCCGGCATCGGCAGCAAGGGCATCGTGGCCTCGGCTGCGGCGCTGAGCGTGCTGCTGCAGGAGGGCATCGGCGACACCATCCGCATCTCGCTGACGCCGGAACCGGGCCAGTCGCGCACCCAGGAAGTGATCGTCGCGCAGGAACTGCTGCAGACCACCGGCCAGCGCGCCTTCACGCCAATGGTCACGGCCTGCCCGGGCTGCGGCCGCACCACCTCCGAGTTCTTCCAGGAACTGGCCGGCGTGGTGCAGAACCACGTGCGCGCCAAGATGCCGGAGTGGAAGATCAGCAACCCCGGCGCGGAAAACATGACCCTGGCGGTGATGGGCTGCGTGGTCAATGGGCCGGGCGAATCGCGCCACGCCAATATCGGCATCTCGTTGCCGGGCACCGGCGAGGCGCCGTCGGCACCGGTGTTCATCGATGGCGAAAAAAGCGTCACCTTGCGTGGCGAAAACATCGCCTACGAGTTCATCGATCTGATCGATCAGTACGTCGAACGTACCTATGTCCGCCGCGCCGGCTGAATCGCCGGCCGGTTTCAGGGGGTGGCTGCGCAGCAATGCGTGGCGCATGGCGTTGCTGTTTGCCGGCGTACTGCTGCCGCTGGGGTTGTTCGTCGACCTGGCCGACGAAGTCCACGAACTGGAAAATTTCTACTTCGACGAGCCCTTGCTGTGGAGCATGCGCAGCATCGCCACGCCGGGCCTGGATGCGTTTTTCGGGGTGGTTTCCAAGATCGGATACCAATACGGCGTGATCCCGGCCGATATCGTCATCGTGCTGGTCTTGCTGATGTTGCGGCGCTGGCGCGAGGGGACCTTTGCCGCACTCGGCTTTGGTGGCTCGGCCTTGTTGAACATGGGCGCCAAGCAGGTCTTCGAGCGCGACCGCCCGAGCCTGTGGGAATCGATCGCCCCGGAAAGCACCTTCAGCTTTCCCAGCGGGCATGCGATGGGCTCGATGACGCTCGTCGCGGTGGTCATCGCGCTGGCCTGGAACACGCGCTGGCGCTGGCCGGTGACCATCGCCGCCAGCCTGTTCGCAATGCTGGTCGGCGTGTCGCGAATCTACCTGGGCGTGCATTACCCCTCCGACATCCTGGGCGGCTGGTCGGCTGCGCTGGTGTGGGTGGTCGGGCTGTATCTGGTGATGTTTCGCGGCGCACGGCGACCGCATTGGCGTCGCCATCTCACTCCGGCCTGAGGTCACGGCCGCGCCGACGTCGAACGGGGTCTGCGCAAGCGCGGTTGCCAGGAGTGGCGGACACAGGTGCCGCCTTTGACTCAGCAACGACTTGCCCGCTCCCGGCGGCGCAATTGCAGCCCGATCACGCTGCCGATCAGGGCCAGCAGAATCATGTCATAGGCCGGCTGCAGCAACGTCGGTGTCATCAACGACACTACCAGCACCCAGGCTGACACCATCCAGGTCAGCCACAACGACAGCGCCACACTGCGTGGATGATCGCGCAGCACCAGCTTGAGCGGCGTTTCGCGCGCGACAGCCCGCGTCGCCATCAGCTCGGCGAACACCGGCGTTTCGTGCAGCCAACGCCGCAAATACACGGAACGCAGGCAGAAGATGCCGCCGGCCAGGAACGGCAGACGCCAGGCATGGTCGGCGATTTCCTGCGGCGTGAAGGCGCGATTGATCGCCCCGGCGCTGAGCGAACCGAGCAACACGCCGGCAGCCAGGCCGGCGGTCAGGGTTCCGCAAGCCGGTCCCCTGCGCTGCGCAGGCACGTGTTCTGCGACGAAGACCCACGCACTGGGGACTTCGCCGGCACAGGCGCGTTGGCTGCGCCTTCGCTGCCGATCAGTCGTGCACACTTGCGTGCGCGGCCGCTTCGGCATGCAGTGCGGTGGTGTCGAACAACGGCAGCTGCGCATCGCCGCTGTCCACCAGCAGCGAAATCTCGGTGCAGCCCAGGATGATCGCTTGCGCACCATCCTGGCCGAGGTCGGCCATGACCTGGCGGAAATAGCCGCGCGACTCCGGCCGGATGATGCCCTGGCAGAGTTCGTCGTAGATCACCCGATGCAGTTGCACGCGTGCATCCGCCGGCGGTACCAGCACCTGCAGGCCGCGCGCAGCCAGGCGCGCGCGATAGAACGGCTGTTCCATGGTGAAACGCGTGCCGAGCAGCCCGACCCGGGTGAGGCCCGCGGCAATCAACGCATCGGCGGTGGCATCGGCGATATGCAGCAACGGCAGCGGCGTTGCGGAAGTGATCGCATCGGCAACGCAATGCATGGTGTTGGTGCACAGCACCAGGAAGTCGGCGCCGCCGGCATGCAGCGAGCGCGCCGCTGCCGCCATCGCCTGGCCTGCGCCGTCCCAGTCGCCGGCGTGTTGCAGGCGCTCGATCTCATGGAAATCGACGCTGTACAGCAACAGCTTGGCCGAGTGCAGGCCGCCGCAGGCCTGGCGCACCCGCTGGTTGATGATGCGGTAGTAGGGCAGGGAGGATTCCCAGCTCATGCCGCCGATCAGGCCGATGGTTTTGCTTGGAACCGGCATGCGACCTCACCTTGGAGCAGTCAACGAAAGTGCGTATCGTCCAGTCGATGCCTGGGCTGCGCGGACAGCGCAGTGTACGTCGGTATCGTCGCCCCACCATCTCCTGCGCCGGTGAGGCTGCCTGCGGACGATCGATCATTCGCCCGGTTTTGCGCCTTCCACCGGGGCATGCGTGGCGGCGCGACGTGCCAGCACGCTTTCGCGATGGGCGATATAGACGTTGGCGCAGATGATGATGGCCGCACCGATCAGTGTATGGCGTTCGATCGCCTCGCCGAACAGCCACCAGCCCAGCAGCGCCACCAGCGGCAGCTGCATGAAGCTGATCGGCTGCAGTGCGGAAACCTCGCCCAGCTTGAGCGCGCGTGTCCAGAACAACTGCCCGGCGGTGCCGAAGATGCCAGTGGCCACCAGCCACAGCCAGGCGATGCCCTGCGGCCAGGCCCACTGAAACAGCGCCGGAATTAGCGACATCGGCACCCAGAACACATAGGTATAGAACACCACGGTGTCCGAGTCGTCGCTACGCGAGAGCTGCTTGATCTGGATCGCCACGACGGCGCTGATCACCGCTGCCAGCAGCGCAATCAGCAGGCCGGGCGTGAATGTGGACGAGCCCGGCCGAAGGATCACCAGCACGCCGACAAAGCCTGCCGCCACTGCCAGCCAACGGCGCATGCGCACCTGTTCGTGCAGCCATACCACGGCCAGCACGGTGACGAACAACGGGGTGGAATACGACAGCGAGATCGCCTGCGACAACGGCAGATGGCCGATCGCCCAGAACCCGCACAGCATCGAGGCCAGGCCGATCAGGGTGCGTGCCAGGTACTGCGGCAATTGCCGCGTGCGTGGCAGCGCCTTGCCGGGGCGCAGGATCAGCGGCAACAACGCTAACAGCCCGAACGCATTGCGAAAGAACGCGATCTCGGTGGTGGCGATCGTGCCCGACGCCAGCCGGATGCAGATGGCCATCAGGCCGAAGGCGAAGGTACTGGTGAGCATCCACAGCGCAGCACGTCGTGATGCCTGCTGCGCTGTCACCAATGCGCTCCGATGATGCGCGGCTCCGGCTCCAGGATCACCGAGTAACGCTCGCGTACCGATTCGGCAACGCGCCGCGCAAAGTCCAGCAGCTGCGCGCCGCTGGCGGTGCCGTAATTGACCAGCACCAGCGCATGGTCCGGCGACACCCCGGCATCGCCCTCGCGCCGGCCTTTCCAGCCGCACTGCTCGATCAACCAGGCCGCCGACAACTTGCCCTGGCCGGGTTGTTCGCCGGCATACACCGGCATATCGGCAAAGGTGGCCTGCAGTGCGGCAATCTGCTCGCTGGGCAGCAACGGATTCTTGAAGAAGCTGCCTGCATTGCCGAGCACATCCGGGTCCGGCAGTTTGCGCCGACGGATGTTGATCACTGCCTGCGCCACATCGGCGGCGCCGGCTAGTTCGGCGCCCATGCTGGCCAGTTCCTCGCGGATGCCTGCATAGTCCAGCCGCAATTCGTGCAGCAGCGGCAGATTAAATTCCACCGCGACGATCAGATAACGCTCCGGCTGCCGCTTGAACACGCTGTCGCGATAGGCGAACGCGCACTCGGCCGCGGTCAGCCGCACAAACTGCTGTGCGTGCAGATCGAAGGCGTCCACCACGTGGATAAAGTCGCCCACCTGCGCGCCGTACGCGCCGATGTTCTGGATCGGGCAGGCCCCGACCGTGCCGGGAATCAAGGCCAGATTCTCCAACCCCGACAAGCCTTGCTGCAGCGAGTACAGCACCAACGCATGCCAGTTGACGCCGGCACCGGCGCGCACGATGGCATGGTCGGCGTGGTGCGCAATGATGGCGATGTCGCGGTTTTCGAAACACAGCACGCAGCCTTGCGGGTCGCCGGCCAGCAGCACGTTGCTGCCGCTGCCCAACACCAGCAGCGGTTGCCCGGCGATTTCCGGCGTTGCCAGCGCCTGCGGCAACGCATCGGGTGCGTGGATGCCCAGCAACCAGCGCGCCGTGGCCTCCACATGAAAGGTATTGAGCGCGCGCAGTGGCGCGTGTTCGCTCAAGCGCCAGCCGGCCTGCGCTGCCTCGCTCATAGCGGCGACACCGCACCGCCGCTGGGCGCTTCGCGGCGGCGACGGATCGCCGCCACGCATTCGCCGATCAGCGGGGGCCCGCGATAGACCAGGCCGCTGTAGCACTGCACCAGGGTCGCGCCGGCCGCCATCTTGGCTACCGCGTCCGCACCGGAGTTGATGCCGCCCACGCCGATCAACGGAATCGACTCGGGCAGGCGTGCGCGCAGGCGGCGCAGCACCAGCGTGGATTGCCCCAGCAGCGGCGCGCCCGACAGGCCGCCGGCCTCGGCAGCTAGCGGATGGTTGGCGATCAGGGTGCGGGTCACCGTGGTGTTGGTGGCGATCACGCCATCCACCGCCAGGTCGGCCAGCACGCGCGCGGCCGCATCGATGTCGCGGTCGTTGAGGTCCGGCGCCACCTTCACCAGCATCGGCACGCGCTTGCCGTGTTGCGCGGCCAGGGTTTCCTGGGTGTCGCGCAGATCGGCGATCAGCCGACGCAGCGCCTGTTCTTCCTGCAGTTCGCGCAAGCCGGCGGTGTTGGGCGAAGAAATATTGACGGTGATGTAGTCTGCCAGCGGGTACACGCGCTCCATGCAATAGCGGTAGTCGCTGGTCGCTTCCTCGTTGGGCGTGTCCTTGTTCTTGCCGATGTTGATGCCGAGCAGGCCGCCGCGACGACGCGCGCGTTGCACGTTGGCCACCAGCACATCCACGCCCAGGTTGTTGAAGCCCATGCGATTGATCACCGCTTGATACTCCGGCAAGCGGAACATGCGCGGCTTGGGGTTGCCCTCCTGCGGCCGTGGCGTCACCGTGCCGATCTCGACAAAACCAAAGCCCAGCGCAAGCAGCGCATCGATGTGCTCGCCGTTCTTGTCCAGGCCGGCACCGAGCCCGACCGGATTGGGAAACATCAAACCGAAGGCCGGCGTCGGCAGCGGCGCCGGACGCTTGGCCAGCAGCGGCATGGTGCCGGTGCGGTAGGCGGCATCGATGGAGCGCAATGCCAGCGCATGGGCGCGCTCGGCGTCGAGGGAAAACAGCAATGGGCGGGCAAGCGAATACATGCGGGTCAGTTCAATCCCCCGGCGAAGACCCGGGTCTGGTATTGGAAGTCGATCAGCCCGTCGCGCGCATGCGCATCGAACAGCGTGCGCAGCGCGGAGAGCATCGGGGCATGGCGTGGGTCGTGCGCAAGCGGCGCATAGGACGACGACAATAGCCGGCCACGCAAGGCATCGAAATCCAGCCGCTGCACATTCGGAAAGCGTGCCATCGCGCGAAAGCCCTCAGCGAACCACGCCTGCATGGTGGCATCGTCCTGATAGCGCTCGGCCACGGCCGAATAGTCGGTGCCGTAGTCCAGCAGCAGTTGCTCGTAACCGCGCAGGAAGTCGGTGGTGTCCAGCTCGCGGCTGTTCCAGTAGATCACCGCCAGCCCGCCCGGCTGCAGGATGCGTGCCCACTCCGCGCGCACGGCCTGCATGTCGAACCAGTGGAAGGCCTGCGCCGCCGACACCAATCCGACGCTGGCATCGGCCAGACCGGTGGCCTCGGCGGTGCCGTCGACCGCCCGGAACCTGGGGAACTCCGCCAGCCACTGCTGCGCGGCTTCGCGCATGGCCGGGTTGGGTTCCACCGCTGTGACCGGATAACCGGCCTCCAGAAACAGCCGGCTGGAGATGCCGGTGCCGGCACCGATATCGGCCACCGCGGTGGCCGGCGTCACGCCCAGCGCTTCGTGTAGCCAGCGCAGCAGTTGCGGCGGATAGCTCGGCCGGTAGCGCACATAGGCCGCGACGCGGTCGTTGAAGCGCTGGGCGGAGGAGGGCGCGGCCATGCTCAACTGTTGGCGGCCGCAAGCCAGGCCAGGCCGCCGAAGAACAGAATGAAGATCGCCACCCCTGCCACCCACAGCGCAACCGCCAGCCAGCCAAGAATCAGCCCGCCGATGGCCAGACCGTCGCCGTCCAGCCCCTGCGGATTGCGGCGGATTTCGCCACGCGCCAGATGGCCGGTGATGATGGCGCAGAGACTGCCGAGGAACGGAATCAGCGTCCAGCCGAGGATGCCCGAGACCAGGCTGACGATGGCCATGGCGCTGGTCTGTCGAACGACGACGTTCATCATGAACTCCTGAAGTGGCGGCAGCCGACGGCTGGCGTGGGCCGATTATCCCAGAGCCGCCGCCCGAATGGCGTGCCGTCTGCGGGCAGACGCGGTGCGTGGCCTGTTTTGACGGGAATGGGCGAGGCTGCGTGTCTGGCCACCCGGCCGAGCGCTCGATGAAAATGTCGGGCGCCGAGGCAAGGCGCAGCCGCGCGGTTCACGCCCACGACCAGGGCATCGGCACCAGGCCGCTGGGGATTGTGGAAGCCGGGCGCGGGCGCAGCGCAACAGCCGTGGTCCGGCATGCTCGCGACAGCGCGCCGGCTCAACGCCCGGCGCGCCTGCACGTCGATCAGAGATCGAACTTGATGCCCTGCGCCAGCGGCAGCGAGTCGGAGTAGTTGATCGTGTTGGTCTGGCGACGCATGTAGACCTTCCATGCATCCGAGCCGGATTCGCGGCCACCGCCGGTTTCCTTTTCGCCACCGAATGCGCCGCCGATCTCCGCACCGGAGGTGCCGATGTTGACGTTGGCGATACCGCAGTCGCTGCCGGCGGCCGACAGGAACTTCTCGGCCGCCTTCAGGTTCTGGGTGAAGATCGACGACGACAGGCCCTGCGGCACACCGTTCTGCAGCTCGATCGCCTCGTCCAGCGTGCTGTACTTCATCACGTACAGGATCGGCGCGAAGGTCTCGTGCTGCACCACCGCGTCGCTGTTCTGCAGCCCGGTGACGATGGCCGGCAGCACGAAGTTGCCCGGGCGGTCGATCGCGGTGCCGCCCACTTCGACCGTGCCGCCGGCGGCCTCGGCCTTGGCGATCGAGGCCAGGAACTGCTCCACCGCGCCCTGGCTGTTGAGCGGGCCCATCAGGTTTGCCGGGTCGGTCGGGTCGCCGATCTTGCTGTCGAGCTGCTTGTACGCCTTGACCAGCGTGGCCAGCACGTTGTCGTAGATCGAGGCGTGCACGATCAGGCGGCGGGTGGTGGTGCAGCGCTGCCCGGCGGTGCCCACCGCGCCGAACACGATGCCCGGGATGGCCAGCTTCAGGTCGGCGGTGTCGTCCAGGATGATGGCGTTGTTGCCGCCCAGCTCCAGCAGGCAACGGCCCAGGCGGTGCGCGACCTTTTCCGCAACCACGCGGCCGATCTGGGTCGAGCCGGTGAAGCTGATCAGCGGGATGCGGGTGTCTTCCACCAGTTTCTGCGACAGCGCCGTGCCGGCATCGTTGATCAGGAAGAAGATGTCCGGGAAGCCAGCGTCCTTCAATGCCGCATTGCAGATCTTCATCGTCGCGATCGCGGTCAGCGGGGTCTTGTTGGACGGCTTCCAGATGCAGATATCGCCGCAGATCGCCGCCAGGAACGCATTCCATGCCCACACCGCCACCGGGAAGTTGAACGCGCTGATGATGCCGACCAGGCCCAGCGGCTGGTACTGCTCGTACATGCGGTGGCCCGGCCGCTCCGAGTGCATGGTGTAGCCGTACAGCATGCGGCTCTGGCCGACCGCAAAGTCGGCGATGTCGATCATCTCCTGCACCTCGCCATCGCCCTCGGGCTTGCTCTTGCCCATTTCCAGCGCCACCAGCGAGCCCAGCGCATCCTTGTGCGCACGCAGCGCCTCGCCACACAGGCGAACGGCTTCGCCACGGCGCGGCGCCGGCGTGGTCCGCCAAACCTTGAAGGCAGCCTGCGCGCGCTGGACGATCAGCTCGTAGTCTTCCGGCGTGGTCGCCTGCACCTCGGCGATTACCGCGTTGGTGGTCGGATTCAGCGGCTGCAGCACCCCGGCACCGGTGGCCGGCGACCAGGTCGCCTCGCCAAGATAGGTACCGGAATTGGACGTGGCGAGGTCGAGCGCCTTGAGCAGGTCAGCGGACATGGGATCTCCAAAGGTCGGGACGGTCGCGCGGCGGCCAGGGCACCGGCAACACGGTAGCCGCCGATTTTAGCAGGCTCCGCCGCCCGCCCACCGGCTTGGCAATCGCAACGATCGTGCGACAATGCCCACCTTGGCCCCGTAGCTCAGCTGGATAGAGCGTCCCCCTCCTAAGGGGAAGGTCGCCCGTTCGAATCGGGCCGGGGTCACCAGGATCGATTGGAATGGCGCTTGCTTTCGGCGCATTGCTGAGCGAGGTCATCGATTGCCTGAGCGATCATTTGCCCCTTGTGGACCTCATGAGGTCCACATAGATCCGCGTCATTGAGACCAGCATTATCTGGACTGGTGACGTCATCGATCGCGGCGAGGATTCGATGATCGTGAGTCGCCGGTAAAGAATCTGGCGCGTAGCAAGCGAACCGCGCGTTTATGTAGCAGTGCCATCCAAGGGACCTAGGGACGCTGGACATCGAGCGGCTGCAGCCGGATGGCAACGTCGCCTGCCTGGCGAGTGGCTGCGTGATCGAGGAGCACCGCAATGCTGTTCGCCGAGCACGGTCATGCTGGCAGCCTCTTACGAGATTTATCTAGTCGTATCTGTAGTCCATAAGCCCGACTCAGCCATGCCGCACCACCCGCACCCCCACCGGCCGTGCAAACTTATCCATCGCCACCGATGAAATACGGCTATGACGCAGCAGGCTACCAAGCTGCTCGGGGACACCCAGGCGTTGATCGACTTCCGGTTCGAGCACGGTGCGGCGGCGTTTGCGCTGGTCGGCCTTGGCGAAGCGGATGCGGTTGTACTCGGCCCAGCCGACGGTGGTGATGGCGCTCATCAGTGCGATCACCGGCAGGGCGCCCAGCGCGAACGGGTCCAGCGCGTTGTGCTTGAGGTACAGCTCCATGTAGGCGCTGCGCAGGCCGAAGAACCAGGCGATGAGCGTTGCCAGTGGTGCCCACAGATAGAAGTAAACCATCCAGGCGCCGACGGTGGCGGCGCCGTAGGCGAGCCGGCGCGACCGGCCGAGGCGTTGCGGCAGGTTGATGATGGGCGGTGTCATTGGATTCCTCGGTCGGGGCTTTTCCAGCGGGCGCGTTTGCTGCGACGCGCGAGCAGGGCACGTGGGAAGGCGATGACGGCGGTGAGCATGCCGATCATCCAGAAGGCGACCGGATACCAGATCACCCAGAAGAACTGGCGCGCCAGGCCTTTTTCGTAGCGGCGTTCGATCACCAGGCTGGTGGCGAACTGCATCAGGCACACCACCGCCAGCACCAACCCATGCCAGCGCGGCAGGATGGTATCGACGTACAGCGCAGGCGGCAGCGCGATGACCTTGCCGAGCAGCCACAGCACGATGATGAAGAGCATCGTGTAGGCCCAGGCCAGGCTGAGCGCGTATTCCAGCAGCACGCCCCACATGCGTCGGCTGCGCCATGACAGCACGCGGCGGCCATGGCTCAGCAACACTTCCACACCGCCGCGCGCCCAGCGCAGGCGCTGCATCCACAGGCCGCGGAAGGTTTCCGGCATCAGGATCCAGCACAGCGCGTTGGGTTCGTAGCGGATATCCCAGTCGTCGAGCTGCAGCCGCCAGGAGATGTCGATGTCTTCGGTGACCATGTTGTCGGACCAGAAGCCGACGCCGTGCAGTGCCGAGCGCCGGAACGCACAGATCACCCCGGAGACCGTGAAAAGGCGTCCGTAGACGCGCTGCGCACGCTTGATCAGTCCGACGATGGCGGAAAATTCGCCCACCTGCATGCGGCCCATCAGCGTGGTGCGATTCCGCACGCGCGGGTTGCCGGTGACGCCGCCGACCTGCGGCCCGGAAATCAAGTGGCCGACCATCCAGCGGGTGGCATTCGGGTCCAGGATGGCGTCGGCGTCCACGCACACCAGATAGTCCGAGCGCGACGCCAGCGTGCCGACACGCAGCGCGTTGGCCTTGCCGTGGTTCTGCTCCAGATGCACCACGCGCAGGCGCGGATGCTGATGGGTGAGGTCGTCGAGCGCTTCGGCGGTGTTGTCGTTGCTGCCATCGTTGATGGCGATGATCTCGAAATCCGGATAGTTCTGCGCGCTCATTGCGGCGATGGTTTCGCCGACGTGTTTGGCCTCGTTGTAGCAGGGCACCAGCAACGACACGAACGGCTCGCTGGCCAGCGGCGGCGGCGACGAGGGACCGGGCCTGCCGCGTTCGCGTCGCAGGTAGTAGTACGTGCCTCCGATCATCCAGAAGAACGCCATGATGATGGGATAGAAAAACGCGAAGTTGAACAGAGCGCCCAACAGGAGGCTGGTCGTCATCGGTTACCGCTCGATATATGGGAATTGCCGAGCCGACATGGCCTCGCGCGCTTCGGGAAGAGACGGGTGGCCGCCGATGAAGTCGTCGGGGTAGTACGCCAGGTGGCGCACGCCCGCAGCCAGGAGCAACTTGCTGTGTTCGAGCAGGACGCCTTCCGGCAAGGGTTTGCCGGTGCGCCAGTCCACGGTCTGCAGTTCGAAAATGGTGTTCTCGAAACCATGCGGTTGCTGGCCGACACGCTGCGCCAATTGCTGCAGCCAGTGCTGCGGGTCGTTTGCCTGCTCCATGTACGGCATCGCCATCAGCGCGGTGTAGTCGTAGGCCGAGGAAAAGGCGTCCAGGCGCTGCGCGAACCAGGCTTCGCTGTGCGGCTGCAGCACTGGCTGCGCGAACAGGTTGCGCACGGTCACCAGCTTGGGGCGCCAGCGTTCGGCGGCTGCCTTCAGCTCCTGGGTGAAGCCGATCAGCTGCTGCGTGCGCCTGGTCGGATCGCCATTGCCGTAGGCAGGCACTTCGTCGTCGCGCAGGTAGGCATCGTCGTGAAACAACAGGCCTTCGAAGTAGGTGTTGGCGGCCAGGTCTTCATAGATGTCGGCGACCAGCTGATGCGTGCGCGGGTTGCCCGGATCCAGGCGTGGCACATCCTTCGGGTCCTTGCCGCGAATCTGCAGCGCGGCCTGCTGCCGTGCATCTGGCAGATGGAAGCCCTGCACCGGTAGCCAGGCAAATACGCGCACGCCTGCACGGGTGCGCAGCTGCCAGGCCACACGCCCGAACAGATCCGCGCGCATCGGCAGATGCCGGTTGGGGAAGTACAGCGCATCGGCTGCGCCATCGCCATCCGGGTCGGCGAAGGCCTGCAGGAACACATGGCTGGGGCCGATGTCTTTGACGCGCTGGACCAGGATGTCGAGGTTGCGCTCCAGCTGCGCCGGATCCGGATCGTAGACATAATCCAGATCGATCTGGATCGCACGCAGACCATCGCGCGACAGATCGCGTCGCAGTTCGTCGGCCAGGTCGCGCACATCGGGGTTGTTGAACAGCAACAGGCGACCCAGGCTGGCCAGCGATTGTCCGTCCACACGGTCGCGGCCCTGCTGGCCGATATCGGCTTCATGCGAACGACCTTCCAGGTCGAAGCTGAGCGTCATGCCCAGTTGCGCGGCAATGGCGTTGCTGGCGCGGTTGTAGGCGGCATACGGCCAGACCATGGCGCGCGGCGGTTTGCCCAGATGCGCCACGATCGCGTCGCGGCTATGGCGCAGATCGGTCTGAATGCGCTGGCGATAATCCGCCTCGCTTTCATAGCCCTTGCCCGCCTCCCAACGACGGGTGACCGCGGCCGGCGTCTGATTGCCGAACGGGTTGCCGGCGATACCCTTGTGCAGGTCATCGCTGTGCGAGCCGATTTCGATCAGGCCGCTGCCTTGCATTTCGCGCAGCTGCGCCCAGGTGACGAAATCATCGTGGGTGAAATCGCGATGGCCGTAGGGCACCACCTGGCCGGCGGGCAATTCGACCCAGCTGGTGACGGGGGCGACCAACGCGGGATAGCCGTAGGCCTGCAATAGCGGGAACACACGCGTGTAGACGCTGCGCAAGCCGTCGTCGAAGGTCAGCAACACCGGCCTGGAGGGCAGGGCGCGTTCGCCGGCACGTGCATCCAGGACCTGCTGCACGCTCACCGGGTGGTAGGCGTGCGAGCGCAGCCAATCCAGATGCGCGGCGAAGTTGCTGGTGGACACCGCATAACGATCGGGATCGCCCTTGGCGGCGACGTCGTCGCGAATATCGTGGTAGCTGAGCACCAGCAGGCCCGCCTGCGCCGACGACGCAAACGTCATCAGCAGCAAGGCGACCAGCAACAGCGGCAGGCGGATCAAGGCGTACCTCCCCATCGGAAATCCAGGTCGAATCCAAGTTGTTGTTCGCGCTGGCCGTCGTAAACCGGGCGCGACCAGCTCACGCCGTAGCTCAGCGCACTGCCGTCGCCCAGCGACCACAGGTGCCGATAGGCCGCGCTGGGCACCCACTGGCTGCCGAAGCCGGACTGATAGGTCGGCCCGATGCTGACCTCCAGCCGTTGCCGGAAGGCGTAGTCGTAGCGACGCCAGCCGATCTGATCGATGCGCACGCCGGCGGCCACCGCGGAGTTGCGGCGCGGATTGAAGTAATTGACGGCGCGGTCGTCTTCGGCGCGCCCGGCCGAAGCGGCGAACAGGCCATCCAGCAGCACATGCGGGCTGGCCCACAGGCGTTGGCTGCCGGACAGATCCAGCTGATCGCGCCGATTGCCGTCGCTGTAGCGCAACTGGCGTGCCTGCAGTTCCCAGCGGCTTTCGTCATTGGGCGTCCAGCGCAGGGCGGCGCCGATGCTGTCGCCGGTGATGCCGAAGCGGCGTGCCTGCAACGAGGCGTCCGGATCGCGCGTGCGCCAGGCCAGGCTGCCGTACCAGGCATCGGAAAACCGCCAGCCGGCATCCAGTGCCCAGGCGGTGCCATCGCGATCGAATTCGTCGAGCGCACGTCCGCCGTAGGCACTGACATCCAGGCGGTCGTAGCGGTAGTGGGTCCCCAGCCAGAAGCTGCGATACTGCACACGTGTGTCCTGGAAATCGGCCCAGTCGTCGCGTGCACGCAATCCCACACGCCAGCGCTGGCCGAGCAGTGGCGATTCGGCTTCCAGCAACGTGCTGCCGAAGTCGTTGCCAAGCGGCGAGGTGCTGTTGGTCAGGGTGTCGTTGTCGCTGCGGCCGCGCGCATGGCTGAGATGCACCTGCCAGCCGCGTTGACGTTCCAGCGAGGCGCCAATCCGTTGCAGGCCGGCGTCATCCGGATATTCCTTGTGCAGCGGCGCAAAGGTCGCATCGGCCAGATCCAGGCGATCCAGATCGCGTTGCGCTTCGACAACGCCACTGCGTGCCTGTTTCTGATGCGGATCCAGCGTCAATGCCATCGCGTTGCGTTGCAGTGCTGTGCTGGGGTGCCCGCGACGGAACTCGATCGAGGCCAGGGCCGCCTGCAGCTCCGCATTGTCGGGGCCGATGGCCACGCGTTCGCGCAACAGGGCGTCTGCGTCGCGATTGTGGTTCGCCGCCGAGCGTGCGGTAGCCAGGGCGATGTCTGCGCTGAAGCGGTCCCAGTTTTCGTAGCCGCTGCTGGCACCGTTGCGACGCGGCCACGGCGCCTGCGTGGCCGCGAGTTTTTCGAACAGCGGCATCGCCAGATCGAAGCGTTCCTGCTCCAGCAAGGCATAGCCCAGCAACAGCTGCGTATTGAAGTCGTCGGGGGTGTGCCGCAGGGCTTGCCGAAGCACGGCTTCGGCCTCGGCCGGGCGACGCAGGCCCATCAGCGAATCGCCGACCGTCGGCAATACATAGGCGGGAACCTCGATACCTTCCGCCTTCAACGCCTGATAGTTGGCCACGACATCGCGATGGCGCTGACGCTGGTTGAGTGCGACCAGGCTGTCCACGCGCAGCCGCGTGGCTTCCCATGTCAGCGTCGGCGGTGAGTCGCGTTCGATGCGGGCGACATTGACCAGGGCCTGATCGGTCTCCGCATAGCGGTGCGCCGCATCGATGGGCTCGGCGCTGGCCCACCCGATCATACGGGCGACGCGATCGTTCTCGATGCGCTCGCGCTCCTGCTGCGAGAACCAGTCCGGGTGCCGCCATACGGCCTCTGCCGCAAGCTGTGCGCTGCCGAGGTCGCTCAGCGTGACCGCACGCATGGCATAGGCGCCGCGATCACGTGGGTTCGCACGCAGTACGCGTTCGTAAATGGCCAAGGCATCTGCATAGCGTTGCTGACCGCGCAATTGCTCAGCCTGCTGCATGGGCGTGTGGGCGATGGAGGCGTCAGCCACCTTGCTCGGCCGCACTTCGCCGCCGTGCGCCTGGGGCACACATGCAGCAATCAATGCGAGGCTGAGCAGGGGAATGACCGCGCCCCCGCGGTCAGGACAGCCGCGACGCACGTGATTGCGGCGATTGGGGGAGGAGGCGGTGCATTAGCGATCCAGGCGTATGACGACAGGCGATACTGCGTATGCCCACGTAAAGCTCACGTCATCACAAATTTAACGCGACCTTCATCGGATCAGTCCGCTGTAAACGTGATTGATGTCACACAAATTATTCCTGGGAATCTGATGAAGCCAGCGGATCGGCTTTCAACTGGGCTGCTGGCCGCTGAGGTCTGGGCAGGCGGACACCACCCAACACGTACGAGCGACGGCAGAAGCGTGGCAAGTGGAAGTGGCAGTCAGATATGCATCCAAAGTCATTGCTCCATTGACCTCTGTTAGCGACACGTTGACGGACGTTCGCGGGAAGAGACGGAGACGGAATACTGCAGCGAGTCCGGGGACCAGATTTTTTTGCCCACTTTTTAAGTGATATTCATCACATAATTGAAATGGGTCGGGTTTTTCTTACAGGGTGGCCCCTACATGGCGCGTTGACCGGTTCTTCACGTTCCATCACAGTTGCGCCGCATTCGTTGTGCCCAAGGATTGTGTCGCCGTCTTGGTGGCCAGGCACAGCGGTGTGAGCGACGGCGCGCCAAGGCGCGGCCCGCCGCACAGGGGGCAGGACAGATGTGGATGCGTTCGGCGCCAACGGCGCTGGTGGCTTGCCTATGGGCTGTCGCCGGGCTGGCGGCTGCACAACAGACGGCACCGACAACGCTGGATCGGCAGGAGCAATTGCGCCAGGCCGAGGAGATTCAGCGGCGTCAGGAACAGGAGCGACAGGCACCCTTCGCCGGCCCGCGCGAGGATGCCGAGCGCGTGGACGCCCGCAGCACCGTGCTGCCCAAGGAGGAACTGTGTTTCCCGATCGCCCGCGTGCATCTGTCCGGTGCAGGGAACGATGGTGCACGCTTTGCGTGGTTGTGGATGTCGCTGCGTCGTTATGAGGGCCGCTGCATCGGTCGCGCGGGTATCGACATCATCCGCCGTCGCGCCCTGGACCAACTGGTCGCGCGCGGCCTGGTCACCACCCGCATCGGCGTGCCCGAACAGGATCTTTCGCGCGGCGAACTGCGTTTCGAACTGATGCCCGGCCGCGTGCGCGCGGTGCGCGTAGTCTCCGACACCGGCGGCGAACACTGGAAGAGCGCGCTGCCGCTACGGCACGGCGACCTGCTGGACCTGCGTGCGATCGAGCAGGCAGTAGAGCAGTTCAAGCGACTGCCATCGCAGGACGCCAAGATCGACATCGCGCCGGGCGAGGCACCGGGCGAATCGGATCTGGTCATCACCTTGCAGCATGGTCGGCGTTGGCGTGGCGTGGCCAATGCCGACGACTCGGGCGTGGAGGCTACCGGGCGCGTGCAGAGCGGGCTGGATTTCTCGCTGGACAACCCGTTGGGCCTCAACGATCTGCTCAGCGTCGGCTACAGCCATGACCTGGCCACGCGCGACGAAGAGCGCGGCACGCGCGGCAACAGTCTCAGTTACAACCTGCCATGGGGCTGGTGGACGTTTGCGTTGTCGGCCTCGTCGTACCGCTACCACCAGCGCGTGGACGGATTCTTGCAGACCTTCCAGTCCAGCGGCGAATCCAGCAACGCGCAGCTGGATATCCAGCGCGTCTTGCATCGCAATGGCACCAGCAAGACCTCGGCCGGTGTCACGGTTGGCCGGCGGCGTGCGCGCAGCTATCTGGATGGCGTGGAGATCGGCATCCAGCGTCGCGATACCAGCAGCGCGGAGTTCTACTTCACCCATCGCCGCTATCTGGGGACGATGCAGTTGGACGTGCGTATCGCGCATCGGCGTGGCACGCCGTGGTTCAACAGCCAGTGGACCGGTTACGACCCGCAGATCGGGTTCCCGACATTCCGTTATGGCGTGACCACGCTGGACGTGAGCACCGCCATGCCGTTCAAGCTGGGACCGGTGCCGATGGCCTGGGAAAGCAGCCTGCGTGCGCAAACCGCAGGCGAGCTGTTGCTTGGCTCGGAGTTCGTCACTATCGGGGGCCGCTACAGCGTGCGCGGTTTCGATGGCGAAGCGACCTTGGGCGCGGAAAAAGGCGCGTACTGGCGCAACACCTTGAGTTTTCCGATCCAGCAGATCGGGCTGACGCCGTACCTGGGCCTGGATGCCGGCCGCATCGATGGCACCAGTGCCAGCGGGCTGCGCGGCCGCAGCCTGGTGGGCGGCGCGGTGGGTCTGCGCGGCGGTTGGTTCGGTGCCAGCATCGATGCGTTTGCAGGCTGGGCGATCCATCGCCCGGACGGATTTGGAAGTGCGCAGCCGGCGTATGGCGCGCGTGTGATCTACCAGTTCTGACATGGATCGCGCCGCCAGCCGGCAGCGCGCTGTTGATTGATGACGCCCAGCAGTGGCGAGAGAGAAACGATGGACACCGAAGCGATGGGCATGCGTGCTTACCTGGCCGAACAAAGCAAGCGTGCGCTTGCGTTGCTGCTGTGCTGCACGGTCACCTGGACATCGTTTCCGGCCTGGGCACAGGTGGCGCCAACGCCGAATCCCGGCGGGCAGACGCCCGGTCAACAGGTCGCCGCCAATGGCGTGCCGGTGGTGGACATCGTCGCGCCCAATGCGCGCGGCATCTCGCATAACCGATACAGCAATTTCAACGTCGGCCCGAACGGGTTGATCCTCAACAACAGCGCGCAGATCTCCAAGACCGAGCTGGGCGGCTATGTCGCCGGCAACGACAATCTGCAACGCAGCGGTGCCGCCTCGCTGATCCTCAACGAGGTCACCTCGGCCAGCAGCCGCTTGCAGGGTTATACCGAAATCGCCGGTGCCAAGGCGCAGTTGGTGATCGCAAACCCGAACGGCATTTCCTGCGATGGCTGCGGATTTCTCAACACTTCGCGCGTGACCTTGACCACCGGCACGCCCAACCTGGGCAGCGATGGCGCGTTGAACGGCTTCAGCATCACCGGCGGTGCGCTGGGTATCGGCAGCAACGGCCTGGATGCGTTCAATGTGGATCGCCTGGACCTGCTGTCGCGTCAGCTCAGCGTGGAGGGCTCGATCTGGACCAGGGAACTGGTCGCTGCCGCGGGTGTGGGGCGGGTCAACTATGACGGCATGCTGCTGGAGGTGGTGCCGGGCACCGATGGCGCGGCACCGTCGATCGGCATCGACGTGGCGCAGCTGGGCGGCATGTATGCCGACCGTATTCGCCTGATTGCGACCGAAGCCGGTGTGGGCGTGGTAAGTCGCGGCACCCTGGCGGCGCAGAGTGGCGATCTGCAGATCGACAGTGCGGGCCAGGTGAGCCTGGGCGGGACCACGGTGGCGCGCGATGGAATGGGTGTGCGTGCAGCCGGTGACCTCGACCAGCGCGGCGTGCTCGGCTCGCAGCAAGGCGATGTGCGTCTGCGCGGCGCGCGCATGACCCTGGCAGGCGATCTGGTCGCCGCCGGTACCCTGGATGCACAAGCCAGCGGCACGTTGAGCCACAGCGGCCGCAGCAGCGCCGGCGCCATCCGTCTGTTCGGTTCGGAACTGAATGCCGATGGCAGCCTGCATACGACCGGTGCGCTGGATCTGGGCGCCGATGGCGTGTTGCGCAGCAACGGTGTGGCCTATGCGGCAACCGCCGCAAACCTGCGTGCGGGGCAGATTAACCTCACAGGCACGCTGCAGAGCGGCGGCGCGATCGGGCTGAATGCAAATGCGATCGATGCACTGGGCATCCTGGACGCGGCCACCGCCTTGCGCGTGAACAGCAGCGGCGACGTGCGCCTGGGTGGATTGGCGCAGACCGGGCAGGGCGCCGATGTGCGGGCCGGCGGTCGGCTGGAACTGCAGGGTCAGCTGATTGCTGCGGATGCAGTGGCGCTCGATGCGGCGAGTATCGACATCGCACAGCGCGGCGCAATGTCTGCCGGTGGCGATCTTGAACTACGCAGCGCAGGTGCGTTGAACAATGCCGGTAGTGGCTACGCCGGCCGCGATCTGCGTCTCCAGGCAGCGTCCGTCACCACGTCAGGCAGTCTGTCTGCAGCACGCGATGCGCAGGCGGCGGTTGCAGGTGGTCTGGTCAATAGCGGCACGTTCGTTGCAAGCAATGCGCTGACCATCGACGCGGCGCAGCTGGACAGTCGTGGCGATATCGGCAGCCAGCGGGGGGAGACGTTGCTGCGCAGCCGCGGTGGTCTGGCGCTGAGCGGCAACACCGTGGCAGGCACTGCCCTGGGCCTGGACGCCGCAGCGGATGCGCAGGTCTCGGGCATCGTCAACGCTGGTCGCGTGAATCTTCGTAGCGGCGGCGATACCGCACTCTCCGGCACCCTGCAGACCACTGCCGGTGGGTTGGTGATCGCCGCAGGCGGTGAGCTCGTCAGCGACGCCGTGGTGGGTTCGACAGGCACGATCGATTTGCAGGCGAACGGCGCGCTGCGTCAGCGTGGTCAGCTCCGCGGCGATAACGCGGTGCAATTGCGTGGCGCGGCGGTCGAGCACAGCGGTGTCATCGATGCAGGTGGCGACCTGCGCATCACCAGTGCTGCCGAGCTCGCGTTGGACGGCACCGTGCAGAGCGCTGGCTCAGCAGCAGTGCTGGCGGGCGCAGCATTGGAAAACCGCGCGAAAGTGGTCGCAGCCGGTGCGCTGGATGTGGAGGCAGCCTCGTTGCGCAACGCGCAAAGTGGCGCGTTTTCGTCGGATGCCGGTGCGCGCGTGCGCACGGCCGGCACATTGGACAATGCCGGCAGCCTGTATGCGGCGAGCGATCTGCAGCTGACCGCAGGCGCGTTCACGCAAAGCGGCAGCGCCAGTTCGGGCAACACGCTTTCGGCAGCTGTGAGCGGGTCATTCGACAACGCTGGCAATGTGATTGCCAGGAACGCGCTACAGATCGATGCCGGCAGCGTGCGCAGCAGCGGTCAACTCGGCAGCGAATCGGCAGGTGTTCGTCTGGGCAGCCAGGGCGATATCGCGCTGCAAGGCGTGGTTGCCGCTGCGACCACGCTGCAGGCCAGCGCCGCTGGCGATCTGCAGCAGGCAGGGTCGCTAAGAGCGCAGTCGCTGGCATTGAGTGCCGGGCGTGATCTCACCGCTGCTGGCAACCTGCAATCAGCGTCCACGCTGGATCTGCAGGCACAACGTGCTCTGACATTTGCTGCCCAGGGCCAGGCTGGCGATGATGCTTCGATGCGCGCCGCCACACTGACAACCAGCCAGGATGCGGTGTTGCAGAGCACGGGAGCGATCGCGCTGGACGGCGCAGCCATCGACAGCCGCGGCAAGCTGGACGCGGGCAGCGATCTGCAGATCCGCAGCCAGGGCGATCTGGCACTGGCGGGTGTGGCACAAGGCGGGCGCGACGTTGGTTTGAATGCCGCCGGCGCGCTCAGTAACGCAGCGCAGGTGTTTGCAGGCCGCGATCTGTCGTTGCAGGCAGGTAGCCTCGACAACACCACGAGCGGTGTGTTGGCGGGCGAGGGCAACATCGCCCTGACCACTACGGCACTGCTGAACAACGCTGGGCGCGTGCAGGCCGGTGGCGATCTGCAGATCAACGCTGCAAGCCTGGACCAGGGCGGTAGCGCGTCTGCGGGCAACACGTTGCATGCGACGATCGCAGGCACGCTCGACAATCGCGGCAATCTGATCGCCAAGGATGCGTTGCAGGTCGATGCGGCCACGCTGCGTAGCAGTGGACAGTTGGGTAGCGAGCGGGCCGATGTCACGTTGAACAGCCGAGATGCGCTGCAACTTGAGGGTGTGGTTGCAGCGGCCACTGCATTGCGTGCGACTGCTGGCGGCGATTTGCAGCAGGCCGGTTCGCTCAAGGCACAGTCGATCGCGTTGCAGGCGGGGCGCGACCTCACTGCAAATGGCACTCTGCAATCGGCATCCACGTTGGACCTGCAGGCGCAGCGCACGCTCGCCCTGAATGGACACGCATCGAGTACGGGTGAGGCAACCGTCACCGGCGCATCGGTTCTGACAGGCGCTGCAGCAGTGCTGCAGAGCGGTGCCGCCATCACCCTGGATGGCGGCTCCATCGATAGCCGCGGTTCGCTCGATGCGGCGACCGATTTGAACGTGCGTAGCGCCGGTGATCTTGCACTGGCTGGCGTGGTCCAGGGCGGGCGCGATGTTGCGCTGACCGCTGCGGGCGCGCTGAACAATGGCGCTCAAGTCGTCGCAGCACGCGATCTGCACGTGCAGGCCGCCAGTGCCAACAACGCCGTAACGGCAACCCTGGGTGCACTACGCGACCTGCGCGTCGATGTCGCTGGCGTGCTGGAAAACAATGGCAGCCTGCATGGCGAGCGTGGCCTTGCACTGAACACCGGAACATTGCTTCAGCGCGGACGTGTCTATAGCGGCGACGCGGTGTCGATCGCTTCGACAGGCGCATTCGAAAACGTGGGCCAGCTGGTGTCCGGCAAGGACCTGGCCATCGCTGCCGACAGCATCGTGAGCAGCGGGCAACTCGGCTCGGTCAACGGCGCACTGACGTTGACCAGCCAGAACGCGATCGATCTGCACGGTGTGGTGGCTGCGGCGACCACGCTGCAAGCCACCGCTGGCACGGATCTGCTGCAGGCCGGCTCGCTCAACGCGCAGGCCGTGACATTGCAGGCCGGCAGCGATCTCACTGCCGGAGGTACCCTGCAGTCCGCGTCTGCGTTGGATCTGCAGGCGCAGCGCAGCCTGACGTTGAACGGCCAGGCGCAGGCGGGCAGTGACGCCAAACTGCGCGGCAACAGCATCGCCACCGGCCGCGACGCCGTGCTGAAAAGCGTCGGCGCGATCAGCCTGGACGGTGTGGCAATCGACAGCCGCGGCACCCTCGATGCCGGCACGGACCTGCGCCTGCGCAGCACGGGCGCGCTTGCGCTCGCTGGCGTGGCGCAAGCCAATGGCGATGTTGTGTTGAGCGCAACCGACACCTTGAGTAACGCGAGCCAGGTGATTGCCGGCCGTGATCTTTCGGTGCAGGCCGGCAACATCAATAACGTGGCGGCCGGCGTGTTGGCGGCCGATGGCAGCGTCACGCTGACCACTGGCGCGTTGCAGAACGCCGGCAGCCTGCAGAGCGGCGGCGATCTGCGCATCACCGCCGCCAACATGGACCAGGGCGGTACTGCGATTGCAGGCAAGGCACTGACCGCAAAGGTCACCGGCACGCTGGACAACCGCGGCAACCTCATTGCCAAAGATGCGCTGCAGGTGGAGACAGGCAGCTTACGCAGCAGCGGCCAGCTCGGTAGCGAAACTGCCGACGTCAGCGTGATCAGCCAAGGCGACATGACGCTGCAAGGCGTCGTCGCTGCAGCGACCACACTGCAGGCCACTGCAGTTGGCGATCTGCAGCAGGCGGACTCACTCAAGGCGCAATCGATCGCGCTACAGGCCGGGCGCGATCTCACCGCCGCAGGCACGCTGCAGTCGGCAACGCAACTGGATCTGCAGGCGCAGCGCGCACTGACAATGAACGGGCAGGCGGTGGCGACGGGCGATGCAACCCTGCGCGGCGCGCAGATCGGCACCGGTCAGGCTGCCGTGCTGCAAAGCGGTGGCGCGATCAGCCTGGATGCTGCCGCGATCGACAGCCGTGGCGCACTCGATGCAGCCACTGATTTGAATCTACGCAGCACCGGCGACCTGGCGGTTGCCGGTGTGGCGCAAGCCGATCGCAATGTGGTGCTGAGCGCAGCTGGCACGTTGACCAATGCGGCGCAAGTCGTCGCTGGTCAGAGCTTGAACGTCACCGCAGCCAGCGCAAGCAATGCCGCCAGCGGCGTGCTGCTCTCGCAGGGCGACGCCACGGTCGCCATCGGCGGCTTGCTCGACAATGCTGGCGCCGTGCGCGCCGGCAATCAACTCGCCTTGGGCGTCGGGTCGCTGCGCCAGACCGGCCAGGCCTACGGCTTGCAACGCCTGGGTGTCATTGCCACTGGAGCGGTGGACAATCGCGGTGACCTGATTGGCGGCAATGGCTTGCGCGTGGAAGCGGCGCAAGTCAGCAGCAGCGGCCAGCTGGGCAGCGAGCGCGGCGATGTCGCATTGATCAGCCGCGGCAACCTGGAGCTCGGCGGCAGCCTCGCATCGGCAGGCAGCTTCTCGGCGCAGGCCGATGGCGCGCTGGCACAGAGCGGCAACTTGAGCGCTGGCAGCACGCTGGAGTTACGTTCCAGGGGCGACCTGGGTGTGGCCGGCCAGCTCGGCGCTCAGCAGGTCACCTTGACCAGCGACGCCGTGCTGCGTCAGCAGGGCACCGTCAGCGGTACGACGGTGGATCTGCAGGGCGCCCGCATCGAGAACGCCGGGCAGACCACCGCTTCGGGCAACTTGAGCCTGCGTGCGGGTGAGATCAGCATCGCCGGCACCGTGGGCGCTGGTATCAACGCAGATGGCAGCCTCGGCAGCGGACGCACGCTGAGCCTGATCGCCGATCGCCAGCTCAGCGCCTCCGGCAAGCTGTTGGCTGGCGGCAACCTCACGGCGCAGGGTAGCCAGCTGCAGCTGGCGGGTGCCAGCACACGCGCAACCGGCAATGTCGCACTGACCACCGGCGGCAACCTCGATCATCGTGGCGGTGATTTGCTTGCCGGCGGCACGCTCACCGTGCAGGCCGGCGGCAACATCGACAACGGGCGTCTCAACGCCGTCGCCGGCCAGATGCAGGCCAACCAGTTGAGTATCGACGGCGCCAGCCTGAGCAATGCCGGCGGGCGGTTGGTGCAAAGCGGCAATGGACTGACCCGCGTCAGCATCGGCGGCGCGATCGACAACACCGGTGGCACGCTGGCCAGCAATGCGCAGGATCTGACCATCACTGCAGCCAGCCTGGAAAATGCACAAGGGCGCATCGAGCACGCCGGCACCGGCGTCCTGTCGGTCACCAGCCGTAGTGCGCTGGGCAACAGCAGTGGGCGCATCCTCACGCAAGGGCAACTGCACCTGGACGCCAGTGGCGCGTTGAACAACCAGGGCGGCGTGATTGGCGCAGCGGGCGATGCGTCACTCACCGTCGCCGGCCTCAATAACATCGGTGGTTCGGTCTCGGCACGTGGATTGAACGTGCAAAGTACCGGCGCGGCCGACAACCGCAACGGCTTGCTACAGGTCAGCGGTGGTGCGCTGACCTTGCGTGCCGACAGCCTCAGCAATGCCGGCGGCATTGTGCAGGCGGTCGCGAACGCTGGTGGGGGTGGCAGCCTGCGCGTCGAACTCAATCGTGGCCTGGACAACGGCAACGGCACGATCGGTGCCGGCACCGACGCAGTGATTACAGCGGAAAACATCAGCAGCAGCGGCGGCAGTCTGCAAGCGGCGCGCGACCTCAGCGTCACTGCACGCGGCCAGCTGGACAATCACCAAGGCGGCAAGCTCAGTGCGGGGCGCGATCTCAACGTTGCCGTCGCCGGCGCGTTGCTCAACAGCGGCGGCCAGCTCGATGCCGGCAATACGCTGACCGCCTCCGGCGGAAGTATCGACAATAGCCAAGGCAGTATCGTCAACAACGGTGGCGGACTGACACGCATCACCACTGGCGGTGCATTGACCAACAGCGGCGGCAATCTCGGTGGACGCGGCAGCGTGGTGATCGATGCCGCCAGCATCGCCAACAACAGCGGCCAGCTGGTCGCCGGCGGCGACCTGATCGCCAACACCACTGGCTTGAACAACCAGGGCGGCAACGTCTATGCCGGCGCAAGCTTCCTGCTGCAGCGCGCAGGCGCCACGCTAGACAATCAGAACGGCACCATCAAGGCCGAGCAGGCAGTCCGCTTGAACCTGCAGAACTTGAACAACGCGGGTGGCAACATTGGCGCCGGCAGCATGACCGGTGGCGCCGGCGATGTGGTGATCGATACCGTCGGCTTCGACGGTGGCGGCAGCATCCTGGCGCAGAACCTGCTGGACCTGACCTTGCGTAGCGACTACACCCACCGCGCCGGTGCAGACCTTACCAGTAACGGTAATTTCAACCTGCGCGTCGGGGGGAGCCTGGTCAACGAGTCCACGCTCAAGGCTGCGCGCAGCCTGGACATTACGGCCGGCAGCATCACCAACCGTGCGGGCGCCACCATCCTGTCCAATGACACCCGCCTCAACGGCGGCAACATCATCGACAACGCCGGAAGTATCTCCGGCAACGGCGTGCTGTCGCTGGTGGCGAACAGCATCAACAACACCGGCAGCATCGTCGGCGGCAACGTCTCGGTGAACACCGGCACATTGGTGAACGGCGCCGACTTCGGCGGCGCGACCGACAACGCAGCCTATGGCTCGGCCTTGCTCGGTTCCACCGGCAACATGAATCTGATCGTGCGCGATCAACTGCTCAATCGCGACGCGCGCATCTTCAGCCTGGGCAATATCGCCATCGGCGGCGCGCAGGATGGCGGCGGTACCTTGGTCTCGCGGACCGGTGTGGTCAATAACCTGTCGGGCAGTATCGAGGCCGATGGGAGCATTTTGATTGCGGCCAACCAGCTGAATAATCGGCGGCGAGTGATCAATACGACCAGCGTGTCGACCGATCCTGGTAGCGACAATATCTACTCCGGCGGCGAGCTCATCGAAGGCAAGGCGATCCGGAATCTGCAGGGCGCGCGGGCGCCGTATCCCTACAAAGGACTCGCACCTGGCATTTATCGCAACTATCAGGTGATCCAGCAGGAGCAGCTGTCATCCGCAAGTGCGGAGGGGAAGATTGCAGCGGGTGGAAACATCTTGCTGTCGGGCAGTGTCACAAATAATGCGTCGACCATCGCTGCAGCCGGTCTGTTTGCTGCCAATCAGCGAGGTCTTGGGGGGCTCTCGGATGCAATGATCAATGGCGGTGAGCAACTGCTCAACCAAGCGCTGGCATTGAATCAGGTGGTCCGGCAAAGCGATGTGGAGCACATCGTCACCGCGATCACCAATGACTGCATGCAGCCGGTTGGACAGAAGGTCGTTTGCTACTACGAGGAAGAAGATCAGCGACTGAGTTCGTCGACGACCAGCAGCAGCTACGTCGCCCTGGGCGCCAGCATGACCGGTGGCCAAGGTGTGAGCATCAACGGCGCCAACATCAGCAATGGTGCCGTCGGCAGCGACGGTCGTGGCATCAGCGGTGCTTCGTTGAATGGTGTCGGCGCACAAGGGGGCTTGACCGGACGCGCCACGCAAAGCGCCGGTGGAGTGGGCGGCCAGGCCGTGATCGGCCGTGCCAACGGCGGCGCGTCGAGCATCAGGGTGGCCACCGGCACGACCGGCAGTGCAGGCAGCCAGGTGGGCGCCAACACGCAGGACGCCACGCTGGCCACATCGGGTGGCATCGTCAAGATGTCGGTTGCACCTGTCGCGTCCAACGACAGCGGGCTTGTGCGCAGCAGCGTCGATCAGGCAGACGTGCAGGCCACCGCGGCCGGTACCGGCGTCACTGCCGTCGCAACCGACAGCCGCACCCGCGTCGACCCGGCCACCATTCCGGTGACCACCATTGCGGGTAGCGGGCAAACCTCGCTGACGCAGATCGATCTGCCCATTGGCGGGCTGTATCGCCTATCCGGCGGCACCGGTACCGATCTCACCGCAATGGGCCGTGCCGCCAACGGGCTGAGCGGCATCAATGCCTGGCGCAGCAATGGCCCGGGTCGTCGTTACCTGATCGAGACCGACCCGCGCTTCGTCAATTACGACAACTTCATCAGCAGCGACTTCTTGCTGGACAAGCTCGGTGTTGACCCGGAGTGGACCCAGACCCGCCTGGGCGATGGCTTCTACGAGCAGCGCCTGGTGCTGGACCAGATCACCCAGCTCACCGGCCGCCGCTATCTGGGCAACTACGCCGATGGCGTGGCGCAGTACCGCGCCTTGCTGGAGTCGGGCGTGGCCGCCGCAGGTCAGCTGCAGCTGAGCATGGGCGTGGGCTTGACCGCTGCACAAGCGGCCGCGCTGACGCAGGACATCGTCTGGATGGTGGAGCAGGACTACCAGGGCCAGAAGGTGCTGGTGCCCGTCGTGTATCTGGCTTCCAACTCGCTGCAGTTGCGTGGCAATGGCGCCTTGATCGCCGGCGGCAACGTCGAGCTCAACGCCACCAACGCCATGAGCAACCAGGGCGTCATCGCAGGCGCCGACGTCAGCGTCACCGCCGGCAACCTGCTCAACCAGGGCCGCATCAGCGGCACTGGCAGCGTTGCCCTGGAAGCGCGCAACGACCTGCTCAACCAGGGCCAGATCCAGGGCCGCGACGTCGCACTGGTGGCCGGCAACAACCTGGTCAGCGAAGCATCCAAGGCCACCAACGGTGTCGGCATCCTGTCGGGCATCACCGCCAGCAACACCTTGCAGATGATGGCCGGCAATGACATGACGTTGACCGGCACCCGCGTGCAGGCCGATGGCAGCGCGGCGTTGATCGCAGGCAACAACCTCAGCCTTACCCCAAGCGCGTTGCGCGACGACAACGGCCTGCTGCGCGGCGGCGATGTGGTGTCGATGACCACCGGCAAGGATCTGGTGATGTCTGCAGGCAACGACCTGCAACTGCATGGCGTGACCATCAACGCCGGCGGCAGTGCCGCACTGCAGGCAGGCAACAACCTTTCGCTGACCCCAACCACCGGCCTGGACGGCAAGGTCGCCACCCGTACCAACATCAGCACCGGCGACAGCCTGCAACTGACCGCCGGCAACGACCTGACCATCCGTCAGGCCGACGTCAAGGCCGGCGGCGATCTGATTGCCGCAGCAGGCAACAACCTCAACGTCGAATCCGTCCTCAACGAGACCGAAACCAACAGCTACAAGAGCCGCAACGGCAAGACCCGCGTCACCACCACCACGACCACGCAAACCATCGACCAACAGGCGCTCACTGCCGGCGGCAACCTGATCCTCAGCGCCGGCAACGACGTCAATCTGGTCGCGGCCAAGCTGGACGCCGGCCAGGGTCTGGGCATCAGCGCCGGCAACGACATCAATGCCAGCACGCTGACCACGGTGGACACCAGCAACACGCTGGAAACGCGCAAGCGCTTCAAGCAGACCACTGCGACCAGCGACGAAACCGTCCACGGCACCGAGCTAAGCGCCGGCGGCAATCTGGCGGTGCAGGCCGGCAACGACATCACCCTGACCGCCGCCACCGCTGCCACCAAGGAAGGCGGCATCACCCTGGCCGCCGGCAACGACGTCAACCTGCTCGCCGCTAGCGAGCAGCACGACGCCGTGCAGGACATGACCAAAAAGAAGAAGGGCACGTTCTCCAGCAAGACCACAACCACGCATGATGAGTGGCACGACAATGTAGCAGTCACCACCACGCTCAGTGGCGACACGGTGCAGATCGCGGCGGGTAACGATTTGCTGTCGCAAGGCGCGCAGGTCGCCAGCACCGGCGATGTGGTATTGGCCGCAGGCAACAACATCACGCTGGACACGGTGCAGAACACGCACAGCGAGGAACACGAAAAGACAGTCAAGAAGTCGGGTCTCTACGGCGGCGGTGGATTCAGCGTCGCTTTGGGCGTCACCAAAAAGACCGATGGGCTGGACGTCACCGAGGTGACCAACAGCGGCAGCCTGGTCGGCAGTACCGATGGCTCGGTGACAATGACCGCCGGCAACAAGGTGGCCATTACCGGCAGCGATGTGCTGAGTGCCACCAGCACCACGATTGTGGGTAAGGAAGTCACGATTGCGGCGGCGGAAAACACCGTGGACACGGTGCAGACCTCCAAGCAGCAGAGTGCGGGCATTACATTGGGTATCAGTGGAGGCGTGGTCGATACCGCATTGGCGGCCTATGGTGCAGCCAAGCGGATTTCCGATGTGGACGACGATAGATTGAAAGCGCTCTATGCGGCGCGTGCTGCTTACGCGACAGGTGCGACGGTCGATCAAGCAAAGACAACTCCAGACAATTTTTTGGCTGGCTATCAAGGTCAAGCGGTCGGTGGAAATGTGGCAAAACCTGGCAAGGAGCCAGCGAGCGGATTAGAAGGGGCGGGAGCTGCAACTGGCATGAGCTTTCGTCTCGGCATTGGTGCGAGCAGTTCGTCAAGCAAGACCAGCACACATGAAGAAAGCACCGGGGGCAGCCGCATCCTCAGCAACGGCAATGTCACCATTGCGGCCACCGGCGGCGACCTCAATGTCATCGGCAGCAAAATTGCCGGCAACAACGTGGCATTGGCCGCAGCAAACAATCTCAACCTGCTCAGTAATCAGGAGACCAACACCACTAAGTCCGAGAACAAGAACGCTGGCGGTGAGATCGGTGTCAGCGTCGGTGCGACGACTGGCTACTATCTGACAGTGTCTGCAGGCAAGGGCAGCGCCAAGGGCAATAGCGATCTACGCACAGAAAGCGTGGTCACGGCCAACGACAGCCTGACCCTGGTCAGCGGCAACGACACCACCATCCAGGGTGCACAAGCCGTTGGCAACAAAGTGCTGGCCAATGTCGGCGGCGATCTGCTGATCAAGAGCGAGCAGGACACCAACGAGTACAAGAGCAAGCAGCAGCAGGCCAGCCTGACCCTGGCGACCGGCTCGGGCAGCGGCGGCAGCTACAGCCAGCAGAAGGTCAACAGCAGCTACACCAGTGTGACTGAGCAGAGCGGCATCCAGGCTGGCAATGGTGGCTTCGACATCACTGTGGGCGGTAACACGAAGTTGGTCGGCGGTGCGATTGCCAGTGCTGCCGATGCCAGTCTCAATCGGCTGTCCACCGATAGCCTGACGGTCGAGGACCTGCAGAACAAGGCGGAGTACAAGACCAGCGGCGTAACAGTTGCCGGCGGCACGGGCAGCAGCATGGCCAGCGTTGCCATCGGTGCCGGATTAAGCATGCTGGGCAACGCCAGCGACAGCTCAAGCAGCACGACCAAAAGCGATATCGCCGCCGGTACGATCCAGATCCGCAATGGCGACGAGTCTGCGCTGGCAGGGTTGGATCGCAATGCCACCGAGTTGCAGCAGTCCGGGCTGAAGGAAATCTTCGATCAGAAGAAGATCGAAGACCAAAAGGAACTGATGGGGTTGGCGGGAGAGATTGGGTTCCGGGTCGTAGGTGATGTTGCTTCGGCGATGTATCAAAAAGCTCAGCTTGATCTAGCCAGCGCACCAGATGAAGCGTCGAAAGCTCAGGCACTGGCACGTCTGGAGGCATGGAGCGATGGTGGTACGAACAAGATTTTGCTGCATGGCCTGACAGGTGCGGCGATTGCGGCACCCGGCGGCGAAAACGTTCTACAAACAGCAGCTGGTGCAGCGGGTGCTGAAGCAGCCAAGGTTGCGATGTCGGATTATTTGGTCAATAACGGCGTTACCGACCCAGCCACTTACAACGCACTCATGGAGCTAGGAAGTGCGGCGCTTGGTGGTATTGCGGGTGGGCAGGTTGGCGCAACAACCGCGCTTGCGGGAGATCAGTTCAATCGGCAGCTGCATCCTGATGAAGTGACATGGATTCGCCAGAACGCTGAAGCTTTCGCATTGCAAGAAGGCATTAGTGTCATTGAAGCGAAGCAGCGTCTGACTGTGGAAGCTGCGGCGCAAGTGGATGCAGTGATCGCAAAGAAGGTCGGTATCGAAAATATCGACACAGAAGCGCTAGCGTTTCTGAATTCCAATCAAAACCAATACAAGTGGGGTCAGGCCTTCAAGGCAACTGATGACGAGTATGCCAACTTCCATCAATATGGAAATCTTCTTGCGAATAATCCTGATCAATTTCGCGAGGTATATAACGCTCTCGGCGCATCTGGAATAACAAAAGACTCCTTACAGCAGGTATATCAGAGCGAGCTGTTGGCCTGGTCTACTGCGACGCGTGGGTCGGATGGTGTGGCGATGCTCGAGACGTTTACCGGCGATGTGGGGATGGCGGCAGGCATCATCCGTAATATTGCACAAGGCGACACCCAGGCTGCCGGTACGAGCATCGCTCTTGCGGCGATGCCGACAATTGTAGGCAAAACAGTTGGTCCCCTGTTGCGCCCACTGGCGAAGGCGGCTGACGAAACGCTTTGGCTAAATGGTCAGGTCATTAGTAGTACTTGGATGAATGCCAAGAATGAGCTGACTTGGATCAATCCACTGACTGGTGTAAAGGAAGCAGTGCCTGCAACGGCTAAAATTCATGTGGATCACGTCCTGCCACAAAATGCTATTCGGCAAATTGAAGGTTTTGATTCTTTGCCAAAAAGCGTTCAGAATGAGATTCTGAAAGACCCTGCGAATCTGCAACCAATGATCAAATCAGCGAACTGTTCAAAGGGGTGTAAAGTGGAGGTCGACGGTGCCGGATGGATGATGTGGAATGGAAAGCCTGTCAGTGCTGAGTACAAGGATTACTTAAAAAAAGCACAGGATGGATTCAGAAGTGATATTTTAAAGATTATTGAGGCCAATCGTGCATCTGGAGGTGGGTGAGTGAATATATCGCAGAAGGGGGGTTCCAGTGGATGGGGTGGGGTGGGTGTCTTGGAAAATGAGTTTTTCGAACGATTAAATGGAGGGGTGTATAGTAAAATTGATGAAGTTGTTGGTGATTATGATTTTTTGGATTATTACGATGTAAAGGGGCGAAAAAATCTTGATTATTCCGGAGTTTTGACGCGTGGAAAAGATTGGGTTTTGGAGCCATTGAGGCTACTTCAGCCATTTTCTTATATGGCATTTCAAGAATTTTGTGGTGATCTTTTTCTTGGGGTGATGTTAATTAAGGATTTAATGAATCCAGAGGGTCCTCGTCTACCCGTGGAAGTTCTATTTTTTAACGTGAGCGGCCGCATGGTTGAGGTTTTTCCCACCTTCCCAGGGTCGACCTATGAGGACGGTAACGACTGCTTCGGTTCTTTGCTCAGCTTGCCTGATGGTTTGGCGAAGTCCTGGTTGTGGCGGACCGACGGATGGCGTATTCCAGGAAGTGTCGGTGAAGGTCCTATGACCAATCGTCAGTTGATTGGGCATCCTTCATCAAGGTGGCGGGATGCGGATACTTATTTGGATAGCCTGGGTAAAGGGTGGAAAAAGAAGTATTTACCGAAAATAAAAGAGTTATTCCCTGATGCGGTGACCAATATAAATGGCGTAAAAAGAATTAAGTTTAGATGCTTCTTGGATACGAGGCCGGTAGGCGTCGGTGGTCCACAGGGAGATCAATTCTTCGTTTGCTCGACCCGTCAGGATCAGGTGGTCTACCATGTCCATGAAGGGGATGTTGGAAATTTACGCGTGTTGCGTAATCCGGAGGATGCGATAGATCGTTATTGCGCTCATGTATTGCGCCGCAAAGCGGGTCAATTTGACTTCAGCGAGTGGAGCGAGCCATTTCGTCCTTGATAGTAGGACGGTGGTAGATTTGATACTGGTTAGATATGGCACTCATAGTGCTGGACCCAGTAAGTAAAGTGCCTCCGGAATTTGCTCTTTGAAAACTTAGTAATAGCCAGCTCAGAACTATGCTCGTGGGTGTGGTTATGATCGGCACGGCTCTAGCCATCAATCTGCCCGCCGAGGCTGGAGTCTGTAAATTGCAGCCTCCGTTTGCGGCGCGTGCATTGACCACTTGGCACGGATCTCACCGCCATGGGCCGCGCAGCCACCGGCCTTGGCGGCATCAATGCCTGGCGCAGCAATGGCCCGGGCCGTGGTTACCTGATCGAGACCGACCCGCGCTTCGTCAACTACGACAACTTCATCAGCAGCGACTTCCTGCTGGACAAACTGGGCGTGGACCCGGAGTGGACCCAGACCCGCCTAGGCGATGGCTTCTACGAGCAGCGCCTGGTGCTGGACCAGATCACCCAGCTCACCGGCCGCCGCTATCTGGGCAACTACGCCGATGGCGTGGCGCAGTACCGCGCCTTGCTGGAGTCGGGCGTGGCCGCCGCAGGTCAGCTGCAGCTGAGCATGGGCGTGGGCTTGACCGCTGCGCAAGCGGCCGCGCTGACGCAGGACATCGTCTGGATGGTGGAGCAGGACTACCAGGGCCAGAAGGTGCTGGTGCCCGTCGTGTATCTGGCTTCCAACTCGCTGCAGTTGCGTGGCAATGGCGCCTTGATCGCCGGCGGCAACGTCGAGCTCAACGCCACCAACTCCATGAGCAACCAGGGCGTCATCGCCGGCGCCGACGTCAGCATCACCGCCGGCAACCTGCTCAACCAGGGCCGCATCAGCGGCACTGGCGCTGTATCGCTGGAAGCCCATAACGACCTGCTCAACCAGGGCCAGATCCAGGGCCGCGATGTGGCGCTGGTGGCTGGCAACAACCTGGTCAGCGAAGCATCCAAGGCCATCAATGGCGCTGGCATCCTGTCCGGCATCAGCGCCAGCAACACGCTGCAACTGTTTGCAGGCAATGACATGACGTTGACCGGCACCCGCGTGCAGGCCGGCGGCAGCGCTGCACTGATCGCAGGCAACAACCTCAGCCTCACCCCAGCGCGTTGCGCAACGACAACGGTCTGCTGCGCGGTGGCGACGCCGTGTCGGTAACCACGGGCAAAGATCTGGTGATGTCGGCAGGTAACA
>NZ_JAASQZ010000004.1:0-385294 GCF_011761885.1 Xanthomonas sp. CFBP 8151
GTGGCTCAAGCCATGCGAGAGTAGGTCATCGCCAGGGGCTTTACCCGAAACCCTCAGTCCAACAGGACTGGGGGTTTCTTTTTTGCGCGACATTTGGCTGCGAAAAACCACATCAAAGGCCAAATGTCCTAACCTCACTACAGGTCTCGGATGCCCAAAGCGCACGCCCGGTACCGCAACGCCGCTGGGGCGACGAGCTGGATTTACTGCCGTTGGCCACCATATTGACCGGTGCCGGCGCACCGCCGGCCTGGCCGATTGGAGACCTGCATGCCCGAGCTGCCCGAAGTCGAAACCACCTTGCGTGGACTGGCTCCGCATCTGGTCGGCCAACGCATCCATGGCGTCATCCTGCGACGCCCCGACCTGCGCTGGCCCATCCCAGAACAGATCGAGCGCTTGTTGCCCGGTGCGACCATCACCGATGTACGTCGCCGGGCCAAATACCTGTTGATCGATACCGATGCCGGCGGCAGCGCCCTGCTGCATCTTGGAATGTCCGGAAGTCTGCGCGTATTACCCGGCGATACGCCGCCGCGAGCGCACGATCATGTGGATATCAGCCTGCAGAATGGCCGTGTCCTGCGCTTCAACGATCCGCGTCGGTTCGGTTGCCTGCTATGGCAGAACAATGCACACGTGCATGATCTGCTGGCAGCACTTGGCCCGGAACCATTATCGGATACATTTACTGGCGATTATCTGCATGCGCTGGCGCGTGGCCGGCGCGCGGCGGTGAAAACCTTTCTGATGGATCAGGCCGTTGTCGTCGGCGTGGGAAACATCTATGCGGCAGAAAGCCTGCATCGTGCGGGAATCAGCCCATTACGCGAAGCCGGGAAGGTGTCATTGGAACGTTATCGGCGCCTGGCCACAGCAGTGAAAGATATCCTCGGCTACGCCATCCAGCGCGGCGGAACCACGCTGCGTGATTTCATCAGCCCGGACGGGGCGCCCGGTTACTTCGAGCAGGAACTCACGGTGTATGGGCGCGAGGGTGAAACCTGCAAGCAGTGTGGACGTGTGTTGAAACACGCCACGATCGGGCAACGCGCGACGGTGTGGTGCAGCAATTGCCAGCGTTGAATGCCGGCCACGTGACCCACACTGATCGAAACACCAACCTCCAGTTCTGGATCAGTGACGACCGCTGGCCAGTAGCCCTCGGATAACAGCAAACGGCGCGCTTGGAGCCGCAGTGGCCGATTGCTTGATGGTGCGTTGCCGTGCATCGCGCCACAATCGTGACGTCCTGCGATTGGAGTCGTCCATGCCTGCGTCACTGCGTTACTTTATGCCGATCATGCTTGTGGGTGCATCAGCGTTGCCGCTGGCAACAGGCGCATGCGCGGATGAGCTTGCGTCCAACACCAAACCTGCAGTTGAGCGCATCCAGTTGCACAACGGGGTTGTTGAACTCAGTGCTACGCCCGCGTTCGGTGGGCGCGTGCTGTCCTTCAATTTGCGTGGACACCCCAACGTGTTGAAGACGGGTGAGGCGGTTGATCAGCAGCCCGCGCCAGAAGTATCCGCGACTGCCGGCGATATCCCGTACCTCGGCCACGATGTCTGGGTGGGGCCGCAGAGTCAGTGGTGGATGCACCAACAGGTCAACCCGACACGCAAGGCGGCCACCGCGGTTTGGCCACCGGATCCGTATCTGTCGTTGGCAACCACACGTGCAGTCACACGTAGTGGCGATCAACTGATCCTGGAAGGCGTGCCTAGTCCAGTCACCGGCGTGCAGCTACGCAAGCGGGTGGCTCTTGCATCCACGCGTGCCGATACCGTCGAGGTGGAAGCAATCGCTCGGAATATTCGCAAGGAGTCGATCGCCTGGGATCTGTGGTTCAACACGCGGGTCGCGGCGGGCACGCGTGTATTCGTACCGGTGGCCAATGCAGCTGATGTCCGTGTTCAGCCGCCGACCGAGGCCGGCACGGTTGCGCCGACCTACCGGCATCAAGGCGGTGTGTTTGCATTGCGTGCCGATGCACGACAGGACGGGCTGATTCAGCGCGGCAAAGTGTTGTTGCAGCCTTCGGCAGGCTGGATGGCGGGGTTTGCGGGCGACCAGGTGCTGGTGATCCGCTTTGCGCATCAGCCGCTGTCTGCGATCCATCCGGAGCAAGGGCAGGTGGAGCTGTACCTGGACGCGCCGCCGCAGCACCCCGAGCGCGGACTGCTGGAAATGGAAGTGCACGCACCGTACCGGCAGCTGGCGCCGGGCGAGCGCATGCAGGCGAGCGAGCAATGGACCTTGCTGCGCTACACCGGACCCGACGCGCAGCAGGCGCAACAACAGTTCCTGTGCAGCAAGGCGCAGGAGCTGCAGCTGACCAATGCGTGTGCGCCTTCGTCTGCGGCGCCCTGACCTGCGCATTCACCTGCGTGCCGCGCTGTGGCTATGATGGCGGCCATTCCCTGAGCAGACCGATGCGCATGCAACGACGCCACTTCCTGAAGAATGCCGCCGCCGCATTGGCCGCGCTCGGTTTGCCGGCGCTGCCGCAGTGGGCGTTGGCGGCCAAGGCCGTTGGTCTGCGTCGCCTGGGGCAGCCGCAACCATTCGACTATGGCTGGCTCAAGGGGCAGGCGCGTGCGTTGGCCACGGCGCCTTACAAGAGCCATAAGCAGCTGCTTCCGGGGTCGTTGGAAGCGTTGAACTGGGATCAGTACCAGTCGATCCGCTACCGCCAGGACCATGCGCTATGGGCCGACGGCAATGGCAAGTTCCAGGCGAAGTTCTTCCATCTGGGGCTGTATTTCCACACCCCTGTGCACATCTACGACATCGTCGACGGCCAGGCGCAGCAGCTGGCCTACGACCCGGCGGCGTTCGATTACGGCAGCAGCGGGCTGGGCGGCAAGCAGTTGCCCAAGGACCTGGGCTTCGCCGGCTTCCGTCTCAACACGCGCAAGGACACCGATCGCGATTTCTCGGCCTTCCTGGGTGCGAGCTATTTCCGTGCGGTCGGCAAGGAAGGCCAGTACGGGCAGTCGGCGCGCGGGCTGGCGATCGATACCGGCACCGGCGGGCCGGAGGAGTTCCCGGACTTCATCGCCTATTACCTGGAACAGCCGGCCGACGATTCGAACACCGTGGTGGTGTACGGGCTACTGGACTCGCCCAGCGTTGCCGGCGCGTATCGTTTCGCCATCACCAATGGCGAGGTGCTGGTGATGGAGATCGACAGCGCGCTCTACCCGCGCAAGACCATCGAACGGCTGGGCATCGGTCCGTGCACCAGCATGTATCAGGTCGGCGAAAACGATCGCCGCATGGACTGGGACTGGCGGCCGGAAATCCACGACACCGATGGCCTGGCGATGTGGACCGGCGGCGGCGAGTGGATCTGGCGGCCGTTGTGCAACCCGCCGCAGCTGCGCTTCAACATGTTCGTCGATGAGAACCCGCGCGGGTTCGGCCTGCTGCAGCGCGATCGCAACTTCGACCATTACCAGGACGACGGCGTGTTCTACGAGAAGCGCCCCTGCCTGTGGGTGGAACCCAAGAGCGGCTGGGGCAAGGGCTCGGTACAGCTGGTCGAGATTCCGACCGTGGACGAAACCTTCGACAACATCGTGGCGTTCTGGAATCCGCAGGAAAAGCCGCAGCCGGGGCAGGAGTTGCTGATGGGGTACCGGTTGTATTGGGGCGCGCATCCGCCGGCCAGCTCGCCGCTGGCGCATTGCGTGGCCACCCGCACCGGCCTGGGCGGCATCGTCGGGCAGAAGCGCAGCCACTTTTCGTGGCGGTTTGCGGTGGATTTCGCCGGAGGCGAGCTGACCGCGTTGACCAAGGACCCGAAAGCCAAGGTCGAGGCCATCATCCAGGTGTCGCGTGGCAGCACCGAGATCGTGTCCGCGCGTCCGCTGCATGAGCTCAAGGGCTATCGGGCGATGTTCGATCTGGTGCCGCCGGATGACGGTACCCAGCAGATCGACATCCGTCTGTTCCTGCGCGCCAACGGCAAGCCGCTGACCGAAACCTGGCTGTACCAGTGGACGCCGCCACCGGCGAGCGAGCGCAAGGTCTACTAGCGCACAGGCACGTCGCGCGCCCGATAAGGTGCGCGATTGTCAGGCAGGTGCGGATGTTGCAGTGACGACAGGCCGCGGATTTCGAATGTCGAGCGTGGCTGCGTTGCAGCCGCATAGTCGATGATGCGTCGCCCAGGCGCCGCGGACTCAGGCCGACGTCGAGCTGTTGACCAACTGCATGCGCGCACGCGGGCGCACGCAGGCCAGATCCACCCGGAAGCAGGTGCCGTCCTTGTCGCTGAGGATACGCAGTTCGCCCTGATGGGCGCGGGCGATCTGGGCGGCCATATGCAGGCCCAGATCCACTTCGGGCAAGGCGCGTCCGCCGGTATGCACGTGGGTGGAGGCGTGCAGCACGTCGAGCCGGCGCGGATCGATCCCGTCCAGATTGCAGACCTCGATGCGCAGGCGGCCCTGCTCGGTGACCGCGATTGCCTTGATCAGCGAGCTCTGTTGTCCCTGCACCACGGCGTTGATCATCAGGCTGCCGAACATCTGCGCCAGGCGCACCGCATCGCCATGCACCGGTTCGTCGATGGCCACATGCGTGGACAGCACCTGGTTCGGGTACGCGGCACGGGTTTCGTCCACAACCTGGGACAAGGCATCGAGTAGATCGCTGCCATTGCCGTAATCCAGCTGCAGCCAGTCGCGTTCAATACCGTGCGCGAAATCGCTGGCGAAGTCGATCAGTTCTTCCATGCGCCGCAGGCTGCGCTGCATCGACCGGATCGCACCGCCCTGGCGTTGGTTGAGCGGGTCGATCGCCAGCATGTCCACCACCGCATGCATGGACTGCAGCGGGTTGCGCAGATCATGGCCAAGGATGCCGATGAATTCTTCGCGCAGGCGGGCGGAGGCGCCGATACGCCCCAGCTCGCGGCGCGCACGCCGCGATTCCTGCGCGCTCTCTTCGGCGCGTTGTTCGGCCTGGATCTGCGCTGCCAGCAGTTGCGCTAGCAGCTCGACCTTTTCCACCATCGGCGCATCCATGACGCGCGGCAGGGGGTCCAGCGCGCACAAGGTGCCGAACACGCTGCCGTCGTCGAACTTGATCGGCACCGAGACATAGCTTTCGAAGCCGTACAGCTGCGGCGTGGGGTGGTCGCGGAAGACCGGGTGCTCGGAGGCATGGCCGAACCACAACGCGTTGCCCTGGGTGCGCACGCTGTCGCAGAAGGTGGTGACCAGGGGCAGCTCGTCACCCGGCGCCAGGCCGAACGACAGGTCGTCACGGACCTGGCAGGTGATCCAGCGCGTATCGGTCACGCGCGCAACGGCAGCGAACCCCATGCCGGTCAGACGGGTGAGAATGGTCAGGACATCGGGCACCGACGATAGCCGGCCAACGCGCGCGACATCTGCGCGTAACTCGGGGGGAAGCGGATCCATGGGTGCCTCCCGACAAGTGGATGGTCGCCATTTTACAGGACTGCCGTGCCCCTGGTTGCGCGTGGACCGCTGCAACGGCATGGCAACGATACGCTTGTTGCTGTGTGGCGGACATACGGCCGATAGCAAATGCCCGCAAGGGTTAGTGACGCATCACAAGCAGCATGCCGGAACCGCGTGCTGGCGAGATTGCGGCTGAATTCTTCAGCCGGTCACCACGCGGGTTACCTGTCCGACGAGCCCGCTGGCGGCAGCGGCAGCGCGATCTGCAGCGGGTCGATGCGGCCTTCGCCACGCATGATCTTCTTGAACTCGGCGCGGCTGACCGACACGTAGCGTTCGTTGCCGCCGATCTCCACCTGCGGGCCGTCCTGCACCGCGTGCCCCTGTGCGTCCACGCGCACGGTCATGGTGGCCTTGCTGCCGCTGTGGCAGATGGTCTTGATCTCCTCCAGCTCGTCGGCCCAGGCCAGCAGAAACTGGCTGCCCTCGAACAGCTCGCCGCGGAAGTCGGTGCGCAGGCCGTAACACAGCACCGGAACACGCAGACGGTCGACCACCTCGCTCAGCTGCCAGACCTGGCCACGGTTGAGGAACTGCGCTTCGTCTACCAGCACGCAATGCAGCGCGCCCTCGGCCTGGATGTCGCGTTCGATCAGCTGCTGCAACTCGGTGCCGCGATCGAAGGTGCGCCCGTCCGCGCGCAGGCCGATCCGCGAGGCCACCACGCCGCTGCCGGCGCGGTGATCGAGCTTGGGCGTGAGGATCAAGGTGCGCATGCCGCGTTCGCGGTAGTTGTGCGCCGACTGCAGCAAGGTGGTGGTCTTGCCGGCATTCATTGCCGAGTAGTAGAAGTAGAGCTTGGCCATCGGTGGATTTTAGCGGGCCGGGCGGCTTGCGGTGACAGCCATCTGCATGAACCGGCGGCGCAGGCCTGCCCGACGCGGCGCCGGTACAATGGCCTGCTCTGTTGGAAGCCTCTATGCACGGTCTCAATCCCCCGCAAAGCGCCGCAGTGCTGCACTGCGAAGGTCCCTTGTTGGTGCTGGCCGGTGCCGGCAGCGGCAAGACGCGCGTGATCGTGGAGAAGATCGCGCACCTGATCGCCACTGGCCGCTACCCGGCCAAGCGCATCGCGGCGATCACCTTTACCAACAAGTCGGCCAAGGAAATGCGCGAGCGTGTGGCCAAGCGCATCCGTGGCGATGGCGCCGATGGCCTGACCATCTGCACCTTCCACGCGCTGGGACTGAAGTTCCTGCAGATCGAGCACGCCGCTGCCGGCTTGAAGCGCGGCTTTTCGATCTTCGATTCCGACGATGCCGCCGCCCAGATCAAGGACCTGATGCACGGCGCCAAGCCCGATGCGATCGAGGATGCCAAGAACCTGATTTCGCGCGCCAAGAATGCCGGCCTGTCCCCCGAGCAGGCGATGGCGGCGGCACGCAGCAATCGCGAAAAGGAAGCCGCCAGCCTGTACGAGCGCTATCAGGCGCGGCTGACCACCTTCAACGCGGTGGACTTCGACGATCTGATCCGCCTGCCTGTGCAGATCCTGGAGGCCAACGAAGAGATCGTGATGGGCTGGCGCGAGCGCATCGGCTACCTGCTGGTGGACGAGTGCCAGGACACCAACGATGCACAGTACCGCCTGCTGAAAATGCTGGCCGGGCCGCGCGGCAACTTCACCTGCGTGGGCGACGACGATCAGAGCATCTACGCCTGGCGGGGTGCCAATCCGGAAAACCTGCAGCAGATGGGGCGCGATTATCCGGCGCTGCAAATCATCAAGCTGGAACAGAACTACCGTTGCTCCAACCGCGTGCTGCGTGCGGCCAATGCCTTGATCGCACACAACCCGCACGAGCACTTGAAGACGCTGTGGAGCGACCAGGCCGACGGCGAGCGCATCCGTGTGTGGGAATGCCGCGACAGCGAGCACGAAGCGGAAAAGGTTGCCGCCGAGATCTCGTTCCTGGGTACCGCCAAGCAGGTGCCGTGGAGCGATTTCTGCATCCTGTTCCGCGGCAATTTTCAATCGCGGCCGCTGGAAAAAGCGCTGCAGCTGCTGCGCGTGCCGTATCACCTGACCGGTGGCACCGCGTTTTTGGAGCGGCAGGAAGTCAAGGACGTGCTGTCGTGGCTGCGGCTGATCGTCAATCCCGAAGATGACGCGGCGTTTTTGCGCGCAGTGCAGTCGCCCAAGCGCGAGGTCGGTGCGACCTCGCTGGCGCGGTTGGCCGAGCTTGCCAGTGCGAAGGCGGTACCGATGTCGCGCGCGGCCGAGTCGATGGGCGCGCTGCAGCATCTGCCGCCGCGTGCGGCCAATGGCCTGAGTGCGTTCACCGATATCCTGCGCGATATGCGCGAGCATTCGGCCAGGCTGCCGGCGGGGGAACTGGTACGCATGCTGGCCGACAGATCCGGCCTGCTCAACGACCTGCGCAATCAATCCAAGGACGAAACCGGCTTCCAGCGCCGCAAGCGCAACCTCGACGAGCTGGCCGAGTGGTTCGAAGGCGGGCCGCGTGGCGCAAGTGCCAGCGATCTGGCCGCGCAGCTGGCGCTGCTGTCGCGCAACGACAAGGACGACGGCGGCAACCAGGTGCGCATGATGACCATGCACGCCTCCAAGGGCCTGGAATTCCGTTACGTATTCATCGTCGGCTGCGAAGACGGCGTGCTGCCGCATGAAGTGAGCCTGGAAGAAGGCAACCTGCAGGAAGAACGCCGCCTGCTGTATGTAGGCATCACCCGTGCCAAAGAGCAGCTGTGGATGAGCCACAGCAAACTGACGCGCAAATTCGGCGAGCACGTGCGGCTCAAGCCCAGCCGCTTCTTCGACGAGATCCCGGCCGAAGAATTGCAGCGCGATGGCGCCGACCCGGTGGCCGATGCCGAGCGCAAGAAAGAGCGCGCCAGCGCGGGATTGGCGGCGATCCAGGCGTTGTTCGACTAGCGGTTGTTGCGTGCGCACGGGCTTGCCAGCGCCACGCCTGCACGGCAGTCTGGTTGGCCCTGATGCCGGAGTGCGCCGTGACTGTCGTGATCGAAACCCCGCGTTTGCGCCTGCGTACGTTGGATCCCGAGCGCGATGCCGACGCGGTGCTGACGCTGGTCAACGACCCCGGCTTCATCGCCGGCATCAACGATCGCGGTGTGCGCACCCGCGAGCAGGCGCGTGATCATCTGCGTGAGTGGGCGCAGGCGCACCAGGAAAGATACGGCTTTGCGCACTGGGCGGTGGAAACGCGCGCCGAAGGGACGTTTGCCGGCACATTGGGGTTGTTGTGCCGCGACACCTTGCCGGTGCCGCATATCGGCTTTGCATTGCTGCCCGAGCATCGCGGCAAGGGCTATGTCAGCGAAGCCGGGCGCGCGGTGCTGGACCATGCGCGCGCTGTGCTGGGGTTGCCGCAGCTGTGCGCGATCGTGTCGCCGGACAATGCCGATTCGATTCGCGCACTGGAAAAACTCGGATTGCAGCGGCAAGGCCTGCGCATGTTGAGCCAGGAGGCCGATCCGGTGCTGTATTACACGATCGCGCTCGCTCCGGCCGACATGGACAGCCGGGCAGGCCTGCGGCACCCTGGCGACGACGCTCACCGCTGAATGCGGCCGACACAACGCAGCAAACAATCGTCAGCGCCGTATGGGGGCGCGGAAGCACGCGGTGGGCGAACGGCGCAGGAGACTGCGGCCATCACCGCACCTGCCTGGCGATGAGCGCAGTCGTTGTGTCGCTCGCCCCAACAAGGACACTCGCATGCCATTGCTGGTCAACGCCTATTCCACGTTGCGCGACCCCGTGTGGCCGGATTTCCTGCCGCGCACCGCCGTGCAGCACCGCGACCACACCGATCCGGAACTGGCCACGCATCTGCATGGCTTCGTCGGCTACGTGAATCAGGCCGGCGACGGCCAGATGACCCAGTCGCGCTATCACCTGATGCGGCACGTGCAGCGGGTGCGCCAGCACTTCAGCTTCGAAGTTGACGATGCGGCGTTCGGGGAATTGGCGCAGTGGGCCGAGCAGGCCAACGCGGTGTGTTTCCTGGCCGACGGCAGCGTGCGCGATCCGCACGGGCGGGTGCTGATCAGCCAGGGCGAGCCGGCGATCGATGAGCAGGCGCAGGTGCCGTATCCGCCGGATGCGTTGCAGCGGCGTGCGCAGCAACTTGCGCAGCTGACCGCGCAAGGCATCCGCGTGCCACCCAGCCTGCCGCCGGTGCCTGGCGAGGCCGAAGCGCGGGTGCGCGATGCGGCGGCGGTGACGCAGCGCATGCTGGCGTTGTTTGCGGTGGCCTTGCGCGCGGAGATGCTGGCGGCCGGCGATACGCCACCCGCATTGGAAGACATGGACGCCCGCCTGCCCGGCGTGGCGGCGGCACTGTCGCCGCAGGAGCGGGCCTTTTTTGGTCAACCCGCGCCGGAGCCGCAGCAGCTCGCCAACTTCGGCTGGCGCTACGAGAGCCTGGCCGTGCTGCAGTGGGCCCTGGGGCTGGCCGAGGCGCTGCCGGAGCCGACCGACCTGTGCGATGTGCCCCTGGCTGCCCAGCGCGCGCTGGAGCATGCCGAAGCCGCAACGCGGCCGTCGCTGACGCTACGGCCGGTGCCCGAACTGCTGGATGCGCTGGACCGGCAGTTGCGCCTGCATTGGGCGGTGCGCCAGGCCGGCCAGAGCGAGCAACCGCCACCGGCCGGCATCGTGCCGGGCGTGGTCTACGAGCGTCATTACACCCTCAACTGGCTGCTGCACTTCGAAGACGCCGACTGGGACGAGGTGGATACGCCGACCTGAGCGGGTCGGTCGCAGCCTGCGCCGTCACTGCGCGGCAAGCGCGTCGTCTGGCGGTCTGGCCGCTCGTTGTGCGCTTTGCGCTCCGCGCAGGCGTCGATGTGAAGCGGGCATCTCCATGAGCGAACCGTCGCGCTAGGCGCCAGCCGCCTCCAGGCGCGCCTGCACGGCGGCTAGCGCATCCTGCAGATCGGCGACGGTGGCTTCCAGCGTTTGTACGCGCGCTTCCAGCGCGCTGCTGTCGGCGTTGCTGCGGGGGCCTGGCGCAGCAGCGCGTGCCGCCGCGGCCTGCAACGCCTCCACATCCAGCTCGCCGCTGAGCAGATGCGCATAGCGCTCTTCGCGCTGGCCGCTGGCACGCGGCAGTTGCACCGCCAGGCCGCGCTGGATCAGCCGGTCCAGATGGTGGCGTACGTCGTCGGCATCGTTGAAGCGCGCCAGCCGCTCGCTGCGCGCGAACAGCTCGCCCAGCGTCTGCGGGCCGCGCAGCAGCAACAGACCGATCAGGGCCACCTGCTGGCGGGTCAGGTCCAGCACGCTGCCCAGCCGGTGCTCGTAACGCTCGGCGCGCGAGGAGAACTGTTGGCGGACCAGCCCCAGGGTTTCGAGTTGACGCAGGGCGTGATGCACCACGCCGGTCTGCAGGTTCAGCACCGGCTCGCGTGCGGTCTTCTGGTTGGCGGCTACCTGCGCGGCGTTGACCGTGAGCGGATACGCATCCGGCGTGGTCGCCTCTTTTTCGATCAGGCAGCCGAGCACGCGGGCCTGGGCGGTATCGAGGACGGGCGGGGAAGGTGCATCTGTCATGGGGGCGACTCCGGGCAATCAGCGCACAAGGATATGCCGATCCTGCGTCGGCATTGTTCCGGCTGCGATCCCGCGCGGGCGTCCAGATCGGCAGCGGCATCGAAGACGCCGTCAGGCGCCGAGACTGTCGTGGCAGGCGCACGAGGCACTCATGCATCGCCAGGAAATCCCACGGTGGCGATCTCGCCGTGCGTGCGCAGGCGCCACTGCCCGCAGCAGTGTCGTGTGCCGGAGCGGGCGGTACGGCGCGAACCCGCTAAAATCGCGGCCTTCATTGCCGCTCCTGTCCTGGTGGATGCCATGCGCCCCTCGCTTTACGCCCCGTTGTCCCTGCTCGCCTGCACCGCGCTGGCCCTGAGCGCCTGCAAACCCGGCGACAAGGAGCCGGCGCAGCGCGCGCAGGACGCCGCCGTGTCCGCCAATGCGGCCGCCGGCGCCGCCGCAGCCAGGACTGCTACGCCGCCCGTAGCCGCCACCGCGCTGGCCGGCGACGACAACCTCAACGCGGTGCTGTGGATGCAGCGCTCGGAGGAATACCGCGCGGTGGCCGAGCAGACCTACCGCGCCGCTGCCGACAAACTGGACGCCGCACTCAAGCAGCCCAACTGGGACGCGCTGGTGCCCGAAGAACGCGGCAATGCCGCCACCGGGCTGAAGCCGGCGGTGGTGCTGGACGTGGACGAGACGGTGCTGGACAACTCGCCCTACCAGGCGCGCCTGCTGCGCGACGGCAAGGAATACGACGAGCTGAGTTGGGACCAGTGGGTGGCCGAGAAGAAGGCCACCGCGATCCCGGGCGTGGTGGATTTCGCCAAGGCCGCCAACGCCCGCGGCATCACCCTGATCTATATCTCCAACCGCGCCGTGCACCTCAAGGACGCCACGCTGGCCAACCTGCGCAGCGTCGGGCTGCCGGTGGCCGATGACAGCGTGTTTCTGGGCCTGGGCACGGTGGTCGAAGGCTGCGAGCAGAACGGCAGCGAGAAAAACTGCCGCCGCCAGCTGGCCGGGCAAAAGTACCGCGTGCTGATGCAGTTCGGCGACCAGCTGGGCGACTTTGTGCAAGTCACCGCCAACACCAGCCAGGCGCGTGGCGCGTTGCTGCAGCAATATCACGACTGGTTCGGCGAGCGCTGGTGGATGCTGCCCAACCCCAGCTACGGCGGCTGGGAGCCGGCGCAGTTCAACAACGACTTCAGCCAGCCCTGGCAGCAGCGCCACGACGCCAAGCGCGCCGCGCTGGAGGTGGCCCGATGAGCCGCGCACCATTGCCGCTGGCCGCGCACGAGCGGCTGATCTTCGCGCTGGATGTGCCCAGCCATGACGAGGCGATCGCCTGGGTCGACCGCCTCGGCGAGTCGGTGTCTTTCTACAAGATCGGCATGGAGCTGCTGGCCTCCGGCGAGTATTTCCACGTGCTCGATGCGCTGGCTAAGCGCGAAAAACGCGTGTTCGTCGACCTGAAATTCTTCGACATCCCCGCCACCGTGGCCGGCACCATCCGCCGCTTGGCGCAGTGGCCGGTGAGCTATTGCACCGTGCACGGCTGGCACGCGGGCATGCTGCAGGCCGCCGCCGAGGCCAACCACGGCGACATGCGCCTATTGGCGGTGACCGTGCTGACCTCGATGGGCCGGCCGGACCTGGCCGCGATGGGCATCGACCGCGAACCGGTGGAGGTGGTGGTGGAGCGCGCGCTGGCCGCCCAGGCCGCCGGCATCGATGGAGTGATCGCCTCCGGCCAGGAAGCCGGCCCGATCCGCCGCGCCACCGGCCCGGCCTTTTCGATCGTCTGCCCCGGCATCCGCCCCGGCGGCCCGGTCGGCGACGACCAGCAGCGCACCGTGGGCGTGGCGCAGGCGTTCAACGACGGCGCCGATGCCATCGTGGTCGGCCGCCCGATTCGCCTGGCTGCCGATCCGGCGGCGGCGGCGAATGCGATCCAGGCCGAGATTCGTATGGCATTGGCGCAGCGCCAGGCGTAGTGGAGGCGCTTGATGGGATCCGCTGGCTAATAAAATCAATAAGTTAATTCGGTAGAATTAAAGTGTTGCTTTAACGTTAAGGGCTGCGTACGATGCCCTCGTCCGATGTCAGTCGGAAGCTGTGCCACTCATTGTCCACCGGGCTTGTCCCGGTTTTCGAAGGGATCGGGCCTTGTGCCCGATCCTTTTTTTTGCCCGCCGATCGGCGCGTGCGGAGACTGCGGCGTCGAGCCATCGCTCAACGCGGCGCCGCTGCCTTGCAGTAGCGATCGATGAACTGCTGGTGGGTCGGCATGACGTCAACGCAGTGGCCGATGGTCTGCGCGATGCTGGCCAGGAAGCGTTCGGCATCATGGTCGGGCACCTGATCCACCAGCGGGTGATAGCCCTGCGGCAGCACGCCCTGGCCCACCATCACCTGCACCCAGCTGATCTCGGCGAACATTTCCTCGGCATTGCGGTAGAAGCGCCCGCTGTCGCGGAACAGGTCCAGGGTGAACTGCAGCTCCGGGGTGATCGGCATGGTGCGGCAGTGGCGCCAGAACGCGCTGTCGTCGCGTTCGGTGGCGTGGTAATGCAGCACCAGGAAATCGCGGATGCGGTCGAACTCGAACGCCAGCCGGTCGTTGTAGCGCTGCACCAACACCGGGCTGATGCCCTCGCGCGGGAACAGCTCCAGCAGCCTGGAAATGCCTGCCTGGATCAGATGGATGCTGGTCGACTCCAGCGGCTCCAGAAAGCCGCTCGCCAGGCCCAGCGCCACCACATTGCGGTTCCAGAACTGCTTGCGCCGCCCGGTGGTGAAGCGCAGCGGGCGCGGATCGCCCAGCGCTTTGCCATCCAGGTTGGCGAGCAGCGTGGCGGCGGCTTCGTCGTCGCTGATGTGCGCGCTGGAATACACATAGCCGTTGCCGGTGCGGTGCTGCAGCGGGATGCGCCACTGCCAGCCGGCCGCGCGCGCGGTGGAGCGCGTGTACGGGGTGGGCGGGCCGACGTTTTCGCACGGCACCGCCAGTGCGCGATCGCAGGGCAGCCAATGAGTGAAGTCGTGATAGCCGGTGTGCAGGGCTTCTTCGATCAACAGCCCACGAAAGCCGGAGCAGTCGATGAACAGGTCGCCGCCGACGACCTGCCCGGAGGCCAGCTGCAGCGCTTGCACGTGGCCGCTGTCCGCATGCAGCTGAACCTGTTCGACCAGGCCTTCGATACGCTTGACGCCGCGCTGTTCCGAATAACTGCGCAAAAAGCGCGCGTAGTGCGAGGCATCGAAGTGGTACGCGTAGGCGATGTTGGCCAGCGGCGAATTGGCTGGCACATCGCCGGCCGAGGTCATGAACTTGCCGCGCACGGCGGCCACGGTATTGAGCGTGTACGCACCCAGCGGTTGCGCCTTGCCGCGCAGGTGTTGCTTGATCCAGTACTGATGGAACGGCAGCAGCCCGAGCGGATGCCCGATCTGGGTGCCGAAGCCGTGGATGTACGAGGTGCCGGGCCGCTGCCAGTCGACGAACTCGATGCCGAGCTTGAAGCTGCCCTGGGTCTGTCGCACGAACTCGGCCTCATCGATGCCGAGCAGATTGTTGAAGGCCTTGATGTGCGGCACGGTGGCCTCGCCGACACCGACGGTGCCGAGCTGCTCGGATTCGATCAGCTGCACGTTGAAGCCGGGGCCGAGCACGCGCGCGAAGGCGGCGGCCGCCATCCAGCCGGCGGTGCCACCGCCGACGATGACGATGTTGCGAAGCGGAGCGGGGATCATGGAAGTCCGGTCCTCAAAAGAAAAAAAGCCACTGACAAAACGTCTGCGCGCACTGCCTGGCGGTTGCAACCGGTGCGACATGCAGCACCATTTGCATGCGTTGACGCATCCACCTGACGACTGCTCATTACGTTGTGTCAGCCGCTCCAGAAGCTGATAGGCGAACGGGGCCAATCGGCCCCGTTCGAATCACGCGCATCCAAGCGTATGCGCGTGCAGGTTACGTTGGATCAGAACTTTGCGCCCACCTCGAAGATCACGCTGCGTGGCACGTAGCTGATCTCGCCGTTGTTGACAACGGTGATATCCGGGTCAAGCCGCCCATTGCTGCCGAAGCTGTTGTACTCGTACTGGGTGAAGTTCTTGAAGTCGAACGCGTTGAGCACGTTGACCCGAGCGGTCAGCTTGAAGTCGCCAGCCACGGTGAAGTCCTTGGTTGCCTGCAGATCGACGGTGCGATAGCCCCAGATCTTGCCGCCCAGCAGGAACTTGCCGTTGCCCGGCGGGACGACGCCGACCTGCTGGCAGGTGCCGCCATCGGGATCGGTGAAGCCGTAGCAGGCGATCGTGTTGATCGGCTCGGGCGTGGCCAACACTAGCTTGGCGCCGAAGGTGACGCCCCACGGACCATCCAGCGAGCCGGAAGCCACGAAGCGATGCGCAGAGGCCGCATCGGACTTCACGAACGGGTAGTCGCGGATGGTGGCCTTGTCGAACGCAAACGGCTCGTCGATGTTGCGGTTCTGGCGCGCGCTGGTATGCGTGTACGCCAGGTTCAAGCCCCAACCCGATTCCTTGGTGTACGGCTTTTCGGCCGATAGCAGTACCTGGCTGCTGCGCTGCTCCAGACCGTTGTCACCGATGATCGTATTGCGATAGCCGGGCACCGGCTCGCCCCACGGTACGCCACCGTTGGCATCGAAATACGCGCCGTTCGGATAGCGGTTGACCAGGCTCATCACCAGGCCGTCGTAAGACAGGATGCGCTGGAAGGTGACATCGGTCAGCCAGTCGCCGACCTGGTTGCTGATGCCGATGCTGTACTGGTCGCTGTACGGGGTCTTGAGCTTGTTCTTGAACATGAAAAGCTCGGAGCTGTCGTTGGTGCCATCGATCGTATTGAGCTGATCGATACCGTTGAGAAACGCCGGATTCCATGGGGCGCAGACACGGTCGTCGCGGAAGCAGCCCTGGCCGCTGGCGGCATCGCTGAAGTACACCACCACCGGTGACAGCGCGGCCTTGACCGATTCCAGCGCCAGCTGTTCGAACAGATTGCGGTCGTAGGAACGACCGGCGCCGCCGTGGATCACCGCCGCCTCATCGCCGAACAGGTCGTACGAGAAACCCAGACGCGGCGCCCAGGCATCCTTGAAGTTCTTGCGGTTGTTGCCGGTACTGATGTAATCGGCCACGTTGACGCCGCTGGGCAGCAGGCGGTTGGCCCACGGCTGACCGGGGTTTTCCGGATCGTCGGAATACAGCGCATCCACGAACGGCTGCGAGGTCACGAAGTCGGTGTAGGCCGGGGTGTCTTCGTAGTCGTAGCGCACGCCGATGTTGATCATCAGCTTGTCGGTGGCGGCCCAGTCGTCCTGCAGATAGATGCCGTACTGCTTGGACGGCGATTCGACCACCGGCAGCTGGCCGGGATTGTCGAACGCGCGGATATAGCGCACCTGGAACGGCACCGGCGCCACGCCGTTCTGGCCGACTTCGTAGCTGAATTGCGGATTGAGCGAGCTGGATTCGCGCGAGGTCAGCTTGATGTCGCGGTAGGTCACACCGGTCTTGATGGTGTGCTCGCCGTGCCACTCCAGCGCATTGAAGGTCAGGTCGTTCTGGAACGACCAGCCCTTCTGGCTGCGCAGTTTGAAGTCTTCGCCGCTGGCGGCGCCGGTATTGAGAAACACCCACTGGCGCGGGTCGGCCTGGGTGCGATCGATGTAGGTGTAGATCGAACCATTGCCCACGCCGCGCGGCGTCGGCAGATTGCGCGAATCCTCGGTGGTGAGGATGGCTTCGTTGAACCAGCCATCGGCACTGTGCTGCCAACGCAGGCTGGTGCGCTTGTCCTTGTTGACCTTGTCCACGGCGCGGTCGGGCGCGTTCTGGCCGCCCACGTTGCTGACCTGGGTTTCGTCGCGGTACTGCGTGGCCAATTCGATACGATCGTTGTCGGTCGGTTCGAAGTCGATCTTGCCGAAGTACAGGTCCTCGCTGAACGGCATGTTCGACGCGCCGTATTGATCGCGCAGGTTCGACGGCAACAGCCCGATGAAGGGTGTCGCTTCGGCACTGGGCTGCACGCTCTTGGGCGCGACGTTGTCCTTGCCTTCGTAGGCGAAGAAGAAATGCATGCGGTCCTGGATCAGCGGTCCGCCGATCGCAAACCCGTATTCCTTGGTCTGCGAATCGACCTTGCCGTCGGCTTCGTCCGGGCGCTCTTTACGCAGGTCCTGATTGGTGAAGCGGTAGAACGCCTCGCCGTGGAACTCGTTGGTGCCGGACTTGGTTGCCGCAGTGATGGCCGCGCCGCTGATCTGGCCGTACTCGGCCTTGTAGTTGGAGGTAATGACCTTGTATTCGCCGATCGCCAACTGCGGGAACGGATTGCCCTGGGTCTCGTCCTGGCCGGCAATGCCGCCGCCGGAGACGTAGCTCTTCTGGCTCACGCCATCGATGTACAGATTGCTGGAGCTGGCGTTGGACGCACCGCCGCGCAACTTGGTGTTGCCGTCCTGGTCGATGGTGAACACCATGCCCGGCACGGTGTCGGCAAATTCCAGGAAGTTACGCGTGGCCTGCGGCAGCTGCTGGATCTGGCGCAACGACACGGTGTTGCCCACTTCCGAAGTTTTCACGTCGCGAATCATCGGCGCGCTGACCGTCACCGTGTCCAGCGTGGTCGCATCGCCGGCCGGCGATGCCGCCGCCTCCGTGCCGAGATCGACGGTGGCGCTGGAGGCCACCGACAGGGTCACCGTGCGGCTGGCACCGTTGGATTCAACCTTGTAGGTGCCCGGCTGCAAACCGACGATGGTGTAGTTGCCGTTGGCATTGACCGGTGCGCGTCGCACCGAGCCGGTGGCGAGGTTGGTGACGACGACCTCGCTGCCGCTTTGCGCGGACGCGACCTGGCCGCGCAACGTGGCGTTGCTGGACTGGGCCATGGCCGGGGTGGTGGCGAACAACGAGGCAGCCAGGGCGCAGCACAACAGGCTACGTGCGGGCAGGGTGGAGACGGTGCGGTGATTCTTCATGACTTTCCCCCTCCCAGGGGTAAAGCGCGAACCAGTGAAGTGACTGGCGCGTCAGGTTGGTGCTTGGTGTGGACGGAACGGGTACAGCGGCAACAGACAGCAGAGACTGCAAACACAACAAAAAACGATCGCGAAGGAAGCGTGTCGCCTGCAGCATCGCTCGCATCAAGCATTGCGCTGCGTGGACACACTGCCGATAAGCAAACTGCATGAAACCTGCAGGCGGCCCCTCCCCGGTGCAATGGGGCCGTGCAGTGATCGACGACTGGTTTGGCAACCAATGGCATCCGGCGCCGAGGCACCGGGCGTCGCCCAGCCAGCCGTTACCAGATGATGCGGGCGCTCATGAACAAGGTCCGTGGCGGAGTGGACATCGCGCCGTACTGGTTGATGCTCACGCGCGGGTCGTACGTGCCGGCGCTGCCCCAGTCGATGCTGTACTGATCGTAGTTGCGGAAGTTCAGCGCATTGATCAGATCGCCGCGCACCTGCACCGTCACCGCATCGGTGATGTGCATGTCCTTGGACAACGACAGGTCCAGCTGGCGGGTGCCGAAGATGTCGCCGCCGGCGATGAACTTGCCGCCGGGCGCATCCACCGAGACCACGCGGATGTTGTCCGAACTCGGGCCGCCGTACTGGTCGTAAGAGATCGCCTCGTTGCGCGGCGGCACCGTGGCCAGGGTCAGCTTGGCCGAGCCGCTGATGCCCCAGAACAGGTCGTAGATGCCGGTGAGCACCAGGCGGTGGCGCGGCACCGCGTTGAGGTCCAGGAACGGATAGTCGGCAATGGTGGCCGCATCGAATCCGTAGCGATCGTCGTTGCCGCGATTGCCGCGCGCGCGCGAGAAGGTGTACGCCGCGGTCAGGCCCCAGCCGCTTTCCTGCGTATAGGCCTTGTCCGCCGACAGCAGCAGCTGGCCGGTCTTGGTCTCCACGCCGTTGTTGCCGATGATCAGGTTGCCGAAGCCGCGGGGCGTCTGTCCGAATGCCTGGCCGCCGTTCTGGAAGAAATCGCCGTTGGCATAGCGGTTGCCCAGGGTGAAGATGAAACCGTCCTTGCTGTGGATGTAGGACACCGTGGCCGAGGTGTTCCAGTCGCCCAGCTGGGTACGCAGGCCCAGCGAATACTGGTCCGCATACGGCGTCTTCAGATCGTTGTTGAGCAGGTCGATTTCGCCGTTGCGCACGCGCGCATCGACCAGGTTGCCCAGGCTGTCGGGATTGCTCACATAGGTCGGATCGAAGGCGGTGCAGGTACCCGGCGCCGGGACGCAGTTGGTGGGCCCGGCAAAGCGGATCGTGTACTGCGCCAGCGCGGATTTGATCTGCTCCAGGCCCATCACGTCGAACAGGTTGCGGTCGTAGCTGCGGCCGGCACCGCCGAACAGCACCAGCGACTCGTCGCCACGGAAGTCGTAGGAAAAGCCCAGGCGTGGTGCGAAGTTGTTGTTGTCCTGTTTGCGATTGCGCCCGTTGCTGATGTAGTCGTTGATATCCACCCCGCCCTTGGCCAGCTGCTCGGCGTAGGTGGCGCTCACGGCCGGATCGGTGCCGGGGCCGTTCAAGGCCGCCACCACTTCCGGCGGGGTCACGTTGTCCAGGTACGAGGGAATCTTTTCGCCATCCCAGCGCACGCCAAGATTCAACTGCAGCTTGTCGTTGACGTCCCAATCGTCCTGGATGTACAGGCCCAGCTGCTTGCTGGTGGTGGTCACCGACGGTGCGGCACCGGCGAACGGCAGGTTGAAGCGCACCTGGTAGGGAATGGCCGAGGTGCCCGTGCCATCGCCCACCGCGTAGTAGAACGACGGGTTGGCCGCAGAGTTCTCGCTCTGGGTCAGCTCCACTTCCTTGTACTTCACGCCCATCTTGATGACGTGATTGCCGTGCCACTCGAGGTTGTTGAAGGTCAGATCGTTCTGGAAGCTGGGGCCTTTCTGGCCCTTGCGCTGGATCGCCAGGCCGCTGGTGGCGCCGTCGTTGAGCAGCACGTCGTCTTCGGCGATGCCGCGCGTGTACACGCTCTGGCTGCCCACGGTGTAGGCGGTAGGATTGAACAGGATGTCTTCATAAGACACGCGCGCTTCGTTGACGTAGCGCTCGCCGTAATGCTGCCAGCGCAGGTCGACGCGTTTTTCGGTGTTGAGGTTGATCTTGGAGGCGATCGCAGTGGTCTGGCCGCCGACGCTGTCGCGGCTTTCCTCGTCGCGGTACTTGCCGGTGAGCTCCAGGCGGTCGTTCTGGCCGACGTCCCAGTCGACCTTGCCGAAGTACAGGTCTTCGTTGAACGGACGGGTGACCGAGCCGAGCCGGCTCTGCACGCCGGCCGGCAGGTCGTCGCTGAGCGCGCTGAAGCGGTCGGGCACGGCGACCGGATCGGCCGAAACCTCGAAGCCCTTGCCTTCGTAGCTGAAGAAGAAATGCGCCTTGTCCTGCACGATCGGCCCGCTCAGCGCGAAGCCGTATTCGTCCTGGTGGGTCTTGCGCTTGCTGCCATCGGAGTTGGGCGCGCCGGCGCGTTCGTCGGGCTGGCGCGCGCGGAAATCGGTATTGCTGGTGCGCCCGAAGATCTCGCCGTGGAATTCATTGCCGCCGGACTTGGTCGAGGCCACGATCGCCGCCGAACCGACCTGGTCGAACTCGGCCTTGTAGTTGGAGGTGATGACCTTGTACTCGCCGATGGCCAGCTGCGGGAACGGGTTGCCCGCGCTCTGCTCCTGCCCGGACACGCCGCCGAACAGGTAGCTCTTCTGGCCGACGCCGTCGATGTACACGTTCACCGCCGAGCTGCCCTGCGCGCCGCCGCGGATCTGGCTGTTGCCGTTGGAGTTGGTCTCAAACTGCATGCCCGGCACGGTGTCGGCGAACTCCAGGAAGTTGCGCGTCAGCTGCGGCACCGTGCTGATCTGTTTCAGCGACACATTGGTGCCCACTTCGGAGGTCTTGACCTCCTGCAGCGTGGTGGCGGTGACCTGCACCGCGTCCAGCGTGGTGGCATCGCCGGCAGGCGCCGCCGCCGCGCCGCCCAGGTTCAAGGTGACCGACGAGGCCACCGACAGGGTCACGGTCTGCTCGCTGCCGGGGCCGGCGTCCACCTTGTAGGTGCCCGGCGGCAGGCCGACCAGCGCGTAGCTGCCGTCGGCACCGGTAGGCACGCGGCGGACGGCGCCGTTGGCGACATTGGTCGCGGTCACGGTGGTGCCGGCCTGTGCCGCGGCGACCTGGCCGCGCAAGGTGGCGTTGCTGGACTGGGCCATGGCGGGCGTGCTGGCCAGCAACGAGGCGGCCAGCGCACAGCACAACAGGCTGCGCGCTGGCAGGGTGGAGACGGTGCGGTAATTCTTCATGACTTTCCCCCTCCCAGGGGTAAAGCGCGACCCAGCGGAGTGACTGGCGCGTCGGTACGGCGTAAAGCGGAACAGCTGGCAACAACGGCAGGGACTGCAAGCAACACACGTGCGGCAACGCGCGGTGGCGCGTCTCAGGGGGGAGGCGCCGCACGCGGCGCGCTGGACGCGCGCACGATCAGTTCGGGAACCATCTCGGAAAACGCCGGCGGTACGGCGTCGGCGGGCGGGGCAGGCGCATCGATCAGTTGCTGACCCAGCAACAGCTGCAATGCACGTGCGCCCAGCCCGGCGATATCCACCCGCATGGTGGTCAGCGCCGGCAGCACGTAGCGCGCCATCGGCACGTCGTCGAAGCCGGCCAGCGCGATGTCCTGCGGCACCTTCAGCCCCGCATGGCCGAGCGCGAACAGGCAGCCCAGCGCCATCATGTCGTTGGCCGCGAACACCGCATCCGGGCGCGCGTCCTGCGCCAGCGTCTGGCCGGCGCGGTAGCCGGACTCTTCGTCGAAGTTGCCCGGCAGCACCCATGGCTGCGCCTGCGCATCCAGCGCCAGCTCGTCGCGGTAGCCGCGCAGACGCTCGTGCGCATCGAAGTTGTCGGCCGGCCCGGCGATGAAGGCGATGCGGCGGTGGCCGCTGTCGCGCAGATGTCGCGTCATCGTCCGCGCGCCGCCGTAGTTGTCCACGTTGAGCACCGGGCGCTGGCTGGCCGTGCCGGCGCAGTTGAGCAGCACCGCCGGCAGGCCGCCGGGCAGGGCGTCCTCATGCACGCCGGAGTCGCCCAGCGACGGCGACATCACCACCACCCCGTCCACGCGTCCGGGCAGGCGTTCCAGCGCCCGGCGCTGCGCCTGCGGGTCACCGTGCGAGCTGGACACCAGCAGGTGGTAGCCCTGCTCGCGCGCCACCTGGTCGATGCCGCGGATCAGTTCGGAAAAGAATTCGCCATGCAGGTCCGGCAACACCACCCCGATGGTGTGGGTGCGCCGGCTGCTGAGGCTGCGCGCGGCGTGATGCGGGATGTAATGCAGCGCACGGGCCACCTGCAGCACGCGCTCGCGCACCGACTCGGCCACATGCTGATGCCCATTCATGGTGCGCGAGACCGTCGCCACCGACACCTGCGCTTCGCGCGCGACGTCCTTGATGGTGACGCTACCGCCTTCGGAGCGTGGCCGACTCATGGCGAAACCTCCAGAACAATGCGGTATGCACCGCACGCCGGAAAGGGGCGCACGGTCCGCTGGCGCAGAACGTTCGTGTCACACGTGCACATGAATGACATCGGCCCCAACCGATGGCGACCTCAGAGCGAGATGGCGCGCACGCTAGCAGGAACTGCAAGCGCTTACATGATGCGCTGCAGCATTGGGCCAAACGCTGGTGGCACAAGGGCTTGCCAGCATCGTCTGGACAAGTTTGTCCGGAGGGGACAACGCCGGTCAACATCGGACACTGGACGGCAATATGCCCGGAACTACGAAAAACTAACGTTTTCAGAACCGTACCCGGGCGCACGGTGGTGGCGCGCCTTGCCGCCAACGCATTCAGACAGCAAGATGCGCCGATCGATCAGGGGAACAGCGTGCGCATGTCGCCATCCACCGTCCGCGCCGGCCGGTTCCAGTCCATCGCGTGGGTGCTGCTGGCAGCGCTCTGCCTGGGCAGCTGCCAGCGCGCCGACAACACCGCTGCCTTGCCAGGCGCCAGCGCCGAGCCGGCCGCGGCGATGCAGTCGATGACCCTGCCACTGCGGCGCAACGACCTGGTCGCCTATGCGCGGATCCGGGTCACCCCCGCGCAGTACACCCAGCTGGAGGCGACCTGGCGCAGCGGTGCCAGCCGTTGGCCGCTGACCGAGCTGCCGCTGCCCAACGAGGTCGGCAGCCTGCTCGGCAGCTTGTCCGCGCCCGGCGCCGAGCGCCAGCTGCAGCAGGCCTTCGATGCGCAGCTGGCCGGCCAGTCGCAGGGCATCCGCCAGGCCGCGCAGTCGCTGGGCCAGTTCGGCGTGCAATACCTGCGCAGCCGCAGCGATTATCAGTCCGAGCAACGCGCCCACTACGTGCAACTGGTCGATGCCTTGAGCGACTGGGCCGCCACTGCGCCGCTGGCCGATCGCGCGCGCGCCAGGGCCAGCATCACCGACCTGGTAACCGCCGCCCGCGCCACCGGCATCGGTTCGGACGCCGATCTGCAGCGTTTGGGGATGGAAGAGAGCCTGCGCCGGCTGGGGCCGTTCTGGGCCGCGGCCAAGCAGGTGCTGGAGCGTTACGGCCTGTCGCTGGACAGCAGCCTGGATGCGTTGCGCACCGGCCTGATCAGGCAGGACGGCGACCGCGCTCAGGTGCGGCTGCGCTATCCGCTGGCCGCGCACGACATCGACCTCAGCATCGGCCTGATCAAGCGCGAGGGCCACTGGTACCAGCAGCAGACCCAGGACGAGGTGCAGGCGCTGCTCGGCGCCGCGCCGGTGGCGCCCGTACCCGACGCCGCTGCAAGGCCTGACACCCCGGCGGCCGCGCCCGCCACGCCCGCCGCCACCGGGCAAGGCCCCGCTAGGCGATAATGACCGTGATGCCAGACCAGAATCCCCTGCCGTTCCCGGACGGCCAGCCCGCCCCGCCCAGCGCCGCCGCCGATCTCGGTGCCCCGGCCGCCGCATTGCCGACCGCCGTACCGGTTCCGCCGGACGCTGCACCGTCGATCGCGCCCGCCGTCGCCGCCGCCCGCAGCGCCAAACGCCCGTGGTGGGCGCGCCTGCTCGGCCGCCTGGCCGACCCCTGGCTGAGCCTGACCATCGAACCGGATCAGCCGAGCCGCTACGACGACGGCACGCCGGTGGTCTACGTGCTGGAAGACTACGGCCTGTCCAGCGCCCTGATCCTGGACAAGGCCTGCCGCGAGGCCGGGCTGCCCTCGCCACTGGTGCCGCTGCCGGGCGACCCGCTGCAGCGCAAACGCGCCTACCTGGCGCTGTCGCGGCGCAGCAGCAGCAATTCGCTGATCCCCGAGCAGCGCGGCGGCAAGACCCATTCGGATTCGCTGGCCAAGCTGCTGCAGGCGCATCGCGTGCGCGCCGACCTGGACGTGCACCTGGTGCCGGTGTCGATCTTCGTGGGCCGCGCACCCGACAAGCAGAGCGGCTGGTTCGCGGTGCTGTTCTCGGAAAACTGGGCGCTGGTCGGCCGCTTCCGGCGGCTGCTGGCGGTGCTGCTCAATGGCCGCACCACCATCGTGCGCTTCGCCCCGCCGATCTCGCTGCGCCAGACCATGGCCGAAGGCCTGCCGCCCGAGCGCACCCTGCGCAAGCTGCAGCGCGTGCTGCGCACGCATTTCCGGCGTATCCGTGAGGCGGTGATCGGGCCGGACCTGTCCACCCGCCGCCTGCTGGTGGACCAGGTGCTGGCGGCCGACTCGGTACGCGAGGCCATCGCCACCCAGGCCAAGCGGGACAACTCCAAGCCGGTCGATGCCTGGCGCAAGGCGCACGCCTACGCCTGGGAAATCGCCGCCGACTATTCCAGCCCGGTGGTGCGCTCGGCCAGCTTCCTGCTCACCCATGTGTGGAACCGCATCTACGCCGGCGTGCTGGTGCATCACCTGGACAAGCTCAAGCAGGCCGCGCCCGGGCACGAAGTGGTCTACGTGCCCAGCCACCGCAGCCACATGGATTACCTGCTGCTGAGCTACCTGCTGTACGAACGCGGCATCGTGCCGCCGCACATCGTGGCCGGCATCAACCTCAATCTGCCGGTGGTCGGTACGCTGCTGCGCAAGGGTGGCGCGTTCTTCATCCGCCGCTCGATCAAGGGCAATGCGCTGTATTCGGCGGTGCTGAGCGAATACGTCGCCCAGCTGGTGGCCGGCGGTTACTCGATCGAATACTTCGTCGAAGGCGGGCGCTCGCGCACCGGGCGTCTGCTGCAGCCCAAGGGCGGCATGATCGCGATGACGCTGCGTGCCTACCTGCGTCAGCCGCGCAAGCCGGTGCTGTTCCAGCCGGTCTACATCGGCTACGAGAAGCTGATGGAAGGCAACAGCTACTTGGACGAGCTCACCGGCCGGCCCAAGGAGAAGGAATCCATCTGGGGCCTGCTGTGGTCCATCCCCAAGGTGCTCAAGCAGAACTACGGCCAGGTGGTGGTGAACTTCGGTGAGCCGATCGCGCTCAACGACGTGCTGGCCAAGCACGCGCCCGACTGGGACGGCCAACCGCTGCCCGACGACGAAAAACCCACCTGGCTGGCGCCGGCGGTGGACACGCTGTCCACCCAGATCCAGACCCGCATCAACTGCGCCGCCGACGTCAACCCGATCAACCTGCTGGCGCTGGCGCTGCTGTCCACGCCCAAGCACGCAATGGGCGAGGCCGACCTGATCGCGCAGATCGAGCTGTGCAAGAAGCTGCTGGCGGAGATGCCGTATTCGAACCGCGTCACCGTCACCCCGCACACCCCGGCGCGCATCATCACCCACGCCGAAGAGATCAACGTGCTGACGCGCGTGTCGCATCCGCTGGGCGATGTGCTGAGCGTCAGCGGCGACACTGCGGTGTTGCTGAGCTACTTCCGCAACAACGTGCTGCACCTGTTCACGGCATCGTCGTGGGTGGCGTGCTGCTTCCAGAACAACCGCCGCATGAGCCGTGCAGGCCTGCTGCGCCTGGGGCGTACCGTGTACCCGTTCCTGCAGGCGGAGTTGTTCCTGCCGTGGAGCGAGGACCGCTTTGCCGAACGTATCGAGCAGACCATCGACATGTTCGTGCGCGAAGGCCTGCTGCTCAACGTCGCCGACGACGATGGCGGCGTGCTGACCCGCAACACCGGGCAGACCGACGAGGTGTTCCGCCTGCGTGCGATCGGCCATTCGCTGCAGCAGGCCTTCGAGCGCTATTACATCGCCATTTCGGTGCTGGTGAAGAACGGCCCCGGCGTGCTCGGTGCCGGCGAACTGGAAAGCCTGTGCCAACAGGCCGCGCAACGCCTGAGCCTGTTGTACGCCCCGGCCGCCCCGGAGTTCTTCGACAAGACCCTGTTCCGCAGCTTCATCCAGAAACTGCGCGAGCTGCGCCTGGTGTGGCCGGACGAGAACAGCAAGCTGCTGTTCGACGAGCGCCTGGATGCCTGGGCCAAGGACGCCAAGTTCATCCTCGGCCGCGAATTGCGCCACACCATCGAGCGGGTCAGCCCCGAAGCGGTCAAGCCGGATGTGGTGCTGCCGCCGGCCGAGTAAGGCGGCGGTACAAATGCCATCGTCTCCCTGCAGTGGGTGATGCGGGCAATGGCAGCGCACCAGCAGGGAAGCGCAGGTGCGCACGACGCCTCCCTTCTCCCTCCGGGAGAAGGTGCCCGAAGGGCGGATGAGGGCCGGTGAGCACGCAAACCGCCCGGCGCTGCAGCAGACCAGATTCACTCCCCGCGTTGTTCACCCACGCCCGCAACTTCACACAGCAGTTCCGTTCGTTTCATCCCCCTCTTGCAGCCGTGCCGATAGCATCGCGCCACCTTTCATTACGATCGGGTGCGTTGGACCACAGGCATGCCCGGCAGGAGATCTCCATGCGCGCAGCCATCCACACCCAATTCGGCGACCCGGCCAAGGTGCTCGAACCCGGTCAACGGCCCACCCCGCAGCCCGGCAAGGGCCAGGTACGCATCGCGATGCGTCGCTCGCCGATCCACAACCACGACCTGTGGACGGTGCGCGGCAATTACGGCTACAAGCCCGAGCTTCCCGCAATCGGCGGCAGCGAAGCAGCCGGCGTGATCGATGCCCTCGGTGAAGGCGTCCAAGGGCTGCAGACCGGCCAGCGCGTCGTCGCCGCTGGCGTGCACGAAAGCTGGGCGGAATTTTTCCTGGCCGACGCGTCCGGCGTGGTGCCGCTGCCCGACGCACTCGATGACGAGCGCGGTTGCCAGTTGATCGCCATGCCGCTGAGCGCGCTGATGCTGATCGAGTTCCTGCAGGTCGAAAAAGGCGACTGGATCGTGCAGAACACCGCCAACGGCGCGGTCGGCAAGACGGTCGCCATGCTCGCCGCCGCGCGCGGCATCAACGTGGTCAACCTGGTGCGCCGCGACGCCGGCGTGGAGGAGCTGCAGGCACTGGGCATCGGTAACGCGGTCTCCACCGCCCGGGAGGGCTGGCAGGACCGCGTGCGCGCGCTGGTCGGCGAGGCGCCGATCGTGCGCGCCATCGACTCTGTCGCCGGCAGCGCGGCTGGTGAGCTGATGGGGCTGCTTGCCGAGGGCGGCGAGCTGATCTCGTTCGGCTCGATGACCGGCGAGCCGCTGCAGATCTCCAGCGGCGATGTGATCTTCAAGCAGGCCAGCGTGCGCGGCTTCTGGGGCAGCAAGGTCATGGCCGCCACCACGCCCGAGGACAAGCGCCGCATGATCGGCGAACTGCTCAAGGCCGCCGTCGATGGCAGCCTGGCCCTGCCGGTGGAAGCGGTGTTCGACCTGGAAGATGCAGCCAAGGCGGCCGCGGCAAGCGCCGAACCGGGCCGCCGCGGCAAGATCCTGCTACGCGCAGGCTAGGACAAGAGCGCAGACCGCTCGGCGACAACGCTTACGCCCAAAAGTTCGAGGTCAAAAGCCCCTCTCCCTTCGGGGCGAAGAGGCACAGCTTGCGCGTCACTGGCGCGCGTGCCTTGGAGCGCCCGCGTCGCAAGACGTGGGCCGGGGCGCGCAGCGGGGCTGGGGTGAGGGTAGCGGCCCAAGCGACCAACGCGACGCGCCTCAGCTCAAGCCGGCGGCCGCACGCACCAACCTCATGCCGGCTCGTCGGGCACCAGCTCCATTTCCAACCGTGTGATGCAGTCCTTGAGATGCAGCTTGCGCTTCTTCAAGCGCTTCATCTGCAGCTCGTCCTCCATGTTCGCGGGCACGCGCTGGATCTCCTCGTCCAACGCGCGGTGGGCGCGTCGCAACTCGGCGATCTGCTCGGCGATCTCGGCGGGTGAGAGAGTTTCCACGGCTCCGAGCATACACAACCACGGGCCGGCCGCGTCACCCGTGCTTGCCAAGCCGCCCGTGGCTGCGACAATGCTCGCGCGCCCCTGGGGAAAGGGCGGCGCGCCTGATCCCATCATTGCCGCGCGGCCACGGCCGTCGAGAAAGGAGTCTTTACGATGCGTTTGCGTTCTTCCCTGCTGGCCCTGAGCCTGCTCACCGCCGCCACCCTGGCCAGCGCCGCCGACGTCGCCAAATACGACGGCTTATTGTGCTGCAACCTGCGCACCGACGGCAGCTGGATCAGCGACAGCAACTACGCCGAAGACGGCAAGCGCATGCTTCCCGTCGGCACCCCGGTCAGCGTCACCGGTTTCGGCCGCAACCGCGTCAACCTCAAGATCGCTGGCGAAAAGCAGTCCATCGGCAACGATTACAGCCGCGACCTGGACAACATCGCCTTCGCCGCCCGCTATTTCGTCACCGCCGACCCCAAGCTCAGGCTGGCCACCTTCCCGTCCAAGATCCGCCAGGCCATCAATGACGGCAAGCTCACCGGCGGCATGACGCGCGAACAAGTGCTGATGGCCGTCGGCTACCCGATCAGCAGCGAAAACCCGAATCTCGAAGCCTCGCTATGGCGCTACTGGCGCGACAGCTTCTCCGAGTATCAGGTGCAGTTCGGCCCCAGCGGCAAGCTGGTCAAGGTGACGGCCGATCCGCAGTTGATGAATCTGGTTTGGCTGCCGTGATAATCACCGGCGGAGGCGAAAGATGCCTCCGCCTTTTTAAGCTGCATCTTTGAGTTGCTGTGACGCGCATGGCTTGTGATTTATGTGGCTCTGTGGCGCGTAACGAATGCGTGCTCGCAGGGATTCCATGATCCGTGCCGGAATCACTTCCCACATAGCAGGTCAGCTCAAAAATCGAGGTTTTCTTGACTAGTAATAAAGCAATATTTTTATCTATCATCTTTGGCTGTTTGTCTGGTTGCGCAACTGGATCGGTGAGAATGATAGGCGCAGCTACCAACTATAAGAGTGGTAGTTGTGAGGTGATGGTCTATCAAACAAAGAGTCAGGCGATAGAGAGTGGCCTGAAAAGAGAAGTATGCGTTGTTGAAGGAAGTAGTGCATTTAGCTTCGATCACAGCATTGAAGGCGCCATCAAAAACAATGTCAAGAAAGTCTGCCAGTGCGGGGTTAGCCGCGCCTACGTTGAATCGGGTCACACCGAATCTCATATGGGAGTCAAAGGTGTGTCGTATATAAACTTGATCGGTTTTGAATGAATCAGAGGCCACGCCTTAGTTGCGGGTTGGCCACCTTGAGGTAACAGCCTGAGGTGTTGCCGCAGTTACTGTGCCAATTTCGATTCTGGAAGATCATCGGGCGTCAGCGTCTGCTTCAAGATGGTCTCCAGTTGCTCAGCCAATAGATCAAAACAGAAAGCCAGCGCATCCATGCTGACATGCGGCTCATTGAAATGTCTGGCGATCGTATTGCGTGGCCGTGCCAACGTGCCCAGCAGGCGTAAATGATCGCGCGTCTGCAGCAACCGAAGCTGCGCGTCTTCCGGCAGCAGGTAATACCCGAACAGAGACTGCTCCATGCTCAACTCTCCGGACAGGCTCCCGCCGCACGATGCGGCGGGATGCCGGGAGGTTAGCAACCGCAGACAGTCGGCGGGCTTATTTCCCTTGCGGGTGTTGTATTCGCCGCCCTCCCGGCGTGGAGATGCCGAGCATGCGCCCAAACATCAGGCACAAAAAACCACCGCTTGACGGGGGTGGCACCGCTGTCTACGGAGTTGCTACGCTCCTAGAGGGAGTGTGCTACTGACGCATGGAGGAGTCAAGATGCAGGCCTGGAATTCTCGTGCTCTTTGGATTATCAATGTCGTGTCGCAAAAATATAGGTATTAATATCCAGATATTTCAGCTTTGCGGGATACTTGGGTGACTCGAATACGCCATTTGGTAAAGCGGAAATAGTGTAACTGCGAAAGATCATGGGCTCGAAAAGCATTCCCACGCCATTCGATTTCAAGCCGTAGTTAATGACAGGCTTCACAAGCCAGGCGCTAGAATTCTTCCTCTGCCAACCAGCCGCCAAAAACGGAAGCCCCATGCAACGAAGCCCGGATCTGTACCCTAACGACGATAACGGCAACACCCTGTGGCACATCGCCCAGCAAGGAGTGGACCTGTCGAAGCCGCGCGAGATTGCGTTCTCTGTCGTCTTCCCCACGAAGGAGTCGGCATTGGCGTTCTCGGTGACGATGCTGCGCTTCGAGCAAAAGGTGCGTTGCTGCCACTATCCGGAAAACACGGCGTTTCCGATGGATGTGACGGTGTATCCGACCATGGTGCCGTCGCACAAGGCGATTTCGGCCTTCGAGGAGGAGCTGGCCGTGGAGGCCAAGCCCTTGGGTGGCTTGAACGACGGCTGGGAGTTTTCCGTGGGGGACAAGGACGTCTGACGCAGCCCGTGTGCGAGCTCAGCGATGCAGTCATTGCATCGCCAAGCTCGTTACAGTTTTTTCCGAGTCACCGAGTCACCGAGTCACCGAGTCACCGCTGCGACTGCGGTACGCGGCGCAGCTGCGACACGTCATAGCCCATGGCGGCAATACGTTGAACGGCCTGCTGATAGTCGGCATCGGACACCTGCGGGGTGCGCGCCATGTACCAGACGTAATCGCGCTTGCTGCGCGCCACGATGGTCTGCGCATACTCCGCATCCCGCCAGGCGATCACGTACTCGGCCTTGAACGGCCAGAAGAACTGCATGCTCCACAGCGCGCCATTGCCTTCCTTCGCCACCTGGCCGATCGGGTGCATGGACTTGAGCGGCGCCTGGAAGCTGCCCTTGCGGTAGGTGAAGGTGGTCTGGATGCGGCCATCCGGCCGCAGCGCATAGCGCTCCACGGCATCGTAGGCCTTGCGCTCGGGCCGGGTGGGAATGTGCGCGATGACGTACCAGTCGCCCATGAAGCGCGGCACGTCAACAGTGTCTGCGCGGGGCAGTGCAGCGCGTGAATCGCTTGCGCTAGCATTCCCGTAGACCGCAAGCGCGAGTGACAACAGCATCGAACGATGTTGCATGGGAACCTCCATCAAAAGAGCACGTACATGGCCTACGTAGCTGCAATGCGCTTGGATGCAGCCCCATGCGATGCAGTTCCGGCCCGGGCGCAAGCTTGCCCCTCTGTGCCAGTGACATGACGGTACCGTGCGAGAAGTCGTGGCAGCGTGTCGTCATCGTCTCGCCAGTTCTGGCGAACAGAGGCCGATCTTGTGCCTGCCTGCGTACCGGTGTGATAGCGTCTCGCCCCTCTATGAACACGGGCGATTGTCCATGCAGCAGTCGCTGACTCTGGCAAACTATCTGCAAACGCACTTCGTCGACAAGCCAACGTTCGCATCGCTTGCCGGCATTACGGTCGATCGGCTCGATGCGCTTCTGGAAGCGGATGCCATACCCAAACCGACGTATACGTGCGACGGACATTCCATCCGTTCGGCGGCGTTTGGAGTCACATACATCGACGAGCGCCTTGTGGGCGACTACTTCCGTCCCGAATGCAGGAAATGGGTGGACATCGCTGACCGAGCCGCAAAGGGGGGCGCGCGTGATGCCGTGCTTGCGGCATTGGGTCGGGAATTGGAGACAGGGTTGCGCGCGCACATCGAGGACACGGATGCCATCGAAAAAAAGATCCAGGGATTCATCCCCTATTTTCTTGATGGCACCTTTGGCCTGTGCGTGGCAGACCCGTCCCTTGGCATGGAGATCGCCAGGAAGGAAATGCTCCAGGAACGGCTGACATCGCTGACCGAGGCCGGCAGTAATCCCGCGCCGGAGGAGATTGGCAGGGACGCACTCTTGCAACTCATCGATGCCTACGCAGACTCGGCAATGCCATTCTCTCCGGTCGAGTACGCACGTAGCAGCAGAAAGCGCCTTGTGGACGATCTGCGTCCCTTGGTGGCCATGCGCAAGGCGTGAGGCGTGCGCGATGGAGACAAGGCCTGAGTGGCTGGCTGCACAAAGCATGCAATGCAATATCGACGCGCCACAGGACGCTCCCCGGAGGATCGCCCGTCAGCGGCAATGAGCGGGCAATGGCTCACTTGCCTTGGCGCGAGCCAATGACTAGCGTCTGCAACTGACCGCACAGCGGCGACCATTCACCAAGGCGACACCGCTCCCTCCCCATACGGGTAAATCGTCGCGATCCTTCCATCCGCATCGTGTTCCAGCGGCGCCATCTTGATGCTGCGCAGATGCGTCTGCCCGCCTGACAACACCGCGTCGTGATAGAACAGATACCACTGGCCGTCGAAGAGGCAGATGGAGTGATGCGTGGTCCAGCCGACCACCGGTGCGAGCAGCACGCCCTCGTAAGCGAATGGCCCGTAGGGGGCATCGCTGGTGGCGTAGCAGATGCGGTGCGTGTCGCCGGTGGAGTAGGACAGGTAATAACGGCCGGCGTGGTGGTGGACCCAGGGGCCTTCGAAGAAGCGGCGGGCATGGTCGCCGGCACGTAATGGTGCGCCGTGTTCGTCGAGGATGATGATCTCGCGGGTGGGTTCGGCCAGTTGGGTCATGTCCTCGCGCAGGCGCGCGACGCGTGGGCCGAGTGCGGGTGCGTCGTCTGCGGGTTCCTGGTTGGTTTGGTCGTAGACGTTGTCGCGGTAGTGCTGCAGCTGGCCGCCCCAGATGCCGCCGAAGTACAGGTAATGCGCGCCGTCGTGGTCGGCAAATACCGCCGGGTCGATCGAGTAGGTGCCGGCGATGGGCTCGGCTGCGGCGACGAACGGGCCTTGCGGGCCATCGCCGACCGCCACGCCGATCTGGAAGAGGCCGTCGGCCCGCTTGGCGGGAAAATACAGATAGGTCTTGCCGCCACGCTGCGCGGCATCCGGTGCCCACATCTGGCGCTGTGCCCACGGCACGTCGCGCACGTGCAGCACTTGCCCGAGGTCTTCCACCGGTGCACCGGGATGGGCCATGCGGAAGACGTGGTAGTCGGCCATGTCGAAGTGCGAGCCGTCGTCGCTGAAGGCAACGCCGGCATCGATGTCGTGCGAGGGGTAGATGTACAACGCGCCGTCGAACACGTGTGCGGAAGGGTCGGCGGTATAGAGGTGGGTGACCAGCGGTGCGGAAATGGCGGTGCGCGCCAGCGCCTGCAGTGCAGCGGTGTGCAGTTCATCGGACATGCGCGTACCTGTGCATGAGGTGGGAGAGAGGGCATCAACTGGTGGCGAGCGCTGCGCCGCGTCGGCGCAGGCCCAGCTCGTGTTCGATGCGGGTTTCCAGCGGCTTGTCGATTTCGTACAGCGCCAGCAACGCGGTGCCGAGCAGGAACGGGATGGACGCATACACGCTGATGGTCAGGCGAATGCCGCTCGTCACGGCATCGCTCTGCTGCGGCAGGGCGGCGTCGTAGCCATAGAAGGCCAGGATGCCGGCAACCAGCGCGCCGCCGACGCTCAGGCCGATCTTCAGGCCGCACAACATCGCCGAGAAGATGATCGCGGTGGCGCGGCGGTGGTTCTTCCATTCCGAGTAGTCGGCCACGTCGGCGATCATCGCCCACAGCAGCGGGATGGTGATGCCGTAGAAGAAGCCGTGCAGCACGTAGGAGGCGAACACCCAGGCGATCGCAGTCGGCGGATACCCGTAGAACGCCAGCAGAAACACGGTGGAGATCAGCAGCGCGCCGCCGAACACGTTGCGCTTGCCGTAGCGGTCGGCCAGCCGCTTGGAGAAGCCGATGCCCACGATCATCGCCAGGATGCCGCCGGCGCTGAACACGCTGAAGGCCGAGGTTGGTGCGTCCTGCGGCCATTGCAGCGCGCTCAGGCCGGCGCCGGTGAGCACGCTGTTGATCGCAGCGATGAAGCGGTTGAACCCGGCGTGGTCGAGGAACAGCGTCAATGCGTTCGCGTCGAGGGTGTACTTGAAGTAGTAGATGTACATCCCGCCCTTCATGGCGAGATTGATGAAGACCAGGATGGTCAGCGACAGCATCACCAGCCAGGGTTTGTTGCGGACCAGATCGGTGAGGTCCTGGCGCACGCTGCTGCGTTGTTCGCTGATCGGCAGCACGCGCTCGCGCGTGGTGAAGAAGGTGATCAGAAAGCACAGCGTGCCGACGGCGGCGAACAGCGCCATGGTGTTGCGAAAGCCCTGTGCCTTGTCGCCATTGCCCAGGATCAGCACCAGCGGCAGCAACAGCACCTGGATCACGAACTGCGCGAAGGTCACCGCCAGAAAGCGATAGGCCGACAAGCTGTTGCGCTGTTCCATGCTGCCGGTGAGCACGCCGCTCAATGCCGAGTACGGCAGGTTGTTGGCCACGTACACCAGCATCAGCAGCGTGTAGGTGGCGAAGGCGTAGGCGATCTTGCCCTGCTCGCCGAGTGCTGGCGTGTTGAACGCGGCCAGCGACAAGGCACCGAACGGCACTGCCGTCCACAGGATCCACGGGCGGAACTTGCCCCAGCGCGTGCGGGTGCGGTCGGCCAGGATGCCGATGATGGGCGTGAACACGAACGCGCCGAGCATGCCCACCACGAAGATCAGGGTGGCGGCCACACCTGCCGGGATGCGGAACACATCGGTATAGAAGAACGCCAGGAAGGTGACCAGCGTCTGGAAGATCAGGTTGGCCGCCAGGTCGCCCAGGCTGTAGCCGATCTTTTCGCGCAAGGAGAGCTGTTGTGAGCGATCGTTCATGAGGTGGGGCGGGGCTCAGGGAGTGCTGCGGAAAACGCCGCGGCGCGCGCCAGGCTGCCGGTCGCGATGGGAGGTGATCGCGACCGGCGGACACAGCACTCAAAAGGTACCGCGGATGCCGAGCATGACCGTGCGCCCGGGCTCGTACAGATCGTAGGTGGCGTTGGGCCAGGCGTAGGTGGTGCGCAGCGGCTCGTCGGTGAGGTTGGTGACGTTGAGGGTGATCTGCGGCTTGGACGGCAGCGACTCCAGCGTGTAGCTGGCAGACAGATCCAGCTGCCCGCGCGCATCGGCGTTGAGGCGCGCGTAGGGAATGCCGTTCTGGTTGGCGCCGGAGATCACCATGTCGTCGTTCCAGGTGTAGGACAGGCGCACCGAGGCGGCGTCCTTTTCCCAGTACACGGTGCCGTTCCACAGGTTGGGTGCGACGCCGACCGCCACTGCGGGGATGCCTTCGCCTTCGGAGGACTGGGTGACATGGGTGTAGTTCACGCTGAAGCCCAGGCCGTCGACCAGCCGGTCCAGCGGTTGCACCCAGATCGCCTCGGTGCCGCGGATGTTGAGCACGCCGTCGGCGTTGACCTGGGTCTGGACATCCACGGTGGCCGCATTCGGGCCGCCGCGCTGGTCCAGGCCGGCCTGCTGGATCGGCAGCAGGCTGTCGTAGGGCACGCCCAGGTCGTTGAAGGGAATGCGCCGCACGCCGTTGACGGTGAAGCCGCTGATGCGCTTGTTGAACAACGTCAGGCCCACATAGCCTTCGCCGCCGGTGTACCACTCGCCGCCGAAATCCACGTTGGTGGACAGATACGGTGCCAGGTTCGGATTGCCCTGGGTTGCGGTCTGCGCGGAGGGGTCGCTGAAGTTGGTATTGGGCAGCATCGCGCTGGGGTCGGGCCGGGTGAGCGTGCGCGAGCTGGACAGGCGCAGCACCACGTTGTCGGCCACGTCCCAGGCGGCGTTGAACGAGGGCAGGGTTTCCTTGTAGTCCGAATCCAGCACCTGGATGCGGCGGATGCCGTTGATGGTGACCGGGCCGGTGATGGTCTGGTCGGTGGTCACATAGCGCACGCCGGCATTGAAGCGCAGCGTGCGGTTCCACACTTCGGTTTCCGCGTTGGTTTCGATGTAGAAACCCCAGTTTTTTTCGCGGATGCCGCCGGCCGAGGCGCCGGTGTTGGCGGAGTTGGTCTCCGGTGCGGAATCGCGCAGTGCGTAATAGTTGGTGTCGGCCAGGAAGCGGTTGAAATCGGCAGTGATGAAGCCATCCGGGCCGGGGCGTAGATAACCGGCCAGCGCCGCATTCGGGATTGCCGAGCCGGGGCCGCCGTTGCAGACAGTGCCGCCGCCACCGCGGCACACCACCTGTTCCCAGGCGATGCTGTTGTCGAAGCCGCGGATGGTGCGCTCGGCCTGGTCGTAGGCGGCGCCGATCTTGATGTTGCGCTTGTCTTCGCCGAACTGCAGGTCGGCGCGTGCACCACGGGTTTCGGTCACGCGTTTTTCGTTCTGGATATTGACCCGGCCACCGCTCCAGCCCCAGCCCAGATTGGGGTCGTTGAGATCGAGCGGGCTGCTGATCGAGGGGCGGTCGCCGCCTTCGTTGCGGTAATCGACGGTGGTGAACGGCGAGGTCACCAGGATGCTGGGCGACTCGCGTTCCAGCCAGCTGCGCGTGGCATTGGCCTGCACGTTGAGCTTGATGTCCTGATCGGCACCGAACAACAGTTCTGCACCCGGATTGACGCTCCAGAACTTGACCTCCTCGCGATACGGGCGCGCTTCCAGGAAGTACTGCGCATTGGCAAACGTGGCACTGGTGACCACGTTGTTCTGGTCCAGCTGCATGCCGAGCGGGATCATGTTGCCGTTGCGGCCGATCAGATTCATGCTGATCCGCTCGGTGGTCCGCTCGGCTTCCGAATACAGCGTGTCCAGGTAGAAATGCAGGCTGTCGGACGGGCGCCATTCCAGCGACATCACCGAGGCATCGCGGTCGCGATCGCCATTCATGTAGACGCTGCGGCCCAGCCGTGGAATCAGCGCGTCGCTGATCTGGTCGATGCTCAGGCCCGGGTTGCGCGCCAGCAGCCAGGCCGCATCGATGGTCTCGCCGGTGGTCAGGCCGTTGCCGGCGGTGGCCGGCACGCGGTCGGGAATGCGCCAGTTGCCGCCGCCATTGACGTTGCACGCGGCCGGCTGATTGGTGGCCGGGGTGCCGGCAGGCGGGGTGAGACCGCATTGGGTGTAGGTGAGGCCGGGATTGGTCCAGCCCACGCTTTCGAAGCCGCGCACGCCCAGCTTGCCGCGCACCGAGGCCACGCCCAGCAATGCGCCGAAGGTGCCTTGCTCGTTGGTCCAGCTGCCCATGAAGGCGCCGCGCGGGGTGGTCTTTTCGCTGGTGCTGTTCCAGTCCGCCTGGGCCTGATAGGTGAAGTGCACGCCGGGGCGATCGAACGGGCGCGCGCTGCGCATGTCCACCACGCCGGAGACGCCGCCTTCGAGCATGCTGGCGGTCGGCGTCTTGCTGACGGTGAGCTGGGTGAAGAACTCGGTGGGAAACAGGTTCAGATCGACTTCGCGGTTCTGGTTCTGCGCGTTCAGGCCGATCGAGGCGGTGGCGATGCTGGCGCCGTTGAGTGTGGTCTTGGTGAAGCTGGTGCCCAGGCCGCGGATGGCGATGTTGAGGCCCTCGCCATTGACGTCGCGCGAGAGCTGCACGCCGGGGATGCGGTTGAGCGACTCGGCGATGTTCATGTCCGGGAACTTGCCGATGTCCTCGGCAAACACGGTGTCGGCAAAGCCCACCGAGTCGCGCTTGGCGTCGGTGGAAAACTGGATGCTGCGTCGGTAGCTGGACACAGTGACGGTGTCGAGCTGGGTCACCGCATCGCTGCTGGCAGCGGCGGCCGCGGGCGGTTGTGCGGGGGCGGCAGCGCTGTCGGCAGCGCTGGACTGTGCCCAGGCGGCAGTGCTGGCCATGCCCAGCAGGATGGGGCCCAACGCGCAGGACAACGCGGTTCGTGCGTAGCTGTTCTTCACCGTAATCCCTTCCCTAACAGGTGAGCAGATGTCCCACGCATCGCCCCTGCGCAGGGAGTGCCGCTGCCGATCAGCGGCGCGGCGATGGTGCGATGGGGGAGACGGGCGATCAGCGGTGGCCGATGTTAGCGCTACCAAATTCAGAACATCACGCTGCAGGGCAACATAGGCGACGGAAGGCATCGCGGCGGGTGCGACAATGGCACTGATCGAAACCGTGTCGGCTGCGGACGGCGCACCGGCGTGCTGCACTGCGCGATGGTTTTTGCCCGGCAGCGTGATAATGGTAGCGCTATCACCCGTGGCGCGAGGCCACCTTCGTGCAGGTGCAGTGCTCGATGAATCGAACCGAAGAACGCGGCAACCAGCCGTCGGGCTGTACTCGACACGCGGCAGCGCGCTGCAGTGGTCGTTGCGCGATTGCCCATCGCACACTGCGTCCAGCAGCGCTGTGGCGCTCGCGCACATGAGCGAGTTACCGCAAGCGGCTGCCGCTGCCGGCACGCTGGCGCGCCTGGGCCGTATGCGTTGGCGCGTCTGCGCACTGCTGCTTGCCGCCACCACCATCAACTATGTCGACCGCCAGGTGCTGGGCGTGCTGGCGCCGTTTCTGCAGACGCAGATCGGCTGGAACGAGATCCAGTACGGCTACATCGTCACCGCATTCCAGGCCGCCTACGCGCTGGGCCTGTTGTGCAGCGGTGCGGTGATCGACCGCTTCGGCACGCGCGTCGGTTACGCGCTGGCGATCGGCATCTGGAGCCTGGCGGCAATGGGGCACGCGCTGGCCACCAGCATGGTGGGCTTTGCGATCGCGCGCTTCTTTCTGGGGCTGGGCGAGTCCGGCAACTTCCCCGCTGCGCTGAAGACGGTGGCCGAGTGGTTTCCGCGTCGCGAGCGCGCACTGGCCACCGGCATCTTCAATTCCGGCTCCAATATCGGTGCAATCGTCGCACCGTTGCTGGTGCCGCTGATCGCCACCGCCTGGGGCTGGCAGGCGGCATTCCTGTTCACCGGCGTGCTCAGCGCCACCTGGCTGCTGGTGTGGTGGCTGAGCTATCACCCGCCCGAGCAGCAACCGGGCCTGTCGGCGGCAGAGCTGGCGCATATCCGCAGCGATGCGCACGCGCCGGTGCAGCGGCGGCTGTCGTGGTTGCAGGTGCTGCGGCACCGGCAGGCCTGGGCATTCGTGCTGGGCAAGTTCATCACCGACCCGATCTGGTGGTTCTTCCTGTTCTGGCTGCCCAAGTTCCTGCATGCCGAATACGGCTTGAGTCTGTTGCAACTGGGCGCGCCGTTGATCGTGATCTTCGTGCTGGCCGATATCGGCAGCATTGCCGGCGGCTGGGTCGCCGGGCGCTTCATCGCGCGCGGCTGGAGCGTCAACCGCGCGCGCAAGAGCGCAATGCTGATCTGCGCACTCTCGGTGGTGCCGATCGTGTTCGCCGCACGCGCCGATAACCTGTGGTTGGCAGTCGGCCTGATCGGCCTGGCCACCGCTGCGCACCAGGGGTGGTCGGCCAATCTGTTCACGCTGCCGTCGGACATGTTTCCACGCCATGCGGTCGCCACCGTGGTCGGCATCGGCGGCTTTGCCGGCGCGGTCGGTGGCATGCTGATCGCCACCTTCATCGGGTTCCTGCTGCAGGCCACCGGCAGCTATGTGCCGGTGTTCCTGATGGCAGGCTCGGCGTATCTGCTGGCGCTGGCGGTGGTGCACATGCTGGTGCCACGCTTGGCGCCGGCGCAGCTGCCGGCAGATGCCGCCGCACCGACCGCCAACGCATCTTCCTGAGGGGATCATCATGCAATTACGCACCCTGGCAATCGGGTTGTTGTTGGCAGCGAACGTCGCAACGCTTGCGCAGGCCGCACCGCTGGCGTCCGGCGCGCCCAAGTTCCTGGGCAGCGCCTACAGTCCGCAACAGTCCCCGGGATTTGCGCAGTACTGGAACAAGCTCACGCCGGAAAAAAGCGGCAAGTGGGGCAGCGTGGAAGCGGTGCGCGACCAGATGGACTGGAGCGGGCTGGACACCGCCTACAAGCTGGCCAAGGCCAACGGCATGCCGTTCCAGATGCATGTGATGGTGTGGGGCAATCAGCAGCCGGAGTGGATCAAGTCGCTGCGGCCGGCCGAGCAGCGGCGCGAGATCGAGCAGTGGTTTGCCGCGGTGGCGCAGCGCTATCCGGATATCGACCTGCTGGAAGTGGTCAACGAGCCGCTCAACGACCCGCCCAGCAAGGACGACACCGGCGGCGGCAACTATCTGCAGGCCCTGGGCGGCAACGGCGCCAGCGGATGGGAATGGGTGCTGCAGTCGTTCCGGCTGGCGCGCCAGCACTTTCCGCGAGCGCGGCTGATGATCAACGACTACAGCATCACCAACAGCCCCCAGGCCACGCAGAAGTACCTGCAGATCGTGCAGTTGCTGCAGCGCGAGCAACTGGTCGACGCCATCGGCGTGCAGGAGCACGCCTTCGAGACCACGCCGAATGTGGCGATGTCGGTGCATCGTGACAGTCTCGATGCACTGGCTGCGACCGGCTTGCCGATCTACATCACCGAGTTCGATCTGGACGGGCCCACCGATGCGCAGCAATTGGCCGACTACCAACGTGTATTCCCGGTGTTCTGGGAGCATCCCGGCGTGCGCGGCATCACGCTGTGGGGCTTTCTCCCCGGCCTGTGGCGCGACAAGGAAGCGGCGTACCTGATCCGGGCCGATGGCACCGAGCGGCCGGCGCTGACCTGGCTGCGTAGCTACGTAGCCGCGCACCGCACTGCAACGCCGTGAGCGCTGCATCACGCATCTTCCGCCTGTTTATTGACTGACTTATGCCCACGCCCACACCACTGACTCTGCACGCCGATCGCCTGTTCCCTGCCGACTCAGGCACGCGTGCGATCGCGCGCCGCCTATACGCGCAGATCGCCGCGCTGCCGATCATCAGCCCGCACGGCCATACCGACCCGGCGTGGTTCGCTACCGACGTGCCGTTCGCCGATGCCACCGCGTTGTTGCTGGTGCCGGACCACTACGTGTTCCGCATGCTCTACAGCCAGGGCATCGCACTGGATGCCTTGGGAATTGCGCGTGCGGATGGATCGCGCGCGGCGGTGGACCCGCGCGCGGCGTGGCGCGTATTCGCCGAGCACTACACGTTGCTGCGCGGCACGCCGTCAGCGTTGTGGTTGAATCATGTCTTCCATGACGTGTTCGACCTGCGCATCCGGCTGGATGCCGGCACTGCCGATCAGTACTACGACCACATCAGCGCGGCCTTGCAGACGCCGGCATTCCGCCCGCGTGCCTTGTTCGCGCGTTTCAACATCGAGGTGATTGCCACCACCGAGTCGCCGCTGGATACGCTGCAGCACCACGCGGCCATTGCCGACAGCGGCTGGAAGGGGCGCGTGCTCACCGCATACCGCCCGGACCCGGTGGTCGACCCGGAGCATGAGCAGTTTGCCGGCGCGCTGCAGCAGTTCGGCGCGCTCACCGGCGAGGATGTGCTGAGCTGGCCAGGCTATCTGCGTGCGCACCGGCAGCGCCGCGCCTTCTTTGCCGCGCATGGCGCCACCTCGACCGACCACGGCCACCCCAGCGCGGCCACCGCCGATCTGTCGCCGGCCGAGGCGCAACGCCTGTTCGATACCGTGGTGCGCGGTGCGGCCACGCCCGCACAGGCGGAGCTGTTCCGCGCCCAGGTGCTGACCGAGATGGCGGCGATGAGCCTGGACGATGGCCTGGTGATGCAGCTGCACCCGGGCTGCTTCCGCAACCACAACCGGCAGCTGTTCCAGACCTTCGGACGCGACAAGGGTGCCGATATTCCGATGCGCACCGACTATGTGCATGCGCTCAAACCGCTGCTGGATCGGTTCGGCAACGACCCGCGCCTGCGCCTGATCGTGTTCACCCTGGACGAAACCAGCTACAGCCGCGAGCTGGCGCCACTGGCCGGGCATTACCCGTCGCTGCTGCTGGGGCCGGCATGGTGGTTCCATGACGCGCCGGAGGGCATGTGGCGCTTCCGCGAGCAGACCCTGGCCAGCGCCGGTTTCTACAACACCGTGGGTTTCAACGACGATACCCGCGCCTTCCTGTCGATTCCGGCGCGGCACGATGTGGCGCGGCGCGTGGACAGCGCGTTTCTCGCCAAGCTGGTCGCCGAGCATCGGCTGGATGAGGACGAGGCGGTCGAGGTTGCGATCGATCTGGCGTATCGCTTGCCCAAGCAGGCCTACAAGCTGTGAGGGTGAGCGAGGCAGCACGCAGCGATGCCTGCACGCCTGCAGGTGGGGCGGGATGGGCCACGCATACGCGCATGATCGAAGCGAGGCGCGATATGACGCACACGGGCATGCAGGCGAGGGTGATGCGCGCGCGCAGGGACTGCGCACGCCTTGCACGTGCCGCGATGCTTTGCATCTGCGTGGTAGTGCCCGCGCTGGCAGCGCCACCGGCCTCGACCCCGCCGCCACGCGAGCGTGTCTCGCTCAACGCGCAATGGCGCTTCCATCGCGGCGATCCTCCAGGCAATCGGCAAATCCTGGACTACGACATCCGCCCGCACGTGCTACGCAGCGAAGACGGCAAGGTGGCCGACGCGCAGCCCGAGCAGGCGCAGCGCCTCGATGCCGCCGCAACACGCGTGCTCAAGCCGTGGATCCTGCCTACGGCCAATGCGTTGATTGCAGACCCGGCAAAGCGCCATGTCCGCCCGCCCGGCCACCCCGGCAACGGCGTCGCCTTCGTGCAGCCGCAGTTCGACGACAGCGGCTGGGAGCGCGTGGATCTACCGCACGACTGGGCCATCGCAGGGCCGTTCCTGGCCGATGGTCCCTACGGTGGCATGGGGCGCCTGCCGAGCTGGGGCGTGGGTTGGTATCGCAAGAACCTGGACATCCCCGCCAGCGATCGCGGGCGCGCGCTGTTTCTCGATCTCGATGGTGCGATGGCCTATGCCACGGTCTGGCTCAACGGCAAGCTGGTCGGCGGCTGGCCGTATGGCTACAGCTCCTGGCGCGTGGACCTGAGCCCCTATGTGGTGTTTGGTGCGCGCAACCAGCTGGCGATCCGCCTGGACAACCCGCCCGACTCGGCGCGCTGGTATCCGGGCGGCGGGCTGTATCGCGATGTGTGGCTGACCCGCGCCGCACCGCTGCATGTGGCGCACTGGGGCACGCAGCTGACCACGCCGCAGGTGTCGGCCGACACCGCGCAGGTGCAACTGGCAGTCACGCTGGACAACGCCGCGCGCAGCGCGGTGCAGGCGCAGGTCAGCACCGCGATCTATGTGCTGGACGATGCACGCGGCACGCGCAGCGGCGAGCCGGTCGCGCGCGTCGCGGCCATGCAGGTTGCGGTTCCTGCCGGTGGCAGCGCACGCGTGCAGGGCAGCACGCAGATCGACCGCCCGCGTCTGTGGGGCCCGCCGCCGACCCAGCGCCCGCACCGCTATATCGCGGTGACCGAGGTCAGTCAGGACGGGCACGTGGTGGATCGCTACGAAACACCGTTCGGCATCCGCAGCATCGTGTTCGATGCCGACCAGGGCCTGCTGGTCAACGGCGAACACGTGCCGATTCGTGGCGTGAACAATCATCACGATCTCGGTGCGCTGGGTGCGGCGTTCAACCTGCGCGCCGCCGAGCGGCAACTGCAGTTGCTGCAGCAGATGGGCGCCAATGCCGTCCGCATGAGCCATAACCCGCCCGCGCCGGAGCTGCTGGAGCTGACCGACCGCATGGGCCTGCTGGTGGTGGACGAGGTGTTCGACAGTTGGGAAATGAAGAAGACCCCGCTGGATTTCCACCTGGTGTTCCCGCAATGGCACGAGCCGGACCTGCGCGCGATGCTGCGGCGCGACCGCAATCATCCCTCGGTGATGCTGTGGAGCGTCGGTAACGAAGTCGGTGAGCAGTACACCGGCGAGCAGGGTGCGGCGATCGCACGCACACTGCACGCCATCGTGCACGAGGAAGACCCCTCGCGCCCTGCCACGGTGGCGATGAACTACGCCTCGCCCGAGATGCCGTTGCCCGCTGCGCTGGATGTCATCAGCCTCAATTACCAGGGCGAAGGCATCCGCGACACGCCGGAATTCGCAGGCACCGAGCGCATCCGCAAACAACCGCAGTATCCCGCGTTCCATGGCAGGTTCCCGCACAAGCCCATTCTCAGCAGCGAGACCGCCTCGGCGTTGAGCAGCCGCGGTGTGTATCTGTTTCCGGTGACGCCGGACACCAGCGCGCCGGTGCGCGATGGACGCGGCGGCGATTCGGTCGCGCACCAGGTCAGCGCCTACGAACTGCATGCGGTGGACTTCGGCGCCAGCGCCGACAAGGTGTTCGCGGCACAGGACCAGCATCGGTATGTCGCCGGCGAATTCGTCTGGACCGGCTTCGATTATCTGGGCGAGCCCACGCCGTACTACAGCTCGCGCAGTTCCTATTCCGGCATCCTCGATCTGGCCGGTTTTCCCAAGGATCGCTACTGGCTCTATCAATCGCGTTGGCGCCCCGACCTGCCGATGGCGCATCTGCTGCCGCACTGGACCTGGCCCGGCCGCGAGGGGCAGGTCACGCCGGTGCATGTGTTCACCTCCGGCGACGAGGCCGAGCTGTTCGTCAATGGCGTCTCGCAGGGGCGCAAGCGCAAGGGTCCGCTGCAGTACCGGCTGCGCTGGGACGCGGTGGTCTACCAGCCCGGCGAGCTGCGCGTACAGGCGTACAAGGAAGGCAAACCCTGGGCCGACGACCGCGTGCAAACCGCTGGCAGCGCCGCGCGCATGCAGGTCACGCCGGACCGCAGCAGCATCCGTGGCGACGGGCAGGATCTGAGCTTTGTCACCGTGCGCTTGCTCGATCGCGCAGGACGCCCTGCGCCCACCGCCGGCGATCGTTTGCGTTTCCGCATCGACGGCCCGGGCGAGCTGGTCGCCACCGACAACGGCGATCCCACCAACCTGGAATCCTTCGCCGCGCCGCAGCGCAATGCGTTCAATGGGCTGTGCATGGCGATCGTGCGTGCCAAGCCCGGCGCGCGTGGCACCATCACGCTGCATGTGGACTCCGACAGCTTGCAAGCGGCCAGTGCGCAGGTGGTGGTGGAGTGATGGAATTCCCGATCACGCAATACCTGCGGTACCTGCACAGGAATCCGGCGATGCAGCACACCCACGAGCGCCCTGCAGCGTGCTTGCGTTTTGTTCTGGCCCTGATCGGCGCTGTCATGGCAGTGCCGGCCTTGGCTGACTGCGACACCCGCAGCACCTCGCTCAGGCACGCCTACGCAGATGGCTTTCTGATCGGCACCGCCGTCAATGCCGACATCGTCTCCGGCAAGGACGCCGCCTCTGCCGCACTGGTCGCCTGCCACTTCAATGCCGTCACTGCCGAGAACGTGATGAAGGCCGAAGTGGTCGCCCCGCGCCCGGGCGTGTCCGACTTCGGCGCGGCCGACGCCTTCGTCGCCTATGGACGTGATCACGCCATGTTCGTGGTCGGTCACACGCTGGTGTGGCACAACCAGACGCCGGACTGGTTCTTCACCACCGCTGATGGCCGGCCCAATACGCCGGCACAGCAACTGGAGCGCATGCGCCAGCATATTGCGTTGGTGGCGGGTCGTTATGTCGGCAAGGTGCAGGCCTGGGACGTGGTCAACGAGATCATCGACGAAGACGGCAGTTACCGCCCCACCAACTGGGTGCAGCGCGTGGGCGATGGCGACACCGTGGTGCGCAACGCCTTCGCCTTTGCCCAACGGTATGCGCCGGATGCGGAGCTCTATTACAACGATTTCAACGCATGGCGGCCGAGCAAGCGCGATGGCATCGTGCGCATGGTCAGGATGCTGCAGCAATCCGGCATCCGCATCGATGGCGTCGGCATGCAGGGACATTGGGGGCTCAACTATCCCAGCCTGCGCGACATCGAGGACGCCATCGATGCCTACGCCGCGCTCGGCATCAAGGTCATGATCACCGAACTGGACATCGACGTACTGCCGCTGACCAGGGAAGGCCAGGTCATCGGGACGGGGCTTGCACACAAGCAGTTCCAACTGCCGGAATTCAAGCGCTTTCTCGACCCGTATCGCGAGGGCTTGCCACCGCAGGTGCAGGCGCAGCTGCGCGATCGCTACGCCGCGTTGTTTGCGCTGTTCTGGCGCAAGCGCGACAAGCTTGCACGCGTCAGCGTGTGGGGTGTCAGCGACGGCATGTCATGGAAGAACGATTACCCCGTGCCGGGCCGTACCAACTATCCGCTGCTGTTCGATCGCAATTACCAGCCCAAACCGGCGCTGGATGCGGTGCTGGCGGTACCTGCGCACGCTAGCGGGCGCTAGCACGGCCGCCGGCGTGCGCAGCAGGCCTGCACACGCATGCTGGCATCATGGCCCGACTTCGTTACTGGACTGACCGATGCGCTTGCCGCCCTATCTGCTGTTGGCCGTTCCGCTACTGGCAATCCTCGCCGCCTGCACCAGGAAGGAGGTGCCGCCACCGCGCTTTGCCGCGATCGGGCATCTGCAGAGCTTCGATCGCAGCTTCAGCGACGTGGTCGCCGGCGATGCGCGCATCGAGAAGCTCAGCGAAGGCTTCACCTGGTCCGAAGGCCCGGCCTGGGTCCGCAACGGTGGCTATCTGCTGTTCACCGATGTGCCGGAAAACACGCTCTATCGCTGGTCCGAAGACGCAGGCCTGTCGGTGCTGCTGTCGCCATCCGGCTACAGCGGCCCGGAGCAGGCCACGCTGCGCGAAGCCGGTGCCAACGGGCTGTATGCCGAGCCGGGCGGTACCGTGTTGCTGGCCGATTCCGGCACGCGCATCGTCGCCAGGCTCGACCCGGCCACGCGCAAGAAGACGCCGCTGGCGACGCAGTTCGACGGCCGTCGCTTCAACAGCCCCAACGATCTGGTCCGCCGCAGCGATGGTGTGGTGTTCTTCACCGACCCGCCGTACGGCCTGAAGGGCATGAACGATTCGCCGGTCAAGGAACTGCGCTTCAACGGTGTCTACCGGCTGGACACCGACGGCAGCGTGCACCTGCTGGACGACAGCCTCAGCCTTCCCAATGGCATCGCACTGTCGCCGGATGCGCGCACCCTGTACGTGGCCAATTCCGATCCGGACCGCCCGATCTGGATGGCCTACACGCTCGACGCAGCCGGTGCGGTGACCGGCAAGCGCGTGTTCGCCGACGCCTCCGATCTGGTGGCCAAGGACGCGCCCGGCCTGCCCGACGGCATGGCGGTCTCCGCCGACGGCCACCTGTTCGCCACCGGCCCCGGCGGCGTCATCGTGTTCGCCCCCGACGGCCGCAGGCTGGGCCGCATCGAAACCGGCGAGCCCATCTCCAACTGCGCCTTCGGCAACGACGGCCATACGCTGTACATGACCTCCCACGCGATGCTGGCGCGGGTGCGGGTCAAGGCGCTTGGCTTGGAGTTCGCGCAATCGCCGCTTTAGTAGGAGCGGCCCTGGCCGCGATGGAGCTTTACCCATCGCCCTGTGTTGCAAATCGTTCTGCTTTCAGCAGTCACAACAGCTGATGGGTGCGATGTGCTGACTGACCAGGTTTCGTAGCAGGCAACCTTGAATTCTTGGGTCCAGAACTCTAGACTCGCACCCCAAGTGGACTGGGGGTTCCCGGTCGGCGTCATAGCCTCGGTGAGATCACCGGGGCTTTTCGCTTTCTGGCAGCGGGAAAATTTTCAGGCCCCAGCCTTCATAGTCGACACCCAATTGACGCCGGCCTTGCTTGCAGAAGAATTTTCGCTGCAGCACGTCGAATGCGCGATTGGGATGATCCGGGCGGAGTACCGATAGCCCGATGGGCCGCGCAACGAGGTCAGCCAGTTGCAAGCCAGATGAGTTGGCCTTTTTGTCCGCAAAGACGATGGTAAAGGGAAGTTGCCGGCCCCAGCGGCTTGCGTCGTCGCAGATCCGCCTGAATTCCAGCTCCAGATCGCGGTCTTCCTTCTTGCCACGGCATTCAACCACCACGTGCGTTGCAACATCGTCCTGCTTCTTTTCTTGCATCAGTTCGAAAAGTGTTTCCAGGCAGAATGCAAGCGCCAGGTGGTAGGGGTTGTCTGCGGTCTGGGCTTTTTCCTTCAGCCGTGTCTTGTCGATGACACAGCTGATCAGGATGAAGTTATGCAGCTCGATGATTCCCGTCAGCTCGTCCAGAAAAATCGTCTTTTCCAACCGATCACTGAAGCGGAAATGTCCCTTTTCCTTGCGGATGTCATGCTCGTGAAGAATCACCACGTCATGCCCGAAATGCCTGAACTTGAATGACTCGATGGCGGGAACCACGCGTTGCGCGTAGTGGCCTTTGTGGCAGACACACAATGCCAGCACAAACACCGGATAGTTGGGATCTACAGACTCCAGGCCGTGGTCGCCGCTTTCATCGACATAGACGATGTAATTGCTGTAACGCGGGTCGGCAGCTGCCAGCAGTGGCGGTGTCGCCGGCTCGCCTTCCGCCTGTACCAATGGCAGCGAAAATTGCCCGGCAACGCCAGGCATCGTTGATAGCGGGTTATCTGATCCACGTTTTGGCATGACCACTCCCTGGCGCTGCACATTGAACAACGATGCAGCAGATTAGATCCGCATCTGCACAGGCACAATCTTCAAGCATGTCTCTCGCAGCATGCCGCACGCGGGCGTCAGCATGGCCTACGGCGTGCTGCCTCCGTGCAGTACCAGCACATCATCCAGCTCCGGCCCGCCGCCACGGTTGCCGCTGCCCGCCACGATGTATAGATCGCCGCCGACCGTTGCGGCCTGGGTGCCGTGGCGTCCTTGCGGCAACGCAGCCAGCGTCTGCCAGGTGGAGGTGGCCGGGTCGTAGGCTTCGACGTCATCGTGCGCCTTGACCTGGCGCGTGCTCTCGCCGCCCATGACCAGCACCTGGCCATTGCGCGCAATGGCGGCGGCACCGGCGCGCGGCGTCGGCAGTGCGGCCGGGGCAACGCTCCAGGTGCCGCGCTGGATGTCGTAGACGTCGACTTCGGAAATCGTCTGCGCCAAGGTGTTGCCACTCTCGTGCGATGACCTGCGGCCACCGGCCGCATACAGCTTGCCGTCGAGCACCACCGCATGGAAATGATCGCGCGCACGCGGTGCGTCGGCCAGCTGCGTCCATTGCTGCGTCCTGGTGTCGAACGCATCCAGCCACGGCACATAACCGCTCATGTGGCCGCGCGTATTGCCGCCCACCAGGTACAGCACGCCGGCGTGCGCCACCGCGCCTGCCGCGCCGCGGCGACGGCCCTCGGGAATCTCCGCACCCACCTGCCAGCGGTCGGTGGTGGGGTCGTAGATCAACAGGTGGGTCAGCGCCGCTTCTTCCGGGTAGTCGCCGGTCAGGCCGCCGACGAAGTAGATCTTCCCCGACGACACCACTGCCTGTGCGTGGCTGACCGCCAGCGGCGGCGTGCTGCCCTTGGACCAGCGCCGTGTTGTGGTGTCGAAGATGTCCAGCGGCCGGTCATCGCGCCCTCCGATCAGATAGAGACGGTCGCCGACCGACACCAGGCTGTTCTCGTGCCGTGCATGCGGCCTGCCTTCGCCGGTCATGGTTTTCCATTGCAATGCGTGCCGAGCTTGTAGCGATGCAGGTGCCTGCACCGCCGTCTCGGCGAACGCGGGTGAGCATGCAGACATGGCCAATACAAAAGCCACACGTAACGCGTTTGCTGACAGGGTCATGGACGGCTGCTACCTGAGCGCAGGGAATGCCGAGTGTAGCGACATCGCCGCAATACGGTTTGCAAGGAAAATGCCGGATTCTTTCAGGCACAAAAAAAGCGCGCACGCCGTAGCGAACTGAACCGATGCACTCGTTTGGTTGCCCGGTTATGGCATCAGCACAAAGAACGCAGCACCCGATTCAAGCAACGCACGCGTCGATCCGCACAAGAGCGTGCCGGTGAAGCCGCAACGCGCAACACATGGCGGCGCGCATCATCGAAGAGTCATTGCAACACCATCGACAGCAGCCACGTGCAAAGGCAGACATACGCCAGCAATCCAAGGCTTGCGGCCAGGGTGGTCCGCATGATCGCCGACTCCTGCCCCACCAGTTTGACCGCGGCCGCCGCAATGGCGATCGATTGCGGCGAGACCAGTTTCGCCATCACGCCACCGGCGGTGTTGGCGGCCACCAGCAACGCAGCAGGCACGCCGATCTGTGCCGCCGTCACTGCCTGCAGGTGCGCAAACAGCGTATTGCTGTTGACCACCGAGCCGGTGATGAACACCCCCATCCAGCCGATGACCGGCGACAGCAACGGAAACACGCCTCCTGCCTGGGCCAGCGCCAGCCCGATGGACGAGGACGCGCCGGAGTAATTGGTGACATAGGCCACCGCCATCACCAGCGACACGGTGGCCAGCGGCTTCCACATCTCCTTCGCCGACTGGACCAGTTCGCCCGTTGCCGAGCGCAGGTTCAGGCGCGGCGACAGTAGCACCGTGAGCACCGCTGCGATCAGGATCGCCGTGCCGGAGGCGTTGAGCCAACCGACGTTCCACACCGCAGGCAGCGTACGCACGCTGGCGACCAATGGCGGCACTTCCTGCACGCGTTGATCGAGCAGGCCGATGGGCAGACGCAGCACCGTGTCGGCAAGCGCGCCGTCTGCGGCAAACAGCGCCTTGAACGCAGGCAGGCTCCATACCAGGATCGCGCCGGTCAACATGTAGAACGGCGACCATGCCAGCAGCACCTGCGTGAGCGTCCAGCGCTGGGCGGAGCACGGCGGGGCCTGCGCCTCGCGGTAGATGCGCTTGGGGCGCCAGAACCGCATGAACAGTGCCAGCCCGCCCATGCCGGCCAAGGGTCCGAGAATGTCCACCAGTTCCGGCCCCAGCAGAGACAGCGTCAACGTCTGCACGCCACTGAACACCACGCCGACAAACAGCAGCACCGGCCAGGTCTCGCGCACGCCACGCCAACCATCGAGCATCGCCACCAGCCCCGCCGGCACCAACAGTGCGCAGACCTGCACCAGCACCATCAGCATCAGCGACATCTCGTCCAGGCGCACGCCACCTTGCTGTGCACCGACCAGCACCGGGATGCCGATCGCCCCGTAGGCGCCCGCCGCGCCGTTGGCGAGCAGGCACAGCATCGCCGCCTTGAGCGGACGGAAGCCCAGCTCCACCAGCAGCGCCGCACAGATGGCGATCGGCACGCCGAACCCCGCGGCGCCTTCCAGAAATCCGCCGAAGCAGAACGCGATCAGCAGCACCTGGATGCGCTGGTCTTCGGACACCGTGGCAATGCTGCCGCGGATCACCTCGAACTTGCCGCTGCGGATGGCCAGCTTGTACAGCCACACCGCCATCAGCACGATAAAGCCGATCGGGAAGATACCGTTGGCGATGCCCAACAGCGCGGCGCCCACGATGCTGGCCATCGGCATGCCGAACACCAACGACGACACCGCCACCGAGACCAGTACGGCCAGCGACGCGGCGGTCAGCCCCTTGAGCCGCAGCACCGTCAGTGCCAGCAAAAACAACAGCACCGGCAAGGCGGCCAGCAAGGCCGACAGGTTGGCGTTACCGAGCGGGTCGTAGAGTTGTTGCCACATGGTCGAACCTGCGCGAGTGGTGAACGGAAAAGGTGACGCTAAGCTGTCGGCACACGATTCGCGCACGGGGAACCGGCAGCGAAGTCGGCGAGGTTGCGCAAGGTGATCTCGGAGATCTCCTGCAGCGCCTCGGCAGTGAAGAATCCCTGGTGCCCGGTCACCAGCACATTGGGGAAGGTCATCAGGCGCTGAAACACCTCGTCGTCGATGATCTCGCCCGAGCGGTCCTGAAAGAACAATGCGTTTTCCTGCTCGTAGACATCGATGGCAAGATGGCCCAGCTGGCGGGACTTGAGCGCGCGGATCACCGCATCGGTATCCACCAGCCCACCGCGTGAGGTGTTGACCAGCATCGCACCCGGCTTCATCGACGCCAGCGACGCGTCATTGATCAGGTACTGGGTCGCCGGTGTCAGCGGGCAGTGCAGCGAGACGATGTCCGAGCGAGCCAATAGCGTCTCCAGCTCGACCCGCTGCCCGAGCGTCTCGAACCCCGGCGTGGGATAGGGGTCAAAGCCCAGCACGCTGCAGCCCATTCCCTGAAAAATACGTGCAGTCGCCAGCCCGATCTTGCCCAGCCCGATCAGGCCCACCGTCTTGCCGCGCAAGGTGCGGCCGAGCAGGCCATCGAGCATGAAGTTGCCCTCGCGTACGCGGTTGTAGGCGCGGTGCGTCTGCCGGTTGAGCGTCATGACCAGCGCCAGGGTGTGCTCGGCCACCGCCTCGGGCGAGTAGGCCGGCACGCGTGCCACGAACAGCCCGAGTGCCGCAGCCGCAGCAAGATCCACATTGTTGAAACCGGCGCAGCGCAGCAGCACTGCGCGCACGCCGGCCGCGTGCAGTGCCTGCAGCACGGGCGCGTCGAGCTGGTCGTTGACGAAGACGCAGACCACTTCGCACCCCTGCGCCAACGTTGCCGTCTGCAGGTTGAGCGATGCCTCGAAGTAGACGAACTCGACTGCGTATTCCACGCCCAGGCGTAGTTTCGCTTCGTCGAGAAAGCGCTTGTCGTAAGGGCGGGTGCTGAAGACAGCCAGTTTCATGCAGAGAACTCCATAGGTGCACGAACAAGGTAGCCTACCAACCCCGCGTCTTCCACCGCGCTTGGCCAAACGTCGCGACTGCGACCAGCAGTGGCCATCGGGAAATCACACCGGTACCGAGGTCCGCTGCTGTACGTCGCGCACCGACACAACGCGAGTGCGCCTGTGTGCAAGGGTTTGGCGGTGGAGTTCCGATGTGTTAACCGGCGATCAATACAGCGCGCCGATCACGGAGCCACACGCGTCCGCTTGCTTTCGCCACGGCAACGGTCGGAGCAGTACTTCACCTCGTCCCACACGCGCTCCCACTTCTTGCGCCAACGAAACGGCCGCCCGCATTGCATGCAGGGTTTTTCCGGCAACTCGTGTTTCTTGCGCATGCCCATGCGGAGCTTGAACCTAACCGAACCTGGGCGGGGGTCGTGGATAGGGCCAAGCATGTCATGGCGAGCGACGCGATGCAGATGCCATTGCAGGCAAGAAGCTGCTAAACAAGGGTGGCGGACGATGCGCAGTTAGTAGACAGGTTGCAAGGAGTCGGCAGACCTTGTGGTCTTCGCGCACCACCAGCCGTAAAGCGAGCGCGCCTGCCCATGCGATAAGTCGGGAAAAAGAAGCGCCGACATCGTGCAAGGGGCGCTGGTGCGCCTTGTGGTTTCGGACTGTCAAATTCGGCTGTGGAATGTGCCGCAGCACAGGGATCTTGCTATTCGCCAATGCGGCGAGTCAAGACGGCACGGCACGGTTCCCAACCGATCTTTCGTATCTGGCGTATCGTTGCGCCCAAAGACGGCTTCGTTATCCCACTACGAGAAAGCGATGACTTCCACTGCTGAAACGCCAGACCGTACGATCCCACTGCTCCCCGGTCGCTCGATCGAACGTACGCTCGCCTTCTATCGGCGGCTGGGCTTTGTCGGTGACGCGCACCCGCACGATGCGGGCTACGCGATCCTGACGCGTGGCGAGGTGGAGCTGCATTTCTTCGCGCACCCGGATCTTGAACCTGCTGCCTGCTATGCGGGCTGCTACATCCGGGTTGGCGATGTCGATGCGGTCTACGCCGCCATGCGTGCCGCGCAGCTACCGGCGCACGGCATCCCCAGGCTCGATGCTGTCAGCGACAAGCCGTGGGGGATGCGGGAATTTGCGCTTGTCGATGAAAACGGCAATCTGATCAGGATTGGGCAGGTAATCGGTAACTAGGCGTCCAATCGCCTGCATCTGCATACCTGCACAGCCGGAACAGGCCATCGACCAGGTGGCACGAGGTACACGCTGCCAGAGATCGCACGACGCAGACATCGGACCCTGTCGGCATGCGATTGCAGCGGGCGATGCGTTTGCCGTGCATCACCTTGCATCGATTGGCAGCTGTATCTGCGCCGGTGTTGCAGTGCCCAGCGTAGCGTAGGCAGCTTGCAGTGCCTCCATAAAACGCGCATCGCCAGAGAGCGAAGCGAACACTGCATCCACGGTGAGGAATGCCGCGATGTCATGGCTGGCATCGCCGGTGGTCGAACGGCCGATGTCGCTAAGGACTTCGCCCAGCGGATCGACCAAGGCCACGCCGTTGGCCGCCTGCCTGCGCACGAATTGCAACCACGCCGCTACCGGAATGCAGAGCCGGTCGATCCGTCGCCCGGCATCCAATGCATCACTGATCGCGCTGAGCAGGCGCACCGGAATCTTCTGCGAGCCGTCCCAGGCGATCTGGGCGAGCAGGTGGCGGATGGCGGGGTTGCGGAAGCGGGCCAGGATGGCATCGATGTAGTGCTGCGGGTCGAAGCCCGGCATGGGCTGCAGGGTGGGGGCGATGTCCGCGCGCATCAGGGCTTCGACAAAGGCGGCCAGTTGCCGGTGGTGCATGGCGTCGGCGACCGTCTCCAGACCGAGCAGGCTGCCGAGATAGGCGAGTGCGGAATGCGGGCCGTTGAGCAGGCGCAGTTTGGCGCGTGCGTAGCCGGCGATATCGTCGCTGAGAATCACGCCTGCGCGCTCGAGCGCGGGGCGGCCGTTGCAGAAGCGGTCTTCGATCACCCACTGGCTGTAGCGCTCGCGCTGGATCGGCCAGGCGTCGTGCAAGCCGGTTTGCGCTTGCACATTTGCGCGCAGCGCGTCGTCGGTGGCGGGGGTGATGCTGTCGACCATCGAACGCGGAAAGCTGACTTGGCGGTCGATCCATGCAGCAAGTGCTGGATCGTGTTGCTGGGTGAGCCGCAATACCGCGCTGCGCAGCAGGCTGCCGTTGTCGGGCAGGTTGTCGCAGCTGAGCACGGTGAACGGTGCGCTGCCTTGCTGCCTGCGCTGTTGCAGGCCGGCGACCAGATAGCCGATGGCGCTGCGCGGTGTGCCGGGGCTGGCGATGTCGTGCACGATGTCGGGATGGGCCAGGTCGAGCGTGTCGCCGGCCAGGCAATAGCCTTTTTCGGTGACGGTGAGGGTGACCAGGCGCACGGCGGGATCGGCCAGGCGCGCGAGCACGGCGGCGGGTTCGTCGGCGGCGCACAGCACCTCGCGGATGGCGCCGATGATGCGCAGTTGGGGGTGCTCGTCGAGCAAGGCGAGGGTGTACAGGCCGTCTTGCGGACGCAGGGCGTCGCGCACGCCCGCGCTGTGTAGCGACACGGCGCAGATGGCCCAGCTGGGGTCCTGCGCGAGCAGGTCGTCGAGGTAGACGGCCTGGTGGGCGCGGTGGAAGGCGCCAGCGCCCAGATGGACGATGCCGATGGTGGTGTGTTTGGGGTTGTAGCTGGGAGGGAGGACGGTGGTTGGCAGATGGGAGAGCGTTGCAATGGAGAGCGTTGGAATTGGCATGGGTTTTTGTTTGGAATCGTGGGGGTGCTGCAAGTTCGCCTGTGGCCGTACCCTCACCAACCCCCGCTCCGCGCCCCGGCCCACGTCTTGCGACGCGGGCGCTCCAAGGCACGCGCGTCAGTGGCGCCCAAGCGGTGCCTCTTCGCCCCGGCGGGAGAGGGGCTTTAGGGGAATCGCGGCTGGGGGCTTCTTTGCCCATGTCCGCATGGCGTGGGTGTCGGCATTTGCTACTTGTCGGTGACGGTGAAGCGCTGCTTGTTGCGGATGTCTGCGCTGGAAGCGCCGATCTGTATTTCGTAGTCGCCTGGGTCCACCGCGTAGGCCTTGCGCTGGTCGTCGTAGATGCGCAGGGCATCTTGCGCCTTGAGGGTGAAGCGCAGCTGGCGTTGTTCGCCGGGTTGCAGGGTGATGCGCTGGAAGCCGCGCAGTTCCTTGATGGCGCGTTCGCGTTGCGGCTTGAGCGGATGCAGATACAGCTGCACCACTTCATCGCCTGCGCGTTGGCCGGTGTTCTTCAGCGTGACCGTTGCCGTGAGCGTGCCATCGGCTGCAACCGTGGTGCGGTCCAGCTGCAGATCCGAATAGGCGAATTGCGTGTACGACAGGCCGTGGCCGAACGGGTACAGCGGCTTGCCGTCGAAGTAGCGATAGGTGCGGCCGCGCATGGCGTAATCGTCGAAGGCGGGCAGGCGCTCGTCTTCCTTGTAGAAGGTGATCGGCAGGCGGCCGCCGGGACTGGCCTGGCCGAACAGCACATCGCCGACCGCGCTGCCGCCGCGTTGGCCGGGATACCAGGCCAACAGGATCGCGGGCACGTGGTGCTGCGCCCAGTCGATCGCCAGCGCAGAGCCGGTGGTCAGCACCGCAACCACCGGCGTGCCGGTGGCCTGCAGTGCCTGCAGCAATTCGCGCTGCGGTTTGGGCAGGCGGGTGTCGGTGCGGTCGCCGCCGGCAAAGCCAGGATAGTTGACGTCCATCTCTTCGCCTTCGACATCGCCGGTGAGCCCGCCGACGAACACCACCACCTCGGCGTTGCGTGCGGCGTCCACCGCTTCCTGCAGCGGCGGTTTGGCGCCGGGCATGCGCCAGGCCAGACGCACGCCGGCATCGCGCGTGGCCTCGAAGTATTCCACGCGCAGGTCGTAGGCCTTGCCGGCTTCCAGCGCAACGCTGGCATTGCCGCCGCGCATGCGCGGGGCCTCGCCCCATTGATCGATGAGCAGCTTGCCGTCCAGAAACAGGCGCACGCCATCGTCGGCGGCGATCTGCAGCTCGTAGGTGCCCGACACCGGCGGCAGCAGCTGGCCATGCCAGCGCACGCTGAAGTCGTCCTTGGCCAGTGCACGGTCGGCCTGCAGTTCACCGCGGCCGACGGCATCGTCGGTAGGCGCATTGCGGTCCCAGCGGAAGGCGATGCGCGGGTCGATACGGGTCAGCACCGGCTGGCCGGCCAACGCACGTCCACGGAAGTATTCACCGGTGAGGCCGTTCTGCTTGGCATCTGGCGCCGGGCGCAGATAGCGGGTGTCGATCGGTGCCGCGGCATTGGGGTCTTCGCGCCCTTCCACCAGATCGCTGCCGCGCGCGTAGACCACCTGTGCCTGCGGTGCGGCGTCGCGGATGCCTTGCAGGATGGTGACCGGCGCGGCTGGCGTGCCGTAGTAATTGCCCAGCAGCGACATCGGGTCGTCGGCGGTGGGGCCGATCACGGCGATGCGCTTGAGCGTGGGTTTGAGCGGCAGCAGGCCGTCGTTCTTCAGCAGCACCAGCGATTCGCGCGCGGTGCGGCGGGCCAGTGCATCGTGCTCTGGCGATTGATTCACCGTCGCAGGAATCTGCGCCCAGGGCACCTTGGCCGGCGGGTCGAACATGCCCAGCCGCATGCGCGTGGTCATCAGGCGCTTGAGCGCGGTGTCGATGCTGGCCTCGTCGATCAAGCCGGCGCGCACCGCCGCCGGCAATGCGGCGTAGGTGTCGCCGCAGTCCAGGTCGGTGCCGTGCTTGACGCCGAGCGCGGCCGCGGCCTCGGGCGTGGGCACGATCTTGTGGTTCTGCCAGATATCGCGGATGGCGGCGCAGTCGCTGACGATGTAGCCTTCGAAGCCCCAGTCGCGGCGCAGGATGCCTTCCAGCCGCGTGCTGGCCGAGGCGGACTCGCCATTGACGCGGTTGTAGGCGCCCATCACCGCAGCGACCTTGCCTTCCTGCACCAGGGCCTGGAACGCGGGCAGATAGGTTTCATGGAGATCGCGCTCGCCGGGATGCACGTCGAAATGATGACGGTCGGCCTCCGGACCGCTGTGCACGGCGAAGTGCTTGGCGGTGGCATCGAGCTTGCGGTACGGCCCTTGCTGCGCCTGTAGGCCCTGCACGAAGGTCACGCCCATGCGCGCGGTCAGAAACGGGTCTTCGCCATAGGTTTCCTGCCCGCGGCCCCAGCGCGGGTCGCGGAAGATGTTGATGTTGGGCGACCAGAAGGTGAGCCCCTGGTAGCGCTTGTGCTCGCCGCGCGCCAGGAATGCATGGTGCTTGGCGCGTGCTTCGTCGCCGATGGCGGTGGCCACCTCGGCCATCAATGGGGTGTCGAACGTAGCAGCCAGGCCGATCGCCTGCGGAAACATGGTGGCGCCACCGGCACGCGCTACGCCGTGCAGCGCTTCGTTCCACCAATCGTATTCGGGCACCTGCAGGCGCGGGATCGCCGGGGTGGCGTTCTGCATCTGCGCGGCCTTTTCCTCCAGCGTCATGCGCGCCACCAGGTCGGCCGCGCGTACATCGAACGGGCGCTGGGTGTCCAGGTATGGCGGCGGCGTTGCGGCCTGCGCGCCGGTGGCGGCAAGCGCCATCGCCAGCAGTAAGCCGCGTGCGAGTGCGCGATGTGGGGCGGTGGCGAGATGGGCGGGGTGCGAATGCATGGTCAGTCCTCCTGGGTGCGGTGCGGTTCCAGCTGGGCAAACGGCCCGATCATGCTGCCGACGAAACCGCCGGCCTGTGTGGTGCTGAGCATGCCCGCAGCATCGTTGCGGCGTAGCGACTGCCAGCCGCGCCCATCGGCATCGAAGGCGAAGCTGTACGCGCCGCCATCGCCGCTGATCTGCAGGCGCAGCTGCGCCGTTGTGGGGACGCGGGTGCGTGCGAGCGTGGTGGTTCTTGCGCCCTCGCGCTTGTCGAGGAAGACGTCCAGCGCATCGCCGTTGCGTCGCACGCCCAGTGCATACCACACGTTGGAATTCTGAAAAGCAGCAAGCCCTGCGCTGATGCCGGCCTGCGTGGGTACCGCCAAGGCCGTGCTTGCGGTAAAGCGCGTGTGCTGCTGGCGACGCGCGAGGAAGGCAGGTGTGGCGGTGCTGTCCAGGCCGTGTGCATTGGCATGCAGCGTCACCCAACCGGCGCGCGTGCGCAGGTTGGCCACTTCATGTTTGGGCACACGTAAATAAAGCCATTCGCGCTGCAATGAGGTTCCGGCGAAGTCGTCGCGCCAGGTGAAGTTGCCCGACAACGGGGCTTGATCGGCCGGTGTCTTGCCGCCGCGCGGGCTCTGTGCGTGATACGGAATCGGCTCGCCGGCCGGCAGGATCGACGGCCAACCATCGCGCCAGTGCACCGGCAGCAGGAAGGTTTCGCGCCCGGTGTTGTAGCGTTCGCCCGCATACGGGCGGCTGGCCAGGAACACCGCCCACCAGTGCCCGTCCGGTGTGTCCACCAGATCCACATGCCCGGCATTGCTGACCGGGTGTGCGCGATTGGCCGGCAGGTCGCGTTGGGTCAAAATCGGATTGTGCGGCGATGCCGCGAACGGCCCCCACACAGTGCGGCTGCGCAGCACCACCTGCGAATGTTGCGGGCCGGTGCCGCCTTCGGCACACGAGAGGTAATACCACCCGTCGCGTCGGTACAGATGCGGGCCTTCGATCCAGATCGGCTTGCTGGCCAGATCCACCCCGCCGTTGAGCACCACCTTGCGCGGGCCGACCGGTTGATTGCTGGCGAGGTCGAAGCGCTGCATCCAGATCGCACGGTGGCCTTCGTACAACGGCGTACCTTCCGGCGGGCCGTTGTTGAGCAGGTAGGCGCTGCCGTCCGTATCGAAGAACAACGACGGGTCGATGCCGTCGATGCCCGGCAACCACGTCAGTGCCGACCATGGGCCTGCGGGATTGCTGGCGCTGGCAATGAAGTTGCCGCCGCTGTCGACCGAGGTCCCCACGACATAGAAACGCCCGGCATGATGACGGATGCTGGCAGCGAACATGCCGCGCGACACGCCCAGCCCGTCGTAGTCGAGCTGCTTGCGGCGCTCGACCACATTGCCGATCTGCGTCCAGTGCACCAGGTCGGTACTCTCGAACACCGGGATCGCCGGGAAATACGCAAACGTGGAATTGACCAGGTAATAGCGCTCGCCCACGCGCGTCACGCTGGGGTCCGGGTAGAACCCGGCCAGCACCGGGTTGCGGTAGTGGCCGGGCGGCAACGGCGTGGCGAACACCGCATCGTCGCCGCGATATTCGAACCAGTCGAAGGCGACATCGGCCTGCGCTTGCGCGTGCACGCGCGCAGGCGCGGCCACGGCAAGCAGCAGTGCCGCAAGCGCGGCCGGCAGCAGACGCATCACCAGTCCCACATCGCGCCGTCCTCCAGGCGCGCAACTGGCAACTGCTTGGGCACGTAGGGATACTTCGCGGCCAGCGCTTCGTCGATGTCCACGCCATGCCCGGGCGTTTCGCCGCAATGCAGGCGGCCATCGCGGAACACGTAATCGTGCGGGAACACCGCGTTGGCCGCGTCGGAATGGAACATGTATTCCTGGATGCCGAAGTTGGGTACCCAGGTGTCGAAGTGCAATGCCGCGCCCATGCACACCGGCGACAGATCGGTGGCGCCGTGGAAGCCGGTGCGCACCTGATGCAGCGCGGCGAAATCGGCCAGCCGGCGCACATGGGTGATGCCGCCGGCGTGGACGATCGTGGTGCGGATGTAGTCGATCAGCTGCTGCTCGATCAGGTGCTTGCAATCCCACAGCGAATTGAACACCTCGCCCACCGCCAATGGCGTCACCGTGTGCTGGCGGATCACTTCGAACGCGCGCTGGTTTTCTGCAGGGGTGGCGTCTTCCAGCCAGAACAACCGGTACGGTTCCAGGTCACGGCCCAGGCGCGCTGCCTCGATGGGAGTGAGCCGGTGGTGCGCGTCGTGCAGCAGTTCGATCTCGTCGCCGTGGTCGTTGCGCAATTGCGCAAACAGCTTCGGCACCACGCCGAGATAACGTGGCGTGGACCATACCGTTTCGCTCGGCAGTTCGCTCTCGGCCGGCTCATACGGTTTGCCGCCGCTGGAAATGCCGTAGGTCTTCTTGATGCCGGGCACGCCGCACTGCGCGCGGATGGCGATGAAGCCCAGCTCGCGGAAGCGGCCGACCTCATCGCTGGTTTCGGCGATATCGCGGCCATTGGCATGGCCGTACACCAGCGCGCCCTCGCGCGAGCGCCCGCCGAGCAGCTGATACAACGGCAGGCCGGCCATCTTGCCCAGGATGTCCCACAAGGCCACGTCCACCGCGGCGATCGCGCTCATAGTCACCGGGCCGCGTCGCCAGTACGCGCCGCGGTAGAAGAACTGCCAGATGTCTTCGATACGGCCGGCATCGCGGCCGATCAGGTTCGGCACCAGGTGTTCCTGCAAATACGCCGCCACCGCCAGTTCGCGGCCATTGAGCGTGGCATCGCCCAGCCCGGTGATGCCCGAGCGGGTACGGATCTTCAAGGTGACGAAGTTGCGGCCCGGGCAGGTGACGATGACGCGCGCCTCGACGATCTCGCGATCGCGGGCCGAGCCTTGCAGCGGAGCAGGGGAGTCGGGAGTCTGTGACATCGTGGTCTCGCTCAGGGAGAAGTGGCAGCAGTGAGGGGGAGTTCGAATGGGCCGGCCGGCAGGCCGCTGCGGTCGTACAGGGTGCACACCGGGCTGTCGGCCCAGCAGTAGCGCACGCGCGTGACGGCCAGGCCGGTGGGAATGCGCAGGCTGATGGTGTGGTCGTGCAAGCTGGCAACGGCATAGCGACAGTTGTTGGGCGCGGCGCCGCACAGCTCGAACCCGACCGGCGCATCGGCGCCATAGCTGAGCAAGGCGGTGTCCACATCGTCGAAGGCGATGCGCACGCTGTCGGCTTCGCGCTGGGCGCCGCGCGGCACCGGGCCGGAAGGCGCAAGCGCTTCGCCATACACCGCACGCCTTGCCGCGCGCGCCAGGCGCCGGCCCAGCTCCTGCTTGTTGGCCGGATGGATGTCGTAGCGGTCGCCGATATCGATCGCCACCGCAAGGCCCGCATGCGCATCGTTGGTGACGAAGCGGCGTTGCGCCTCGCGCAGTTGCGCCCATCCGCTCTCCACCGGCTGCGTGGGCGGCGCGCCATAGTTGGCCAGTTGCACGATCAGCAGCGGCAACTGCGCACCGAAGCGCTGCCGCCAATCGCGTTGCCATGCAGCGAGCAAGGCCGGGTAATGCACCGCATCGCCGGCATTGGATTCCCCCTGGTACCACAGCACGCCACGCAGGCCGAGCTGGCCGAGCGGGGCGATCATGCCGTTGTACAAGGTGGTCAGCCCGGCCGCCGACGACCACGGCGCGCGCGGTGGCGAGCCCAGTTGCGGCGGCACGATGCGGTACTGCCAGGGCGCATCCAGGGGTAGCGTGCTGCCATCGGCGAACTGCAGCGCACGCGATTGCGCATCGCTCAGCAGCCCACCGCGCCGATAGGTGTTGAGCACATTGAGCACGATGCTGTTGCGCCCGGCATGCAGGCGGCCGCGCGGCACGCTGTAGCGACGCGGCTGGTCGGCACCGTAACTGCTGCCCACGCCGCGCCCGTTGACCCAGGTCTGGTCCAGCTCGTCCACCGGCCCGAGCAGCAAGCTGGCGTCCTGTGCGGCCTGCGCCGGCGTCAGCTCCACGCTGGTGCGGTACCAGACCATGCCGTTGAACCCGACCAGCTGCGGCACGCCCCAGTCGTCCCATGCGCCCAATGCCGCCGGTGCGGTTTGCCAGGCGCCGGGCGCATCCGCTTGCCAGGGCTCGCCTTCGCCGTGCGCATGCCACCAGGCCTCCCACAGCGCGCCCCACTGCGGCGCGGCATCCACCGGGTCGCGTGCATAACGCGCCAGTACATCCAGCGCCGGGCCGTCGTCGCCGGCAGCGCGCAGTGCCTTCTCGCCGATCCAGGCCTGCAGTTGCGAGCCGCCCCAGGAGGCATTGATCAGGCCCATCGGCACATCGACGGTCTTCTGCAACTCACGCGCGAAGTAATAGCAGGCCGCAGAAAACTCCTTCACCGTCTCCGGCGTGGTGCGCTGCCATGCGGCAGTGCCACCGAAGCGGCGCTGCGGCGTCGGGCTGGACTGCGCCGGCACCTTGAACATGCGGATGCGCGGGTTGTCGGCATCGGCAATCTCGCTGCGTGAATCCAAGGTGCGATGCACCTGCAATTCCATGTTGGACTGGCCCGAGCACAGCCACACGTCGCCGATCAGCACGTCGTCGACCTGCTGCGTCACACCGGTGCTGGTGCGTGCGCTCAAGGTGTACGGGCCACCTGCGGCGTGCGCAGGCAGGCGCGCTTCCCAGTGGCCTTGCCGATCTGCGCGTGCCTGCACCTGCTGCGCATCCAGTTGCACGCTCACGCGCGTGCCAGGGGGTGCATCGCCCCACACGCGGATCGGCGCATCGCGCTGCAACACCACATGCTCCTGAAACAGCGCATGCAGCAACGGCGCGTCGGCCGCCTGCGCCAGGCGCGGCAGCAGCGCTGCGCAGAGCGCTGCCATGAGGACCGTCGAGCTGCGCGCGCTCATTTCGGATTCCCCGGTGCATACGGAAACTGCAATGCCTGGTAATACGCCAACGGATGCGCCGGCGGCGCCGTGCCGGCCGGCAACGGCCGCCCGGACACGTTCTGGAAGTAGGCGATGCTGGCATCGCGCCACCACTGCGCTTCGTCCTGTTGGATCGCCAGGAAACTGGCCACCTGCCGGTAACGCGGCGGATCGATCCTGCCGGCCAGGCCCTGCCAGGTCGCGCGCATGGCACGCACCTCGTTCACGCCGTGGTCGTAATGCCATACCAGCTCGTCCCACAGCGGCCGTCCGGAGGCCATGCGGTGCTCCCAGGGCACATGGTGGAACCACAGCAGGTAATGCTCCGGCACGCGCTGCACATCGCCGAACACGCGCGCCACCGGCCTGGCGTATTGCGCCACCGCATTGCTGCCGCTGGCAGTGCGATCGAAACCGATGCCGTCGCGATCGGCACGGTGGTAGTAGACCGGGTCCCAATCCGGGCGCTCGCTGCCCGCATCCCACGGTGCCGGGCCGTAGTGATGGCCGCGCCCCATCAGGTGATGCAGGCCGAGCGGGGTCATGTAGTCCACCACTGCCTCGCGCGAGCGCAGCAGCATGTCGACCACGGGCGTCACCACGTCAGCATCGTTGGAGAAGGTCATGCGCGCCCACTCCTGCGCGATCGCCTGCGGCGACAACTGCGGGTTCCACGCCAGCCGCCCGTATGCATACCAGTTGGCCTGATCGAAGATCGAGCCGCTCCAGTTGCGGTCCGCACCGATATTGGCCACCCCGGCGATACCGGTCAGCCGCGTGCGACCGGCATCCTTGAACAAACTGCCATCCACGGTCCTGGCCACCGTCGAGCCCTTGCCGCGCGCATGGGTGTCGGCCTGCAGGGTTTCGGCAAACAGCGTTCCCAGGTAGGCCAGATGGGTCGAAAAGCCCAGATACTCCTTGGTGATCTGGAACTCCGGCATCAACGGCGTCTTGCGCATCGCGCCGAACAGCGGATGGAACGGCTCGCGCGGCTGGAAGTCGATCGCCCCGTTCTTGACCTGCACGATCACGTTGTCGCGGAACTGGCCATCCAGCGGCAGGAACTCGCTGTACGCCTGCTTGGCGCGATCGTCCGGCTGCGCATGCGAATAGACGAACGCGCGCCACATCACCACGCCCCCGTGCGGCGCCAGCGCGTCGGCCAGCAGATTGGCGCCATCGGCATGGCTGCGCCCGTAGTCCTGCGGGCCGGGCTGGCCTTCGGAGTTGGCCTTGACCAACAAACCGCCGAAGTCCGGAATGCGTGCATAGATCTCGTCGGCTTTGTTGCGCCACCACTGCCGCACCTGCGGATCCAGCGGGTCGGCGGTCTTCAGGCCACCGATCTCGATCGGCGCGCTGAAACGCGCGCTGAGAAACACCCGGATGCCGTAGGGACGAAACACCTTGGCCAGTGCCGCCGCCTTGTCCAGATACTGCGGCGTCAGGCTCCAGGCCTTGGCATTGACATTGTTGAGCACGCTGCCGTTGATGCCCAGCGATGCATTGGCGCGCGCGTAGTCGGTATAGCGCGGATCCAGATACCCCGGCAGGGTCTGCCAGTTCCATAACGAGGCGCCGGCGTAGCCGCGCTCGACCACCCCGTCCAGGTTGTCCCAGTGGTTGAGCATGCGCAGTTGCAACCGCGGCGACTCGCGCAGGTCCAGCGCGGCCAGCGACTGGCCGGTCTGCAGCAGGCGCAGGAAGTGGAATGCCCCATACAGCGCACCGATATCGCTGCCGCCGACGATGGCGGTGATGCGATGCCCGTCCGCGCGGACACTGCGGATCAGATAGCCCTCGCGGCCCAGGCCGGCGGTCTGCAGGTTCAACGCCGCGATCTGCGGCGCTGCGGCCGCACCCAGCAAGATCGCACCATCGCGTGTGACCGTGGCGGACGACTGCGGCGCAGCACCAAGCAGGCCCGACAGTCCACGCTGCAATTCCTCGCGTGCAGCCTGCAGACTCGGCGAGTCGCCGGCGACGATCAACTCGCTTGCGCTGCCACGCAACTGCGCCGCGTCAGCCATCCGGTGGTAGCGCAACCATAACTCGTAGCCGTCCTCGGCCCGCGCGCCGGCACTGGCCAGCATCAATCCACACAGCAGCGTCATCGCCAGCCACCACGGATGCGCCAATGCAGCGCAATACGCGACGCAGCGCCGCATTGCACGCGCGCTCATGCGGCATGCTCCAGCGACATCGCCGCACGCGGCGGCGTATCGCCGCTCTGCCTGCTTCCCGGTACCATGCGTCGCATCGTCACGCACGCAGTCGACGCTTGCGTTATTGCAGCGGGTTGTGTGCATCGTGCAGGTTCGCCACCCACTTGAAGAGGCCACGCTTGGAGAAGGTCAGGAAATCGGTCCGCCGCACCAGCCGCGCGACCACCATCGACGAGGTGGCGGCGCTGGCGAAGGTTTCGCCGATGACGGTCTCGCGCGTGGTCAACAACAACGGCAGCGTGCGCGATGCCACCCGCGCACGCGTGCTGCGCGCGGTCGACAAGCTGGGTTACACGCCCAATCTGGCGGCCAGCGCCCTGGCCGCCGCGCAGAGCACGCGCATCGCGTTGATCTACAGCGATCCCAGCGGTGCCTACCTGCGTGAGTTGCTGCTGGGCGTGTTGCGGGTTGCCTCGCGCACGCCGATCCAGCTGGTGATCGATTGCTGGGACGACCTGGATGCCGACGCCGAGCGCCGTGCCGCGCGCAAGCTCGCCAAGGGCGTGGCCGGGGTGATCCTGCCGCCGCCGCTGTGCGAATCCAAGGCCGCGGTACTGGAACTGGTACGCGCCAAGGTGCCGGTGGTGGCGATCGCCTCCAACCACTTCAGTCCGGATGTGGCCTGCGTGCGCATCGACGAATTCGCCGCCGCCAAGGAGATCACCGAGCATCTGATCGCGCAGGGCCACACGCGTATCGGCTACATCGCCGGGCATCCCAACCTGTCCGCCAGCACGCGTCGCTTCGAAGGGTTCCAGGCGGCGCTGGCCGATGCGGGCCTGCGGCTGGATCGGCATCTGGTGCAGCCGGGCGACTACACCTACAAATCCGGCCTGGTCGCTGCGGAAAAACTGCTGGCGCGCAAACGCCGCCCCAGCGCCATCTTCGCCAGCAACGACGACATGGCCGCCGCCGCGATCTCGGTCGCGCATCGGCGCGGGCTGGATGTGCCGCGCGATCTGTCGGTGGTCGGCTTCGACGACACCTCCGCGGCCACTGCGGTATGGCCAGAACTCACCACCGTGCAGCAGCCCATCGCCGCCATGGCCGACGCTGCGCTGGACATCCTGCTGAAGACGATTCGCGCCAAGGAGCGCACGGCGAAGATGGTCGATCATGTGGTCGCGCACCTGCTGGTCAAGCGGGATTCGGTGGCCGCACCGGCAGCGCCGGATGCAACGGAACAGCAATGACACCGCACGCGGTTGTGCGCGCAGGCTGCCGGTGATCGCCTGCGCGTGCAGGCGACCATCGGCACAACATCAACGCGTCAGATACTGGTTGATCAGGTTCTCGTAGGCTTCCTGACGGCCGCTGAGCTGCTTGGGTGCGTTACCGGCGGCGTACTTGGCCACATCCACCAGCGTGCTGCTGCCGTTGGCGAAGTCCGCGCCCGCACCGCTGTCGAAGCTGGCGTAACGCTCGGCGCGCCACTGCTCCAGCGGCGAGGAGGTCAGCAGCGCATTGGCCACTTCCAGCCCGCGTGCAAACGCGTCCATGCCGCCGATATGCGCCAGGAACAGATCCTGCGGGTCGGACGACTCGCGACGCACCTTGGCATCGAAGTTCAGCCCGCCCGGTGCCAGCCCGCCCTGACGCAGCACCACCAGCATCGCGCCGACGGTGTCGTACAGGTCGGTCGGGAACTGATCGGTGTCCCAGCCGTTCTGCGGGTTGCCGCGGTTGGCATCGATGCTGCCCAGCAGGCCGGCATCGGATGCCACCTGCAGGTCGTGCTCGAAGCTGTGGCCCGACAGCGTGGCGTGGTTGGCTTCGATGTTGAGCTTGAAGTCCTGGTCCAGGCCGTGCTGGCGCAGGAAGCCGATCACCGTGGCGCTGTCGAAGTCGTACTGGTGCTTCATCGGCTCCATTGGTTTTGGCTCGATCAGGAAGTTGCCGGTGAAGCCGATCGCACGGCCGTAATCGCGTGCCAGGGTCAAAAAGCGCGCCATGTTGTCCTGCTCGCGCTTCATCTGGGTGTTGTGCAGGCAGGCGTAGCCTTCGCGGCCGCCCCAGAACACGTAGTTCTCGCCGCCCAGTTCCACCGTGGCATCGATCGCGGCCTTGACCTGCACCGCCGCACGCGCCACCACGTTGAAGTCCGGGTTGGTGGATGCGCCGTTCATGTAACGCGGGTGCGAGAACAGGTTGGCGGTGCCCCACAGCAGCTTGACGCCGGTGTCGGCCTGGCGCTGCTTGGCGATGCCGACCATGTGCCTGAGGTTGCTTTCGTACTCGCCGATGTCGTCGGCATCCGGCGACAGATCCACGTCGTGGAAGCAGTAATACGGCACGCCGAGCTTGGTGAAGAATTCGAACGCGGCATCGGCCTTGGCTTCGGCGCGATTCAACGCGGTGTTGCCGATATCCCACGGATAGGCGCGCGTGCCCGGGCCGAACGGATCGGCGCCGTTGCCGCAGAAACTGTGCCAGTAGGCCACGGCAAAGCGCAGATGCTCGGCCATGGTCTTGTCGCCGACCTGCTTGGTGGCGTCGTAGACCTTGAACGCCAGCGGGTTGTCCGAGTCGCGGCCTTCGAAGCCGATCTTGCCGATACCGGGGAAATATTCCTTGGCGCCGATGTAGACGGTGTTGCTCATGGGGTAAAACTCCTGTGCAAAGGCGAGGGGAGAGGGAAGGGTGTTGCAAGCAAGTGGTCAGTCACGCAGCGCAGCGATCGCGCATGCAGGTCGTCACCGCCGCCACTGGCGCGCACTCTCAATCAGCGCCGGAGACGGACGCCGGCACAGGGCCTGACCCATGCCGCGCAGAATGTTAGCGCTACCACAATCGCGACCGAAAAAAGCCGCGCGGTGGAGCGAAGCTGAAGATGCCATGCCGATCCCGAGTGAAGCGGTCTGCCCGACTTTACCCAGCCCGGCGCCGAAAGGCTTGCTGCGCTGCGAGATGTGCGCTGCGCCAACCACCTGCGGCCGACCTGCCAGCCGTGATCGGTTCGCTGATGCCGCAGCACCGCCAAACCCGCGCCGAACGCCTCGCCCGCAAGCGGCCGACCGCGCATTCAGCCGCGCACGCGCGGCGCCGGCTCGCCGCGCGCGGGGCAGCTACAATGGCCGGCTTATGACCGCTGTCCTGCCGCTGCCGCAACCCCTGGCCGACCCCGCGCCGCGCGACCCGCGCCAGCGGCTGCAGCGTGAGCAGTTGCGCCTGGGCAAACGCCTGCAGCGCCAGGTAGGCCAGGCGATTGCCGACTTCGGCATGATCGCCGCCGGCGACAAGATCATGGTGTGCCTGTCCGGCGGCAAGGACAGCTACACCTTGCTGGACATGCTGCTGCAGTTGCAGCGCAAGGCGCCGGTGCCGTTCACCCTGGTGGCGGTCAATCTGGACCAGAAGCAGCCCGACTTCCCCGCGCAGGTGCTGCCCACTTACCTGCGCGGGCTGAACGTACGGTTCGACATCGTCGAGCAGGACACCTATTCGGTGGTCAGCCGGGTGATTCCGGCCGGCAAGACCATGTGTTCGTTGTGCTCGCGGCTGCGGCGCGGCGCGCTGTACGCCTATGCGCAGGCGCATGGCGTGACCAAGATCGCGCTCGGCCACCATCGCGACGACATCGTGGCCACGTTCTTCATGAATCTGTTCCACCACGCCCGGCTTGCGGCGATGGCGCCCAAGCTGCGCAGCGACGACGGCGCGCATGTGGTGATCCGCCCGCTGGCCTATGTGCGCGAGGCCGATATCGCCGCCTACGCGCAGGCGCGCCAGTTCCCGATCATTCCGTGCAACCTGTGCGGCAGCCAGGAAAACCTGCAGCGCCAGCAGGTCGGGCGGATGCTGCAGCAGTGGGACCGCGAGCAGCCTGGGCGGGTCGAGCAGATCGCCCGCGCGCTGGGCGATGTGCGGCCCGAGCAACTGGCCGACCGCACCCTGTTCGATTTCCTGGCGCTGGGCCATAGCGGCGATGCAGCACCACCCGATCCTGATCCCGATTCCAGCGCCTGGCTCGCCGCCGGCGAGAGCGCACACGACAGCGACTGACGCGGCTACCGCGGCGCCGGCAGTCTTTCCACCCTCCACGTTTCTTCCTCCTCCTCGGTCCGACGCATGTTCTTTCGTAATCTCACTTTGTTCCGTTTCCCGACCACGCTGGATTTTTCCGAGATCGACACGCTGTTGCCGCAAGTGCAGCTCAAGCCGGTCGGCCCGCTGGAAATGAGCTCGCGCGGTTTCATCTCCCCGTTCGGCCGCGACGAGCAGGAAGTGCTTTCGCACCGTCTGGAAGACTTTCTCTGGCTCACCGTCGGTGGCGAGGACAAGATCCTGCCCGGCGCGGTGGTCAACGACCTGCTCGAGCGCAAGGTCGCCGAGATCGAAGAGAAGGAAGGCCGTCGCCCCGGCGGCAAGGCCCGCAAGCGCCTGAAGGACGACCTGATCCACGAGCTGTTGCCGCGCGCCTTCGTCAAGAGCTCGCGCACCGATGCCATCCTGGACCTGCAGCACGGCTACATCGCGGTCAACAGTTCCAGCCGCAAGAGCGGCGAGAACGTGATGAGCGAGATCCGCGGCGCGCTCGGCAGCTTCCCGGCGCTGCCGTTGAATGCCGAAGTCGCACCCCGCGCCATCCTCACCGGCTGGATCGCCGGCGAACCCTTGCCCGAAGGCCTGAGCCTGGGCGAAGAGTGCGAGATGAAGGACCCGATCGAAGGCGGCGCGGTGGTCAAGTGCCAGCACCAGGAACTGCGCGGCGACGAGATCGACAAGCACCTGGAAGCCGGCAAGCAGGTCACCAAGCTGGCACTGGTGCTGGACGACAATCTGTCGTTCGTGCTCGGCGACGATCTGGTGATCCGCAAGCTCAAGTTCCTCGATGGCGCACTGGACCAGCTCGAACACAGCGAAGACGACGGCGCACGCGCCGAACTCGATGCCCGCTTCGCGCTGATGAGCGCAGAAATCCGGCGCCTGTTCCTGCTGCTGGAGACCGCGTTGAAGCTGAGCAAGGCCGAGTAAGGCGTGGTGTCGTCGCGATCGGATGCTCGAGTCAAAGCCCGTTGAGTCGAGTGCGCGGTGCCCTCACCGCTCGCGGGACACGCCGTGCATCCGTTCGTGAGGCTCCTTGGCGGCATCCATGCCGCCAAGGGGCCTGCAACCGGCGAGGACACCGCGCCAGACAGTTGGTCGGCTGCTTTCTTGAAAGCGTGTTGTCCGGCTGCGCTGCGCCAGGCACTGAAAAGTTTGCAGGTTGCGTGCTGAAAGCCTGTCCACCGCACGGCATGCGATGGGGGTGATGAGACGCTGGTCGACGCACGGTGATCCGACCGGCGCAGGTCATGCCCTGCTTGCAAACATGCACACCAACCATCTCGACTGGCCCTTGCCCGCTCACCGTCGCGGGACCTTACGCGGCATGGATGCCGCGTAAGAGCCTACATGGACGTACTTGCGGCGTGTCCTGCGATGGTGGGCGGGCGAGGGCCCTGCAGCCAGGCCGCAGATCATCTGCTCTACGATTGAGCTATCGCACGGGCGACTGCTTCAAAAAGACCAACCATCTCGACTGGCCCTTGCCCGCTCGCCGTCGCAGGACCTTACGCGGCATGGATGCCGCGTAAGAGCCTACATGGACGTACTTGCGGCGTGTCCTGCGATGGTGAGCGGGCAAGGGCCCCGCAGCCAAGGCGCAGATCCGCCGCTCTGCAGCTGTTCCATTCGCGCTATCCAGTACGAGGCCCAAGGCACAGAAACTTGGCCGTGCTGGGCGGGCAAGGGGCCTGCAGCCAGGCCGTAGATCTACCGACGTCGGCTGCACCCACCTGGCGGTGGGCTGCGTCGTTTGCCAGCCGCTCAAAGAAGTAGCGCCAGCATCGAATGCATCAATCGCCCGGTCTCACCACCTGACACATCGCAGCGCTATCCTGTGCCCATGTTCAAGCCCGTCCGCCGCCTTGTCGCGCCCGCCCCGCAGGTTGTCGAACGCGATTGCCTGCGCCTGCAATTGGACGGGCGCGAGATCGCGGTGCTGCGTGTGCGCGACCCGCGTGCGCGGCGCGTCAAGCTCAGCGTGGACGAACGCGGCGCGCGGCTGACCTTGCCGCTGCGCGCAAGCCTGGTGGCCGGCGAACGCTTTCTGCAGGCGCATCTGGACTGGCTGAGCATCCAGTTGTCGCGTTATCAGCAGGTCGATGCGTTTCCGGTGCTGGAGCGTGGCGTGCCAGGGTTGTTGCCGCTACGCGGGGCCCTGTTGCCGCTCAGCTGGCACGACGGGCGCTATGCACGCATCGAGGTTACCGATGACGGCGCGCAGTTCCATGTGCCGCCCCGCCTGGGGGATGCAGGCCTGCGCCGCACGCTGAAGGAATTCTACGAGGCGCAGGCGCGCGCCGATGTCGGCCGCTGGTTGCCCACCTATCTGCCCGGCCTGCCGCGCGCACCGGCGCGGGTGCGGCTGAAGGTGATGTCCTCGCAGTGGGGCTCGCTGGCGCCGGATGGCTCGATGGCGCTGGATCTGGCGCTGGTGCTCGGCCGCCCGTCGGCGTTCGAATACGTGCTGGTGCACGAGCTCTGCCACCTGCTGCATGCCAACCACTCGCCCGCGTTCTGGGCCGAGGTGGAACAACGCTTCCCCGCCTGGCGCGACGAGCGCAGCTATTTCCACGAGCACGGCCGCCAGCTCAAGGCACAGTTGCGGCGGTTGTTGCAGGTGGAGTGAGGCAGGTCGTCGCGATGCAGTTGCCGTCGCTGTGGCAGCGCTCCTGCAACGATTAAGGCGCGAAGTCGGGGCGCCAGTGCGCTTCGGGCTTTCGGAGAGATGCTGCGCGATGACGCGGCTAGCGAAGCGCCATAGCGTCACGCGGCTGCGCTAGCGCCATTGGTAAGACGCGGCGCGCGCAAGGTGCCGGCAGGCCAGCGGCGACAGCCACGCAAAGCGCCTGGTCAGGGCACACTCGATGGCCGCGATGCCGGCCTGCAGCTCGCGTGCCGATCCCCAATGGTCGGCGTCGCAGGCCACCGACCAGACCTCATCCAGGCGCCGGCGATCGTCCGGATCCAGTTGCGGCGACGCGTGCACCGTCTCCAGGAACGTCCCTGGCAAACTCCACTGCTCGAAGGATTCGATCGCGGCGACAAGCCGGTCTGGATGGCCCATTGCGCTAGCTCAACCGTGCCAGGATGCCGTGTGCCGCTGACGATGCCTGCTGGCACTGAGGTCTGCTGTCGCATGCAAGGCAACAAGCACGAACGTCAGCGGCGTGGCATCGCGCAGGACGCATGCACGCATTCCACGCATCACGTGTGCGGCGGCGGCAACGACGCCAGAAAACCATTGATCACCGCCGCCACCGCTTCCGGTGCTTCCATGTGCACATGATGCGTGCCCGGCAATAGATGCAGGCGTGCATCGCGCATCAGCGCCACGCGGTGATCGCGCAAGGCATCTGGGAAGTACACCTGCGCCGGCGTGGCGAAGATGGCCTGGGTCGGGCAGGCGATGGAGGCCAGCAGCACGTCGATCTGCGCTTCGGTCATGCGGATTGCAGTGGGCAAGGTCAGGCGCGGGTCGCTGCACCAGCTGTAGCCGCCTTCGACCGCGCGCACGCCGCGCTCCACCAGCAGCCGCGCGGCCGCTTCGGTGAGCTGGTTGGCCATCATGCGTGCGCGCACCGGCATCTCCATCGACGGAAACACCCGCAACGGCCGCTGCGCCAGCGTGCGCGCCGAGGCCACCGCGTCGCGCAGGCGGGTGGCGGTGCTCTCGACCGGCTCGGCCAGCGCGCCCAGCGCCTCGATCGCGATCAGTGCCTCGATGCGTTCCGGCGCCGCAGCGGCCAGCAGGCTGGCAACGCCGCCGCCCAGCGAATGCCCGAGCACGCTGAAGCGCTCCCAGCCCAGACCATCGGCCACCTGCAGCAGGATCGCGATTGCGCTGCTGAGCGTGTACTCGGCGCCGGTCGGCAACCACGCGCTGTGGCCGTGACCGGGCAGATCCAGCAATACCAGGTCAAGGTCCCGCGCGTGCAGATGCGCGCTCAGCGGCAGGAAGCTGGCGGCATTGTCGAGCCAGCCATGCAGCGCCAGCACCCGGCGCGGGCCACGTTCGGGATTGCGCAGCCCGGTGACCCGGCCGATCGCCAGGTCGCACGCAAACGGCTCCAACCTCACGCGCGTCGCGCCAACGCGGCCAGTGCCTGCGCATGCGCCGGGCTGGCGTTGAGGCAGGGGATATAGCTGAGCGTGGCGCCGCGTTCGGCCAGCGTTTCGGCAAAGCCCAGCGCCACTTCTTCCAGGGTTTCCAGGCAGTCGGTGGCAAAACCCGGGCAGACCAGGTCGAAGCTGCGCACGCCGCCTTCGGCCAGTTTCCACAAGGTCGGCTCGGCGTACGGCTGCAGCCAGCGTTCCGAACCGAAGCGCGACTGGTAGCCCATCTGCCATTCGTCCGCGCCCAGGCCGAGCGCGGTGACGATGGCCTGCGCGCTGCGCTCGCATTGCTGAGGATACGGGTCGCCGGCATTGGCCACGCGCTGCGGCAGGCCGTGGAAGGAGAACATCAGCTTCTCGCTGCGCCCGTGCGCCTGCCAGTGCGCGCGGATCGAATCGGCGATCGCCGCGACCCAGCCGGCGTCTTCGCAATAGTCCTGGATCACCTCCACCGCGATCTCCGGCGCGCTCGGGCGCCAGGCATCGATCACGTCCTGGATCGAGGCGGTGGTGGTGGTGGAATACTGCGGATACAGCGGCAGCACCACGATGCGTCTGATACCGCGCGCGCGCAGACCATCCAGCGTCTTGCGCAGCGCCGGGGCGCCATAGCGCATGGCCCACTCCACGTGCCAGCCCGGCATGACCTCTTTCAGGCCCTCGGCCAGACGGCGCGTGTACACCGCCAGCGGCGAGCCGTCCGGCAGCCAGACCTTGGCGTACTTCTCGGCCGACTTGGGCCCGCGGATCGGCAGGATCACCCCATACAGCAGCGGCTTCCAGAACAGCGGCGGGATCGCCACCACGCGGCGGTCGCTGAGGAACTCGGCTAGGTAACGGCGCACGGCCGGGGCGGTGGGCGACTCGGGGGTGCCGAGATTGACGACCAGCAGGGCGGTATCGGGGGGGGTGTTCATGCGTCCCATTCTGGCAGAGCGCAGCGGTGCTGCCGAGGACAGCGCATCGATCGCTCCCATTGACCGCCTCTGACACCCCCCGGCTGCGCTCACCACCGATTCATTGCGCCACCACTAACGTCGCGCCATTGCTATCTTTGACGATTGTCCTTTGGAGCTTGTCATGCCTCGTCTGTCGCGCCTGGCCCTGTTGTTGTCGCTCACCTTCGCCGCCGGCCATGCCGTCGCCGGTCCGGAAGAGGACCAGCGCGCGCGTAACGCGGTGCGCGTGCTCAATGAGATCATGAAGATTCCCGAGCAGGCGATCCCGGACAAGCTGCTCGACGAAGCGCGCGCCATCGTGGTCATCCCCGACACGCTCAAGGCCGGGCTGGTGATCGGCGGCCGGCGCGGGCACGGCCTGATGTCGATGAAAAACGCCGACGGCAGCTGGTCGCAGCCGGTGTTCGTCAAGCTCACCGGCGGCAGCATCGGCTTCCAGGCCGGCGTGCAGTCCTCCGACGTGGTGCTGGTGTTCCGCAACGACCGTAGCCTGGACAACATCGTCAACGGCAAGTTCACCCTCGGGGCCGATGCCGGCGTGGCCGCCGGCCCGGTCGGCCGCAATGCCGCCGCCGCCACCGACGGCCAGCTCAAGGCCGAAATCTGGTCGTGGTCGCGCGCCCGGGGCCTGTTCGCCGGCGTGGCGCTGGACGGCGCGGTGCTGCAGATCGACGATGCCGCCGACCTCAACGCCTACGGTGGCGGCGCCACCCCGCGCATGATCTTCGAAGGGCGCACCAACGAGCGTGCCTCCACCGACGTGACCGCCTTCCGCGACCGCCTGGAAGAGGCGACCTACACCGCACGCGCCAATCGCGGTACCGATGGCAGTGCCGACGACGCGTCCGGCGCGCCGCGTCCGGCAACGCCGCCACCGGCACAGGCGGCCGCCACGCCGCCGCCGGCGGTCAACGAGGCCAGCACCGTGCCGATGCAGCCCAGCACGACGCCACCGCCGCAGCAGGGCTTCCAGCCGGTGTCCGATGGCGAAATCCGCACCGAATCGCTGGACGGCAACCGCTGACGGGCTGTCATCCCCCTGCGCGGTGCGCTGGGGTATCCTGCGTGCTCCTTCTTCTTCAGCAAGCGAGCAGATCATGGGCGGTTTCAGCATTTGGCACTGGCTGATCGTGCTGGTGATCGTGTTGCTGGTGTTCGGTACCAAGCGGCTCACCAGCGGTGCCAAGGATCTCGGCAGCGCGGTCAAAGAATTCAAGAAAGGCATGCACGACGACGACAAGCCGGCCGGCAAGCTCGGTGACGACACCCGCACGGCCGAACAGGCACGGCAGGCGCAGGCCGAGCGCGATCGCGACGCGCGTTGATCCGGAGCGGCGTCGGTGTTTGACATAGGTGTTGGCGAACTGACGCTGATTGCGATCGTCGCCCTGGTCGTGCTCGGTCCCGAGCGCCTGCCAAAGGCGGCCCGGTTTGCCGGACTGTGGGTGCGCCGCGCGCGCATGCAGTGGGATTCGGTCAAGCAGGAACTGGAGCGCGAGCTGGAAGCCGAAGAGCTCAAGCGTAGCCTGCAGGATGTGCAGGCCTCGCTGCGCGAAGCCGAAGACCAGCTGCGCAACAAGCAGCAGCATCTGGAGCAGGGCGCCCGCGCGCTGCACGACGAGGTCGGGCGCGATATCGATATCCGCAGCCCGGCCACACCGGTGGCGACGCCGCTGGAGCTGGCGCATGCGGATCTGTCTGCCGGGGCGACCGCCGCGTCGGCAGGAGGTGGCGCGGACGCGCCTGAATCTGCGGCGCCGGTCATTGCCCAGGCCCAGCCGATTGCGCCGGCACCGCATCAAACGGTGGTACCGGCCCCGCATGCCGCGCATACCACCAGCGCACAGACACCGGTGAGCGCGACGCCGATCGAGCCGGGCACCGCGACGCCGCTGGCCGCGCCGGGCAAGATCCAGGAGAAACCGCCGTGAGCCTGTTCGACGACGCACAGGCCGAAAGCAGTCTGATCGAGCATCTGGTCGAATTGCGCGCGCGCCTGGTGCGCGCCCTGATCGGCCTGGGCGTGGTGCTGCTGGCGTTGCTGCCATTTTCGCGGGCGATCTATTCGTGGCTGGCCGCGCCGCTGATTTCGCAGCTGCCGCTGGGGCAGACGATGATCGCGATGAACCCGGCCGGCGCGTTCTTCGCACCGCTCAAGCTGACCTTCTTCGTGGCGGTGTTCGTCAGCGTGCCGTGGCTGCTGTACCAGGCCTGGGCCTTCGTGGCGCCGGGCCTGTACCAGCGCGAAAAGAAACTCGCATTCCCCTTGCTGGCCTCGGCGGTGGCGCTGTTCTACATCGGCTGCGCATTCGCGTATTTCCTGGTGTTGCCGGCGGTGTTCCACTTTTTGACCACGTTCAAGCCGGACGTGATTGCCATTACCCCGGACGCCAATTCGTACCTGGATTTCGTGCTGGCGATCTTCTTCGCCTTCGGTGCGAGTTTCGAACTGCCGGTGGCGCTGGTGATCCTGGTGCTGCTGGGCTGGGTCAGCCCCAAGCAGCTGAGCGAAGGCCGCGGCTATGCCATCGTCGGGATCTTCATCCTGGCCGCGGTGCTCACCCCGCCGGACGTGGTCTCGCAGCTGATGCTGGCCATTCCGATGTGCCTGCTCTACGAGCTGGGCATCATCGCCTCGCGTGCGGTGGGGCCCAAGCCCGCCTAGCGCCTTGGCTGCAGGCGCGCGCCGACATGCAGGTGCGCAACCCGGCATCGCCCCGGACGCAATCACCCACGTAGGAGCGCACCCGGGCGCGACCGGGCTTTCCCGAGGAAGGCTTCGTCGCGCCCAGGTGCGCTCCTACGGAGCGAGGGCCTGCGGCGGCAACCACATCCCCGGTCAATACGATCAGGCCGCGAACACGTCCGGGCGCGAGGGCGGGGCCGGCCGGGCGACGGCGCCGTCGTGGCTGAACATCTGCTTCCAGGCGGCGTAGACCGAGCCGGCGAACACCGGCATCAGCACCGCCATCAGCAGCAGCTGGGCCAGCCACATCGCCACGGTCTGGCCGGCCACCAGGCCGACGATCAGCGCCACGATCATCACCGCGAAATAGATCGCGAAGATGGCGATGAAGGCCAGCACGAAGAACACCAGCATCGCCGGCAGGTTGTGCAGGCTGGCGCGCAGGCTCTCGCGCAGCGCATGACCGCCGGTACTGCGGTCGAACATCACCTGCGGCGGCATCACGAACAGTGCCAGCGTCATCGCCGCGAAGGTGGCGATGGTCAGCAGCAGCCACAGCAGGATGCGGCCGGCCGGCAGGCTGGCGGCCAGCTGCTCGATCTGCACCGGGTCCGGCTGCGCGCCGGACTGGCTGATCTGGTTGATCTTGATCATCACCTCGGACAACTGCTGCAGCCCGCTGGCGCCGATCATCACCAGCAACAGCACGCCCAGCAGCAGGCCGGCGATCAGCTGCGGCAGCAGCGACACCAGCAGATGCGGCGCGCGGCCGTCCTGCAGGCCGTGCAGCAGATGCGACGGCTTGGCGATGCGGCCTTCGTCGACCTCGCGGATCGCCCACAGCAGGCCGCCCATGAACAGCGGGCCGGCCAGCACCAGCAGGAACTGCAGGGCTGGGCCCAGCAGCGGCACCAGCACCGACAGCGACACCACCAGGGTGGCCGCCACGCTCCAGATCACCCCCAGCGAGCCAAGCGCCAGCGGCGCCCGCTTCAACAGCGAGAAACCGGTCAACAGCCATTCTGCGCCGGCAGACGCCGGCACCTTGCGGATTTCGCTCATTCCCATTCCGGATCGATACGCACCGGACCATCCGGCGTAGCGCGATTATCGCTGCTTTTGCGTGTGTGCGGCGGGATGAGCGTTCACTGTTTGCAGGCCGCGTGCGTGATGCACGAACCGGCGCAGCAGCTTGCGGGCGATCGGCGCGGCGGTGACCTCGCGGGCCACCGTGCGGGCGCAGTGCCCGTGGCGGGCGATGCACTCGGCGCGCGCCTGCACATAGCCGCGCATGTGGTGGGTGGCGAACTCGGGGTGGAACTGCACGCCCCAGGTGGCCTGCCCCCAGCGGAAGGCATGGCAGCGGTCCTGCCGCGAATGCGCCAGCACGATGGCGCCATCCGGGGCGCGCACCACCGTCTGCAGATGCGTGGCATGCGCCGGGAAGTGCGCCGGCAAGCCGGCAAACAACGGGTCCTGCTCGGCTGGCGGGTGCAATTCCAGCGCGATGGTGCCGGACTCGCGCCCGGCCGGGTTGTAGTCGACTTCGCCACCCAGCGCGTGCGCCAGCAGCTGGTGCCCGTAGCAGATGCCCAGCAGCGGCATGCCCTGGTGGGCGGCATCGCGCAGCCATGCGGCACTGCGCTCGCTCCAGTCGGCACGGTCGGTGACGTAGGCGGCCGAGCCGCTGACGATGGTGCCGGCAAAGCCGCCGCGGTCGGGCAGGCGGCCGCCGTTGGCGACGTCGATGGCGACGGTCTCATGCTCGGCCAGCCCGGCCGCGACCCGGATCCAGTGCCGAAAACGGCCGTATCGCTTCATCTCCGGCACGGGATGCCCGGTTTCGATGATCAGGAACGGCAGGGCGGACATGCGGACGAAGATCCAGCAGCGACGGATGCGCCCGATTGTAGGCAGCACCGGCCGGTTTTTTTCAATTGGCGTGCCAACGCATGCAGCTAAGGTTATGCCGAATGGCTATGTGCTGATGGCTGGGGTTGGTTACCTGCGCTGTGTAGATGTAAGAGCAGTGATGGCTGAGATGGTTTGTGCCACGTCGGTTCCCGACTCGGTTGCCGCGGTGATCGTGCGCCGCTGATCTGGTTGTACTCGGCCGTGCCGTGTAGTTGGTCAATGGTGATGCCTGGTTCCTGCCAATGGCGGCATGTGCGTGCCGACGTACCCTCATCCGCCCGTCGGGCACCTTCTCCCGGTGGGAGAAGGGAGCAAACGGTGGGAGAGCTGGGCGCCTCTCCCGCCGGGGCCAGCGGGCACGGCTTGCGCGCCACTGGCGCGCGTGCCTTGGAGCGCCCGCGTCGCAAACGCGCGCCGGGGCGCGGAGCGGGGGTTGGGATGAGGGATCGCCTGTGCCGACAACAGTGCACGTCCCAGGCGATCGGCCTAGTCCCGCGGCGGCAACACCGACAATACCTCTTCCACCGTGGTCAGCCCGGCGGCGACCTTTTCCAGGCCGGTGCGCCGCAGCGTACGCAAGCCCTCGCCACGCGCGGCGTGGCTGAAGCTGGCCAGGTCGGTGTCGGCGCGGATCAGGCTGCGCAGGCGCGGGTTCACCGGCAGCAACTCGTACAGGCCGACACGGCCCAGATAGCCAGTGCGGCGGCATTCCAGGCAGCCGACCGGCGCATGCACGTTCAGCACCTCCGGCAGCGCTTCGCCCGGCTCGCGGATCGCCGCCCACTCATCGTCGCTGAGCGTGTGCGGGCGCTTGCAGTGCACGCACAGGGTGCGTACCAGCCGCTGCGCCAGCACCCCGTTGAGCGTGGACGCCACCAGGTAATGCGGCACGCCCAGGTCCAGCAGACGGGTGATCGCCGAGGCGGCGTCGTTGGTGTGCAGCGTGGACAGCACCAGATGCCCGGTCAGCGAGGCCTGCACCGCCATCTGCGCGGTCTCCAGGTCGCGGATTTCGCCGATCATGATGATGTCCGGGTCCTGGCGCAGCAACGTGCGCACGCCGCTGGCAAAATCCAGGTCGATGTTCTGCTGCACCTGCATCTGGTTGAACTCGGGCGCGATCATTTCGATCGGGTCCTCGACGCTGCATACGTTCACGTCCGGCGTGGCCAAACGCTTGAGCGTGGAATACAGCGTGGTGGTCTTGCCCGAACCGGTCGGGCCGGTGACCAGCACGATGCCGTGCGGGCGCTCGACCAGCGCGCTCCAGCCGGCGGCCTCTTCCGGGCTGAAGCCGAGCTGCTCGATGCTCTTGAACGCCGAATCCGGGTCGAAGATGCGCATCACGCACTTCTCGCCGAACGCGGTGGGCATCGTGGACAGGCGCATTTCCACCTCGCGCCCGCCCGGCGAACGGGTCTTGATGCGGCCGTCCTGCGGGCGGCGGCGTTCGGCCAGGTCCATGCGGCCGAGCACCTTGATGCGGCTGACCACCGCGGTCATCACCGACGGCGGCACTTCCAGCACCTTGTGCAGCACCCCGTCGATGCGGAAGCGCATTCGCCCGGCCTCGCGACGCGGCTCCAGATGGATGTCGCTGGCGCGCTGTTCGTAGGCGTACTGCAGCAGCCAGTCGACGATATGCACGATGTGGTGGTCGTCGGCATTGACGTCGCCGGCGCGGCCCAGTTCCACCAGCTGCTCGAAACTGGGCAGGCCGGCACCCGGTTCGGCGCTGCGCACATCGCCGCGCGCGCCGCGCACCGACTGGGTCACCCCAAAGAACTCCATCGTGTAGCGATGCAGGTCCAGCGGGTTGATCAGTGCCAGCTCGATGCGACGCCGGCTCAGATGCTGCACGTCGGCCAGCCAGTCCAGCGCCAGCGGCTCGCTGGTGGCGATCAGCACGCGCTCGGCATCCAGCGCCAGCGGCAGAATGCGGTGGCGGCGCGCATACGCATGCGAGACCACGCCGGTAACCGCGGCCACATCGATGCGGGTGGGATCGATGCGCAGATAGCGCAGGCCGGTGCGGGTGGCCAGCCATTCGGTCAGCCGTTCCAGCCCGAGTTCGCCGGCCGGCGGCTGCGCGGCATGCAATTTGAGGTTGGCCAGCAGCACCAGCGGATGCACCTCGCTGGCATTGCGCACGCCGGCGGCGGAGAACTGCACGCGCTCGTGTTCGTGCGGCACCACCATGCCATCGGCGAGCAACGCGGCAGCCACCGGGTCGAACATCAACCGGCCGCGCGGCAGGATCGCTACCGTACCCTCTGGATCGGCCGTACGCCGCTGTTCCATGTTCGATGTTCCCCTGCAGCGGTGCTCCGCGGCAAAGCGCTGCGGGCCGGCCGGTATACTAGCGCACCCCTTCCGCACGGCCTTTGCTGCATGTCCGATTCTCGGCGCGTTCCAATCACTTTCCAGGGCCTGATCCAGACCCTCAACCAGTACTGGGCCGAGCAAGGCTGTGTGCTGATCCAGCCGCTGGACCTGGAAGTGGGCGCAGGCACGTTCCATCCGGCCACCTTCCTGCGCGCGCTGGGACCAGAGCCGTGGAATGCGGCCTACGTGCAGCCCTCGCGCCGCCCCACCGACGGCCGCTACGGCGAAAACCCCAACCGCCTGCAGCGCTATTACCAGTACCAGGTGGCGATGAAGCCCAACCCGGACAACATCCAGGACCTGTACCTGGGGTCGCTCAAGGCCTTGGGCATCGATCCGCTGGTGCACGACCTGCGCTTTGTCGAGGACAACTGGGAGTCGCCGACGCTCGGCGCCTGGGGCCTGGGCTGGGAAGTCTGGCTCAACGGGATGGAGGTCACCCAGTTCACCTACTTCCAGCAGGCCGGCGGACTGGAATGCAAACCGGTGCTGGGCGAGATCACCTACGGGCTGGAACGGCTGTGCATGTATCTGCAGAGCTGCGACAACGTCTACGACCTGGTATGGACCTACGGCCCGGACGGCACGCCGGTAAGCTACGGCGATGTGTACCACCAGAACGAGGTGGAACACAGCGCCTACAACTTCGAGCATGCCAATGTGGCCGAGCTGTTTCATCGCTTCGACGCCTGCGAAGCCGAAGCCAGGCACCTGGTCGAGGTCGGCCTGCCGCTGCCGGCCTACGAGCAGGTCACCAAGGCCAGCCATGCGTTCAACCTGCTGGATGCGCGCCGCGCGATCAGCGTGACCGAACGCCAGCGTTACATCCTGCGCGTGCGTGCGCTGGCGCAGGGCGTGGCGCAGGCGTATTACGCACAACGCGAGAAGCTGGGCTTTCCCGGGGTGAAGAAGTAACCGAGCCCTCTCCCCCAGGAGAGGGGTTGGGGTGAGGGTACGGAGGCGCAGCCCTCCTGCACCCAGACTCCCCAGAGCTTCGCCCGTACCCTCATCCGCCCCTTCGGGGCACCTTCCTCCCGGTGGGAGAAGGGACCCGCAAGCCCCTCTCCCCTCGGGAAAGGGATTGGGGTGAGGGGACGAGGCGCAGCCCTCCTGCACCCAGACTCCTCAGAGCTTCGCCCGTACCCTCATCCGCCCCCTCGGGGCACCTTCTCCCGACCGGAGAAGGGAACACGTAAAGGTCCACGTCTTATGAGCGAACAACTTCCCCTGCTGATCGAACTGGGCACCGAAGAGCTGCCGGTCAAGGCGCTGCCGGGTCTGGCGCAGGCTTTCTTCGATGGCGTGCTGCATGGTCTGGAAAAGCGCGGCGTCGCGGTCACCCGTGGCGATGCCAAGCCGCTGTCCACGCCGCGCCGCCTGGCGGTGCTGCTGCCGGGCGTGGCCACCGAGCAGCCCGAGCAGCGCTCGGAAGTGCTGGGGCCGTATCTCAACATCGCGCTGGATGCCGAGGGCAAGCCGACCAAGGCGCTGGCCGGTTTCGCGGCCAAGGCCGGGATCGACTGGACCGCGCTGGAGCGCACCAGCGACGCCAAGGGCGAGCGCTTCGTGCACCGCGCGGTGACGCCGGGCGCGCGCACCGCCGACCTGCTGCCCGACATCCTGCGCGAGGCGATCGCCGCGATGCCGATCCCCAAGCCGATGCGCTGGGGCGCGCACGAATACGCCTTTGCGCGGCCGGTGCAGTGGCTGGTGCTGCTGTTCGGCGACAGCGTTGTTCCGGCCGAGCTGCTGGGCGTGCGCGGCGATCGCCTCAGCCGCGGGCACCGTTTCATGCATCAGGGCGAGGTATCGCTGGCGGCACCGGGCGATTACGTCGAGACCTTGCGCGCGGCGCATGTGCTGGTGGATGCGGACGCACGCCGTGCGCGCATCGTCGAAGAGGTCGAAGCCGCCGCCAGGCAGGCCGGCGGCAGTGCGCGCATCAGCGACGACAACCTGGAGCAGGTGGTCAACCTGGTCGAATGGCCGTCGGCGGTGCTGTGCAGTTTCGAGCGCGACTTCCTGGCGGTGCCGCAGGAAGCGCTGATCGAAACCATGGAGATCAACCAGAAGTTCTTCCCGGTGCTGGACGACGGCGGCAAGCTGACCGAGCAGTTCATCGGCATCGCCAATATCGCCTCCAAGGACGTGGCCGAAGTTGCCAAGGGCTACGAGCGGGTGATCCGTCCGCGTTTTGCCGATGCCAAGTTCTTCTTCGACGAAGACCTCAAGCAGGGCCTGGAGGCGATGGGCGCCGGTCTGGCCAGCGTCACCTATCAGGCCAAGCTGGGCACGGTGGCCGACAAGGTCGCGCGCGTGGCGGCGCTGGCCGAGGCGATCGCGCCGCAGGTCGGTGCCGATCCGGCGCAGGCGCGCCGCGTCGCGCAGCTGGCCAAGAACGACCTGCAATCGCGCATGGTCAACGAATTCCCGGAGCTGCAGGGCATTGCAGGGCGTCATTACGCCAAGGCCGCCGGTGAGCCGAGCGAGATTTCGCTGGCCATCGACGAGGCCTACCAGCCGCGTTTTTCCGGCGACGACATCGCACTGTCGCCGCTGGGCAAGGTGCTGGCGATTGCCGAACGGCTGGATACCTTGGCCGGTGGCTTTGCGGCCGGTTTGAAGCCGACCGGCAACAAGGACCCGTTCGCGCTGCGGCGCAATGCCCTGGGGTTGGCGCGGACGGTGATTGAGAGTGGGTTTGATCTGGATTTGAAAGAGTTGCTTGTAGAGGCTAGAAATCAGATCAATGTCCAAGCAAGTGCCAGACAATTGCTCAAGACAGAAACTGCGATCACCAAAGCAAAAGATGCCGGTGCTGCCTTGCCGCCATCTGTTGAAAAGGACGCACACACCGCGTTGGCGCAGGCGGGTCAAGATGCAGAGATTTTTGACTTCATCCTCGACCGCCTACGCGGCTACTACGCAGACAAGGGCGTTCCTGCCACGCACTTCAACGCGGTCGCCGCACTGTTCTCGGTCGCGCCCGAGGGCGCTCCTACAGGGCTCGTAGGAGCGCACCTGGGCGCGACCCACGGCTCCCTCTACGACTTCGACCGCCGTATCGATGCGATCGGCATCTTCGCCACGCTGCCCGAAGCCGAGGCCCTGGCGGCAGCCAACAAGCGCATCCGCAACATCCTGCGCAAGGTCGAGGGCGAGATCCCCGGCGACATCGACACCAGCCTGCTGCGCGAACCGGCCGAAGAAGCCCTGGCCGAAGCGGTGGAAGCGGCCATCGGCGATACCGGCGATGCGCTGCACCGGCACGACTACGTCGCCGTGCTCGCACGCCTGGCGCGGTTGCGCCCGCAGGTGGACGCGTTCTTTGACGGGGTGATGGTCAATGCCGAAGACGCGCAACTGCGCGCCAATCGCCTGGCCCTGCTGAAGAAGCTCGGCGACCGTCTCGGCAGCGTCGCCGCCATCGAGCATCTGTCCAGCTGATGGCCGCGTCCGCCGGCGCGGTGCACTGGCAGACCGCGCAGGCCGCGTTGGCACGCCGCGACCTGGGTGTGGCGGCGTCTGCGTTGCAGGCGCTGCTGGAGGTGGAGCCGGCGCATGTGTCGGCCCGCGTGCTGCTGGCCGGCACCGTGCTGGCCAATGGCAGGATGCGCGAGGCGGTTGCGCAGCTGCGGCTGGCCGCAGGCGATCTCGGCGACGACGTGGCGATGCGTTGCCGCGTGGCGCAGGCCTTGTTGCGGGTCGGCGAGCATCGCGCACTGCATGCCTTGCTGCGGCACCCGTCGGTGACGCAGTGCCAGGACGGCGCGACCTTGGCCTTGCTCGCGCACGTGCATCAATCGCTGGGCGAACATGTCGACGCACTGGCGATGATGCAGCGCGCGCAGGCCTGCGGATTCGATGGACCGGATTTCCGTTTTTTCCTTGCGGTGCAGTTGCAGTTCAATGGTCGCCTCGATGAAGCGGCGCAGGCGCTGGAGCATGCGCTGGCGCACACGCCCGGCTATGGCCGCGCGGCGTTGACGCGTGCGCGCCTGCGCCGGCAGAGCGCCAGCAGCAACCATGTGGAACAACTGCGTCAACAGTTGCAGCTCGCCAAGCCCGACAGCGAAGATCGCGCCGGGCTGGCGTTCGCGCTGTACAAGGAGCTGGAAGACCTCGGCCAGACCGAGGCCGCCTGGGACGCGCTACAGCACGGCAACGCGGTGATGCATGCACGCCTGCGTCATGACGCCGAAGCCGAGGCGGCGTTGTACGCGCAGCTGGGTGCATTGGCCGACCAGGGCGTGTTCGCCGCGCAGCAAGCCCCTGTCGCGCACGGCCCGCAACCGATCTTCGTGCTCGGTTTGCCGCGCTCGGGCACCACGGTGCTGGAGCGGATGCTGGGTAATCATTCTCAGGTGGTGTCGGCTGGCGAGTTGAACGACTTCGGCCATCAACTACGCTGGGGCGCCGACCAGGCCGGTCGCAGCCTGCTGGATGCGCGGCTGCTGCAGGCCTTGCCGACGCTGGACTACGCGCAGATCGGCGCGCGTTACCTGGAACAGACGCAATGGCGAGCCGGATCGGCACGCTGGTACATCGACAAGCTACCGGCCAATGCAGTGGCGATCGGCGCGATCGCGCGCGCCTTGCCGGGGGCATTGATCGTGCAGCTGGTACGCGAGCCGATGGCGGTGTGCTTCTCCAATTACCGCGCGCTGTTCGGTGATTCTTACGCCTACAGCTACGACCTGCACACGCTGGCGCGCCACTATCAGGCGTATCACGCCCTGATGGCGCAGTGGCGCGCGGCATTGCCGGGCCGGGTGATCGATGTGGACTATGCGCAGATGGTGCGCGATCCATCCGCGGTGTTGCAGCAGTTGATGGCGCGCTGTGGGCTGCAGATCGAGCCTGGGCAGATCGATATCACCCGCAATGCGGCCGCATCGGCCACGCTGAGCAGCGTGCAGGTGCGCGAAGGCGTGCATGGGCGCAACGTCGAAGAATGGCGGCGCTACGCCACGCAGCTGGAGCCGCTGCGGCAGGCCTTGTTGCATGCCGGCCTGATCCAGACCGACGCACGCTGACAACGGCCAGCGAAACGACGCGGAGACGCCGCCGCGACGCATGCAGTGTGGCAGCAAACAAAGTGCCTGCGTGTCGCCAGCCTCGTCGTGTCTGGCCACTCCAAGTTCGCCCACTCGCAGCAGCGGCGATCCCCAAGCGCTCGATCCAAAAACGCTTGTCTCAAAACGCCAACGGCAGCCCCGTGGCTGCCGTTGGCAAATACCACTCTGGCTGACTCAGTGCGCGCCGAAACGCCAGTTGAGCTCCAGCATGTAGGAACGCCCGTAACCGGTGTAGTTGAAGATGTTGTAGTACGGATAGCTGCTGTAGGTGCGATCGCGCGGCGGCCGGGTGTCAGCCAGGTTGTTGACCGTGGCGGTCAGCGAGATGTCGTCGTTGACCGCATAGTCCAGCGTGGCATTGAGCGTGGTCCACGCACCGACCTTGCGTGCGCCTTCCACCGCATAGCCATCGGTGCTTTGCTGTGCGGTGAAGTTGGGCGTACGTCCGTAACGCTGGCCGAACAAGGTGGTGGTCCACGCATCCTTCTGCCAGGTGATCGAGGCATTGGTGATGCTGCGGAACTCGGAAGAGAAGAACGGCTCGCTCAGCAGGTCGCGCACCGGGTCTTGCGGGAACTGCTGACTTTCATGCTTGAGCGTGAGGTTGTATTGCGCGTCGAACACGAACAGGCCCCAGGAGTCGGTAGCCAGGTTGTAGGTCGCCTTGGTCAGCACGCCGGAGATTTCCTCGTTGGAAATATTGACCGGGTTGATGCGGATGTTGCTCAGGCGATTGGGTACCGGCGCATCGGCGGCCGTGCGATCGATGCGCGACAGCGCGTCGACGCAGGTCGGCGAGTTGATATCCAGGGCGCCGAGCCGGCAGGCCGATTCGTTCTGCAGCAGGGCATCGGTGCTCAGGTCGCTGACCTTGTCATCGATCTTGATGTTGTAGTAATCGGCGTTGACGCTGAAGCTTGCGCTCGGCGACCACACCACGCCGGCACCCCAGGACTTTGCGGTGATCGACTTCAGATCCGCATTGCCGGACCGACGGCCCTGGATGCTGGTGCCGCCATAGGTGCAGTCGGCGATCGGCACGTTGGGTTCTTCGAGTGCGCAACGGTAGTAATCGTTGACGCCCTGGAAGAAGCCGCTATCGCCAGCGAAGGAAAACGCCATGTCCGGTGCCTTGAACGCGGTGGCGTAATTGCCGCGGAACAGCAGCGAATCGATCGGACGGAATTCCAGCGCGGCCTTGTAGGTGAACTTGGAATCACCACCGCCGCCCTGGTTCTTGTAGTCGTCGTAGCGGCCCGACAGATTGGCGGTCAAGGTGCTCAGGATCGGCACCCGCATTTCGAAGGCCGCCGCCCAGTTCTCGCGCTTGCCGCTGCCCTGGGTGCCGGTCAGCTGGTAGAAGTCGCCAGCGATCACGCGTTGGTCGGTCGGGTTGGTCCAGTACTGATTACCGGCCTGCACCACACCGGCGACGCCGACCGCACCGGCCGGCAGGTTGAACAACTCGGTGTTGGTCAGCTGCAGGTTGACGTTCTGGGTCCAGGTCCGGGACTTGGTGCGGATTTCGTCGTTGAAGCTGCGGTACTGCGCCGGCGTCAAGGCGCGATAGAAGTTGGCATCGTTGGGCGAATAGATCGGGTAGCCGTAGTACTCGCCCTGCGGAGCGCCAAGGAACTGTTCGCGGAAGAAATCTTCGATGCGATCGGCCAGCGGCCACTGCTGACGGCTTTCGATGCGATACTCCGAGCGTGCGTAGTAGGCATCGTAGGTCCAGTTGCTGGCACCCAGGCCGCCTTTCAGGCCAAGCGCGATGTTGTAGGAATCGGCAGTCTGGCGGTCGTTGTTGAAGTTTTGATTGCCGGTTTCTTCCGGCGCAAAGATGCGTTGATAGCTTTCGAGCTGCTGGCTGTCCTGATTGTAGAAATAACCACCGGTATCGGAGGATGTCTGCCAGAAGCGGGGGCCACTATTGACCTCGACCTTGGTGCGATTGAGCAGCAGGGTCGAGTACAGCTCGACGTTGTCGTTGAAGGCATAGCTCAGGTTGGCATAGCCGCTGGCGCTGCGTTCCTTGTTAAGGATGCTGGCGTAGCCCGGCTCGGTGCGGCTGCTGCAGAAGTTGCCGCGGTTGGCGCGGTTGTCGTACTGCACCGAGCCATTGAACAGCGGTCCCAATGCAGCGCAATTTTCGGCTCCCGGATCGAGATAGGTGGCGGGCAGGTTATGCAAGGCAATGCGTGAGCCGTAACGCAGGGTCGGGTCAGGATTGTCGCTGGTGGAATCGAAATCGCGGCGCTGGTAGCCGTAGATCGGATCCTGATTGTTGAGCTGCAGGCCCCACACGATGTTGGCGCCACCGATTTCGTTGCCACCGGTGAGCTGGAAGCGCTGGTTGTTGCCGCCACCCCCGTCGTAGGTGCCCATGCGGTAATTCATCTGCACGCCGTCCATGCGCTTCTTCAGGATGATGTTGACCACGCCGGCAATGGCGCTGGAGCCGTAGATCGAGGACTGGTTGCCCGGCGCCACGTCGATGCGTTCGACCATGCCCACTGGCACGCTGGCCAGGTCGACGAAATTGCTCTGGCCGTTGTAGAGCAGTGGGTAATCGGCCATCGGCCGGCCGTCGATCAGCACCAGGGTGAAGCCGGGGTCCAGGCCGAGCAGGCTCAGCGATTTGGCGCCGGCAGTGAAGCCGCCACTGAACTGACCGTCCTGGACCGAGCCGGTAGCCATCGGTTGCGAGCGCAGCACGTCGTAGACGTCCTTGAAGCCGCGGCGCTGGATGTCCTGGGCGGTGATCGAAAACACCGGGGTCGCGGTTTCGACCTGGGACCGGGGAATCAACGACCCTGTCACCGTGACCTTGTCCAGTTGAGTCACTTCACCTGAATCCTGTGCCATCGCAAGCGATGGCATGGTCAGGGCGGTGCACACGGCGGTGACCAGCAAATGACGCTTCATGAAACGCACCTCTCTCTCCAAAGGTATGAACGGGCGCGCGGCAATCGGGGGGGCCGCACGCAATGGGTGTCAACGAAACGTTAACAACGTGCCGACTGTACCGAGTTCTATCCGATGCCGTATAGGCGTGTTTCTTCAGTTTTTTTGTCCCTTCACGCCCAGGCTAGGTATCCTTGGGCGATGCTTAAAGCCGCGTTTGCTCTCTCCCTGCTGTGCACCCTGTTCGTTCCGCTGCAAGCGGTTGCCCGGGCGACCATCGACAAGATCGAAATCAAGGGCTTGGACGACGACGACGACGCCGAGATGATCGAGAACATCGAGGTCTCCCTGTCTCTGTATGAGGCCGTCGGCAAGGAGCAGGGCGAGTCGCGACTGGAATATCTGCTGGCACAGGCCGAACGGCAGACGCGCGAGGCGCTGGAACCGTTCGGCTATTACTCGCCCACCATCGAGCTGGCCGCGCCGCGCACCGGCGACAAGGTGACGGTGGTGATCACCGTGGAGCGCGGCGAGCCGGTACGCGTGCGGCAGTCGCATATCTCCATTACCGGCTGGGCCGAGCAGGACCGTTACCTGGGCCAGGATCTCAAGCAGTTCGAACCGCGCGAAGGCCAGGTCTTCAGCCATCCGCAGTACGAAGCGAGCAAGGTGCGCATCACCCGCCGGCTGGCCGAGCGCGGTTACTTCGATGCCGACTTCACCCAACGCCGCGTCGCGGTGACGCGCGCCGAGCACGCCGCCGATATCGATCTGAACTGGGACAGCGGCCGCCGCTACGACATGGGCAAGGTGCGCTTTGACTACGACTATTTCCGTCCTGGCCTGTTCGAGCCGTTGGTGTATTGGGACGAGGGCAGCTACTACCACGAAGGCAAGCTGGATCGCCTGCGCGAGTCGCTGACCAAGCTGGATTACTTCAGCACCATCGACATCCAGCCCAAGCCGGAAGAAGCCGACGACCAGGGCCGGGTACCGGTGGATGTGAAGCTCACCCGCGCCAAGCGTACCGTCTACACCTCCGGCTTGAGCTACGGCAGCGAGAGCGGCGCCGGTGTGCGTGGCGGCGTGGAGCGGCGCTATGTCAATTCGCGCGGCCACAAGATGGACACGCAGCTGGATTACGCGCAGAACCGCAAGAGCCTGACCACCAGCTACCGCGTGCCGGCGTTCCGCTGGCTGGATGGCTGGTACACCGCGTCGGCGCGGCTCTACGACGAGCAGACCGAATACATCGACCTGCGCAACGTCAAACTCACCGGCAGCCGCAGCGGCCAGATCAACGAGCGCTGGAGTGCGATCGCCTCGATCAACGCCCTGCGCGAGCGCTGGCGGTTCAGCAGCGGCAGCGATTTCACCGATGCGGTCTACGAGACCTCCACGCTGATCTATCCACAGTTGCAGGTCAATTACGTCAATGTCGACGACCGCCTGTTCCCACGCAGTGGCGTATCCGGGCAGGCGTTCATCCGCGGCGGTGCCGAAGGCGCCGGCTCGGATACCAATTTCGGCCAGCTCTATGGCCAGCTGCGCTGGTTCCTGGGGGCCGGCGACAACGGCCGGGTGATCCTGCGCGGAGAAGGCGGCACCACCTGGACCAGCGACCTGGTGGCGATGCCGCCGAGCCTGCGCTTCTTTGCCGGTGGCGCCAACAGCATCCGCGGCTATGCCTTCCGCGAAGTGGGCCCGCGCACGCCCAAGCCGGACGAATTCGCACTCGGTGCCAAGCACGTGGTCACCGCCAGTGCCGAATACGAGCATTACCTCAAGGGCGGCCCCTGGGGCGGCGCGGTGTTCGTCGATAGCGGCAGTGCCTTCGACGACACGCCCGACTGGCACACCGGTATTGGCTTCGGCCTGCGCTGGCGCTCGCCGGTGGGCCCGGTGCGCGTGGACATCGCGCATGGCCTGAACGACCCCGACTCGCAGTTCCAGCTCTATATCGATATCGGGGCCAACCTGTGAGTACGCCGACCCCTACGCCACCCCCCGCACCGCGCCGCGCGCGTTTCTACCGCCGCCGCCGCTTCTGGGTGGGCTCCGGGCTGACCGTGCTGGGCCTGGTGTTGCTGGCGCTGATCGCGGTGTACTGGCTGCTGCAGACTGTGGCCGGGCGCGACGTGTTGCTGGCGCAGGTGACCGCGCGCCTGCCGGTCGGTGCCACCTTTACCTACGGCAAGGTCGAAGGCCCGGTGGCCGGCCCGCTGACCCTGCGCGATGTCGATTTCCGTTATCAGGACATCCACTTCACCGCCGAGCGTGTGTACCTGGAGCCGGACCTGCGCCCGCTGCTCGGGCGCAAGCTGCAACTGGATGCAGTGCAGGTCAGCAATGCCAGCCTGAATCTGGGCAAGAGCGAGGAGCCGTTCACGCTGCCGAGCTGGCCCGAATCGCTGCCGCAGATCAACGTGCCGCTGGCGATCCAGGCCGACAAGATCGCCGTGGAGAATCTGCGCATCACCCAGCTGCAGCAGCCGATGATCGTCCTGCATAAGGTGCAGGGCGGGCTGGAAGTGGCCACCGGCGAATTGCGCACGCGCAATCTGGTGGTCGATACCGACATGGGCGACTTCCGCCTGCACGGCGACTACGTGCCCAACGACGATTACCGCGCCGACCTGACCGCCACCGCAGTGCTGCCGGCCGCACGTGGGCGCACCCCGGCCAGCCTGGGGCTGGTCGCACGCGGCGATCTGGACAAGATGGAAGTGGCCATCGCCGGCCGCGCGCCGGCACCGCTGCAGGCCAGCCTGGTGTTCACCGGGCGCGACGATCCGACCTGGGCCTTCAAGGCCGTCACCGACGCGCTGGATACCTCGCTGCTGATGCCGGCCACCAATGGGCAGTACGCCGCCCCGGCCACACCGATCGCATTGAACCTGCAGGCCTCCGGCAAGGGCGGCAACGCCGACCTGCAAGGCAGCGTCAAGCAGGGCGAGCTGAGCGCCACCTTGCAGCCTTCGCACATCAGCCTGCTGGACCAAGTCATCACCGTCGCGCCGTTGGTGATCGATGCCTTCGAAGGCCGCGCGCAGTTGCGTGGGACTGCCGATTTCCGCGACACGCAGAATCCGAGCTTCCGTTTTGCGGTTAACGCCAGTGGCCTGCGCTTCACCCCGACGCCGGACCCCGCCACCCCCGATGCGCCGGTGGTGCCGGTGGAATTGGTCGATGCACGCCTGGGCGTGGCCGGTAACCTGAAGGCGTGGGCGGCGATCGGCCGTGCCACGCTGGAGCGCGATGGGCAGCAGGCCGCGCTGGTGTTCGACAGCCGCGGCAACGATCAACGTGCGCAGCTCAAGCAGGTGCAGGCCAAGACCCCGGGCGGCTCGCTGGATCTCACCGGCGAGGTGGGCTGGACCCCGGAGCTGCAGTGGGATGTCAGCGCCCAGCTGGCCAAGTTCGATCCGGGCTACTTCGCGCCGGGTTGGAACGGCAATCTCTCCGGCAAGGTCGCCTCCAAGGGCCGCCAGCTGCCGGCACCGGCTGGTGGCGTGTCGCCGGGCTTCGAGGCCACTGCGGATATCCCCAGCCTGACCGGCCAGCTGCGTCAACGCGCGCTGTCGGCCAACGGCAAGTTCGCCTTGCGTGGTGAACAGGGCGAGGGCCAATTGCAGCTGTCGCTGGGCAATAGCCGCATCACTGCCAAAGGCAAGGTCGGCGACCAGCTGGATATCGCCGCGCAATTGCAGCCGCTGCAGCTGGACGATGTCTTGCCCGGCGCCACCGGCACGATGCGCGGGCAGCTGCAGGTCAGCGGCCGTCGCGACGCGCCCGACATCACTGCCGACCTGGTCGGCAACGGCTTGCGCTGGAACGACTACAGCGCGCAGAGCATCAGCTTGCGCGGGCGTTTGCCGTGGCGCGGCAGCGACGGACAACTGGCCCTGCAGGGCACCGCGATCGAAGCCGGCGTGGTGCTGGACAGCGTGCGCGTGCAGGCACGCGGCGCGGTGGAAGCGCTGCGCCTGGATGCCGATATCGCCAACAGCATGGCCAACGTCGCGCTGCAGGGCGATGTCCGTCGCAATGGCGAGCGTTGGCAAGGCCAGGTCGCCACGCTGCGGATCGCACCGGCCAAGGGCGATGCCTGGGCGTTGCGCCAGCCGGCGCAGTTCAGCACCGATGGCGCCGCGTTTACCCTCTCCGACACCTGCCTGGGCGCGGCCACCGGCGGTGCGCTCTGCGCCAGCGCCAACTGGCCGCGCGAGGGCATGGTGGTGCATGGCGATGCACTGCCGCTGTCGCTGGTGCAACCGTGGCTGCCCAAGCAGGAGGGGCGGCAGATCTATCTGCGTGGCGAACTTGCGCTCGATGGCAGCTTCAAGCCGCGCGGCAATGCCTGGGAAGGCTCGTTCCGCATCGCCTCGCCCGAAGGCGGCATTCGCCTGGGCGAAACCCGCTATGCGGCGGTGGCCGGCAATCCCAATCGCGGCGAGTTGCTGCGCTACGACCAGTTCAGCGTGCAGGCCGATTTCACCCCGCAGCAGATCCAGGCCAAGCTGGGTATCGGCTTCCAGGGCGCCGGCTTTGTCGATGCCAAGTTCAACACCGGCTGGGATGCGTACGCGCCGCTCAACGGCGAGCTGTATCTCAATATGTCGCGGCTGTACTGGCTGGAGCTGGTGGTGGCCGACGTGGTGCAGCCCAAGGGCCTGGTCGAAGGCCATGTGAGCCTGCGCGGCACCCGCGACAAGCCGCTGCTGGGCGGCGACGCCACCTTGAGCAATTTCACTGCTGAATATCCGTCGATGGGTTTGACCCTGAGCGAGGGCAAGGGCCGCTTCGACGCGCTACCGGATGGCTCGGCCAAGATCACTGCTTCTGCCAAGTCGGGGCAGGGCACGCTCAACATCGATGGCGGGCTGTCGTGGTTCGGCACCAGCACGCCGCTGCTGCTGAATATCCGCGGCGAAAACGTGCTGGCCTACAACACCAGCGAGTTGCGCATCATTGCCAACCCGGACATGCAGTTCGGCATCACCGACAACACCATGCAACTGCGTGGCAAGGTTACCGTGCCCGAAGCCGACATCGACCTGGAACGCCTGGATCGCGGCACCTCGGTATCCGAGGACGTGGTGGTGCTGGACCCGGTGGATCCGGAAGAAGCGCCCGCTTCGCCGCTGGATATGGACCTGGCCATCGTGCTTGGCGACAAGGTCAACATGAGCGGCTTCGGCCTGAAGGGCGGGCTGAGCGGGCAGATGCAGATCCGCGCCCGCCCGGGCCGCGAAATGACTGCCAACGGCGGGCTGGACGTGCGCGGCCGCTACAAGGCCTACGGCCAGGACCTGACCATCAGCCGCGGCCAGCTGACCTGGAACAACAACATCGTCTCCGACCCGCGCGTGAGCCTGCGCGCCGAGCGCAAGGTCGGCGATGTCACCGCCGGCATCGACGTCAGCGGCCGTGCCGAATCGCCACGTGCCGATGTGTGGTCGGAACCGGCGATGTCGCAATCCGAAGCGCTGTCGTACCTGGTGCTCGGCCGCGGCCTGTCCACCGCCAGCAGCGACGAAACCCAGCAGGTCAGCGCGGCCTCGGCCGCCTTGTCGGCCGGCAGCAGCCTGATCGCCTCGCAGATCGGCGCCAAGCTCGGCCTGGACGAAGCGGGGGTGAGCGAATCCAGCACCGTCGGCTCGGTCGTGGGCTTCGGCAAGTATCTCTCGCCGAAACTTTATGTGGGCTACGGCGTCTCGATGGTCGGCAGCGGCTCGGTCCTGACACTGAAATACCTGCTCAGCCGCGGCTTCGACATCGAAGCCGAATCCAGCACGGTGGAGACCAAGGGGTCTGTGAACTGGCGGCGGGAAAAATAACCCGCCGCTTGCTCTTCATCACATATTGACAAAGCTGACTTGGCTGTTCATTGTGCCGGGGTGGCTAGCTCTGCTTGTCGTGCAGAGGTACCAGGGGAACGTAACTACTAACTAGCCTGCGCACATGCGTGGCGCTATTTGTGGCCGTTGATATCGTTTTATAGCTGATAGCAAGGGAAGCTAAGGTGCATCTCGGTAAAAGGTCGTGCTTGCAGTACTTGCTGGCGCTAATGGCGTCATTGTCTGGTGCGACGATGGCCGCCGAGGGAACTGGCCCCGGAAAAACCACTTACGTAGAGAATGGCTGGTATGGCGAGGGCATCGCTCTACATCATTCCACTGCGTCGATCACAGGTTGCAGCGCTGGTCCAAACGACTTCGTTATTGATCGCAACCATGCGGCATACCAAGAGCTGCTTGCCATGGCTCTGACAGCGTATACGCGTGATCTTGATGTGCAGCTGATTGTAGAAAAAGGCGACTGTGGATTTGGTGGGCGCACTAAAATAATGGCGATACGGTCGAGTAAATAGAAGTTGCCGCCTTTGACTACTGTTTAAAAAACTAGTGATCTCATGCTTGCCGCTCAAGCGATGATCATGCGGGTATGTAATCTGACATCAATTCTTTACAATTCAGGTGGATAAGTGAGAAAGAGTCTCTATCCTATTGTTCTGTTTGGTCTGGCAATAGCTTGTGGTAAGGCGGATGCACTTCAGTACATTTCAGGTCAAGTGACATCCATTGAAGCGAGTTATATGCCTTCGCAAATTCCCTTTGTATTGAATTCAGGAAATGCCGCTTGTCCTGCAGGAAAGCCAGTGTATTGGGCAAATCCAAGTATAGATAACAACAAAGCTATTTATGCTGCACTGGTAACTTCGCTGACCACAGGGAAGAAAATAACTTTCATCATTGACGATGACGACAAATTGTGCAAAGGAAAGTTCTTATACCTTGAGAACTGAGCGACCAAACACGTCATGACACAATTCAAGCTGTGCTGAATTCACGCAATGAGGCGGGGGGCTCCATTGATATTAGCGCTAGAATTCTCGAATTTAATAATAACAATGGAAGTGTGCCACTTTTTCAAGAAGTGCATTGCTCGTGTTATCGAATTACCTAAGAATCAGAGGGTTTCTATGTTGGGTCTAAGATCAAAAAGCATTGCTGCACTGCTGATGGCTATGTCGGCAGCGCCGTTGTGGGCACAAATAGTTACTCCTGAGTCCGAGTTCGATAAGCGTGTACGTAGCTCTCAGTCAGTTCAACCACTTGGCGATAAGCCGTTTGGTGAGCTCATCGACCTCTACACGGGCGCAGTCTCATTTAGGCAGGTAGACATAGTTCAAGAAGGACAAGGTCTTCCCATCGAGCTTTCCAGAACGTTAGAAATTAACGATCGCAGTTTTTTCACAACTGATTCGCGTGCTTTTACCGACTGGCGCCTGGAAGTGCCGCGAATCGAAACAATAATTGCCGAAAGATTCAACCTAAAATGCGTGAACATTTCGGGCGCGCCAACTATTGTTTTGAACAGTAGTGCCTCGTCCAGTCCGATCTTTTATCCCCCTGAACAGTGGTGGGGAGGCTATCAGCTAGTCATACCTGGAAGTGGCCGCCAAGATTTATTAAAGCGCGATGTATCTAACGGCTTGGCACCGCAAGCTATGAATGTAGACGGCGCTGCAGTCGATTTTCCGATTCTGACAAAAAGTCAATGGATGATCGGTTGCCTGCAGAAAACCTCTAATGGTTTGGCTGGAGGCGATGGATTCTTTGTGGTCTCTCCAGAGGGTACAAAATACTGGATGGATTGGGCAGTTACTAAGCGATACGACAACGTAGGCTTTGCTCAGCCAAACTTTGGTGGTGTTGCACGTAGTGTAGCGATGCGACTCGTATCCAAGATAGAGGACAGGTTCGGAAACTCGCTTAACTATCAATACAATGCTGACGGGAATTTGACGAGAATAATCGCGAGTGACGGGCGAGTTCTCTCTATAAACTACGAACCATGGTCCCAGCAGTGGGCATCCGGCACAACTGAATCTGGTAATCGCATCACGTCGACTGTGCTGCAAACTTCAGATAGCGCACCTAGAACGTGGTCGTATCAGTATGGCGTACTTGCAGACACGCGTACACATCTAGTTGGGCTGACACAGCCCGATGGCTCGTCATGGGCATTTGACCTCGGAGGATTTAGTCGAGCGGGGGAATATTCGGCTATTACTTATCCAACTGACAACGGATGCTCTTTTGTCACCAAGCCAAGCACAGCTACCGCCACAGGAACCATACGCCACCCTTCGGGGCTAACAGGCGTCTTTACAGTGGGCTCGACAATCAGAGGTCGTTCTTACGTCCCTTATCTTTGTGATAATTCGTTCAATCGTAGAACGCTCGTTCATCCCAATGTCTATGGCGCTCGGACACTTGCAAAGAAAGAATTTTATGGCCCGGGAGTTGCGTCTCGGGTATGGTCCTATGCGTACTCGCCTCCAAACAATAGCTGGAGTAAGGATTGCAATGCCGGTTGCGCTTCTACAGTCTGGACCGACGTTATAGATCCTATGGGGAGCGCAACGCGCTATACCTATAGCAACAGATTTGACGTGAGCGAAAGTCAATTGCTGAAATCCGAGCAGTTCTCAGGAGCTGTCGGCACGAACCTGATTAAAACTCAGCAAATTTCATATGCCTCCGCTACGAATGGACCGTGGCCGGCTCGTTACGGAGCAACTTTTGCAAATAATTTAAATTCAGATCAAATGACACGTGTCTCCCCACTCAGCTCAAGAGTGATAGGTCAGGACGGTACGGCATATACATATTCGGTGCGCGGTTACGACGCTTTTGCAAGGCCGACCACGGTTGCGAGGTATACCCCTTGGCATGGCCGAACTGATGTCACGGCATATTATGACAACACTCAGAAATGGATACTTGGCCAAGAAGCAAGCTCTACGAATAGCGACACCGGTTTAGTAGAGCGGCAAATCTCTTATAATGGTAATGCCCAGCCAGTCTCCATTACGGAATTCGGAAAACTAAAGCAAACCATTGGCTATAGCGGTGATGGAAATATTGCTTATGTTACGGATGCTAATAACAATTCCACTACGCTTGGTTCCTGGAAGAGGGGAGTGCCACAATCTATTCGCTTCATGGACGGAACCGCAATTTCCGCAAGCGTCAATGACAATGGTTGGATAACGTCAGTGACTGACCAGAATGGTTACACGACTAATTATAGCTATGACGCGATGGGGCGCCTGGCTACAACCGCGTATCCTACGAACGACAGCTTGGCATGGAATGCAACTGTGCAATCCTTCGAGCAAATAGGTGCTTCGGAGTACGATATCGCGCCGGGTCATTGGCGCCAAACGGTAGTTACCGGAAACGCTCGAAAGATCACGTACTTCGATGCGATGCTGAAGCCGCTAATTACGCGTGAGTACGATGCGGCAAATGAGACTGGGACGCAGCGGTTTCAGCGTTTTTCATATGACACGGTAGGTCAGTTGATATTTTCTTCCTACCCGGGAAGTAATAGCTCGCTGAGTACGGGCTATCGAAACGGCTACGATGTTCTAGGAAGAATCACTTCATCATCTCAGGACTCTGAGCTTGGTCGACTAAATACAATCACTAGCTATCTCGCTGGCAATCAGACCAGTGTTGCTAATCCACGCGGCCAGGTCACTGTGACGGGCTATCAGGTCTTCGACCAGCCGGCTTATGAAAAGCCTGTTTGGATCCAGCATCCTGAAGGAACTTACACCGATATTGCGCGGGATCTGTTTGGCAAACCAACATCGATCACCCGACGCAACGCTAGCTCCTCTCAAGTGCTGACGCGTAGTTACGTCTACAACGCGAACCAAGAGCTCTGCCGTTCAGTGGAGCCTGAGACGGGCGCCACGTTGATGGGATACGACCCTGTCGGAAACATGAAATGGTCAGCTGCCGGATTGCCGTCAGATACTGGGTGCGACCAGAATGGCTCAAACGGAACGATCGCGGCGCGTCGAGTAGATCGAACCTATGATTCTCGCAACCGTTTAAGCGCCTTGCTCTTCCCTGATGGAAACGGAAATCAGCGCTGGACGTACTGGCCGGATGGCTTGGTCAAGCAAATCACGACGATCAACAGCGGCGTAGCCAATTACAACAGCTATACCTATAACAGGCGTCGTCTTCTTGTTGGAGAGAGCCAAGCGCAGGCTGATGGAGAAACCTGGGCGATCAGCTCGATCTACAATGCAAACGGTCACCTAGCGATGCAACGTTATCCAACCGGTATGACTGTTGACTACGCGCCAAACGCGTTGGGTCAAGCCCTGCAGGCCGGGAGCTACGCGACAGGTGCTAGCTATTATCCAAACGGAGCGCTTCGGCAGTTTACATATGGAAATGGCATTGTTCACAATATGGTGCAGAATGCACGACAGCTGCCCGACACTAGCGAAGATGCTTTTGGTGGCAATGTCGTATTAAGTGATGGCTATGACTATGACGCAAACGGTAATGTTGCAGCCATAACAGACGGGGCGACTGGCCGCAATCAGCGCGGTAACCGAACGATGACATATGACGGGCTGGATCGTTTGAGATCTACCGTATCTCCAATGTTCGGCACCGCGGAGTATCGCTACGACGCACTGGATAATCTGACCTACGTTAAAGCACCTGGACGCGAGCATTTCTATTGCTACGATCCGTATTGGCATCTCACCAATATTAAGATTAACGAGTGCTCCGGAAGCACCGTTGTCGGTCTTGCATACGATCTGCAGGGTAATCTCACCAACAAGAATGGGCAGGGGTACGTTTTCGACTTCGGGAATCGCTTGCGTGAGGCAATAAATAAAGAAAGCTATCGGTACGACGGCAACGGTAGGCGTACCCAGGCAACACAATCGAGCGGCACCGTAGGGTCGATGTATGATCAATCTGGCGTTTTACGCTTTCAGAAGAATCAACGCCGTTCCAAAATGACAGAATATGTTTTGTTGGGTGGCAGCAACGTGGCGGAAGTCGAGTGGTCATTTGGACAAGCGCCAGCGATGAAAGACGCTCTAACCTGGACTGCAAGCCCAGGGAGCGTGCGCTATGTGGTTGAGGAAAGTATCGACGGGCTGACCTGGACTTCCGTTTACGAGGGCGATCAAACCACGTGGACTTCGCTGTCCCGTCCCTCAGGAACGTATTCGTATCGTGTGCTTGCCTGTACGCAGGGCGGTATGTGCAGTGCTTTGTCCGGCGTTTCGCATGTCAAGCGTTCTGTGGCAGATATCGTCCCGCTGCTCTATCAGCTTCTGCTCAATTGACTAGCGCGAAATTTGAATTTAGAAAGCACTAAAGCTCCAATGAGTGCATTTCAAATGCAGAAGCAGTCTATATAGATAAGAGGCGATGACATGATTTTTTTTCTGGTTGGTCTGCTGGTAGTGCTCATTTTTTCGACGTCTCAAGCGCCAGCGAACGAGTGGACACGAGATGTAGACGTAACTCAGCTAAAAGCATATCAAGAGACAACACACCATTTTTTTGGTTTGTATTCTTATCGCAGGAATGCAGAGCCGTCCGAAAATTCGTTTGACAATGCTAAGTCGAAAGTTAAGTCATCGATGCGTTACTAGTATCTGCACTGGTAAATAAGCTGAAGGTAGATTGCCACGCTGCTGGTTGTGAAATAATTGAGGTTTATCTCAGGTGAATAAATTCTATTTCTGACCAAAAACTCTAACCATCGAGTAATGTATTTTTAAGCTATAAGGGTGGCATGGATGAGTAGAATCAAAAAACTATTTGCTAGTTTGTTACTGGCAACTGCTCTGGTGACGGTGAACTTAGGATTCTGCTGGAGCGTCTCGGCGCAGACTGTTCGTTATGTGCACACCGATGGTATAGGCTCTGTTACCGTTCTGACAGATGCAAACCGCAATATTACTGAGTGGCGAGAATATGAGCCCTATGGAGCAAGCCTGGGAGGGACTGTAGATGGCGTTGGCTACACCGGACATCCAATGGACTCAGCGACCGGGCTAACGTATATGCAACAGAGATATTATGACGCGGAAGTCGGAAGGTTTCTATCGGTGGATCCTATTCAAGCCTATGGCAGCCCGATAAGAGCTTTCAACCGATATTGGTACGCTGACAATAACCCGTACAGTTTTACTGATCCAGATGGTAGAGAATCAACAAAAATTCGAGACATGGAACGAGTTACGGCTGTCGCGCCTGCCCCCCAGCCTGTACAACTACCAGCTGTACTAACACTGGGAGCCGTCCTGGTGGAAAGAACAGCTCCGGCTGCTGTGAGCTGGGTTTCGCCGATTGCGGGCTCAATAGTATTAACACCAGTACTATTTTTCGCTTCACCCGATGCCTGCGGTGGAGCACGATGTGGTGAGCTGAGCTGGCAAGAATCTCGTCGGCATCCGCCGGGCTACTGGCCTGCGGATCGAGGTTCTGAGGAGTGGGGACGCCGCAGGGGAATTGGGGCAATCGAGGGAAGGCGAATATTTCATGGGATAAAGCAAAATGATAAAGGTCAGGGCGGAGGTAAAGGACTAGACAATTATGGGGTAAATCCCGACACCGGCGATGTAGTGAATCCCGAGGGTGAGGTTATCGGTAACTTGGAGAGTGGTTAAGATATGATCAAAAATGAATATTCTATAGAAGTTGCTCTTTACCTCAAAGGTGATGAGCTTGAACCAAGCGTGGTGACTGAGATGTTGGGTGTTGAACCAACTAAGTCCCATGCGAAAGGAAAGTCTTGGCTAACTTCTAGTGGCAAGGAGGTTGTTGAAAAAACAGGGCTTTGGAAGTTATCTTTGCAAGGCGCAGGGGAAGAGTGTTCAGAGATTATTCAAAGAATATGCGGGGTTGTTGCTAAAAATTCGATTTCATGCTTTGAAATTCCTGGCGTGAGTTATGCTTTTCTAGATATATTTTTTGCGAAATATTCAGATGATTTCGGTGGTGGGACATGTGAACTATTTGCGGACGCATCTACTATCCGCTCTTTAGCGGAGGTGAGCCTTCCGATCCAGATGACATTTGCGGTCGTTCCGACGTCCGCGGTCTGAGTGGGGGCGGGTTTAGAGTCCATGGTTTGTCAGCCTCACGTAAAATTGATCCAGCCATAACTTCAGGTCTCCGATTACATTAGTCCCCAAGGAGAACAACGATGCGCAAGAGCAAGGTTACCGATGACCAGATCGTCGCCACACTGAAGCAGGTTGGGAGGGGGGGGCCAAGTCAAGGATGTATGCCGTGAGCTGAATTTCCGACGCGACGTACTACGTCCGGAAGTCAAGTACGGAGGCACGGAGGCTGCTGATGTGCAACGTCTTCGCGAGCTGAAGACCGAGCACGTCAAGCTCAAGCGCATGTATGCCGAGCTTGCGGTGGGAACGATGCTTTGAAGGATTTAATCGCAAAAAAGCTGTAGACCCGGCGCACAAGCGCCCGCTTCTTGCCTGGTTCGTCGAGCAGCATGGCTGGAGCGAGCGCCGCGACTGTTCAGTGGTTGGCGTGGCTCAGGCGTGGCTCACTCGACAGCGCGCTATCGGTGTCGTCCCGATCGCGACCAAGAAGCCATTGCGCTGTTGTCCGAGTTGGCCGAGCGCCTTCCTGGGCGTGGTTTTGGAGAGCTGTTTCAGACCATCCGTTGTCGCGGACATGTGTGGAACAACCGGAGCGTTTGGCATGTGCACTGCCTGATGGAGCTCAATCATTGTCGTCGCAGCAAGCGCCGGATACTGATGCGCCAATCACAGCCCCTGGCATGCGGTGATCGACCCAAGGCTGGATGGTCGATCGATTTCATGTCCGATGCGCTATGGGACGGTCGACGGTTCCGCACGTTCAGTGTCATCGACGATTTCAGTCGGGAAGCCTTGGCGATCGAAGTGGACTTGAATCTGCCGGCTGCACGCGTCATCCGAACATCGGAACGCATCGCGGCCTGGCGCGGCAATCTGAACAGGCTTTGTCTGGACGAAGGACCTTAATTTGTCGCGCTGACTTGGTTGAGTGGGCTGAGCGCAAAAGCATTGCATTGAGTTTCATCGGGCCGAGGTGTTCGATGCAAAACGGCTTCATCGAACGTTCCAACGACAGCTACCGACGCGGCGTACTAGAAATGCACATTTTTACCGCACCATGAGCGAAGTCCGCGATCAGACCTGACATTAGCTGGCCGACTACAACCAACAGATCTCGCACGACAGCTTGGGCGGGCTAACGCCCGCCGAGTTCCGTGATCCATATCTCCGCAGACCTCTAAATTTAAGCTGGCACTATTTATTGGGGAGTCCGCACTTGGTGTTTAAGTCTTCACTCATTCAGCTACAGTGAAGGCCTTAATTTGCATTGAAGTTCCGTTGCAACCGTCCACGTAAATTTCTACCGTATTCTTGCTTTGCAGAGATGTTAGTGCCATAGAAAGAATCTCTTTGTACATCAATGCGTTGGGTGTAATCATGAAACGATTTCCACCGCCGCAGCCTGTTCCCGCAGGTAGCGGGCCTTCAGTGACTACGTATATGGCTTCTCCTCCCCATCCAGTGGCTATGTTCTTTATCTTCTGTCCCCCGAGTGAGTAGGCCGCGAAGCATTGGGAGCTTGCCAACATCAAAGTTAGAAAAAATAGTCTACGGATCATAAAAATACCGAAGTAAGGTGAGTGAATTAATTCAAGCTGCGTTGTTCAATGCGCTGCCGGTCCTGTACTTACAGATCCGGTGACTGGAATAATTGTTTCTTATCGCCCCTGTTTCCCCAATTCGAACCTATACGCCCCACGTCTAGGTTGCCACAGTGTGAGAACAGGTTCCAGTTGTGTTTGGTACTGCGCGTGGAAAATAGTACGCATTCTTTATGCCCGACCACTAATCCGCAAATAGCCCCTTTATGCCCTGCGCGCCTACCTTGGCACTCCCGCACTGTGGTGCGCTGAGTCGAACACGATGTGTATCCTGATTTTGCAAGGTCCGCAGGCCGATCCGGCGCAGGTGGCGCCGATGCAGCTGCCTGAGTGTGCCGGACGTGCGTTGCGCACGCTGGCGTGTGCCGATGTCGATGGCTTGATCGCCGGCTTACAGGCCGCCGGTGGCGATGCCGAGGTGGAGCTGGTGTTGCTGGATTCGGGTGATCTGGCGCCGTCGGAGCGTGCGCAGGTGCATGCGAGCGCATTGCGTGCTGCACTGGATGCGCTGTCTGCGCCGTATATCGAGCTGCACACCGATGCCGACCAGGAACTGGAGCCGTGGCTGCATCCGCAGCATGCGCCGCTGGCGGTGGTGATTACGCCGCACGATGCGCCGCGCGCCTATGCGATGTCATTGGGTATTGCGGCGCGTTGTCTGCCGTCGCTATGCGCGCCCTTGCGCGCTGCTGCCTGAGGAGGCCGCCATGTCGATCATGATCGTGCGTGGGCCGGAGGCGGCAATGCCGCTGGTGCGTGGGCCGCAGCCGTTGCCGCGGGCCGTCATTCGGCAGCTCGTGCAATGTGCCGGCGACGCGGGCAAGACGGTGGCCTTGCGTGCCTGTGGGTCGGAGCAGGAGCTGCTGGATGCCTTGCGTGTGGCCGGGCAGGCGCGGATGGAAATCGCGTTGATCGATCCGGGTAGCTGCGTGGACAGTGCGCGCCTGCACCGTGTGCTCAGCGCGTTGCCGTATCCGTTCGTGGAAGCTCACGACGATAGCGTAGACCGTCCGGAGCGTTGCCTGCCGGAGGGATTCGGGCAACGCATTGCGACGGTGCGCGGTTACTGCGCGCAGAGCTATCTGCTCGGGCTGGAAATCGCGCTTGAACATCTGGGCTGCACGGAGATCCAGGGCGATGTCCACGTCGGTACCTGAGCTGCGCCAGCTGCATTACTTCGCCGATTACGAGGGCTATTGCGACGGTCGGCCGGTGCTGTGGGGGCAACTGGCCCATAGCGTGGACGTGCCTGCCGATGGCGTGCTGGATGCCGCCGGGCTGGTCACCGCGTTGCGCCGCCGTGCGGCGGAGGCGCATGGGCTGGAAGCGGGGCAGATCCGCTTGTGCCAGGTCACGCGGCTGTAGCGGCGTGACACACAACGACGCCACCCGAAGGTGGCGCCGTCGTTCTGCCGTGATTGTGCGTCGCTCGACGCAGATCACATGGGTTGACGCTTACTTGGCCGGGCTGGCCTCCGGCACGAACTTGGTCAGCTGGTTGGCCGTTGCGGCAGTGCCGAAGTTGAAGCGGCCGTAGCCTGCGCCCCAGTACAGCGCACCGTCCACGATGGCCGGCGAGCTGATCACCGAGCCGGTGGCGTCGTGGTTCCACAGCGTGGCGCCGGTGTCGGTATCCAGGGCGACCATATTGCCGGCCATCGAACCGGCGTAGAGCAGGTTCGGCGACACCGTCAGCGAGCCTTGACCGCCGGCCGGCACGTTCGGATTCACGCGGTTGATGCCGGGCACCTTGACCTGCCACTTGATCCTGCCGGTGGCGGCATCCAGCGCTGCCCACGAGCCGCCGTTGTGGCTCTGGGTGTTTGCTGGCCCCAGCGTATAGGTAGCGTTGGAGCTGTTGTTGATGGCCACATAGACCTGCGACTTGTACGGATCGAACGCAGTGCCCCACTCGACGCCGCCAGTGGTGCCGCCGGGGCCGACCTGGGTCGACCACACCTTGGCACCGGTCTTGGCGTCGAAGGCCCAGTAGATGCCGCTCTTCTGCCCTGCGCCGACCAGCTGCTGCGCCTTGCCGTCGCGCCACACGGTGAACAGCTGCACGCCGGCACCGCCGAAGTCGTAATCGGGCCCGGTCAGGTTGGTTGCCTGGGTGTTCGGGCACAGGCCATTGGTGGGCGCCACGATGCACGACAGGTTCCAGGCATCGTAGCCCTGTGCACGGTCGGCCCAGACCAGCTTGCCGGTGTCCAGATTCAGCGAGACCACCGAGTCGACGTAGTTGTCCGGCGCCATGCACGCCAGTTCGTCCTGCACGGTGAGTTCGCTGCCGCGGTAGGAGCGCGCGTTGGAGACGCAGTTACCCACGCTGGCGGGAATGTTGTAGTTGTTGCCGGTGCCGAAATACAGACGGCGGCTGATCGGGTCGATCGCCACCTGGCCCCACACCGATGCGCCGGTATAGCCCTCGGGCACGTTATAGAACTGCCACACCTTCTTGCCGGTGTTCAGATCCAGCGCCACCACGCTGCCCCGGAAACTGAAGGTGTGGGTCGGGTCGAGGTTGCCCCAGTCGCCGGAGGACACGGGTACGTAAACGCGGTTGCCGTAGATGACCGGCGAAGAGGTGATGCGCGCCTGCGGGTTGGCTTCGGCGGTGGTCTTCCACAGCAGCTTGCCGGTCTTCTTGTCGATGGCCAGCACGGTGCCGGCGGCCTGGTCGCCGACGATGATGCTGTTGGCGCTGATGGCCGGGGTGTTGCGCGTCACCGAGTTGGCATTGCCGGTGTAGTCGGACAGCTTGGCCTGCCAGTTCGGCTTGCCGGTCTGGGTGTCGACGCTATACAGCGTGCCGCCCCAGTCCGGCACGTACAGCGTTCCACCTTCCACGCTCGGCGTGGCCGAGATGTCGCCGGTGGTGGTCAGGGTCCAGGCCGGCTTGAGCGTGCTGGCAGTGGTGCGATTGATCTTCCACTCGCCCGGCGCGAAGCGCTGGTTCAAGTAGCCGCCACCGGCGGTGGTCCAGCTGCTGGGGCTGGCGAACGGCAGTTGATTGCCGAAGCTGCGCCAGATCTGGCCGGAGCGTGCGAAAGCCTGGGTATCCAGCGACGATACCGACTGTTGTGCGGTTGCGGGGCCGGCCTGGGCAAAGGCCACTGCGCTGGCAAGCAGGCAGGGAACGAGCGTCAAACTGCGAAATCGCAAGCGGCGAATTGAATATGTCATCACGGCATGTCCATAGATGGAAGGAAGCGCTGGATCCCCCCAGATCTGCCGAGTGAAGATGGCCGATTGTGGCGACCGTGCAACACAGCAAGGTCGCCGCATTCATTCAGCGGTCGGGTCCGCTCGCATCTGGTGCCACCAGCTCGAAAAAATTGCGTTCAGCACGCTCGTTATTCGCACAAATGGTGATGATTCACCGTCGATGGCGCCATTGCGATAGAAAAAATGATTGGTCGCGGCGTGTGTGTATTTGCCAGCAAATCAATGGTCTGCAAAAAGTAACCAGGAAATGTTGCGCTACCTTGTGAGGTTGGCCACTGTGTTGAACAGAGCGCCTCACCCCGCGGGGCGAGAAGGCACGGTTTGCGCGCCACTGGCGCGCGTGCCTTGGAGCGCCCGCGTCGCAAACGCGGGCCGGGGCGCGGAGCGGGGGTTGGGGTGAGGGCAAAGCCTCTGTGTCGTCAAAATGCACGAGGCTTCGCACGTACCCTCATCCGCCCCTTCGGGGCACCTTCTCCCGGAGAGAGAAGGGAATAGGCATGTACGGCTACGTTATCTGGCGCGTCATGCGCTTTGAGGCGAGTTCTCGGCTATATGCACTGCAGCGGGACCGATCAGCGCCAACTGCGCGATCGCATCCTGCACCACCTCCGCCACCGTGGCGTCCACATCCACCGACACCACATCGGCTTCGTCCAACGGCAATTCCAGGGTCTGCAACTGGCTATCCAGCAGGCTTGGCGGCATGAAGTGGCCGGCGCGTGCGCTCAGGCGTGCGGCGATGACATGCGGGGCCGCGTGCAGGAACACGAAGCGGATCGGAATGCCGCTGCGGCGCAGCAATTGACGGTGCGTGCCGCGCAAGCCCGAGAATGCGAGTACCACCGACTCGCCGGCCTCTACGCAGTCGCGCAGGGTGGCGGCCAGCAACTCCACCCACGGCAGACGCATCGCATCGGTGAGTGGCTGGCCTGCAGCCATCTGTGCGCGCGCGGCCACGCTGTGGTAGTCGTCGGCATCCAGAAAGCGGTATCCGTAATGCGCTGCCAGGGCCTGTGCGATGGTGGTCTTGCCGCTGCCGGAAACGCCCATCACCACGATGGCCACGGGTGAAGCGGACGCGGGTGTAGCGGGGGAGGCGGTGTCCATCACGTCAGGTTATATCTCCGGATCGATTCGGCATTCTGCCGGATTTCACGTTGGCGGCAGCCGATGCGTGGTGTAGCGTCGGCGCTCCTCGCCAGGTGCGCGGGCCGCCCAGCGTAACGGCGCGCTCGGCCGGGTTCAACGCACTCCAAGGTCTGCCGATGACGTCATCGCCTGCAAGGTCTCCTGCATCGGCGCGCCTGCGCTGGCGCGAAAAGCTGGGCTACGGCGCCGGCGATCTGGGCCTGAATCTGTACTGGGCCAACATCTCCGCATTCCTGTTGATCTTCTACACCGACACCATGCATCTGCCGGCAGCGGCGGTGGGCACGATGATCCTGTTGACCAAGATCGCCGATGCGATCGCCGATCCGGCGATGGGTGCACTGGCCGATCGCACGCGCAGCCGCTGGGGCAAATTCCGTCCGTATCTGTTGTGGGGCGCCGTGCCGATGGCGGTGACCGGCGTGCTCGCCTACACCACGCCGGCGCTGGATCAGAACGGGCGCATGTGGTGGGCCACGATCAGCTTCCTGGTGATGATGCTGGCCTACACGGTGGTGAGCATTCCGTACTCGGCATTGTCCGGCGTGATCACTGCCGACAGCAGCCAGCGCACCAGCTTGATCAGCCTGCGCTTCATCGCCGCGTTCGCCGGCACCACGTTGGTGAATTACTGCACCCTGGATCTGGTGGCCTGGTTCGGCGCCGGCAACGATGCGCTGGGCTGGCAGCGCACCATGATGCTGTACGGCGCGGTGGCGGTGGCGCTGTTCGTCACCGTGGCGCTGACCACGCGCGAGCGCGTACAGCCACCGCCGCAACAGCGCACGCCGATCCGCCGGGATATCGCCGACCTGCTGCAGAACAAGCCGTGGTGCGTGCTGTTCGTGCTGTCGCTGATCATCATGATCACCATTGTCATGCGCGGTGGGGCGGGCGTGTATTACCTCAAGTACTACGTGCAGCGGACGGACCTGACCGGGCTGTTTCTGGGCGGCTATTCGGTGTCGCTGGCAGTGGGCGCGGCGATCACGCCGTTGCTGACACGGCATTGGGACAAGCGCCAGTTGATGACCGCGCTGATGGCGGTGGTGGGCGTGTTGAGTTGCCTGATGTTTTTCATTCCTGCCGATGCGGTGTGGGCGATCTTTGCGCTGAACATGCTGATCGGGCTGGCATTGGGGCCGAAGTCGCCGCTGGCATTTTCGATGTATGCCGACAGCGCCGACTACACCGAATGGCGCACCGGCCGGCGCGCCACCGCGATGACCTTCGCCGCCGCGACCTTCTCGCAAAAGCTCGGTGGCGCGCTGGCGTCGGCCGGCATTGCCTGGGTGCTGGCGGGCATGGGCTATGTGGCCAACAGTGCGCAGTCGGCGGGGTCGTTGACCGGCATCGTGCTGCTGCTGACGGTGATCCCTGGCGCGGTGGCGCTGCTGGCAGCCTGGACCATGCGTTTCTATCGACTCGATGATGGCTTGTTGCGCCGCATCCAACACGAACTGGCCGCGCGCAAGCGCGACGAACAGGAGCACCGTTGACCGTGTCTGCACTCTCCCACGCCGATTCCAGTTCCACGTCCAACGACGATCTTTCCGCGTTGCTCGCGCCCAGCGCCGACGGCACGCGCTATGCGCTCTACAGCCCCACCGCGATGCCGAACGCGGGCGGGTTCTTGTGGAACCGCCGCATGATGCTGCAGCTGACCTGCCGTGGTTACGCCACCGGGCAGTTCATGCAGCCGGAACCGGCCAAATACGCGCATGCGCCGCTGCTGGAAGCGCGCAACTTCATGATGCCTGAGCAGCCGTACTACGCGCATCATCCCGGGCGCTTCTTCTATCTCAAGGACGAAGACAGCGGCGCGTTGTATTCGGTGCCGCACGAGCCGGTGCGCGCAACGCCGGAACAGTTCGAGTTCTCGGCGGGCAAGCACGATGTGCGCTGGCGGGTGCGCCACGACGGCATCGTGGTGGACCTGTGCGTGGCGTTGCCCACCGACGATGCGGTGGAGCTGTGGGAATGCCGCGTGCATAACCAGTCCGGGCGTACCCGCCGGCTCAGCCTGTACCCCTACTTTCCGATCGGCTACATGTCGTGGATGCATCAGGGCGGCGCTTACGAGCCGGCGCTGGGCGGCATCGTCTGCCGTAGCGTGGCGCCGTACCAGAAGGTGGACGACTATTTCCGTCAGCGCGATTTCAAGGACTGCACCTTCCTGCTGCACGAGCAGCCGCCGGTGGCCTGGGATGCGCAGCAGATGGCCTTCGAAGGCGAGGGCGGCCTGCATGCGCCCTCGGCCATCCAGGCCGAGCAGCTGGGCAACAGCGATGCGCACTACGAGAACCCGGCCGCCGCGTTGCAGTATCGGCTGACGCTGGACGCCGATGCGGCACGCGTCTATCGCTTCGCGTTCGGGCCGGCCCGGGACGACGCAGAAATCGCCGCGCTGCGTGCGCGTTATCTGTCCGAAGCCGGCTTTGCCGCCGCCGCGCGCGATTACGCGCAGTATCTGCAGGGCGGGCAGGGCTGTGCACAGATCGCCACGCCCGATCCGGCCCTGGACAACCTGGTCAATCATTGGTTGCCGCGGCAGGTGTTCTATCACGGCGACGTCAATCGCCTGACCACCGATCCGCAGACGCGCAACTATCTGCAGGACCACATGGGCATGGCCTACCTGCAGCCTGCCACCGCACGCGCGGCGTTGTTGCACGCACTCTCGCAGCAGGAGCCCAGCGGTGCGATGCCGGACGGCATCCTGCTGGTGGAAGGCGCCGAGCTGAAATACATCAACCAGGTGCCGCATACCGATCACTGCGTGTGGTTGCCGATCTTCCTGAGCGCCTATGTGGCCGAAACCGGCGATGCCAGCGTGCTCGATGCGGTGGTCCGCACGCACGATGGACAGGCGCTCAGCGTGGCCGAGCGACTGGATGCGGCGATGCAGTGGCTGCTGGACGCGCGCGATGCACGTGGCTTGAGTTTCATCGCACAGGGCGATTGGTGCGACCCGATGAACATGGTCGGCTGGCGCAGCAAGGGCGTCTCCGGCTGGCTTACCGTGGCCACCGCGTATGCGCTGCGGCTGTGGTCGGGCATCTGTGCAGCGCATGGACGAAGCGCGCAGGCGGACACGTTTGCGCAGGCCGTACAGGCGATCAACGCCGATGCCAACCGCGAGCTGTGGGACGGCAACTGGTATGCGCGCGGCATCACCGACGATGGCGTGCGTTTCGGTATCGCCGAGGATGTGGAGGGACGCATCTATCTCAATCCGCAGAGCTTTGCGCTGCTGGCCGGCACCGCCGATAGCGCGCAGCGCGCAGCCTTGCTGGAGGCGGTGCGCGAGCAGCTGCATACGCCGTACGGCCCGGTGATGCTGGCCCCGGCCTATACGCGGATGCGCGATGACGTGGGCCGGTTGACGCAGAAGTGGCCGGGCGCTGCGGAAAACGGCGCGGTCTACAACCACGCGGCGGCGTTCTACCTGTACAGCCTGTACCAGATCGGCGAAGCCGACCGCGCCTGGGAGATCCTGCGCGCGCTGCTGCCCGGCCCCACCCGCGAGGACGTGCTGCAGCGTGGTCACCTGCCGGTGTCGTTGCCCAACTACTACCGCGGTGCCTGGCACCAGTACCCGCGCACGGCCGGGCGTTCCAGCCAGCTGTTCAACACCGGCACGGTGGCCTGGGTGTATCGCTGCGTGCTGGAAGGTCTGTTCGGCCTGGTCGGCGAAGGCGATGCATTGGCGATCCGCCCGCAGCTGCCCTCGCACTGGCCGCAGGCGCGGGCGACGCGTCAGTTCCGCGGTGCGCAGTTCGAGGTGACGCTGACGCGTGAACCGGGGCGTCGCGACATCGAGGTACTGGTGGACGGCGAAGCCAGCCCGGATCAGCGCGTTTACGACATCGCGGCTGGCCGCACCTATCAGGTGCAGGTGCGCCTGCCTGGCTAGGGGAGGATGACAAGCCGTAGCGCCGGTCTGGTGGTGAGCGCCGCGGCAGCATCAGCGCCTCGTCTTGTTGGATGCAGTCAAACGCCTGGCTGGCCGGAGGGCGCGGTGCCCTCACCGCTTGCAGGACACGTCGTGAATCCGTCCACGGAGGCCCCTTGGCGGCATCCATGCCGCCAAGGGGCCTGCAATCGGCGAGGACACGGCACCAGGAAGTTGGTCGGCCGTTTGGTGAAAACTGCTTGTTGCAAGCCTTGCGCTGGCTCGCTGAAAGTTTTGTAGGTTGCCTGCTGAAAATCTGGCGTTTGTCAGGCGCGACGGATGATTCGCACGCATCACGACTCGAACAACGGTGCGTCACGCTCTGCTTGCAACCACATACCGACCATCTCGACTGGTCCTTGCCCGCTCACCGTCGCGGGACCTTACGCGGCATGGATGCCGCGTAAGAGCCTACATGGACGTCCTTGCGGCGTGTCCTGCGATGGTGGGCGGGCAAGGGCCCTGCAATCAGGCCCCAGATCAGCCGCTCTGCAGCCCAGCCGCAGCCCAGCCGCCCAGCAGCGAAGGCCCAGATCATCCGCTCTGCATAGACAGCCCGAAGGCGTTTTATCAGCCGCTCCAAGAGCGACACACAAAACGGCTGGGCGCACTATCAGGCGGGCACAGCCGTCGTCCGGCGCGGCATCCACCACACGCTCTACGCCACCTACGCCACTGACCGCACAGAACCCCCGCGTTTTCGATGCACCTTTTCCCACTCGAGCTGCGCCAAGGGTCAAGCCGTGTCCCGCTGTCGCGATTCCCGATTCCCGATTCCCGATTCCCGATTCCCGATTCCCGATTCCCCAATCCCCAATCCCCAATCCCCAATCCCCACTGCGTAAACTCCCAGGCTCGCGAAGCGCCGCCTAGGAACGCCCCTTGGTATCAAGCTGGATCCTGCTGCTGGTTTCCGTCGGCTATGCCGCGCTGCTGTTCGGCGTGGCGTGGTGGGGCGACCGCCGCCCGCTGTATCCGGAGCGGCCTTGGCTGCGGCCGGCGGTCTACAGCCTGGCGCTGGCGGTGTACTGCTCGTCGTGGACCTTCTACGGCGCGGTCGGCTCGGCGGTGCGCAACGGCATCGGCTATCTGCCGATCTACCTGGGCCCGCTGCTGTTGCTGCTGTTCGGCTGGCGCATCATCGAGCGGCTGGCGCTGATCGCACGCGCCGAAAACACCGTCTCCATCGCCGACTTCATTTCTTCGCGCTATGGCCGCTCGCGGCGGCTGGCGGCGTTGGTGGCGGTGATCGCGCTGGTCGGCATCGTTCCGTATCTGGCGCTGCAGTACAAGGCAGTGGCAATGAGCCTGGAGGTGCTGACCGGGCATAGCAGCGCCGGGCGCGGCATCTTTGCCGATCCGGCGTTGTACGTGGCGCTGCTGATGGCCTTGTTTGCGACCTTGTTCGGCACCCGCCAGGTCGATGCCACCGAACATCACCGCGGCATGATGCTGGCGATCGCGCTGGAGTCGGTGATCAAGTTGGTCGCCATCGTCGCAGTGGGCCTGTTCGCCTGGGTGTGGCTGAGCGATCACCAGATGCCCATCGCCGACTCGGCGCGCACCTTGTTCGAGCACACCCCGTCGATGGGGTTCATTTCGCAAACCTTGCTGAGCTTTCTGGCGGTGATCTGCCTGCCGCGCCAGTTCCATGTGGCGGTGGTGGAATGCAGCGACGTGGGCGATATCCGTCGCGCGCGCTGGTGGTTCGGCGCCTATCTGGTGATCATCTCGGCGATGGTCGTGCCGATCGCATCGGCCGGCATGGCCCTGTTCGGCAAGGGCAGCACGGTGGTCGACGACGCGGTGGTGCTGGCGCTGCCGCTGAGTCAGGGCAATACCGTGCTGGCATTGGTGGCCTATGTGGGCGGGTTTTCCGCCGCCACCGGCATGGTGATCGTGGCCAGCATCGCGTTGGCCACCATGATCAGCAACGACCTGGTGATGCCGGTGCTGCTGCGCCGCCGTGGCAGCGCCGATGCGCGCGCGGCAGTGGCGTCGCGGGTGTTGTGGATCCGTCGCGTCGCCATCCTGTTGCTGGCGTTGATCGCCTACGGCTACCACCGCAGCGTGGCCAACGACACCACCTTGGCGGCCTACGGCCTGATGGCCTTTGCGGCAGTGGCGCAGTTCGCCCCCGGCGTGATCGGCGGGCTGTACTGGCGCGGGGCCAGCCGCAGGGGCGTGGAGACCGGCATGGTGCTGGGCTTCATGACCTGGATCTACACGCTGCTGCTGCCGGCTGCCACGCGCGCAGGATGGATGCAGCCGGACTGGCTGGTGGACGGGCCGTTCGGCATCGCCTGGTTGCAGCCGCAGCAGCTGTTCGGCATGCGTGGCTGGGACCCGCTGGCGCACGGCACGTTCTGGTCGCTGCTGATCAATGTCGGCGCAATGATGCTGGTTTCCGCACGCTGGCGCCCCGGGGTGGACGAACGCCTGCGCGCCGCCCCATTCCTGGACCCGTACGCACAGCGTCCGGCGGTGGCCGGCGACTGGCCCGGGCATGTGCGCGTTGCCGACCTGCAGGCCCTGGCCGAGCGCGTGGTGGGCGAGCGGCATGCGCACCGCGCCTTCGTCGACCAGGCGGCGCTGCTGGAGCGCGAGCTGCAACCCAGCGTGGTAGCCGATCGCGCCTGGGTGCAGTTCACCGAACGCCTGCTGGCCGCCTCGATCGGTGCGGCCTCCGCACGCCTGGTGCTGACCAGCCTGTTGCGCGGCTCGGGCATGGACCTGGGCGAGGTGGTGGCGGTGCTGGACGAGGCCGGCCAGGAGCTGCGCTTCAATCGCGAAATCCTGTCCACCACGCTGGAAAACATCAGCGCGGCGGTCAGCGTGGTCGACCCGGAAATGCGCCTGACCGCCTGGAACCGCCGCTATCAGCAGCTGTTCGGCTATCCGGACGGGATGCTGTATGTCGGCCGCCCGGTGGCGGATCTGATCCGCTACAACGCCGAGCGCGGCGAGCTGGGCGAGGGCGATATCGAAGATCAGATCGATCGCCGTATCCGTCACATGCGCGCCGGCTCGCCGCATGTGTTCGAGCGCACCCGCAGCGACGGCAAGGTGATCGAGATGCGCGGCCAGGCGCTGCCCGGCGGCGGTTATGTCACCAGCTACAACGACATCACCGACTACAAGCGCGCCGAACGCGCGCTGCTGGACGCCAACGAGAACCTGGAACAGCGCGTGGCCGACCGCTCGCGCGAGGCCGAGCTGGCGCAGCAATCCAAGACGCGCTTTCTGGCTGCGATCAGCCACGACGTGTTGCAGCCGCTCAATGCCGCGCGGCTGTTCGCCTCGGCCCTGCGCGAGAGCCATCAGAACAACGAGGAGCAACGCCACCTGGCCGAGCGCGTGGATGCCTCGCTGCGCGCGGCCGAGGAATTGCTCGATGGCCTGCTCGACGTCTCGCGGCTGGACGCCGGCGGCCTGCGGCCCACGGTCGAGGATTTCGATGCCAGCGCGTTGATGCACGAACTGGCCGCGCAATATGCGCCGGTGGCGTCCAGCCGCGGCCTGCAGCTGCAGGTGCATTGCCGCCCGTTGTGGGTGCGCAGCGACCGCCGCCTGCTGCGCCGGGTGATGCAGAACTTCCTCGCCAATGCGCTGCGCTACACGCGCCAGGGCCGCATCGTGCTGGGCATGCGCGGCCGCGGCGACCAGGTGGAGCTGCAGGTATGGGATACCGGCCCGGGCATTCCCGAGCACCACATGCGGCAGATCTTCGAAGAATTCCGCCGCTATCAGCAGCCGTTCGACTGGGGCGAGCAGGGCCTGGGGCTGGGCCTGTCGATCTGCCAGCGCATCTCGCGCCTGCTTGACCACGACCTGAGCGCGCGCAGCCAGGTCGGCCGCGGCAGCATGTTTTCGATCCTGCTGCCACGTGTGGCGGCAGTCCCGCTGCCGCCGGCAAGGCCGGTGGCCGTTGCGCGCGCGCTGCCCAGCGGCGATTCGCTGGCGGGCCTGCGCGTGCTGTGCGTGGACAACGACCGCGAAATCCTCGACGGCATGCGCGCGCTGCTCGGTCGCTGGCAGGTGGAGGTGATCACCGCCAGCACGGTGGATCAGGCGCTGGAACGCGCGCGCGAACAACCGGACCTGATGCTGGTCGATTACCACCTGCACGACCGGCTCGATGGCCTGGACACGCTGGATGCGCTGCAGGCCGTCGCCACCGCACCGATTGCCGGCGCCCTGCTCACCGCCGATGGTCGCGACGAACTCAAGCAACTGGCGCGTGCGCGTGGCTATCGCCTGCTGACCAAACCGGTGAAGCCGGCCTCGCTACGCGCGTTCCTGAGTGCGCATCACGATGCGAAAACGCGCTGACCGGTGCGACTGCAGCGTAGGAGCGTGCCTGCGCGCGATTGGGCATTACCGATAACGCTCCGTCGCGCGCAGGCACGCTCCTACGAGGGGAGGTGCTTACGCTGCGCCGCTCAGGTGTTCGTAGAGGATGACGCTGCCGACGATCACCAGGATCAAGCCGCCGAGGATCTCGGCGCGCTTGCCGATCAGGTTGCCGAGCACGCGGCCCAGCATGACGCCTGCAGTAACCATGCTGAAGGTGCACAGCCCGACCACCACCGCCACCACGCCGATATGTACGTCCAGAAACGCCAGGCTCACGCCGACCGCCATCGCATCGATGCTGGTGGCAAAACCGGTGGTGGCCAGGGCCAGCAAACCATGCCGTTTCGGCGTCTCGGACGTTGCTTCTTCAGCGTCGTCCGCATCGTGTCGCAGCCCGGCCACGATCATGTGCGTGCCCAGCGCACCGAGCAGCACGAACGCGATCCAGTGGTCGTAGTCGGACACATAACTGGACGCGGCGCGCCCCAGCAGCCAGCCGATCACCGGGGTGATCGCCTCGATGCAGCCGAAGATCAAGCCGGCGCGTAGCGCATCGCGCCACTGTGGCTTGCGCATCGCCGCGCCCTTGCCGATCGCCGCGGCAAACGCATCGGTCGACATCGCGAAACCGATCAAAACAATGGAAAAAGGGGACATCGGCATTCTCGGGTTGGGCACGGTCACAACGACATGCGCCCGCGCCAACCGTCGTCGTGCACGCATGCCGTTGGTCTCGCCAAACCGGAACTGGTTGCCTGCACCACGGCGCAACGGCCGAGTATGTTGATGCAGGCGCTCCCGACGATGCGAAAGCAGGCTACTCCCCAAGGGGCGCGCAGTGTACCAACGCATGGCCGCTTCCGGTGCGTCTGCGCTGCACGCGAAGGTCGGCCTGATCTTTATAGCCATGGCTATTGCGACCAGGGGTGAGGCGGTTTTTTGCCTTGTTTTCAGGCGTGAGAGCTAGGAAGGCATGTCCACGCAACGGCGCGATGCGGCGCCCGATAGCCTTGGCTATAGCGACGAACGGTCTGCATGCCGGTGAAGCAGGCAGCGGAAAACGCAGGGAAAGCCGCTGATGTGGGGTGTGCTGCAAGCAGCGCGAGAGGGGAACGTCATGTCTGGATGCGCGTGCATGCGCCAGCGCCTGCTTCGTGCTGTCTTTCAGGACGTCGTGCCGGAGTGCAGCGATCGGCAACCATGCCGCGATCTCCATGGCGTCTCGATTTGCACGGCTTGCGGGTACTGGCGAAGCGGTTGGGATGGAGTGCGATGGCCAGGCTGCCATCGCAGCACTGCGGAAACAGCGCGTAGCGCCCCACGCACGGGGTCGGCCGCGCTGCGGGAGGAACGCAGAAGTCAGCCTTTGGACGCGCGCGACAGCAGACACCGGCACCAACGCAGATTCCCGGCGCGTGCCGCGGCTACATCAACGCGGCGGAGATCTCCGCCGTCGCCGCACACAGGGCCTGCAAGGCCGCGTGCGGGCCGACCAGCTCCGGGCGACGTGCGATGAACGGCACGGTGAGCGTATAGCTCGCACTGCCGCGTTGCAGGATCGGTGCGGTCAGGTCGACCACGCCCACCACCGCTTCGCTGGGCTGCATGGCGTAGCCATCGTTGCGCGCCTGCGCCGCGGCCGCCAGGAACTGCGCACGCTCGAACGGCACCTCGCCGGCGTCGAGCATGTCCAGCCAGCGCGCCTGCACCTCCGGCTGCTGGAACGCGAACAGCACCAGCCCGGAGCTGGAATGGGTCAGCGGCCGGCGATGGCCCGGGCGCACCACCAGGCCCAGGTCGCTGGGCACGTCCATCTGCGCGATCACCACGATCTGGTCGCCGGACGGCGCCACCAGGTGGCAGGGCTGATAGATCGCATCGGCCAGCCGCCGCATCACCGGCAATGCCGCTTCGCTGATGCTTTGCACCTGCGGCTGCTGCATGCCGAGCATGAACAGCCGATTGGTCAGCACGTAGTCGCCCTCGCCGTCGCGGGTGAGATAGCCGCGCTCCTCCAGCACCTGCAGCATGCGGAAGATCTCCCCGCGCGAGCGCCCGATGCCCTGCGAGATCGCGCCCATGCTCATCGGCTGCGCCTGGCGGGCAAGCAGCTCGAGAATGTCCAGACCCTTGTCAAGGGCAGGGGCGCGGTACTTGGCGGGTTCGGTGCTCATCCGTTTGCGGCTCCAGGCAAGGCTGCGGCGCGCCAGCGTACAGGCATCGCGGGCAGCGGTGAGATATGGCGCTTGCGTGCAAATATAAACAAAGATTTTATATTTGCATGGCGCTGGCGTGCGCAGTACGCTCGCCGCACAGCAACGCAAGCGCCACAGCCTTGGGAGGGGATCGGTCGCATGCATCACAGTGACATTGCCGCGTCGCCGCGCGGCAACCTGGCGCGTACCGCCATGGTTCCCCTGTTGTTGATCGTCAGCCTGTTCTTCTTGTGGGGCATGGCCAACAACCTCAACGACATCCTGATCAAGCAGTTCAAGAAGGCCTTCGAGCTGACCGATCTGCAGGCAGGGCTGGTCCAGAGCGCGTTCTACCTGGGCTATTTCGTGTTCGCGATGCCGGCGGCGATGTTCATGCGCCGCTACAGCTACAAGGCGGCCGTGGTGCTGGGCCTGCTGCTGTATGCCTGCGGCGCGTTCCTGTTCTATCCGGCCGCGCAGGTGCACACCTACTGGCTGTTCCTGCTGGCCTTGTTCGTCATCGCCAGCGGCCTGGCGTTCCTGGAAACCACCGCCAACCCGCTGGTGACCGTGCTCGGCCCGGCAGAAGGCGCGGCGCGGCGCTTGAACCTGGCCCAGGCATTCAACCCGTTGGGCTCGATCACCGGCGTGCTGGTCGGCCAGCACTTCATTTTCTCCGGGGTGGAACACACCCCGGCCGAGCTGGCGGCGATGACGCCGGCCGCGCGCGCTGCGTTCTTCGCCACCGAATCGGCGGCAGTGCAGACGCCGTACCTGGTGATCGGCGTGGTGGTGGTGCTGTGGGCGATCCTGATCGCGCTGGTGCGCTTTCCCACCGGCGATGCCGGCGTGGGCGAGGCTGCGCCCAGGCGTGCACGCTTCGGCGAGTTGCTGCGCAACCGGCTGTTCGTGTTTTCGGTGGTGGCGCAGTTCTTCTACGTGGGCGCGCAGGTCGGTATCTGGAGCTATCTGATCCGTTACCTGCAGGACGCGGTGCCGGGCACGCCGGAAAAAACCGCCGCCACCTACCTCACCATCTCGCTGGTGCTGTTCATGGCCGGCCGCTTCATCGGCACCGCGCTGTTGCGCTACCTGGCGCCGGCCAGATTGCTGGCGAGTTTTGCCACGATCAATCTGGTGTTGTGCGCCGTTGCCATCGCGTTGCCGGGGTGGACCGGGTTGTACGCGCTGGTGGCTGCAAGCGTGTTCATGTCGGTGATGTTTCCGACCATCTTTGCGCTGGGCCTGGATGGCATGCACGACGATGCGCGCAAGCTGGGCTCGTCGTTGCTGGTGATGTCCATCATCGGTGGCGCGCTGCTCACGGCGGTGATGGGCGCGGTGTCGGACATGGCCGGTATCCACTGGGCGATGGTGGTGCCGGGCGGCTGCTTTGCGGTGATCCTGCTGTTCGCGTTGCGCGCACGCCGCGCTGCGCCGGTAGTTGCAGGAGCGGGCGCATGAGCACGCGGCGTCTGTGCTACGTGCTGGATCTGCACGACGACCCGCAGTTGATCGCCGAGTACGAGCGTTGGCATCGGCCCGGCGAGGTCTGGCCGGAAGTGGTGGCCTCGTTGCAGCAGGCCGGCATCGAGGAGCTGGAGATCTTTCGCAGCGGCGACCGCCTGGTGATGCTGATGCAGGTCGGCGACGACTACGATCCGGCAGCCAAGGCGGCGCGGGATGCGGCCGATCCGCGCATCCAGGCCTGGGAAGACTTGATGTGGCGGTTTCAAAAGCCGTTGCCTGGCAGTGCGCCGGGAGAGAAGTGGCGCGAGGCCGGGCGGATTTTTGCCTTGAGTGCGGCGGTTGAAGCGGCGCAGGGTTAGGGTGTTGCCCTGAGTTTTTTGCGGATGTGGTGCATCCGCAGTGGGGCGTTGGTCTTGGGTATCTTTGCTGCTGCGCTGGCGCCGAGCATTAAAGCAGGGTGTCTTTGCAGGCACATCGTGAGTGGCGCTGCGCTGCGTAGCGAAGGCGTGACAGCTGCATCGCATATGCCCCAACCAGAAGCGGCCTCGGTCGCGATCAGGCATCGGGAAAGCCCGTCGCGGCTTGAGCCGCTCCTACAGATTCTGCGATCAGGTGATGCGGCGTGTTGGGTCACGCTTTCGCTGCGGCCAGGTCCTCGACCCAGAAGCGGCCGTCGGGGTAGCTGAATTCCGCGATGGAGGCCGGGTGCATCTCGGCGGAGAAGCCGGCGGCTTGCGGGGCCAGGTAGCGGCCGTGCCGGATGCGCACCGGGTCGAGGAAGTGCTGGTGCAGGTGGTCGACGAATTCGATCGCGCGGTCTTCCATCTTGCCGGTGATGGCGACGAAGTCGGCCATGGCCAGGTGTTGCACCAGCTCGCACAGGCCGACGCCGCCGGCATGCGGAAACACGCGGATGTTGAACTTGGCGGCCAGCAGCAGGATGGCGAGGTTTTCGTTGACGCCGCCCACGCGCGCGGCGTCGATCTGGATCAGGTCCACCGCGCCGGCCTGCAGCAGCTGCTTGAACACCACGCGGTTCTGGGTGTGTTCGCCGGTGGAGACCGGCACCGGGGTGATGCCCTGGCGGATCGCGGCGTGGCCGAGAACGTCGTCCGGGCTGGTCGGTTCCTCGATCCAGGCGATGTCGAATTCGGCCAGCTGGCGCATCCAGTCGATCGCCGGGCTCACGTCCCAGCGCTGGTTGGCATCCACCGCCATCGCGATATCCGGGCCGATCGCCTCACGCGCCAGGCGGCAGCGGCGGATGTCGTCCTGCACGTTGGCACCGACCTTGAGCTTGATGGTGCGGAAGCCGTCGGCGACGGCTTCTTTGGCCAGCCGCACCAGCTTTTCGTCGGAGTAGCCGAGCCAGCCGGGCGAGGTGGTGTAGGCGGGATAGCCCTGTTCGATCAGCGTGGCGATGCGTTGCGCACGCTGCGGTTGCGCAGCGCGCAGGATTGCCAGCGCTTCGTCGCGGGTGAGCGCGTCGGTGAGGTAGCGGAAGTCGATGGTGTCGACCAGCTGTTCCGGGCTGAGCTCGGCGATGTAGCGCCACAGCGGCTTTTTCGCCGCGCGCGCGGCCAGGTCCCAGGCGGCGTTGATCACCGCGCCGATCGCCATGTGCATCACGCCCTTTTCCGGGCCCAGCCAGCGCAGCTGCGAGTCGTTGGTGAGCCGGCGCGCGAACGCGCCCAGATCTTCAATGACTTCCTCGACCGACAGGCCGACCACGTGCTCGGCCAGTGCGGCCACCGCGGCGGTCTGCACATCGTTGCCGCGGCCGATGGTGAACACCAGGCCGTAGCCGGCCAGGTCATCCGGCGCATCGGTGCGCAGCACGACGTAGGCGGCCGAGTAATCCGGGTCCGGATTCATCGCATCCGACCCATCCAGCTCGCGCGAGGTGGGGAAGCGGACGTCGTGGGTGTCGAGGGCGATGATGGTACTCATGGAAGTCCTGGGCGATGGAAACGGAAAATGGGAAAACTGGCAAAAAAAACGTAAGCAACGCAGTGCGCTTGAGCCCCTCTCCCCTCGGGAGAGGGGTTGGGGTGAGGGTACGGACGCGAAGCGCCGACTATGTTGAAGCGCTGCAGGTACTCATGCGTTTGCAACGCAGATCAACGAACAACACAGATCAACGCATCACTGCACGACCAACTGCGTGTTGATATCAACGCGCGACAGCGCCTGGAAGTTCAACGCTCTCGCACGTCGCTTAAAAAATTTGCGCATGACACATCAACACACATGCCAACATGTCACGCCTAACGACAAACGCACATCGCGACGAACTTTTTGGATCTGTCGCTACGTACCCTCACCCCAACCCCCGCTACGCGCCCCGGCCCGCGCTTGTGGCGCGGGCGCACCAACGCACGCGCGCCAGTGGCGCGCAAGCCGTGCCTTAGTGCCCCGGTGCGAGAGGGGCTTTAGGCAGCATCACGCGGATGCGCCACCACCGGCTGGCGCTGGCGGCCCAGGCCTTCGATCTCCAGCTCCATCACGTCGCCCGGCTTCAGGTACACCGGCGGCTTCTGGCCCAGGCCCACGCCCGGCGGGGTGCCGGTGCTGATCACATCGCCCGGCATCAGCGTCATGTAGCGGCTGATGTGGCTGACCAGCTCGGCCACGCCGAACACCATCGTGCGGGTGCTGCCGTTCTGGTAGCGGTGGCCGTTGACCTCCAGCCACATCGACAGGTTCTGCGGGTCGGCAATTTCATCGCGGGTGACCAGCCACGGGCCGATCGGGCCGAAGGTGTCGGCGCTCTTGCCCTTGACCCACTGGCCGCCATGTTCGAGCTGGAATTCGCGCTCGGACAGATCGTTGATGACCGCGTAGCCGGCGACGTGGTTCAGCGCGTCGTCCACCGAGACATCGCGCGCCACATCGCCGATCACCACGCCCAGCTCCACTTCCCAGTCGCTCTTGACCGAGCCGCGCGGGATGATCACGGTGTCGTTGGGGCCGGTCACCGCGGTGGTGGCCTTCATGAACAGGATCGGCATCTTGGGCACGTCCATGCCCGATTCGGCAGCGTGGTCGGCGTAGTTCAAGCCCACGCAGATGAACTTGCCGATCTGCCCCACTGCGGCGCCATAGCGCAGTTCGCCGTCGAGCAGCGGCAGCGTGGACACATCCAGCGCACGCAGTGTGTCCAGGCCGGCATTGGTGATGTGCGCGCCGGCCACATCGTCGATCACGCCGCTCAAATCGCGGATGCGGCCTTCGCCATCGATCAGGCCGGGACGTTCCTGGCCGGGGGCGCCAACGCGTACGAGTTTCATGCAGTCTTCCTTTGCAGGTGAGGAATGGAGCGGCCAGCAACGCTGGCGCGCGTGCATCAAGTGGATAAGGGCGGCGTGCTCAGATCGAGGCGGACGAGCGATAGAGATCGCATGTGCCGCTAGCCACGTTGCAATGAGCCGCAGCGCGGTTCGTTGCCGTTCTCAGTTGGACCAGCCGCCATCGATGATGTGGGTCTGGCCGGTGGTGAACGACGATTCGTCCGAGGCCAGATACACCACCAGCTGCGCGATTTCGCGCGGGTCGCCCAGGCGGCCCATCGGCTGGCGGTCGGTGAAGCTCTTCCACACCGCCTGTTCGTCGCCGCCCAGTGCCTTGACGCGCTGGCCCAGCGACGGCGTCTTGATGGTGCCGGGGCAGATTGCGTTGCAACGCACGCCCTGGGCCACGTAATCGGCGGCGATGGCCTTGCTCAGGCCGATCACGGCGGCCTTGGTGACGCCGTAGACGAAGCGGTTGGGCACGCCCTTGATGCTGGAGGCCACCGAGGACATGTTGATGATGCTGCCGCGGCCGCGTTCGAGCATGCCTGGCAGCACCGCTTTACAGGTGTAGTACATCGCATCGACGTTGATCGAGAATGAGCGCCGCCAGGCCGGCTCGTCGCAATCCAGAATGCTGCCCTGGTGCACGAAGCCGGCGCAGTTGAACAACACGTCGAACGGGCCGTGCGCCGCGACCAGCGCGGCAACCGCCGCCGCGTCGGTGACATCCAGCAGCTGGGTGGTGATGGCCTGAGATTCGGCCGCCAGCGCCTGCAGGGCAGCGGCGTCGATATCGGTGGCAATCACCTGCGCACCGGCGCGTGCGCAGGCCAGCGCGCTTTCGCGGCCGATGCCGGCGCCGGCGGCGGTGATCAGGCAGCGCTTGCCATGCAGGCGGTCGTTGGGAGTTGCGGGGATCGAGACAGTCATACCGAAGAGGTTCCGTGGGTGGGGGCCGCCGGCCGTGGCAGACGATAGAACGTGCGTGCGTTGTCGCCGAACACCGCTTGGGCATGGCCGTCGGCGTAGGTGGCGACCAGGTGCTGTGCGATGTCGAGCCACTGCGCGTAATCGGCACGCTGGGTCAGCACCGGCCAGTCGCTGCCCCACAGCACACGCTGCGGGCCGAAGCGTGCGAACAGATGCGCGACATACGGTGCCAGCGCCTCCACGCCGGCGCCGCGCGCCGCTTCGGTGAGCAGGCCGGAGAGCTTGCAATGCACGTTGGGATGCTGCGCCAGCGCGGCCATGCCGGCGGCCCATGCGACGAATTCGCCTGCGGCGATCTGCGGCTTGCCGCCGTGATCGACGACCACGCGCAGCTGCGGATGACGCTTCAGGCGCGCCTGCAGTGCCGGCACATGCACGCTGCGGATCAGGGCGTCGAAGGCCAGGTCGTGCGCGAGCAGCGCGTCGAAGGCGGCATCCAGTTCGGGTTGGGCCAGCCATTGCACATCGGCGATGTCCTGCACCATCGGGCGCAGGCCCTTGAGCACGCCGTCGCCGGCTTGCACCAGCGCGTCGATGCGCGCGGCCGCGTCCGGCGCGGCGAAATCGACCCAACCCACCACGCCGGCAACGCGCGTATCGGCGCGCGCCAGCTCGAACAGGTAACGGGTTTCGGCCTCGGTCGCGGCGGCCTGCACCACCACCACGCGGTCGACATCGGCAGCGTCCAGCGCCTGGCCGATATCGGCCGGGCCGAAGTCGCGATACAGCGGCGCCAGCTCGGGCGTCAGCCAGTGGTAATCGCCACGGGCCAGCTGCCAGAAATGCAGGTGCGCGTCGATGCGGCTCATGGCGTGGGCAGGTCCGCATCGAGCAGGCCGTCATCGCGCAGGCGCTGCCACAACGCCGGTGCGATCGCCGCCTGCAGGCGCGCGGCGGCCGATTGCACCTCGGGCACCGTCCGCATGCCGGCCACCACCGTGGTCACCGCCGGATGTGCCAGCGGAAACTGCAACGCCGCCGCGCCGATATCCACCTCGAATGCCGCACAGGCCGCGTACAGGCGCTGCGCATGCTGCAGGGTGGCGGCGTCGACCGGGGCGTAGTTGTAGGTGGCGCCGGGGCCGCGCGCGTCGCTGAGCAGGCCGGAGCTGTACGGGCCGGCCGACAGGATCGCCACGTTGCGTTGCTGCGCCTGCTCGAGCAGGGCGCGGGCGCCGTGCTGTTCCAGCAGCGTGTAGCGGCCGGCCAGCATCACGCAGTCGAGCGGAAAGCGTGGCAGCACCTCCAGTGCCACGTCCTGCTCGTTGACGCCCAGCCCGATCGCACCGCAGGCACCGGCTGCCTTCAGCTCCGCCATCGACGGCAAGGCCTCCTCCAAGGCCTGGCGCAGCACGTTGGCGTGGTTGTCGCCGTGGGTCAGCGCACCGATGTCGTGCAGCAGCAGCACGTCGATGTAGTCGGTGCCCAGGCGCTCCAGGCTGGAGGCGAACGCGCGCCGCACGCCGTCGGCGCTGTAGTCGAACTCGGCGCGGCGGCCCGCCACTGCAAAGCCGTCGCGCCCGGCGGCGGCCTGCGCATCGTCGTAGATGCAGCGGCCGACCTTGGTCGACAGCGTATAGGCGCCGCGCGGCACGCCGGCCAGGCCACGACCCAGGCGGCTCTCGCTCAGCCCGTAGCCGTAGTAAGGCGCGGTATCGAAATGGCGGATGCCGGCCTGGAACGCAGCTGCCACGGCGGCCAGTGCCTGGTCTTCAGCGACCTCGGCATACAGGTTGCCGATCGGCGCGGCGCCAAAGCCCAGTGCCGAGAGCTGCACGTCGGTGTCGCCCAGACGCTGCCGTGCAATGGTCACGCTGCACGCTCCGCGCATCTGGCGGTCGCCGAGCAGGTGCTGACGCAATCGTTGAAGCAGTCACTGGGCATCGCAACGTCCACCAGCCGGCCGGTGCCGGACTGTTCGCATATGAATATCGCAATCATAAGTGAACAGATCACGCTGCAGTGCAGCATCGCAGCTGGCGGCGTTCAGCACGTGGGTCCTGCATCGATTCCAGCACCTTGCCCGTTTGCAAGCTCCGCACGCCGTGGCAGCTGATCTATGTCGAAATCCGCAGCTGGCATGAGCGCTTCCTATAACGCCGCCTGCGTGGTTGCCCCGGTCCGATGCCTGGGGCTAGATACCAGCCCATCCCGCACGAACGCGCACCCATGCCAACCACCACCCGCCGAGACCTGTTCAAGGTGCTTGCCGCCGGCGCCGTTGTCGCCCCGCTGTCGCCGGCCGCACTGGCGGGCGACGCGCGCGCGGCCTGCACCGGCACTCCGCAGTGGGCGCGCGGCATCGAAGGCCAGCGCAAGGCAGACCTGGGCAACGGCACTTACCTCAATCCCATCGTGGCCGGCGATCATCCCGACCCCACCATCCTCAAGGATGGCGACGACTACTACATGACGTTTTCGTCGTTCCTTTCCTATCCGGGCATCGTGCTGTGGCATTCCACCGACCTGGTCAACTGGACGCCGCTCGGCCCGGCGCTGCGCAAGCAGCTGGGCACGATCTGGGCACTGGACCTGTGCAAGCACGATGGCCGCTATTTCATCTATATCCCGGCCAATCCGGACGACACCGGCTGGTCGATCTTCGTGATCTGGGCCGACGACATCCGCGGACCCTGGAGCGACCCGATCGATCTGCAGATCGCCGGCTGCATCGATCCCGGCCATGTGCTGGGCGAGGACGGCAAGCGCTATCTGTTCGTCAACGGCATCCGCAAGCTGCGTCTGCGCGACGACGGCCTGGCCACCGACGGGCAGGTGGAACCGGCCTACGCGCCCTGGCGCTATCCCGACGACTGGATCGTGGAGAACTTTGCCCCCGAAGGCCCCAAGCTGACCTGGCACAACGGCTGGCTGTACCTGGTCACCGCGGTCGGCGGCACCGCCGGTCCGGTCACCGGGCATATGGTCATCGCCGCGCGTGCGCGCTCGGTGCATGGGCCATGGGAGCACTGCCCACACAACCCGCTGGTGCGCACCCAGTCCGAACAGGAGCCGTGGTGGTCGCGCGGGCATGCCACGCTGGTGGAAGGCCCGCGTGGCGACTGGTGGATGGTCTATCACGGCTACGAAAACGGCTTCCGCACGCTGGGCCGGCAGACCCTGCTGGAGCCGATCGAGTGGACCGCCGATGGCTGGTTCCGCGCCACCGGTGGCGATCTGTCCAGGCGATTGCGCACGCCTGCGCGCGCAAACGCCACCGGCAACGCGGCGCTCAGCGGTTTCGCCTTGTCGGACGATTTTTCCAGCGACAGGTTCGGCACCCAATGGAGCCTGCATGCGCCCGGGCCCGGCGAGCAGGCGCGCGTGCAACGGGCAGATCGGTCGCTCACGCTGGCCTGTTCCGGCAGCTCACCGGCCGACAGCTCGCCACTGACCTGCGGCGTGCCCGATCGCGGCTACGTCGCCGAGGTCGCGCTGGAACTCATCGGCAATGCCGAGGGCGGCCTGTTGCTGTTCTACAACCACAAGGCCTTCGTCGGCATCGGCGTTACGCCCGACACCATCAAGACCTACGAGTATTCAGAAGAATTGGTGTGGGCACGCGCGCCCAACACGCACCGACGCATCCGCCTGCGTCTGAGCAACGAGGCGCACGTGGTGACCTTCGACTATTCGTTCGACCAGGGCCGGCAGTGGATCCGCCACCCGACGCGCATGGAAATGTCCGGCTTCCACCACAACGTATTCGGCGGCTTCCTGAGCCTGCAGCTCGGCATCTACGCCGCGCAGCAGGGCGCAGTGGTGTTGCGCGATTTCCGCTATCGCGCGCTGCGCTGAGCGCGGTGCTGCCGGCAAACGGCGGGGCCCGGGGGGACCCCGCCGTCAGACCTAAAGCGACTGATGAGGCTGAACTGCGCAGTAGGTGTGATAACCGCTGTCAGCCGCAGCAGTAGCAGACGTTGCCCTGCCCCAGGTCGCCGCCAAACTCCGGACATTCGGCTTTGCAGGCCCACGCACTACACGATTCGGTCTTCGGCTGTGCGTTATCGACCGCCATCACCTGGAACGCACCGAAACCGGTACTGGCCAGGAACGTGGCCGCCATCAACGCAGTCCGCAAGGTACCCCAACGCTTCTTCATGCATTACTCCTTCACCGTTGCCAAAGCCGCTGGCGCATCCGTGCGGCGCAAGGCGGCGACCAGGTCCTGCACCTGCTCCGTGGTATCGAAGACGCCAAGACGGGAATGGCGCACGCGCCCCTGCCCGTCGATGGCCATCAGCAGTGGCACGTTGCGCGCGCGAAACAGCATCAACGCGCGACGATCGGTCAACGTGACCACCGGAAAATCGAAGCCATGCACATGCGCATAGCGCGCAGCCTGCGTCGCGTCGCACTGGCACACGCCGAGCAACTGCGGACGGCCGGGCAGATTGGCCTGTAACTGCCGCGCTGCACGCAGCACGGTGGGTGCCGAGCGCTGGCAATACGGGCAGGTGGTGGTGAAGAAGAACAGCACCTGCGCCTGTCCCTGCGGTACGCCGAGCAGATGGCGCTGGCCGGCGGTATCGGTGACCTCGATGCGCGGCACGTACATGCCGTCATACGGCGCGCTGATGCGGGCCTGCAGCAACTGCTGCTGCGCCCGCAGCTGCTTGTTCTGCCATGCCAGCACGGCGATCAATGCACAGGCAATCAGCAGCCCGATCCAGAGCCAGGGGAAACGTCGCGCCATGCCAGCTCCGTTAGCGTCATCAAGCCCGAGCCTTGCCCAGGCATGAGCTGATGGTCAATGGTGATATCGACAACTGCGATGTCGCGCGGTGCGGGGTTGTGGAGGCGGTCACGCCGCTGCGCTTGGGCTTGCCAGTCTCGCAGCGGTTGGCAGGGATCGATTGCGCAACTGTAGTGTGGCGTGTCGATCAACAGCACTGCGCCGTGTCTGCGGGGCACGCAGCACCATCCGAAAAATTGATGAAACGGTGCCTGCAACGCCTGCGCGTGTTCCTGCGATCAGTGGCTGCGAGCGTTTCCGCCGTCATCTGATCCTTGCCGCTGGCACCGACCATTGCCGACCGATGACGCGGCGCCCTGCCGCCAGGCGAGCACAAGCGGTGCACGATCCATCAGCGCTGATCTGCAGCGCAGCTTCAACATGCTGGCAGCATGCCGACGCGCGTTCGGCCAGCGGGTGTTGGCCGCCGGTCATTCGACGCCGCGCACGAACAGCAGCTCCAGATCGCGCATCGGCACGAAGTCGGCCTGCCTGAACTGGAAGGTCAGCGGATCGATCTTCTTCAGCTCGCCGTCGAAGCACAGGCTGAGGATGTCGCTGGCGTTCTGCTTGCGGATGGTCAGCTGGAAGTCCTTGATCGGGCCGTTCCAGTTCTTGCCGGTGGTCAGCACATAGCGCAGGTTGGCCCAGCCCAGGCCGTGCGCACCCTCGCGCCGCTGCATGCTGGCCTTGGTGGCCGGTTCGATGCAGGTGTGTTTTGCATATGATTCCAGCAGGAACGCGCTGCTCTGCGGCACGCCGGTGGACAGGCTGGGCGCGTAGGCATGCCGGATCTGCACGCTGCCGCGTGCGGGGAAGACCTGTTGCCAGACGAAGTACTCGCTGAGCGTGAAGCGCGGTTGCTGGTCCCGGTCGATCCAGCGCGCCGGCAACGGCGTGCGCCCGGTCGGCACGTTGCCCGATTCGGCGAACGCGGCGATATCGTCGGCGCTCCAGCCGGTTGCGGCGAAGGCCTTGGAGATGTCGCTGCCATCGTCCAGCAGCACCACCAGCTTGCGCGTGGTGGTTACCGGCTTGCCGTCCACCCACAGGTTGAACTCGGTCAGTTCGCTGTGATCGGCCATGCCGAAATACATCGGCGGCATCGGGAAGGCGATCGGCACGCTCAACACGCGCGCGCTGTGGTTGGTGAACACGTAGTCCACCTGCACGCGCTCCTCGCTGAGCAGCAGCGCTTCCTTGTCCATGCTGATATCGGGCTGATGCAACAGCCGGATGGTGCCGTTGTCATCGCCGAAGCTGCTGTCATTGGCCTGCGCACTGCCGCAGCCGAGCGCGGCCAGCGCAAGGAGCAGCCAGAGCGGGCCGCGCGGAAAAGAGAGTGGCTGCATGGATCCCCTGGCACCGGCACGCACCGACGCGCCGCAGGCGCACAGCATGCCACGCACCTGCCGATGCCGCAGCGCGGGCATGCACGGTATCAACCACCCATGGCGTACAGTCGCACGCCCTGCGCACTCCAATCCCACGCTCCGATGCCTTCCTACGTTTCCCTGCTGGCTGTCGCCGCCTGCCTGTTGCTGCCACCGCAAGACAGCCTCGCTGCTGCGGCCGATCGCAGCCAGCCCGCCGCCGTGGTCTCAAGCTGCACCGCCGATGCGTACAGCAGCTGCCCGTCCTGGATGCCGTCGCAGCGTGAGATGCGCACGGTGCTTGCCGATTACTTCTGCGAGGCCGCCGATCGCGGGCTGGTCCGGCCACGCGTCAGTCGCGTGGTGCGCGCGGAGACCTCGCAGGTCACCTGCGCTGCCCTGGGGCAGGAAACCAATTCCAATATCGTGTGCGGAGGCGACATGCATTTCATCGGCCCCGACGGCCGCACCGATTTCGTCACCTTCAGCCCCACCATGCATCGCCAGGACAATGGGCGCTATGCGATCTATGAAGGCGAGGACGCAAACGAAAACGCGGTGTGGCATGTGCCCTCGCCGCAAAGCGCGTCGAAGGTCTGCACGGGCCAGCCGTTGCGCTGATTGCCGTCTGTGGTGGTGACCCCACGCGACGCTTCGCTGCGGCGATCGGCCTTCGTTTTCGCAGGCCGGCCGACGAACGCGCTCAGTCTTCTTCAGGCGGCGGCAGCACGATGCCGTCGGCATCGATGGCGAGCTTGCCGGCCATCAGCACCGCCTGGGTGCGGTTGGTGACGCCGAGCTTGCGCAGGATCGCGGTGACATGCGCCTTGATGGTGGCCTCGGAGACGCCCAGGTCGTAGGCGATCTGCTTGTTGAGACGCCCGGCGCCGAGCATCTGCAGCACGCGGAACTGTTGCGGAGTAAGATCGCGCAGGCGCTGGCCCACTTCGCGTTCTTCGCTGTCGGTCGGCGGCAGGTTCTGCGCTTCGGCGGGGATCCAGCGCTCGCCATCGAGCACCGTGGCCAGGGCACGGCCGATGGTGTCCGAATCGGCGGACTTGGGAATGAACCCGAACGCGCCATGGTCGATTGCACGCCGCATCACCGTCGGCTCTTCGCGTGCCGACACCACCACCACCGGCAGCTGCGGATGCAGCGAACGCATGTGCACCAGCGCGCTGAATCCCTGCGCGCCCGGCATGTTGAGGTCCATCAACAACAGATCGGCATCCGGTTGCGCATCGGCCAGGGTATACAGCGCATCCACCGTGTCGGCCTCGAACAACTGCACCCCCGGCATCACGCGCTGCACAGCCCCGCGCAAGGCCTCACGGAACAGGGGATGGTCATCGGCGATCAGCAGGGTGGTCATTGAGGGGCCGGGAATCGGGAATTGGGAGTGGGGAATCGGGAATCGCAAAGGCAACAGCGAAGGCAGCAAGGCAAGCAACAGCAAGACGGCGACGGCGAGGTAACGGCGACGTCAGTGTGACGGGGTTGAAAATCAAGATCTGCAGTGGAGAGGAGTGGGCCGGGGACCGCTTTTATGAGTCCCCAATCCGAACATTTACTCCCCGCTCCTCAGGGAACGGCTCTAACCATTCCCCACTCCCGATTCCCCATTCCCGACGCGCGTCAGCGCGCCAACCGTTCGCTCACCAACGAATCCACCACCGACGGATCGGCCAGGGTCGAGGTGTCGCCGAGTTGATCGGGTGCGTTTTCAGCGATCTTGCGCAGGATGCGGCGCATGATCTTGCCCGAGCGGGTCTTGGGCAGGCCCGGTGCCCATTGCAGGTGATCGGGTGAGGCGATCGGGCCGATCTCCTTGCGCACCCAGCTCACCAGTTCCTTGTGCAGTTCCTCGCTCGGGGTTTCGCCGGCGATCAGGGTGACATAGGCATAGATGCCCTGGCCCTTGACGTCGTGCGGGAAGCCGACCACGGCCGCTTCGGCGACCTTCGGATGCGAGACCAGCGCGCTTTCCACTTCGGCGGTGCCGATGCGGTGGCCGGACACGTTGATCACATCGTCCACGCGGCCGGTGATCCAGTAATAGCCATCGGCATCGCGGCGGCAGCCGTCGCCGGTGAAGTAGCTGCCCGGATAAGTGCGGAAGTAGGTGTCGATGAAGCGCTGATGGTCGCCATAGACCGAGCGCATCTGGCCCGGCCACGAATCCAGCAGCACCAGGTTGCCTTCGGTGGCGCCTTCCAGGATCTTGCCTTCGGCATCCACCAGCGCCGGCTGCACGCCGAAGAACGGCAGGGTGGCCGAACCCGGCTTGAGATCGACCGCGCCGGCCAGCGGCGAGATCAGGATGCCGCCGGTTTCGGTCTGCCACCAGGTGTCCACGATCGGGCAGCGACTGTCGCCGACCACCTCGTAGTACCAGCGCCAGGCTTCCGGATTGATCGGCTCGCCGACACTGCCGAGCAGGCGCAGGCTCTTGCGCGAGGTCTTCTTGACCGGCTCCTCGCCGTCGCGCATCAGTGCGCGGATCGCGGTAGGCGCGGTGTAGAAGATGCTGACCTTGTGCTTGTCGATCACTTCCCAGAAGCGCGACACGGTCGGGTAATTGGGCACGCCTTCGAACATCACTGCGGTGGCGCCGTTGGCGAGCGGGCCGTAGACGATGTAGCTGTGGCCGGTGACCCAGCCTACATCGGCGGTGCACCAATAGATGTCGTCCTCGCGCAGGTCGAACACCACTTCGTGCGTGTAGCTGGCAAACAGCAGGTAGCCGGCGGTGGTGTGCAGCACGCCCTTGGGCTTGCCGGTGGAGCCGGAGGTGTAGAGGATGAACAACGGATCTTCCGCGTTCATGCGCTCGGGCTCGCACTCGGCCGGCTGGCCGTCGACCACATCGTGGAACCAGCGATCACGCGGTGCCTGCATCTCGACCGCACCACCGGTGTGACGCACAACGAGTACCGTTTCCACGGTGTTGGTGCCGGGCAGTTTCAGCGCCGCATCGACATTGGCCTTGAGCGGAATCTTCTTGCCGCCGCGCAGGCCTTCGTCGGCGGTGATGATCAGCTTGCTCTGGCAATCGATCACACGGTCGGCGATCGAGTTGGCGGCAAACCCGCCGAACACCACCGAGTGCACCGCACCGATGCGCGCGCAGGCGAGCATGGCCACGGCGGCATCGACGATCATCGGCAGATAGATGGTGACCCGGTCGCCCTTCTTGACGCCGAGATTGCGCAGCGCATTGCCGAGCTTGCAGACGCGCTCGTACAGCTCGCGATAGGTGACCGGGTAGGACTGCGCGTCCGGGCTGTCGGGTTCGAACAACAGTGCGGTCTTGTCGCCGCGCGTGGCCAGCTGGCGGTCCAGGCAATTGACGCTGGCATTGAGCTCGCCATCGCCGAACCAGCGGATATGGAAATCGTCCAGCGCATAGCTGACGTCCTTCACCTGGGTGGGTTGCTTGAACCATTCCAGCCGCTGTGCGGCCTTGCCCCAGAATTGCTCGGGGTGTTCGATCGATTCGCGGTACAGCGTTGCGTACTGCTCGCGCGTAACGCGCGCATCGGCGGCGAACGCGGAATCGACGGGATAAACATCAGCCATGGCACCCTCACTTGCGATGAGCTTGTCGGAAGAGGGCGCGACAGCCGCCCTCGGTAGACAATCAGTGTGCCGTATCCATTCTGTCCCGGTGTTCAACCGGGCCTTAGACCTTGGTCTTAACCGTCACCGCCGATGCTCCGCAATCCGTTGCCGGTCCTGATGCGACGATCTGTCACCTTGTGGAATGCTGCGTTGCAGCTACGACCAAAGGCGAATAGGCTCCAAAGCGCCCACTGCCTCACGCTCCGCACAGCATCGCCATCAAGTGCGAGGCCATATCGGGGAGAGGGGTCCATGACACACCGTACTGCACCGTTGGTGCGCCATCCGTTGGCGGCTGCCTTGTTTGTGGCCAGTCTCCTGCCGGGCGTGGCGTTCGCGCAGACCGCCAAGGAAAAGGCGCTGGAAACGCGCATTGCCGAGCTCGAGCGTCAGGTGCAGCTGCTGGTGTCCGCGCAGCAACAGCAGCAAGGCCAGATCGCCCAGACGCAGACCCAGGTGACCGAGGTGCGTGCCGTGCAGGCGCAGGCACCTGCCGCGCCTGCGGTGCCGGCAGGCAAGCGGCCGATCCAGATAACCAGCATCACACCGAACGCGGCGGCGGGGACGACGTTCCGTTACGGTGGTTTCATCAAGGCCGATTTCCTGACCACCCGCACCTCCGACGGCGCATTGCCCGAGGGCGCGGTGGGCCGGTACCTGTACATCCCGACCCAGACGCCGGTCGGTGGCCAGGCCTCGAGCACCGACACCGACTTCCACGCCAAGTTCTCGCGCTTCAACCTGGGCGTGGACACGGTCACCGAAAACGGCGACAAGCTCACCGGCTTCATCGAACTGGATTTCTTCGGCAACGCGCTGGCCAGCCAGGTCAACAATCTGTATGGCGGCACCTTGCGACACGCCTACATGAGCTGGAACAACTGGCTGGCCGGCCAGACCTGGTCCAACTTCATCGATGCCACGATCCTGCCCGAGGCGGCCGATATCGTCGGGCCGACCGACGGCGCGCTGTTCAGCCGTCAGGCCCAGATCCGCTATACCCGCGGCGCCTTCAGCGTGTCGGCGGAAAACCCCGAGACGCTGACCACGCCCTACCAGGGCGGCAACACCATCCTGGCCTCCGACCATGGCGCGATGCCGGACCTGACCGCGCGCTACAACTGGAAGGGCACCTGGGGCACGTTCGGCCTGTCGGCGATCGCGCGGCAGTACCGCACGCGTAGCGCGCTGACCAACGACACCGACTTCGGCGGCGCGATTGCCGGCGGCGGCCGCTGGATCATCAATTCCAACAACGATCTGCGTTACCAGCTCAGCTACGGCGAGGGCCTGGGGCGCTACCTGGGCCTGGGCAACGGCTCGGATGTGGAGATCGACATGGACGGCAACATCCAGACCGTCAGCACGATCGCCGGCTGGGTGGCCTGGCGCCACGACTACAACGCCAAGCTGCGCAGTACGATCATGTATTCGCGCGTGAACTACGACCACGACATCGCCAATACCGGCGCGCTTGCGAGCAAATCCCAGCAGAGCATCCGCGCCAACGTGTTCTATTCGCCGTTGCCCAAGGTCGATGTGGGTGCGGAGCTGATGTACGGCCGTCGCGAAGCCGAAAATGGCGACAGCGGCGACATCTCGCGCATGCAATTCACCACCAAGTACAGCTTCTAGTTTTTGCCACAGGCGGCTTGTTCCACTGCGGTGGGACGGGCGAGGCCACCGTCGTTTTACCCGCGCTCTACCAGGAGACAGACAATGACCGTCTCGAATGACGCATTGATCGCCAAGATCGATGCCAATCCGAAGTACCACGCACTCAAGCGCCAGCGCAATACGCTGGGCTGGACCCTCACCGTGCTGATGTTGCTGGCCTATTACGGCTACATCGGCCTGATCGCCTTCGACAAGGCCTTCCTGGCCAGACCGATCGGCAACGGCGTGACCTCAATCGGCATCCCGATCGCGATCGGGGTGATGGTCTTCACCATCGCCATCACCGCCATCTACGTGCGTCGCGCCAACAACACCTACGACCAGCTGACCGCGCAGATCCTCGAGGACGCCCGCAAATGAGCAAGTATTCGCGCCTTCTCCTGATTCTGGCCGGCCTGATGCCGGCCGGCATCGCGCTGGCAGCCGGTGGCGACCTCGGCCAGGTCGACAAGCAGCCCACCAACTGGGTGGCGATCGGCATGTTCGCCTTCTTCGTGTTGGGCACCTTGTGGATCACCAAGTGGGCGGCCAGCAAGACCCGCTCGGCGTCGGACTTCTACACCGCCGGCGGCGGCATCACCGGCTTCCAGAACGGCCTGGCGATCGCCGGCGATTACATGTCCGCCGCCTCGTTTCTGGGCATCACCGCAGCGGTGATGGCCAATGGCTACGACGGCCTGATCTATGCGATCGGCTTTCTGGTCGGCTGGCCGATCCTGACCTTCCTGATGGCCGAACGGCTGCGCAACCTCGGCAAGTACACCTTCGCCGACGTGGCCGGCTACCGCTTCGCGCCGACCGCCATCCGCAGCTTTGCCGCATCGGGCACGCTGGTGGTGGTGCTGTTCTATCTGATCGCGCAGATGGTCGGTGCCGGCGCCTTGATCAAGCTGTTGTTCGGCCTGGACTACTGGGTGGCGGTGACCCTGGTCGGCGTGCTGATGATGGTCTATGTGCTGTTTGGCGGCATGACCGCCACGACATGGGTGCAGATCATCAAGGCGGTGCTGCTGCTGACCGGCGTGACCTTCATGGCGGTGGCGATCATGTGGCACTTCAACTTCAGCTTCGAGGCGCTGTTTGCCGAGGGCGTACGGGTGAAGACCGCGATCGCGGCCAATGGCGGTGCATCGCCCGAGGACGCAGCCAAGGCTGGCCTGTCGATCATGGGGCCGGGCGGTTTCGTGAAAGATCCGATCTCGGCGATCTCGTTCGGCATGGCGCTGATGTTCGGCACCGCCGGCCTGCCGCATATCCTGATGCGCTTTTTCACCGTTCCCAATGCCAAGCAGGCGCGCAAGTCGGTGCTGTGGGCCACCACCTGGATCGGCTATTTCTACATCCTGATCTTCATCATCGGCTTCGGTGCGATCGCACTGGTGCTGACCAACCCGCAGTTTGCCGATGTCGCCACCGGCACCATCCATGGCGGCAAGGGCGCGGCCAACATGGCGGCGGTGCTGGTCGGCAATGCAGTGGGCGGCAACGTGTTCATGGGCTTCATCTCGGCGGTGGCCTTCGCCACCATCCTGGCGGTGGTCGCAGGCCTGACCCTGTCCGGCGCCTCGGCGGTGTCGCACGACCTGTACGCCACGGTGATCAAGAAGGGCAATCCGGCGCCGGGTTCGGAGCTGAAGGTCTCGCGTGCTACCACTCTGGTGCTGGGCGTGATCGCGGTGCTGCTGGGCATCGTGTTCGAGAAGCAGAACGTGGCCTTCATGGTGTCGCTGGCATTCGCCATCGCGGCCTCGGCCAATTTCCCGGTGCTGATCCTGTCCCTGCTGTGGAAGAACTGCACCACCCGTGGTGCGGTGGTCGGCGGCTTCCTGGGTCTGATCTCCTCGCTGGTGCTGACGGTGCTGTCGCCGTCGGTGTGGGTGGACACGCTGGGCAATGCAGCCGGCTCGGCGCCATTCCCGTACACCTCGCCGGCGCTGTTCTCGATGACGATCGGTTTTGTCGGCATCTGGCTGTTCTCGATCCTGGATCGCAGCCCGCAGGCCGCCAACGAACGTGCCGCATTCAAGGCGCAGCAGATCCGTGCCGAAACCGGCCTGGGTGCCACCGGTGCATCCGGCCACTGAGGACAAGCGGTCAAGTGATACGCAAACGCCGGCCTCGTGCCGGCGTTTTGCATGTTGGCCGTCATGATCGAGGCACGCCGTGGCCAACCGCGACGTCGTGCCGTGTGAAGAGCGTTTGTGCGCCAACGTCGACCCACGCGATCCACGCAGCAGTAGCGCAATCAGGACCGGGTGGTCAGACCGCGGCCATGATGGAACGCCCCGGGCGTCATGGCCGGATGGGCGTGCCGGACTGACTGGCGGGGCCACGGTACCATTGGCGGTTTGAACCACGGTCCGCGCCACGCCATGAAGATTGCCTCCTGGAACGTCAACTCGCTCAATGTGCGCCTGCCGCACCTGCAACAGTGGCTGGGCACATTCGCGCCCGACGTGGTCGGTATCCAGGAAACCAAGCTGGAGGATCACAAGTTTCCGGATGCGGCGCTGGCCGCTGCCGGCTATCGCAGCGTGTTCTGCGGGCAGAAGACCTACAACGGCGTGGCGATCCTGTCGCGCTCGCCGGCGCTGGACGTGCAGATGGGCATCCCCGGCTTCGACGACGTGCAGCAGCGCGTGATCGCCGCCACCGTCGATGGCGTGCGCATCGTCAACCTGTATGTGGTCAACGGCCAGGACGTGGGCACCGACAAGTACGCCTACAAGCTGCGCTGGCTGGCGGCGGTGCACGACTGGCTGGCGCAGGAACTGCACAAGTACCCGCAGCTGGTGCTGCTGGGCGACTTCAACATCGCCCCGGATGCGCGCGATGTGCACGATCCGGCGGTGTGGAACGAGCACCACATCCTCACCTCCACCGCCGAGCGCGCCGCATTGGAACAACTGCTGGCGCTGGGCCTGTATGATGCGTTCCGGCTGCATCACGACGCCGCCGAGCAGTTCAGCTGGTGGGATTACCGCCAGGCCGGATTCCGTCGCAATCTGGGCCTACGCATCGATCTCACCCTGGTCTCGGAAGCCTTGCGCGCACGCGCGGTGGAGTCGGGCATCGATCGCGAACCGCGCACCTGGGAGCGTCCCAGCGACCATGCGCCGGCCTGGGTACGCCTGGCCGAGGCGGGCGCATGAGCGAGCGGCACCTGCGGCGTAGCACGCACAAGATCGGTGATGTCACCCTGGGGCCGGTGCATCGGCTGAGTTGCCACTGCGGCGCGGTGCAGATCGATCTGGATCTGCCGCACGGCCTGCTCGATCCACGCCGTTGCGACTGCTCGATGTGCCGCCGCCGCGGCGCCATCGTCGCCTCGGTGACGCTGGATGGCCTGCACGTGCTGCAGGGCGAAGACGTGCTGCGGCTGTATCAGTTCAACACGCACGCGGCGGCGCATTACTTCTGCGGCGTGTGCGGTATCTACACGCATCATCGGCGGCGTTCCAATCCCAACCAGTACGGCTACAACGTCGGTTGCCTGGAAGGCGTCAATCCCTACGCGTTGAATATCGCCGTGCCGGTGGAAGACGGGGTGCACCATCCATCCGATCGTGCTCCGGCCGATGGCTGAAACGACAACGCCCGGGCGAGCCCGGGCGTTGGATGGTCCAGCGTTGTACGCAACGTTAGCGCACGCGTCCACGCGTAAACAGATTGACGATCGCCAGCAGGATCACCGCGCCCACCAACGACCACACGAAGGTCCACAACGTGATGGCCTGATTGATCCCGCCACCGAACAGGAACCCGGCGATCAGCGCGCCGACGATGCCCACCACAATATTCAGGATGATGCCTTGCTGCGCATCGCGACGCATGATGATGCTGGCCAGCCACCCCACGATGCCGCCGACGATCAACCAGATGATGATGCCCATGGTGCCGAACTCCTCATGCGATTGCACCGGAAGTAGTGCATGGGCGCCATTCAACGCAGATGGGCGTGAAGTGACTGTCGAGCGCGATCACATGCGCGGGTGGCTGTTCTGCTTGGTGCACGTGGCGTGACAGCGCACGCAAGCTGGCAGATCGGTCCGGTGCAACTGTGGCTGCGTCCGCACCGGCCCGGCGAGCGCGGCGAACCACAGGCGCGTGAACTGTTGGGCCAGGCCCTGGCGCTGGAACCGTCCCGGGTCCCGCTGCTGCGTGACGAGCGCGGGCGGCCTTCGCTGCAACCGGCCTTGCCCGACCGGGACACTGGCTGGAGCCACAGCGGCGGCTATCTGCTGGTCGGCCTGGGGCAGGGCGTGCGGCTGGGCGTGGACCTGGAACGCATCCGCGCGCGCGCGCGTTTGCTGGAGATCGCGCAGCGATTTTTCCATGCAGATGAAATCGCGCTGCTGGCCGGCCTGGAGCCGGACGCGCAGCAGGCGCTGTTTTTCCGCCTGTGGTGTGCCAAGGAAGCGCTGCTCAAGGCGTATGGGCATGGCCTGTCGTTTGGCCTGCATCGGCTCGCCTACGCAGTGGCGCCCGATGGCGCATTGCGGTTGCAGTGGTGCGACCCGGCGCTTGGCCAAGCCGCGCGATGGCAGTTGCACGAATGGTGGGCCGCACCGGACTGCCGCGCGGCACTGGCGTTCTATCCGTTGCCCACCGAATAGGCGCGGCAATCGATTCACCGCCTGTCTGCAGCGCAGGTGGGCGCTGCGTCCTGGACCGGAATGCGGGATATGCCGGCCGTGGGTTCCTGCCGCGGCCGGCCCGACCGGCGTCTCAGGCACGTTCCGGCCGCGCCGCCGCGTGCGGCAAAATCGGCTGACGGAACAGCGCCACCCCATCAGGATCGCGCAGCGTCACCGAGACAAGGTGTGCCACAGCAGCGGATGATCCTGCCCACGTACCCATGTGGTCCACGCCACCATCGCCAGCATGCGCGGCATGCATGCACCTGCACGCCAGCCAGCTGCGATAATCGCGGCATGAACGAAGTCGCACTTCCCCCCGATGTAGCCGCTGCGCTGGCCGACGGCCTGCAGGCCCAGTCCCTGGATGCGGCCTTTGCCGCGCCGTTGTTGCGCTATCTGACGCTGCTGGTGCGTTGGAACAAGACCTACAACCTCACCGCCGTGCGCGACCCGCGCGAGATGGTCACCCGCCATCTGCTCGATTCGCTGGCCATGCAGCCCTACATCGCCAGCGGCACGCTGGCCGATCTGGGCACCGGCCCCGGCCTGCCCGGCATCCCGCTGGCGATCACCCGCCCGCAGCTGCAGGTGACCCTGGTGGAAAGCAACGGCAAGAAGGCCCGCTTCATGCGCGAGGCGCTGCGCCAGCTGGCGCTGGGCAACGCACGCGTGGCCGAGTCGCGCGCCGAGGCGCTGGACGAGCCGGCCGCCTACGACCATCTCACCGCGCGGGCGCTGGATACGCTGGCCGGCATCATTGAGGTCGGCGGCCACCTGCTGCGCCCGGGCGGCAGCCTGCTGGCGATGAAGGGCATCTACCCGCACGACGAGATCGCCGCACTGCCCGCCGGCTGGACGGTGGGCGAGGTGCATCCGCTGCAGGTGCCCGGCCTGGACGGCGAGCGGCATCTGGTGGTGGTGCGCAAAGCAGGCTGAAACGGCCGGCCTGTCCGGTCGCGTGCATTCACTCTGCAACCCGCAATCCCCAATCCCCAATCCCCAATCCCCAATCCCCAATCCCCACGCTGGGACTTCCGGCCCATGGCAGCTGCCGCCCGGGCTGCCATGATCGAACGTTCGATCCGAACGCAGGCCGCCCGCACGTGACATCTCCTCTTGCCGCCGCACTCTCGCTCGCCCTGCTGGGCGCAAGCCTTGCCGCCACCTCGGCGCAGGCCGCCGCACCGGCACCAGTAGCGCCTGCCACGCTGACCGCCGAGCGCCCCGCCGATGCGCGCTTCCGCGCCATCTACGAAAAAGAATGGAGCTGGCGCCAGGCCGAGACCGGCCAGGCCGACGAAGACAGCGACACCACCGGCGACAATACCCATCTGCCCGATGTCGGCCCGGCCGCGCAGCAGGCGCGCCTGGCGGTATGGGACGGCGTGCTCAAGCAGCTCGACGGCATCGACCCGACACAGCTCTCGCCCGCCAACCAGGTCAACTACGCCATCTACCGCCCGCAGGTGGAAAACCTTGCCGCCGAGGTGCGCCTGCGCCTGTACGAGATGCCGTTCAATTCGGACAGCTCGTTCTGGTCCAATCTCGGCTTCATGGCGCAGCGGCCGATGAAGACCGCTGCCGAATACCGCGCCTACATCGCGCGCCTCAACGATGTGCCGCGCTACTTCGACCAGCAGACCGCCAACATGCGCGCCGGCCTGGCACGCGGGTTCAGCGTGCCGCGCGCGGTGCTGGATGGCCGCGACGTTTCCATCGCCACCGTGGCCGATGTCAAAGATCCCACCGCGTCCAGCTTCTACGCGCCGTTCAAGCAGCTGCCGGCGCAGATGTCCGCCTCCGAACAGGCGCAGTTGCGCGCACAGGCCAAGGCCGCGCTCAGCAATGCAGTGCTGCCGGCCTACAGCAAGCTGCTGAGCTTTTTCCGCGACGAGTACATGCCCAAGGCGCGCACCACGCTGGCGGCCGAAGCGCTGCCCGAGGGCAAGGCGTTCTATCGCCAGCAGATCCGCGAATACACCACGCTGGACCTGACCCCGGAGCAGATCCACACGATCGGCCTGGACGAGGTGGCGCGCATCCAGGCGCAGATGGACGCGATCATCCAGCAGGTCGGTTTCAAGGGCAGCTTCGCGCAGTTCCTGAGCTTCCTGCGCACCGACCCGCAGTTCTACGCCAAGACCCCGCAGGAACTGCTCGATCGCGCCGCGTGGATCTCCAAGCGGGTGGACGGGCAGGTCGGCAGGTTCATCGGCACGCTGCCGCGCGGGCGCTTCACCATCAAGCCGGTGCCGGACGATATCGCCCCGTTCTGGACCGCCGGCCGCGGCGGCGCCACCACCTACTGGGTCAACACCTACAACCTGCCGTCGCGGCCGTTGTACAACCTGCCGGCGCTGACCCTGCACGAGTCCTCGCCCGGGCATTCGCTGCAGGGCTCGCTGGCGCTGGAGCAGGGCGACCAGCCGGCGTTCCGCCGCGAAAACTACATCTCTGCTTATGGCGAAGGCTGGGCGCTGTACACCGAGAAGCTCGGCCAGGAGATGGGCATCTACGAGACCCCGTACGAGGAATTCGGCCGGCTCACCTATGAGATGTGGCGCGCCTGCCGGCTGGTGATCGACACCGGCGTGCACCACGACGGCTGGAGCCGCGAGCAGGCGCTGGCCTACCTGCGCGAGCGCACCGCGCTGAGCGAGCACGAGGTCACCACCGAGGTGGACCGCTACATCTCCTGGCCCGGCCAGGCGCTGAGCTACAAGCTGGGCGAGATCAGCATCGTCAAGCTGCGTGCCGAGGCCGAACAGGAGCTGGGCGACCGCTTCGACATCAAGGCCTTCCACGACGCGGTGCTGAAGCAGGGCTCGGTGACCTTGCCGGTGCTGGAGCAGCAGGTGCGCGCGTTTATCGCCGCGAGCAAGGCGCGCCCGGCAACGTCCAAGCCCAGCGCCGCCGCGCCCTGACCAGGACAACGGTCCGCTCCACGTAGGAGCGGACCCGGCCGCGACGCCGTCCCGACCCTGGCGCCGTCATGGCCTCGATCCCAGTTCCAGGTAATCGTCGGCAGCTTCTCGCCCTCCCGGGCGCTGTCTGCGAACAACCAGCTGTAGGCGGAGTGCCATCGAGCTGACCAGGACGGCGTCGCGGCCAGGTCCGCTCCTACGACGCTGCGTGCCAGGCCGTGCATGCGATTGTGTAACTGCCCGGCCCCCGGATACGCATGCGCCGATGTTGCTGCGTCTCGCCCGCCTGTTGCGTCTGATGGCGCTGGCCAACGGTCCGCTCCACGTAGGAGCGGACCCGGCCGCGATGCCGTGCCGACCCTGGCGCGGCCGCGGCTTGGGTCATCCAGGTGGTCGCTGGCGACCGACGTTCCGCGCGCTGTGCGCGAGAAACCGGCATCTTGGCGTGATGCCATCGATCCGACCGGACGGCGTCGCGGCCAGGTCCGCTCCTACGATGCTGCGCGGCAGGCATGCGATTGTGTAACTGTCCCGGCGCCGATACGCTGCGCCCATGCTGCTGCGCCGCGCCCGCCTGTTGCACCCCTTGCTGCGGCTGATGGCGCTGGCGGTGCTGGCCATGGGCGTGCTGGTCGCACCGGTGGCCTGCGCGCTGGGCGATGTGCATGCGCTGGCGCACGACCGGATGCATCTGGATGACACCGCGCCGCACGGCCATGACGGCGCCGACGAAGGCGATGCCGGCGAGCGTGATGGGGCCGGTCTGATGCACGCCCTGATGCACAGCGGCTACTGCCACGGCCAGAATCCGGCCGTGGTGCCGGCGCTGGGCTGGCTGCCGTTGTCCACGTACCCGCAGGCCCAGCCCGTGGCCGTGTTCGCACACTACCGCTCGCAGCTGAGCGAGACCGGATTGCGTCCCCCGATCGCGGCCTGATGCATCGCCGGCAGCTGCCGGCCTGTCCATCGATCCCGATTCCGGAGACACCCCATGTGGTTGCGACTGACGGCACTTGCCGTCTTCGCGGTCGTGCCGTGCGCCATGGCGCAGGACGCACCGCCCAAACCCGTGCTGACCCTGGACGACGCCATCGCGCGCGTCGCCCGGCAGCACCCCGACCTGCGCCTGGCCGATGGCCAGCGCACGGTCCTCACCGCCGAAGCCGAGCGCGACGCGCTGCGTCCGCCGTTGCGCGTCGGTGCCGAACTGGAAAACGTATTCGGCAGCGGCTCGAGCCGCGCGCTGGACCAGGCCGAGCTCACCGTCACCCTGGCCGGCGTGCTGGAGCGTGGCGGCAAGCTGGACGCGCGCCGCACCCTGGCCCAGGCACGCATCGACGCACTGGCCCCGCAGCGTGCGCTGGCGCGCCTGGACGTGCTGGCCGAAGTCGCGCGGCGCTATCTGGCCATTGGCATGGCCGCGCAGCGGCATGCGGTCGCGCTGGAAGCCCTGGCCCAGCGTCAACGCACCGTCGGTGCCGCGCGCCAGCGGCTGCAGGCCGGCGCATCGCCCGAATCGGTGCTGCTGACCGCCCAGGCCCTGCAGGCGCGCGCGGAACTGGAGCGCGATCGCGCCCAGCAGGAACTGCTGGCCGCACGTCGCCAGCTGGCGGTGCTGTGGGGGCGGCGCACGCCGGACTTCGGCGATGTCACCGGCGACCCATTGCAGCTGCCGGCGGTTCCCGAGTTCGAGGTGCTGGCGCAGCTGCTCGATGCCACCCCCGAACTGGCGCGCTTGAACGGTGAGCAGCGCGTGCGCGAGGCACGGGTGCGGCTGGCACGTAGCCAGGCGCGCCCGGATCTGGACTGGCAGGTGGGCGTGCGCCGGCTCGAAGCCAACGATGCCACCGCACTGCTCGGCAGCGTCTCGCTGGCGCTGGGCAGCGCCGCGCGTGCGCAACCGGAGATCCGCGCCGCCGAAGCGGAGCTGTCGTTGCTGGACATCGAACGTCAATCGCAGGCATTGGTGCTCTACACCACGCTGGCCGACGCGCATGGACGCTACCGCGCCGCGCAGCTGGAAGTGGCGCGCATGCGCAGCGATGTGCTGCCCGCACTTGCGCGTGCCGATGCCGCCGCCGAGCGCGCGTACCGCGCCGGTGCCACCAGTTATCTGGATTGGGCGCAACTGCAGGCACAGCGCAGCGATGCACGCCAGCAGCAACTGGCCGCCGCGTTGGAAGCGCAGACCGCATTGATCGAGATCCAGCGCCTGACCGGGCAGCCGTTCGTGGCCGACAGCGCTACGCAGGTGGGGCCATGAGCGCTACCTCCGCTGCGCGTTTTCGCCCTGCCTGCCTGCGTCCGCCTGGATCTGTTGTGCCGGCATCGGTATCGACGCCTGCAACTGCGTCGGCATCCAGCAGTCGCCAAGCGCTGCTCGCGCCTAGCGCGCACCCAAGGCATCCGGCGCACATCTTCTTCGTTCGTTCGCCCGACGCACTGCGCCGGCGCCAACCAGGACCAATTTCGATGAAAAGTTTTTTGATTGTGCCGCTTGTGCTGGCGCTGCTGCTGAGCGGCTGCGGCGGCAACAGCGGCAACAGCGAAGAAGCCCATGACCACGCAACGCCCGGCGCCGAAGGTGAAGCCGACGCCCATGGCGAGGAAGCCGAAAAAGGCGCGCACGGCGGGCGCCTGCTGCGCCAGGACGGCGACAGCGTGGAGCTGGCGATTGCCGAAGACGGCACGCCGCCGACCTATCGCGCCTGGCTGTACCGCGACGGCAAGCCTTTGCCGCCCGGCGCCGGCAGTGTCGAAGTGCGCCTGACCCGGCTCGGTGGCATCAACGAAGTGCATCGGTTGCGCGCGCGCGACGATGGCAGCCTGTTGGCCGACAGCACGGTCGGCGAGCCGCATTCGTTCGATGTGGAGGTGCGCGCCACCGTGCAGGACAAGTCGCATCGCTGGGCCTATCCCAGCTATGAAGGGCGCACCACCATCGCGCAGAAGATCGCGCAGGACGCCGGCATCCGGGTCGCGCCGGTCGGTCCCGGCAGCATCGCCGACCAGCACGAAGTGCAAGGCCTGCTGACGCCGGCAGAAGGTGCGCAGGCGCAGGCCGCCGCGCGCTTTCCCGGGCCGGTGCGCAGCCTGCGCGTCAACGTCGGCGACCAGGTGCGTGCCGGCCAGGTGCTGGCCACGGTGGAGAGCAATCTGAGCCTGACCACGTATTCGGTCAGCGCACCGATCAGCGGCACCGTGCTCGCCCGCAACGCCAGCCTGGGCAGCAACGCCAGCGAAGGCCAGGCGTTGTTCGAGATTGCCGACCTGTCGCGCCTGTGGGTGGATCTGCACATCTTCGGTGCCGATGCCGGGCACATCACCGCCGGCGCACCGGTGACGGTGACCCGCATCAGCGATGGCGTGGTGGCGCAGACCACATTGGAGCGCGTGTTGCCGGGCACGGCCACCGCGAGTCAGAGCACGGTGGCGCGCGCTGTCTTGCGCAACGACGACGGTCTGTGGCGGCCGGGCTCGGCGGTGAAGGCGCGGGTGACGGTGGCGCAGCAGCCGGCGGCGATGGTGGTGCCGGTGGGGGCCTTGCAGCAGTTTCGCAACTGGGAGGTGGTGTTCGTGCGGGTGGGGGATGTGTACGAGGTGCGGCCGGTGAAGTTGGGCGCGCGCGATGCACGGCAGGTGCAGGTGGTGTCGGGTTTGGCGGCCGGGGATGCAGTGGTGGTGGAGCAGAGCTATCTGGTGAAGGCCGATATCGAGAAGTCGGGGGCGTCGCATGATCATTGATCGCTGCGCTTCCGGATTGTGTCTGCCTCGACCGCAAGCGCGTGCTTGCGAACAGCTCGTCCATTCTTCGGTGAAACCTTTTTTACGTCATCCACGCGCTCACGTCGCAGGCGATCACACACGCAACCGGGTGAGAATCTGCGCGGCGAAGATCGGATGCGCCAGGGGCGATCGCGATGTTGGCGGAGGTCGGGATCCCGGCTGCAGTGCCGCCGGCCGACGGCAGCCCGCTGCGATTGCACAGGCGTCGTGCGTGCGTACGCACGCACTGATCGGTGTGGCTGCGCACGCCGTTGCGCCGAGTGTGCGCGGAGGTGCGCGTCATGCTCACTAACATCATCCGGTTCGCGATCGCGCAGCGGTGGCTGATGCTGGCGTTGACGGCGGTGTTGGTTGCGATCGGCGCGTGGAGTTTTTCGCGCCTGCCGATCGATGCCACGCCCGACATCACCAATGTGCAGGTGCAGGTCAATACGGCCGCGCCGGGGTATTCGCCGTTGGAGTCGGAGCAGCGGGTGACGTTCCCGCTGGAGACGGTGCTGGCAGGATTGCCGGGGCTGGAGTCCACGCGCTCGTTGTCGCGCTACGGCTTGTCGCAGGTCACCGCCGTGTTTGCCGATGGCACCGATCTGTACTTTGCGCGGCAGCAGGTGGCCGAGCGGCTGCAGCAGGTCAAGTCGCAACTGCCGGCCGACCTGGAGCCGCAGCTGGGGCCGATCGCCACCGGCCTGGGCGAGATCTTCATGTACACGGTCGAAGCCAAACCGAATGCGCGCAAACCCGATGGCAGTGCGTGGACGGCCACCGATTTGCGCACCCTGCAGGATTGGGTGGTGCGCCCGCAGTTGCGCAACGTGCCCGGCGTGACCGAGGTCAACACCATCGGCGGCTATGCGCGGCAGATCCATATCACTCCGGATCCGGCACGCCTGGTCGCACTGGGTTTCACGCTGGACGACGTGGCGCGCGCGGTGGACGCGAGCAATCGCAACATCGGTGCCGGCTATATCGAACGCAACGGCCAGCAGTTCCTGGTGCGGGTGCCGGGGCAGGTGGACCACATCGCGCAGATCGGGGCGATCGTGCTGGATCGGCGGCAAGGCGTGCCGATCCGGGTGCGCGATGTGGCGCAGGTCGGCGAGGGGCGCGCGTTGCGCACCGGTGCGGCCACCCAGGACGGGACCGAAGTGGTGCTCGGCACGGTGTTCATGCTGGTCGGCGCCAATAGCCGCACTGTGGCGCAGGCCGCCGCGCAGCGGCTGGAAGTGGCCAATGCCAGCTTGCCGGCCGGCGTGCAGGCGGTGCCGGTCTACGATCGCACCGCGCTGGTGGACCGCACCATCGCCACCGTCGCCAAGAACCTGATCGAAGGCGCGTTGCTGGTGATCGTGGTGCTGTTCCTGCTGCTGGGCAATGTGCGCGCGGCCCTGATCACCGCGGCGGTGATCCCGCTGGCGATGTTGTTCACCCTCACCGGCATGCTGCGCGGTGGCGTGTCCGGCAACCTGATGAGTCTGGGTGCGCTGGATTTCGGCCTGATCGTCGATGGCGCGGTGATCATCGTGGAGAACTGCCTGCGCCGCTTCGGCCAGGCGCAACTGCGGCTGGGGCGGGTGCTCGAGCGCGACGAGCGTTTCGAACTGACCGCCGAAGCCACCGCAGAGGTGATCCGGCCCAGCCTGTTCGGCCTGGGCATCATCACGGCGGTGTATCTGCCGGTATTCGCGCTCACCGGCATCGAAGGCAAGATGTTCCATCCGATGGCGATCACCGTGGTGCTGGCGCTGAGCGGCGCGATGCTGCTGTCGCTCACTTTTGTCCCCGCAGCGGTCGCCTTGTTGCTCGGCGGCAAGGTGGCTGAGCACGAGAACCGCGCGATGCGCTGGGCGCGCGGCGTGTATGCGCCCTTGCTGGATCGCGCGCTGCGTCACGGCCGTTGGGTCGGTCACGGCGCGGTGGCGGCGGTGGCGCTGTGCGCGGTGTTGGCCACGCGCCTGGGCAGCGAGTTCATCCCGAACCTGGACGAAGGCGACATCGCGCTGCACGCCCTGCGCATTCCCGGCACCAGCCTGGAACAGGCCATCACCATGCAATCCACGCTGGAAAAACGCATCAAGCAGTTTCCGGAGGTGGCGCATGTGTTCGGCAAGCTCGGCACTGCCGAAGTGGCGACCGATCCGATGCCGCCGTCGGTGGCCGATACGTTCTTGATCATGCATCCGCGCGCGCGGTGGCCGGACCCGCGCAAACCCAAGGCGCAGTTGGTAGCCGAGATCGAGCAGGCGGTGAAGCAGCTGCCCGGCAACAACTACGAGTTCACCCAGCCGATCCAGATGCGCATGAACGAGCTGATTTCCGGCGTGCGCGCGGATGTGGCGATCAAGGTCTACGGCGATGACCTGGACACCCTGGTCAAGCTGGGGCAGCGCGTGCAGGAGGTTGCCAGCACGGTGCCGGGCGCGGCCGACGTGAGCCTGGAGCAGGCCACCGGCCTGCCGATGCTGGCGGTGGTGCCCGATCGTGCCGCACTGGCCGGGTACGGGCTCAATCCCGGCGTGGTGCAGGACACGGTGTCGGCCGCGGTGGGTGGGCAGGCGGCCGGGCAGTTGTTCGAAGGCGACCGCCGGTTCGACATCGTGGTGCGCCTGCCGGAAGGCCTGCGTCAGGACCCGACGGCGTTGGCCGATCTGCCGATCCCGCTGCGTGGCGATGGCGAGCGCGCCGATGTCGACGAGTCCAGCCGCGCGGCTGGCTGGCGGAGCGGCGAACCGACCACGGTGCCGCTGCGCGAGGTTGCAAGGATCGCACCCGTACTCGGGCCCAACCAGATCAATCGCGAAGACGGCAAGCGCCGCATCGTGATCACCGCCAATGTGCGCGACCGCGACCTGGGTGGATTTGTGGCCGAGGTGCAGCAGCGCGTGCAGGCCGAGGTCGTGCTGCCCACCGGCTACTGGATCGGCTACGGCGGCACCTTCGAGCAACTGATCTCCGCCGGCCAGCGCCTGGCCTGGGTGGTGCCGGGCACCTTGTTGCTGATCTTCGCGCTGCTGTACTGGTCGTTCGGTTCGCTGCGCGATGCGCTGGTGGTGTTCAGCGGCGTGCCGCTGGCGCTGACCGGCGGCGTGGTGGCGCTGGCGCTGCGCGGCCTGGCGTTGTCGATCTCCGCGGGTGTCGGCTTTATTGCGCTGTCGGGGGTGGCGGTGCTCAACGGCCTGGTGATGATCGCCTTCGTGCGCAGCCTGCGGGCCGAGGGCATGTCGCTGGAGCAGGCCTTGCGCGAAGGCGCGCTGAGCCGCCTGCGCCCGGTGATGATGACCGCGCTGGTGGCCGCACTGGGCTTTGTGCCGATGGCCTTCAATGTCGGCGCCGGGGCCGAAGTGCAGCGCCCGCTGGCCACGGTGGTGATCGGCGGCATCGTCTCGTCCACCTTGCTGACCCTGCTGGTGCTGCCGGTGCTGTATCGCTGGCTGCACCGCGAGCGGGCGGGGCCTGCCAGTGCGGGCTAAGTGCTTGCGGCACATAGGAAAGCCGTGCATAATGCGCGGCTCGCTGTGCCCGGATCGCTCCGGATGGCGGCACCCAACGCGATGGGGTTGCCGGCTTGTTCCCAGCGTAAGTTCTTGATTCCCAACGTTGCGTGGCAGCTTGACGCTGTCGGGGCCGCCGCTCCCCAGGCTATGGGTGGCAATTCATTTATCGAGGTGCGTAATGTCCCGCGTATGCCAAGTGTCCGGCAAGCGTGTGCAGACGGGTAACAACGTCTCCCACGCAAACAACAGAACCCGTCGTCGCTTCCTGCCCAACCTGCACGAGCGTCGCTTCTGGGTCGCCAGCGAGAACCGTTGGGTGAAGCTCCGTGTCTCCGCGCATGCATTGCGCACCATCGACAAGAACGGGATTGATGCCGTTCTGAAAGAGCTGCGTGCGCGCGGCGAAAAGGTCTGAGGAGTAAGCAGTCATGGCAAAAGGCAAGCGTGACAAGATTCGTATGATTTCCTCGGCCGCTACCGGCCACTTCTACACCACGGACAAGAACAAGAAAAACACTCCGGGGAAGATGGAAATGATGAAATACGACCCGGTCGTGCGTAAGCACGTGATGTACAAGGAAGGCAAGATCAAGTAATCCACCGATTACCCGATCTGCATTCCAGCAAACACCCGCCGAAAGGCGGGTGTTTGCGTTTGGGGAGCGTTGCGGGGTTTGATCGCAACAATGGTCGGCGTGCACTCCCCTCTCCCTCGGGGAGAGGGGTTGGGGTGAGGGTACGGGGCAAAGCCACTCGCAGTGGTTGGAGCACCAGAGGCTTCGCACGTACCCTCAGCCGCCCCTGCGAGGCACCTTCACCCGATGGGAGAAGGGAGCGAGACCTCGTTTTTCCGATTGCACGCACCGTCAGTGGCTTGCAGTTCGAGGCGAAGCAGCCGGCGTTTCACTTCTGAAGGCGCGTGGCGACGCGTTTTACGTCGCAGGCGGTGACCGTTCTCCGAGGCGCCCCCTCATCCGCTCCTGCGGGACACCTTCTCCCGATGGGAGAAGGAAGCACAGCTGCAGCCGCGCGCGCAATTGCGTATCCAGGCGCGGATACGCCCGCTGCGCATTGCCTTCGAACACTTGGCCCTGGTCGGCGTCGGAAAGCGCCAATGCATCGAGGTAGCGCTTGGTGCCGTCGAAGTACTGGCCAGTTTGCGGGCCGATGCCGCGCACCGCACCGACTATCTCCGGGACAGCACCTTTACGCCATCCAGGGCGTCCACCCTGGTGCCGGTTGGCAGCAATGCGCCACACCAGGAGCCGGCGATGTCGGTAAACGCCAGCACTCGGTGCAGCGGTGCCGGGCATGCCGGACCCATTGCGTTCACGCACCGGGCCGTCAGAATCGGAGCCTTCTTGAGAACGGATCGCTGATGCTGCCTGACTGGTTGCAAGGGACCTGGCTGCTGGCGCTGGACTGGGTGATTCGCCTGGCCGCGCTGTTGTGGATTCCGGCCCGCACCACGCCGGGTGCGGCGCGCAGCTGGTTGCTGCTGATCGGCTTCGTGCCGGTGGTCGGCCTGCCGCTGTATCTGCTGTTCGGCCACCCATGGTTGTCGCGGGTGCGGGTGCAGCGCCAGGCCACCGCCTCACAGGTGATCCGCGAGCAGCAACTGCCCCTGCACGCCTTGCGCTGGACCCCGCAGGCGGACACCAGCAGCGCCGAGGTGGTGCCGCTGATCGAACGCCAGGGCGATTTCATGCCCACGCTGGGCAACGCGGTGGAACTGCTGGACGACTACACGCAGTCGCTGCAGGCCTTGATCGCCGCGATCGACACGGCGGAAAAGCGCGTGCATCTGCTGTATTACCTGATGTTCGACGACGCGGTGGGCGATGCGGTGGTTGCCGCACTGCTGCGCGCTGGTGCGCGTGGCGTGCGCTGCCGCGTGCTGCTGGATGCGGTGGGCGCCAAGCGCGGTCTGCGCCACTATCGCAAACGGCTGCAGGCCGGTGGGGTGGACGTGCTGGCGGTGTTGCCCGGCGGCCTGCGCTGGCGCCGCAGCGGGCGCATGGATCTGCGCAACCATCGCAAGATTGCGGTGATCGACAATCAGGTGGGCTTTGTCGGCTCGCAGAATCTGGCCGAGGCCGGCTTCATCGATGGGGTGCCCAATCGCGAGCTGGTGGCGCGCGTGCGCGGGCCGGTGGTCAATCATCTGGAAGCGGTGTTCGCCAGCGACTGGTTCACCGAAACCGGACAGCGTCTGGACGTATGGCCGGATGCGTCGGTGTGCGAGGCCAACATCGCCACGCAGTTGCTGCCCAGCGGGCCGGCGTATCCGTTCGAAAACGCGCGCGATGCGATCAACGCGGTGATCCATCTGGCGCGGCGCAAGGTGGTGCTGGTGACGCCGTATTTCGTCCCCGACGAAGCCTTGCTCAGCGCATTGCGCATTGCCGCGGTGTCGGGCGTGGATGTGCAGCTGATCCTGTCGGAGAGCAACAACCAGATCCTGGCGGCATGGGCGCAGGAGGCGTATTTCGAAGAGCTGCTGCGCTGCGGGGTCAAGATCGCGCTGTATCGCCCGCACTTCCTGCATGCCAAGCACTTGAGCATGGATGAGGACATCGCGCTGGTCGGCTCGATCAACCTGGATATCCGCTCGTTCGCGCTCAACGCCGAGATCGGCATGCTCTGCTACGACAAGGGCGTGGTGCAGCGGCTGCGTGCGATCGAGCAGGATTATCTGGCCAATGCACGCCAGCTGGAGCTGGAGCAGTGGCGCACGCGCCCGGCCTGGCGCCGCAGCCGCGAAGGCATTGCGCGCCTGGCCGATGCGTTGATGTAGAGGTTGCGTGTGTACCCGGTCCGTGCGGATGCAGTGCCCATGGGGCATGGGGTGATGTCTGCGGCGGCAGGTGTCGTGGTGATTAGGCGGCCTGCGCCGGCAAGCTCCCGCTGGGTGCGCGCGTGCCCGCGTTCGAACGGACGCGTCAGGCGACCGGCACGTCTGCGTGGCTATCCCGGCCATCGCGGCGGGCATGGCCGCTGTCATCGGTGCGGCGCGACGCATCGCCTACAATCGCCGGATGAATGAACTGCGTGATCCCGGCGATGCAGTGATCGCCATCGTTGGCGGTGGCGCATCCGGTGTGCTGGTGGCGCTGCAGCTGTTGCGTCAGGCCGTGGCGCCGGTGCAGATCGTGCTCATCGAGCCGCACGCGGTGCTGGGCGAGGGCGTGGCGTACTCCACCGCGCGGCCGGAACATCTGCTCAATGTGCCCGCCGCGCGGATGAGTGCGTTGGTGGAGGCGCCGCAGGATTTCGTCGATTACCTGCGTGCGCACGCCTGCTGCCCGGAGCTGGAGGACGCGCAGCTGCCGCAGCACTTCGTCGGGCGCAGGCACTACGCGCCCTACTTGCGCGATCGTCTGCAGGCCGCGCGGGCGCAGGGGCCGGCGACGCTCACCGTCCACAGCGCCCGCGTGCAGAGGTTGCAAACCGATGCCGATGGCGCGCTGTTGCAGCTTGACGATGGACAGACCGTGCAGGCCAACAGCGTGGTGCTGGCGGTAGGCAATGCGTTGCGGCCGTTGCCGCTGCGCGGGGCCACCGGCCTGTCGGCAGCGCAGCGGGTGGAAGCCTGGGATACCGACGCAATCGCGGCGTTGCCGCAGGACGCGGCGGTATGCATCGTCGGCTCGGGACTGAGCATGGCCGACACGGTGGTGACGCTGGCCGCGCAGGCGCATCGCGGGGCGGTGCACGTGGTGTCGCGGCATGGGCTGCTGCCGTTGCCGCAGGCGCACTGCGTGGCGGCGGACTTCGATCCGCAACCGTTGCTGGCGCTGTCGCTGCGTGCGCGGATGCGCAGCTTGCGGCAGCATGCGCGGGTTGCGGTGGCGCAGGGCCTGCCCTGGCAGAGCGTGATGGAGCGTCTGCGCCCGTTGAGTCAGGCTCTGTGGCAAACGCTGTCGGTTGCCGACCAACGCCGCTTCCTGCGCCACGTGGTGCGCTATTGGGATGTGCATCGTCACCGCATCGCCGCGCCGGTGCATGCGCAACTGCAGGCGATGCGCGCGCGCGGACAATTGCAGCTGCATCGCGCGCGGCTGGATGTGGCATTCCAGGCCGGCGCGTGCGTGCGGGTCAGTGCCGGCGCCAGTGCAGGGCATGCCTTGCAGCTGGATGTGCAGACGCTGGTCAACGCCACCGGCGTGGAAATGCGCGTGCAGGCAATGCGCAACCCGCTGCTGCAGCAGCTGCTGGGGCAGGGCATTGCGGTAGCCGGTCCGCATGGGATCGGGGTGGATACCGATGCCGATGGCTGTCTGATCGATGCCGATGGGCATGCCAATCCGCGGTTGCGGGTGATCGGCAGCCTGCGGATCGGGTCGTTGTGGGAAAGCCTGGCAGTGCCGGAGTTGCGTGAGCAGGCAACGGCGATTGCGCGGGACCTGTTGGAATTGCCGGGGCGGTGAGGGGCGCTGTTCCCTTCTCCCGCCGGGAGAAGGCGGCGCGTCGCGGCGGATGAGGGTACGAGCGAAGCCCCGCATTCCCAACCGCTTCATCGCAATCTCAGCCGCAGCGACGCCACACCCGGTAAAATGCGGCGGTGGATGTCTCTCATTTGCTCGATCATTTAAACCCCGCCCAGCGCGAGGCCGTTTCCGCGCCGCCGGGGCACTACCTCGTGCTGGCCGGCGCCGGCTCCGGCAAGACGCGCGTGCTGATCCATCGCATCGCCTGGCTCAATGAAGTCCAGGGCGTGCCCAACCACGGCATCTTCGCGGTGACCTTCACCAACAAGGCCGCCGGCGAAATGCGCCACCGCACCGACCTGCAGCTGCGCAACGGCAGCCGCGGGATGTGGATCGGCACCTTCCACGGGCTGGCGCATCGGTTGTTGCGTCTGCACTGGCAGGATGCGCGGCTGCCGGAAGGCTTCCAGGTCATGGACAGCGACGACCAGCTGCGGCTGGTCAAGCGCGTGGTGCAGGCGCTGGAGCTGGACGAGGGCAAGTATCCGCCCAAGCAGATGAGTTGGTGGATCAACGAGCAGAAGGACGAAGGCCGCCGTCCGCAGCATATCCAGCCCGAGCCCAACGACGACTGGACCGAGGTGCGCCGGCAGGTCTACGCCGCCTACCAGGAGCGTTGCGACCGCTCCGGCCTGCTGGACTTCGCCGAGTTGCTGCTGCGCGCGCACGAACTGCTGCGCGACACCCCGGCCTTGCTGGCGCATTACCGTGCGCGCTTCCGCGAGATCCTGGTCGACGAGTTCCAGGACACCAATGCCATCCAGTACGCCTTCGTGCGCGTGCTGGCCGGCGAGACCGGGCACGTGTTCGTGGTCGGCGACGACGACCAGGCCATCTACGGCTGGCGCGGCGCCAAGGTCGAGAACGTGCAGCGCTTCCTGAAGGATTTCCCCGGCGCGCAGACCGTGCGGCTGGAGCAGAACTACCGCTCCAGCGCCAATATCCTGGGCGCGGCCAATGCGGTGATCGCGCACAATCCGGACCGGATCGGCAAGCAGCTGTGGACCGATTCCGGCGACGGCGATCCGATCGATCTGTATGCGGCCTACAACGAGGTCGACGAGGCGCGCTATGTGGTCGAGCGCGCGCGGCAGTGGGTGCGCGACGGCGGCAGTTACGGCGAAGTGGCGGTGCTGTATCGCAGCAACGCGCAGTCGCGCGCGCTGGAAGAAGCGCTGATTTCCGAGCAGCTGCCGTATCGCGTGTATGGCGGCATGCGCTTCTTCGAACGTGCCGAAATCAAGGACGCGTTGGCGTATCTGCGCCTGCTCACCAACCGCAGCGACGATGCCGCGTTCGAGCGCGCAGTCAATACGCCGACGCGTGGCATCGGCGATCGCACGCTGGATGAAGTGCGTCGCCTGGCACGCGCCAATGCGTTGTCGCTATGGGAAGCGGCGATGCTGTCGACGCAGGAAAACACACTGGCCGCCCGCGCCCGCAATGCGCTGGCCGCGTTCCTGAGCCTGGTCGGCCAGCTGCATGCCGAAACCGGGCAGATGGAACTGGCCGAACGCATCGACCATGTGCTGATGCGCTCGGGCCTGCGCGAACATTGGGCCAAGGAAAGCCGCAGCGGGCTGGATTCGGAATCGCGTACCGAGAACCTGGACGAGCTGGTGTCGGTGGCCTCGCGCTTCACCCGTCCGGACGATGAAGACAGCCAGGGCATGACCGAGCTGGTCGCCTTCCTGGCCTACGCCTCGCTGGAGGCCGGCGAAGGCCAGGCGCAGGCCGGCGAAGAGGGCGTGCAGCTGATGACGCTGCATTCGGCCAAGGGCCTGGAATTTCCCATCGTGTTCCTGGTCGGCCTGGAAGATGGCCTGTTCCCGAGCGCACGCTCGCTGGAAGAAAGCGGCCGGCTGGAAGAAGAGCGCCGCCTGGCCTATGTGGGCATCACCCGCGCGCGCCAGAAGCTGGTGCTGTGCTACGCCGAATCGCGGCGCATCCACGGCCAGGACAACTACAACGTGCCCTCGCGTTTTCTGCGCGAGATCCCGCGCGAGTTGCTGCACGAGGTGCGCCCGAAAGTGCAGGTCTCACGCACTGCCTCGCTGGGCGCAGCCCGCGGCGGACCGGTGCATGGCGTGGTCGAAGCCGCACCGATCAAGCTCGGTGCCAATGTCGAACACCCCACCTTCGGCGGCGGCGTGGTCGTGGACTACGAAGGCGCCGGCGCGCATGCGCGCGTGCAGGTGCAGTTCGACGACGTCGGCGCCAAGTGGCTGGTCATGGCGTATGCGAATTTGACGGTGATGTAAGCGTTTCTTCTATTACTGGGAGAAGCACCGTAGTAGCCGCCGCTAATTGGACGACGAGGCGTTTCCTTCTCCCAACGGGAGAAGGTGGCGCGCAGCGCCGGATGAGGGTACGTCGTGGCGATATAACGCCACACGCCTGTACAGACTTAGTCTTGCAGACAGGCAAAACGTTGCTTCTTATAATGCCTGGAACGCTGATCTCGCATGCAATGCAGTCGAGGAGATATCGATGCGCTCGGCGACGCTGGCAGTGGCGATGAGAAAATTTCGACAGCACGGAGCGAGGCAATGATGGTGGAAGCTACTATAAAAGCTTTTGTGGAAGCCTCGATTTCTGCGGAGGAATTTGAACGGAGTATTCAGTCCGATGCATCCTTTGAACGTCTTCTAAAGAATGAAGTGCGACTGCCTGCCTACATCCAGGAAGCTGATCTCTACACGCATCTGATCAGTCAAGACTACAGTCGGATCGGTTCTGTCTACAATGTTCAACAACTACTTTGCAGCTTCTTGAAGAAACACGAGATTGCGCATATTTGCAGTGAAAAATATGGCGAATTATTCGAGTTGACGCTGAAAGTTCAGCCTAAATGGCTTGATCTTCCAGCGTGGTACTTTTCCCGCGCTATCGATGGTGAAGGCGCTAGCAAGGGGAAGGCGCTGGTGGGGATGTTGAAGAAGAAGATCGCGCAGGATTTTCGCTTCTTGAAAGCTGCACCGAAGTGGTTGCAAAGTCCCGATTGGCCCTTTGTTGAAGGAAGACCGTTGGTGTTTGTAGGGCAGATCGACATTGGCAGTCTTCGTCACGACACGGCGCAGCTGTACATTTTCTATGATGAGCACACTGGAACATTCGTAACTTCCAGCCAATCCTGTTAAAAGCTGTTGGTCTGGGCAATATAGCGGTCAGCGAAAGCTTCAATATGATGCGCACACGTGCGACGCATCCGACACCCAAGGTGCGGTCGTAAACTGGACATCTGACTGTCCTTGCGGACGCGCCGTTGTGCGCTGCCCGATGCATCACCGCGTCATCCATGACACCCTGCGATCGAATCGGACGCAGAGGAACACACGAGCGGATGTGCATAAAATGAGGCCAGCAGGCGAGCTCTACAATCCTGCTTGAGTGCTACTGCAACCCAGCAGCAGAATTGATCCGCATCAAGGTCGACGTCGCTGCACCCTGTCAGGCTGCCATTACCGGCGACGCAGCCGGTCACTTCGGAGGTCACCATGTACAAACGTATCCTGATCGCCATTGATGCATCCGAGCTGTCGCATCGTGGTTTGTTTCAGGGCCTCGAGCTGGCCAAGGCGACGGGCGCGAAAGTGGATATCGTCACCGTGTCCGAGCCGTGGGCGATGGGCATGTACGACGCGATGGGCTGGAGCGTGGGCTACGAGGCAAGTCCGGAGTACCGCAAGGAGCGGGAAGCTGCCGCAGAAAAGATCCTGCGCCCGGCGCTGGAACTGGCGGCCGCAGCCAACATCAAGGCCACGTCGCGTCACGTGCTGGACCGCTTCGCCGCCGAAGGCATCGTGCAGACCGCCAAGGAGTGCAACAGCGACCTGATCATCATGACCTCGCACGGCCGCCGTGGCATGCGCCGCATGCTGCTCGGCAGCCAGACGGTGGAGGTGCTCACGCATAGCTCGATTCCGGTGCTGGTGATCCGCTGATCGTCGGATGTTCTGCTGCGCAACGACACGCTCGGTACATCCCACGCTCAAGTCGCACGCTCTGTCGTAGGAGCGCGCCCGAGCGCGACGAGGCATTACCGGTAACGCCTCTTCGCGCGCAGGCACGCTCCTACGCCGATTGAGGGGCGTTTCTACACTGGCTCGGGCTGAGCGGCAACGCGGCCGGTCGGCCGCGCAACACGCCGTAACGCGTCGGTACGCAGGGGTGCGAGGTGCATCAGCGGCATGCCTGCACGCACCGGCATGTCATCCCGGTGCGTGTGCTGGCTCAGCTCGCGCATGAAACGCCACACCGGCATGTAGTGCCCGCGGCGTGGCGCATGTGGCGGCGGTGCGGCGCGGCACTGGCGGCGCCACTGCATCGGCGGCATGCCGAAACGCTGCTGGAAACAGCGTTGAAACTGCCGCTCCGATGCAAAGCCCATTTCATACAGCAACCAGGTCAGGCTGCACTCCGGGTAGGCCTGCAGATAACGGTACGCGGTGTACAGGCGCTGCGCGCGGATATGGCTGGCCACGCCCCCGCGCGACTGGAACAGCCGGTATAGCGACGCACGCGACAGCCCGAACGCCTGCTGCAGGGACTCGGTACCGAGCTCGGCCTCACCGATGTGCTGCTCGATGTAGGCCAGCAGATCGACCATCAGCGGCGCAGGTGCCACCCCCGATGCCGATGCCTGCGGGACGATGGCGCTGTAATCGCTGGTGTTGCTCATGCGGGTGCTGCCTGCGGCCCACTCCCCGGGGCCTGTCACCTGATCAACCGAGAAAAGCTGCGCCAACCCATCATCGTCTTTCGTGAACCCGGCGCTGCGTCACGCATTAGCGCGATCGACCGCGATCCAGGCCAACCGGCCGGCCCTGTCCTCGATGCGCCACCGCGCTCCGGTCGCCAATGCGGGATACTGCGCTTCCACGCAGGCGAGATGGACCGGATGTCCGAGCTGCCGATCACCGAGTTGTTGCAGGCCTGGCAGCGCGACATACCCGGCGCGAGCGACGCATTGGCGCGGCAGGTCTACGAGGTGCTGCGCGCCACTGCATTGCGCGAGCTGCGGCGCGATGCGCGTGCCGGCCTGCAGGCAACCGAACTGGTGCACGAGGCGTGGATGCGGCTGGAGCAAGGCCAGCAGGGGTTTCGCTCGCGCGCGCATTTCTATGCAGTGGCGGCACTGCAGATGCGTCATCTGCTGGTGGATCTGGCGCGGCAGCAGGTCAGTGCCAAGCGGCTTGGGCAGGCAGTGACCTTGACGATCAGCTTGTCCGACGGTGCGCCGCGGCCGGAGGCCTTGATGGTGGTCGCCGATGCTTTCGACAAGCTGGCGCGGGTGGACGAGCGCAAGGCCAAGGCCTTCGCGCTGACCGAGCTGGTGGGTTTCAGCGTGGCCGAGGCGGCCGAGCAACTGGAGGTGTCGGTGCCGACGCTGGAGCGCGATCTGCGCTTTGCACGCGTGTGGCTGGCGGCGCAGCTGTGAGCAGTGCCGCTACCTCCTGGCAGCGGCTGGAGGCCTTGTTCCATCATGCGTGCCTGCTGCCGGTGGAGGCGCGCCAGGCATTCGCGCGTGCGCAGGCCGGCGACGACGTTGCGCTGCGCGATGAGTTGCTGGCGATGCTGGCGGTGGAAGCGCAGGCCACCCTGCGCGTGCGTGCGCCGCTGCAACAGGCCGCCGCGGCACTGCGCGCGCCGCTGCCGGAACTGCCTGCCGGCACGCGCTTCGGTGCATGGGCGATCGACCGCCTGATCGGCGCCGGCGGCATGGGCCAGGTCTATCTGGGCCATCGCGCCGACGGTGCCTACGAGCGCGAGGTGGCGATCAAGCTGGTGGCCGCCGAAGCCCTGGATGCGCAGGGCCGCGCCTTGTTCGAATTCGAATGCCGGCTGCTGGCGCAGATGGTGCACCCGGCGATCGCGCAGATCCACGACGTCGGCACCGACGCGCATGGCCGTCCGTATCTGGTGATGGAGTATCTGCGCGGCGAGCCGATCACCCGGTGGTGTGATGCGCACCAGCTGTCGCTGCAGGCGCGCGTGCTGCTGATGCTGCGGGTGGGCGAGGCGGTGCAGCACGCGCATCAGAAAGGCGTGATCCATCGCGATCTCAAACCGAGCAACGTGCTGGTCAGCGCGGTCGACGGGCGACCGATGCCGGGCGTGATCGATTTCGGGATCGCCATCGATGTGTCCAACCCCGGCATGATCTCCGCGCATGGTCGCGGCACGCCCGGCTACATGAGCCCGGAACAGGCGCGCGGCGCGCCGGACGTAGACGCACGCAGCGATATCTATGCGCTGGGTGCGATGTTTTACGAACTGAGTTGCGGGCTGGCCCCGGTGGCAGACCGCGACGGCGTGCCGCAGCCGCCATCGCAGCGGGTGGCGTCAGTGCCGGCCGATGCGCGCGCGCGGATCTGCGCGGTCCGCGCGACCACCCACGGCAAGCTGCAGGATCGGCTGCGCGATGGCCTGGATGCGATCGTGCTGCGCGCGTTGGCGCCGGAACCGGGCGCGCGCTACGCGTCGGTGTCGGCCTTGCTGGACGATCTGCACCGTTGGCTGGACGGTTATCCGCCACGCGCACTGCAGGCCGGCGGCTGGTTGCGGCTGCGCAAGTTCACCCAGCGCCATCGCAGTGGCGTGCTGGCCGGTGGGCTGGCATCGATTGCGCTGATCGGCGGTCTGGGCGCCTCGTTGTGGTCGCAGCAGCAGGCCGCACGCGATGCGCAACGCGCGCAGGTCACTGGCGACTTCATGAGCTCGGTGCTGTCCAGCGTGGACCCGGGTATTGCGCAGGGTCTGGACAAGACGCTGATGCTGCGCGTGCTGCAGCAGGCCTCGCAGCGCGCCGCGCGTGAGTTGGCCGATCAGCCGGACGCGCGCACGCAAGTGGAGCTGACCCTGGGCCGCACACTGATCGCGCTGGGCGATTACCCGCAGGCGATGCTGCATTTGCGTACCGCCCAGGCATTGGCGCAGCAGCACACCGGCGCGGCCAGCGTGCCGGCCCTGGAAGCGGCCTGCATGCTCGGCCAGGCGCTCGTCGGCGCCGGCAAGGCGAACGAAGGCGAACAGGCGCTACGCCAAGGCATGGCGCAGGCAGCACGCGGCAACGCAGAACAGCAGGCGCTGGGCAACGAGATGCGTGCACGGCTGGCCTGGGCGTTGCGCGACCAGGGCCGCATGGCCGATGCCATGGCAGAGAGCCGGCACGCCTATGTCGCCGCGCTGGCCAACGCCGCCACCACTGCAGATCAACGCATCGATGCCGGCAATGTCCATGCCGGCATCCTGGCCGACGTCGGCCAGCTGGTGCCGGCGATTGCCCTGCAGCGCAGCTTGCTGCGCGAGCGCATCGCCATGCGCGGGCCGGAGCACCCCCTGGTGCTGTCGATGCGCAACAGCCTGGCGGTGTTCTTGCTGATGCAGCGCGATTTTGCCGCTGCCGAAGCCGAACTGGCCTCGTTGCTGCGCCTGACCCGCAAGCTCTACGGCGACAACGCCGCCGACACCTTGATGGTGGAAAGCAACCTGGCCCACGCATTGCGGCAGCAGGGCAAGCTGGCAGAGGCCGGCCCGCATTACCGCGCAACACTGGAGCGTGCGAGCGCCCTGTTTGGCGACGATGCGCCGGCCACTATCACCTATCGCAGCAACCATGCGTTCTGGCTATTGGACGATGGCCAGCTGGATGCCTCGCTGGCCGAACAGCGCGCTGCGCTCGCGACATCCCTACGCGTGTTGGGCCGTGCGCATCCACAGACCGCCGAGATCCTGCGCGGCCTGTCCGAAGCCGAGCGCAGGCTCGGCCAGATGGCCGCCGCGCGCGATCACGCCGAGCAGGCGCTGCAGATTCTGACCGGCATCTACGGCGATGCCGAAGAACCCTTGCGTGCCGTACGCCAGACCTTGGCGCTGGTCGCACCGGCCAAGGCGCTTCCTGCGACTTCCAGCGTAGAAACCACCACCTCGGTTGCGCAACGCTGAGATCAAGCGTCGGGTCGGCCAAGTGCCGCCGGCCGACAGCCGCCGCAGGGCGACAGCACAGGCAATCCCTGTCGCCATGCGGCGGCGTACCGAAACCGGCGGGCCATCTCGCCCGGCATCAGCCACACAAGGCGGACGTCACCGAACCAGCGCCCCAAGACCCGCCAGGTTTACGCTCTACGAATCCCGAATCCCGAATCCCGAATCCCGAATCCCGAATCACCAGCTATACAGCTTCCAATACACCTTGTTGACCTTGTCCTTCTCCGCATCGGTATGCCCGTCGTGATCGCGGTCGTATAGGAAGTAGGGCGCACCGCGGGCAGGCGTTACCCGCACCATTTCCAGCTGTCCATTGACGCGGTACTCGTCGACCTTGTCGCCGTTGCCCATGGTCTTGCTGGTGACATCCGCACCGGCCGGCACGTCGCCGACCGCACCGCTGGTGGCGCAGCCGCCGAGCAGCAGCAACGGCAGCAGCAAAAGACTCGCTCTCTTCATTGTCGTCATCCGTTCTAGGTCGTCGGCAAGTATGCGCTGGCACGGTGTGGCGTGAGTGTGCAGCGTAGAATTGGCGCATGAGCAGATTAGTCCTGATCGACGGGTCCAGTTACCTGTACCGCGCGTTCCACGCGCTTCCGCCGCTGACCAATGCCCAGGGCGAGCCTACCGGGGCCTTGTTCGGCGTGGTCAACATGCTGCGCGCCACCTTGAAGGAACGCCCGGCCTATGTCGCGTTCGTGGTGGATGCGCCAGGCAAGACCTTCCGCGACGACCTGTATGCCGACTACAAGGCCAATCGCCCGTCGATGCCCGACGACCTGCGCGCGCAGGTACAGCCGATGTGCGACATCGTGCATGCGCTGGGCATCGACATCCTGCGCATCGATGGCGTGGAGGCCGACGATGTGATCGGCACGCTGGCCCTGCAGGCGGCCGCCGGTGGCCTGAGCGTGACCATCTCCACCGGCGACAAGGACTTTGCCCAGCTGGTGCGCCCGGGCATCGAACTGGTCAACACCATGAGCGGCAGCCGCATGGATTCGGACGAGGCGGTGATCGCCAAGTTCGGCGTGCGCCCCGACCAGATCGTCGACCTGCTGGCGCTGATGGGCGACACCGTGGACAACGTGCCCGGCGTGGAGAAGTGCGGCCCCAAGACCGCCGCCAAATGGCTGGCCGAGTACGCGTCGCTCGATGGCGTGATCGCCAACGCCGACAAGATCAAGGGCAAGATCGGCGACAACCTGCGCGCCGCATTGCCACGGCTGCCGCTCAACCGCGACCTGGTCACCATCAAGACCGACGTGACCCTGGCCAGCGGCCCGCGCGCGCTGGACCTGCGCGAGCCCAACGCCGAAACGCTGGCGGTGCTGTACGCACGCTACGGCTTCACCCAGGCGCTGCGCGAACTCGGCGGTGCCGTCGCCCAGGCCGGCCTGCCGACCGAGCCGGTGGCACTCGGCGCTGCCGCAGCCAGCGCCCGCACCGAACCCGGCCGCGCGCGCGGCACCGGCTTCGTGTCCGGCCCGGTCAGTGCCCCGGTGGAAGTGGACCCCGCGCTGTCGGCGCCCGGCCAGTACGACACCATCCTGACCCAGGAACAGCTCGACAGCTGGATCGCACGCCTGCGCGCCGCCGGCCAGTTCGCCTTCGATACCGAAACCGACAGCCTGGATCCGCTGCAGGCCGACCTGATCGGCCTCAGCGTGGCGGCCGAGCCCGGCCAGGCGGCGTATCTGCCGTTCGGCCACAACTTCCCCGGCGCCCCGGCCCAGCTCGACCGTGCCCAGGCGCTGGCGCAACTGGCGCCGCTGCTCACCGACCCTGCGGTGCGCAAGCTCGGCCAGCACGGCAAGTACGACCTGCATGTGATGCGCCGGCACGGCATCGCCCTGGCCGGCTACAGCGACGACACCCTGCTGGAGAGCTTCGTGCTCAATTCCGGCAGCGCCCGCCACGACATGGACAGCCTGGCCAAGCGCTACCTGGGCTACGACACGGTCAAGTACGAAGACGTCTGCGGCAAGGGCGCCAAGCAGATCCCGTTTGCCCAGATCAGCCTGGAAGACGCCACCCGCTACGCCGCCGAAGATGCCGACATCACCCTGCGCCTGCACCAGGTGCTAAGCCCCAGGCTGGCCGCCGAGCCGGGTTTGGAGCGTGTCTACCGCACGATCGAGATGCCGCTGGTGGAAGTGCTGGCACGCATCGAAGCCAACGGCGTATGCGTGGACGCGACCGAACTGCGCCGCCAGAGCGCGGACCTGTCCAAGCGCATGCTTGCCGCCCAGCAGAAAGCCACCGAGCTGGCCGGGCGTACTTTCAACCTGGATTCGCCCAAGCAGCTGCAGGCGCTGCTGTTCGACGAGCTCAAGCTCCCCGCCGTGGTCAAGACGCCCAAGGGCCAGCCCTCGACCAACGAGGAGGCCCTGGAAGCCATTGCCGACCAGCACGAGCTGCCGCGTGTGATCCTGGAGTACCGCGGCCTGACCAAGCTGCGCAGCACCTACACCGACAAGCTGCCGGAGATGATCCACCCGCAGTCCGGACGCGTGCACACCAGCTACCACCAGGCCGGCGCCGCCACCGGGCGGCTGTCCTCGTCCGATCCCAACCTGCAGAACATCCCGATCCGCACCGAAGACGGTCGACGCATCCGCCGCGCCTTCGTCGCCCCGGCCGGACGCAAGCTGGTCGCCTGCGACTATTCGCAGATCGAGCTGCGCATCATGGCGCACCTGTCCGGCGACCCCGGCCTGGTCGGCGCGTTCGAGTCCGGCGCCGACGTACACCGCGCCACCGCCGCCGAGGTGTTCGGCCGCACCATCGACACCGTCAGCGCTGACGAGCGCCGCGCCGCCAAGGCAATCAACTTCGGACTGATGTACGGCATGAGCGCCTTCGGCCTGGCCCGCCAGCTGGGTATCGGCCGTGGCGAGGCGCAGGACTACATCGCGCTGTACTTCAGCCGTTACCCAGGCGTACGCGATTTCATGGAAACCACCCGCCAGCAGGCACGAGACAAGGGCTACGTGGAGACGGTGTTCGGCCGCCGGCTATATCTGGACTTCATCAACGCCGGCAGCCAAGGCCAGCGTGCCGGCGCCGAGCGCGCCGCCATCAACGCACCGATGCAGGGCACCGCGGCCGACATCATCAAACGCGCCATGGTCAGCGTGGACGGCTGGATCGCCGACCACGCCGAGCGGGCGCTGATGATCCTGCAGGTGCACGACGAACTGGTGTTCGAAGCCGAGACCGATTTCGTCGATACGCTGCTGAGCGAAGTGACCACGCGCATGTCGGCCGCTGCCGAATTACGCGTGCCCCTTGTGGTGGATTGCGGCGTTGGCGATAACTGGGACCAGGCGCACTGACGCAGCAGATCAGGCTGATATGTTGAATGTGCAGACCAGACATAATGCGCGTCGCGCATATGCTGATGGAATGAATAAGCGTTAAATTCTACATTTTTTTAACAGATATCTTCACGATCCATCAATGTAGAAAATGGTGTTATATCCCTCGACGGGCGCAACGCCTGTCGGCAGATCTCTCCCATCCCCTGGAGCAGATCTAGGAGCGGAAACTACTCCCCAAGTTTTCCGTTCCCTGGCCCCGCCGACCTCCCCCTGGTCTGCGGGGCTTTTTATTGTTCGGCCTCCGGTTATTTTGCTACGCAACATAACCGGTTCATCGGATTGCACCATTCACTGCTAGCCTTGGCAATCACAAATTTAAATAGGCTTAATTTATTCAATTAATCAACACAGCGTCTCATCAACGCTATGTTTTCCAATTGACGGATTCAACCCAACCAGTCGCGCGGAACCAGATAGTCCATCAGCCGTGCCTCTGCGCTGCCCGGTTCCGGGGTGAAGCCATACTCCCAGCGCACCTGCGGGGGCAGGCTCATCAAGATACTTTCGGCCCGCCCGCCACTCTGCAGGCCGAACAGCGTGCCGCGGTCATATACCAGGTTGAACTCCACATAGCGGCCACGGCGATAGAGCTGGAACTCGCGCTCGCGTTCGCCATAGGGCGTGTCCTTGCGGCGCTCGACGATCGGCAGGTAGGCATCCAGGAAGCCATCGCCGACCGCGCGCTGGTAGGCGAAGTCGCGTTCGAAATCCTGACCCAGGTCGTCGAAGAACAGCCCGCCCACGCCACGCGTCTCGTTGCGGTGACGCAGGAAGAAATAATCGTCGCACCAGCGCTTGTGCGCTGCATAGCGCTCCTCGCCGAATGGCGCGCATAGCGCCTGCGCGGTGCGGTGCCAGTGCAGCACGTCCTCGTCGACCGGATAGAACGGGGTCAGATCGAAGCCGCCACCGAACCAGGCCGCTACCACTTCGCCATCGCGCTCTGCGCGGAAGTAGCGCACATTGGCGTGCGTGGTGGGGACGTGCGGATTGTGTGGATGGAACACCAGCGACACGCCGCAGGCGCGCCATGTCGCCCCCGCCAGCTCGGGCCGATGTGCGCTGGCCGAAGGCGGCAGGCGCGAGCCGGACACATCTGAAAACCCGATGCCGGCCTGCTCGAACACCGCCCCATCGCGCAGGACGCGGGTGCGTCCCCCGCCGCCCTCCTCGCGCTGCCACAGGTCTTCGGCAAAACGCGCGCTGCCATCGATGGCTTCCACGGCAGTGCAGATACGGTCCTGCAGGCCGGTCAAATAATCCCGTACACGGTCGAATTCGTTCATGCCACGATTCTAAGCGCTGCATCGCACTTCATGCAGTCGGGCAAACGCGCCCATTTGTCGCAGGGCCAGGCGGTGCATCGTGTGGGCATAGGGTGCCTGACCAGTCAGGCTTTGCCGGGTCGTCTCACACCAGGATCCATATGCCGGGTGTTCCCTAGCTTGGACCCGTCGCGCTGGTCGGCGCGCATGGTTTCAACAAAAACAGCGGGCAACCGGTGCGGCGTCCTTGCCGCGGCCTCGACTCACCGAGCTTGTGATTCAAGCCCGTACCGTGTCCAACCGTCGCCACGGCCCGAAGTCTCTATCCCTCATGCGTTGCGCCCGCGCGCGGCAGTAAATTCGGCGCGCACTGCAGGCGTGCACAACCGCCATGCCAGCGCTGCGTGGAGACAGCCGATTGCCACCACGCCCAGGCCTGTCAGCAGTAACGCTGCCTGGCGGGTCGCCTGCAGGCGTGCCTGCAGCTGCGGCCACTCGGGGCTGTGCACGACATCGGCAGGCAGCATTGCCTGCACACCCTCGAACAGCGGACCGATCAACGCCAGGGCACCGACATTGAGCAATCCTGTCCCCAGCAACACCGCCACGAACCCGACCCGTGCCCACTCGCGTCGCTGCAGCAAGGCCCAGCTCAGCCCTGCGAAGACCACCGACAGCACCATGCCTATGACGGACAATGACAACGCATGATCGATCAACCACTGCAACGAGGCGGGCAGGGTGATTCCTTCGGGCAAGCCCAGCGCTGCCGCGTCGGGCATCAGCACGATCATCACGATCTGCAGCAGGTTGGACAGTGCACTGACGACACCCAGCAACAGGGACACCCATGCCAACGGCGTGACGAAGCCGCCGCGCGGGCGAGGTCCCGGCGTCGGCGCGCTCATTGCAGCGATGCGATATGGGCGGCCACGGCGGCCTGGCCTGGAGGATCCAAGGCCGGCTGCAGCTGCGCGTACCAACCCGGCAGCGCGTCGGCGGGCAGGCACTGGCGCAGCAACGGTGTGCTGCGTTCCAGGAAGGCTTCGAAGAAGGGCAGCCCGCGCATGTAGAGGAAGTGGCTGTCGGTGATCGACATGCCTGCGTAGGCCTCGCGCAACCACTCCAGATGTGGCAGCGCGTGTGCGCCGTGGCCGGCCCGGGTCAGCGCGGTGAGGAAACTGGTGCGTGCGGTGGCCGGCGAGGTGGAGCGCTCCTGCGCGTTCAAGTCATCGAAAGTCAGCAACCACTGCTCGCCACGATCGATCTCGTTGCACATCACCGAGGTGGTCGCCAACTGCAGTGCGTTGTGCGCGGTGGGCTCGAGCTCGTACAGCGCCAGCCAGTGCGGGTACGCCTCGCGATAGCGGTCCAGCGCGCTCAACGCCAGCGCGCACAGGCGTTGCGCGTCGGCACCCAGGTGCAGTTGTGCCTGCGCAGCGTTGTAGGCGCCCAGCTGATCGCCGTGCTGGAACAGGGTCAGTGCGGGCTGCAGTGCCGGCTCGATCCCGACATCGGTATCGGTGTCATCGGCGGCAGCAACCGGCGCTGCGGTCGGTTCGGCTCGGGGTGTCTTCGCCACCGGGGTCTTGCGTCCAAACAAACGGTCCCACAGGCCCATCGCGATTACCTTGTGCGCGCGACAAAGTGGAAACCGCCGCGGTGCCGGCGGCGCTCCGGTCGGGCGGCGGGCCGGCAGAGGGACGCGCAATGCGCCAGCGATTCTGCCGATCCTGCGCCAAGCTTAGGGCCAGTTGCGTACGTACAGGTGAGTGCCAGGCATGGTGTGGCGTGGTGATGCGCAACGCAGGAGCGCATCACGCGTGCAACATGGCTGATCTGGTGCTTGCTGCAAGATGCGGATGCCGCCGCAGACGCACGACATGTCACCGGGCGGGCGATGCATCACGCATCGCCCGCCCGCAGCGGCATGGCTTACGGCTTCACCTGCTCATTGAACAGCTTGAGGATGCGCTTGTATTCGTCCAGCCACGAATCGGCACGCGTAAAGCCGTGGCGTTCCAGCGGATACGGCGCCACCTGCCAGTTGTCCTTGTGCAGCTCCATCAACTTCTGGGTCATGTCGACCGAGTCCTTGAAGAACACGTTGTCGTCGATCATGCCGTGCGCGATCAGCAGATGGTCGCGCAGTCCGTCGGCATAGTTGATCGGCGACGAGGTCTTGTACGCGTCGGGGTCGAGTTCGGGCGTGTTGAGGATGTTGGAGGTGTACTCGTGGTTGTACTGCATCCAGTCGCCGACCGGACGCAATGCCGCGCCGGCCTTGAAGGTGCCGGGGCTGCGGAACAGCGCCATATAGGTCATGAAGCCGCCGTACGAGCCGCCGTAGATGCCGGCGCGCGCGCGGTCGCCCTGCTTCTGCGTCGCCAGCCACTCCAGCCCGTCCAGATAGTCTTCCAGCTCCGGGTGGCCCATGTTGCGGTAGATCGCGGTGCGCCAGTCGCGGCCGTAGCCTTCCGAGGCGCGGTAGTCCAGGTCCAGCACGATGTAGCCCTGCTGCACCAGCAGGTTGTGGAACATCTGCTCGCGGAAGTACGGCGTATAGCGTTGCGAGACGTTCTGCAGATAGCCCGCGCCATGCACGAACATCACGATCGGATATTGCTTGCCGGGCTCGGGGTTCTGCGGCCCGTAGTACTTGCCCCACACCGTGCCGGCGCCATGCCGGGATGGTACCTGCACATACTGCGGCTCGATCCACGGCTGCGCCTTGAAGGCGGGCGTGCGGGTGTCGGTCAGCAGCGTGGCCTGGCCGCCTGCGGCCGGCACTACCGCCAGCTGCGGTGGCAGGTAGCTGCCTGAGTAACGCACCAGCAACTGCTGCCCGTTTGGCGACAGGCTGAAGCCTTCCACGCCATTCAGTGCGGTGACCTCGGTGAGCTGGTCGCTGCCCAGATCCAGCTTGCACACCTCGTAATCGCCCGGCCATTTCTGATTGCACAGGAAGAACATGCTGCTGCCGTCTGCGCTGGGCACCGGCATCGACACTTCCCACTTGCCGCGGGTACGCCGGCGCGGCTTGCCGTTGCCTTCCACGGTGTACAGCTGCGAATAGCCGGATTCTTCCGACAGCAACCACAGCGTGCGGTTGTCGGGCAGCCAGCCGAAGTCGTTGAAGTCCCAGTTGATCCAGGCACTGTCGCTCAGGCGATGCCGCGGCTGCAACGTGGCATTGGCCAGGTCCACGCTGGCGATCCAACGGTCCTTGTTGTCCACCGCGCGAATCTCCACCGCCACATTGCGCCCGTCATCGCTCCAGTGCACCGCCGGCCCGCTGCCGTCGCCGTCGCTTTCCACACGGACGGCGCGGTTGCCCTTGAGCGCGTCGCGCTTGGCGGCCTTGCGCAGCGCGGCCAGCGGGTCGGTGGCGATACCCGGCAGGGTGTCGAAGGACAGCGGTCTTGCAGTGCCGGCACCGACATCGACCAACCATAGCGCATGCGCCACCGGCGCATTGCGACCGACGCGGGTGCGCACCTCCTGGAATTCCTCGTAGCCGGATTCGGTCACGTACTTGGGCATCTTGCCGGCGTGGCCCTCTTCGGCAGCCTTGGCCTGGGTGACCACCAGCAGATGGCGGCCGTCCGGCGACAACGCGCTGTCGACGATCTCCACCTCATCGCCCAGGTACACCGGCGCTGCCGCACGTGTGGCATCGGCGCGGCGCCAGATGTCTTCCTGCGTGCGTAACGCATCGCGCTGCTCACGGTCGTGCCGCAGCGTGGCCAGCGTGGCCAGTTGCTGCGCGCGCAACACATCAGCCTTGGGCGCAGCGTTGGGATCGCGCTCGGCCTTGACCACCGCAACCTGCGCAGTGCCGCCGTCGGCACGCCAGTGGTACCAGTCGTTGCCCGCGCGCCAGATCGCGCCGCCATCGCTGGCAAATTGCGGCCGCGATTCGACCTCGTTGCTGCGGATCAGCTGGGTCAGCGCGCCAGAGCGCAAATCGCGCAGGAAGATGTCGCCATTGCGCGCAAACAGCATGCGCTGGCGGGCCGCGTCGTAGCTCGGGTTATCCGCATCCAGGCCGGCACGTGCGTTGTCGGCCACGCGTTCGGCGGTGCCGCCGCCGGCGCCCTGGCGATAGGTGTCGCGCACCGGGGAACCGTTGCGTTTGAGCAGGTATTGCACCTGTTTGCCGTCCCACTGCCACCAGGCCTGATCCACCGACGGCCCGATCCAGTCCGGATCGGCCATTACCTGTTCGATGGTGAGCGGTGTGGCCGATTGCGCATGCGCGGTGACAGCCAGCAACAACAAGGACAGCGGCAACAATTTGGGCATCGGTGACAACTGGACGCAACGAGGAGCGGACAAGCCTAGCAGCTTGCTTCCACCGGGGGCTTGGGCCACAGGTCATGTACGCGGTGGGGCGAGTGCGTCATCGAAGAGGCGAGGCGTCGGCGAGTGGCGGACGCGACAATATGCGTGGTATGCAGCTTGACCCGCAGGGCGCGTGCGCCGTGCGGCGGCAGGACGAAGTCTTCATCTTCCATCGCAGGCGACGGGTGCTGCAGCTTCTGCCACGCATTGCGTGCTGCGCTGCCATCTGCGGCCCGAGCGACCGCGTCAGACCTGATGCGCTGCAAGTGTCCGCTTGGGCGACCTGGCCGTCGATGCCGGCAAAGCGCCTGAAAACGCAGTGTGGTCCGCAGCGATGGCCGCGCACTCCGCGCACCGCGTCCACCCGCGAGCTCGCCAATGTCACCGTAGCGGCTCGATGCACGCGCGCCACACCACACAGCTGCAAAGCCGTGGAAATCTGCTTCACGCGGGCCTTGGCCGAGGTTCCGAAGTTCGGCCACCGCCGCGTAGCCGGAAACCTCCCGACTTGCCAGCAGGGCAGGTGGCGGCCAAGCTAACGCGCTTTTGCGATTGCCGGTTCCCATGTCCAGCTTGCCTGTTCCTGCCGTTTCCCACCCGATGGCCGTCGGCGCGCCCGGCCGGCCGCTGGCCTGGCGCGCGGGGCAGTCGGTCGATCTGGCCACCTTCATTGCACACGTGCATGGCCTGGCCCAGCAGCTGCCGGACGGTCGCCACGCGGTGAATCTGTGCGAGGACCGCTATCGCTTCATGGTCGCGTTCTATGCCTGCGCGTTGCGCGGGCAGGTGTCGCTGCTGCCGTCCTCGCGCGCGCCGGCCGTGGTCGGCGAAGTGCAGGCGCGGCATGCCGATGCATACTGCCTGGGCGATCTGGCGCTGGAACTGGCACCGCCGCGTTACTGGCAGCTGCCGGCCGAGTTGCCGCAAGCCGAGGGCCAGATTCCGCAGCTGGCCGACGACGCCCTGGTGGCCATCGGCTTCACCTCCGGCAGCACCGGCAGCCCGCAACCAAACCCCAAGACCTGGGGCAGCTTTCTGACCAGCACGCGCCAGGATCTGGTCGCGCTGGAGAGCCTGTGGGCGCACACCGATGCGGTGCCACACGTGGTCGCCACGGTGCCGCCGCAGCACATGTACGGCATGGAATTGTCGGTCCTGCTGCCGATGGTGACCGAGCTTGCGGTGCATGCGGGCCGCCCGTTCTTCCCGGACGATGTGGCGCGCGCGCTGTCGGACATTCCTGCCCCGCGCGTGCTGGTGACCACGCCGGTGCATCTGCGCGCGCTGGTCGAATCCGGCGTGGCGTTGCCGCCGCTGGTCGGCATCGTCTCGGCCACCGCGCCGTTGGCGCAGGAGGTGGCCGCTGCCGCCGAGGCGCGATTTGGCGGCGAGGTGCGCGAGATGTTCGGCTCCACCGAGACCTGCGTGTTCGCCGTGCGCCGCACCGCACTGGAGGCGGCGTGGACACCGTTGCCCGGTGTGCGCCTGGAAACGCAGGCGGCGGGCACCTTGGTGCACGCACCGCATCTGGCCACGCCGGTGCTGCTGGCCGACATGATGGACGTGGCCGCCGACGGCCGCTTCCAGGTCCGCGGCCGGCAGGCCGATCTGCTGGAAATCGCCGGCAAACGCGCCTCGCTGGCCGATCTGACCCGTCGCCTGCTGGCCATCCCCGGCGTCGTCGACGGCACTATCGTGCAACTCGTGCCCGACCCCGGTCAGGCGGTCGGCCGCATCGCCGCACTGGTGGTCGCCCCGACCCTGGACGAAGCGCAGATCCTCGCCGCCCTGCGCGTCAGCGTCGATCCGGTGTTCCTGCCGCGGCGCCTGCGCAAACTCGCCTCCCTGCCGCGCAACGAAACCGGCAAGCTGCCACGCGATGTGGTGCTGGGTTTGCTCAACGGCTGAGTGATACTGCGTAAGGTGCACGGAGAGGTCGAATGAAAAAAGGACGTTTGGCCGCGGTGCTCACGGTCGCAGTCTGCTTGGGAGGCTTGTCTGTACTGCTGTCCGGTGGGATTGACCGGAAAGGCGCCGCTGAGGTCACGACTGTATCTACAACTTCGCCCGTGCAGCGGGCGGCATCGCCAAAGCGTGATTGGAACGCAACGCCACTGCCGCCACTTGGGACACCACTGCGTCGCGTTTTTGCGGATCTACGCCGCCGGGCCGAGATGGGTGATCCTCGCGCGGCTTGCCGATTGGCAGCGGAGTCACAGCGGTGTGAGAATCTTCATGAGCAAGTGGCCTCGTACGATGAGCAACTGTGGAAGCTCGAGCAGGTTAGGCGTACTACGAGCGCCGCCGAACGCGCTGGCTTGCAAGCTAGGGAGGCCTCGCTGGAAGCGATTGGCGATAGTCTGCTGACTCTAGTGAAAGACTGCGAGGGCGCTCCGCAACTTTCGTCGGCGGAACGGGTAGCACTGTGGCGGCAGGGGGCCTTGGCCGGGCAGCCTGCGGCCTTGGCGAACTACGCAGTAGGCAATGCATTCAAATTCCGCGATCTGCTCGAAGTCATTCCGGAGTTGGAGGGTTATCGCCGAGACGCGGAAGGAATGGCATTGCAGGCTGCCGCGAAAGGAGATCTACGAACATCGCTCGTCCTGGCAGCGGCGTACTCGCCTCGTCGCGACAGTGGAGACCGCATTTTTCTTGCGCAAGTCGTAAAGCCGAACATAGCGCGTTCATTGGCGCTATATCGACGTGGAGCGCAACTGTTACCCGCCAAGTCTCCCGCACTGACACGTCGTGTCATCGACGACAACATAGTTTGGCTTCAGCAGCGGGCCAGTGCTGCGGATCTGGCCCGCGCCGACGCTCTGGCCGCACAGTGGTCGCGTGAGTGGTCGTCTTTGGTGGCAAACAGGCCCAACGAAATTATCGTGGAAGCGGACGGCGGCGTTGCCAGCATAGGACCGGCAAGTTGCAGTCGCTGACTTACCCATGCACCCCATCGATCTCCACTGCCAGCTCGTCGCGGCAGATCACCGCGTGCAGCAGCAGACGCGGCACCGCATCGCCGAAGCGGGCGTCCAGCGCCTGCGCGACCTTGGGCAGGTCGTCCTGCTCGCGCACGTAGACCTTCAGGCGGGTGCCGGCGCCGAACTGTGCGGGCAGGGTGGGGGCGTGCTGGCGTGCGGCGCCGAGCAGGGCGTCGAAGTTCGCGAAGGTCTCTTCCAGCTGCGCCAGCAACTGGCCGGTGTGCATCGAGGCATGCCCGACCACGGCGGCGGTGCCTGACAGCAGCAGCGGCATGTCGCTGCCGGCCGGCGGCAGCATGGCGCGCGCGAAACTCGGCGGCTGCGGGCCGTATTGGCGCGGGTAGTTGTAGGCGCTGACCTGGCGCGGATTTTCCAGCGGGGTGCCGGCGTCGCTGGCGGCCAGCCAATAGATCTGGATGATGCGCTCGGCATCGCAGCGTCCCACCGCAGTGGCGGCCGGCAGCTGCGCATTGTCGAAGGCGCCCAGGCCGCGCGCACGGCCCACGCAGAACTGCCGGTAGCGTTCGCGGTCGCCACTGCCCAGGGTGATGGCATCCAGATAGTTCCAGATACGCAGCAGGCGCGGGGTCTGGCTGCCGGTGACGAAGGCGGTGATCTCCGCATAGGCCCTGGCGGCGGCGGCTTCGATATCGACATCCTGCTCGTCGATTTCGATCACGCCGAACTGCAGGCGGCCGTCGCTGGCCCAGGCGATGTTGCCATCGCGGCCACTGTGCACCGCTGCGTCGCTGCGCCACACCTCCAGCATCTCGGCCTGATACGGTTGCAGCGGCACGCGCAGGTAGCGCGGGTCGTCCAGGCGCGGCGCCGCAGTGCCGAAGCCGAACACGGCCAGCACCTGCGGATCGGCCAGCAGGGCAGACGGGTCGGTCTGATCGACATAGTCGACCTGCAGACGGGGATGGCGCACGGTGTGCGTGGTCTGGGCCTGGGAAGCGGTCATCGCGTGTCTCGTTGTTGCGTGTCGCGTTGCAAGGTGTCGCCGTCGAAGCCGAGCGTGGCCTGACGCCGGCGTTGGCGCCAGGACTGCCAGGCGCGCGGCATCATCGACAAGGTGGTCAGTGCATAGATGGCGCGGAACGCGCGCAGGCGCAGGCGCACCTTGGGGCTGTCGAACACATCGCCGGCCAGCATCGCCACCACCGCTTGTTCGATCTGCCAGGTGTTCTGCGGTTGCGCGAACAGGGCGCGCATGGTCGGCGAGGTGAAGCGGTAGATGAACCACTTGAACTCGTCCACGCCGCGCTTGAGCTCGCGCTGCAAGGCGCGCTGCAGTTTTGCCTCGTGCTGCGGCATGCGCAGGGCCTGGTCCACCATCGCCGCACCGCGCTCGGCGCTGTGCATGGCCAGGAACACGCCCGACGAAAACATCGGGTCGACGAAAGTGTAGGCATCGCCGAGCATCAACCAGCGCGGGCCGGACATGCGTGTGCATTCGTAGGCGTAGTTGCCGGTGGCATGCACCGGTGCCACGCGTTCGGCGCCGAGCATGCGCGCGTTGAGCTCGGCGTTGAGCGCGAGCGTGCGCATGAAGAAGGCCTCGCTGTCGCCTTTGCGGGTCTTCATGTACTCCGGGTAGCAGACCGCGCCCACGCTCATGATGTCGTCCGGCAACGGGATCAGCCACATCCAGCCGTGCGCGTGGCGGTAGATGCTGATGTTGCCGGCATCTTCGCCCGGTCGGCGCGTCACGCCGCGGAAGTGGCTGAACAACGCGGCCGATTGATGCCTGGCATTGGCGCGTTTGAGCTTGAAGCGGGTGCCCAGGAAGGTGTCGCGGCCGCTGGCATCGAGCAGATAGCGCGGACGGAACTGCTGCACACCCGCCACGCCTCGTGCCTGCAGCACCGGCTGCTGCCCATCGAACTGTACCGCTTCGACCATGACCTGATCGCGCGCGTCCACGCCCACCGCCCGCGCGCGCTCGAACAGCACCTGGTCGAACTGCGCACGCGGCACCTGGAAGGCGAAATCGGCCTTGGCATCCAGCGCATGCGAAAAACGGAAGGTGTTGTAGCCGCCGCTGTCGTTGGGAAAGTCCGCGCCGCGCTTGAGCACGCCGATGCTGCGCACGTCTTCCAACACGCCCAGGCGTTCGAGAATCGGCATGTTCATCGGCAGCAGCGACTCGCCGATATGGAAGCGCGGGTGCTGCGCTTTCTCCAGCAAGGTCACCTGCCAGCCCTGCTGGGCCAGCACGATGGCGGCCGCGCAGCCCGCCGGCCCGCCGCCGATGATCAGCACATCCGGGCACTCGGGTCCGGGAGCCGACCCGGCTGCCGGCTTGGCGGTCGGGGTAGGGCCAACAGCGGTGGAAGTCATCCTGGAGCGAACCTGCAGCGGGCGAGCGTCATGCAGTCATGATAGCCTGACCGGCGGCCCGGACAGGTATGCCGGCCGCCGGATCGCTGTTGCAGACCGATCGACACCCTCGCCGATGCGGCCGCAAGGCCGGCGTGGCGAGTGCTCGGAATCGGCCCGCACGGCAACGTACACTGTCCGTGGTTCCGCAGCATCGCCCACGCCGACCTGACGGTTGGCTGCGCCGCTGTGGTGGTTGCCCTGAAATTTCGCTGCGAATCTGTCGCCCGACCCTCACCTGGAAGCTCTCTGGATGTCCTCGCAAACCGCTGCCGAACGTGAACTGGCCGAACTCCTGGTCGAAAGTCTGAACCTGGAAGACGTCCAGCCCGCCGACATCGACCCGGAGGCGCCGTTGTTCAACACCGGGCTGGGACTGGATTCGATCGACGCGCTGGAACTGGCGCTGGCGATCAGCAAGCGCTATGGCTTCCAGCTGCGCTCGGACAATGACGAGAACCGTCGCATCTTCGCGTCGCTGCGCGCATTGTCGGCGCATGTCGAAGCCAACAAGACCGTCTGAGGTTGCGACCGCCGCGTCCGGCGATGCGCCCCCGTGGGTGCTGGGGCTGGGCGTGTTGCTGGCGGTGGCGTATTCGCCGCTGGCACATTGGGCCAACGCCAGCCATCGCCCGGAACTGGCCGTCATCGCCGGCGCCTTGCTGGTGCTGATGGTGCTGATCGAACCGATGGCCGCGCGCCGGGCCTGGGCCTGGACATTGGGCGTGCTGATCTTGCTGGGCCTGAGCGCGTTGTGGCACTCGCCGTACGCGATGCTGGTGCTGGCCGCGCCGCCGGTGGTGTTCACCGGCTGGATCGCCTGGTTCTTCGGCCGCAGCCTGCGCCGTGGGCGCACGCCGCTGATCAGCCGCATTGTCGAAGGGCTGTATCGCCAGGCCGGCATGCCGATCACTGCGGAGCAATACCGCTATACGCGTCGTCTCACCCTGGCCTGGGCGCTGCTGCTGTGCGCGCTGACCCTGGTCAACCTGGTGCTGGGCCTGTGCGCCGAACCCAGTGGCGTGCTGGCGCAACTGGGCTACCCCTCGCCGCTGCCGATCAGCGACGCGCGCGCGTCGTTGTTCGCCAATCTGCTGGCGTACGGGGTGGTTGGCGGGTTCTTTATAGGCGAATATCTATTGCGCGGCCGCTGGTTTCCACAGCGCCCCTATCGTAATCTGCCAGACTTCTTGCGCCAGATGGCGCGGCTCGGGCCGGAATTCTGGCGCGATCTGCTGCGCTGAGTGCGTGGCCAGGGGCAGCGACGTACGTGCACATTTTCGGGGACAATACAAAAATGCCGTTGGCAAGGATGCCGTCGCGCCTGGCGTGGGCCGTGTTCAATCTGTTGCAGCTGGCCTTCACGCTGACGTTTACCGCTGGCGGAATCGTCTATGCCCTGGCGTTGCTGGCGATCACGCGCGATGCCGACCGCCTGCTGCGCATGGGCGCCTGGATGTGGTCGCCGGTGCTGTTTCGCGGCGCCGGTGCCAAGGTGATCGTGGAAGGCCGCGAGCGCGTGGACTGGTCCAGGAACTATCTGTTCGTCAGCAACCACCAGTCGGTCATCGATATCTGCGCGTTGTTCTACGCCTTGCCGGTGCCGCTGCGGTTCCTGCTCAAGGACGAAATGCTCAAGGTACCGTTCGTGAACTGGTATGCGCGCGCCACCGGCATGCTGTTCCTGGACCGCGACAGCCGGCGTGCCGGGGCGATGGTGCGCCGGCAGGCCGCCGCCCTGCTGCGCGAGGGCAAGCAGCTGTGTCTGTTTCCCGAAGGCACCCGCAGCCGCAGCGGCGCATTATTGCCGTTCAAGGCCGGGCTGTTGCAGGCCGCTATCGATGCTGGCGTACAGGTGGTGCCGGTGGCGGTGGATGGCTGCGGCAAGGTGCTGCCGGTGGAGGGTGTGTTCAGGGTGCGCCCGGGCATCATCCGTGTACGCATCGGCGCGCCGATTCGGGTGACCGGGCCGGACGCGCCGGACCGCCAGCAATTGACCGAGCAGGCACACAACGCCGTGGCTGCGATGCTTCAACCCAGGATCTGAGTTACCCGCTTATGGATTTCGTCGTGCCGCATGATCATCCCTGCCTGCCCGGGCACTTTCCGGGACGCCCCGTGGTGCCTGGCGTGGTCGTGCTCGACCATGTGCTGCAGGCGCTGGAAGCTGCGTATGGCCCACGTGCCGCGGCACGCCTGCCGCAGGTGAAGTTCGTGCAGCCGTTGCTGCCCGGGCAGACGGCATCGGTCACGCTGGACGGCGTGGGCCCGCGTTGGCGCTTTCGCGTGCAGCGCGCCGACGAGCTGCTGGTCAGCGGCGAAGTGGTGGCGGAGGCGGCGCGATGAGCAGTCAGTGGAAGCAACGCCCGGAAGGCGGTGGACGTTTCGCGCTGTGGCTGATCCGCGGCATCGCCCAGCATGCCGGGCGCGCGGTGGGACGCGCGCTGCTGTACCCGATCACGCTGTACTTCCTGCTGGTGCGTGGGCCCGAGCGCAGCGCCTCGCGAGCCTATCTGACGCGCGTGCTGGATCGCCCGGCCACGCTGCGCGATGTGGCGCGGCATATCCACACCTTCGCCTCGACTATTCTGGACCGCGTGTACATGCTGTGCGGGCAGATGCAGCGCTTCCGGGTCGACATCACCGGGTTGGATCAGCTGCATACGCAGATGGATCGCGGCCGCGGCGTGCTGATCTTCGGCTCGCACCTGGGCAGTTTCGATGCGCTGCGCGTGCTGGCAACCGAACGGCCGGACGTACAGGTCAAGGTGGTGCTGGACAAGGCGCACAACCGCGCCATGACCGAACTGCTGGGCGCGCTGAATCCACAGCTGGCCGCCAACATCATCGACGCCGGCATGGACGCGACCTCGATCGTCATGGCGATCAAGGACGCCACCGACGCCGGTGCGCTGGTGGCGCTGCTGATCGATCGCCCGCGCGAGGGCGACCCGGCGTTGCCGGCGACGTTCCTCGGTCGCAACGCGATGTTCCCGACCTCGCCGTGGCTGATCGCCGCAGCGCTGAAGGTGCCGGTGGTGCTGGCGTTCGGCCTGTATCGCGGCGGCAATCATTACGAGCTGGCGTTCGAGACCTTCAGCGAAGGCCTGGACGTGCCGCGTCGCCAGCGCGCGCCGGTGCTGGCGGTGCTCATGCGCGATTACGCGGCCAGGCTGGAACATTACACACGCTACGCGCCGTATAACTGGTTCAACTTCTACGATTTCTGGAACACCCACCATGCCGATGTGCCGCACCCTGCCGTGGATGCTGATACTGCTGTTCAGCGCCGCACCGCTATGCGCCGCACCGCCTGAGACGCTGGACGTCGGCCAGGTGCTGCAGCGCCTGGCGCGCCCCGCACCGGTTAGCACCGAGTTCGTCGAACTGCGTGGCTCGGCCCTGCTGAAGACGCCGCTGCGCGTGCAGGGCCATTACCGTCGCCCGGATGCGCAGACCCTGGTGCGCGAGGTCAGCACGCCGTATCGCGAGACCACCACGTTGCAGGGTGACGAAGGCGTACTGGAGCGCGAAGGCAAATCGCCGCGGCGTTTTTCGCTGAGCCGGGTGCCGGAGCTGGCCGGCTTGAAGTCCGGCTTCGGCGCGTTGCTGGCCGGCGACCGCGCGCTGCTGGAGCAGCACTACCGCATCAGCGGGCAGGGCCAGCCGCAGGCCTGGCAACTGACGCTGCAGCCCAAGGACGCTGCCGTGGCCAAGCAGGTGCGCGAGTTGCGACTGTACGGACGCACTGATGAGTTGCGCTGCATCGAAAGCGTGCCGGCCAAGGGCGAGGTGCAACGCACGCTGCTGGCCGCTGCAGCGCGCGAGGCCGCACGCGTGACCGATGCGGCCGCCCTGACCACGCTGTGCCACGGGTCGGGCGCGTGACGCAGCGCGCCTTCGGCGCAGGCAAGGCGCTTGCACAACCCGATGCCGCGCGCGCGGCCGGTGGACGTTCCGCTGGCACAACGAGGCGTGCGCATGGCGTTTAAGTTGAACGCCAACCGCCGCATCGGCCTGGCGCTGCTGTGGCTGGCGTTGCTGGCGGTGGCCGGGTTCTGGTTGAGCGAGACGCTCAAGGTCACCGGCGATCTGCGTAAGTTCATGCCCGCCCTCAGCACACTGAAAGCACTGTTGCTGCCCGATGCCGCGCGCGCGGCCGGTGCACGTTCGGCCACGCAGCTGGAGCTGATACATGGCATTTGAGTTGAATGCCAACCGCCGCATCGGCCTGGCGCTGCTGTGGCTGGCCTTGCTGGCGGTGGCCGGGTTCTGGTTGAGCGAGACGCTCAAGGTCACCGGCGACCTGCGCAAGTTCATGCCCGCCCCGCGCACGCCGGCGCAGAAACTGCTGATCGAGGAACTGGGCGAAGGCCCCGGCTCGCGCCTGTTGCTGATGGCGCTGTCCAACAGCGAACCGGCCACGCTGGCCACGCAGTCGCAGGCACTGCAGCAGGCCCTGGCCGCACAACCGCAGCTGTTCGAGCTGGTCGGCAATGGCGGCACTGCGGGGCTGGATGCGATCCCCGAGCGCCTGCTGCCGTATCGCTATCTGCTCAGCGACAGCTTCGACACCACGCCGCTGGATGCGCACACCCTGCAAGCGGCCTTGCAGTCGCGCGTGCAGGATCTGGGGTCGCCTGCGGCCGCGCTCGTGGAGCCGTTGCTGCCGCGCGACCCCACGCTGGAAGTGCTGCATCTGGCCGAAACCCTGCAACCTGCAGCGGCGCCGCAGACGCGCAACCAGGTGTGGTTCGACCGTGCCGGCACCTCGGCCTTGCTGGTCGTGCAGACGCGTGCGGCCGGCTTCGATCCCACCGGCCAGCAACTGGCCTACGACGCGGTGCAGGCGGCCTTCGCCAAGGTCGGCAAGGGCAGCACGACCCGGCTTACCTTGACCGGCCCCGGCGCATTTGCCGTGGAAATCACCGCGCGCACGCAGGGCGAGGCGCAGTGGATCGGTACGCTGGATACGGTGGGACTGGTGGTGTTGCTGCTGGTGGCCTATCGCAGCTGGAAGATTCCGGTGCTCGGCGTGCTGCCGTTGGCCAGTGCCGGCCTGGCCGGTCTGGCGGCAGTGGCGCTGTTGTTCGATGGCGTGCACGGCATCACCGTGGCATTCGGCTTCACTTTGATCGGCGTGGTGCAGGACTATCCGATCCACCTGTTCAGTCATCAGCGCCCGGATCTGGATCCACGCGACAACGCGCGCCATCTGTGGCCGACGCTGGCCACCGGCGTGGTGTCCACCTGCATTGCCTATGTGACTTTCCTGTTCTCCGGGGTGGACGGCTTGCGGCAGCTGGCGGTGTTCACCATCGCCGGGCTGGCGACCGCCGCGATCACCACGCGGTGGCTGCTGCCATCGTTGATCGACCCGGCGCCGCGCGACTACGCCGATTCGCGCATGCTCGCCGCGCTGTGGCGCGGCATTGCGCGCCTGCCACGGCCGCGCATCAGCCTGGCGGTGATTGCGCTGATCGGCATCGCGGTGATCGCGTTCGCGCCGGGGCAGTTCTGGCAGAACGATCTGTCGAAATTGACTCCGGTGCCGCCCAGGGCCCTGGCGCAGGACACGCATCTGCGCCAGGAACTGGGCGCCCCCGATGTGCGTTACGTGCTCGCGCTGCCTGCCGCCAACGACGAGGCGGCGCTGCAGGCCAGCGAGCAGTTGCGCCCGCGCCTGGATGCGCTGGTGCGCGACGGCGCATTGACCGGTTACGACATGGCCGCACGCTATCTGCCCAGCGTCAAGACCCAGCGTGCGCGCCAGGCCGCGTTGCCGGATGCGTCGCAAGCGCGCGCATCGACCGACGCTGCGGTGGCCGCCACGCCGTTTCGCAGCGATGCGTTTGCGCCGTTCCTGCAAGACCTGGACGCTGCCAAGCGCGCCGCGCCGCTGTTGCCGAAGGACCTGGCAGGCTCGCCGCTGGCAACGTCGGTCGGTGGGCTGCTGCTGGGCCGCGGCGATCGCAGCACTGCGTTGGTGTCGTTGACCGGCTTGCGCGATCCATCGGTACTGGCGGCCGCCATGCAAGGCAGCGGGGCGCAGTTGCTGGATCTCAAGGATGCGTCCGAATCCCTGGTTGCCGCGTATCGCGGGCGTGTGCTCGGCGCGCTGGGGCTGGCCGCGCTGCTGCTGGCGGTGACGGTGGCGATCGCGTTGCGCAGCCCGCGCCGGATCGTGCGCGTATTGCTGCCGATGGCGTTGACCACGGTGCTGATCCTGGCGATCCTGCGCGGCATGGGGGTGGAGCTCAATCTGTTCCATCTGATCGCGCTGATCCTGGCGGCAGGTCTGGGCCTGGATTACGCGTTGTTCTTCGACCATGCCGGCGACGATCACGCCGACCAGCTGCGCACCCTGCATGCGCTGATCGTATGCAGCCTGATGACCTTGCTGGTGTTCGCGTTGCTGGCTGCGTCCAGCATCCCGGTGTTGCGTGCGATCGGCAGCACGGTGGCGCTGGGGGTGGTGTTCAATTTCATCCTGGCCTTGCTGGTGTCGCGCGAGCCGGCGCTGGAGCGCGCAAGAAACGGAGAGGCACATGCAGGGACGTGAGGCGATTGCGGCGCTGATTCCGCATCAGGGCAGCATGTGCCTGTGGGAGGAAGTGCTGGAATGGGATGCGCAGCGCATCGTGTTGCGTAGTGATGCCCATCGCAGCGATACGCATCCATTGCGTTGCAACGGGCGCCTGCGTGCGCTGCATCTATGCGAATACGGTGCACAAGCCATGGCCGTGCACGGCGGCTTGCTCGGCCGGGACTCGGGCAAGCCGGTGCGCCCGGGCATGCTGGTGGCGCTGCGCGCGGTGGACCTGCACGTCGCGTATCTGGACGACCTGCCCGATGCGATCGTCTGCGAGGCGCAGGTGTTGATGCAGGGCGAGGACAGCCAGCAATACAGTTTTCGCCTGAGCCACGGCGCGCAATTGCTCGCCGAAGGGCGCGCCACGGTGATGCTGGGCGCTGCGCAGGCCACCCAGGCCCTGTAGAGGGGCGGCAGCGCGCGATGAAGCGTGACCGCTGACGCCGCATCGCGCACAAGTACGCTCCTACATGATGTGGGCGATCAATGCTGGCGATCTATTCCTGCGCTTGCTGCGAGTCGTTAGGATGAGGCTCTTTCCGCCGTCGTGTCTGCGGCTTTCATCGAGGCTTCCATGAGCACTTCCATTCCACAGCGCCGCGCACTCGTCACCGGCGGCAGCGGCGATCTTGGTGGTGCGATCTGCCGTCAGTTGGCGGCGCAGGGGCGCCATGTGATCGTGCATGCCAACCGCAACATCGCCCGCGCCGATGCCGTGGTCGCAGCGATCGTGGCAGACGGCGGCAGCGCCCAGGCGGTGGCATTCGACGTGGCCGATGCGCAGGCCAGCGCGGTGGCGTTGGCGAGCCTGCTGGAGGCCGGCCCGATCCAGATCGTGGTCAACAACGCCGGCATCCACGACGATGCGCCGATGGCCGGCATGAGCGCCGAACAGTGGCATCGGGTCATCGACGTGTCGCTGCACGGGTTCTTCAACGTCACCCAGTCGCTGCTGCTGCCGATGGCGCGTACGCGCTGGGGCCGCATCGTCAGCGTGTCGTCGGTGGCGGCAGTGCTGGGCAATCGCGGGCAGACCAATTACGCCGCGGCCAAGGCCGCCTTGCATGGTGCTAGCAAATCGCTGTCGCGCGAGATGGCCAGCCGCGGCATCGCGGTCAACGTGGTCGCGCCAGGCGTGATCGAAAGCGAGATGGTCGGCGAAAGCTTCGCCCCGGAAGTGATCAAGCAACTGGTGCCGGCCGGCCGCGTCGGCAAGCCCGACGAAGTGGCCGCATTGGTCGCGTTCCTGTGTTCGGAGTCAGCCGGTTACATCAACGGCCAGGTCATCGGCATCAATGGTGGAATGGGCTGAGGGCGGGTGATCTGCTGGTTTGCTGCGGGGTCCTTGCCCGCCCACCATCGAAGGACACGCTGCAAGTACGTCCTTGTAAGCTCTTACGCGGCATCCATGCCGCGTAAGGTCCCGCGACGGTGGGCGGGCAAGGACCAGTCGAGATGGTCGGTGTGCATGGTGCAAGCAATGCACGCTGCGCGGCTCTTCGATGAGGTGCGGTCTAGGATCAGCTCAGTTTCATCGGAACACTGCGCTGCACATCGACAGCAGTGCATACCGAATTAGCCACCGGTCTCGTCGATCCTCATGACCAGATCGCGCTCGTGCGCACCGCGCGCGGCACTGCAATGCACCGACACGGTATTGCCATTGGCACGCAGGCGGCCGTCGACATACAGGCCATCGCCGCGATCGTGATACGACGCCGTCCAGTTGTAGATGCTGGCGCCTTGTGCAAGGTAATGGGTTTCAGCGGCACGCCGACACACAGGAACCAGGTCGCTACCGTTCATCAGCAGCGGTTCGGGGACGTATTGCACGATGTTTTGCGCCACAGCCTGCGTACTGATCGCGCCGGCGATTGCCAGGACAAGCGGATAGAACAGACTTCGATACATGGCTCACCTCCTGTGAGTGCGGATGCCCGAAGTATAGGTGCTAGGTTTGAATGCAGAAACGCACGCGCCGTTGCCGACGCGATTCTAAAACTCACGCCGCGTCGGCGTACCAGGCGGCGGTGAGGATCGGCTCGCCGATGGCGTTGGCGGTCAAGGCATCCAGCCCATGGTCCGGCAGTGCGGGATGGCGCTGGCGTGCCTGCTGCAGGATCTCGCGTGCCAGCACCGCCATCTGCGCCACGTTGCTGTGGATGCGTGCGGCAAAGGCGTCGTCGTCGAGGGTGGCGTTCAAGGCGCCATTGAGTTCGTTGAACCAGCCGATCAGGTATTGATCGAGCAGGCGCCCATCGTCGGCGGCCAGGCCTTGTGCAGCGTTGTGCTGGCCCCAGTCGTGCAGCACACGTTGCATCGCCAGATTCATGTCGCGCGCATAGAAGAAATCCGACTTCATGCGCGAGAGCAGGCTGAGGTCGGCGATGCGTCCGCTGCAGAACAACGGCGCCAGCAACGACCAGTAGTAGGTGTAATCCCAGATTACCTTGACCGGCATGACCTGCGCGTCGCCGAACAGCGCGTACTGGTCCTGATACAGGGTCAGGGTGTTTTCGTAGAACGAGAAATACAGCTGCTGATACAGCTCGACGTACGGGCTGAGCGACCTGCCGGCGCGGTCGCGGCCGATCAGTTCGCAGATGTAGGTGTTGGAAATCGCAATGAAGTCGCTGCCGGGCGAATAGAACGGGTCCAGGAACAAACCCGCTTCGCCGGTCAGCGCCCAGCGCTGCGGCGAGAACACCTGCTTGCAGCCATAAGAGAAATTGCGCAGGAACAGGAAGTCCTGCAGCCGGTAGTCGGCCTTGTCGAGCGTGGCGGCGACCTGCGGCTGATGCGTGCGCAACCAGGTCATCGCCTTGGCGTGGGTGTTCATGGTGTCCAGCGGGTGCATCGACGCATCGCAGACGATGCCCAGCGAATGCGCGCCGGATGACAGCGGAATCAGCCAGAACCAGTAGCCCGGCCCGCACATGTGGTTGGTCGAGCGCCAGCGGTCCGGCGGCGTGCAGCGCTGCAGCCAGCTGCTGTCCTGCGACCAGACATTGGGGTCGATCAGGCCTTCCACGCGCCACCACACCGCGTTGGCGTCGTGCGCATTGTCCTGCGCCAGGCCGAGCTTGCGCTTGAGCAGGCCGGCGCGGCCGCTGGCATCCACCACCCAGCGTGCGCTCAGCGTGCCGGCCTCGCCCGCGCGCTCGTAGCGCACGGCGTGGTCGGCCTGGTCATCGGACAGGTCCACGCCCTTGACGCTGCAGCTGTCGACAAACGTGATGCCCTGCGCGCGGGCGCGCTCGCCGAGGAAATTTTCGAAGCGGCCGCGATCGATCTGCCACGACGGGGTCGGCAGGATCTGGCTGACGCCCAGCTCGGTGCAGCGGTCGATGTCCTCGCGCTTGTCGGAGAAGAAGAAGCGGAAGCCGAACTTGCGGATCTGCTCGGTCTCCAGATGCTCGCGCAGGCCCAAGACCTCGGCGAAGTAGTGCGCGCCGATCTCCACCGTGGACTCGCCCACCTTGAACGCCGCCTCGCGCACCGGGTGCGCACGGCGCTCCAGCACGGTGATCGCCAGTTCCGGATCGCGTTGGCGTAGCTGCAGGGCCAGACTCAGTCCGGCCAGGCCACCACCGGTGATAACGACGTCGGCACGCTGTGCATTCATGGAGATGGCTTGCTCTTGGTAATCGCCGGCACAGTAGCAAATTCGCCGTCAGCGTCGTCGATCAGCACCGGGTTGGCGCGCACGCGGCGGTACTCGCGCCAGATATGCCCGTAGCTCCAGGCCTGGACCACCACATGCGAGGTGATTTCCCACAGATCGCGCACCAGGCGAAAATGGCTCTTGCGGAACGTGCCCGGCGAGGTGCCGGCGTAGCGGGTTTCGATCGGCACCGCGACCACGCGCGCGCCGGCCTGGCGTGCGGCGGAAATCAGCAGTTGCGCTTCGAATACGAAGCCCTCGCCGGGCACCTCGGGCAGGGTGAACACCGAGGCCGGATACAGGCGCTGGCCGCTCTGGCTGTCGACCAGCTGGAAGCCGCAGGCCCAGGCGATGCCCCAGTCGCCGAAATCGTTGCCGATGCGGCGGATGGTGGGCTGGGTGGCGCGCTTGCGCATGCGTGCACCGACGATGACGCAGCCGGGGTGGCGGTTGGCCGCGGCCAACAGACGCGGGAAATCGGCGGCCTTGTGCTGGCCGTCGCCGTCCATGGTCATCACTGCGCGCATGCCCATCCGCTGCGCCTGCGCAAACCCGCTGCGCAACGCGGCGCCCTTGCCCTTGCGCTGCGGATGCCGGATCAAGGTGATCGGCAGGCCGGCGATGCAATCGGCGGTGCCATCGTCGGACCCGTCGTCGATCACGATCACGTTGGAGCAATAGGTCAGTGCATCGTTGACCACTTCGCGGATGCGCAGCGACTCGTTCAGCGCCGGCACCAGGATCGCGGTGTCGTCGCGGGTCAGTGGCTGCCGGCTCACTGCTGGAGCTCCACGCGCAACACCCGCCCCGGGCCGGCGTACAGCGCCACGCGCTCGCCGCCAGCGGCGATCAGGTCGAACAGCGGCAGCATCGGCGCCATCGCATTGCAGGCGACATGTCGCGACAGCGGCCCCTCGCCCGGCGAGGGCGTGCCGTCGTCCAGCCGCGCCCGCAGCTGCAGCTTTCCGGGCTGGCCGGGCACGCCCAGCACCAGCGCACCGCCGAGCAGCCCCTGGCTGGGGGCGACCCGGCCCAGCGGCCCGACCGAGCGGGCGTCGTAGCCGGCCAGCAGCACCGCGTCCATGCCGGCGGCGCGTTGGACCAGCGCCTCCAGCAGGCCCTGCGCGAAGCTGCCCAGGCTGGCGCTGATCGCGGTGGCCGGAGTCATCGCCCCGGCGCCGATGGTCCAGTAGCCAGCCGCGGCGTTGTGCACCGAGTTGTGGAACTTGGTCGGCGAGATTGCCGTGGGGTCGCTGGCCAGGGTGGTGCACATGTAGTCGGAGATGGCCAGATCGCCGTACGTGGAAGTGAAGATCGACGGCAGGCTGGCCGGCTCGCGCCCGGCGGCGGTGCAGGCGGCCAGCGCGGCCTCCAGCGAGACCGCCACCGTGTCCGGTGCGCGGCGGCGCTCGTTGGCGGCCAGCAGCTGCGGCGCCGGGCGTGCCCCGGTGTCCTGCAACGCGCCGCCGCGCACGAACGCCGCAGCGGCATCCCAGCTCGGCAGGCCCTGGGTCCAGAAGCCGATCCCCTCGATGGTGGCAGCCAGCATCAGCGGGCCTGCCCGAACAGCAGCGAGCAGTTGTTGCCGCCAAAACCGAAGGAGTTGTTCATTGCGTAATCGATCTTGGAATGGGCATTGTCGAAACGGATCTGCGGGCCGCAGGCGGGGTCAGGCACTTCGCTGTTGAGCGTGCCCGGCAGCACGCCGTCGCGCAGCGCCAGCAGCGCGATCACCGACTCGACGATGCCGGCTGCGCCCAGGGTGTGGCCGGTCCAGGCCTTGGTCGAGCTGGCGTGCAGGGTGGCCGGGAAGATCGCCGCCACCGCGGCGGCTTCGACGCTGTCATTGGCCGGGGTGGCAGTGCCGTGCAGGTTCAGGTAGCCCACCGCGGCCGGCGCCAGGCCGGCGCGTTCGAGCGCGCCGCGCATCGCCAGCTGCGCGCCCAGGCCCTGCGGATGCGGGGCGGACATATGGTGCGCATCGCTGGATTCGCCATACCCGTATAGCCACAGCGTTGCGTCCGGCGCGGCGGCGGTGCGTTCGAGCAGGGCAAAGCCGCCGGCCTCGCCCAGACTCAGGCCGACCCGGCGCGCATCGAACGGCTGGCACAGCTCCGGCGCCACCACCTGCAGCGAGTTGAAGCCGAACAGCACGCTGCCGCACAAGGTATCCACGCCGCCGACCAGGGCGGCATCCACCACCCCGGCATCGATCAGGCGCGCGGCCTGGGCAAATACCTTGGCGCTGGACGAACAGGCGGTGGCCACGGTCACGCTCGGGCCGCGCAGGCCGGTGGCGTGCTGCACGAAGTCGCCCAGCGAGTGCGGGGTGTGCACGATCGGGCGATCCAGATCGTCTGGGAAACGCGCGCCGTCGGCATCTTCGACCAGGCGCGTGTAGGCCTCTTCGCTGGCACCGATGCTGGAGGTGGAGGTGCCGATGATCACCGCCACGCGCTCGGCGCCGTAGCGCTGCGCGGCGGCCTGCACGGCCTCGGCCATGCCGTCCTGCTGCAGGGCCAGCCAGGCCAGGCGATTGTTGCGGCAGTCCCAGCCGTGCAGGAACTCCGGCAGGACCACGTCTTCCACGCCGTCGATGCGGCCGATCCAGCACGGCAGCGGTTGCGGGCCGAAATCGTTGCGACGCATCCCGCTGCGGCGAGCAGCCAGGGCGGCGGCCTGGGCATCGCGCCCGGCGCCGAGCGCGGTGGTGGAGGTAAAAGCGGTGACGGCGACCGGGGCCATCTGGGACGAATGCTGCGCTTGGCTCACGGTGGTCCGGCTGGCAAGAAGTGGGCTCAGTATATCGATGGCGGGTCCGCTTCCCGTCGATGACGCACCTGAACGTGCCGGTCATGTCGCTGACGCGGCTGGGGTTTTCGCGTGTTGCCGCGCTTTCGCCATCGGCGCAATTGGGACACAATCCTGCGACACACTTGCCGATCGAGCGCGACCACGCGCGCATGCACGCCTACGTCTATAAAAGCCAACGCAAGCAGGACACCTTCGTCTATCTCGCCACGCGCGACGACTTCTCCGGTCTTCCCGCCGCCGTGCACGCGCAGCTGGCGCCGTTCGCGTTCGTGCTGGAGGTGGCGTTGACGCCCGAGCGCCGCCTGGCGCAGGCCGACGTGGCCACGGTGCGCGACGCACTTGGCAAGCATGGCTTCTATCTGCAGCTGCCCAAGACGGTGGTGCTGGCGGGCGAGTGCGACTATGACTGAGGCCGCACGGGCCGCACGCGTGCGGGCCGCAGCGCTGGCCGGGGCGGCCGGCGTGGCGTTGTCGTTGCTGGGCGGCATCGGCGGCGGTGTTGCCGCGGTGGCGCTGTGGCTGGCACAGCCGGCGTTCGCGCTGGCGGTGTCGTGGGCGCGCGGTACCCGCGCATTGCCCAGCCCGCCGCGCGCGGTTGCGCAGGCCCTGCCGCCGCTGCTGACGGTCTGGGGCGTGGGCCTGCTGGCGCTGGCCGCCCTGATCAGCTGGCCGCTGACCGCCCTGCGCGACAGCGGCAGCCTGGCTGCCGCGTTGGCCCTGAGTGTGGCGGTCAGCGCTGCGCTGCTCGGGCTGTGGCGGACCTGGCCGCTGTGGGGCGAGGTCGAGCGCGATGGCGGCGCCCTGGCCCCGCGCTGGCATGCGCTGGCGACGCAGGAGTTGCACGCCTGGCGCGGCCTGCTCGCCGCTGCGCTGGTACTGGCGATGTGCACGCTGGTGGTGGCGCTGGCCTGGCCGGGCTGGCTGTCGAGCAGCTTGCGCTGGAGTCTGGCGATCGCCGCCAGCGTGCTGCTGCCGGCCGCCCATCTGCTGTTGCAGCGCACCGCCGCGCCGGGACGCAGCGACGCCCCGGCGGCGCTGCAGGCGGCCGATTTCTTTTCCGAAGCGGCGGCCGAGCCGCGTCCGCTGGAGCCGGTGGCCCAGCATCAACTGGTGCCCGAGCTGTTCGAGGCCGCGCGCAGCGGACGCGTGGACCGCGCGCTGCAGTTGCTCGATGCCGGCGCCGACCCGCAGGCGATGCCGCTGCCGGAGTGGCGCGACCAACGCAGCCTGCCCGCGCTGGCCGCGGTGCTGCCGGACCTGCGCCTGCTGCGCGAGCTGATCGTGCGCCGTGTCGACGTCAACCAGCCGCACCGCGGCATGACCCCGTTGCTGGCCGCCACCCGCGACAGCTGGCACGGCCGCCCGGACGCGGTGATGACGCTGCTGGCCAACGGCGCTGACCCGCGCGCCAGCGACAACGACGGCAACACGCCGCTGCATCACGCGGTGCGCAGTTCCGACCCGGGCGTGGCCGCGCTGCTGCGCGATGCCGCCGCCGAGCTCGACGCGCTCAACAACGAAGGCCACTCGCCGCTGGCGATGGCCTGCCAGGTCGGCAACTGGCGGCTGGCCAAGTTCCTGCTGGAACGCGGCGCGCATTCCGAGCCGGACGGTGGCGCGCCGGTGCTGCTGGCGGCGGCCGGCACCGAGGAAGACGACCCGGCCGGCGTGCAACTGTTGCTCAAGCACAAGGCGCGCGTGGATGCGCGCGACCGCCAGCGCCGCAGTGCCCTGCACGAAGCCGCCCTGGCCGGGCACGGCGACATCGTCGAGGCGCTGCTGGCGGCCGGCGCCAATCTGGAAGCGCGCGATCTGCTTGGCCGTACGCCGTGGCTGGATGCGGCGCGGCAGGCGCGCAGCGGCGTGCTCGAACGCCTGGTCGCGCGCAAGGCCGATGTGCTGGCCATCGACGGCGAGGGCCGCAATGCGGTGATGCTGGCCTGCGCCGCCGACAGTGTGTCGCCGGCCCTGATCCGGCGCCTGCTCGACCTGCAGGTGCCGGCCGACAGCACCGACGCGCACGGCCGGCGCGCGGTGGATGTTGCCGCCGAAGCCGGGCGCTGGGCGATCGTGCAACTGCTCGATCCCGGCTATCCATTGCCGGCGGCGGTCAGTGATGCGCAGGGCGAGACCCCCGGCGTTGCGCTGCTGCCCGACCGCCCGCCGTTGGTGCTGCTGCGCGAAGGCCTGCAGTTCGGTCAACGCGACGGGCTGGTCGCACTGGCCCGCCTGTGCGGCCCGGAAGAACTTGGCGGTCTGCTGCACGACGCGCACCTGGCCTTGAACGCCGATGCGGTGGACTGGCTGCTGCGCCACGGTGCCGATGCCGAGGTGCGCGATGCCTGCGGCGATGTGCCGATGTTTGCGCTGCTCTCACGGGGCGTGGAAGCGGTGCCGGCGCTGCAGGCGCTGCTGCGCCATGGCGTGTCGCCGGCCGGTGCCGGCGGTCTGACACGGCTGCTCAGCGCCTGCGTGCAGCACGATGCGGCATCGCGCGGGCTGGAACAGTTCGCGCTGGAACTGCTCGAACGCGGCGCCGACCCGTTCGCCGCGTCGGCCGCCGGCGATCCACCCTTGTCGCTGGCGGTGCGGCTGGGCTGGCTGCGCCTGCAGCAGTGGTTGCTGGAACACGGCGTGGACCGCGAGGCGCGCGACAGCCACGGCATGACCGCGCTGCATCTGGCCACCGCGCTGGGCCGCGAGGCATCGCTGAAGTTGCTGGTCAAGCAGGGCGCCTCGCCGGAAGCGCGCGCTGCCGACGGACAGACCCCGCTGGGCGTGGCGCTGTCGATCGGCCGCCGCGACCTGGCCGACTGGCTGGACTGGCGCATCTGGTCGCTGCCACACCGCAGCCTGCGCGAGGCGGATGTGCCGGCCGCCGCGATGGTCGGCGACACCGATGCGGTGCGGCGCCTGATCGATCTCGGCCTGCCGGTCGATGCCATCGATGCCCAGGGCTGCACCGCGTTGCTGCGTGCCGCCGGTGGCGGCCATCTGGGGGTGGTGGCGCATCTGCTCGATCGCCACGCAGACCCGCAACGCGCAGCCAATAGCGGCGCCACGCCGTTGTCGGCGGCGGTGAGCATGCGTCAGACCGAGATCGTGGCCGCGTTGCTGCAGGCCGGTGCGCAGATCGAGCATCGCCTGCCCGGCGGCGTCACCGTGCTGATGCTGGCCTGTGCGCTGGGCCTGCCGGATATTGTGGCGCGCCTGCTCACTGCGGCCGCCGATGTGCACGCCAACGACGACCAGGGTCTGGCGCCGCTGCATTGCGCCGCGCTGTATGGCTTCACCGCGCGCGACAAGAGCCGCCTGCTGGCCTTGCTGGATACCTTGCTGCTGGCCGGCGCCGACCCGGACTATCTGGCCGGTGGCCGGGTCAGCGCCTTGTTGCTGGTGCTGGGTGCACGCGCCGAGCCGGGCACTGCCTGCGACGAGCAGGTGGTACTGGCCGGCGTCGAACGCCTGCTCGACGAAGACGTGTCGCTGGATGTGGCCGATCAACGCGGCTTCGGCCCGTTGCACCTGGCCGCGCTGCACGGTCTGCCGTTGCTGGTGCAGCGCCTGCTGCGGGCCGGCGCCGATGCCGACCGCCGCGACGCGCTCAACCGCACCCCGCGCGAGATCGCGATCATGCGCGGCTTCATCGATGTGGCCGGCCAGTTCGAACCCGCCTTGCCGGGTGTGTCCTCGATGGCGCGCTTCCTGCGCGAAGGCCGTTAGGCGCGCCGGCTGCGCATTGCATGCCTGGGCTGCGGTTAGCCGGACATTGTGGCGTACGGCAGGCGCGTGCCGTCGCATTTGTACCCGAAGGCTGCGGACGTTTCCTTGGCGCCTGAAGACGGAGCTGCGCGAGCGCCCGGCCACCCCGGCATCCATGCCCAGAGGAAGCTCGGCTGGTCAGATCGGCGACGGCCATGCGTAAGGAGCGGTGCATGGTAGCCGGTACGCCTGCATTCTACGAACGACCGGATGCGCGACGAACGGTCTCGGGCATTGTCGCCTCGGTCGCATTTCGGCCTGATCCGGCAGAGTCGCCGTCTGCGCTCTAGTGGGAACGCGGAAATTCCATTCGAAACGTCGTGCCGCGCCCGGGGGCGCTCTGCACGCTGATGCTCCCGCTCGCCTTCGTGATGAGGTCATGGACAACGGTCAGGCCGAGTCCGGTGCCGCTATCGGCAGGTTTTGTGCTGAAAAATGGCTCGAAAACGCGCGCGGCGACTTCGGCAGGCATGCCTTCGCCGCTGTCTGCGACGACGACGATCACGCGGTCGGTCGTGGATCGCACTGCGATGAAAAACGTCCCGTTGCCCTTGATGGCGTCGCGCGCATTGGAGGCAAGGTTGAGCAGAATTAGTTCGAACTCACTCCGGTCGAACAGGATGTGACATCGCGTGTCGGGGCGTTCGTACTGCAGCACGATCGGGGCTTCCAGTAGCCGCCGCAGCATTGGCCCCAGGACGTCGATTGCATCGCCCGCATCGAAGACCTCTGCTCTCGCTTCGTCCAGGCGGCTGAAACGGAGCAGGCGGCGGCCGATCGCCATTCCGCGTCGTGCGGTTGCTTCCACCGCCGCCAAGCTGTCCTCGAGTTGCTCGACGCGCTCGACGTCGGTGCCGCCATCGTCATGGTGCCGCTCGGCCGAGAACCCAGCGATGACCGAGAGGATGTTGTTGAAGTCATGCGCCATTCCGCTCGCCGTACGTTCGGCGACTTCGCGCTTCTGGGCATGAATTAGTTGCGCATGCGTGCGCTCGCGTTCCCGGATCTCGATCGCCAATGCTTCTCCGCGCTCGTTCGATTGCCGCAACGTCTCTCGTAACGCCTCGGTCGTCCGGTCGATTAGGATTGACACGAGGAAATAGCTGAAAAGCGTAGATGGCACGTTGTAGAGCGCGCGCAACGGTGTCTCGTCGTATAGCACCATCGCGTCCCGCGCCGCGCCTATCCCGACCGCCATCACGAGCAAGCCAAAGGTCAGCCAAAGCGGTTTCCGCCCGAGGACCAGTCCGCTCAGGATCAGCACCAACATCTGCGCCAGCTGATCGGGAAGTTGCCGCTCGAAGCCGTTGACCAGCGCATTGACGAACAGCATCGTGATCAGCGCGGCGAGCAGCATGCGCACGGTCGGTCGAAACCGACCGCGGCGAATCATCCAGACGCCGATCATCGCCAACACCGAGAGAAGTGCGCTGAAACCCAGCGAGACGGCAAGAGGCCAGGGGAAGTCGCCTCGGCTGAGCGCTTCCCATGTCACCGCGATACCGAAGGCCATGGTGGCGGGGATGGTGAGCGCCAGAAACAGCAACAACACCTGGATGACACGCGCATTGCGCCGGTCCACAGCGTCGGCGATCGGCAAGCGGTCGAGCCAACGCAAGATGGGACTGGGCATGGTCGGAGCCGGGCTCGGGGCGGTGAGAATTCGGTGATCTTGCTGTGAGAAGTCGCTGGTGACAACTAGCTGGTGGCGCGTCTATGTTCTCGGCTGGGGGCGCGACGTTACCCGATCGGGGTGACAGGGCCAAGACAAGGACGTCGCAATCAGGGGGAGGCGTCTCAGCAGTGTGGTCCCTGCGCGCCTTGTTTCTATTTATTTGCCGAGAAAGCCAATGAACCAGATCAACCATCCTTCACTGCCGTCCGACCGCAGCGGCGTCCAGATCTTCACGAGGAACTGCGCGCCGCGACGCCTGCATCTGAGTGGGGCAATCGCCATCGGTTTGCTGCTGGCGCCGACCCTGCACGCGCAACAGGCCGATAACGGCGGCCATGTGCCCAATGCGTTGCTACTTCCACAGGCATTGGAGACGGCGGATGTCGCGCTCTACTTTCAGGCGGGGGGCAGCAGCGAAAGCAGTGCGGGCGCTTACGTCGAGGGCGAAAACACGCTTGCGGCAGGCGAAGCGTCGTCCGCGATCGGTGCTGGAGCTTCCGCGCTCGGTGCCGGCGCGGTCGCATACGCGGATGCAGCGACAGCACTGGGCACCGATAGCTTTGCCCAAGGCGCTTCTTCGACGGCCGTGGGTGGGAGGCTGGCACTGGACTTTACCCCGGGCAACGACTTCGGTGCTGTGATCAACCAGCAAACGACGGCAATCGGAATGGCGTCGACGGCGAACGGGGCGGGTGCTCAGGCCAAGGGAGATTTCAATACCGCCATCGGTGCAGGCACCCTCACCGAGGGCAAGTCGGCGGTGGCGCTGGGTGGCATCGTCGACGTCCAGGAAGACGAGCTGGGCTCCGATTTCGCGGGCAGCGTCCTGCAGAACACGCAAGCTTCCGGCCGGCTATCGACGGCGATCGGCGGCGGCGCTCAGGCAACGGAGTATGCGGCAACGTCGCTAGGTGCCTTGGCGCAGGCGTCGGGCATACGTTCGATCGCGATCGGCTACGTCGCCAGGGCCACAGGCTACGATGCGACCTCGATCGGCGATCGCGCCGAGGCAAGGGCGGATTGGGCCACTGCGGTGGGCTCCGGTGCGAGGGCGCTCGCGTCCAATTCCGTGGCGCTCGGTAGCAATGCCAACGCGTGGGCGGCCGGGTCGACGGCGGTGGGCGCGGGCGCGATGGCCAACAACGAGAACAGCACTGCACTGGGCAACGGATCCTGGGCGGCTGGTCGCAACAGCCTGGCGATGGGCGGTGGCACCGTCTGGGCCGGCTCCTTTGGCAGCCTTCCAGAACCCATTCTGTACACCGACAGCCTGGCGATGGGCTGGCGCTCGGAGGTCTACGGCAGCCGGTCCGTCGCGATCGGCCCGGGCGCCTTCGTCGGCGGATGGAGTCTGTCGACCGACCCCAACGCGCCGTTGATCATCGACGACAGCGTGGCGCTCGGTTCCAACTCGATCGCCGATCGCGGCAATACCATCTCGGTCGGACATGCGGGCGGCGAGCGCCAGATCGTCAATGTCGCGGCGGGCACGCGCGATACCGATGCGGTCAATCTTTCCCAGCTGCGGCAGATGTCCGGCGGCTTCATCGACTTTGCCACCGAAGCCAATGCCAGGATGGCGGCGCTGGGCCTGCGCGTGAGCGGGATCGAGACGCGGATGGATGACGACGCCAGCGCCGGCGCCGGCGCCGACAGAGGCGTGGCGGTGGGTCGAACCGGCGCCGCGACGGTCGCGCCCGGCACCCAGTCGGTGGCGGTCGGTGCCTCGGCATCGGTCAGTGCCGACAATGGTGTGTCGGTAGGCGATGGCGCCAGCGTGTCGGCAGCCCAGGGCACGGCCATTGGCCAGGGAGCGAGCGCGACGGCGGAAGGATCCGTCGCGCTGGGGCAGGGCGCCGTGGCCGAACGCGCGAACACGGTATCGGTCGGTAATGCACAAAGCGCCCGGCAGATCACCCGCGTCGCAGCCGGCACCGAGGCAACCGATGCGGCCAACGTCGATCAAGTGCGCTCGGGCGTGGCCGAGGCGAAGTCCTACACGGATCGCCGCCTGGCGGACTGGAGTACACAGATGGATCAGTACCGCGACGACATGGACCGGCGCTTCCAGACAGTCGATCGTCGCTTGGATCGTCAGGGTGCGATGACCTCGGCCATGGTCAGCATGGCCACCAACGCGGCGGGCGTGCAAAGCGAACGCGGTCGCATCGCGGTGGGTGCCGGCTTCCAGAGCGGCGAGAGGGCGCTGTCGGTGGGGTATGCCAAGAAGATCGGCGAGCGCGCGTCCTTCAGCTTGGGCGGCGCCTTCAGTGGCGACGAAAAGACCGCGGGTGTCGGCTTTGGTGTCGATCTCTGATCACACTTCTTTTTTTCCTACTGAACCAGAGAGAGACTCATGAAGAAGCGTACTCCCCTCGCAATCGGCATCACTTTGGTCTTGTCCACCGCGACGGCTCTCGCAGCGCAAGGCGGCATCGACCGCACGGTGACGCGCGATCCGATTCAGAACCAGCAGCAACCCTTGGAGCGTGGGCAGCGCTTCGTGGTGAAGACCAAGACTTCTGCCGTGCCGCGCGCCGTTCTCAGCGATGCGCTGGCGAGCTCGGTTCGTCGCGCGGGGCTGGTCGGGACTACCGCCCCCGGCGCACGCCCGGCCGGCGTGCCGGCCGCCCAGGCGCAGGTGCTGCGTAGCATGGCGGTGCCCGGATGGTACGTCGTGCAAGCGTCGAGAAAGCTGACGGACGCCGAGTCGGCGAGCTTCATGCGGGAGCTGGCGGCCGATTCCTCCGTGGAGACGGTTGAGGTCGATCGGCTCTATCGCCGTGCAGACACGGGACGTGTGATGGGGCCGACGTTCGTTCCGAACGACCCCAATTCGCAGCGACTTCAGTGGAATTTCTACAACCCCACCGGTGGTGTCCGCGCCGAGAAGGGCTGGGATATCTCGACCGGCAAAGGCGTCGTCGTGGCGGTCGTGGATACCGGCATCGTGGAGAACAACCCGGAACTACAGACCAATGTCCTGCCGGGCTATGACATGATCACCGACAGGCGCGTGTCCAGGCGCGACAGCGACGGACGCGCTCCGGGCGGCTGGGACGTCGGCGACTGGGTCGAGGCCAACTATTGCGATGCACTTGGATGGGACGGCAACCCACCGGAGGGCAGTTCCTGGCACGGGTCCCATGTGGCAGGCACGATCGCCCAGCAGACCAACAACAACATTGGTGTGGCGGGGTTGGCCTTCGACGCAAAAGTCCTTCCGGTGCGTGTGCTGGGGTCCTGCGGTGGCTTCGGCAGCGACATTGCCGACGGCATCCTGTGGGCGGCGGGCGCGCCCGTCGCTGGGCTGCCGACCAATCCCAATCCCGCAGAGGTCATCAACATGAGCCTGGGAAGCGGAGGACCCCAGACGTGTCCGACGCTCTACCAGGATGCGATCGACAAGGTCACCCAGATGGGGACGATCGTGGTGGTGGCGGCCGGCAACTCCAACGCCGATGCCGGCACGTACACGATGGGCAGCTGCAGCAACGTCATCGTCGTCGGTGCGACGCGCGTGACGGGTGGAAAGGCGTCGTACTCCAGTTGGGGGCAGCGCGTGGATCTATCGGCGCCCGGCGGCGGCGGCGGCATCGATGGCGATCCCGACGGCTACATCTTCCAGGTCGTCAACGAGGGAACCACGCGTCCCACGGCGAACTGGATTCTGGGCGGCTTCACAGGCACATCGATGGCCTCGCCGCACGTGGCTGCTGCCGTGGCAATGGTGCAAAGCGTGGCACCCACACCGTTGAAATGGGATCAGATGCGCGAATTGCTGAGGAAGACGACCAGGCCGTTTCCCGTGTCCGTCCCGACCGCCACTCCGATGGGATCGGGCATCCTGAATCTGGATGCCTTGCTGCGCAATGCCACCGAAGCGCCCTGCACGAGCAACTGTGCGCCCCCGACCATGTTGCTCGACAACAAGCTCGAACTCAGGGGGCTGGCCAGTTCCGGCGATGATGCCGTTTTTTCTTTCCGATCCGAGGCGGGCAAGACGCTGAGCTTCATGACCTTCGGCGGCACGGGCAACGTGTCGATGTACGCGGCCTTCGAGCGTGTGCCGTCGGCGACCGACAGCGATGCGCGTTCTGTGCGCAGCAACAGCAACACGGAAACGGTGCGCTTCACTGCCCCGAAGGCGGGCACTTACTACATCAAGCTCACCGGCACCTACGCCGATCTCACGATCGTCGCGCGGCAATAGACGGGAGGTGATCCGGCGAGGCTATCCGGAGCGTCGCCGGCCTAGCCTCATGGGCTGTCTGCCAGGGCCGGTGCGATGGCCGCAGTGAAGGCGGTCAGCCTTCCGCGCATTTTGCGGAAGTGCTCTCATTCCCTGGCAAACGGCATGGCCGGCACGTCGCTCGATGCGCGTGACCGGAGTCGTTCGCCGCACTGGCCCGTGGCGTGTCTGGCACAGGACCGACCGTGCTCGGCGGGCTGCACCATGTGTCCCGACGACCGGGTGGCGGCACCGGCTCGCCGTTGCGGCGGGGCGCGCTCAGCCGCTCGGATCGAGGATGTAGCCCTCGCCGTGCACCGCTGCCAGCGGCAGCGCGGCGCCGCAGCGGCGCTGTGCCTTGCTGCGCAGGCGGTGCACCATCGAGTCGAGCCGGTGCATGTCGAAGTCGTACACGTGGTCGGTCAGCGCTGCGATCAGCGCCTCGCGCGAGACCAGTAAGCCGGGCTGCTGGAGCAGGCGCTGGCACAGCCGTCGCTCGCTCGCGGTCAGCGCGGCGACGGCACCAGAGGGGGCCAGCAGGCACCAGCCATCCTCGCTCAGCTGCCAACGGCCGCGTACCGGTGCAGAGGGCGCGCGGCCTAGGCGCCGGGTCAGGCTGTGCAGCGTCGCCGCCAGCAAGTCGATCTCCACCGGCTTGGAAAGATAGGCGTCGGCGCCGCCGGTGAGTCCGCGCACCCGGTCTTCGGTCTGGCCCAGGCTGGTCAGCATGACAATGCCAATGCCGGGATGCCGTTGGCGCAGATCGCGGGCCAAGGTGAAGCCGTCGGTATCGGGCAGGCCGACATCGAGCACGACGATGTCGGTCGGATCGGCCTGCAGTCGCGACTGCAGTTCGGCGCCGGTGCCGCAACCGTGGGAATCGAAACCGAAACGGCGGAGACCGGGTAGCAAGATGCGCTCGCGCAGCATCGGATCGTCCTCCAGGACCAGGACACGTAGGGCGGCGGCGGGATAGGCATTCATGTGCCAACGCAGTGTAGCCGCCGCCGCATGCGCGCGTCGCCGCCCTTACGTGAAGCAAACGCGGTTGCGGGCAGACTGAGGTCTTTCCAGCCAACGACAAACACAATGGTTTCACGTATCGAGGACCATGCCATGCTGGGCAATTGCCACAGCGCGGCCCTGGTCGACCACCGCGGCACCATCGACTGGCTGTGTCTGCCACGTTTCGATTCCGACGCGTTTTTCGCATCCCTGCTGGGCGATGAGCAGCACGGGCAATGGGCGTTGTCGCCGGCCGGCGACTTTCGCAGTGAACGTGCCTATGAAGACGACAGCCTGGTGTTGTGCACGCGCATGCGCACCGACACCGGCACGGTGGAACTGGTCGACTTCATGGGTGCCAGCGACGAAGGCGACGGCCACCAGCACCTGGTGCGGATCGTGCGGTGCGTGCAGGGCGAGGTGCCGATGCACATGCGCCTGACCTTCCGCTTCAACTATGGCCGTACCGTGCCATGGGTGACGCACATCGATGGTGGCATCCGCGCCATTGCCGGCCCCGACCAGCTTGCCCTGCGCTCGCCGCAGGCGCTGCACGGCGAGGACATGGGCACCGAAACCGACTTCACGCTGCGTCAGGGCGAGAGTACCTGGTTTCTGCTCAGCCACGGCCTGTCGCATCAGCCCACGCCGGCGGCGATCGATCCGGAACAGGCGCTGCAACGCACGACCGCGTTCTGGCATGGCTGGGCGCGTCGCTGCACCGATGTCGGCCCCTGGACCGCGCAGGTGCGTCGCTCGTTGGTGGTGTTGAAAGGGCTCAGCTATCTACCGACCGGCGGCATCGTCGCTGCGCCCACTGCATCACTGCCGGAGCATCTGGGCGGCACCCGCAACTGGGACTACCGCTACTGCTGGCTGCGCGATTCGGTGTTCACGCTGATTGCCTTGCTGCAGGCCGGGTACCGCGATGAAGCAGGGGCCTTCCGCGATTGGGTGCAACGCGCCATCGCCGGTTCGCCGGATCAGCTGCAGGCGCTCTACGGCATCGCCGGTGAGCGCCGGCTGCAGGAATGGGAAGCGCACTGGCTGCCCGGCTATGAAAATTCCGGCCCGGTGCGTATCGGCAACGGTGCGGTGGATCAGTTCCAGCTCGACGTCTACGGCGAGCTGATCGGCGCGTTGCATTACGCGCGCGAAAAGGGCGTGGCGCCGCCGTCCGATGACGAGGGCTCGTCGGCATCGTTGCTGGAGAAGGTGCTGGAGACGCTGGAAACGGTGTGGCGCCTGCCCGACGAAGGCATCTGGGAAATCCGCGACGAGCGCCGTCATTTCGTGCATTCCAAGGTGATGGCCTGGCTGGCATTCGATTGCGGCGCGCGCGATGGCATCACCGACGCCGATGCGGCCAAGCGCGCGCACTGGGGGCGCATCGCCGACGACATCCGCGCCGAAGTGCTTGAAAAGGGCGTGCACCCGGACGGTCACTTCGTGCAGAGCTACGGCTCCGATCGCCTGGATGCGGCGTTGTTGCTGATCCCGATCGTGGGGTTCCTGCCGGCCGATGATCCGCGCATCGCCGCAACCGCCGATGTGATTGCACGCGATCTGACCATCGATGGATTGGTCGAACGCTATCGCGCCGACGACAGCGCCGACGGCTTGCCGGCCGGCGAGGGCACCTTTCTTGCCTGCAGCTTCTGGCTGGTGGAAAACTACGCCCTGCTCGGGCGCACCGAGCAGGCACGGGTCCTGCTCGAACGTCTGCTCGGGCTGTGTAACGACGTGGGCCTGCTCGCCGAAGAGTACGACCCGCGCAGCAAACGCATGCTTGGCAACTTCCCGCAAGGGTATTCCCACGTGGCTCTGGTCAATGCGGCATTGCGCCTGCACGGACGCATGGGCGAAGAGGAAACACATCCATGAACGAACAAGCCACAACCCCGCCGTGCATCATCGTGGTGTTCGGTGCGCGCGGCGATCTGACCAAGCGCCTGGTGATGCCGGCGCTGTACAACTTGCGTCGTTCCGGCGCACTGGGCGAGCAGTTCGCCATCGTCGGCATGGATCACGGCGATATCAGCGAGCGTTCGTGGCGTACGATGATGGGCCAGTCGATGACCGCCCTGCTCAGCAGCCGCGATGCCGAATTCCAGACCGACGAGTTCGATACCGGCACCTGGGAATGGCTGCGCGAGCGCATGCATTATCTGCGCGGCGATTTCACCGACCTGGGCGCCTATCAAACCTTGGATGCCGCACTGGAAAAACTGCACAAGCGCTACGGCACCCAGGGCAACGTGCTGTTTTACCTGGCCACCGCCGCGCGCTTCTTCGAGCCGGTGTTGCTCAACCTGGGCGGCGCCGGGCTGGTCAAGCAACGCGAGGGCGAGGGCTGGCGTCGGGTCATCGTGGAAAAACCGTTCGGCCACGATCTGCCCAGCGCCGTCGCGCTCAACGCCACCGTCGCCAAGGTCCTGCACGAGGATCAGGTGTTCCGCATCGACCATTTCCTCGGCAAGGAAACCGTGCAGAACATCCTGGCGTTCCGCTTCGCCAATGGCCTGTTCGAGCCGGTGTGGAACCGCGACCGCATCGACCATGTGCAGATCACCGCCGCCGAAACCATCGGGGTGGAAGGGCGCGGACGTTTCTACGATCCCACCGGCTGTCTGCGCGACATGGTGCCCAATCACCTGTTCCAGTTGCTGGCGATGATTGCGATGGAACCGCCGGCCGCGTTCACCACCGAAGCGATGCATCGGCGCCGCGCCGAGGTGATCGAAGCGGTGCGCCCGATCAAGCCCGAAGACGTGGTGCGCGGCCAGTACGCCTCCGGTGCGGTGAGTCGCAGCGCAGTGCCGGGGTATCGCGAAGAAGACACGGTGCCGGAAGATTCGGAAACCGAAACCTACGTGGCGATGAAACTGCAGGTCGACACCTGGCGCTGGGCCGGCGTGCCGTTCTACCTGCGCACCGGCAAGCGTTTGCGCGAGCGCACCACCGAGATCGCGATCCGCTTCAAGCCTGCGCCGCTGGCGCCGTTCCGCAGCACCGAGGTGGGCGGTTACGGCCCCGACTGGCTGGTGTTGCACATCCAGCCTGACGAAGGTATTTCGCTGCAGTTCGATGTCAAGCGCCCAGGCGCGCAGGTCAGTCTGGCACCGGTGCGCATGGACTTCCGCTACCGCGACTGGTTCCCCAAGGAATACACGGTGGGCTACGAGCGTTTGCTGCAGGACTGCATGAATGGCGAAGCCGGCCTGTTCCAGGACGCGGCAATGGTGGAAGGTGCCTGGCGCATCGTGCAACCGATCCTGGACGCCTGGAAGCAACCGCCCAGCGACTTCCCCAACTATGCCGCCGGCAGCGCTGGCCCATCGGCTGCCGATGCCTTGCTGGCCATGAACGGCGGACACGCCTGGCGCGCGCTCACCCCGGGCCGCAAGCCACCGCCGCGGCGCGCACCGGAAGCGCGTGGCAGCGCCACGACGCCGATCAAGAAAGCCACCGGCAAATCTGCCAAGAAGGTCGCCAAGGTCACCAAGGCGCCAGCCAAAAAGGTCAGCAAGGCGCCAGCCAAACGCGCATCCGCGGCTTCAGCAAGACCATCGCAGGATGCGGCTACGGCGCCTAGCAGCGCGGCCAAGAGCGCCGTGGGCAAACGCGCAACCGGCAAGGTCGCAAAGACCGCCGGCAAAACCGCGGCGGGCAAGGGCGCAGCGAAGACGTCGGCCAGCAAGACCGCAGCGCGTACACCACGCCGCTGACGGAGGCGAGCGGCATACAGCCGCCGCAGCTCCACGTAGGAGCGTGCCTGCGCGCGACGGGCTTTATCGGTAATGCCTGGTCGCGCGCAGGCATGCTCCTACGAAACGCTCAGCGATCCTGCGTGGTGGGCGCGGGTTCGGCCTTCACGTCGGCCTCGAACAGATTCATCAGATCCGTGCGTGCGTCGCGCGAGGTCTGGATCACCTTGGCTTCGTCGTCATAGACAAGGTGTTGGCGATGCAGTAACTCTTCGTCGTGCTGGCGGAACCGTTTGACATGATCCCTGGCGACCGCCTCGCCCAGTCCGAGCGAGGTCAGCACGCGTTCGCTCAGTTCCAGGCTGGAGGCAAACACCTCGCGAAACGGTTCGGCACCCAGGTCCATCAGTTTCCAGGCGTGCTGGCGATTGCGTGCACGTGCCAGCACGGTGGCCTGCGGGTACAGGCGGCGGATCAGCCGCACCGTCTTGATGTTGGTCTCCGGGTCGTCCACCGCGATCACGAACACCTTGATGCGATCGGCGCCGGCGGCGCGCAGCAGTTCCGGTCGCGTGGGGTCGCCGTAGTACAGCTGGCTGCCGAAGCGGCGCAGGTCTTCCACGGTATCCGGGTTGTGTTCCAGTGCCACGAACGGCACATGCCGCGCGGTGAGCAGGCGCGCGACCACCTGACCGAAGCGGCCCATGCCGGCGACCAGCACCTTGGGCGTCTGCGCATCGATGGTGTCGAACGGGCGGTCGGACTTGGGCGCATGCAGCCGCAGCGGCCCGTTGAGGATGCGCTGCATGCCGAGCAGCAACAGCGGCGTCAGCGCCATCGACACGCCGACGATGGCCACCAGCCGGTCGTGGTTGGCGCGCTCCAGCAAGCCGACCCGATCGGCCTCGTTGAACACCACGAAGGCGAACTCGCCGCCCAGCCACAACACGCTGCCCAGCATCAGGCTGCTGCGCAGCGGCAGCCTAGCCACGCTGCCGATGCCGACCAGCAGCGAGAACTTCACCACCAGCAGGATCGCCACGCCGCTGGCGATCAACCAGGGCTCGGCGACCACCCGGTTCAGATCGATCCCCATGCCCACCGAGATGAAGAACAGCCCCAGCAGCAATCCTTCGAACGGCTCGATCTGCGATTCGAGCTCGTGGCGGAATTCCGAATCGGCCAGCAGCACACCAGCCAGAAACGCACCCAGGCTGGCGCTCAATCCGGCTTCCTGCATGATCCAGGCGGTGCCCAGCACCACCAGCAAGGCGCTGGCGGTGAACACTTCCGGCATGCGCGTGCGCGCCACCATGTTGAACAGATAGCGCAGCACGAAGCGTCCGCACAGGATCACCAGCGCCAGTGCCGCGACCGCCTTGGCCACGTCCGGCCACGCCAGCGTGGCGTTCTTGCTGCCGCCGAGCAACGGAATCGCCGCCAGCAACGGAATGGCGATCAGATCCTGAAACAGCAAGATGGCGAACGCCAGGCGCCCGTAGTCGCTATTGAGCGCCTTGCGTTCGGCCAGCAGCTGCAGGCCCACCGCGGTGGACGACAACGCCAGCGCCACGCCGACGATCAACGCGCTTTTCCAGCCCAGGTTGCCGAGCATCAGCAGGCCACCCAGGATCAGCGTGGTCACCACTACCTGGGTGGCGCCGGCGCCGAACACCGAATGACGCATCACCTTCAGGCGGGCCGGCGACAGTTCCAGGCCGATTACGAACAGCAGCATCACCACGCCGATTTCGGCCGCGCCGCTGATGCGCTCGGCATCCTGCACCACGCCCACGCCATCGGGCCCGAGCACCACACCGGCGACCAGATAGGCCAATACCGCGCCCAGGCCGAAGCGCTTGAACACCGGCACCGCCACGATGGCGGCCAGCATCAGCACCAGAGCCAGTTCCAGACCACCGCTATGCATGCGCGCTCTCCGTTGAGGTACGCATTATGCCGCCCGCAGCGACATGTCGGCCTGGATCAGCGTGTGCTGCCTGCCACACTGCAGGCGATCGCCATCGAACGCCGGGGCATCCTGCGCGACATACGCGCCATCTTCCGGCTGCTCCCCATGTGGATCTGCCGCAGGTGCGCGTGCTGCGTCCGACGCACGGCCGCCCGATCGAGACCTTGAAGCCATGCCGTGCACGGTCGCCTGGACGCGCGCTGAGCGCCGCCCGCGCGGGGGCATTGACCAAGCCGGCGCAGGCGCGCAGACTGCGCCGCGCCGCCGCCCGGATCACCGGCCGGTGCGCACTCTCGGAGCCCTTTTCATGTCCAGCGACAGTCACCCTAGACCCGGGTCGATGACCCAGCTGGCGCGCGCCTGAGACGTCAAGGTTCGCCGGCTGTCATCGACGACGGTCGTCACCAGGCGAACCCCATGTCCAACGAAACCCTGCGCCTTGCCCAAGGCGTCGATGCCTTGATCGCACCCATCGCCGACTTCAACACGGCCGATGCGGTGGAATACCTCAACACCCTCGGCCGCGACGAGGCCGCACAGGTGCTGGCCGCGCTGGCGCAGCCGCGTGCGGTGAAATTGCTCGAACAACCCGAGCTGCACGCCGCCAGCGCGCTGGTCGCGCTGCTGCCGGCCGAGCAGGCCGCATCCCTGCTCGGGCAGATGGCCGACGACCGCGCCACCGACATCTTCCACGGCCTGGATGCCGACCAGCGCGCGCCACTGCTGTGGTTGCTCAGTGCCGAGGCGCGGCTGTCGATCCAGGCGTTGATGCGCTACCCGCCCAATACCGCCGGCGCGCTGATGACCACCGAGTTCGTGGCGGTGCCGGCCGACTGGACGGTGGGCCGCACCCTGCAGCACATCCGCCAGGTGGAGCGCAGCCGCGAGACGGTCTATGCGATCTATCTGCTCGATCCGCACAGCCGCGTGCTGACCCAGGTGGTCACCATGCGCCGGCTGATCACCGGCGCGCCGGACGCGCCGATCCTGGAGGTGGCACAGGTCAACCCGCCGGTCACGGTGGACCCGGCGCTGGACCAGGAAGAAGTCGCCCGCCTGATCCGCCGCCACGACCTGCTGGCGATCCCGGTGGTGGATGCCCATGGCCATGTGCTCGGCATCGTCACCGTGGACGATGTGCTGGATGCATTGATCGCCGAGTCCACCGAGGACGTGCACAAGTTCGGCGGCATGGAGGCGCTGGACAAGCCCTACATGCAGATCGGCTTCGGCCAGATGATCAAGAAGCGCGCCGGTTGGCTGAGCGTGCTGTTCCTGGGCGAAATGCTCACCGCCAGCGCGATGCAGCACTTCGAGGACGAGTTGTCCAAGGCGGTGGTGCTGACCCTGTTCATTCCGCTGATCATGAGCTCCGGCGGTAACTCCGGCTCGCAGGCCACCTCGCTGCTGATCCGCTCGCTGGCACTGCGCGAGCTGCGCCTGGGCGACTGGTGGAAGGTGGCGCTGCGCGAGCTGCCGACCGGGCTCACCCTGGGCACCATCCTGGGCATCCTGGCGATCGTGCGCATCACCATCTGGCAGACCGCCGGCCTGTACGACTACGGCCCGCACTGGCAGATGGTGGCGCTGACCATCGGCGCGGCGCTGATCGGCATTGTCACCTTCGGCTCGCTGTCCGGCTCGATGCTGCCGTTCGTGCTGCAGCGGCTCGGCTTCGACCCGGCCAGCGCCTCGGCCCCGTTCGTGGCGACCCTGGTGGATGTCACCGGGTTGGTGATCTATTTCAGCATTGCTGCCGCGATCCTCAGCGGCACCTTGTTGTAGCGCAGCGGGAAGGGGGCGGGGTGCGCGCAGCGCTGCGCGCCCGCCATGCCCTGGTCGAGGTGTCGCATGCGGTGCGGCACCTCACCCGGTTGTCGACTCTGCGTCCCGGCAATCGAAACGCGAAACCCGACGCAACGCGCCCGGTGCAGGGCCAGGCGGTACCGGCTGGTCCGGCCTGCATCGCTGCACGGCGGGGCATGCAGCGATGCGCAGCGGCGATCGCATCAGAAGGTCACGTATAGCGTGGCACGCAGGTTGCGCCCCGGTTCGCTGTAGCGACCGATGCCGTCGTCGGTGGCATAGCCGTACAGATAGAAATCGCCGCGGGTGACATTGCGGATGCGCGCCCACTGGTAGTAGCGCTCGTCGAACAGGTTGTAGACGCCGAGATTGACGCGCACGTGCGCGTTGAAGCGGTAGCTGCCGAACAGGTCGACCACGCTGTAGGCGTCGCTGAGGAACGGCTCGGCCGCAGCGCCGAAGATGTCGTTCTCGACGTTGACGTCCTTGGCCTGCTTGGCCAGCGCGTGGGTGATGTTGGCGGTGACACGCAGGCGCTCGTCCAGGCCCTGCCAGCTCAGGCCGAGCACGCCGCGATCCGGATTGATGCTGTCCAGCGGGCGGCCATCTTCCAGCTCGCCCTGATTGTGGGTCCATGCCGCGCGCAGCAGCCAGGCGTCGCCGAGCTTGAACTGCGCATCCAGTTCCACGCCCTTGACCTCGACCTGACCGACGTTGAGCAGCGTGGTGTAGGCGTAGCCGTTGCGCGTGGTGCACACGCCGCGGGTACAGGTCTGGTAGAGCGTGCCGGCATCGGTGGTGACCGTCTCGCTCTGGATGAAGTCGTCGTAGCGGTCGCGGAACACCGACAGGCCCACGCGCGCCCAGTCGCTTTCCCAGCGCCAGCCCAGTTCCAGGTTGAGGCTGCGCTCGGCTTCGAGCGCGGGGTTGGCGGCCACCGTCGGCACGTTGACGGTAGCGCCGGTGTCCAGCCGGGTCAGTGCGGTGATGCTGGTCGGGGCGTACATCTCGGCGGTGGTCGGCGCCCGGAAGCCGCGCCCGGCCTGGAACCACAACGTCTGCTGCGGGGTGAACGCGTAGCTGATGCCGGCCTGCCAGGTCGGCGAGGCGAAGGTCACCTCGCGCACCGTGCCGGTGACGTCGACGAAGGTGGACGACAGCGTCGGCGCATAGCGGTAGTGGTCGTAGCGCGCACCCAGGGTGAGCTGCAGGCGGTCGTCGAGCAGGCCGATGCGGTCGCGCAGGTACACGCTCCACGTGTCGGCATCGGTCTTGGGCACCTGCGCCGGGTCGACGGTGGCGGTGTCCAGCGTGCCGGCGTTGTTCCAGCGGTAGTCGATCGCGCTGAAATCGATGCTGCGGCGCTGCCAGGCTGCCCCGTACAGCAGCGCTTGCGACCAGCCGCTTCCCTGCAGCCGCTTGTCGAAATCGACCGCGAGGCGGTCCAGGGTCTGCTCGGTGTCGCGGTCCTCGGCACGGCGACACGGCAGCGCCACCGTGCAGCGGGTGGTGGCAGCGGTGGCCGGGGTGCTCGAGCTGCCGCTCTGGGTGAGGATGCGGGTGGTGCCGCGGCTGTCGGTCTGCTGGCGGTCGAGCTGCGCCTCCATGGTGTCGAACAAGGTGTTGTCGGCGTTCCAGATGTAGCGCAGGCCATAGCGGTCACGGTCGTTGCTGTCTTCGCCGATGCGCTCGGCGTAGCTGGGCGCGCTGACGCGGCTCAGGTTGTCGACCCGGTTCTGCGAGCGATTGCGTTCGTACACCACGCCGATGCGGTGCTGCGCATTCGGCACCACGTCGAGCTTGGCCAGCACGTTGTCGCTCTGGCTGTCGACCGGGTCGGGCGTGCGCCGCGCGCTGCCGGTGTCGATGTCGGTGCTGGAGTACCAGCCTTCCGATTCGTGGCCCTCGCGGCGGGTGTAGGTCAACATCGATTCGACGATGCCGCTGCGGTTGGCGACGGTGAGGTTGCCGAGCAATTGGTCGTTATGGCCGGTGTAGCCGGTCTTCAGGCCGACATAACTGTCGTTGCCCTGTGCCTTGAGGTAGTCGTAGGGATCCTTGGTGGTGAACACCACCGCGCCACCGAGCGCGCCGCTGCCGGCACTGATGGAGTCGGCGCCCTTGACGATGTCCACGCGCTTGAGCGAATCGACGTCAACCCCGCCGCGGCCGGCGCGGAAGAACTCGTAGTCGCGCGCGGTCTCCACGCCCTCGGCCATCGACAGGCCATCGATGGTCATCGCCACCCGGTCGCCTTCCAGGCCGCGGATGTTGAAGCCGTTCTCGCCGAAGCGGCCCATGTCGGCGATGCTGACGCCGGGGATGTAACGCACCAGGTCTTCCATGCTCTCGGCCTGCTCCTGCTGCAGCTGCGCGGTGTCGAGGGTGGTGACGTTCTGGTTGCTGGAGGCGCGCTTGTCGCGCGCGGCCTTCACTTCGACCGGGTCGAAGGTGGTGGCGTCGGCGGGTGCCTGTTCGGCATGCAGCGGGAAGGCCAGGCCGGCGGCGATCGCCAGGGCCAGCAGGGTCGGTGTCGAGGTCATCGTGGAGTCCACAGTCAGGAAAGAGGAAGGGGCGCCGGAAGGCGCGCACCTGGCTGCGGGCGGCAAGAGCGGTCGCGTGGCTGGGTGGGCCCGCCGGTGGCGGGCCAGGGGCGCGGGCGCCAAGGCCCGCGTCGGGAGGTCAGTCGGCCCGGGCCGGCGTGGTGGCCGGCGCAGTCGCAGGCGCTGGCGGCGGCAACGCGGCATCGCCGGCATCGACCACGCCGTCGTGGTTACGGTCGACGCGGGCGAAGGTGCGCAGCCCCGAGGCCTGATATTCGGCAAAGCTCATGCGCTGGTCCTTGTCGGTATCGAGCACGGTGAAACGCACATGCACCTGGCGGTCGTCGGCCTGCTCGAGCGCGGTAAGGCGGCGGTTGAGGCGGTCCTCGAACTCCACCCGGTACTCGTCCAGCGACAGCGCCGCGTTGCGGTCGCCGTCGGCACTGGCGAACTGCGCTGCGCGCAGGTCCGCGTACTCCTTGCGGCCCACCTTGCCGTCGCCGTTTTCGTCGTACAGCGCGACAAAGCCCTCGGCCGAGCCGCTGTCGGGCATGCCCGGGCGGCCACCGTCGCGATCGAAGGCGAGCGTCCGCTCGGTGCCGGCCTCCTTGGCCGCCGCCTCCAGCGCCGCCTGGCCGCGCGTCCAGTCCTGCGCCCCGGTGGCATCGAATTCGGCGCGCGACACCTGCCCGTCGCCGTCGATATCGAGTGCGGCAAAACGGGTCCGGCCTTGTGCCGCCTGAGCGCCGCGTTCCTGCTCCAGCGCACGCTGGCGGCGCTGGCGGAACTCGGCCACGTACTCGTCCTCGTCGACGCTGCCGTCGTGGTTGCGGTCGGTGGCGTCGAAGCGGGCGCGGCGGAAGGCCGCGAAGTCGGCGGCGGTAATGCGGCCGTCGTGGTCGTCGTCATGCTGGGTGATGAAGGCTTGCACGTTGTTGCCGTGCCCGCCGAGCAGCGGGCGCGGGTCGGACTGGGCGATTGCGGTCGCAGGAAGCAGCAGCGCGCACAGGCACGCGCCGGCCAGGGAGCCAGGGTTCATGGGTTGCCTCTTGAGGAAAAAAACGGTGCCGGGCCGTGGCGCTGGCTGGGCCTGCAGGCGGATCGGTGGGCCGGGCGGATGCGCCGCGCCGGTGGCGTCATGCTGGTGGGGCAATGCAACCGCCGCAGCGGCTGCGCGGCGCTATGGCTCCAGCACCTGGAAGGTGAGCGTGGTGCTGTTGCTGTACTCGCGCACCGGGGCATCGGGCGGGGCCGGGGTGCGGTGGCGGGTCAGCGCCAGCCAGGTGCCGGCGCGGTCCAGTTGCAGGGTGGCGCGGCCCGCTGCGTCGGTGGTCACGCTGACCTGCGCCGGCTTGCGGTCGGAGGTCCAGACCGCCTCGCTGATGTCCACGCTCTGCCTGGCCAGCGGCACGCCGTCGTACTGCACCGTGAAGGCGAAGGTCTCGCCGACGTACAGGTCGTTTGGATGCGTTACCGGCACCAGCTCCAGCCCGCGGTTGCGCGGCGCCAGTGCGCGTCGATCGGGTTTGCCGACGCTCAGATAGGTTTCCGCCAGGGTGCGCGACTGGAAACTGGCGATCAGCGTGGCGCCCTTGGGCATGGCTACGTTCGGGTCGCGCACGGTCTGCCGTTTGCCGTCCAGCTCCCAGGTGCGGAACTGCGCACCCACGCGCAGGCCGGTGCTGACCCGATAGGTGCCGGGCTGTTTGCCCAGGGTGTGTTCGACCACGGTGCGGGTGTCGAGCGGCTGCACCCGGGCCGGTTCGACATCGCGACCGTCGGGCCCGGTGATGCTGAAGTGGCTCTGGTCGAAGGCCGCTTCCGGGACGAAAAAGGTCTCGGCGAAGGCCGCGTCCAGGGTCACCGTCTGGCCGGGCTGGGGCGCGAAGGTGTTGGGTGCCAGATAAGGGGTGTGCGCAGAGGCGGACGCAGCGAGCAGCAGCGCCGACAAGGTCAGCAGTTTCATTGGGGGGCCCTGTTCCGAGTGGGTCGCTGGCGGAGGGCGCGGGGCGGCGCAGGAAGCTGGCTGACCACGGGATATTAACGAAAATGCGAATCGTTCACAACAAATAAGGGGCGGTGCGTCGCTGTTCTGTGCCGCGCGATCGATGACGTGCGCTCGGGCCGACGTGTACCGTGTCCGTTTCTCCGCGTCTCTTTTAGCCATGAGTACCTACCACCTGCAGCAGGTCTTTCGCCCCACCACCGTGGCGGTGGTGGGCGGCAGTCCGCGTGATCGCTCGGCCGGGCGGGCGGTGGTGCGCAACCTGCGCGCAGCCGGGTTTGCCGGGCAGATCGGCTGGGTGAGCCCGCGCTACAGCGAGATCGATGGCGTGCGCACGGTGGCGCGGCTGACCGATCTGGCCTGGGTGCCGGACCTGGTGGTGATCACCGCGCCGGCGCGCATCGTGCCGCGCATCGTGTCGATCGCGGCGCGACGCGGGGTGGCCGCGGCAATCATCCTCACCGCCGGGCTGGGCAGTGGCCCCGGCTCGCCGGCTGCGCGGATGGAGGCGGCCGCGCGCGCCAAGGGCATGCGCATCCTCGGCCCGCACTGCCTGGGCGTGATCGCCCCGCATGCGCGGCTCAATGCCAGCATCGCTGCGCATTGCCCGCAGGCCGGCGACCTGGCGCTGATTTCCGAATCCAGCGCGATTGCCGCCGCACTGGTGGAATGGGGCGTGGCGCGCTCGGTGGGGTTCTCGGCGGTGGTGTCGCTGGGCGATACGCTGGATGTGGATTTCGGCGATCTGCTCGACTACTTCGCCACCGACTACCGCACCCGCGCGATCCTGCTGTATGTCGAACGCATCGGCGATGCGCGCAAGTTCATGTCGGCCGCACGCGCCGCCGCGCGCGCCAAGCCGGTGGTGGTGGTCAAGTCCGGGCGCCAGTTCCGCATCAATCCCAATGCCGACACCCATGCGCAGGCGCTGGCCGGCTCGGATGCGGTGTATGGCGCGGCATTCGCGCGTGCCGGTCTGTTGCGGGTGGGCGCGCTGGACGAATTGTTCGCCGCCGCCGAAACCCTGGGCCGGCTCGGCAGTTTTCCCGGCCGGCGGCTGGCCATCCTCAGCAATGGCGGCGGGGTGGGGCAGCTGGCGGTGGACCAGTTGGTGCTGCGCGGCGGCACCCTGGCCGAGCTGTCGGCCAAGACGCTGGAGCGGCTGGATCAATCGCTGCCGCAGGGCTGGTCGCGCAGCAATCCGGTCGACATCATCGTCGATGCCGACGGGCCGCGTTATGCCGCGGCGATCGAAGCCTTGCTGGACGACCCCGAGAACGACGCACTGCTGGTGGTCAACGTGCCCACCGCATTCACCTCCTCGGCCGATGCGGCCAAGGCGCTGACCCGCGCGCTGGACCAACGCAACCGCCACCAGCGCGAAAAGCCGGTGTTCGCGGTATGGCTGGGCCAGGACGATGCGGCGATTGCCGCACTCAATGCCGCGCGCGTGCCCACCTTTGCGACCGAATCGGACGCGGTGCGCGGCTTCACCCACCTGGTGCGCTACCGCGAGGCGCAGGCGGCGTTGATGGAGACCCCGCCCAGCCTGCCGGAAGATTTCGTGGTGGATGCCGGCATCGCCCGCGCGCTGGTGGAGGAGGCGCTGGCCGCGGGCCAGCGCTGGCTGGATCCGGTGGCCACCAACCGGCTGCTGGCCGCCTACGGCATCCCGATCGTGCCGCTGCAGGTGGCCGCCACCGCCAACGAGGCCGCCTTGCTGGCCGACCCGTTACTGGCCGTCGGCCGCACGGTGACCTTGAAGGTGCTGTCCAGCGACATCGCGCACAAGTCCGATGTCGACGGCGTACGCCTGAACCTGTCCAGCGTGGCGGCGGTGCGCGAAGCGGCGACCGGCATCCTGGCGCGTGCGCGCACCGCGCACCCCAAGGCGGTGATCGATGGGGTGATCGTGCAGCCCACGGTGCTGCGGCCCAAGGCGCGCGAATTGATCGCAGGGATCGCCGACGACCCGGTGTTCGGCCCGGCGATCGTGTTCGGGCGCGGCGGCACTGCGGTGGAAGTGATCAACGACCGCGAGCTGGCGCTGCCGCCGCTGGACCTGCGTCTGGCCCACGAACTGATCGGGCGCACGCGGGTGTCGCGCATCCTCAAGGCCTACCGCGACGTGCCGGCCGCCGACGAGCGCGCGGTGGCATTGGTGCTGGTCAAGCTGGCGCAGCTGGCTGCCGACATCCCCGAGATCACCGAGCTGGATATCAACCCGCTGCTGGCCGACCGCGATGGCGTGATTGCGCTGGACGCGCGCGTGGCGGTGGCACCGGCGCGCAAGCTGCACAAGGGGCGCGGTCATCCGCGCTTTGCGATCTTTCCGTATCCGAAGGAATGGGAGCGCCAGATCGGGCTGGGCGATGGCACGCACGCGCTGGTGCGCCCGGTGCGCCCCGAGGACGATGCATTGTTCCGCGCGTTCTTCGCGCGGGTGACCGACGAAGACCTGCGGCTGCGCTTCTTCCAGTTGGTCAAGCATTTCAGCCACGAATTCATCGCGCGGCTGACCCAGCTCGATTACGCGCGCTCGATCGCGCTGGTGGCCATCGACCCCAAGACCGGCGACATGCTCGGCGCGGTGCGGCTGCATGCCGACGCCGACTACGAGCGCGGGGAGTACGGCATCCTGATCCGCTCCGACCTCAAGGGCCACGGCATCGGCTGGCAGCTGATGCGCATCATGATCGAGTACGCGCGCTGGCTGGGCCTGAAGCAGATCGAAGGCCAGGTGCTGCGCGAGAACCGCACCATGCTGGCGATGTGCCAGAGCCTGGGCTTCGGGGTCCGCCCGGATCCGGACGATGCGACCCTGATGGCGGTGACACTCCCTATAATGGGCGAGCCACGCCCGGCCTGACCTTGCGTCACGCCGCGGTCCCCCATCCTCCACCGCATGCCGGATCTGCCGGGCCCCGCCCTGGCCGGTTGCTCCGGCTGTCGTCTCGGCCCGCCTGGGAGTGTCAATGTTTCGCGATTTCAGAATGTCGTTCTTGGTCACAGCGATCTGCCTGGGCCTGGCTGCCTGGTGGGGTCATACCTCCGCGATGGGCATCTGGCAGGCGCTGTGGCTGTGCCTGGTGCTGAGCGTGCTGGAGGTGTCGTTGTCGTTCGACAACGCGGTGGTCAACGCCGGCGTGCTCAAGCACATGAATGCGTTCTGGCAGAAGCTGTTCCTCACCGTCGGCATCCTGATCGCGGTGTTCGGCATGCGCCTGGTGTTTCCGATCGTGATCGTGTCGGTGGCCACCGGCATGGGTCTGGTGCCGGTGATGCAGATGGCGCTGAAGGAGCCGGACCGCTACAGCCAGGTACTGACCGACAACTACCCGTCCATCGCCGCCTTCGGTGGCATGTTCCTGCTGCTGGTGTTCCTGAACTTCCTGTTCGACCAGGAGCGCAAGCTGCACTGGCTCGGGCCGGTGGAACGGCTGGTCGGCAAGCTGGGCAAGGCCGATGCGATGTCGGTGATCGTGGCGGTGTCGGTGCTGCTGGGCACCAAGCTGTTCCTGCCTGACGAAATCTTCCAGAGCGTGCTGTTCGCCGGCCTGGGCGGCATCCTGCTGTACCTGCTGGTCGGCAGCGTGGACGCGCTGTTCGAGGCCGAAGAGGGCGAGGACGGCATGGGCCCGGCCAAGCGCTCGGGTATTGCCGCCTTCCTGTACCTGGAAGTGCTGGACGCCTCGTTCTCGTTCGACGGGGTGATCGGCGCGTTCGCGATCACCCGCGATGTGGTGATCATCATGCTGGGCCTGGCGATCGGCGCGATGTTCGTGCGTTCGATGACGGTCTATCTGGTGCACAAGGGCACGCTGGACGAGTTCGTGTTCCTGGAGCACGGCGCCCATTACGCCATCGGCGTGCTGGCGATCATCATGCTGGTCGGCACCGTATACCACGTGCCGGAAGTGCTGACCGGCCTGATCGGCGTGGCCTTCATCGCCGCCTCGGTGTGGTCGTCGATCCGCTACCGCAAGCGCCACCACATCGGCCCGACCGAGATCTGATCTCGCGCATGGCCGCGCTCAGGGCGTAATGCTGTTCACTTGAGAGCGGCTGACAGCGTCTTCATGGCCATCGGGCGGGCGTCGCTAGTTCTGTGGCTTGGCTGCAGGGCTCCTGCCTGCCCACACTCGACGCAGTGAGTTGCTGCAGGGCCCTTGCCCGCCCACCATCGCGGGACACGCCGCAAGTACGTCCTTGTAGGCTCTTACGCGGCATCCATGCCGCGTAAGGTCCCGCGACGGTGAGCGGACAAGGACCAGTCGAGTTGGTCGGTGTGCACGGCTTTCTATAAACCACCGGCTGACTTTCTGGCTGGTGCGGTGCCCTCGCAGCGCCCTTGACGCTGTGAGTTTGCTGCAGGGCCCTTGCCCGCCCACCCTCGCGGGACACGCCGCAAGTACGTCCATGTAGGCTCTGGCGCGGCATCCATGCCGCTCAAGGTCCCGCGACGGTGAGCGGACAAGGACCAGTCAAGTTGGTCGGTGTGCACGGCTTTCTATAAACCACCGGCTGACTTTCTGGCTGGTGCGGTGCCCTCGCCGCGCCCTTGACGCTGTGAGTTTGCTGCAGGGCCCTTGCCCGCCCACCCTCGCGGGACACGCCGCAAGTACATCCATGTAGGCTCTGGCGCGGCATCCATGCCGCTCAAGGTCCCGCGACGGTGGGCGGACAAGGACCAGCCGAGTTGGTCGGTGTGCACGGGTGGAGCCGTGTTTGATGCGCGTTGTTCGATCATGACGCGCCGGCTCCGCGTCCGACGCGCAATGCGCTACAGCAGCTTTCACGCGACCACCGACCAACTTTCTGGTGCGGTGTCCTCGCCGATTGCGGGACCGTTGGCGGCATGGATGCCGCCATCGAGCCCCCAGGGACGGGTTCACGGCGTGTCCCGCGAGCGGTGAGGGCGCCGCGCCCTCGACCTAAAGTCGGCAGTGCGAGTTTCCTCCCGTCGCCCGGGCCAGAGCAGGCGTCCCAGGCGTGGGGTGCCGCCTGAGGCAGTCACGGCCAACCGTGACCGGCCTCGGCATCGATGGGTGTCGCAGCCGACCCAACCGGACCCAACCGATCGACAAAATTGCCGTTTCGGGCCTTGACTGCGCACTCAGATTGGGCAGTCCGCGGCGGCGAATCGACCGTTCGTCAGATGGCGCTTTGCACCACAAGGGTTTACGGGCTTTTCCCACATTATGTGTTGACCCCTCATGGGTACCCCACTATCTTGGGGGAGTCGGTGGTTGGCTGCCCCAAGCAGCTGGACCTGAAAGAGCACGATCTGCAGTCGGTACGCGGTCGATCAGCCTCCTCGCCGCAACCGCATTCGGTGTCATCCAGCCATCCATGGCAATGCCGTGGCGCGGACTGCGTGGGCCGATGGGGTTGCGGTTGTTTCGCCACCGACCACTGCGCGACAGCACACCGCGCGGTGGCGGCCGTGGAATCTCCGGGAAGGAGATGGCTGGTGAAGGCGATGCCGCCGCAGACCGTGGGTCTTGCGTGCTGGTCGTCGCGCACCGCCATCGCTGTCCAGGGAATCCGGTCGCAGCCCGTCCCCAGCCGGGTTCGTGTGCCTACGCATGGAGGACGCATGACCACCAACGACACCCTTGCCGCGATCGCCGCCGGTACCGCAACACCCACCAGCGTTCCCGCCAGTGTCGCCGCGCCCGGTTGCGGCGCGCCGGAATTGACCGACCCGTCGGATATCGTGCCGCCTCCCCGCCAAGCCATTGCAATGCACGCACAGACCATCGAAGAACAAGCCGTCGCCACCTGGATCACCAAGGAAGCCGGCAACCGCCGGATCCCGTTCGAGCCGGAGCGCCTGGAGCGCGCCATCGACCAGATCCATGCCGAATTCCCGCAGCTTGACGTGTCCGACTACAAGCGCTCGGTGTTCGGCTTCGTCGACCGCAAGGACAGCGTCAACGCCGACGACCTGGTCGACCATCTGATCCGCGAGGCCGAGGCCCGCGTCGATCTGACCACCCCGGAGTGGGAGCACTTTGCCGCGCGCCTGTACCTGCGCCGCCTGTACAAGCGCGCCAGCCGCAACCGCTTCTACGACGCCAGCCAGAAGTACGGCTCGTTCGTCGGCCTGCAGGAGAGCCTGGCCGACCGCAATGTCTATTCCAACGACATCCTGCGCCGCTACTCCAAGGACGAACTGATCGAAGCCGGCAAGATGATCGAGCCCGAGCGCGACAAGCTGTTCGCCTACAACGGCCTGTACCTGCTGGCCACGCGCTACCTGGCCACCGACAACTCGCGCGGCGTGTTCGAGCTGCCGCAGGAGCGTTGGCTGACCATCGCGCTGTACCTGATGCAGGACGAGATCGGCAACGGCAAGGGCAGCCGCGAGCGCCGCATGCAGCTGGTCGGCGAGGCCTACTGGGCGCTGTCCAACCTGTACATGACCGTGGCCACCCCGACCCTGGCCAATGCCGGCAAGGTCGGCGGCCAGCTGTCGAGCTGCTTCATCGACACCGTCGACGACAGCCTGCAGGGCATCTACGACTCCAATACCGACGTGGCGCGCGTGTCCAAGCACGGCGGCGGCGTGGGCGCGTATCTGGGCTATGTGCGTTCGTCCGGTTCGGCGATCCGCGGGGTGTCCAATTCCTCCGGCGGCGTGGTGCCGTGGATCAAGCAGCTCAACAACACTGCGGTGTCGGTGGATCAGCTGGGCCAGCGCAAGGGCGCCATCGCGGTCTATCTGGACATCTTCCACCGCGACATCGAGTCGTTCCTGGATCTGCGCCTGAACAACGGCGACCAGCGCCTGCGCGCGCACGACGTGTTCACCTCGGTGTGCATCCCCGACCTGTTCATGGAAGCGGTCGAGCGTCGCGGCGACTGGTATCTGTTCGATCCGCACGAAGTGAAGCGGATCAAGGGCTGGTACCTGCAGGACTTCTTTGATGAGAAGAAGGGCGACGCCAACAGCAGCTTCCGTCGCAAGTACGAGGAAGTGGTCGCCGACGAGCGCATCACCCGCAAGACGGTCAAGGCGATCGAGATCTTCAAGCGCATCATGGTCAGCCAGCTGGAAACCGGCAACCCGTTCATGTTCTATCGCGATGAGGTCAATCGCAAGAACCCGAACAAGCACGAGGGCATGGTCTATTCGTCCAACCTGTGCACCGAGATCCTGCAGAACATGAGCCCGACGCGGATGATGCAGGAGATCATCAGCGGCAATCAGATCGTCACCACCAAGAAGGCCGGCGACTTCGTCGTGTGCAACCTGTCCTCGATCAACCTGGGCCGTGCGATCACCGTGCAGGCAGACCAGGCCGATCTGCTGGGCGCCGACGTGCTGGAGCGCTTGATCCCGATCCAGGTGCGCATGCTCGACAACGTGATCGATCTGAACCAATTGCCGGTGCCGCAGGCCACCATCACCAACCAGAAGTACCGCGCCATCGGCCTGGGCACCTTCGGCTGGCACCATCTGCTGGCGCAGAAATCCATCCACTGGAATGCCACCGAAGCCGAGGACTACAGCGACGAGCTGTACGAGCGCATCAACTATCTGACCGTCCAGGCGAGCATGGAGCTGGCCAAGGAAAAGGGCACCTACAGCGTGTTCCGCGGCAGCGACTGGCACACCGGCGAGTATTTCCGTGCGCGCGACTACAACAGCCCGCAGTGGCTGGAGCTGTCCGCGCAGGTGGCCGTCAACGGCGTGCGCAATGCCTGGATGCTGGCGGTTGCGCCGAACATGAGCACCGCGCAGATCGCCGGCTCCACCGCCTCGATCGACCCGATCTACAGCGCGTTCTACTACGAAGAGAAGAAGGACTTCCGTCGCCCGGTCGCCGCACCTGGCCTGTCGCTGGAAACCTGGCCGTACTACGAAAAGGGCGCCTACAAGGTCGACCAGTTCGCCAGCGTGCGCCAGAACGCGCGTCGCCAGCGGCATATCGACCAGTCGATCAGCTTCAACTTCTACGTGCCCAGCACCATCCGTGCGAGCACCTTGCTGGACCTGCACATGACGGCCTGGCGCGAAGGCCTGAAGACTACGTACTACGTGCGCTCCAACGACATCGACATCAGTGAATGCGAGTGGTGTAGCAGCTAAGCGCATTCGCGCTTCGCTTCCACGGTTCGCGTTGCGAACCGTGGACCCTGCTTCATCAGCTCCCACAACCCGCGCCCTCGGCGCGCCCCCTGACTCAGGGGGCTTTCCTCCAGAACCATCGCTGCCGTCGTCCCTGCTGCGCGCGCGCGCGACGCCTGAAATACGAGTAAAGACCCATGTCCGCAACACCGCTTGAGCGCATCAAGATCCTGGAGCCGCGTCACCCGAACCGCTCCACCGCCATCATCAATGGCCAGACGTCCGGCATCCTCAACTGGAACGACATCCCGTACCCGTCCTTCTATCGGGCCTACAAGGAGCTGTCGACCAACTTCTGGATCCCAGACGAAGTGGACATGAAGGGCGACGCACGCCAGTACAACGAGCTGTCGGCGCGCGAGAAGAATGCCTACGACTCGATCATCGGCCTGCTGGCAACGCTGGATTCGCCGCAGACACGCTTCATCTACAACGTCGCCGAATACATCACCGACCCGGCCGCGCACGCCAATGCCGCGATCATCGGCCAGCAGGAAGTGATCCATAACGAGAGCTATAGTTACGTGCTGGCCTCGATCACCGGCCTGGCCGATCAGAACCGCGTGTTCGAGATCGCGCGTACGCATCCGACCATCATCAAGCGCAATGCGCCGATCATGGGCGCCTACGAAGACTTCATGCGCGACAAGACGGCCGAAACGCTGATCCGCGCGCTGATCCAGTCCTCGATCCTGGAAGGCATCAACTTCTATTCCGGCTTTGCGTATTTCTACAATCTGGTGCGCCAGAACCGCATGACCGGCACCGGCAAGATCATCAGCTTCATCAACCGTGACGAACTGGCCCATTCCAAGTTCATCAGCGAGCTGATTCGCGCCATCATCGGCGAGAACCAGGCATTGCAGGGCGACCAGCTCACCGATTACGTGCACAAGGCCTTCGAGCACGCGATCGACCTGGAAACGGTGTGGACGGCCGAAGTGCTGGACGGCATCGACGGTATCGACGTCGACGAGATGATCCGCTACGTGAAGTACCGCGCCAACAAGATGGCCGGCATGCTCGGCATCGAGAAGCTGTACGAAGGCGCCAACGACAACGTGATGCCGTGGATCAAGGCCTACGCCGACAACTTCACCGAGACCAAGACCGACTTCTTCGAAATGCGCAACGCCTCGTACAAGAAGACAAACTCGGACAACGGCTTCGACGATCTCTGAGGCGGAACTATCAACACTTCTCTGTAATTTTACCTACAAGTACGGGGGCACCATGAGCAAGCGATTGGATCCACGCATCTCGTCTAGTCGCATGCGACTTGAGAACCCGTACGCGCACATGGAAGAAATTGAGGCGTGCTGGCAAGCGGGCAATGACCAGAATCGGTATCGATTTGCGAGTTCGGACGGTAAGGCCTTCTCTACAAAGAAAAGCCATAGCTTTGAGTCGATAGAGGCACAAGCTAAAGAGTTGCAACGCGCGATTTGGAAGAAGCGGACAGATCTCGGGCTTAGCCAGAACGTGCACCCGATTGACGTCTTAGACCCGCAGCTTGCCGCGGAGCTTCTGGGCTTTGACTTCACCCTTCATTCTAGTCTTGGTTGGATGATCAACGGCAACCGCCAAGTTTCGGTCGCGGGCATGATTAATCAATCGACTCGATCCATCCAAATCGCAATGGACGCTGACCCAAGAGTCATGCGTTTTACTGCGGCTCATGAGATCGGCCACGCAATTCTTCATCCTGATCAAACAGAGCTACATCGGGATCAGCCGTTAGACGGAGTTAGGCAAGCGCGCAATCGAACCGAACTTGAGGCAGACAAGTTCGCGACCTACTTTTTGCTGCCAGAGAAGCTTCTCACCGAAGAATTTAAGTCTCGCTTCCTGGGTGTTTTTGCCCTCGATGAGCAGACCGCATTTGCTCTACTGAGTAAGCCTATTTTCAAAGTGATTGAAGCTCTTCCGACTCTTCGTCACATCTCTAGGAAGCTTGCGAGTGCGACTTATTACAACGGCTCCCCCTTCGTATCGTTGTCCGAGTCTTTTGGAGTCAGCGTCGAAGCAATGGCCATTCGACTCGAAGAACTGAAACTCGTTATTGAGTGATTGCTTCTCCGAGATGCACATCCTCCTCGCCCACACTTCGCTCAGCGGCAATACGCGTGATGTCGCGCGTGCGATCCACGCGCGCTGCGAGGAACTGGGTCATGCTGTGACTTGGATCGATGCAGATATCCAGACGCTGGCGCAGGCGTGCCCAGATGGAGCGGCGCACGATCTCTATATCCTCGGCAGCTGGAGCATCAACGCCGGGCGCACGCCGCCGGAGATGAAGCGCTTCATCGAGGAGCTCGTGAATGCGGTCGGCAGGCCGGAGCGCCTGGCGGTGTTCGGCACCGGCGAGACGCAGTGGGGCGAGGAGAACTACTGCGGCGCGGCGCGGCGCATCGCCGCGTTCTTCGGTACGCGCTACCCGCGGCTGGAGATCGAACAGATGCCCCATGGCGAACGCGACGCCACCAAGATCCAACGTTGGACCGACCATATTCTTGCCTGTACAGAGACATCCCCCCATGCAAACTCTCCACGCCTCCACGCCTGACGACTACGTCGCCGCCCTGGCTGCGCATCCGCGCTTACTGGTCGACTACTACAAGGACAATTGCCCGGGGTGCAAGATGCTCGACATGTCGCTGACCAAGTTCGCCGCGAGCGAGGACGCTGCGGGCGTCGCACTACTCAAGGTGAAGCTGGAAGTGGTTGGCGAGGAGTTTTTCCGCAGCCTGGGCCTGCGGCAGACGCCGACCTTAGCGCTGTTCAAGAACGGCAGCGAGGTGGCGCGCCTTCCCGGCTTCCAGTCACCGGCGCAGGTGGAAACCGCGGTCAAGACCAGCCTCTGAGCCACCGTGGCGCGCAGCCGCCTGCGCGCTTGCGGTTGCACGCCATCGCATCGGAAAGGTGGCTGCATGCCGCCGCCTTACCCAGTGACCGCGAAGCCATCTTGATGCTCCCGTAGGAGCGGCCCCGGCCGCGACCGCCGTCCCGACAAACCCCATCGCGCGCGCGGCGGTACACGACAGCCAAGCCGAATACCGGCCGCCGGCCAACCCGCCCGCGGCAGCCGCGCGCAAGCGCAGTGCAGCGTCCGCGTCGGCAAGATGGCCGCCAATCACCACTGCGCTACGCTCCGGCGTACGCCGCTGCGGCTGACCGCCTATCCTGTCGGTGCCAGGCTGCTGCAATCGCCCTGGCACGCAGTGCCCCCTTCCCTGGAAACCCCGCATGTCAGACAGCCTGCAGACCCAGCCACCGACCGAAGTCCGCATGGCCGAGATCGTGTTCCCCAACCACACCAACCACATGGGCACGCTGTTCGGTGGGCAGGCGCTGGCGTGGATGGACAAGGCCGCCTTCCTGGCGGCATCGCGCTATGCGCGCCGTGCGGTAGTGACAGCGCGCTCGGACCAGGTGGATTTCAAGCTGCCGATCCGTCAGGGCCAGATGGTGGAAACCATCGCGCGGGTGGTGTCGGTGGGGCGCAGTTCGATCAAGGTGGAAGTGGAACTGATCGCCGAGGATCTGCTCAGCGGCGCACGCGAACTGTGCACCCGCGGCCACTTCGTGATGATCGCGCTCGGCGACGACGGCAAGCCGACCACGGTGCCGCCGCTGTTCGTTACCGGCGACTGACGGCGGTCATTCCTCGACCTCGCGGTCCTCGCGCTTGGTTTCCGCCATCGCCTCGGGCTCCAGCTCTTCGGCGCTGCGATTGAGTTTGACGAAGACGCCCCAGGCGATCAGCAGCAGCGCCGCGCACAGGCCCACCGCCGCCGCATACGGCAGCTTGGCCGGGTCGTCGTGCATCAGCTCGAAGATCGACACCAGCGTCTCGATCGCCAGCGCAATCACGATCACCACGAAGAACCGCGACAGGTAGCGGCGCACACGCGTAGGGCCGCTGACCTTGACGTCGCGCAGGATCTCTTCCTCGAAGATGGTCTGGCCCAGTTCCAGCGTCACCAGCGCCACGGTGAGCAGGCCGATCGCCTCCAGCACCACGTTGAAGCGGTCGCGCACCACCATGTCGCCGCCGGGGGTAAAACCATGCCACAGCTCCAGTGCGGCCATCGCCACCAGACCCGCCGCGCACAGCACGAAAAACGCCAGGATCACGAAATGACCGGCACGGAACAGGTGGCTGAGCAGCTTCATCGGAGGCGACACGGACGAGGGGAGGCAGAGCATCGTGTGCACCGCGTCGTGATGGCGCGAAGGCAGTGGCAACATCCACATCGGAGGCATCGCATTGCGGAGGTATCGCGTGAGGTGTGTCGACGCCTCGCGCCAAGGCGACGCATGCGCCTGATCGAAGCAGGCCTCAGCGGCCGGTTGTTTGCGCAGATTGCCCGATCGGGGCCACAAGGGTGCCAACTAGCTGCGACCTCCGCTACCCGAGGTGCAAGCCGCGCCAAAAGAAAAGCCGTTAGCCGGAGCGCACCCTTCCCCACCGGGGACGGTGCCCGCAGAGCGGATGGGGGTACGGTCTACACGTATCCCTGCCGCACCCGCACGCCAACCTCAGCTATGCCGCAACACCTGATACGCCTGCAGATGCACATTCGCCGCCATCAGCAGCGGCGCATTGCGCCCTGTCTCGCGCACCCGCTTCAACATGTCGCCGACGATCTGCGCCGCTTCCACCTCCTGGCCGGCTTCCAGGTCGCGCAGCATCGAGGCCTTCAGCGGCGAATCCACCTGCAACAAGGTCTGCAGCGCCTTGGCGCGCGCAGCTTCCGGAATCGGCTGCCCGGCCGCATCGGCGGCCCACAGGCATTCGTTGTACAAGCCGTTGATCAACGCACGCCCGTCGTCGGTGGCCACGATCGCCCCGACCGGCGCACGCATCAGGCAGGTGGCCGCCGCCAGCGCGGTGAGGAAGCTGTACTTGATCCACTGCTCCTGCGCGATCTGCTCGCTGGCCACATGATCGATGCCGGCCTGCGCGCAGGCCGCCGCAAGCGCCTGCACCCGCGCGGACGCGGCGCCGCCATCGCGCTCGCCGAAGGTCATCGCCGCCGGCTTGCCCAGGTGCAGGATTTCGCCGTGCTCGCCCTTGGTCGCGCTGATGAAGCACAGCCCGCCCAGCACCCGTGCTGCACCGAAATGCTCGTCCAGCGCCGCGTAATGGCGCAGGCCGTTGAGGATCGGCAGCACCGTGGTGTGCTCGCCCACCGCCGGCGCAATCGCCTCGATCGCGCTGTCCAGGTCGTAGGCCTTGCAGCTGAGGATCACCAGATCGAACGGCCGCTGCGCCACCAGGGCCGGCAGGTCCTGCGCGGTGACATGCGCCACCGGCAGATCCGCATCGCCCAACGGACTGCGGATGCGCAGGCCATCGGCCTGCAGCTGCGCCGCGCGCGCGGCGCGCACCAGAAAGGTCACATCGACACCGGCCTGCGCCAGGCGTCCGCCGAAATAGCCGCCGGTACCGCCGGCGCCGAGGATGAGGATACGCATCGCCATCGTCATCAGCTCCGCAAACCCACGCCACGGCGCAGCAGCCACAGCGCCAGCGCGCTGAGGACCGCGACAAAGCCCAGCATCAGCGCGTAGGCGACCCAGATCGGCACGTCCGAGCTGCCGAGCAGGCCGTAGCGGAACGCGTTGACCATGTAGAAGATCGGGTTGGCGTGGGTGGCCGCTTCGGCCCACGGCGGCAGCAACTTCACCGAGTAGAACACGCCGCCCAGATAGGTCAGCGGGGTCAGGATGAAGGTCGGCACGATCGCCACGTCGTCGAACTTCTTGGCGTACACCGCGTTGACGAAGCCGGCCAGCGAGAAGATGGTCGCGCCCAGCAGCACCGTGGTCAGCGTGACCAGCGGATGCGGGATGCGCACCGGGGTGAAGAACATCGCGATGATCAGCACCAACGCCCCGACCATCACCCCACGCAGCACCGCGCCGGAGACGTAGCCCCACAGGATCACCCAGTTGGGCATCGGGCTGACCAGCAGCTCTTCCACGTGCCGGCCGAACTTGGCGCCGAAGAAGCTGGAGGAGATGTTGCCGTAGCTGTTCTGGATCACGCTCATCATCACCAGGCCCGGCACGATGAACTGCATGTACGAGTAGCCGCCCATGTCGCCCACGCGCGAGCCGATCAGCCCGCCGAAGATCAAGAAGTACAGCGTCATGGTGATGGCCGGCGGCACCAGGGTCTGGCCCCAGATGCGCAGGATGCGCTGCACTTCGCGGCGCACGATGGTGCCCAGCGCAATCCAGTTGCGGCGCGCATTGGTGGGTTCGGTCACGGTGCGGATCTCGTTCATGGCTGGCCTCCGCTGCGCGGCTGCGCGGGCGGTGTGCCGTTGGGGGCGACAGGCGTGGGGGCGCTGGCCGGTACCGGGGCGTCACCGGTCAGGCGCACGAACAGTTCTTCCAGGCGATTGCTCTTGGTGCGCATCGAGCGCACCCGGATGCCGGCGCTGCCGAGCGTGGCGAACACGCGGTTGAGGTCCATCGCGCGCGGCATGTCCAGGTCCAGCGTGTGGCCGTCGATGGCGGTGAGCGTGGTGCCTTCGATCATCGGCAGTTCGGCCGGCAGGTCGCCGTCGATATCGAACAGGAAGCCTTCCACGTCCAGCTTGGCCAGCAGCTCGCGCATCGGCCCCTGGGTGACGATCTGGCCGTGGTTGATGATGGCCAGGTTGCGGCACAGGTGCTCGGCTTCTTCCAGGTAATGCGTGGTGAGGATGATGGTGGTGCCGGCAGCGTTGATCTCCTTGAGCACGCGCCACATGTCGCGGCGGATCTCGATGTCCACGCCGGCGGTGGGCTCGTCCAGGATCAGCAGGCGCGGCTGGGTCATCATGGCGCGGGCGATCATCAGCCGGCGCTTCATGCCGCCGGACAGCGTGCGGCTCATCACCTGGGCCTTTTCCCACAGGTGCGAGCGGCGCAGCTCCGCTTCGGCCAGGCGCTCGGCCTCGGCGCGCGGCATGCCGTAGAAACCGGCGTAATTGACCAGGATGTCGAAGGGTTTTTCGAATAGATTGAAGTTGACCTCCTGCGGGACCAGCCCGATCAGGCGCATTGCATCGCTGCGATGGCCGACCAGGTCGGTGCCGAACACTTCCACCTGGCCGGCGGACAGGTTCACCAGCGAGCTGATGATGCCGATCAGGGTGGATTTGCCGGCGCCGTTGGGGCCGAGCAGGGCAAAGAAATCGCCTGGCGCCACATCCAGCGAAACGCCCTTGAGCGCCTGGGTGCCGTTGTCGTAGGTCTTGCGCAGATCGCACACACGCAGCGCGGGTGCGGTGATCGGAGATGGAGAATTCAAGATGTTCCTTCGCGTCAGCGTGACGGCGCAGCGAGTTGCAGGCCGTTATTATAGAAGCCCGCGGGGGCAAGCCCCGATCACAGACTGTCCCAAATACGTTCGTGCCCGTTCAATTCCCCCTCAAGCTTGTCGACCGGCGCATGATTGCGCCCACCGTGGCCCACTGCCAGTTCCTGCGTGCCGACGGCCAGCCGCTGGATTTCCAGCCCGGGCAGTTCATCCAGATCCATTTCGATGCCGCCGACGGTACGCCGACCAAGCGCAGCTATTCGCTGGCGACCATCCACGACCATGCGTTCGGACCGGGCGAGGCAGTGGATATCGCGGTGAGCTTCGTGCCCGGCGGCTCGGCCACCGCGCTGTTCGAAGGCCTGCAGATCGGCGACCAGTTGCAGGCCAGCGGTCCCTACGGACGCTTCTGCCTGCCGCCGGGCGACCACAACCGGCGTTATGTGCTGATCGCCACCGGTACCGGCGTCACCCCCTATCGGTCGATGCTGCCGCTGCTGGCCGAGGCGATCGCCACCCGCGGCGTGCAGGTGCTGCTGCTGCAGGGCGCACGCACGCCGGCCGAGCTGTTGTACGGCGAGGACTTCCGCGCGTTTGCCGATGCGCATCCGCAATTCCGCTATGTGCCGTGTTTTTCGCGCGCATTGCCCGAGCAGCCGCATGCGGATGTGCGCCAGGGTTATGTGCAGCAGCAGCTGGCCGAATGCGCGCCCGACGCGCAGGGCGATATCGCCTACCTGTGCGGCAACCCGGACATGGTGGACAGCTGCATCGAGGCGTTGAAGGCCGCCGGCCTGCCGAACGCGCAGATCCGCCGCGAGAAATACGTCAGCCCGGCGCCGGCGAAAACCTGAGCCAATCCACGGTGCCGGGCTGGCTTGCTCGGCAATTGCCGATCGCGCCGGTGCGCCGGCGCCGACGCGTTCAAGCCCCTCGACAGCATCGCGATGCTGTCCCGGTCATCCCTCCCGCCCACTGTGCGCTGCTGCAGTCGCATCCTGTGCTCCGGCGTGGTGCAACTGGAGCCACTGCTGTTCGGGCTGGCATTCTCGCTGACCGCTTCCGCGCTGACTACTGCAGGGCGACGAATGCAGCGCGCTGCCGAATCGTCAGGCCGCAGCCCGCGCCGCTGGCGGGCGCTGCAATTCGACGGTGATGTGCACCAGTTCTTCGTGGATCTGCAAGGCAGTGCGGACCAGGTCCGCATCGATGTTGGCCGCCGTGACCAGACTGACGACGCAGGCATAACGATCGCTGCCCACGCGCCAGACATGCAGGTCGCCGATGTCGATGGCATGCGGCAGCTCGGCGATGACCTGCTTCACTTCTTCCACCACCGGCGCATCCATCTCCGCATCCAGCAGCACGCGGCCGGTACTGCGCAGCAGCCCCCCCGCCCACACGGCGACCAGCACCGCGCCGACCATGCCCATGATCGGATCCAGCCAGGTCACGCCCCAGTACATGCCGGCAAGCAGCGCGACAATCGCCAGGACCGAGGTCGCCGCGTCGGCCATCACGTGCAGATACGCGGCACGCAAGTTGAGATCGGCATGCCCATCGTGGTGATGACCATGACCATGACCATGACCATGACCGTCATGCGCGTGGTCGTGGCCGTGGTGATGGCCATGCGAGTCGCGTAACCACCAGGCGCAAATCAGGTTGACCAGCAGGCCGATGACGGCAATGACGGTGGCTTCCTGGTACTGGATGGGCTTGGGCGAGAACAGCCGTTCCAGCGACTGGAACGCCATCAGGCCGGCCACGCCCAACAGCAGGATGGCGCTGGTATAGCCCCCGAGCACTTCGACCTTCCAGGTGCCGAAGCTGAAACGCAGGTCGTTGGCATTGCGCCGCGCGAAGCGGTAGGCGAACAGTGCCAGCCCCAGCGCCAGCGCGTGCGAGCTCATATGCCAGCCATCGGCGAGCAGGGCCATGGAGTTGAGCGTCCAGCCGCCGACGATCTCTACCACCATCATGACTACGGTCAGGATGACGGCCTTGCGAGTGCTGCGCTCGGCAAGCGGATTGGCGCTGGCGAATGTGTGCGACTGCGCGCAGTGCGGCGCGGCGTGCGTGATCGACATCGGAAGGGGCTCTGGCTACGATACCCCCCTATGGTATCTCAGATACCCCCAGGGGGTATACGGCAATGGCGCATCTGAATCAGGAAAAATCCAAACTGCTCGCCCGCGTGCGCAGGATCCGTGGGCAAGTGGAGGGGCTGGAGAAAGCCCTGGCGCAGGACGTGGACTGCACCGCGTTGCTGACGCAGGTGGCGGCGTTTCGTGGCGCTGCGCAGGGCTTGATGGTCGAGCTGCTCAGCGAGCACTTGAAGCACCATGTCGCGGCACCGGAGGCGCTGGGTGAGCGCGAACTGGCGGTAGACGACATCACCGCCATTCTCAAGACCTATCTCAAGTAAGGGCTGTCATCAAAACGACTGCGCTCACTGTCAGATAGGCGCGGCCGACGCCCGGAACCGGCGTGTGCCACTCGTGCACTGCGGTTCCTACGCGCTGTCTGCACCCACTGGTCACTGCGCGCTACGTCTTTTTTTGCCGCTTCAAGTCCTGCACATCGGGTCAATGCGATCACGCCGATTCGCTTTTTACCTTGTGCGCTGCGCGGACTGAGCGACTGCAAGCATGCGTTGGACCTTGGGGTGTGTGCCTGCAGTGTCCTGCGGCGATGCGCGCGACGTGCCGCAACGCACGCATGACGCACCCGATTTCGCGAACGATGCACGGTCGGGACGTCGCGCCGAACTGCGCGCATGGCTGCGCGCACGGAATCCACCCTCAACGCCTCGCCTGATTGCAGGCGCGATGGCGTGCTGGGCGCTCAGCGCACCGACGGCTCCAGCGTCATCAGCACCACATCGTTGCTGCGCATCGGCACGCGGATCTCCACCACGCCATCGGCGCCGACGTGCACGCGCCGGTCCTGTTCGGGCGTGTCGCGCGTGGCCTGCTGCAACTGCGCCAGCTGCCGCGGCGCCAGGTCCTTGGGCATGCCCATGTCGATGTACAGCGACAGCGGATCGTTGCGCCGGTAGCCGGTCTTGCGCACCTGCAGCCGATAGTTGCCGGCCGGCACGTGCGCCAGGCGGAACACCAGCGCTGGGCTGTCTGTGTTCGGCACCTGTTTGGTATAGGACGGGGTATTGCTCACCGCCTGCTGCCAATCCCAGACCAGTGCGGCGATGCGCTGGCCATCCACCGCCGCAAACGCATGCGCATCGCGCAGCGGAACATTGTGGCCCTTGAGCGCGTTCAGATACTTGTAGGCAAACCACGCCGGCTTGTGGATACCCTCGCGATTCACCAGCCCGAAGCCGCCATGGAAGCCGGGTTCTTCGAACAGATCGGTGTAGGTCCAGTAACTCATGCCCTGCACAAGGCCTTGCACCTGCTTGAGCTTGGTCAGGATGTAGGGCGCGTTGATGCAGCTGTCATGGACGAAATCGCGCGGCGTATAGCTGCTGCCCCACTCGGTGAAATACAGCGGCAGATCCGAAACGGCGAGGCCTGGATCTGCGCACGCACGCGGCGCACATCGCCGACGATGGCATCCGGCAATGCCGACAGCTTGACGTCCTGTTTGCCGTCTTCATCGAGAAAGCCGCCCTCCACGCCATAGGTATGCGTGGTGACGAAGTCGATCGGTAGTTTGTTCTTGGCAACGAAGGCCAGCAGTTCCGGCGCCCAGTCCGCACCGGCGGTGGACGGGCCGCCGACGCGCAGTTGCGGATCGATCGCCTTGATCGTGCGTGCGGTGTTCGCATACAGGTCGAAGTAGGCCTGCTGGTCGGCGTTCTCCCAGAAGTCCTTGAGGTTGGGCACGTTCCATACCTCGAAGTACCACTGCCGCACCTCGTCGGCGCCATAGCGTGCACGGATGTGGCGCACGTACGCATCAATCAGCTGCGTCCACTTGGCCGGGTCCGGATGCGAAGTGTTGCCCTTCCAGTAGAAGAGCGTCTGCTCGGAGGTCTTCATCGCGCCGGGCGTAAAGCCCAACTCGACGAACGGACGGATGCGCTTGGCCAGCAGCGCATCGTAGAGCCGATCCAGCTTGGTCCAATCCTAGAAGAGCGTGCCGTCGACGTCTTTCACCGTGCCGAGCACGTCATGGAACACATCATGGAAGCGGATATAGCGAAACCCCAGCTCCTGTACCGCCGGAACCAGCTGCGCCTGGCTGTCGCTGCGGATCAAGGTGCCGGGAAAGTCCGAGCCGATCGACAGATCGTAGAAACGGTCGACTGGTTCGCCGGCGGTGGCCAGATCCAGTTGGATCGTGCGAGGCGCAGGTGCTGCCTGCTGTGCCACGGCAGAGGTCGTCATGCAGCCGCTCAGTGCAATTGCCAACCAGATCTTCAGACGCATCACCGCTTCCGCCAATGTTCGATCGCAGAGCGTGGCCCAGCTCCGGCCCGGTGCTGCGGACCGGCGTGCTTGGTCTTCCTGCTGCCATCGTCGCGTGGCGATGGGTAGGGACCGCATGCGGTCGAATGTGTAAAGGGTGCTTGACATACGGCCGTGCCAGGTGCATCGTGCCTGTCAAGTTGACTTGACAGGCGAAAGGAATGCGTCAGCAGCATCGGCAATGGAATTGCATACCGGCATGGTCGTCGCAGCGGACGCTGCGCAGCGATACCCGGATGGGGGACAGCGGCCTGCCAGTGCGTACATCGGCGCACGCGAGGCACCGCGCATGACCCGCTGCAGACGCAATGCGCTACTGGCGCTCTGTCTGGGAGCCGGCCTGCTCGCCGTGGGTGCGCTCGGCCATTGGCGGCTGCTGCCGCTGAGTGCCCACCTTGCCGGGCTCTGTGCGGGCGTGGGCGTGTCCTGCCTGTTGCTGGCGCTGCTGCTCTGGCTGTCGCGCGGCAGCCTGCGCGACAGCACGCGGCCGGCACTGGCGCGGCGCTATCATCGCGAATTCGGCGTGCCGATGGGGTTGTATGTGGTGGTGATGCTGTTCTGGAGATATTTGCTTGCGCATGTGGATTCGAGCTGGACGCGCGTGCTGATCGCCCTGTTGCCGGCCGTGCTGGTCGCCCTGGTGATCCGCGCGGTGGCGCGCTACGTACGCGATTCGGACGAGATGCAGCGGCGCATCGAACTGGAGTCGATCGCCATTGCCGCCGGCCTGGTCAGCGGCGCGTACATGACCGGCGGATTCCTGCAGGCCGCCCAGTTGATCGACATCCCCGCGACGGTGGCGATGCTTTGGGTGTTTCCGATGTTGTGCGCCATCTATGGCGTCACCAAAAGCGTCAATGCCCGAAGGTTCGAATGAATAGCCGGGTGCGCGAATTGCGCGAGGCCAGCGGCTGGTCGCAAGGCGAGTTGGGCGAACGCCTGGGCGTATCGCGGCAGACCATCAATGCGCTGGAAACCGGCAAGTACGATCCCAGTCTGCCGTTGGCATTTCGCATCGCGCGTCTGTTCGGGGAATCGATCGAGCACGTCTTTCTTTACGAAGACGGGCAGTCGTCGCACCGGTCACACCCGACCGGATGCGGCGTCAGGGAATAGGGTCTATCGGGAGAGATGGTGAACATGGTGAAGCAACCCACACTGGTGGCGGCGCTGCTGATCGCATTGCTGGCAACCGGATGTCAGCGCGCGGACAAACCGGCTGAAAACGCAGCTCCTGCGGCCAAGGCTGACGCGGCGCCCGGCAGCGCGCAGCCGCGTGCAGCGAAGCCGCAGACCGGCACTGCCGCGGGCAATCGCTACGGCACGCTGCAGTTCGCACCGTGCACGCTGAGTTCCGGCAGCGCGGCCGGCAATATCGAAGCGCAATGCGCCAGCTTGCGCGTGCCGGAAAACCCGGCCGCGCCGACCGGACGCAGCATCGACTTGAAGATCGCCTGGCTGGAAAGCGATGCCGGCGCCGGCAGCACGCCGGATCCGGTGTTCTTCATTGCCGGTGGGCCGGGGCAATCGGCCACACAGGTCGCCGCGATCGTGGAGATGGGGCTGCATGAAGTCCGCAAGCAGCGCGACATCTTCCTGGTCGACCAGCGCGGCACCGGCGGTTCGCATCCGCTTGCGTGCCGCGATGCCGCCGGCAAGCCGCTCGTACTGGAAAACAGTAGCGCTGCCACCGCCGAGCAGTTGACCGACTACGCACGCCAGTGTGCACAAGGGCTGCGCAACGATGCCGATCCGCGTTATTACACCACCAGTGAAGCCATTGGCGACCTGGATGCGGTGCGCGCCGCGCTGGGCGTGCAGACGCTCAATCTGGTTGGCGGCTCCTACGGTACCCGGGTCGCACAGCAGTATGCGGCGCGCTATCGGCAACACACACGCACGCTGGTGATCGATGGCGTGGCGCCAAACGATCTGGTGATCGGCGGCGAGTTCGCGCGGACGTTCGAAGATGCGATCGCGTTGCAGGCCACGCAATGCCGCAAGGAAGCGGCATGCGCCAAACGCTTTCCGGTGGACACGCGCACACAGCTGCGGCAGGTGGTGGAGCGTCTGCGTCAGGCGCCGGTTGCGGTGGATTACCGCGACCCGCGCACCGGTGAACTGCACCACGAGCAGGTGACGGCCGATACCGTGGTCGGCCTGGCGTTCGGGTTTTCGTATGCGCCGGAAACCGCCTCGTTGTTGCCGCTGGTGCTGGACGAAGCGGCGGCAGGGCGTTATGCCTCGCTGATGGCACTGGCGCAGATGAGCGCATCGGACATGTCCGACCAGATGAACCGCCCGATGCAATGGTCGGTGTTGTGCAGCGAAGACGCCGGCCGCTACACGCCGCCAGCCGGCAAGGACGACACCTTGCTGGGGGCGGAAGTGGCGCAGATGTTCTTCGCACCCTGCAAGGCCTGGCCGACCAAGCCGGCCCCGGCTGCCGACGCCGCACCGTTCAGATCCAACCTGCCGGTGCTGTTGCTGTCGGGCGAGCTGGATCCGGTGACGCCGCCGCGCTATGCCGAGCGTGTGCTGCAGGGCCTGCCCAACGGCCGTCACCTGGTGGCGCCAGGGCAGGGCCACGGGGTGTTCCGATTGGGCTGCATGCCCAAGGTGTTGGGCCAGTTCCTGCAGACCGCCAATGCCAAGGCACTGGATGCGCAGTGCGTGGCCACCCTCAACAACGTGCCCGCGTTTACCTCGTTCAACGGATGGGAACCATGAGCCGCACCGACCACGCCACGGAGGCGCACGCATGATCGTCGTCGACAAGTTGCACAAGTCGTTCAAGACCAAGACCGGGCTGGTGAAGGCGGTCGATGGGGTCAGTTTCAGTGCTGCCGACGGCCAGATCACTGGCCTGCTCGGCCCCAACGGCGCCGGCAAGACCACCACCTTGCGCATGCTCTACACGCTGATGTCGCCCGACCAGGGCAGCGTCACGGTGGATGGCGTGGATGCCGCCCGCGACCCGGTGACGGTGCGGCGCGCGCTGGGCGTGTTGCCGGATGCGCGCGGGGTCTACAAGCGGCTGACCGCGCGCGAAAACATCGCCTATTTCGGCGAGCTGCATGGCCTGTCGCGGGCGCGGATCGCCGAGCGCACGCGCCTGCTGTCGGCGGCGCTGGACATGGACGACATTCTCGACCGTCAGACCGAAGGCTTCAGCCAGGGCCAGCGCACCAAGACCGCGATTGCGCGCGCGCTGGTGCACGACCCGCGCAACGTCATCCTCGACGAGCCCACCAACGGGCTGGATGTGATGACCACGCGCGCCATGCGCGGCTTTCTGCAGCAGCTGCGGGCCGAAGGGCGCTGCGTGATCTTTTCCAGCCACATCATGCAGGAGGTGGCGGCGCTGTGCGATCGCATCGTCATCGTCGCCAAGGGCACGGTGGTGGCCTGCGGCAGCGCCGACGAACTGCGCGCCAGCACCGGTGAAAGCAACCTGGAAGACGCCTTCGTCAAGGCGATCGGCTCGGACGAGGGACTGCACGCATGAGCACCACATCGTTGTTGTCCACATTATGGACGGTGCTGCGCAAGGAATTGCGCGACATCGGCCGCGATCGCCGTACGCTCGCACTGGCCTTGCTGCTGTCGCCATTGCTGTATCCGGTCCTGATCCTGGGCATGGGCGCACTGAGCGAAAGCCGCGTGCGTACGCAGATCGACAAGCCGTTGGAGATCCCCATGCTCGGCCGCGAGAACGCGCCCAATCTGGTGCGGTTCCTGGCCGCGCAGGGGCTCAATGCGGTCGATGCGCCGGCCGATCTGACCGCCGCGATCCGCAATCAGGATGTGGATGTGGCACTGCGCATCAGCGACAGCTATGCCGACGATTGGCGCGCCGGGCGCCCGGCCCTGGTGGAGGTCATCAAGGACAGCACGCGGCGCGAGGCCGACGTGCCGAGCCTGCGCCTGCAGGCCGCGCTCGGCAGCTATAGCCAGCAGGTCGGTGCACTGCGCCTGCTGGCGCGCGGCATCGATGCGCAGGTGGGCAGGCCGCTGGAAATCGCCGCGCAGGATCTGGCCACCGCCGACGCCAAGCGCGGGCAGATGATGGCGATGCTGCTGCCGGTGCTGCTGGTGATCACCTCGTTCCTGGGCGGCGCCTCGCTGATCCTGGATGCCACTGCCGGCGAGCGCGAACGCCAGTCGCTGGAACCTTTGCTGGCCACCCCGGCGCCGCGCAGTGCGATCGTCAGCGGCAAGATCGCCGCCGCCTGCGTGGTCGGCATGGTGTCGCTGTTGCTGACCCTGCTGGCCTTCAAGTTGAGTGCGCAGCTGTCCACCTCGACCCTGGGCCGCCAGCTCAACGTCGGCTTCGTGCCGATGCTGCAGATGCTGTTCATCCTGGTGCCGATGCTGTTCATCGGCACGTCGTTGCTGACCTATCTGGCCGCCGCCGCCAAGAGCATGAAGGAAGCGCAGGCGCATATGACCTGGCTGTTGCTGCTGCCGATGCTGCCGGGCTATGCACTGATGGCGTATCCGTTGAAGACGCAGCTATGGCACTTCGCGGTGCCGTTTCTGGCGCAGAACCAGATGCTGCTCAAGGTGATCCGCCATGAGCAGATCACTGCGCAGACCTGGGCGGTGTACCTGCTGGCGGGCTTCGGTGTGGCCGCGGTGCTGTGGTACGCGGCGGTGCGTCGCTACCACCAGGAACGGTTGGCAATTTCCGGTTGATGCATCTTCTCCCACCGGGAGAAGCCGGCGCGTAGCGCCGGATGAGGGCGCGGATCGCCCGCCTGTACGAATGCGCGATTACTGATGCTGATGCTGATGCTGATGTTGATTGAACGTCGTTGTCTGCGCAGTGCGTGACGTCCACTCTGTCGCCGTACCCTCACCCCAACCCCTCTCCCGCAGGAGAGGGGCTTACAGTTCCTTCTCGGAATGAGAGGTGCCTAGTGTCCCTTCTCCCTTCGGGAGGCGGTGCCCGAAGGGCGGATGAGGGGACGGATCACCAGCGAACAAAAAGCCCGCATCGCTGCGGGCTTTTTGTTTGGTGCCCGACATTCGCCGGGAGTGCAGTGCATCGATCATCGGCAGCCATCAGCCATCAGCCATCAGCCATCAGCCAGCAATCAACAAACGATCGACCAATCAAGCGATCAACGACCAAGCAACCAAACAATGAAGCAATCAAGCAACCAAGCGATCAACCAACGGACTCACTCAGCCGCATGCAGAACGACTCGATCGCCCAACGCCCCACTCAACCGCCCGGGTTGAACGACAGCGTGCGCCGCGTGGTCACCGGTGCGGCCACCGGCTCGAAGCGCCAGCGTTTGACCGCATTGAGCGCTTCGCGGTCGAACACGCGTGGCGGGGTGGCGCGCAGCACACGTGAGGCGGTGATCGAGCCGTCGGTGCCGACGGTGATCTCCACCAGCACTTCGCCGGAAGTGCCGGCGCGCAGCGCTTCCGGTGGGTAACGCGGTGCCGGGGTGCTGATCGGGCGCAGCGACTGCGCGGCCGGTGCAGCTGCGGCGGCCGCCGGTGCCGGGCGCGGGGCGGCTGGAGTGGGTGCCGGGGCCTCGGCCTGACGGCGCGTGGCGGCCTGGCGTTCGGCCTCTGCGCTCTGCTGGCGGGCGGTTTCCTGTTGCGCGGCGATCTGCTGCGCAGCGGCCGCCTCGCGGGTCTGCTGCTCGGCCAGACGCTTCTGCTCGGCGGCCTGCTTGGCCTTGTCCTCGACCAGCTTCTTGGCCTGCTCGGCATCCTGTTCGGAGCGGCTGGCGGCGGTCTTCATGCCGTTTTCAAGGCCGCTCTTCAGGCGCGGCAGTGCCGGTGCCTTGGGGTCGACCTTTTCGATCAGCGCGATCAGGCGCTGCGCCTCGGGGAATTCTTCGCGGCTGATGCCCTGTTCGGCGGCGATCAGCGTGTACGGCAGCAGATCGGTCAGCGCGCTGTTGACGGTGGCGTCCTGCGGCTGCTTTTCACGCAAGGCCAGGTAGTACTCCACCGCGTTGTCGCCGGCCGGGGCGTACATGCGGTTGTCCTGCAAGGCCTTGGTGGCCGATGCGCGCAACTGGTCGGCGGCCATCGATTGCACCTGCGGCGACACCGCCGTGGCCGGCGTCGGCGCGGTGGCCGGTGCCGCAGGCGTGGCGCCGGTGGCAGGCGCGGTGGTGGCGGCCTTGTCGTCCTGCTTGGAGCAGGCGGCCAGGCCGACCAACAAAATGACCGGCGCGATCCGGCGTGCCATACGGCCCTGTGTCAGATCCAACATGCGTCCCCCTTACCCCGATTGCGAAAGATGCTGCGGCGAAGCCGGCCATTGTTCCCGCAATGGACGGCAAAGCGGCAATCTAGCATTGCTGGGGTGGTCTAAGCCAAGGCAGGCGCCTTCCGCGCGCGAAATTCATTCCGCCCCGGTAGCCAGCGCCGCATCGGCCGGCAGCCCTGTGGCCGGCTCGGGCAGCGGCGGCGCAGGGCAGTAGCGGCGCAGAAAGTCCGCATGCGCAGGCAGGCGTGCCAGTGCGGCATCGACCCGCGTGCGGATGCTCTCCAGGAAATGACGGAGCTCGGCATCGCCCATCAGGTCGGCCACCGGGTGATGCTGTTTCGGCGTGATGCCCTGGCCCAGCATCACCTGCACCCAGGAATTTTCCGCAAACAGCTCGTTGGCCTGGTGGAACACCCGCCCGCTCTGGCGGAACAACTCCACCCGATGACGCAGCGTGTCGGGGATGTCCATCGCCGCGCAATCGCGCCAGAACGGCGTGTCGCGGCGGTCAGTGGCGTGGTAATGCAGGATCACGAAATCGCGGATATGGGTGATTTCGGCGGCGGCCTGGCGGTTGTATTCGGCAATGTCGACATCGTTGATGACCTGCGGGAAGGTCTGCATCAGCCGGATGATGCCGCGCTGGATCAGATGGATGTTGGTCGATTCCAACGGCTCCAGGAAGCCGCTGGCCAGCCCCAGCGCCACGCAGTTCTTTTCCCACACCCGATGCCGCTGATTGGGCGTGAAGCGCAGTGCGCGCGGCTGGGTCAGTGCGCGGCCGCTGAGATTGCGCTGCAGCACCTGTGCGGCGCTGTCCTGGTCCATGTAGCGGCTGGAGTACACGATGCCGTTGCCGACCCGGTGCTGCAGCGGAATGCGCCACATCCAGCCCGCCCGATCGGCGCGCGAGCGGGTGTAGGGCACCGGCGCGCCGACCGACTCGGTCTGCACCGCCAGCGCGCTGTCGGCGAACAGCCACTGCGACCAATCGTCCGTGCCCACGCCCAGCGTCTTGCCGATCAGCAGGCCGGCAAAGCCGGTGCAATCCAGGAACAGGTCGCCTTCCACCCGCGTGCCGTTGTCCAGCGTCAACGCGGTGAGATAGCCGCTGTGCGGGTCGGTCTCCACGTTGCCGATGCGGCCTTCGATACGCTGCACGCCGAAGCCTTCGCTGAAGCGGCGCAGGAAGCGCGCGTACAGGCCGGCATCCAGGTGATAGGCGTAGTTCATGCCGCCATTGGGCAGATGCGCAAAGCGGCCTTCCTGCGCGGCGCGCAGTTCCAGGCAGTAGTCGCCGAAGTCGCGCGCCACGCCACGCTGCCGGCCCTTCAACCAGAAATGCTGAAAGCCCGCGCTCCAGTGATCGGTGCCGGTGTGGCCGAAGGAGTGGATGTAGTGCCGGTCCACGTCGCGCCAGTGTTCGAAGCCGATGCCCAGCTTGATGGTGGCCTGCGTGGCGGCCATGAACGCGGCCTCGTCGATCTCCAGCAGGCGGTGGAAGGTGACCAGGCTGGGGATGGTGGCTTCGCCCACGCCCACCGTGCCGATCTCGTCCGATTCCACCAGCACGATCTGCAGGTGCCGGCCCAGCACTTTGGATAACGCGGCGGCGGCCATCCAGCCGGCGGTGCCGCCACCGGCGATGACGACGCGGCGTACCGGGCGCTGTTGTGGGTCGGAAGGGGCGGTGTCGGTCATGGGGTTAGATCCTCAGCGATTCAGGCGTTGCAGCAACCGCGCGCGCAGGCTGCGGGCACGGGCCTCGTCCATCGGCGCCAGTACGCCGCGCGCGGACTCCGGCATGTGTGCGGCGGTGTCCGCGTCGGCATCGAACACGTAATGGTCGAACACGTCCTGCCAGATGGCGCGCTGTTCGGCGGGCAGGTCGCGAAGGGTGAGCAGCGCCAGCATCAGCGCGTTCATCGGCGAATCCATGTAGGCCGGGCTCTGCCGCCACCAGAAATTCACCAATACGTTGAACGGCATCAGCGCTTCGACGTGATGCCACCACATGCTGGGAATCAACAGCGCATCGCCCGGTTCCAGCTCGGCCACCAGCGCGTGTTCCAGCGCCTGCGCAAAGCGTGGAAAGCGCTGCAGGTCCGGCGCGGCGATATCGACCAGGCTGACCGGCTGCCCCGCAGGGGTGAGATCGAGCGGGCCGATATACAGATTGGCCAGTTGCTGCGGCGGAAACAGGGTGAAGCGGCGGCGCCCGGCAACCACGCAGGCCAGGTTGTCGGGTAGGTCCTGGTGGGCGGCGATGCGGGTGCGGTTGCCGATCCAGATACTGGCCAGCGGCTGCGCCTGCGGCAGGGCGATCGGGTTGTGCGCGCGCAGGCCGGGCAGGTAGGTGTCCAGCGTGGTGGACCCGACATAGATCGCCGGGGGTTGCGGGTTGTGCAGATCGCGCAGCAGGGTCTCCAGCACCACGCTCAGCGGCACGCGTTCGGGGCGGAAATTGAAGCCGCTCATGTCCGCGTTGTAGAAGAAGCGCCCGCCGATGTCCGGCGGGCCGACCTGCGCCACCACTGCCTCGCCGCGATCGAAACCGCGCAGGTAGGCGACCGCCGCCTGCGCAGAGGTCGCGCCGGCCTGCGCCAGTGGCCAGTCGCGCACCAGCCCGCGCAACACCAGGGGCGTGGTGGAGCGCAGCACGGCCGGGTCCAGCTGCTGTGGGTCCAGCCCGTGCCGTTCTTCGATGGCGCGCGGCTCAGCCAGCATGACGGCGCTGCATGCGGTCGAGCAGATGGCGGAACTGCGCGATCGAGGCCACCGCCATGTACAGCGGTTCCAGATCGCCATGCCGGTGCAAATCGAGCAAGGCCGCATCGTCGAGTGCGCGCAGGCGCTCTTCGTGCACGGCGTAGAGCCCGCTAAGACGGCATTCCAGGCCGTTCTGCAGCGTGGCCTCGAACACGAACGGTTCGAGCAAATCGTAGCCAAGCAAGCGTGCGACGAAGGCCTCGCTCGCCGCCAGGCCATCGTGCAAGGTGCGCAACACCTGGCTGATGTGGTCGAGAAACTCGCTGGTGCCGCCGTGTTCGCGGAACAGCACTTCCCCTTCGCTGCGGCTGATGCGCGGGCTGTCCAGATCCACGTGCACCATCGGCCCGTCCGCTTGCTCGCCGATCGAAAACGGTTGCCGCTGGATCGCCAGCGGCACGTACGGCGCATCCCAGCGTGCGCCGTCCAGGAACAGGTTTTCGCCCAGGCGCAATCCCAGCAACGCCAGCGGCCGAAAACTGCGCTCGCCGCTGCGATGGAACACGATCGGGTATTGCGCCTGCAGTTGGCGAAATTCCTGCGGAAAGGTCGCGGCCGACATCACGTCATCGCCGAAGGCGGCGCCGTGCGCGGTGATCACGCGCAGATCGCAGTGATCGAGATTGTTCAACAACACGGCATTGGTCATGGGGAAGCCACATCACGCGGGGCGCGTGGCCCATGTTTGGACAGTGACCCTTCGCGTGGCAAGTGCCGGATGCAACAACTCCGGTCGGCACGTCGGAAGGCCATGCAAGCGTCCCGGCAGGCGCGCTGCCGGGACGCTTGGTGAAGCAGTGGCATCACCAGAACTTGTAGCGTACACCCAGCATGTAGCGCGGGCCGGTCTGGGTGGCGTAGATGATCTGGTTCGGGTGCCGGCCGTGCTGACGCTGCACCTCGTCGGTGAGGTTGATCGCCTCCAGGCTCAGCGACAGGTTTTCGGTCCACTGGTAGCCGATGCTCAGATCCAGCTGGCCATAGGCTTCGGTATAGACCGGATTGGGCTGGCCGCTGCCATCGAAGCGCGCGGCCAGGAATTCGTCGCGCCAGTTGTAGGCCGCACGCACCTGCCACTTGTCCCTGTCGTAGAAGCCGACCACGTTGGCCGAATCGCTCAGCCCTTCCAGCGCGAACTGCTCGCCGATCACATAGTTGTCGTACGTCAGACCGGAGTCGACCATGGTGTAGTTGGCCGACACGCCGAAGCCGCTGGCGCCGAACATGTGCTGCAGGTTGAACTCCCAACCGTCCAGCGAGGCCGAGCGCTGGTTGGCCGGCGCGGTGATGGCGAAGTTGGCTACCGGATCGCCCGGCTGCCCGCTGATCACACCGGTGGCGTTGCCGTTGGAATCGTCCTGCCCGCGCACCACACCGGGCGCACCGCCGCGGTTGCGGAAGATGTAGTTGCGGATGCAGGTCAGGTCGGCCGAAGCGCAGCCGTTGCCCAGCGCTTCGTTCCAGTACGCACCACCCACCGGCGTGTTCAATCCCAGCGAGGCATCGTTGCGCGTGGTCACGCCGATGTAGTTGTCGATGTTCTTGCGGAAGAAGCCCACCGAAGCGTAGCTGGCATCGCTGTAGTACCACTCCAGCGACAGGTCGATATTGTGCGAGAGCAGCGGCTTCAGGCCGGGGTTGCCTTCCTGGCCGGTGCCGCCCTCCAGGCGCGCGATCTGGTTGAGCGTCTGCCCGCCCTGGATATCGCCCCAGCCGGGCCGGCCGATGGTTTCACCGTAGCTGCCGCGCAGCACCAGATCCTCGGTGAGCTTGAAGCTCAGGTCCAGGCTGGGCAGCCAGTACTCGTACTTGCCGCTGCCGCTGGCGAACGCAGAGTCGGCCAGGCGGATCGGCAACTCGTTGTTGGCGACCCAGTCGATGCCCACTGCCACCGGCACCAGCGCCTGCGCGTCCACCTTGGTTTCTTCGTAGCGCACACCGGCGGCCAGGCTGATCGGCACGCGCAGATCGTCCCAGCTGTTGTTCCACTGCAGGTAGGCGTTCTTGGATTTTTCGGTCACGCGGCGGTCGGTGGTGAATACCGGCGAGGTACGGTACAGCGCCTCGTCGCCGGCCACCTGCGCGGCAGCCTGGCGAGCACGTTCGAAGTCGAACAGGAACAGCTGGTTGAACTGCGCCGGATTGCCGCTGCCGTCGATCGCATCGAAGTACTGCGCAAACGAACTGGGGATCCACAGATCGTCCGGATAATCGGCCGCGGTGCCGGCACCGCCCCAGGTGTCGCGCTGCACGTTGGAGAACGCCGAGCGGTTCTTGACCTCGGTGCTGCCGATGCCGAACTTCAACTGCGAATAGTTTTCGAAGGTGAAGTCGCCGTTGACCTGGGCCTGGTCGATCTCCGACTTCATGTAGCTGTTGCGGAACGCCGAGCCGGTGACCAGCGTGCGTGACGGATCCAGCCCGGTCAGGCCAAAGCCCAGCTGCTGCTGCAACACCGGGAAATCCTTGCTGAAATCCACCACCGAGGTGCCGCGGTAAAAACCGGACACGCCCAGCGAGTTGCTCGAGCCGTACGGGCTATCCGCGCCGGCTTCGGCGGTGGAGCGGTGGATGTCGAAGTTGAGCTTGAACTGATCGTTGACCGCCCAATCCACGTTGAAACCCAGCGACTTGTTCTGGTTGCGCGTGGCCGCATTGGAGCCGGCGGTGGCCAGATCGCTGGTGGCCGGATTGACGATTTCCGAATAGGTCACCGGCCCGGCGACCGGGCCATTGGTCCAGGCGCTGGCCGACGGCCCATAGTTGAACCACACCGACATCTCGTTGCGCTGCTGCTGGATCTTGTTTTCCGAATAGGTGTAATCCAGCGTCGTGGTGACGTTGTCCAGCGGCTTGTACTGCAGCGTCAACTGGCCGTTGGTACGTTGGCGCTCCACGCCGACCACGCGGTAGTTGAGGTTCTGCGGCACCGAATAGATATCGTTCGGGCCGGGGCGGTTGACGATGTTCTCCGAGCCCGGCGTACCTGGCTGCGGGATGGTGCCGTAGGCGGTGGAATCGCCGCGGAACGAACGCCAGCCGTTGGGCACGCCGACTTGGCTGTAGCCGAAGTCGCGTTCCTGGTAGCTACCGCTCAGCGACACGCCGAAGCGTCCGTCGGCCGAGGTGTTGCTGAAGATGCCGGAGATTTCCGGTGTCAGCGAATCGCCCTGCAGGCGTCCGGGCAGATTCTCGTTGGAACTGTCGTGCACGCCCTTGAGGCCGACGTTGGCATGCAGGCCCGGGTTGTCCAGCGGCCGGGCCGTCTTGATGTTGATGGTCGCACCGATGCCGCCGGTGGGCGTGCTGGCGCGGCTGGTCTTGAACACTTCGATGCCGGAGATCGACTCCGATGCGAGGTTGGCGAAGTCGAACGCGCGTGAGTTGGAGGCGTTGGATTCCTCGATGCTGGCGCCCGGCATCTGCCGGCCGTTCAACAGCACCAGGTTGAAGTCCGGCCCGACGCCGCGCACGGTGACGCGCGAGCCTTCGCCCAGCGAACGGTCGATCGACACGCCGCTGATGCGTTGCAGCGATTCGGCCAGGTTGGTATCGGGGAACTTGCCGATGTCCTCGGCCACGATGCCGTCGACGATGCCTTGCGCATCGCGCTTGACGTTCATCGACGAGGTCAGGCTGCCACGGATGCCGGTGACCTGCACCGCATCGAGCGTGGCAGGATCGGCCTGGCCAGCGCCGGGGACGGTGGATGCGGACTGCGGTGCCGGCGCGGTCTGCGCGGCCAGTGGCGTCGACAGGGCAAACAGCAGGGCAGACGTCAGACGCCGCGTGCGCGGCAGGGTGCGTGGCTCTCTCACGATGATTCCTTCCCCAAATGAAGATAAGCCGGCCCCAGGCGGGACAGGCGAAGGTCGATGAAACAATCGAGCATTTGTGAGCGCAGCCTTAACCAAGTCAACTTGCACTGCAGCATCGGCCACGAGCCAATCGCGTCACACATCGTTCCAATCAGCGCTACGGCAGGCGCGCGCAGGTAGCTGGCTTGGTCGTACTATCGGCCGTCAAGGCGCGCGGCCGCGTGCCATCCCCTGCCGAACTGGAGCGCACGATGATCGACCTGTACTACTGGCCCACCCCCAATGGCCACAAGGTCACCTTGTTCCTGGAAGAAGCCGGGCTGGAGTACACGCTCAAGCCGGTCAACATCGGCAAGGGCGAGCAGTTCGAGCCGGCCTTCCTGCAGATTTCGCCCAACAACAAGATGCCGGCGATCGTCGACCACGCACCGTCCGACGGCGGCCCCGCGCAGAGCGTGTTCGAATCCGGCGCCATCCTGCTGTATCTGGCCGAGAAGACCGGCCGCTTCTTGCCGCGCGACGCGCGCGGCCGCATTGCCGCGCTGGAATGGCTGTTCTGGCAGATGGGCGGGCTGGGGCCGATGAGCGGCCAGATGGGCCACTTCAGCGTCTATGCGCCGGAAAAGATTCCCTACGCGATCGAACGCTACAACGCCGAGGTGCGTCGCCTGCATGGCGTGCTCGACAAGCGCCTGGCCGAGCACGCGTTCCTGGCCGGCCCGGAGTACGGCATCGCCGACATGGCCAGCTATCCCTGGATCGAGGTCTATGGCGACCTCCGCCCCGATTACGCCGAGTTCCCGCATCTGAAGCGCTGGCATGACGCCATCGCCGCGCGCCCGGCAACGCAACGTGCGTATGCGCTGAAGGAGCAGGTCAACCCCAACGCCGGCAAGCCGCTGAGCGAGGAAGAGCGCAAGCATCTGTTCGGCAAGCGCTGAGGGTGCAGTAGCAAAAAAAGCGCACGTACAGCAATTCAACACGGCGCCTGAGCCCCGCTCCCGCCGGGAGAGGGGTTGGGGTGAGGGTGCGGTCCGCGCGCTTTAGCGCCGCGTGCACAAAATGGCAGGACCTCCACGCGCGCCATCAGCCGCCGCGCTTCTCAAACACCCCACGCGCCCGCATCCTGTGCGTTATCTCACGACAGGATCTTCGATGCGCGCCCTGCTCGCCGCCCTTGCCCTCATGCTCAGCACGACCGCCACCGCCCACTCCGAAAAACTCACCCTCGACGCCATCACCGGCCCGTTGCCGTTGTCCGGCCCGACGTTGATGAAACCCAAGGTCGCCCCTGACGGCTCGCGGGTGAGTTTCCTGCGCGGCAAGGACAGCGACCGCAATCAACTGGATCTGTGGGAGTACGACATCGCCAGCGGCCAGACCCGCCTGCTGGTCGATTCCAAAATCGTCCTGCCCGGTACCGAAACGCTCAGCGATGTCGAAAAGGCCCGCCGCGAGCGCCAACGCATCGCTGCCTTCGCCGGCATCGTCGATTACCAATGGGCGCCGGATGCACATGCATTGTTGTTCCCGCTCGGTGGCGAGCTGTATCTGTACGACCTGCGCAAGACCGGTGCGGCGGCAGTGCGCAAGCTCACCCACGGTGAAGGCTTCGCCACCGACGCCAAGCTCTCGCCCAGGGGCGGTTTCGTCAGCTTCGTGCGGCAGCGCAACCTGTGGGTGATCGATCTGGCCAGCGGCAACCAATTGCAGCTCACCAGCGACGGCAGCGAGACCATCGGCAACGGCGTGGCCGAGTTCGTCGCCGACGAGGAAATGGATCGCCACACCGGCTACTGGTGGGCGCCGGACGACTCGGCGATCGCCTTCGCGCGTATCGACGAATCCGGCGTGCCGGTGCAAAAGCGCCCGGAAGTCTATGCCGACCATACCGAGGTCATCAGCCAGCGCTATCCGCAGGCCGGCCAACCCAACGTGGCCGTGCGACTGGGTGTGATCGCACCGCGCGCCAATGCCGCGCCGCGCTGGATCGAGCTGGGCAATAACCCCGATATCTATCTGGCACGGGTGGATTGGCGCGATGCGCAGCGGCTGACCTTCCAGCGCCAGTCGCGCGACCAGAAAACCCTCGAGTTGATCGAAACCACGCTGGCCAGCGGCAAGCAACGCGTGCTGATCACCGAGACCTCGCCGACCTGGGTGCCGCTCCACAACGATCTACGTTTTCTCAAGGACGGTCGCTTCATCTGGACCTCCGAGCGCAGCGGCTACGAGCATCTGTACGTGGCATCGGAAGATGGCCGCACGCTCACGCCGCTGACCTCCGGCGCCTGGGTGGTCGATGCACTGCTCGCCGTCGATGAGCAGGCCGGCACGGTGTATTTTTCCGCCAGCAAGGAATCGCCGACCCAGGCCCACCTCTACGCCGTGCCGCTGGCCGGCGGTGCGATCGAACAACGTTCGACAACCCACGGCACGCACGCCGCCAGTTTCGCCGGCAATGCCAGCGTGTATGTCGATACCTGGTCCAACACCGCCACGCCGCCGCAGATCGAGCTGTTCCATGCCAATGGCGAAAAGATCGCCACATTGCTTAATAACGACCTGGCCGATCCGCAACATCCTTACGCCAGATACCGCGATGCGCAGCGCCCGGTGGAATTCGGCACGCTCACTGCTGCCGACGGCACCACGTCGCTGCAGTATCGGCTGATCAAACCGGACAACTTCGACCCGGCCAAGCGCTATCCGGTGGTGGTGTACGTGTATGGCGGCCCCGCCGCGCAGACCGTGCTCGATGCCTGGCCGAGCCGTGGCGATGCGCTGTTCGATCAGTACCTTGCCCAGCGCGGTTATGTGGTGTTCTCGCTGGACAACCGCGGCACGCCGCGGCGTGGCCGCGCCTTCGGTGGCGCGTTGTACGGCAGGCAGGGCACGGTGGAAGTGGACGACCAGCTGCAAGGCGTGGCCTGGCTCAAGGCGCAGCGCTGGGTCGATCCCACGCGCATCGGCGTGCAGGGCTGGTCCAACGGCGGCTACATGACGCTGATGCTGCTGGCCAGGCACAGCGAGGCCTATGCCTGCGGTGTGGCCGGCGCACCGGTTACCGACTGGGGGCTGTACGACACCCATTACACCGAGCGTTACATGGACCTGCCGGCCGGCAATGCCGACGGCTATCGCGCCGCACGCATTGCCACTCATCTGGATGGCATGCGCGCCAAGCTGCTGCTGATCCACGGCATGGCCGACGACAACGTGCTGTTCACCAACTCCACCGCGCTGATGAGCGCGTTGCAGGCGCGCGGCACCGCCTTCGAATTGATGACCTATCCCGGCGCCAAGCACGGCTTGTCCGGCAGCACTGCCTTGCATCGTTACAAGACCGCAGAGGCCTTCATCCAGCGCTGTCTGACGCCCTGAGCGGCCGACAACCGGGTGCCAGGGGCGCGCGAACAGCAATGGTAAAGTGGCCGCCGATGCCTAGCATCGGCGACATCCGGCGACATCCGGCGGCGTTGGTCGCGCGGTGGCGTTGTTCGTCGCTTGCCCCACCTGCAGTCGTGCGCCAACCGCTGGTCTACAAGGACGTTGCCATGTCATCGCCGCCGCCGATTCCCGCTGCATCGCCCCGCACGCTGCAATCGCCCAACGTCTGGAGCCGGCACTGGAAGTGGATCGTCCCCGGCATCGGCGTGGCGCTGTTCCTGCTGCTGGCCTTGGCGATTGGCGGGTTGCTCTCGGTGGTTGCCGCAACGCTGAAGTCCAGCGATGTGTACCGCGATGCGCTTCGCATCGCGCGTGCCGATGCGCGCGTGACCCGGGCGCTGGGGACACCGGTCGAGGACGCGTTCCTGCCCAGTGGCAGCATCCGCTACACCGGTCAGGCAGGAGATGCCCGCTTCAGCGTGGACCTGCACGGGCCGCGCGGCGAGGGAAGCCTGCAGGTGGACGCCACCCGCAGGCACGGGCAATGGCGCTACCAAACGCTGACATTCGCCAGCGGACAGGCCGATCCAATCAACCTGGTAGCTGACCCGCAAGCGCCGCCGCAACCCCGCGGGCCATGACCTAAGACGCATTGCCGCCACCGCTGCGGATGGGTAGGGTCGCGCTACTCAACTTGCGGATCCGCCCCATGAAACCACTCGTTCTCGCCGTTGCGCTGGCGCTCGGTGCTTCGCTGCCATTGCAGGCACAGCCCGGTGAAACCGCGCAGGCCCAGCCCGTCACGCCGGCCTGGGTGCAGACCAGCAACGGCTACGCACAGATCCTGCTGAACGCGCAGGCGCCGTTCCAGCCCGAATACGCCAGTTTCTTCGGCGTGCCCGGCTACGACGACCAGGTCATCGACCTGGGGCCAAACAACACCGCGCGCTACCGCGATGCGATGAGCAAGGCGCGCGCTGCGTTGCAGGCCAAGCTGGCCACCGAGCGCGACGTCAATGTGCGCCAGGACCTGCAGATCATGATCGCTGCGGCCGAGCAGAACATCGCAGGCAGCGAACTCAACGAGCGCTATCTGCTGCCGTGGAACGACGCCCCACAGCTGGTCTTCAGCGGCCTCAATGGATTGCTGTCCGACCAGACCGTGCCCGAGCGCCGCGCCAAGGCGCTGGACCGCCTCAAGCGCTACGTCGGCCTAGTGCCGGGCAGCACGCCGACCACCACGCTGGCCCGCCAGCGCTACGAAGAACAGCTTGGCAACACCGCCTTGCTGCAGCCCACCCGGCGCGAAGTTGAGCAGGCGCTGGCGAATGTGGATACCTACGTCGCCGGCATCGGCGAGTTGTTCGCCAAGTACAAGATCGCCGGCGGCGACGAAGCGCTCAAGGCGATGTCCACCCAGTTGAAGGATTACGCCAACTGGACCCGTACCACGGTACTGCCGAAGGCGCGCAAGGACACCCGCCTGCCCGAACCGCTGTATGCCTTCCAGCTCAAGCAGGTCGGCATCGATATCGCCCCGCAGCAGCTGATCCAGCGCGCGCAGCTGGAATTCATGGAAACCCGCTCGGCGATGCGTCAGCTGGCGCCGCTGGTGGCCAAGGCCAAGGGCGTGCAGGGCAGCGATTATGTGCAGGTGATCCGTGCGCTCAAGGGCAACAAGATCGCCGACGACCAGCTGGAAACCCACTACCGCAGCGTGATCGACCAGATCGACCCGATCATCCGTCAGCAGCGCATCGTCGATGTGCCCAACCGCCCGATGCAGATGCGCCTGGGCAGTGCGGCCGAAAGTGCTGCGCAACCGGCGCCGCACTTCTTGCCGGCACCGCTGATCGGCAATACCGGCCAGCAGGGCCAGTTCGTGCTGCCGCTGGGCAACCCGACCGCCGATGGAGCCAAGAAGGAACAGTACGACGACTTCAACTTCGGCTCGGCCGCCTGGACGCTCAGCGCGCACGAAGGCCGCCCCGGACACGAGCTGCAGTTCACCGCCATGGTCGAACGCGGCGTGTCGCTGGCGCGCAGCCTATTTGCGTTCAACTCGGTCAACGTCGAAGGCTGGGCGCTGTATGCCGAAGCCGAAATGGTCCCGTACGAACCGCTCGACGGTCAGCTGATCGCCCTGCAGTTCCGCCTGCTGCGCGCCGCCCGCGCGATGCTCGACCCGATGCTCAACCTCGGCCTGATCGACCGCGAACGCGCACGCCAGGTGCTCGAAGACGACGTCGGCCTCTCGCCAGCGATGACCCGCCAGGAACTGGACCGCTACACCGTCCGCGCGCCCGGCCAGGCCGGCAGCTACTTCTACGGCTACACCCGCATCCTCGAACTGCGCATGCGCACCGAGCTGGTCCTAGGCAAGAAGTTCGACCGCCTGGCCTTCAACAACTTCCTGCTCGACCAGGGCCTGCTGCCGCCGGACCAGCTCGCCAAGGCGGTGGAGACGCAGTTTGTTCCAGCGCAGCAGAAGTAAGCTCAGCAGGGTTTGCCGAACTGATTATTCTGCGCGGTTCAAGTGCTAAAACTAAGGCGCGGCCCTGAAGGCCGCGCCGATTTAATGAATAGCGCTATTCGGAGTTGCAGCCAGTTAAGGCAATACAGCTTCATTCGGAATAGAAAGAGAGTGATCTGCGCGCTGGCGAGAAGGTCTCACTGATAAGCCACCGCACAATTAATGAGCGAATGGAACATTCTCGGGTCGCTTCTGACCTGTCCACTTTCCTTGCTTCTTTGCTTGCGGACAAATGCTCTGATATTGCGCAAGCGCAGTGATGGCAGTCGGCGTCCAGGCCTGGAGGCACACTGGGCCGGCACAGCAAGGTGACGGACTGGGGAACAGGCAATATCCAGGTACGGCAACCCAGGTCGCGCTAATCGGATCTACCGGTATCCAATTCTTGTCTTCGTCTTTACAGCCCTGCGTACAGAAGACGAACGGATCGTCAGAGCGACAAACAAGCGTGACTCCCTTCTTCTGCGCCGCGGCTTCTCCCACAAAGCACATCGCCAACATCAACATCCATATCCAGCTTTTCATGACGATTCCTTAGATGACTGAGGCCAACGACTGCACTCTGCCAAGATCAAGTGAACAAGCGCAGTAAACAGGAAGCCTGGCACGCAAGGCTCAGGCGGTCCCAACCTGGCTGCCGCCAAAGGATACTGCATCCGATTTGGGGTTTCACTACAAGTCGGCTCGGTGCGCCTCTTGCCAGAAGCGCCCACAAAAACGCCCAGCATTTTCGTTACTAGGAGTTTTGCTGACGAAGGCATCCGAATCCGAGACAGGCGGTTCATTGGCCAGGCGGAGAGCGAGTGGCATCGCTAGCCCCCGCCGGCACCCAGATCGCCATGCCGGCCGCGCGCTTCTGGGTGGTCGGGATGCCGATGCCCAGCCCGCCGCCGACGCGGCCGCCGTAGCTGCCGCCGCCAACCGACAGGCCGCCGCCGGAGCGTTCCGAGCCCACCCCAACGATGACCACGCCGTTGGCGCCGAGCTTGGCGGCCTCACGCTTGAGGCGTTGCACGGCCGCATCGGTCTGGCCCTGGGTGCCGAAGCCAGCAGCGCTGGTGGATTCGAGCTGGGCGATCTCCACCGAGCCGGCCGGTGCGTTGGAATATACCTGCACCAGCGCCGGGTCGATCGGCGCGCGCGCCTGGCCCAGCATCACCTTGGAACTGCTGGCGCAACCGGCCAGGAGCATGGCTAGCGCAGCGGCGATGACGACATGCTTGTTCATGGTGCGGGCCCTGTTGACGACGATGATGGCGATGATCCGGCGCCTGGACTGAATCGCTCCGGACTTTGCCGCACCCTAGCCGTGCCCACGTGAGGCTACCGCCAAGCCGCCATTGGTCAGGGTGACCATCTGCCCACAGCGTCTTGGCGGGCGCGGCGCTAAGCTGATGCCATTCTTTAAATGGCGAGGTGGCACGTGGGATTGATCAGCCTGCTGTGGGGCATTGTGGCGCTGCTGTGGATGGTGCTGGCCTTCATCCCGCTGCTGGGCTGGGGCAACTGGTTTCTGATCCCGTTTGCGGCGTTGGGCGCGCTGATCGCGGCGATCGCGCTGCTGTTCACCTCGGCCGGCAATCGCGGGCGTGCCAAGACCGGCTTGCTGCTCAACGGCCTGGTGATCGTGGTCGGGGTGATCCGTCTGAGCCTGGGCGGCGGCGTGATCTAGCACGCGGCATTGCCTTCCAAGCAGGCCGCGCGATCTCGAAGGGCCGTGCACCTGCTGGCGATAGAGACGATCGACGCGTGGCACCGCCGCCAGCCGGGCGCACTCTCTATGGTGAGCTGACCGCGTGGTCCAGGCGGCTCGCGCTGGCGTCAATCGCAATGCGATCCGGCCCGTTGCAGCGCTGCGACACAGCGTCGCATCGCGTCCGGCGACGGGTCGCGGGCGTAAACTTGCGGGCTGCTGACAGGAGCCCCCGATGGCCCATCCCCACTACCGTCCCCGGCGCATGCGCCACGATGCGTTCTCGCGCCGTTTGATGCGCGAAAACACGCTGACCACCGATGACCTGATCTGGCCGGTGTTCGTGCACGAGTTGTCCGGCCGCGCGCCGATCGCGTCCATGCCCGGCGTCGAGCGTCTGTCGTTGGACGAGTTGCTGCGCGAAGCCGAAGCGGCCCTGGAGCTGGGTATTCCGGTGATCGACCTGTTCCCGGTGATCGACCCCGCCGGCAAGAGCCTGGACGCGGCCGAGGCGTGGAATCCGGACGGCCTGGCGCAGCGTGCGGTACGTGCGCTGAAAGCGCGGTTTCCCGAACTCGGCATCATGACCGACGTGGCGCTGGACCCGTACACCACGCACGGCCAGGACGGCATCATCGACGCCAAGGGCTATGTGCTCAACGAGATCACCGTCGAGGCGTTGGTCAGGCAATCGCTGTCGCATGCCGAAGCCGGTGTGGACATCATTTCGCCGTCGGACATGATGGATGGCCGCATCGGTGCGATCCGTCGCGCGCTGGACGCGCAGGACCACCTCAACGTGCGCATCATGGCCTACTCGGCCAAGTACGCCTCGGCGTTCTACGGCCCGTTCCGCGATGCGGTCGGCAGCGCCGGCAATCTGGGCAAGGCCGACAAGAGCACCTATCAAATGGACCCGGCCAACAGCGACGAGGCCATGCGCGAGATCGCGCTGGACCTGGAAGAGGGCGCGGACATGGTGATGGTCAAGCCGGGCATGCCGTACTTGGATGTGGTGCGGCGGGTGAAGCAGGAATTCCGCGTGCCGACCTTCGCCTATCAGGTCAGCGGCGAGTACGCGATGCTCAAGGCCGCCGCCGCCAATGGCTGGCTGGACGAACGCAAGTGCGTGCTGGAAGCGCTGATGGCGTTCAAGCGCGCCGGCGCCGATGGCGTGCTGACCTATTTCGCGCCGCAGGTGGCGCGCTGGTTGCGGGAAGGCTGAGTGCGGTGAGGCGGTGCTGTGACGCCTCCCAGGCGGGTAATCGGCACTTGCAGGCTTGGCGTGATTCGAAAGACGCAATGATCCCGCAGGCCGCGTTCTCTCGCGGCCTGCGCTTCGTGCGGCGTGCTGCAATCTGCTGGATGAGCAAGGATCGTGCAGCGCAGGCAGCTTTGGTCAGTCTGCCTTCCGCGGATGCGGGTACCGGCGTCGCTGCAATGAACGAGTGACAGGCCCATCGTTGCGTGATCGCGTCGCGTCAATGACGCAAGCCTCGAATCGCCACGCAAACTGCGATAACGATTCTCATCTACAATGGCGGGCCCACTGTTGCAGGCTGCTCGCGCGTGCTCAAGACCGCCCTGTTCCAATTGCACTGGCTGCTCGGCATCACGGCCGGGCTGGTGCTGTCGGTGATGGGGCTGACCGGCGCGTTGATGTCCTTCGAAGACGAGATCGTGCGGCTGGCCAATCCGGCCATCGCACAGCTGGCACAACGGCATACGGCAGGCGAGCGGCCATTGCCGGTGAATGTGCTGCTGCGCCGGCTCGATCTGGATCGACAACAGGCGGTCACCCGCATGCTGATCGATCCGACCGGCAAGCGCCCGTCCACCGCACGCCTGGCCGGCAAGGGCGGCGGCCGGGTGTATTTCGATCCGTATACCGGGGAGAAGGTTGCCGCTCCGCGGCTGAGCGGCGCGTTTGCCTTTATCGAGGACCTGCATCGCCATCTGACCGCGGGCAAGCGCGGCCAGGCGGTGACCGGTGCAAGCACCCTGATCCTGCTGTTCTTCTGCGCCTCCGGCCTGTATCTGCGTTGGCCGCGACGCTGGTGGAGTCTGCGCACCTGGTGGGCGGTGGAGTGGCGACGGCAGGGGCGCAGTTTTCTGTGGAGCCTGCATGCGGTGTTCGGCACCTGGTGTCTGCTGGTGTACCTGCTAGTGGCGCTGACCGGGCTGACCTGGTCCTACAACTGGTACCGCGACGGCGTGGTGGCCTTGCTCGGCACCGAGCCGGCGATGCGTGGCGACGGGCGCGATCATCGCCCCGCCACGGTGGATTTCGCAGCCGTGCAGCGCACCCTGGATGCCATCCCGGGCACGCACGGCACGGCACTGGACCTACGTATTCCGCCGCGTGCGGGTCAGCCGCTGAGCGTACGGTTCCTGCCCGATCATCCCGACCACGATCGCGCCTACGACAATCTGGAGATCGAGCCGGGCAGCGGTGCGTTGCTGCGTCGTCAGGACTATGCACTGCTGCCGCGCGGCCAGCAGTTGCTGGTGAGCATGTTTCCGCTGCACTCGGGCAGTTTCTTCGGGCTGCCGGGCCGCATCGTGGTGATGCTGGCCAGTGTCGGCATGTCGGTGTTCTTCGTGACCGGCTGGATGCTCTATCTGGATCGCCGCCGCAAGAAGCGCGCGCTGCGTGCCGCGCGCGATGTCCTGCACGGTGCACCTGCGGCCTCGCAAGCCGAGCCGTGGTTGATCGGGTTCGCCAGCCAGAGCGGGTTTGCCGAACGGCTGGCCTGGCAGGCGGCCGCGCATCTGCAGGCCGCCGGTCTGCCGGTGCAGGTGCGCTCGCTGGCACAGCTCACCGCGCAGCATCTGCAGGGCTCACGGCATGCCTTGTTCGTGGTCAGCACCTTCGGCGATGGCGAGCCGCCGGACACCGCGCGCAGCTTCGAGCGCGAACTGTTGCGCCAGCGCATGACGCTGTCGCAGCTGACCTATGCCGTGCTGGCCCTGGGCGACCGCCAGTACGCGCAGTTCTGCGGGTTTTCGCGACGCATCGAGCAGTGGTTGCAGGCGCAAGGCGCGCAGCCATTGTTTCCGGCAGTGGAGATGGACAACACCGATCCGCAGGCCCTGGCGCAATGGCATGCGCAATTGGCGCAGATTGCCGGTGCGCCGGTGGCCGCCGTGCCGCTGGCACGCCCGACGCTGCTGCACTGGACGTTGTCGGCGCGCACGCATCTCAACCCGGGTAGCGAGGGAGCACCGATCTGGCAGATCGATCTGCTGCCACCGTCCGGCACGCAGTGGCAGGCCGGCGACATTCTCGAAGTGCAGCCGGCGCACGCCTATACGCACGTCCGCGCGTGCCTGGCTGCGTGGGGACTGCCGCCCGACGCGCTGGTGCATGTCGATGCGCAGTTGCTGCCGCTGCAGCAGGCCGTTGCCGAGCGCGTGCTGCCGGAGCCGCCCACGCGCCCGCCAACGCCGCATCCGGATCCGCAGACCTGGCTGGACGCCTGCGCCTGGCTGCCGACCCGCGACTACTCGCTGGCCAGCGTGCCGGCCGATGGCCTCGCGACTGCAGTGGTACGCCTGACCACAGGTACCGACGGCAGCCCCGGCCTGGGCTCGGGCTGGCTGATCTGCCACGCACCCGTCGGTGGGCAGATACGCGCGCGGTTGCGCACCAACCCCGGCTTCCATCGCGTCGAACAGGCGCCGATGGTGTTGATCGGCAACGGCACCGGTATCGCCGGCTTGCGCAGTCTGCTGCGCGAGGCCGAGCTGGCCGGCGTGCACGGGCATTGGCTGCTGTTCGGCGAACGGCAGGCCGCGCACGATGGTCTGTTCGCCGACGAACTCCAGGCCTGGCATGCGCGTGGCCATCTGCAGCAGCTGGACCGGGTGTTCTCGCGCGACCAGGCGCACAAGCGCTACGTGCAGCATCACTTGCGCGAGACCGGCGATACCTTGCGCCACTGGATCGATCGCGGTGCGGTGATCCATGTCTGCGGCAGCCTGGACAGCATGGCGCGTGAGGTCGATGCCACACTGCGCGAATTGCTGGGCGAGGCGCGCCTGGAGTCGCTGACCGCAGCGGGACGTTATCGGCGCGATGTGTATTGAGCGCGGCCATCGCCACTGCATCGCTGCGTTGGAGCGCTAACAAAAAATCTAGCGCGCAGTCGTCAGGCGTGGTGCGGATGGCGTGGAGGAACCGCGGGGAACGAGGTTTATATGCTGCTTCCTAGCGCAACTGTGCCCGTCTTGCAGTGAGCGCAGTGGTGTTCGTTGGCTGCATCCTGTTGCATGCAGGCGAGAGCCTGGTTGATCGAGGGCGCGATGCCCTCACCACTTCCGGGACACGCCGTGAATCCGTCCATGGAGGCTCCTTGGCGGCATCCATGCCGCCAAGGGTCCCGCAACCGGTAAGGACATCACGCCTGCCAAGTTGGTCGTGCGCTGATGGAATTGCAAAAGCGGGATGACTTAAGCGAGGCGACTTAACGCAGCGGCCTGGCCGCTTGTATGCATGTGTGGATGACTGTTAGCGACAGGGGGCAAACCCAATCCACTTGCTGCCCGCCTTCGACGGAATGTTTTGGAAATCAGACCACGTCTGCCAGATCACAAGGATCATGCAACCACCGCTGCATCTGACCGCCGGCTGCCGCTCCCGCTTCTGACCATGCACACCGACCATCTCGACTGGCCCTTGCCCGCTCACCGTCGCGGGACCTTACGCGGCATGGATGCCGCGTAAGAGCCTACACGGACGTACTTGCGGCGTGTCCCGCGATGGTGGGCGGGCAAGGGCCCTGCGACCAAGCTTCAGATCAGCAGCCCTACAGTCAAACCTCAGATCAGCATCCCTGCAGCGTGACCCAGATCATCCGCTTTACAACAGCTTGGCCCGAAGTCGTATTCCCGGCAGCTCCTGGCCCGAGTCTGCGCACCCACCCATCCTCAACGGCAGCTCGTATCTCCATCCACCGCCGGCGCCTTCATCCGATAGATGTCCAACTGCCCCGCACGCGGTGCGCGCGCGCTGCCGGTCACCAGCAACTCGCCTGGCTTGGCCGCATCCACCACCGCACCGAAGGTGCGTTCCTGCGGCCCGTTGAACGACAGCGGCAATGCCTGGCCCACGGTGTAATGGCCGTTGTTGCAGGTCGCCAGCAATAACTGGCTGGGACCATCCTGTTGGCCGCGTGCCCACACCAGACCCCGTCCATCGCCAAGCCAGGCCGCATCCAGCTCGTCGGCAGCGCTGTTGATATCGCTCAGCGCCACCGGCGCGATGAAGGTCTGCCCCTCCCAGCGCGCCACGAAGATGTCCATGCCGCCGGCGCCGCCGTGGCCGTCGCTGGCGAACAACAGGCGCGTGCCGTCCAGCGACAGTGTCGGGGAACGCTCGTCGCCGCGGCTGTTGATCGCCGCGCCCAGCGATTGCACCGCACCGATCAGGCCCTGCGCGTCCACCGGCGCGCGATACAGGTCGGCGCCGCCGGCACCGCCAGGCCGGGTGGAGGCGAACAGCAGCCAGCGGCCATCGGCACTGAACAGCGGGGAGGTCTCGTCCTGCGCGGTGTTGATCGGCAGCACGTCTGCGTTCTGCCAGCGCCCGCCGCTCAACCGGGCCTGCCACAGATCCCAGCCCCCGCTGCCGCCGGCGCGGTCGCTGGCCCAGACGATGCGTTGCCCGTCCGGACTCAGCGTGGCGCGCGCTTCGTTGGCCGGGGTGGAGACCACGCCCATGCCTTCGATGCCGAATTCGGCAAGCCCCGACGCGGCGGGGACGCAGAGTAAACTTGCCGCCAGCGCGAGCAGTGTCCATCGAAGTTGCATGCGGGGTTCCTGCCTCAAGTCGCGCACAGTCTAGTCAACCAGAGAGCGTTTCATGCCCGTATCCCGTTATGCCGTGTTCGGTCACCCCGTCGCCCATTCGCTGTCGCCGGCCATCCATGCCGACTTCGGGAAGCAGACCGGCATCGCGCTGGACTACACCGCCATCGACGCACCGCCGGAAGAGTTCGCTGCCGCGCTGGAGCGCTTCGCCGACGAAGGAGGCAAGGGCGCAAACGTCACCCTGCCGCTGAAGGAAGCCGCCTTCGGGTTGTCGGCCAGCCTGAGCGATCGCGCGCGTCTGGCCGGTGCGGTCAACACGCTGGTGCGCAACGACGGGCAGTGGCAGGGCGACAACACCGATGGCGCCGGCCTGGTGCGTGATCTGACCGACCGCCACGGGCTGGATCTGCGTGGTCGCCGAGTGCTGCTGCTCGGCGCCGGTGGTGCCGCGCGCGGTGTGGCGCCGGCGCTGCTGGAAGCGGGCATCACCGAGATGGTGGTGGTGAACCGCTCGCCCGAGCGCGCCGATGCCTTGTGCGATGCGCTCGGCGAACCGGGGCGGGTGGTCTCGCGCTACATCGAAGACCTGCGCGATCTGGGCGACTTCGAACTGATCGTCAACGCCACTGCGGCTGGGCGCGATCGCGACGCCGGTGCGTTCGCCATGCCGCTGGGCCTGGTCAACAGCCTCACCGCAGCGGTCGATCTCAATTACGGCGCCACCGCCATCGCATTCCTGGCCTGGGCACGCGCGGCGCAATGCCGCTACGCCGTCGATGGCCTGGGCATGCTGGTGGAGCAGGCGGCCGAGAGTTTCTCGCTGTGGCACGGGGTGCGCCCGGACACCGACCCGGTCTACGCCGCGCTGCGCGCGCGCGAGGCCCTTCTGGTCAGTGCCGACTGAGGTGGGCAGCGTCACCGCCACCGATATCCTGCTGACGCTGGTCACCAGCCTGCTGTCGCGCGTGCCGATGCTGATCGCGTTGCTGCTCGGGCTGGTTCTGCTGTGGCGTGCCTCGCAAAGCACGTTGCGGCGTACCGGGCTGGCCGCGCTCTGGCTGCTGCTGGGCTGCCTGTTTGCCGAGGTTGCCTTCCAGGCGATTCCGATGCTGTTGCTGCAGCAAGGCAATGTGCGTCAGATCAGCATGGTGGCCAGCATCGCCCACTTCGTGCTGATGGCGGTGCAAGGCGTGGGCATCGGCGTGCTGGTGTGGACGCTGGCAGGCAGCCTGCAACGCGTGCCGCCCGCCGCCGGCCCGCGCCCATGATTCCGCTCAAAGCCATCGCCCTGGTGGTGGTCGGGCTGGTCAGTGCCGGGCAGGGCGGGTGGACGCTGCTGCATCCGCAGGCGCTGGCTGCGGTCAATCGCGGTGGCCTGCTGTATGAACGCTTCGGGCCCGCTGGCGTGGGCGCCGGCATGTTGCTGATGGGCGTCGCAATGGTAGTCATCGGACTGGTATGGGCGCGCCATGCATGGCCGCCGCGGACGCAAGGCCGCTGACACGTGGCGCGACGTTGCCTGCTCGTTGCAGGCAGCGCAGGGTGATTGGGTCGGCATCCATTGCGCGACCTTTCGGGCCAGGACGTGCGGCCAGTGCCCGCCGGCGATGAGCGGATCCGACGCATGCAGTGGCCGTGCAGCGTGCGTACCCGGGACCAGGCTGGCGGTGGCGCCGCCCCGCGCCAGCAAACACGTTCAGCCGAGTGCCACGCCGGTCGCAGGCGTTGCGCCGGTCCGTGCGAAAATAGCGCGATGAATGAAGTCGCCCCACCGGCCGCGCCGTCGGCGCCCGTTCCCACCCAGCGTGTTCTGACCGACCCGATCAAGGCCGGCATCCGCGAGGCCTACGCAAAGCTGCAGGCCAACACGCCCGGCTTCGCCACACGGCGGGCGCAGAGCCAGATGATCGGCCTGGTCTCGCGCGCACTGGCCACCTCCGGCGGCATCGGCATTGCCGAGGCGCCAACCGGTGTGGGCAAGAGCCTGGGCTATCTCACCGCCGGCGTGCCGATCGCGCTGGCCACCAAGAAAAAACTGGTCATCAGCACCGGCACCGTGGCGCTGCAGTCGCAGTTGGTGGAGCGCGACATCCCGGCCTTCCTTACGGCCACCGGGCTGCAAGCCACCGTCGCGCTGGCCAAGGGCCGTACCCGCTACCTGTGCACGCGCAACGCTGCCGAGCTGCAGGGCGAAGCCAGCCAGGAAGGCATGTTCGACGATGAGCAGGCGCTCTACGACCGCCCGCTCAGCCCGGCCGACGCGGATCTGGCCAAGCGCCTGGCCAAGGCCTACGCCGAGCGCAGCTGGAACGGCGATCTGGACGATGCGCCGGAACAGATCTCGGTGCCGCTGCGCCTGCGCATCACCACGCCGGCCTCCGGCTGTGCCGGTCGCCGCTGCAGCTACGCCGCGCAATGCCCGGTGCTGAAGGCGCGCACCGACGTGCGCGAAGCGCAGATCGTGGTCACCAACCATGCATTGCTGCTGTCGTCGCTGTCGCTGGGCGACGCCGAAAACGGCCAGCCATTGATCGCCCCGCCCGCCGACATGCTGCTGGTGCTCGACGAAGGCCATCACATCGCCGGTGTGGCGATCGACCAGGGCGCCGCCAACCTGCCATTGGACGAGATGGCCAAGCGCACCGGCCGGTTGCAGATCCTCATCGCTGCCGCCTACCGCGCGGTGGACAAGGACAAGCTCGGCAACCTGCTGCCCAACGAGGCGATCGAGGTGGCTGCGCGCGTGTCCAAGCTGCTCAAGGCCTTCCACGCCGAGGTCGAACGTGTGTGGAAGCCCGAGCCCGGCGAGCGCGATCCCTTGTGGCGTGCGGCCAACGGCAAGCTGCCGCCGCAATGGGGCCCGGCGATCGAAGAACTCGGCGAAGAAACCCGCGCGTTGTTCAACTGGGTGCATGCCGCACACAGTGCGATCGCCAAGGGCAAGCAGGACGACTCGGCGCGCGAACGCCTGCAGCGCAGCCTCGGCCTGGCCCTGGAGATGGCCGAGCAGCAACACAATCTGTGGAGCGGCTGGCGGCGCGAAGACAAGCAAGGCCAGCCGCCGATGGCACGCTGGATCACGCTCTCGCGCGACGGCGATCTGATCTGCCATTGCTCGCCGGTGTCGGCTGCGCAGGTGCTGCGCACGATGATCTGGGACGAGGTGGATTCGGTGGTGATGACCTCGGCCACCTTGACCGGCGGCGGCGATTTCCAATCGTTCGCGATCGACAACGGTCTGCCCGATCACGCCGAGATGGCCTCGCTGGCTTCACCGTTCGACCTGCCCAACCAGGCCGAATTGGTCGTGCCCAACTTCCCGGTCACTCCCGACGATCGCGAAGGTCACCCGAAGGAGGTCGCGCGTTACCTGGTGCGCGAACTCGACTGGACCGCCAAGGGCAGCATCGTGCTGTTCACTTCGCGCTGGAAGATGGAAAAGGTCGCCGACCTGATGCCGCTGGCGCAGCGCAACCGCGTGCTGGTGCAGGGCGAGGGCAACAAGTCGCAACTGATCACCGAACACCTGCGCCGTATCGCCGCCGGCGAGGGCTCGGTGCTGTTTGGCCTGAATTCGTTCGGCGAAGGTCTGGATCTTCCCGGCGATGCCTGCACCACCGTGGTCATCACCCAGGTGCCGTTCGCGGTGCCGACCGACCCGCAGACCTCGACGCTGAGCGAATGGCTGGAGAGTCGCGGCCACAATGCCTTCAACCTGATCGCCATCCCGCACGCGCTGCGCACGCTCACGCAGTTTGCGGGCCGCTTGATCCGCAGTTCCAGCGACCACGGGCGCGTGATCATCCTCGACTCGCGCCTGCTGACACGTCGCTACGGCAAACGCATCATCGACGCGTTGCCACCGTTCAAGCGGGTGATCGGGCGTTGATCGATCACTGCTGCAGTGATGCAGTGGCCCGCTGACAAGCAGCAACCTGCATCTGCGGCGCTGCATGACCGACGCATGGCGTCCGCCATTCGCACCCTGACGAGCGCAGTGCCACGACAGTGCTGATTGATGCTGCAGCTGCATTTTGAATGCGAGGCGCAGTGCATCCTGCCCGGAACGTCAGCTCGACGTAAAACGGATGCAAGACGAAGACGTTTGACCACCACCCCGAACGTTTGCAACCTCGTATCGCAGCATCAGCTTGTTCCCGCCGCACTTGCGTCCATGCAGACGAAGACGGTCTGTGGATCATTGCTCGCCTATCTCAACCTACTGCCGGGGCATTTAGCGATACATATCACGCAACGCACCCACCATCATGTTTGCCTATCGCAGCGATCATAACTAACGACTTCTCACGCTTCGGTCTGCTGGCGATGATTCAGCTCCCTCAAACGAGCTGACGCCATGCGCCCTGGATCCCTCATGGTGCTAGCCCTGCTAGCCCCGACGCTGATCGCCCCGCCGGTTTTCGCCCAATCCGCTCTGACCCGCGACAACGGCGCCAAGGTCGGTGACAACCAGAATTCGCAGACCGCCGGGGCCAATGGCCCGGCCCTGCTGCAGGACGTGCAACTGATCCAGAAGCTGCAGCGCTTCGATCGCGAACGTATTCCCGAGCGCGTGGTGCATGCACGCGGCACCGGCGTCAAAGGCGAGTTCACCGCCACCGCCGATCTGTCCAGCCTGACCAAGGCCAAGGTGTTCAGTGCCGGCGAAAAGACCCCGGTGTTCGTGCGCTTCTCCTCGGTGGTGCACGGCAACCACTCGCCGGAAACGTTGCGCGACCCGCACGGCTTCGCCACCAAGTTCTACACCAGCGAAGGCAACTGGGATCTGGTCGGCAACAACTTCCCGACCTTCTTCATCCGCGATGCGATCAAGTTCCCCGACATGGTCCACGCGTTCAAGCCGGACCCGCGCACCAACCTGGACGACGATTCGCGCCGCTTCGATTTCTTCTCGCACGTGCCCGAAGGCACCCGCACGCTGACGCTGCTGTACTCCAACGAAGGCACCCCCGCCGGCTACCGCTTCATGGATGGCAACGGTGTGCACGCCTACAAGCTGGTCAATGCGCAGGGTGAAGTGCATTACGTCAAGTTCCACTGGAAGACGCTGCAGGGCATCAAGAACCTCGACCCCAAGCAGGTCGCCGCCGTCCAGGCCAAGGACTACAGCCACCTGACCAACGATCTGGTCGGTGCGATCAAGAAGGGCGACTTCCCGAAGTGGGACCTGTACGTACAGGTGCTCAAGCCGGAAGACCTGGCCAAGTTCGATTTCGATCCGCTGGACGCCACCAAGATCTGGCCGGACGTACCGGAGCAGAAGGTCGGCCAGATGGTGTTGAACAAGAACGTCGACAACTTCTTCCAGGAAACCGAGCAGGTCGCAATGGCGCCGGCCAACCTGGTGCCGGGCATCGAGCCGTCGGAAGACCGCCTGCTGCAGGGTCGCATCTTTTCCTACGCCGACACCCAGCTGTATCGCATCGGTGCCAACGGCCTGAACCTGCCGGTCAACCGTCCGCGTGTGGCCGTCAACAACGGCAACCAGGATGGCGAAGGCAACAACGGGCACACCACCAGCGGCGTGAACTACGAGCCGAGCCGCCTGGAGCCGCGTCCGCAGGACACCGCCGCGCGTTACAGCGCGTTGCCGCTGTCGGGCACCACCCAGCAGGCCAAGATCACCCGCGAGCAGAACTTCAAGCAGGCCGGTGAGCTGTATCGGTCCTACAGCAAGAAGGATCGGGCCGATCTGGTGCAGAGTTTCGGCGAGTCGCTGGCCACCACCGACACCGAGAGCAAGCACATCCTGCTGTCGTTCCTGTACAAGGCCGACCCCGAGTACGGCACTGGCGTGACGCGTGTCGCCAAGGGCGACCTGGCCCGGGTCAAGCAACTGGCCTCCAGCCTGCAGGACTGATCCACCCACGGCATCGCGGCCTGTGCCGCGGTGCCGTTTTCGCTACCGGGAGAGCCACATGCGCACCCTGCTGTTTCTGATGCTTGGCACCCTGTCTGCGGCTGCCAACGCCGCCTCGCCCGCATCTGTCTCCACCAGCGCCACGACTGCCACCGCCGACCCGGCGCAGATCAAGCTGCAGCTGCGCGAGTACTTCTTCGACGCGGCACGCGAAGGGCGGCAGGACATGCTGGCCGAGTTCATCCGCTCGCACTACGACCTCAACACCCGTGATGAGAAGGGCTACACCGCCCTGATCCTGGCGGCCTATCACGGCCAGCGCCCGGCAGTGGAGCAGTTGCTCAGCGCCGGTGCCGACCCGTGTGTGCAGGACAAGCGCGGGAATACCGCGCTGATGGGTGCGATCTTCAAGGGCGAGTTGGGCATCGCCAAGCGCCTGATGCAGGCCGACTGCGCGCCGGACCAGCGCAACAACGCAGGCCAGACCGCGGCGATGTACGCCGCGTTGTTCCAGCGGACAGACGTGCTCAAGGATCTGGCCGCCAAGGGCGCGGACCTCAGCCTCAAGGACGGGCAGGGCAACGATGTGACCAAGCTGCAACGCGGCGAGTTTGCGACGTCCCCGGCGCGCTGAGCGCGCCAGTTATGCGTGGCGGGCAGTCATGTGTGACGCCAGGCGTCAGCAAACTCGCATGCGCCATGCGCCATGCGCCATGCGCCATGCGGCCGATGCCGATGCCGATGCCGATGCCAGTCAGGCCGCCAATGCCGGCGTGAGCCATCGGTAATGCTTGCTGCAGGGTGCCGCACCGTAGTGCACCGGCAAGCCGTCTGCAGTCCGCATCCGAGCAGTTTGCACGCATAGCGCTCGGCCACTCTCAACACGCTGTACGTAGTTGCGACGCCAGCTCGTCACGGCGGCCGTTGGGTGAGTCGCTGATCGCCACCGCCTGAGTCCTGCACCTCGATACCCGGCGCCTCGGCGGCCTCGCTCGCAGCACCCCATCGCGCGCGCTGAGGCCACCGGTGCGTGCCAGCGACCACCAGTTTCGCTATGGCCACCTACGCGGTTGCCGGTTGGCCGATGCGCGCCCTAGATGTCGTGCACGGTTGATCCCGAATCTGTTGATTGCTGGCCGACGCGCCGAAACTGCCTTGGCTGGCCGCCGAAGAGTGCGGTCACCGCCCCGTCGGTTTTCTGCCGCAGGTGCGTTGGATCTCCGGCGGAAGCGGTGATTTTTCCGCCACTGCGTCAGGAGTTTCCTGACGGCCAAACCGTTGTGCGCCAAGGCTTTGACATAAATCTGAGCGCGCGCTGACTTGCTTAAAATCTGTTCCCGAAAACCGCAAAAAACAGTTCAAGAAACCGCTGCGAACGCCGATGCTTCCGCTATCGCACACTGGAACCCCCGGACCATGAAGCTCGATCCCTCCATCCCTTTCCTGATGTCCCTGTTGGCCATGGTGCTGTGCACTGCCACTGCCGTGGTCGCCCTGGTGTTCGGTCAGGTACACGTGCTGGCTACTTCGCGGAGCTTCTACACCGTGCTGGGCACCGCCCTGATCACCCTGGTTGCCTCGTATCACGCCCTCGGCAAGCCGCTGAGCGCCGAAGAGCGTGTGGGCTTCCGCAACCTGTAACTGCAGATCCCGTCCAGGCGCCGTGCACTGAGCCGGCACTGGACGAAAGAAGCTCCGCTGATCACTGATGATGCACCGCGTTCGGCCGGCATCGGCGGACGCCACCAGACACTGCGCATCTACAGCGATGCCGCCCGTTAACGCGGAGCCGGCGAGCGGGAATGACAGCAGCGCCATCGCGATGTCGTTCGCCCCTGCCGGTGTACAAGCAGCTGCGATGCCGGCCGGCGAAGCGCGCCACCGGCGCAATCCAAAACGCGCGTCGTGCTCGAATTCGGTCAGCTGATACGGGGCAATTACACGGTGCAATGAACGGGTGGTCCTGCAGCGCGCTTCGGCAGATCGGCCTGGCAGCATGCCGCGCCGCGCGCGGCAGATTCGCCGACACCCGTGTAAGCTGTTGATCCTGCTCCGCATTCCGATGGCTGCTCGCTGTAGCCACATGTCGATGACCGCTTCCGCCGATCGCTACGCCGCCTCCCTGCGCCTGTCCGTTGCCCCGATGATGGACTGGACCGACCGCCATTGCCGGGTCTTCCATCGCCTGTTGGCACCCTCGGCACGGCTGTATACCGAGATGGTGCACGCCAATGCGGTGATCCATGGCGATCGCGCGCGGTTGATCGGCTTCGATCCGGTCGAACAGCCGCTGGCGCTGCAACTGGGCGGCAGCGAGCCGGCACTGCTTGCGCAGGCCGCGGCGATCGCGCAGGAGTGGGGCTACGACGAGATCAACCTCAATTGCGGCTGCCCGTCCGATCGCGTGCAGGCCGGGCGCTTCGGTGCCTGTCTGATGCGCGAGCCGGCGCTGGTCGCCGACTGTGTTGCCGCCATGTGTGCGGCGACCACGTTGCCGATCACGGTCAAATGCCGCCTCGGCGTGGACGACGATGACGACTACGCCGTCTTCGCCAGTTTCGTCGACCAAGTGGTCGCAGCCGGCGCGGCCATGGTGGTGGTACATGCCCGCAACGCGTGGCTCAAGGGCCTGTCGCCCAAGGAAAACCGCGAAGTGCCGCCGCTGCGTTACGACTGGGCGTATCGCCTCAAGCAGGAGCGCCCCGCGTTGCCGGTGGTGCTCAATGGCGGCATTGCGGCGGTGGAAACCGCAATGGAGCATCTGCACCAGACCGACGGCGTCATGCTCGGCCGCGCCGCCTACCACGACCCCTACCTGCTGCATCGCCTGGATGCGGCCCTCGATCGACGTACAGAGCAACCGCGCGACCACTTGCTGCGCGCCTTGCGGCCCTACGTCGAGTCCCAACTGGAACACGGCGTGGCATTGAAGCACATGACCCGGCACGTGCTGGGGCTGTTCCATGGCCAGCCGGGCGGACGCGCGTTCCGGCAGGTCCTGAGCGAGGGCGCGCCCCGACCCGGTGCCGGTTGGGAGTTGGTCGAGCAGGCCTTGCAGCGCACCGACACCCAGGCCTGGCGCGTGGTGGCCTGAACTGGTCTGTGGCTTGCATTACCTGAACCGGCATATCCGTTGACCGCATTCGGCAGCGATGTCGCCCGTCAGGCCCGACGGCGGAATCCAGGGCAAAGCGCCTTTCCATGCACGTCCGGGATTCATTTCACTGAACAGCGTTAACACAAAGCTAAAAAGTTCAGATGGGATTCACCCCGAAAAATCAAGAATTTGGGTCTATTCTCGGGCTCGACCATGCCGGCACCGGTGGTTGGTTTCACGAATTTTGAATGTTCCTGAACAACCCGCTAGGATTCATTGTGACCCAGCCGTTCTGCCGCGCTCGCTATGTCGTCCTGGTTGCCCTTGGGGTAGCCATGGCAACGCCGTCGGCATGGGGACAGGGATATCCGATGTCGCATGCGGGACGCGAGGCGTTGCCGCCATCGGCGCGCGGCAATGGACGCACGCTCTCGGACACTATCCGGCAGGTGCAACGGTCCACCGGTGGACAGATCCTCAGCGCCGAACGCGTGCCGTTCGATGGGGGCAATCTCAACCGGGTCAAGTACATGAAGGATGGCCGTGTGCACACCGTGTATGAGTCGGAGCAGATGCAGGCCGCGCCGCCGCGCAGCCAGGCGCCACTCGATGTGCCACCACGCGACGATAACCACTAGGCGTAGATAGTTCTACGTTCAGTCTTATAAATCCCCCGGCCATTGGCCGACAACGTAACTAGGGAGAGTGCATGCGTATCCTTTTGGTCGAAGACGAAGCTCCGCTGCGCGAGACCCTTGCCGCGCGTCTGAAGCGTGAAGGCTTTGCTGTCGACGCTGCACAAGACGGCGAAGAAGGCCTGTACATGGGCCGCGAAGTCCCGTTCGATGTCGGCATCATCGATCTCGGCCTGCCCAAGATGTCGGGCATGGAACTGATCAAGGCGCTGCGCGATGAGGGCAAGAAGTTCCCGGTGCTGATCCTGACCGCGCGTTCGAGCTGGCAGGACAAGGTCGAAGGGCTCAAGCAGGGTGCCGACGATTACCTGGTCAAGCCGTTCCATGTCGAAGAGCTGCTGGCGCGCGTCAATGCGCTGCTGCGGCGCGCGGCGGGCTGGAGCAAGCCGACCCTGGAATGCGGCCCGGTCGCGCTGGATCTGGCAGCGCAGACGGTCAGCGTCAATGGCGCCAACGTGGATCTGACCAGTTACGAGTACAAGGTGCTCGAGTACCTGATGATGCATGCCGGCGAACTGGTCTCCAAGGCCGATCTGACCGAGCACATCTATCAGCAGGATTTCGATCGCGATTCGAACGTGCTGGAAGTTTTCATCGGGCGCCTGCGCAAGAAGCTCGATCCCGATGGTGAGCTCAAGCCGATCGAGACGGTACGCGGTCGCGGCTATCGTTTCGCCATTCCGCGTACAGAAGGCTGAGTCCGCGCATCGGCAAGCAGGAAGATCAGGTGCCGGGCCGCTCCAAGTGGTATAGACGCTGGCGGCCGCGCTCCCTGCAGGCCCGCCAGTTGCTGGCCGCCAGCCTCAGTCTGGTGGCCTTCCTTGCACTGGCGGGTTATGCGCTGGATGTCGCGTTTGCCGACACCGCCGAAAAGAATCTGCGCGAGCGGCTGAAGAACTACGCCTCTGCGTACGCCGCCAATATCGATTTTGTCCGCGACGGCTCGCTGTATATCGGCGGTCAGCCGCCGGATCCGCGTTTCGATGTGCCCGGCGGCGGGCTGTACGTGGAAGTCGTGCGCCCGGACGAGAGCTGGACCTCGATGTCGGCCGAAGGCCCGAACATTCCGCACGGGCGCATGCTCGAGCCACGCCAGGAAGAGTTCATCGGCCCGCTGGAGATGACCCAGATCGATGGCAGCGTGGGCCAGCTGTACCGCTACGGCCTGGGCGTGAGTTACGTCGAGCGCGAACACGGCGGCGAGATTCCGTACACCATCTACGTGATGGAAGATGCGCGCTCGATGGGCGCGCAGCTGCGCGTGTTCCGTGGCGCGGTGTGGTTCTATCTCGGCAGCGCCGGTGTGGTGCTGCTGGTGCTGCAGGCGTTCATCCTGCAGTGGAGCCTGCGTCCGCTGCGGCGGGTCATCAACGAGCTGACCAAGGTGCAGCGCGGCGAGATTCAGCGCATGAGCGAACAACACCCGCGCGAGCTGGAGCCGCTGACCGAAAGCATCAACGCCTTCATCGAGAGCGAGCGCGACAATCTGGACCGCCAGCGCAATACGCTGGCCGATCTCGCACACAGCCTCAAGACGCCGATCGCGGTATTGCGCACCCAGCTCGATAGCGGCCAGTCCGAGCGCGATCTCCACGAGGAGATGGATGTGCAGCTGCGCCGCATGAACGATCTGGTGTCCTACCAGCTCGCACGCGCGGCCTCCAGCGGGCACAAGCTGTTTGCCGCACCGCTGCCGATCGAGTCGACCGCCGAAGAGATCGTACGCGGATTGGAGAAGGTCTATTCGGTCAAGGGCGTGTTGTGCGAGTTCGATATTTCGCCCGACGCGCGCTTCCATGGCGAGCCGGGCGATCTGCAGGAACTGCTGGGCAACCTGCTGGAAAATGGCTTCAAGTGGGCACGTAGCCGCGTGCTGCTGACCGCACAGCCCGGTCCTACCACCGGCAGCCGTCGTGCCGGATTGATCCTGTCGGTGGAAGACGACGGCCCGGGCATCGCGCCGGAAGATGTGGCCAAGATCCTGCAGCGTGGCGTGCGTGGCGACGAGCGCGTGCAAGGCCACGGCATCGGCATGTCGATCGTGCAGGATCTGATCAAGGCCTACCGCGGCGAGCTGCAGGTGGTGCGCTCGCAGGAACTGGGCGGCGCCCGCTTCGACGTGACCCTGCCGCCGGGACTGTGACCGGCCTGCGCTGCGGAATGAACCCGTGGTCAACGTCGCAGCGCATTCCGACAACCGTTTAACGCCCCGCGCGTTGGCTTGACCATACTGAGCCGCTTCCAGGCTGTTGCGATGGAGAGCTGCATGTTCGAGCGCAATGCACAGATGCGTTGGCTCAGCGCGCGTCCAGTGGGCGCGCCCGGCCGTCACCGCTGGCAGCTGGCATCGCTGTTGGCGGGCTGTGCCTTCGCCATGTCGTGCAGTGCTGCCCATTCGGCACTGACGCCGGCACAGACGCGCTGGCTGCAGCGTGCGACCTACGGCGTAGATACCGACAGCGTAGCGCAGCTGCAGCGGCTCGGTCCCAGGCGCTACGGCAGGTTGCTGTTGCAAGACAGCGACGATGCGGCATTGCCAGCGCCGATCCATGCACAACTGCAGCAATTCGATGCATTGCACACGCCCCTGCCGACCTTGCTGACGCAGTACGAGGCCGACAAGATCCGCCTGCAAGACATGCCCGATGGCGAGGAAAAGACCGCCTTGCGCAAGGCGTGGCAGGCGCGTGGCGGGCAGATGCTGACCCAGGCGCGCCAGGCACAGCTGTTGCGTGCGGTGTATGCGCCGGAGCAGACGCGCGAGCAGCTGGTGTGGTTCTGGCTCAACCATTTCAGCGTGTACGCCGACAAGGGGCGGGTGAAATGGATGGTGGCCGATTACATGGAAAATGCGATCCGCCCGCATGCCACCGGCAAGTTTGCCGACCTGGTGATGGCGACGCTAGAAAGCCCGGCGATGCTGGAATATCTGGACAACGCCAAGAACGCCAGAGGCAAGATCAACGAAAATTACGCGCGCGAACTGATGGAGTTGCATACGCTTGGCGTGCATGGCGGTTACAGCCAGCAGGATGTGCAGCAACTGGCACTGATCCTCACCGGTGCCGGCCTGGTGCCGGTCAAGGCCGAGGGCGTTCCGCCCCTGTCGACTGCTGCGCCGGGGCAGTCGCAGGTGGTGCGCAAGGGGCTGTTCGAATTCAATCCTGCGCGTCATCAACCCGGCGACAAGACCTTGCTGGGCCAGCGCATCGCCGCGGGCGGGCTGGATGAGATCGAGCGTGCGGTGCAGCTGTTGGTGCGGCAGCCGGCATGCGCGCAGTTCGTGTCGCAGCGTCTGGCCGAGTATTTTGTCAGCGACAAGCCGCCGGCCGCGCTGGTCGAGCGCATGGCGAACACGTTTCGACGCAGCGATGGCGACATCGCCAGCGTCATGCAGGCCATGCTGGACTCGGCGGAATTTGCGCAGGCGCAACCGCGCAAGTTCAAGGACCCGAACCGGTTCGTGGTTTCGGCGATGCGGCTGGCGTACGAGGGCCAGCCGGTGGTCAATGCCGCGCCAATGGTGAGCTGGGTGCAGCAACTCGGCGGGCCGCTGTTCGGGCGCATCACCCCCGATGGCTGGTCGCTGCAATCGCAGGCATGGACCAGCTCCGGGCAACTGGCGCGGCGCTTCGAGGTGGCGCGTGCGCTGGGTGGCGGGCCCAAGCAACTGTTCCGCTTGGATGGCGATAACGACACGCCACTGCCGGCGCTGACCCAGATCGACATGCGCCCATCGTACCGCTGGGCCGCACCGTCGCTGTCCAGTGCCACGCGTGATGCCCTGGGGCAGGCGCGTTCGCCCGCAGAGTGGAATGGATTCCTGCTGTCATCGCCGGACTTCAACTATCGCTGATTCGAACGTCGCCGATGCAACGGCTGCCGAGTCAACGCCTGCTGTTTCAACAGTCTATTGGCGACCATCGCCATGGGAGCGCGCCATGCAACGACGTCAATTTCTGCTTGCTTCCGCAGCGGCCGCGAGTCTGCCCTGGAGCGGTCGCCTGTTTGCTGCGCCACGCGACAGCGCGCGCATGCTGGTGGTGTTTCTGCGTGGCGGCTACGACAGCAACAATCTGCTGGTGCCGCATGCCAGCGATTTTTATTACCAGGCGCGCCCGACCCTGGCGATCGCACGACCGGATGCGGCCAATCCGAACAGTGCCGTTGCGCTGGATGCGCAATGGGGTCTCAACCCGGTGATGCGCGATGCGCTGTTGCCGCTGTGGCAACGCCAGCAATTGGCATTCGTGCCGTTTGCCGGCACCGACGATCTGTCGCGCAGTCACTTCGAGACCCAGGACGATATCGAATCCGGACAGGCCGGCCGCCAGCGCCGCGATTATCGTTCCGGCTTCATGGCGCGCCTGTCGGGTGTGCTGAGCGGAGTGCCTGCGATTGCCTTTACCGATTCCTTGCCGCTGACCTTCCAGGGCGGCGGCGACTTGCCCAATGTGTCGTTGCGGGGCATCGGCAAGGGCGGTCTGGATGCGCGTCAGGCGCAGATCCTGTCGCAGATGTACGACGCGACGCCGCTGGCAGCGGCCGCGCGCGAAGGACTGGCCCTGCGTCGGCAGGTCACCGCGCAGCTGCGCGAAGAGATGGAGCAGGCCGGTCGCGGCGCCGCCAGTGCGCGCTCCTTCGCCGACGAAACCCGGCGCATGGCAAGCCTGATGCGCGAGCGTTATCGGCTGGGCTTTGTCGATGTCGGCGGCTGGGACACGCACGCCAATCAGGGCAGTGTCGAAGGCGGCCTGGCGAACAATCTGCGCAATCTGGGCGAAGGGCTGGCGGCGTACGCCGACGCCCTGGGACCGGCATGGAAGGACACCGTGGTGGTGGTGCTGTCCGAGTTCGGCCGCACCTTTCGCGAAAACGGCAGCAAGGGCACCGATCACGGGCACGGCACCGCCTACTGGGTGCTGGGTGGCAGCGTGCGCGGCGGTCGGATCGCGGGCGAGCAGGTCGCCGTTGCGCAGGCGCAACTGCTGCAGAACCGCGATTACCCGGTGCTCACCAATTACCGCAGCCTGTTCGGCGGTGTATTGAGTCGGTTGTGGGGATTGTCGCCTGCGCAGTTGGAACGGGTGTTTCCCGGTGCCAGGCCGTGCGATCTTGGGCTAGTGTGAATGCCTGGCAATGCGCTGGCGATGTCGATCCGTCTCGCGTTCGGCATCGCGCATTGTGGTGGTCAGTCGGTTGGAACGCATGCGATTGATGCGGGCTAGAGCATTGCATGACGACAGCCCAAGTCATGCAGGCGTGTCACCACACCATCAGCGCTGCGCTGACGATGCAAACGGCGAAGGTCCATAAAAACGCGTCAGCTGCGCAGCGACATCCGGCATGACGCGCGCCAGCAGCTGCGGCGCGGAGAAGTGGTATTCGCTCACCACCGCGAAGAACTCTTCCGGCGCTTCGGCGGCATACGGGTCGATCTCGGTGTCTTCGCCTGCATCGACGCGTTGGCAGAACGTATCGAAGGCGCGCTGGAAATCGCGTGCCCAGGCGCGTTGCGCATCGCGCGGCAGCGGCGGGGTGCCGTCGAGGGCGCCATCCAGCGCATCGAGCTTGTGCGCCATCTCATGCACGATCACGTTGAAGCCGGCCTGCGGGTCGTCCAGGTCGGCCTGCACATCGGCCCAGCTGACGATCAGCGGGCCTTGCTCCCAGGCCTCGCCGATCAGGGTGTCGTCCCAGGCATGCATCACCCCGGCCGCATCCATGTGCGTGCGCTGCACGCGGAACGCGTCCGGGTAGACGATCAGCTGCGACCAGCCACGCCAGCCGGCCGCGCCGATGGTCAGCAGCGGCAGGCAACACATGGCCGCCAGCAGGACGTGATCGTGCGGTTGCAGCCGCAGCCCGTCGAGCGGAGAAATGGTCTTTTGCTGCAGGAACTGCGCGGTCAAGGCGCGCAGACGGTGCTGGCGGGACGGGTCGAGCGCAGCGACCCAGGCACAGCGGCGGCTGACCGGCAGCCATAACGCATCGGGAACATCGGGGGGCGGCCGGCGTAGCCGGCGCAACAACCACTGGATCAGCGGAACATGCCCGGCAGGAAGCTATGCCAGCGCGGCATCATGCGCATGCGTGGGAACAGGCCGTCGCCGTCGCTGCCACCGCCGCCGGTGGCCGGCGCGGGCTTGTGCGCGGGCGCGCGCGACGCGGTTGCTGGCTCGCCGTTGGGGGTTCTGCCGCGGGCCGCCGAGTTGCTGCTGACGCAGCTCTCATGATCGCCATCGGCCAGCTGGTCCGATGCCAGCGCGGCAAGCGGAGCCAACAACAGAAGCAGGCAAACCGTGATTCGGCGCATCGTCCACATCCAGGGCAAGCGGCGTGAGTCGCCGATCATAACGTGCTTTTCACTCCCTCACGCAAGCCAGGGTGGGCGGGTGCGGACGCTTGGCGCATACTTTCACGGATCGATTTGGGGACTTGCCGTGGATGACCGCGCCTTGCTGGCCAAACTTGCGAGCGGCCGGCTATCCGGCGATGCGCTGGCGCGCGATGCCGGGCTGACCCGTGCGGCGGTGTGGAAGCGCATCCAGAATCTGCGCGCGGCCGGAGTCGACATCGACGGGCGGGCCGGGGACGGCTACCGCCTGGCGGCGCCGCTGGACCTGCTGGACGACGCGCGCATTCGTGCGGCGATGTCGGCCGATGCGCTGGCAGGCCTGGCTGCGCTGGAGATCGCCTGGACGCTGGAATCCACCAACACCAGCTTGCTGGCGCGCCCGGCGCCGGAGCGGGGCGTGGCGGTGCTGCTGGCCGAGCGGCAGACCGGCGGGCGCGGCCGGCGCGGGCGCCAATGGACCTCGCCGCTGGGTGCGCACATCTATCTGTCGGCCTCGCGCCGTTTCAGCGGCGGGCTGGGCCAGTTGGCCGGGCTCAGCCTGGCCGTGGGTGTGGCGGTGGCCGAAGCATTGCGTGATTGCGGTTTTACCGATGTCGGGCTGAAGTGGCCCAACGATCTGCTGGCGCGCCAGCGCAAGCTGGGCGGCCTGCTGATCGAAGGCGGCGGCGAAATGGCCGGCAACGCGCGCGCGGTGATCGGGCTGGGTTTGAACGTACATATGCCAGCTGCGGCCGCCGCTGCGATCGATCAACCATGGATGGATCTGGACACGCTGGCCGGCCGCACGGTATCGCGCGAAACCGTGGTGGCTGCGGTGTTGTCCGCGCTGCTGCCGGCGCTGGAGTTGTTCGAGGCGCAGGGGCTGGCCCCGTTCCTGAGCCGCTATGCGGCATTGGACGTGTTGAGCGGGCGCGCAGTGCAGGTCGAAGAGGCCGGCACCCGGCATCGCGGCATTGCGCTTGGCCTGGCTGCCGACGGCGCGTTGCGGGTGCAACTGGGCCAGACGGTGCGGCTGTTCCACTCCGGAGAAGTGAGCGTGAGACCTGCATGAGCGAGTGGCTGTTCGACCTGGGGAATTCGCGGTTCAAGTACGCACCGCTGCAGGGCGACCGCGCCGGCGATGTGCAGGCCTGGCCGCACGGTGCCGAGGCGATGGATGCGGCCGCGTTGTCGGCCTTGCCCACCGGGCGTATTGCGCATGTGGCCAGCGTGGCTGCGCCGGCGTTGACGCAGCGCATGCTCGGCTGCCTGCGCGAGCGCTTCCAACAGGTGCGCATCGTGCGGACCGCGGCCGAATGCGCCGGCATCCGCATCGCCTACGCAGACCCGAACCGCTTCGGGGTGGATCGCTTCCTGGCGCTGCTGGGCGCGCGCGGCGACGCACCGGTGCTGGTGGCCGGCGTGGGCACCGCGTTGACCATCGACGTACTCGGCGCCGATGGACGGCACCACGGCGGACGTATTGCCGCCTCGCCGACCACCATGCGCGAAGCGCTGCATGCGCGTGCGGTGCAGTTGCCGGCCAGTGGCGGGGCCTATGTCGAGCTGGCCGACGACACCGACGACGCACTGACCTCCGGCTGCGACGGCGCCGCAGTGGCGCTGATCGAGCGCAGCCTGCAGCATGCGCAACGCAGCCTGGGGGTGCCGGTGCAGCTGCTGGTGCACGGGGGCGGCGCGCCGCCGTTGTTGCCGTTGTTGCCCGGTGCCAGTTTCCGCGCGGCGCTGGTGCTGGATGGGCTGGCGACCTGGGCGAGGTCTGCGCTGGCGCCTTGAATGGCGAGCTACGCAATTGCTAAGAGCACGCGGCGGGCGCGGCCGTGAGGCCGAACCGGTGGTACTCGTACACTGCGCCAGCGTCTGGCGTCGGCAGCAAGTCGACGAGCCCTCGCCCATTGTCACTGACCCCTCTTAGAATCCATTGCATGTACGTACGCGCATTCATCGTTGTCCTGATCGTCCTCAATGCCGGCGTGGCGTTGTGGTGGGCGTTGCAGCCGGCACCGATAGCAGTGGCCGCACCGCCGCAGCCGGCCGGTGTGGCGCGCTTGGAAGTGCTGCCGAGCACTGCGACAGCAACGAGGCCCGCAGCGGCAGGCGAGGCAGGCACGACCCCGGCAGCTTCGGACGCCACGCCGACCGCACCATCGGATGCACCGGTATCGACATCGACATCGACGGCACCAGCGGCAGCGTCTTCGTCGCCAGCTGCGGCCGCCGCGAAGGGGACCGATACGCTGCAGTCATCGGCACAGGTTCCAGCGCCAGCCAAGGTCGCTCCAACACCGAACGAGGTTGCAGCAGCTGCGATCAAGCCATCGCCAGCGGCACCTACCCCGGCCGCTGCGCCCGAGCGCTGTGCCAGCCTGGGGCCGTACGCGGCGCGCGCCGACGCCGATGCCGCGCTGGCGCGCCTGCGTGGTCAGGCCACGCGCACCAGCGTGCGCGAGGACAAGGACGCGGGGATCAGTACGTTCCGGGTGATGCTGCCCAACGTCGGCGATCGTGCAGCGGCGCAGGCCTTGGTCAAGCGCATCGCCGCCGCCGGCATGGGCGACTACTACGTGATTGCCCAGGGTGAGAACAACACCATCGCGCTGGGGCAGTACCAGAGTCGCGAGCGTGCCGAGCGACGTCAGGCCAGCCTGGTCGGCGCGGGGTTCCCGGCGCAATTGCTGCCCAGCGGCTCCGGGCAATCGCGCTGGTGGATCGATGTGCGCAGCGCGGCCGCGATCGGCACATTGCAGGGCACCGCGGGCGCGGCGCGTCAGCGGTCGCTAGATTGCGCCGCGCTGCGCTAGAATGCGCACCGGCGCGCAACGCGCCTGCCTTTGCCGGCATAGCTCAGTTGGTAGAGCAACCGCCTTGTAAGCGGTAGGTCCCCAGTTCGAATCCGGGTGCCGGCACCACGAAGGTCTGCGTTCCATTCCGGAATGTCCGTGTAGCTCGGTACCGGCTGCGTTATTGGGTCAGCGTCCCCAGAACGCCTCCGTTTTCCCGGGTTCGATTGGTCGAGAGCAGGCATCTGCTCGCAGCACGCGAATTGCTTGCGCCAGTGCTGCTGCCTGCGCGCAGTACGCGCAGCAACTCAGGCCGGGCGACCGGCCGATAGCAGTTTCAGTGCGGCCTTGTCGGCGTCGGCATGGGTGGCCTGGCCGCGCAGGCGTTCGGCCAGCGCTGCAACGACGATGGCGTGGGCCTGACGAAGCACGCTGTCCGCATCGGCGCTGGCATCCACGACGTGCTTCCCCGGCAACTGCAACTGCGCAAAGATGCTGCGGCAGCGTTCCAGGTTGTCCTGGGTTTCGAAGTGATTGGGTGCATCGCCGCGGGCGCGGATACGCGCCAGGCCGGTGGGTGGGGGCAGGTCGAGCAGCAGCAGCACGTCCGGGCGCGGCGCGAAGGCGTTGCGCTCCAGCAGATCGTCCAGCGGCAGGCCGGCGGCGCCCTGGTAGGCGATCATCGAGGGGAAGTAGCGGTCCAGGATCACGATGTCGCCGCGTGCCAGCGCCGGTGCGATCAGGGTGTCCACGTGCTCGTGACGGTCGCGGATCAGCAGCTCGGCTTCTTCGTCCGCGCTGAGGCGGCCGGTGGCGGCGGACTGGCGCAGCTGGGTGCCCCACGGGCCATTAGTCGGTTCCTTGCTCAGCACCACGCGCGCGCCGGCCGCTTCCAGCGTGGTGGCCAGGCTGCGGGCGAGGGTGGTCTTGCCGGCGCCGTCGATGCCTTCGATCGCGATCAGCAGACCGCCGGGCTTCAGTTCGATTGTCATCGCGCTACTTTATCCGATCGTGGTGCTGGATCAGCACTCGGGCATCGGTATGGGCGTTGCCCTGCAGCAGCCCATACCGGCGCATCGGGTATCGGCTGCGCGTCACCGATGGCGGCGCCGCTGCCGCGCGTCGATGCCTGTGCCAGACGGCTTGACGAACGGTCTGTCCAACGCATTGCCGGGCGCGCACGACAACTGCAGCATGATCGCCGATGCAGGCTGCACTGGCCGCCTACTGCCGGTGCGATTGCCCATGCCGCATGACCGGCATGTCCTGTGCGATGTCGGGAACGTCCCGATGCCCTGGTTATTGATCGCGCGCCATACTGAACAAGTCAGGCAAAGCGCTCGAATGTATGACGTTCGCGTCGCGCGTCTGGCATCAAGGAAGATGGACGCGTCGCCGCCACCCTAGAGGCGGCATCCCCCGCGTGACGCCCTTTTCAGGCACCGTCGTGACCGGATTCCTTGTTTTTCTCGCTCGCCGACCACGTCGGCAATGCCACGTACGCGCCCGATCAGCTGGTCGCCGAGGTGTAACGATAGGACAGCAGCGACTTCACCAGGAACGTGATCTGGGTGGCCGAGCGTGCATCCACGCGCATGACCGGGATGCGGAAGCCTTCGGCCACCAGGGCGTCGCGGAACGGCGGCAGCAGGAAGTCCTGCATGTCGTCGGTCATGGTGATGCCCACTGCCAGGCTTGCCGCAGGTGCGATCTGCGAAAACTCGCGCAGCAATGCCAGGGTGGCTTCGCGCATCTGCGGATCGCGCGCGCTGACCAGCACGATCACGCCCAACGCGCCGTCGCACACCAGCGGCCACATGAAATCCAGGTACTTCTGCCCGGGCACGCCGTAGACGTGCAGCAACTCGCCGTCCTCCAGTTCGATCGAGCTGTAGTCCAGCGCGACCGTGGTGTAGGTCTTGTCGCCGTAGGCATCCTGGCTGAGCGGCATCTCGGTGCTGACCGGCTCCACGTCCGAGATGGCGCGTACGGCGGTGGTCTTGCCGGCGCCCATGCCGCCAACGAACACCAGTTTGTTGGCCGGAACACTCATGACTGCGCCTGAAAGAGAGAGAGGCCAAAGCGACGTGCGACCCATGAGAAAAACCGGGAATTGCTGCTGTCCGGACGGGGCTGCGTTGCAGGCACGGGAATCTCCGCAATCTGGGCAAGGCCGCTGGCGAGTGCAGCGGCGAACAGGCATTCCACCGTTTGCAGCGGTAGCTTGCAAGCCTTGGCCAGCGCCTGCGGGCGCCATGGGCGTGCATGCAGGTGGGCAATGGCAAGCAGTTGCGCCGGCGAACTGGTCTCGGCGCTCAGCTCCGGCCATTGCTGCAACTGCAGCGCATGGCTGGGTTCGACCGCCGGCAGCGCGGGGCGCAGGTGATCGGGCAGGGCGAAATACAGCGCTTCGAACGAAATACGTTGGCTCAGTGCGCTGTCGGCGGCGTCCGGTGCAACCTGCCAACCGGGGCGATCCAGGGCCGCGAGCAGCTCGGTCAAGGCGATGCCGGCGGGAAGCTGCACGCAGCCGTTGGCCGGATCCACGCGTATCTGCAATTGCGCGTTGCGCAACAGTGCCGCGGCGGCACCGAATTCGCCGCGGCAATGGCGGATCAGCAGGGCCGGCTCGGCAACCTGCGCGTGCGCGGAGGAGGACAGCAGCACGCGCATCTGCTCGTTGAGTTCGCGCACGGTGGCGCCGTGCTTGAGCCAGGCGCCGCCGACCGGTGCTCGCGACACCACTAGCATCCGCACGGGTTGCCCTTGCAAGGCCTGCCAGGCGGCCAGCCCGTCGGCGCTTTCCAGCCCCAGCACCACCACGTCGGCGGCGTGGTGCGGCCATTGTCCCAACTGCACGTCGATGCGCTCGGCCAGCAGCAACGAGCACGCCAGTTTCAGGCGCGTGGTGTGCAGCAGGTCCAGGCCGGCCGTGGCGACCCGCATGGTGTGAATGGGTGAGGTCATGACATGGCGCCGCGTCGGCGCGGAGAAGGTGCGGTGCCTGCCGATGTGGACCGGCAGGCCGGGCAGGCGACGCGCGTGCGCCGCCTGGTGGGCATCAACCGAAATCCAGGGTCTTCTCGAACGCCTTGAGTTCGTGACGGGCCATGGCCAGATTGGCCTTGGCGCGATCCAGTACGACATACAGGAACAACGTGCCGTTGCTCTCCAGCGGGCGCAGCAGGTGGTACTGGCGTGCCAGGGTGATCAGGATGTCTTCGATGGTGTCGTTGAGGCCGAGCTGCTCGGCGATACGGCGCTTGGCACGCACCACTTCGGTATTGCCGGCCGCGGCAAGTTCCAGGTTGAGATCGGTGCCGCCGGTCATGCCCAGCGCCATGCCGCTGTCGCTATCGACCAGGGCAGCACCGACGAAGCCGGCGATCGAATGCAGGTGTTCCAGATTGAGTTTTGACACGGGTCGTCCTTACGAGCGGTGAGAAATCAGTGCACTGGCGCAAGCACGAACAGTGCCAAGCGCTCAGTTCGTCGGCGGCGCCAGCGCTGTCGCCAGGCGGCCGGCGCAGTCGCGCGCATTGAACAGCAGCGCCGCGGCGTTGAGGTCGCTGCCGCCCACCGCAGTGAGCGTCAACGGTCTGTCGGCGCGAATGCGGATCAGCACCAGCTGCCCGCCACGCGTACTGACGGCGGCGTAATCGGCTTCGCTCAGACCGGATTCGCGCGCCAGGGTCTCGCCCAGGGTCAGGAACGAGTTGGCCATCGCTGCCAGACGGCGAGCATCCACGTCCAGGCTGGATTGCTCGGCGATGGCACGCCCGTCGGCAGTGGACAGCATCAACAGACGGATACCCGGCTCGCGCTCGATGGTCTGCGCAAACTCGCGCCCGATGCGCAGCAGATCGTAGTGATGCGACGCCCGCGCGACCTCGCCCACGGCAGCCTTGACGACCTGGTTGACGGCGTTATGCGGCATGAAATCCTCCCCTTGTACGAAACCCGCTGCGCGATGAAAGACCCTGTCGATGACACCGGGACCCGCGTTGGCGGGCGAACAGTAGCATCGGCACCTTCGGCCATCGTCATAGCAGCCCCAATCTCTTAACTGTGCGGCCAGACAAGCACAGCCCGCAAAGCGCAGATACGCCACAAACTGCCCAACCACGTCACTTCGAGCAGCCATCGGGAACGCGTTGCCGCCGCCAAGCGGCCGCGGCCGGCACCTGGTAGCGCCACGGCGGACTGCATCGCACCTGCACTGCGGCGTTGCGCCTGCCGTCCGTGCCGGTCCGACCTTTGCCCGCCACGCAGTATCGGCCGCACTTTGGATTGCTGCAGTGGCAGATGCGATTGCGTGATCGGTGACGCACGCCGGGCGCCGTGCTGCGCTGCCGCGCGTCAGTGCGCGAGCCGGCGACTAGACTTCAGCGCTTTCTCGATGCTGGAGCAATGCATGGCGACGCAGTACCTGCCGATTTCCCTGATTGGCGTTCCCACCGACATCGGTGCCGGCCACCGTGGTGCGCGGATGGGGCCAGAGGCGTTGCGCATCGCCGGGCTGCAGGAGGCCTTGATCGGCCGCGGCGTGGAGGTGCGCGATCTGGGCAATCTGGATGGCCCGCGCAATCCCTGGCAGGCCCCGCAGGCCGGCTACCGCCATCTGGACGAGGTGGTGGCCTGGAACCAGGCGCTGATGGAGGCCAGCTATGCGCAGCTGCGCGCCGGCCGCATGCCGATCATGCTCGGTGGCGACCACTGCCTGGGCATCGGCTCGATCACCGCCGTGGCCAACTATTGCCGCGAGCAGCAACGCCCGCTGCGGGTGCTGTGGCTGGATGCGCACTCGGACTTCAATACCAGCGAGGTGACGCCGTCGGGCAATGTGCATGGCATGCCGGTGGCCTGCCTGTGCGGGCTGGGCCCGCAGGCGCTGACGCATCTGGCCGGCAGCGCACCGGCGCTGCTGCCCGAGCAGGTGCGGCAGATCGGCATCCGCTCGGTGGACCCGGAGGAGAAGCGCCTGATCAAGCAGCACCGCATCGATGTCTACGACATGCGCTACATCGACGAGGCCGGCATGAAGCGCACCATGGAGACCGCCCTGCAGGGCCTGAGCGAGGACACCCATCTGCATGTGAGCTTCGACGTGGATTTCCTGGACCCGAGCATCGCGCCGGGCGTGGGCACCACCGTGCCGGGTGGGCCCAACTACCGCGAGGCACAGCTGGTAATGGAGATGATCGCCGACACCGGGCGCATGGGGTCGCTGGACATCGTCGAGCTCAATCCGGTGCTGGACAACCGCAACGCCACCGCCGAGCTGGCGGTGGATCTGGTCGAGAGCCTGTTCGGCAAGTCGACACTGATGCGAGATTGATCGATCGCTGAACGCAGCACGCCACGTTCACATCAAATCCACGGCCGCGCAGTCAGATTTGGCGCCAGACACGGTGCGTCTGCACCGAACGCAGAACTGAGGAAGACCGATGAAGCGACTGCTGACACTGATGGTACTGGGCCTGTTTTCGGCCGGTGTGATGACTGGCTGCAATACCATGGCCGGCGCCGGCAAGGACATGCAGGGTGCAGGCGAGAAGGTCGAAAAGAAGGCCGACAATTGCAGCGACGGTAAGTGCTGATCCTTGCGTTCTGTTTGAACCCTAGTTGTTTGATTTGATTGATCTGCGGCAAGCCGCCGCTTTACCCACGAAGGAGTCTGTTATGAAGCGTGCAATTGTGCTGCTGGTGCTGTCGGTGTTGTCGGTCGGTATGCTGTCGGGTTGCAACACCGTCGCAGGTGCCGGCAAGGACGTGCAGGGCGCTGGCGAGAAGGTGGAAGACGCTGCGCGCAAGTAATCTAGCGCTGCATGCAGAAAAACGGGCCGCAAGGCCCGTTTTTTTTGCCCGAGTTTTTTGCGCAAGCAGGGCTGCGCAATGACGCGCTCGGGCATGCAACGGCGCGGCCAAGGCGAAAAGCTGCGCCAAAGCGTCGGCAACCGTTCAGTGCGGTGATTACGGGTTTGACGGTTTTTGATCTACAGCGAACGGCGCCCCGGGCAACCTGCGCGCACGGTCAATCGCGACCGCATCAGCGGAGTCGACGCAATGAATACCGACATCATTTCCGGCAAGTGGACCCAGCTCAAAGGCAAGGCGCAGGCCAAGTGGGGCGACCTCACCGACGACGATTTCAAGGTTGCCGAAGGCAGTGCCGAGTATCTGCAGGGCAAGCTCCAGGAGCGCTACGGTTGGGACCGCGATCGCGCCCAGAGCGAAGTGCGCGCCTTCGAAAAGTCGTTGCGCGACGACACCTGACGGTGCCGCGCAATCGCGCTTGCCCGAGGTGGTGAGCGCAACTGCACACAACGGGCCGCTCGATGCGGCCTGTTGCGCGTCTGCCGCCGATGCCGGCAGCGACAGCCGCAAGACAGCGCCGCAGCCATGCCAGGGGCACGGAACCGCTAAACTTGCGTGCTGACTCCCTGGCCTTACGCAGATGACCACTCGCGTCCTTACCGGCATCACCACCTCCGGCACCCCGCATCTGGGCAATTACGTCGGTGCGATCCGCCCGGCCATCCAGGCCAGTGCGGCTGCCGATGCGGAAAGCTTCTACTTCCTGGCCGACCTGCACAGCCTGATCAAGGCGCAGGACCCGGCGCGGACGCAGCGCTCCACGCTGGAGATCGCCGCCAGCTGGCTGGCCTGCGGCCTGGACCCGGAAACGGTGGGGTTCTATCGCCAGTCCGATGTGCCGGAGACCACCGAATTGCTGTGGCTGCTGACCTGCGTGGCCGGCAAGGGCATCCTCAACCGTGCGCATGCCTACAAGGCGGCGGTGGACAAGAATCGCGCCGACGGCGAAGACGATGATGCGGGCGTGACCGCCGGCTTGTTCATGTACCCGGTGCTGATGGCCGCAGACATCCTGATCTTCAACGCGCACAAGGTGCCGGTGGGACGCGACCAGATCCAGCATATCGAGATGGCGCGCGATTTCGCCCAGCGCTTCAACCACGTGTATGGCCGCGACTTTTTCACCCTGCCCGAGGCGGTGATCGACGAGCAGGTCTCGACCTTGCCGGGTCTGGACGGCCGCAAGATGAGCAAGAGCTACGGCAACACGATTCCGCTGTTCGCCCCGCGCGAGGAATTGCGCAAGCTGGTGTTCTCCATCCTTACCGATTCGCGCGCGCCGGGCGAGGCCAAGGACACACAGGGGTCGGCATTGTTCCAGCTGTACCAGGCCTTCGCCACGCCGCAGGAAACAGCGGCCTTTGCGCAGGCCTTTGCCGATGGCATCGGCTGGGGCGATGCCAAGCAACGGCTGTTCGAGCGTATAGACCAGGAGATCGCACCGCTGCGCACGCGCTATGAGGCGCTGATGGCCGAGCCGGGCAAGATCGAGGCGATTCTGCGTGCCGGTGGTGCACGTCTGCGCGCGCGCTACGCAACGCCGTTTCTGGCCCAGCTGCGGGCTGCGGTGGGTCTGCGCGACCTGTCCGGCCAGGGCGATGCGGCTGTGACGCCGGTGAGCGAGAAGAGCGCGCCTCCGGTGTTCAAGCAGTATCGCGAGAGCGACGGGCAGTTCTATTTCAAGTTGAACGATGGCGCCGGTGCCTTGCTGCTGCAGAGCGAGGGCTTCGCCTCGCCACGCGATGCGGGCCAGCTGATTGCGCGGCTGAAGCAGGCCGAGCAGGGCAGCGACCTGCAATTGCCGGGCCTGCACGCGCAGGTGGAGGCGGAGGTGATCCTGGCGGCGCTGCGCGTGTTGCGCGAGGCGTAACGACACCCGTGGAGCCGGGGTGGCTAGACTGTGGCCTCTCGCATAGCCGTGGGGGAAGCAATGACAGCGACCGCCGATTCCAGCATCCACACCATCGACACCGGCTTTGGCGGTGTGCAGTTCGATGCGGCGTACCTGATCGTCGAGGCGCAACGTGGCGCCTTCGTCGATTGCGGTACTTCGCTGTCGGTGCCGCAGATGCTGACCGCATTGCAGTCGGCCGGGCTGACGCCGGCGCAGGTGGACTGGCTGATCCTGACCCACGTGCATCTGGATCATGCCGGCGGAGCGGGGGCGTTGCTGCAGCACCTGCCCAATGCGCGGGTGCTGGTGCATCCGCGCGGCGCGCCGCACATGATCGATCCCACCCGGCTGATCGCCGGCGCCACGGCGGTGTACGGCGAGGCGGAAATGGCGCGCAGTTATGGCGCGATCGTGCCGGTGCCGGCCGAGCGCGTGGTGGAAGCGGCCGACGGACAGACCGTGATGCTGGGCGAGCGCGCGCTGCGCACCATCGAGACGCCGGGCCACGCACGACATCACCTGTGCGTGTGGGATGCGCGCAGCCGCAGCTGGTTCACTGGCGACACCTTCGGCCTGTCGTATCGCCAGCTCGATAGCGCGCAAGGCGCCTTCATCCTGCCGACCTCCTCGCCGGTACAGTTCGAGCCGGAGGCGATGCTGCACTCGATCGCGCGGCTGATGGAGACCGCACCGCAGGCGGTGTATCTCACCCATTACGGCCGGGTCGAATCGCCGACACCGCTGGCGCAGGCGCTGGTCGAGCAGATCCATGCGATGACCGCCATCGCGCTGGACTGCGCGCAGCGTGCGGACCGCCATCGCTGCATGCTGGCGGCGCTGACCGACCTGTATCTGCAGCGCGCCCGCCGGCACGGCTGCCGGCTGGACGATGCGCGCGTGGCGCAGTTGCTGGGTACCGATATCGAACTCAACGCGCAGGGCCTGGCGTGCTGGCTGGATCGCGCGAAGCGTACCAATTAGCGCCAAACACCCCCACTCGAACGCTGTAGCGGGTCGTCGCATCGTTCGGCGACAGTCAAAAGCCTAGTCCGTCGAGCGCGCGGTGTCCTCACCGCTTGCGGGACACGCGGTAAATCCGTCCGTGGAGGCTCGGTGGCGGCATCCATGCCGCCACACGGTCCCGCAACCGGCAAGGACACCGCACCAGAGAGTTGGTCGGCTGCTTTTGAAAGCTTGTTGCTCGGCTAGCGGTAATAGCTGAGACGTTTTAAGTTGCGTGTTGAAGCCTGTCTGCTGCTCGGCTTGCGATCGGGAGATGGTGAGGCGCTAGTCGAACGCACAAGTGATCCGACCAGCGCAGGTCATGCCCCGCTTGCAACCATGCACACCGACCATCCCGACGGGTCCTTGCCCGCTCACCGTCGCGGGACCTTACGCGGCATGGATGCCGCGTAAGAGCCTACACGGACGTACTTGCGGCGTGTCCCGCGATGGTGGGCGGGCAAGGGCCTTGCAGCCAAGCCGCAGATCCGCCGCCCTGCAACCGATCTATCCGCACTGCACAGGCTCTGGAAAACAATGCCAAAACAATCGAGACCTTGAACCGTAACCGTGTTTGCGCGCGATCAGAGGCTCGATTCAAAAGCTCGGTGAGTCGAAGGCGCGATGCCATCACCACGCACGGGACAGGCCGTACACCCGCCCATTGAACTCCGTGACAGCATCCATGCAGCCCAAGGGGCCTGTTAGAAAAGAAGACATCGCGTTTGCCAACGCGGGTCGAAGCACTCCCGTGGCGGCCGCGCGCTTGTAAACTGTGTGTCATCTATCTGCTGCAAGGCCATGCCGTGAATCCGATGCGCATCCTGTTGTTGTCCGCCTGCCTGTTCGTGGGAGGCGTGGCGCAGGCCGCCAACGATCTGCCCGGTGGCGGCATCGATGCCGAAGCGTTGTCGCGGCATGTGCGCCTGCTGGCCTCGGATGAGTTCGAGGGCCGGGCGCCGGCCAGTGCCGGCGAGCAGCGCACGGTCGATTACCTGGTCGAGCAGTTCAAGGCTGCCGGCTTGCAGCCGGGCGGCGAGCAGGGCGGTTGGACCCAGGCGGTGCCGTTGGTACGCGCCCAGGTCGATGGCCCGGTGCGCGCCAGCCTGGGTGTCGGCGGCAAGACTCAGGCGCTGGTCAATGGCACCGATGTGACCCTGCAGAGCCTGCGTCCGCAGGACGCGGTGCGCTTGAAGAATGCACCGCTGGTGTTCGTGGGCTACGGCATCAGCGCGCCGGAGCGGCAGTGGGACGACTACAAGGGCGTGGACCTGCGCGGCAAGATCGCGGTGGTGCTGATCAACGATGCCGACTTCGAATCCAGCCAGCCTGGCGCCTTCGACGGCAAGGCGGTGACCTACTACGGCCGCTGGACCTACAAGTACGAAGAGGCGGCGCGTCGCGGTGCCGCCGGCGTGTTGATCGTGCACGAGACCGCGCCGGCCGCGTACGGCTGGGCGACGGTGCAGAGTTCGGGCCTGTCGCCGTTGTTCGATATCGAACGCAGCGATGCCGATGCAAAGGCGCAGCACGTACCGGTGCGTGGCTGGATGCAGCAGGCGTTGGCGGTGTCGCTGTTCCAGCGCGCCGGGCTGGATTTTGCGCAGGCCAAGCAGCGCGCGCAGCAGCGCGACTTCGCGCCGATGGTGTTGGGCGATGCGACGCTGTCGGTGGATTTCAAGCTCAAGCGCGAGCGCGTGGTCACCCATAACGTGGTGGCCAAGCTCACCGGCAGCCAGCATCCGGACGAGACGGTGATCTTCTCCGCGCACTGGGATGCGTTCGGCGTGGGCAAGGCCGATGCCGGCGGCGACACGGTGCGGCGTGGCGCGGTGGACAACGCTACCGGCGTGGCCAGCGTGCTGGAACTGGCGCGCGTGTTCGCGGCCGGCCCCAAGCCGCAGCGCACGCTGTATTTCATCGCGTTGACGGCGGAAGAGAAGGGCCTGCTTGGCGCCAACTATTACGCCGCGCATCCGCTGGCGCCGCTGGACAAGACCGTGGCGGTGCTCAACATGGAGATGTTCAGCCCCGATGGCCCCACCCGCGATATCGCCTCGTGGGGACGCGGACGGGTGTCGCTGGAAGGCGATCTGGAAACCGCGGCCAAGGCGCGCGGCCGCAGCTATTCGCCGGACCCGAATCTGGAAGCGGGCTTCTTCTACCGCGCCGACCATTTCGCCTTTGCGCGCATGGGCGTGCCGGCGATCACTGCCGGTCCCGGGCTGGACATGCTCGACGGCGGCGTGGCGGCCGGTAAGGCGCTGCGCGACAAGTATTTTGCCGAGTGCTATCACCAGCCCTGCGATCGCTGGACGCCGCAATGGGACGCCAGCGGCCACGCGGCCGACACCACCCTGGTCTACGACGTCGGCGTGGCGCTGGCCAACGGCCGGCAGTGGCCGAGCTGGCAGGACGGTTCGGAGTTCAAGGCGATCCGCGCCGGCAGCGACGCCGCACGCAAGTAGGGCCAGCGGTGTGCAAACGCCTGGTGCTTTCGAGCCCGGGCATCGAACGCCCGGCGCTGCAAGCGTTCATTGCATCCGGCCGTTGCGTGGCGGTTGGTCGAGCCGGCTTGCGGCGATCGCGCCGCCTATGTGCGGCACGGATAGCGCTTGGCCAGCGCGCGTACGATCAACGCAGGTGCGGCCTCGTCCAGGCGCGCATCGGGCAGCGCGCCGATATCGGCGATGATCGCCTGCAGATCCGGCGGGCCGCTCTTGCCGGCAGGCATGCACCATTGCGTGCGGTAACTGCTGCTGGCGACGCCAAGCAGGTAAGCGCCGGCGCGGTTTGCCGAGAGCATGACCTTGAGTTCGGTTTGTTCGGGCGAGATCTCCGGCGCCAACGAACCGTCCAGCCCGGCCTCGAGGAGCTTGCGCCCGCTCGGTTCCCAGGGCTCGGGGACGCGTGCCAACGCATTGGCCGATAGCACGGTCAGGACGGCCAAGGTCAACCAGGGGACGCGACGCTGCATATGCACTCCGATCTGAGGATCAATGCGCACCATAGCGCGGCAGGCGCTTGGGCGTACGACGTTGGCGTGGGCAGGTGATCTAGAATTGAAGCTTCCGCTGCACTTGGCAATCTCCGATGTCCTCTTCACACGATGCTGCTGCGCCTGCGCGCAATGGCCTAGTCGTTGTCGCTCTGTTGCTGGTCTATGTGGTCTGGGGCTCGACCTATCTGGCGATCCGCTTTGCGTTGGAAGGCGGCGCGCTGCCGCTGACCATGGTGTCCGGGGCGCGCTTCATCGTGGCCGGCACGGCGTTGTATGCGGTGTTGCGCTGGCGCGGTGTGGCTGCGCCGACGCGCGCGCAGTGGAAGAATGTGGCGATGATGGGCGCGGCCTTGTTGCTGCTGGGCAACGGCATGGTGGTGCTGGCCGAGCGCAGCGTGTCGTCCGGCCTGGCCGCCACCTCGGTGGCATCGGTGCCGCTGTGGATGGCCCTGTTCGGCGCCCTGCGCGGGCAACATGCCAGCCGTGGCGAATGGCTGGGCATCGTGATCGGCTTTCTGGGCGTGGTCTGGCTCAACGCCGGCAGCAGCCTGACCGCCACGCCGGGCGGGCTGGTGTTGCTGCTGATCGCGCCGATCGGCTGGGCATTCGGCTCGGTCTGGTCGCGCGGACGCGACCTGCCGTCGCCGTTCATGACTGCCGCCGGGCAGATGCTGTGCGGCGGTGTGTTGCTGGTCAGCACCGGCCTGCTGATCGGCGAGCGCCCGCACAGCCTGCCGACCTCGCAGGGGCTGCTGGCCGTGGCGTACCTGTGCGTGTTCGGCTCGATCGTGGCGTTTACCGCCTACGTGTGGCTGCTGCATCACGTGCGCCCGGCGTTGGCCGGCAGCTACGCCTACGTCAACCCGGTGATTGCGGTGGCGTTGGGCGCCTGGCTCGGGCATGAGCGTTTCAGCGCGCATGACATCGGTGCGATGGCGGTGATCCTGTCCGGCGTGCTGGTGGTGACCCTGGCCAAGGCGCGGCGATGACGGCGGTTTCGCCGATCGAGGCGCGTCGCGGGTTGTTGATCACTGCATCGTCCTTCGTGATCTGGGGACTGGTGCCGCTGTATTGGCATCTGCTCAAGGCGGTGCCGTCGCTGCAGATCATCGCGCACCGTATCGTCTGGAGCGCGCTGCTGGTGGTGGGGTGGTTGCTGGCCAGCTCGGGCCTGCGCTGGTGGCGCGAGATCGTCGCGCAGCCGCGCGCGTTGTGGATGCTGGCGGGCAGCAGCGTGGCGATCGCGTTCAACTGGGGGCTGTACATCTGGGCGATCAACGCCGGGCACGTGATCGAAGCCAGCCTGGGCTATTTCATCAATCCGCTGCTGAGCGTGTTGCTGGGCGTGCTGGTGCTGAAGGAACGCCTGCAGCGCATCCAGTGGGTGGCGGTGGTGTGTGCGGCGGCGGGCGTGCTGTGGCTGACCCTGGATGCCGGTGCGCCGCCATGGATTGCGCTGGGGCTGGCATTGTCGTTCGGTGCCTACGGCCTGCTGCGCAAGCTGGTGGCGGTGGATCCGGTGGCGGGGCTGGGCGTGGAAAGCGTGTACCTGTTGGTGCCGGCGCTGCTGCTGGCGGGCTGGGGCGAGCAGGGCCATGGCGGCGCCTTTCTGAGCGGCTGGGACCTGCGTACCGATCTGCTGCTGATCTTGGGCGGCGTGCTGACCGCGGTGCCGCTGATCGGGTTTGCGTATGGCGTGCGGCGGATTCCGCTGTCGCTGGTGGGCATCCTGCAATACATCGCGCCGAGCCTGCAGTTGCTGCTGGGCGTGTGGTTCTTCCACGAGCCGTTCGATCAGGGGCGCGCGATCGGATTTGCCGCGATCTGGTTGGGACTGCTGCTGTTCGTCGGCGATAGCCTGTGGCGGCAGCGGCGGCCGGTGGTGGTGACGCCTTAAGCATCGGCCGCTGCGCGATCCGGGCGATCGCGCAGCGGCTGCGTTGCGCGGTGGGCAGCAGCGCGGTTGCCTGCTTCGGCAGCCTGCCGGTGCGCCGCCCCCGTCCGGATGCAGAGCGAGCAACCAGACTCCTGCGCTCACCGCCGCGCGGGCGCAGGCACTGCCCGTATCGGTATGCCATTCATGCAGGTCCGTTCGGAGCGCACGGTCCGCTCCTACCTCACGACCGTTGCCGACGTCTGTCCGCCGCTCTCAGCCGCGCGGCGCCACCGCCGGTGTCGCCACCGCCAGCGTGGAGGTCGGCAGTGCCTGCGGCGCGGGGCAGTGGCCTGGATCCTGTTGCGTCTGCGCCAGCCACTGGTCGATCGGCCCACCGAGCAGGTCCAATCGCAGCGGCAGGCTCAGATGGGTTTCGCCAGGCAGCTCGACGTAGTGCGCGCGCGGGTTGGCCAGCGCCAGCGCACGCCCATGCGCGACCGGAATGTGCTGATCGGCATCGCCATGCACCAGCAGTACGCAGCTACGGGTGTCGGCCAAGGCCTGCGTGACGTCGACGTGGTCCAGGTCCAGCTGCAGCTGGCGGTCGGCGGCGGCGATCACCGCATCGATATTCTGGTCGGCATAGCGCCAGCGCGCATACGCGGCCACCGCCTGCCCACGCCAGCCGCTGGGTTGGCTGGCGAGCAGGTGCGGGACCATGTCGCGGATGCCGCGCCCGGCGTTGGCGAAGGATTCCATCGCCACCACGCCGGTCACGCGCGGCCCAAGCTTGTCGGCGGCGAACAGCGCGGTGGCGGCACCGTAGGAAATGCCGAACAGGTACAGCGGGCCGCGGATCTCGCCGCGCGGTTGCAGCGCATCGAGCACGTCGATGACGTCGTCGGATTCACGCGTCCCGTACCCGGAGGGGCCACCGCCGGAATGGCCGTGGTTGCGCAGGTCGATGGTGATCACCCGGTAGCCGGCCTGCGCCAGTTCCAGCGACCACGGCAGCAGCGAATCGCCATCCATCATCCAGCCATGCAGCAGCACCACGGTGCCGCGCGGCGTCGGCGGCGTCGGCGGGGTCGCGGTTGGCAGCTTGAAACTGAAATCGACATCCAGCGCATGGGCCGGATCGTGGCGCTGGCTGAGATAGCGGTAGTGCATGGCGTACTGGCCGGGGTCGATCGCGCGCCAGAAGATCGGCACCTGATCGCGGGTGACCACATGCCCGCTGCGGTTGGGCACCGTGGCGATGGTGGCAGCAATGCGCTCGGCATCCAGCAACGGCGAGGTACCGCCGGGCGCGACCAGGCGCTCGCTGAGCGAGGTGGAGGACGAGGAACAGCCGGCCAGCCACAGGCAGGCGCAGGCCAGCAGAATCAGGCGCGTCATGGACAAGATCGATGGATGCAACGGCCGGCCAGCCTACGACCTGCCCGCTCCGCGCATCTACCGCAGTGCAGTGACAAAACGATGACAGCCCGCATTAGGTTCAGCCGCAGCAGCCGCACTCCCTCTGCCTTGGCTGTCACCATTCCCCACTCCCGATTCCCCATTCCCGGGCGGGCCAGCGGCCCGCCTAAACCTCACGCAACGCCGTCGTGATCGGCAACCGCGCCGCGCGCAAGGCCGGGAACAGCCCGCCGACCAGCCCAATGCCCAGCGCCCATTTCAGCCCGCTCCACAACAACTCCGGCGAGACCTTGAACTGGAACACGATCTGGCTGAAGTTGCTGCCCAACGTGGACACGCTGTAACCATTGAAGATGGCCCAGGCGATCAGGCCACCGAGCAAGCCGCCCAGCAGCGCCAGCAGCATGGTCTCCAGCATCAGCGCCATGACCACCGGCGTGCCGCGAAAACCGATCGCGCGCATGGTGGCGATCTCGCGCGCCCGCGTCGCCACCGCCGCATACATGGTGTTGAGCGCGCCGAACACCGCGCCCACCGCCATGATCGCGCCGATCACCGTGCCCAGGATGCTGATCAATCTGTTCAAGCCGCCGCCCTGTTTGCCGTAGTAGGCACGCGTGGTTTCCACATCCAGCTTGAGCCGCGGATCGGCGGCCATGGCGGTCTTGAACTGGCTGAAACCGGCCTTGCCGGTGGTGCGCACACTGATCGACTGGTAGGCACTGCGGTTGTAGGTGGTGGCCAGCGTCTGCGCATCGGTCCACAGCTCCGAATCGTGCGCATCGCCGGAGGCGAAGACGCCGACCACGGTCCATTGCTGGCTGCCGAGGGCGAGCGTTTTGCCCAGCTCCAGTCCGCGGAACTGAGTCAACGCGCCCTTGCCGACCACCATCTCACGCAGGCCGGGGGTGAAGCGCCGGCCCTGCACCAGCTTGACCTTGTCGTGCACCGCCCAGGCCTGTTCGCCCACGCCACGCAGTTGCGCGTTGACGTCGGTGCCATCGGATCTGGAGGCGATGTTGACCACCTGCGAGAGTTCCGGCGACAGCAGCGGGCGGCCTCTGGCATCGGCGGCGATGCCGGGCAGGCTGCCGATCAGCGGCACCAGGTCGCGGGTGATCACCGAGTTGGTTTCCGCTTGCGAGCCGCCGCGCAGAACAATCGCGGTGGTGTCATCGCCGGTGCTGTTGAGCGTGGCCTGGAAGCCCTGGCCCATCGCCAGCATCGCCACCAGCACGCCGACCACGCCGGCGATGCCGACCACGATCACCGAGCTGGCACCCCAGCGTTGCGGCAGCGTGGCGATGCCGATACGTGCGGCGGCCAACGACAGCCGGCCGCTGCGCGTGGCGACCAGCCACGCCGCCAGCAAGGCGGCGGCGACCAGCACGCCGACCCATGGCAGTGCGATCCACACAGCCAACCCGACGGCCAGCGACACGACCGACAGCAGATTGACGAGACGGTTTTTCCATTTGGTTTGCATCTGCATGCTCCTGTCAGCGGCCGGCGAGGGCATCGACGATCTTCAAGCGCTGCGCGCGCCGCGCCGGCAGCACACCCACCACGATGCCGATGCCGGCCATCAGGCCCAGCCCGACCAACCAGGTCTGCAACGGCACGCCCTGCACCGGCATCACCCCGCCGCTGCGTGCGGCCACCAGCGGGATCACCAGCGACGCCAGACCCATGCCGATCAACCCGCCCAGGCCGATCAACAGCACCGACTCCACCAGCACCAGACTCAACACGGTGCGGTCCTGAAAGCCCAGGGTCTTGAGCGTGGCCAGCTCCGGTATGCGCTCGCGCACCGCCTGCGCCATGGTGTTGCCGGTCAGCAGCAACAAGGTGAAGAACACCGCGGCCATGATCGAGGTAACGATCAGGCCGATATCGGCAAACTGCTTGATGAAGGCCTGCTGGAACGCCGATTCGGTCTGTGACTTGGTTTCATGATCGGAGTTGGCCGACAACGCATCGATCGCCTGCGCCACGCGCGAGGCCTGGTCGGCACTGCGCAGCGTCACCGTGTACCAGCTGACCCTGCTCTTGATGTAGTCGTTTGACTCGTCGAAGTATTTCCAGTTCATCATCAACTGGCGCTCCTGGTTGGCTGCCACCGCGCGGTCCTTCATGCGGAAGATGCCGACCAGTTGCAGCGGCCAGTCGTTGCTGCCGCCACGGGGGAAGATGGTGGCCTGCAGCGGAATGGTGTCGCCGATCTTCCAGCCGTTGGCCTTGGCCAGGGTTTCGCCGACGACGGCGCCGGTGCGTGTGGTCTGGAATGCCTTGAGCTGCTCCTTGGGCAGTTCGTACTCGCTGTAGACGTCGAAGAAATTGGGCGCCACCGAAAAGTTCGGGAAGAAATTCTTCGGGTCGCGGTAGATGCCACCGAACCACATCGCCGAGGTCACATCGCGCACGCCCGGCACACTGCGGATCTGCGGCTCCAGGCTGATCGGCAGCGATTGGGTGATCGACAGGCGCGAGGCCACCACCAGGCGGTTCACGCCGCTGACGCTGCCGCCGGAAGTGAAGGCCACGCGCACCGAATCGAGCATGCCGAACAGCAGGAACGCCGCTACAACCGACAGCAACGTCAACAAGGTGCGGGTCTTGCTGCGGAACAGCTGCGCCCACACCAACGAGAGATACTTCATGGCATCACTCCCTTAGAGCGCGAGCGGCGCTTCGGCCAGCTCGCCCTTGTCCAGATGGATGGTATGGGTGGCGTACTCGGCCGCCTTGGGGTCGTGGGTGACCATCACGATGGTCTTGCCGTGTTCGCGATTGAGTTCCTGCAGCAGGCGCAGGATCTCCTCGGCGTTGTGGCGGTCCAGATCGCCAGTGGGTTCGTCGCAGATCAGGAAGGTGGGGTCGGACACGATCGCCCGCGCAATCGCCACGCGTTGCTGCTGGCCACCGGACAGCTCGCTGGGCTTGTGGTTGCGGCGTTCCTGCAGGCCGACCAGGGTCAGGGCGATTTCCGCATTGCGCTTGCGCTGCGCGGCGTTGAGCGCGGTGAGCAGCAACGGCAGCTCCACATTCTTTTGCGCGGTCAGCATCGGCATCAGGTTGTAGAACTGGAACACGAAGCCGACGTGGTGACTGCGCCAGGTCGCGAGCTGGCCGCCGCTCATGCGGTCGATGCGCTCGCCCTGGATCTCGATCTCGCCACCGCTGGGGTTGTCCAGCCCGCCGATCAGATTGAGCAAGGTGGTCTTGCCCGAACCGGACGGGCCCATCAACGCAACGAAGTCGCCGCTGGCGATCTCCAGGTCGATGCCGTGCAGCACCTGCACCTGCTCGGGGCCGCGTTGGTAGGTCTTGGTGATGTTGCGCAAGCTGACGAGAGTGGTCATGGCGACTCCTGACGGTGCAATGGAAGAAGGCAAGCGCGGTGCGGCATGGCGACCGCGATTGCATGGGGCGGCAACACGACAACACGGCGATGCGGTGACGGTGACGGTGAGGCGGCAAGACGGTGCGAGGCTGGATGACGACAGACCTAACTGCTGGGTGACTGCGCCAGGACGCATGGCGGCGACAGGCCAGGCGGCCAGGTCTGCACTGATCGATGCCGACGCTGGATGTGGATCACCAACGTCACCGTAATCGTGGCTACGTGGTTGCATCGCTCTGCGCGATCACAGCGCCATCCAGCTGCCACGAGCGCATCAGCCACTGCTGCCACTGTGGGCGCCGCGCTCCCCGGAGCGGCGTCGCTGCCCACGCGGTGACTGCAGTTGCCGGCGCAGCTATTCGGTAGCGCCCGCTTCCGCTTCGGCTACCGTGTCGCCGTCCTTCAGGCTTTGCGGCGGATCCAGCACCACGCTGTCGCCCGCCTGCAGCCCCGACACCACCTGGCGGTCCTCGCCCATCACCATCCCGGGAGTGACCGTCTTCATGCTGACGGTGCTGCGCTCGCCGACCACGAACGCGACCGTGCGCGTGTCGCGTTCGACCAGCGCTGCAGCCGGCACGCGCACGCCCTGCGGCTTGCGGGTTTCCTGCGCGTTGGCCCGTTCCAGAAAGCTCACCCGTACGCCCATTTCCGGCACGATGCGCGGGTCCTTGAGCTTGAACGCCACGCGCACCTTCACCGTGGCCTTGCCGCGGTCGGCGGTGGGAATAATGGCGATCACCTCCCCGGGAATCTTCCAGTCCGGATAGGCATTGAGCACCGCCTCCACCGGCATCTTCGGCTGCACGCGACCGATATAGGACTCGCCCACTTCCACCTCGATTTCCAGCGATTCCATATCCACGATGGTGCCGATGCCGGTGCGGGTGAAGCCACCGCCGGCCGACAGCGGCGAGACGATTTCGCCGGGTTGCGCGGCCTTGGAGGTGACCACGCCGGCAAACGGCGCACGCACCACGTTGAAGTCCGAGCGGATCGCCGAGATCGCCAGCTGGTCCGATGCCACGCGCACATTGCGTTGCGCATTCTGCAGCTGTGCGCGCAAGGCATCGCGCTGTGCGGTGGCTTGCTCGTACTGCGAGCGCGACACCAGTTGCGCGCCGACCAGCGATTGCAGCCGCGTCGCATCGGCATTGGCCACCGCCAGTTGCGCCTGCATGTTGTCGACCTGGCTGCGCGCGGCCGACAGCTGCGATGCCGACAGCGTGCGCTGCGCATCGGCATCCAGCGGGTCCAGCGTGGCCATCACCTGGCCTTGTTCGACGCGCATGCCTTCTTCGATCATCACCTCGCGCACCTTGCCGGTGACCTGTGCCGACACCGTGGCCATGCGCCGCGCCACCACGTAGCCCGATGCGTCCAGCACCGAGGCGCTGCTGCTGCCGGCGCTGATCGCCACCACCGGTGCGGTCTGCACCTTTGCCGCCGGGCGGCGGGTGAACCACCACGCCGCGGCCGCCAGCAGCACGACGATGACCACGGCCGCGACGATCCAGACGCCGCGCCGTGCAGGTTCAGGGGCGGCAGGACGCTGGCGGTCGATACGCAGTTGCTTGAGCAGATCGGCAGAAGTATTCATCGATGACCAGGACGGGATGCTGCGCGAAATGTGACCGGCCGCGGGCGTCGCCGCAAGCTGCCGGAAGTCACCAATACGGTTATGGCGACGAACGGTAGCGCGACCAACGCTGCTGCGAGGTGCTGCGCAGCATGCGACCGCAGCGGCGGCATCCACCAGTGACAGCTGTCACCTGCCGTGCATGACAGCGGCAACTGGCCGGGCTTTCCAGGATGGGCGAGGCTGCAGCATCCTCATGCTGCCGGAACCCCCATGCGCTGCGTCCATTGCTGTCGTTGGTCTGCGCGATCGCCCAGGTCAGTGCTGCGCATGACCACCGCGAGCAGGTGCAGCGCAGATGCATGAGCGCACTGGTTCGCAGCGACCTGCAGCAGCGCGCGCGCAGCCGGGCCCGGCAGTGGCAGAATCCGATCACCCACATGGACCCACCCCGATGCGTGTGTCGCTACCCGCCTGGCTTCGCCCCGCCGCCAATTCGCAGGTTGCCGCGCGGCTGGCGCAGGGCCAGTCGCCATGGATGGATGGCGTGCATCTGCTGTGGTCGAGCTGGGTGTTCGTGGTGCCGGTGTTTTCCTCGCGGGGGTACGACAGCACCTGGCTGCTGTGCACGCTGTTGTCGTATCCGGCGTTTCTGCTGCTGTACGCGCGCATGTTGCTGGCGCCACGCGGCACCCTGTATCGCTACGCCTGGGCGATGGGTGTGCTGAGTGCCGCGTTGCTGCCGGTGTATCCCTCGGGGATCAGCTATTTCGTCTTCGCCTGCCTGAGCCTGCGCCCGTCCACACGGCATGCCCTATGGCGGCACTTCGCGATACTGGTGGTGATGAACGTGCTCTACCTGGGCTGGGCGCACTGGCTGGGAATGCGCCTGCAATCGCTGGTGTGGTTGCCGGTGTCGGTACTGGGCATGGCCGCGGTCGGGGCGGTGTACAGCATCAACGAACGCAAGGACGCGTTGTTGCGCCTGTCGCAGGACGAGGTACGCCGGCTGGCCGCCACCGCCGAGCGCGAACGTATCGGCCGCGACCTGCACGATCTGCTCGGCCATACCTTGTCGCTGGTGGCGCTCAAATCCGATCTGGCCGCGCGCCTGATCGAGCGCGATCCGCACGCCGCGCGTGGCGAGATCGATGCGGTGGCGCAGATTTCGCGCGATGCCCTGGCGCAGGTGCGGCGCGCGGTCACCGGCATTCGCGCCGCCGGCCTGGTGGCCGAGCTGGCGTCGGCGCGGGTGTTGCTGGACATGGACGGCATCGTGCTGGAATACGAGCTGGAAACGCTGGCATTGCCGCCGGAATACGAAACCGTACTGGCACTGGTGGTGCGCGAAGCGGCCACCAATGTGCAACGGCATGCGCAGGCCAGGCGGATGCGCGTGAGCCTGCGCGCGCAGCGCGACCAGGCAGTGCTGGACATCACCGACGACGGGCGGGGCGGGGTGATCGTGCCCGGCAATGGCCTGGACGGCATGCGCACGCGTCTGCACGGCCTGGGCGGTGCGTTGGAGGTGGACGCGCTGCCACGCGGCATGCACCTGCGCGCCAGCGTGCCGTTGCCGCAGCCCACGCTGGCGACGGCGCAGCCGCCATTGCCGGTGCCGCTGCTGCCGCAGTCGCGTTGATCGCGCGCACGCCCGCTGCGTTTCACGAAATGCACGGCGGGCACCACCACTGCTATCGTGCGCCACCGTTGTCTGCATACGAGCGCGCGCAATGATCCGGGTGTTGCTGGCCGAAGACCAGGCGCTGCTGCGTGGCGCATTGGTCGCCTTGCTTGGACTGGAAGACGATATCGAGGTGGTCGGCAACGCGGGCGATGGCGAAAGTGCCTGGCGCGACCTGCAACGCCTGCAGCCGGACGTGCTGATCACCGATATCGAAATGCCCGGCCTGACCGGCCTGGAGCTGGCTCAGCGCATCCAGCGCCAAGCGCTGCCGGTGCGGGTGATGATTGTCACCACCTTCGCCCGCGCCGGTTTCTTGCGCCGCGCGCTGGATGCCGGGGTGGCGGCGTATCTGCTCAAGGACGCGCCGGCCGAACAACTGGTCAGCGCACTGCGTCAGGTGCAACGTGGCGGGCGGGTGATCGACCCGCAACTGGCCCTGGACGCCTGGGTGGAAGCCGATCCCCTGAGCGAACGCGAGCGCACGGTGTTGCGGCTGGCGGGCGAAGGCCGCTCTGCCAGCGAGATCGCGCAGCAGTTGCAGTTGTCGCATGGCACGGTGCGCAATTACCTGTCCGAATGCATCGGCAAGCTGGGCGTGGCCAATCGCATCGAAGCGTATCGGCTGGCGCGGCAGAAAGGCTGGCTGTGATGCGTCTGACGCAGACGCGTCGCGCTGTCAGCGAGCGCAACCCCGGATCGCACGGGCTGTGCATTGCCGCGTATCGATCGTGCCTTGCCGCAACCTGCAGCGATTCCAAATAAAGCGAAAAGCATGCCACGCGGGCGCGGGTACACTGCCGGGCCAGAACGATCCCCTGCGAGCGAACGGCATGAAATCTCTGTGGCTGTTGGGTCTACTGATGGTATGCGCATTCAACGCGTCTGCCGAGCAGTTCAAGATCCTGGTGGCGGCGATTCCCAACCAGTATCACCACGACTATATCCCGGTCGCCAAGCCGCAGTTCGAAGCGATGGCGCGCAAGCATTACGTCGAGTTGGTGTGGGCGTGGAATGCCAAGGCCTTCGATGGCGATCTATCGCAATATGCGGCGATCGTGCTGCTCAATACGCCGGCCACCGATCTGGATCCCACGCAGCGTGCGAACTTTCAGGCCTACGTGCGCAACGGTGGCGGCGTGGTGGCGGTGCACAAGGCATTTGCGATCAAGCGCGGCGACTGGGAGTGGTACGACCACCTGATCGGCCGCTCGTTCCGCACCCATCCATACATGCAGACCGCGATGGTCGACGTGGTGGACGCCGGCTTCCCGGCCACTGCCGGCCTGCCCAGGCGCTGGGTGTGGACCGACGAATGGTACGAATACGATCCGCCGTACAGCGATGACCTGGTCACGCTGCTGACGGTGGACGAAACCAGTTACGACCCCAGCTTGATCTGGCCAGGTCAGGTCGCCAAGGGCATGGGCAGGCAGCACCCGGTGGCGTGGTACCACCACTTCGAAGGTGGCCGCGTGTTCGCCACCGCGCTCGGCCATCTGGCCGAGGCCTACAACGACCCGCGTTATCTGGAGCATCTGTATGGCGGGATTTACTGGGCTGCCACCGGCAAGGGCATCGAAGCATCCGCGCCAGCGGCCAAGACCAAACGCCAGCATTAAGCACTAGCCCCTCTCCCGCCGGGAGAGGGGTTGGGGAGAGGGGTTGGGGTGAGGGTAAGGGGCAAAGCCGCTCCAGACGGCGGTGAACCCGATGCTTCGTCCCCGCAGCCGCCCCTGCGGGGCACCTTCTCCCGGCGGGACAAGGGAGCCCAGACCCATCCATCAACGTGCAGACCGCTCGCCACGTGCCATGCTGGAAAACACGCCATCGCGGCGCACCCAGGCATGGAACAGCGCCGCGCTCAGATGCCCCAGCACGGTGGCGAACAACAGGTACGCCAACCAGCCATGCGCGCTACGCAACCAGGCGTACAGCGCAGGATCGTGCGGCGCGATCGCCGGCAGGTTCGCGCCCGGCCACAGCACGACCGGATAAGCACCGGCCGACAGCATCGCCCAGCCGATCAACGGCATGCCCAGCATCAGCGCATACAACAACCAGTGCGAGGCGATCGCGGCGGCCTTCTGCCAGTCCGGCAAGTCGGCCGGCAGCGGCGGCGGACGGTTGCGCAGGCGATTGATCAGGCGCAACACCGCAAGGATCAGGATCGCGATCCCCAAGGGACGATGCAGATCGATCAACCACGGCCGCTGCGTCACCGAAGCCACCATGCCCACGCCAACGAACAGCATGGTCAGGATCATCGCGGCCATCAACCAATGCAGCACGCGTGCGGGCAGATTGAAGTGCGTGCGGCTGCTCATTGGTGTGCTCCCTGGCCGGTGGCGGCGCCGCCTGTGCCATTGGCGATCTCCCGCTCGCGCCGGTTGAACGATTGCGAGTACACCGACGAGCGCGCTGCCAGGATCGGGTCGTTCGATCCGGCGATGCCCTTGGGCAGGATCAGCGGGTCGTAATTCAGGTCGCGGCACGGGCCGGTGGCCTGCGGCTGGGCATGATCGATCGACACCGTGCCGGCCACGATCTGCTTGCGGCCTTCCGGCCATGGCTGCGAGGGATCGTCCACTGCATCGCCCGGTTCGGCCACGGTCAGCACCATGTCCCAACGCAGCGGTCCCTGCGCCAGGCGCGTGTCCAGATCGGTGGCAAGGAAATCGCCATCGGCCTGCGCGCGCTGCTCGGCGCTGAGTTCCTGGAACGGCGTATGCGGACGCATCGACCAGCGGATGTAGCGCTCGCGACCATCGGCGGCAATCGCGCGGAACGCATTCACTCCGTTGTACTGCGTGTTGGCCCAGCTGTTGGACCACGCTGCGGTCTTGGCCCACCGCTGGAACTTGGCCGCTTCCGGATACTGCTTGCCGAACGCGGCCAGCTTGGCCGGATCGGGCTTGCCGGTGGCCGGGTCCGGCCTGGAGGCTACATTCAATGCCTGGAAGCCGGCCGGCGTGGCCACCACGAAGAACGGAAAACTGTTCATCGCGGTGCGCCATTCCTGCCCGTCGTCGCTGTGCAACAGCAATGCCATGCTGCGTACGCGGGCCGCGCCATCGGCGCCATGCGGGTCGCCGCCGCCGATCGACATGCGCCCGAGCACCGGCGTGCTGGCCTGGCTGAAGATGCGTGCCGACGACAACCAGGTGGCCTTGCCGCTGGCCTTGAATTCCCCGCTCACACACACGCCCTTGGTATGCGCGCGGCGAAAGCCCGGATGCGGCGGCCCGCTGGCTTCGATGGTGTCGGTCATGCGCGCGGCGGTGAGCCGGTCGCCACCGATCCAGTCGGCGGTCCAGGCGAACGCAACCGCCAGGCCGCCGGCAATCGCGGCGATCCCCAGCAAGGGCGCCGCGCGAACGCGTCCATGCTGCGGCGGTGGGGAAGGAGGTGGCAAGGTCATGGCTGGCTCCAGTGGTCGGTGCGGTGAGTGGTCGATGCAGTGAGACGACGTGCAGGCCGACTTATTCCCGTGATCGCCCAGGCGTCGTGGCACGCGCATCAATCGTGGGAATAGTCCACGCTCCAGCGCGTCTACTGTGTGATGCCACCACCAAACCTGCCGATGGATGCTCTGGACGATGACCAACTGCGTGCCGTGCTGCCGGCGCTGCGTCGCTTCGCGCGCTCGCTGAGCGGCGAGTCCGCCAGCGCCGACGACCTGGTGCAGGCCACGCTGGAACGTGCGCTGCGGCGTTGGCGCACCCGCCATACCGCCGAGGCCCTGCAGCCGTGGCTGTTCGCCATCCTGTACCGGCAGTTTCTGGACGGGCAGCGACGCGCCGCGCGCTGGCAGCGCGTGGTGGGCTTGTTCGCGCCGCAGCAGCCCAGCCAGTCCGCATCGGCCGAGCAGGTGCACGACGGCCGCGCCATGCTGGCCAGCCTGGCGTTGCTGCCGCCGGAACAGCGCGCCTTGCTGCTCCTGGTCAGCGTGGAGGGTTTCAGCTACCGCGAGGTGGCCGACACCCTCGGCATCCCGATCGGCACGGTGATGTCGCGGCTGTCGCGTGCGCGCGAACGCCTGCGTGCATTGAACGAAGGCCACGTGCGCCATGTACCCGCATTGAGGATCCTGAAATGACCAGTACCCCGCCGCCTGACGAACACGCACTGCACGCCTATGTCGATGGCCGGCTGGAGCCGGCGCAACGCGCAGCGGTGGCCGCCTGGTTGCAGGCGCACCCGGCGCAGGCTGCACGCGTGGCGGGCTGGAAACGCGATGCCGAAGCGCTGCGCGCCGCGCATGCCGGCCTGGAGCCGGAGATGGCCACGCTGGCGCTGACGCCTGCGGCACTCCGCCGTGGCCTGCAGCAACGCCGCCGGGTCCTGGCTGCCATGGCCGTCAGTTGCGTGCTGGCGCTGGGCCTGGGCACCGGGCTGGGCTGGCAGTTGCGCGAAAGCCGGTTCGCCAGCCAGCGCGTGCCGATGGCCGATGCGGTGGCCGCCTACCGCCTGTTTGCCGATGCCGACGCGCATCCAGGCGTTGCGTTGGACGTGCAGCGCCGCGCGGAGTTGGAACCGTGGTTGCGCACGCATTTCGGCCATGCCGGTGTGGTGCCGGATCTGCGCGTGCAGGGCTATGTGCTGCGCGGCGGGCAGTTGCTTTCCACACCCGAAGGCGCGGCAGCGATGCTGGTCTACAGCGATGCCGACGGCGCGCGTATCGGCCTGTATCTGCGTCCGCGCAGCGGGCCGATGCCCACCGGCGAACGTCGCGATGGCCGTCTACTGGCGCAGTACTGGGCCGAAGGCGAGACCGCGTTTGCGCTGGTCGGCCCGGCGACGCAGACACGCATGCGCACGATCGCGCCGTTGCTGCGCAGCCAGGGATGACCGGCGCGACCTGAGGCGCGTACTGATAGCGCGCGCTGCGTGGGCGGCGGGCTCAGCCGCCGTAGCGTTGCTGAAGCATCGCAAAGGCCGAGCGCAGCGCCAGCGCCTCGCCGCCAGCGGGGCGGCCGGGGCGGTCGCTGTCGTTCCAGGCGTACACGTCCAGATGCGCCCACAGCTGGCCCGGCGCGACAAAGCGCTCCAGGTACAGCGCGGCGGTGACCGCGCCGGCCATGCGCGAGCCGGCGTTGGCCATGTCGGCGACATGGCTGTTGAGGTAACGCAGGTACGGGCGCCATAGCGGCATGCGCCAGACCGGGTCGCGGGTCTGCTCGCCGGCACTCAGCCAGGCCTGTGCCAGCGCATCGTCGTTGGCGAACAGCGCGGGCAGGTCCGGTCCCAGGGCGATGCGTGCGGCACCGGTGAGCGTTGCGAAATCCAGGATCAGATCGGGGCGCTGCTCGGTGGCGTAGCTCAGCGCATCGCACAGCACCAGGCGGCCTTCGGCATCGGTGTTGTCCACTTCCACCGTGACGCCGGCGCGGGTGGTGATGACCTCGCCCGGGCGGAACGCATCCGGGCCGACGGCATTTTCCACCGCCGCAATCAACAGGGTCAGTCGCACCGGCAGCTGCTGCGCCATCATCAGGCCGGCCAGCGCCAAGGCATGCGCCGCGCCGCCCATGTCCTTTTTCATGTTGCGCATGCCATCGGCCGGCTTCAGATCCAGTCCACCGGTGTCGAAGCACACGCCCTTGCCGACCAGCACCAGATGCGGATGCGCCGCATCGCCCCATTGCAGCTGGATCAGCCGCGGCGCCCGGTGCGAGGCGCGCCCGACCGCGTGGATGGTGGGGAAGTTCTGCGCCAGCAATTGCTCGCCGACGATGGCATTGACCTGGGCGGCGTGCGTTTGCGCCAGTGCGCGCGTGGCCTCTTCCAGATGCTGCGGGCCCATGTCCTCGGTCGGGGTGTTGACCCAGTCGCGCACGCGGATGCAGGCCTCGATCAAGGCACGTGTCTGTGGCGCCGGCGTGGCGGCCAGTTCGGCCGGTACGCGCGGCACCTTGCGGTAGCGCGAGAAGCGGTACGCACCCAGGCCCCAGCCCAGATGCAGCAGTGCCTGCTCGTTCTCGCTCAGCGTGTTGGCCAGGGTCCAGCGGCTGGCCGGCGGCAGCGCCATCGGTGCATGCGCGTAGGCGTAGGCATCGGCGCGGTCGCCGATGCCCAGCACCGCGCCGGCCAGTCCCTGTTCGCCCGGCAACAACAGCACGCTGCCCGGCGCGGCATCGAACCGTTGCGCCTGTGCCCACGACAGCACGCGCGTGGGCTGCTCGGCGCACCAACGTGCAAAGCCTTCGCGGTCGAGCACATGCAGTGGCAAGGCTGCGGCGTTGGGATCGATGAAACCGGTGAGCTGCGACATGGAAATCCTCGGAAGCGGCGCCCGGCGCCGAGCAAAAAGTGGCTCAGGCGGGAAGACGGATGCCGGCGTGTGCGGCGCCAGGGTGCGGCTGCTGCGCGTCCAGCCAATCGGCCAGCCCGGTCATGGAGTCGAACTCCAGATCCGGCTGCTGGGTCGGGTGCGACCACTGCGCTCCATCGCGATTGATCCAGCAGGCGCGCAGCCCGGCATCCAGCGCGCCCAGCACGTCCATGCGCACGTGGTCGCCCACATGCAGCACCTGCGCCGGCGGCACCTCCAGGCGCGCGCATGCGGCCAGGAAAATGCTTGGATCCGGCTTGGCGCTGCCGTGCTCACGCGAGCCCAGCTGAAACGCAAAGTGATGCATCAGCCCGATGCGCTGCAGATCGGCATTGCCGTTGCTGAGCGCTGCCACCGGCACATGCGCGGCGATACGCGCCAGCGCGTCCAGCGCATCCGGGTAGCACTCCACCTGGTTGCGCGCGGCGTAGAAGACCTCATACGCAGGCTCCAGCAAGGCCAGGTCGCCGCCGCTCTCGCGCAACGCCATTTCCAGCGTCAACCGCCGCAGCGCGCTAAGATCGTGGTGCAGGTGCGGGTTGTCGGCAAAGCTGCGCTCGCGCAGGTCGCGCATCGCCTCCACCGGGAACCGCTCGGCGGTAACCGGACTGTGCTCGCGCATCCAGTCGTACACCACCTGATCGATCCGCGCCCCGATCGGCGCAAAGGGCCACAACGTGTCGTCGAGGTCGAGGGTGATGGCGCTGATGTGGAAGCTCATCGCGCGATTGTAATGCCGGGAATGGGGAGTCGGGAATCGAGAATGGCTAGAGCGCAGCCACTGCCCTTGCGACTCCCGAATCCCAACTCCCGATTCCCCGCTACTCCAGCAGCCTGGCCCAACGCTGCATTCCTTCCACCCGACTCAGCACCATCTTGATGCAGACCAGCAGCGGTACCGCCAGCAGCAGGCCGACCATGCCCCACAGCCAGCCGAACAGCATCAGCGCCAGGATCAGCATCAACGGCGAGATCGCCATGCGGCGGCCGAGCACGATCGGGGTGACCACCTGGCCTTCGATGGTGTGCAGCGCCAGGTACAGGATCGCCGGCAGCATCGCCGACAGGGTGGTGCGGAATTCCACAAAGCCCATCAGCAGCATCAGCATGACGCCGATCAACGGGCCCACGTACGGCGCGAAATTGAGCAGCGCCACCACCGTGCCCCACAGCAGCGCTTCGGGCAGCGGAATCTTGAGCGCATAGAGAATGCCGGCGAAGATCAGCCCGACCAGCGTATTGATCACGCTGATGGTGAGCACATAGCGCGAGACCTCGCGCTCGATATCCAGCATGATTTCGGTGGTGAAGCGTTGTTGCTGTCGATTGGGCAGCAAGGCGATCGCGTGCCGTTGCAGGCTTTCGCCGTAGACCATGAAAAAGAACGTCAGTAGCACCACCGCGAGCACCGAGGCAGCCAGTTTCGGCGTGCGCACCAGCGCCTTGTAGGGGTCATCCATCTGTGTGCGCACGATCTGCACACTGCGCTGGCCGTCGCCGCCGGCAGCGCGTGCAAAGTTTTCCGCGGCCTGATTGGCCTGCATCACCGGCTTGGTGAAATCGCGCACGTCGCGCGCAATCTGGCGCATCTGCCTGGGCGCCTGCTGCACCCATTCGGCTGCCGGCCCGGCCAGTTGCGCGGCCAGTGTCACGGTACCGGCCAGGCCCAGGCACAGCACCAGCAAGGCGCCGAGAAAGCGTGGGATATACAGCTTGCGCAGACCGCGCAGGATGGGGTTGCCGATCAAGGCAAAGAACGCCGCCAGCATCACCGGCAGGATGATCGTCTGTGCAGCCCACAGCGTGTAACCGACCGCCAGCGTGGCCAGCACCACCAACGAGACCGGTGCGCGTGGGCGCGGTGCCGGCGGCGGCGGGAGGGATTCTGCCGCAACGGCAGCATCCATTAAATCGACGGGAAGAGTCATGCGCGCCCTGGCAGCAGACTGGCGTGCTGCCAGCGGTGCGCCATTATCAGCCTAGCGCGTCAACGCAGCGCACAGAGGGCGTGCGGATAACGTAGTCCGCGACAGCGTCGGTGGCGGGCTCTGCCGCACAGTGGATGACAGATCCGTCAGCGTGATCCCGAGCGATGGCCCGGGAACGGATCCTCAGGCGGCGCGATCGACCGCCGCATGCACCACTGTCACCGGTGGATCGGCAGCGACCTCTTCGGCGCTGTCCGCGGCGCGTTCGGCCTGCTCGGAAGCCTCCTGCGCACGATGTGCGGTGAACAGGGCAGAGATCGTGCTGATCATCTGCAGAATCTTCGGGATGCCGCCCAGCTTGCTGGCAATGCTTCCCAATGCCGCCTGTGGTTCGTTACGACCGGTGACAAAACCCAATCCGAAACCAACGACCACGATCCGCAACGGAGACCACCCGGCACGCCAGGTATCACGCAACTCTCCCCAATGCAGGCGCGTTTCCTGCGCGCGCCCTTCCACCAGAAACTCTGCGCGTTCGACGCGTTGACGCAAGGTGCCAAACTTCATGTGCGTGCTCCATCGGCAGCCGATGCGTGGGCATCGTCGTCGTCGCTGCTGTCATCGAAGATACCCAGCTTGACCAGCTGACGACGTGTTGCATTCAAGCCGGTGTGGTCGAAGTAGAAGAACACCCGCCATGCCGCAATGCCGGTAACCAACAAACTGGCCAACGCGGTAAAGAACATCGCCTGGAACCACGACAGACCGGCACGTTGCAGCAGCGCAATAATCGCACCTGCCAGCAACAACCACGAAGACGCACCAAAGACCACGGCAACACATGCCCAGGCCAGTCCGCGCCCGAAGGCACTGCGTGCAAGTTGCAAGTCGGCCGACACCAGCCGGCGCAATGCGCGGCTGGTGTCCTTGGCCGAGCCAAGCGTTGCACGGCCGGCTGCGCCGACAGCACGTACGCTTTCGTCCAGTCCCGGCGTCTCCGGCCGCGCGTTGGGCGCGTCGGAAGCGGCAGCTGTAGAGGCCTGATCGCTCACGACTTAGTTGTCGTTGCTACGTGCCAGCTTGGCGATGATCCAACCGGTCGCAAACGCCACACCAAATGCGGCCAGCGGACGCTCGCGGATCAGATCGGTTGCACTGTCCAGCAGGTCGTTCCCCTTGCTGACCAGCACATCGAGCTGTTCCTTGGCAGCGGCGCCGCCGAACTCTGCAGCAGCCATGCCGGCCAGTGCGGTATCGGAAAGCTCTGCCTTGACGTTGGCGCGACCGAGCTTGAGCTCATCGCCCGCAGCGCTGGTGGCGCCTTTGACTGCTTCGCCTGCGGCGCTGGCGGCAGACTTCAGGTGGGTGCTGGCTTCGCTCAGATTTTCTTTCAGCTGGTCGGTATTGGTGGGGCTCATGCGATATCTCCTTCGGTCATTGATGGCAGCCGCGATAGCATGCGGGCGTGGTGCAGCAATAGCATCGCTGCGGTGTAGGAGGTGTTAGTGCACGCCGATGACAGTGCACGCTACGTCAACGCATCAACGCGTCGTACTGCGCGTTGCCACGCAGGATGCGCACGACCAACTGCTGCGGTTTGCGCTGGAAATTGGCGCGCCAGCTGGCCAGATCGGCAAATTCGCCGACGCTGCTGGCCACGATCACATCGCCGCTGACCAGACCGTTGGCTGCGGCACGACCGCCGCGCTTGACCTCGCTGACCATGACGCCGGTAATCCCGGACTGGCGCAGCGACTCGGGCAGATCCACGAAGATGGCGCCGCCCAGACGTGGGTCGAGCATGTCGCCGGTGACCGCGCGATCCTGCTCTTTCAAGGTGGCGGTGAGCTTGAGCGGTTTGCCGTCGCGACGAATCTCCAGCCGCACCGCACTACCCACCGCCTGCAGACCTTCATAGTTGTGCAGCGCCTCTGCGCTGTCCACGCGTTGGTCGTTGGCGGCCACCACGACATCGCCCGGCTGTACGCCTGCAGCGGCGGCAGCGGACCCTGGCAGCACGCGCGTCACCAGGGCGCCGCGCAACGAATCCACGCCCAGGCCCTGCAGCATCTGCTGGGTGAGGTTCTGGGTCTCCAGTCCCAGCGTGCCGCGCACCACCACGCCCTTGGTCACCAATTGCTCCACCACATTGCGCGCCAGGTTGGACGGAATCGCCAGGCCCAGGCCGATATTGCCGGCCATGCTGCCTTGTGGATTGAAGCTGGCGGTATTGATGCCCACCAGCTGGCCCTGCAGATTGACCAGCGCGCCGCCGGAATTGCCCGGATTGATCGAGGCATCGGTCTGGATGAAGTTCTGATAGCCCAGTCCGCGAATACCGCTGCGGCCCACCGCCGAGACGATGCCGGAGGTGACCGTCTGGGTGAAGCCGAACGGGTTGCCGATCGCCACCACGAAGTCACCCACGCGCAGCGCATTGCTGTCGGCCAGCTTGATGTCGGTGAGGTTATCGGCCTTGATGCGGATCAGCGCGATATCGGTATCGGCATCGGAACCGATGAAATCGGCCTTGACCGTGCGCCCGTCGCCGAGCGTGACCTGCACATCGTCGGCATTTTCGATGACGTGGTGATTGGTCAGCACATAGCCTTTTTGCGCATCGATGATCACGCCCGAACCCAGCGACTCGTTGATGCGGTCCTGCGGCACCTGCGGAAACAGCCGGCGCAGGATCGGGTCGTTGAAGAACGGGTTGCGCACGCGCACCACTTGCTTGGTATTGACGCTCACCACTGCCGGCATTGCCTGTTGCAACATCGGCGCCAGCGACGGCACCGGTTGCCCGGCGACGGCAGCCGGCAACGCGGCGGCTGCGGGCAAGGTAAAGGCGGTGGCGGCACCGGCCGGTGTGGCCTCGGCGCGGTTGTCCATCCAGGCATTGATGCCGGTGGCGGCAAATCCGCCGAAGGCAGCGGCCAGGGAAAGAGTCAGCAAGGTGGGCAGCGGGCGCATGCAACGGGTCCGGGTTACACGGTGGAAGAGGAATAGGGCGTCTGACTGCGTAAATCAAGCTGAACGAGAGTGCCAGCGGGCAATTTAACGCTTGGTGAAAGCGCCGCCGATCCCTTCCCGTCGCTGCGTTGACAGTCGCTTGAGCCCGGCGTAGCGTCCGCTTGATCCGATGCCTGTTCAGCATACGCATGCCGCTGCGCATCGCCCGCGTTTTCAGCACTGGTGCCCTTAAGGAGGGTCTATGAGCAACGGCAATGGTGTAACGGCAACCCTGTCCGACGCTGTCGATAGCGTCAAGAGCAGCGCCACCGAACTGGGCGAGGCCATCGCCAGCACCACCGGCGACGCGGTGGCCAGCGTGCAGGACGCGGCCGGCACGGCGGTGGCACAGGTCAAGACCCGCGTCGCCAAGGCCCGCAAGGCGGTGGTCAAGGTCGAACGGCGCGTCGTCGAAAAGGCTGGCGATGCAGCCACCACGGTCAAGCGCAGCGTGGCCAAGACCAAGCGCTCGCTGGTGTCGAGCAAGGAGGCCGCCAAGGACAAGTTGACCGCCACCAAGGACGCCGCCAAGCAGAAGCTCGCATCCACCAAGGATGCAGCCAAGCAGAAGCTGAGCAGCACCACCGATGCCGCTAAAAAGAAGCTGGCCGACACCAAGGCCAGCACCAAGCAGAAGCTGGAAACCGCCAAGGCCAATGCCAAGGCCGAAGCGGCAACGCTGAGTGCCAAGACCGCTGCCAAGAGCGCAGCGCGCAAGAGCGCGGTGGCCACGCTGGGCGCGCGCGCGGCAGCAAAGAAGGCTGCCGCCAAGTCGGCCCCGGTCAAGAAGCCGGTCGCCAAGGCCATCGTCAAGCCCGCCGCCAAGAAGGCACCGGTGGCCAAGCAGACCGCCACCAGACAGGTCGCAGTGAAAAAGGCCCCGCCCAAGAAGGCGGTGACCAAGACCACCCTGAAGAAAGCCGCCAAGGTCACCAAGACCCCGGCCACGCGTGCAGTGGCAAAGACCACCGCTGCCCGCAAGGCCGTCGGCAAGAAAGTGGCCAAACGCGCGACGCGCTGATACTGCAGCACCAAGATGGCATTGCACGCTGGCAAGGCGTGGGCAGTGCAAACTGACAAAGGCCGCCGCTGTTCGTACAGCGGCGGCCTTTGTCGTAGTTTGATCGTCAACGAGGCGATCGCTTTCTTGTTGCGCTCATGTGATCGGCCACGTGATTGGATCTGACATCTGAACCAGATTGGGCATCTCGTCCGTATCAATTGCCAGATGCGGGATATCGAGCCCCTCTCCCCACGGAGCGAGAAGGCACGGCCTGCGCGCCGTGGCGCGCGTGCCTTGGAGCGCCCGTGCCGCAAGCGAAAGCTGGGGTGAGGCGCCGGCCAAGTTCGCGTGTCGTTCCGGGGTCGCGAGGCTTCGCCCGCGCCCTCATCCGCCCCTGCGGGGCACCTTCTCCCGGTGGGAGAAGGAAACTAGAAGCCGTCGCTTCCGATAATCCGATTCCCGATTCCCCAATCCCAGCTACTTCATACCCTCGACCAACTGCTCGGCGCCCTTGCGAATGCCGGCCTTGGCCGCGTCGTAGGCACCCAGGCTGGCCTTGATGTTCATTGCGCTCGGATACTGTTTTTCGACATAGGCGGCGAGCAGGCGGTTGCTCTGCGCGTCGAAGATTTCCACCGCGTAGCTGGCCGAGCCGGAGAATGCGCCCTCCTTGCCCCGTGCGGCCTGCACCGCGTTATAGGAACCGCCGCCCAGATCCACCTTCATGAAAGTGCCCAGCACTCGCTTGCTGGGTTTGGCACCGGTCAGGCTGATGCGCACGCGCAAGGTGTCGCGATCGGCCACCGTGGCGCGCTGCCAACGCCGCCCGATCGCATTGCCGAATTGCTGTTGCATGTAATCGGCCAGCATGCGTTTGTCCTGCTCGGGCACGTCTTCGAACTGCGCGTCCGGACCGCGATAGATGCTGACCGGCTCGACCAGTGCGGCGCGGTAGCGCGTCCAATCCACCTCGCTCTGATAGGTGTACGGCATGCGGTCACCACGGCTGCCATCATGCGGGCGCAGATAGCTCGAAGACGGCAACTGACTGTAGGGCATCGGGCGCGTACTGGCACAACCGATCAGCGTCACGCCGACAATCAGCAACGCGCAGCAACGGACAGGGAAATGGGGCGACATGGGCAAATACCTGGAAAGTGGAGCAGATGGGGGCAATCGCGCGCGACCGAGGCCGCGCGCTCAATGCATCAGATAACTGGCCACCGCCAGCGCGGACACCATCGCGGCGGCAGTGAACAACGCACCGCTTTTGGCCCACTGCCGCAGCCGGCGCGCCTGACGTGCGCTGCGGATGTCCGGCAGCCCGCTCCAGATGTCGCGATTGCGCGTGCCGGTGCGGCCACAGCGGAAGTCCAGTAGGGGCACGTCGGCCACAGGAGCAGGGGCAACGCTGTCGTTGGCAGCCGTAGGTGGTGCCAGCAGCGAAACGGCGGCGGAGGGAGGGGGCGGGATGGAACGGATCGAGTGAAACATCACCATGCATCCTGGATGCGTGCGGTGAGTGCACTGTAGGCAGCGGATGTTGGAAACTTATTGGGTTGGGCGATGGACGATTGCCGCGCGCCGTGTGCGTTCAGCCGGTGTGGCGCATGCCCTCGCTGGCGAACACCACGCGCACGCACAGGCCGCGGCCCTCGTGGCCTTCGCAGGTTTCGATGGTGGCTTGGTGCAGGCGCGCGATACCGGCAACCAGCGACAGCCCGATCCCGCTGCCCTGCACCTGGCTGCCGGCAATCCGGTAGAAACGTTCGAAGATGGACGCGTGGGCACTTTCCGGCACGCCGGGGCCGTCATCGCTGACCTGGACGAACGGATGCAGCGCATCGGCGCGCAGGCAATAGCCGCAACTCACTTCCACCATGCCGTAGGGCCGACCATAGCGGATGGCGTTGTCGACCAGATTGCGGATCAGGATGCCCACCGCATCCACATCGCAACGCAGCAGGCACGGCGATGCCTCCACCTGCAGATTGACGTGGCGGGCGTCGGCCTGCACGCTGAATTCGTCCAGCACATGCGAGATCAGTTCGCCCATGTCCATCTGCTGGTACGTCGCCGAACTGATGCCTGCATCCAGCCGCGCCAGATCCAGCAGTTGCTCGGCCAGGCGGTTGCTGCGGCGCGCGGTTTCCAGCAGCTGCTGCAGCGCCGCGTCCTTGGCCTCCAGCGTGGGCGCGCGCAGCGCAACCTCGGCGTAGGCATGCAGCGCGGACAGCGGCGTGCGCAGTTCATGCGCGGCGTCGGCCACGAAATCGCGTTCGGCCTGCACGGTTTTTTCCACGCGGGCCAGCAGGGAATTGAAGGAGCCGATCAGCGGACGAATCTCGTCCGGCACCTGCGCCAGCGGCACCGGTTCGGTCTCCAGCCCGGTGCGTTGCGCAATGGCGCCGGAAATGGCGCGCAGCGGTGCGAGCGAGGTGCGTACCGCCCACCACACCAGCACACCCAGGACGCCCAGTTGCAAGGTGTTGAGCACCATCGCAATCAAGGTCTGCTTGAAACTCATCCGCGAGGAGACATTGCCGATCGGGGTATGCACGTCGACCGCAGCCGGCGGTTCCGGTGGCGTATCGAAGCGGTGCTCCAGCGCGTCGGGCAAGGCGCTGATCAGCTGGTCGCCGAACATGTTGAGCTCCTGCTCGAACACGCTGTGCTGGCCCTGGGTGACCAGGGCGACCAGGATCCACAGGGAGGTGGACCAGCTCAACAACACGATCGCGGCCAGCGCCGCCAGCATGCGCGCCTGCAGCGATTTCATTCGGGCGCCTTGCCGACCATGTAGCCCTGGCCATACACCGTGGAGATCAGCTCATCGCCCAGCTTGCGTCTCAGCTGGTGCACGTACACCGCAATCATGTTGCTGCCGCCTTCGGACGGACCGCCGTAGACGCCTTCTTCCAGTTGATCCTTGGTGACCACACGCCCAGCGCGCTCCATCAGTGCCAGCAGCAGGCGATATTCGTGCGAGCTCAATGCCACCCACTTGCCGTCCCGGGTGACCTTGCGGTTGCTCGGGTCCACGCAGACATCGCCCTGCGCGAGCAACGGCACCACGCGGCCCTGGCTGCGTCGGGTGATCGCACGCAATCGCGCCATCAGCTCGTCAAACTGGAACGGCTTGACCAGGTAGTCGTCGGCGCCGGCATCCAGGCCGCGGATGCGGTCGGTCAGCTGGCCGCGCGCAGTCAACGCGATCACCGGCGTGGCGTCGTAATGGCCGCGCATGAAGCGGATCACCGTCAGCCCGGACTCGCCCGGAAGGCCGATATCCAGCAGTACTGCGGTGTAGCGGTGGTCCACCAGCACGGTCTTGGCGGCGTTGGCGCTGCCGACGTGGTCGATAGTCCAAGACTGCTGGCGGACGCCATCGCAGATCGCGTTGGCCAGCATGGTGTCGTCTTCGACAAGCAGCAGGTGCATAGGTGTTCCGCCGGGCTCAGGGCCAGTCCGAGATCCGCAGCACTGTCGGAGATGGTCGTTAGGCAAATATTAGTGCATGGCCCGACAGTCCGTTGCAGCGCCGCTCATCGCGCAGGGTCCAGCCAGGCGGCGCACACGCTAGCGCTGCAGGATGGCGCGCAACGCCGCTTCCAGGCGGACGTACTGAAAGCGGAAGCCGGCATCCAGGGCGCGTTGCGGCAGCACGCGCTGGCTGATCAGCAGCAGTTCGGCCATTTCGCCGAAACCCAGGCGCAGCAGGCCGGCTGGTAGCGCCAGCAGCGCCGGGCGATGCAGCACGTGGGCCAGGGTGCGCGCGAACTCGGTACTGGTGACCGGAGTCGGCGCGGTGGCGTTGTAGGCACCGGCTTGGCCCTGTTCCAGCAACCACAGCAGCAACGCCACCATGTCGGCCCGATGGATCCAGCTCATCCAGTGCCGGCCATCGCCGAACGGGCCGCCGCCGCCGAAGCGAAATGCCGGCAGCATACGGGCCAGGGCGCCGCCGTCGCGATCGAGCACGATGCCGGTGCGGACCCAACTCACGCGCGGGCCGAGCGCGGCGATCCTGGTCGCTTCGGCTTCCCAGTCGCGGCACAACTGTGCAGAGAAATCGTCGCCGGCGCGGTCCGCCTCGGTCAGGACGCTGTCGCCACGCTCGCCGTAATAGCCCACCGCCGAGCCGGAAATCAGCACCGACGGGCGCTGTTCGGCCGGCTGCTGCGCGATCCAGGCGTGCAGCTGGCCGGTCATGCCCAAGCGCGACGCGCGGAAGCGCTGCTTGCGCGCATCGGTCCAGCGGCCGGCAGCCAGCGGCTCGCCCGCCAGATTGATGACCGCATCGGCCTGCACGCCGTCCAGCGTGTCCACCACAGTCATGCCGGGCAGGCGACGCGCTGCGCGCCGCAGGTCGCGGGTCAGCACGCTGACCTGGTGCCCGGCCTGCACGAGTGCCGGACACAAGGCCTGGCCGATGAAGCCGGTGCCACCGGTGATGAGCAACTGCATGGGCATTCCTGCGCAGAATCGATGCGGCACGATAGGCCAGCGCCGCCTGCTGCGAAGTGAAGTCACTACTGCACGTGCTGCATTGGCCGTGTGGGCAACAGGATGGCGAACGGACGCAGGGCGCGCCCGACCGACAAGGTCCAAACGCAAACGCGCCGGGCAGGCCGGCGCGTCGGATGGGTGCCGATGCAACAGGCTCAGCGCGAGGAGGACACCGCGTGGGCACGCTCGAAGTGCGCCGACACCACGCGCCGGCTTTCTTCCAGATGCTGTTTGACCGGCGCGCTTTCGGCGGCGGGCAGCAGTTCGGCATCGATGATCTTGATGGTGTCGCCGTGATCGCTGACCATCGTGCGCAGGAAGGCATTGCGGTATGCGTCCTTGCCATCGGGCAAGGTCAATGTCTTTGCCAGTGCATCCACTGCCGCCTTGCCCTTGGCGCGCATTGCATCGGCACGGGGGCTGCCGGTGGCACCCAGCGCCTTGCTCTTTTCCAGGTCGGCTTCGTGGTCGTGCAGCAGCTGCTTGGCAAACGTGTCGGTCGCACCGCCAAGATCCTGCGCAATGGCTTGCTTGGCCAGCGCGATTTCGTTTTCATCCAGCGCCGCCAGCACGCCGAGCACGGCGGCGTCGCCCTTGGCCAATTCGGCCGCACCGGTTCCGCTAACCGGTGCGGCAGTGGGCTTGGGCGATACTGCTGGCGCAGTACGCGATGCATCGCCGCCGGGTCGATCGCAAGCGGTAAGGGAAAGCACGGCAAGGAGCGATGTCGCGACAAGAAGGGATTTCATGGAGATCCTAAAAAATGCGGCCAATGTAGCCGACAGTGAAATGCAAAGGAGCCGCTACGCGGCTCCGGTGATGCGAGGATCGGCGCCTACCGATCAAGCCATCTGCGGCTGGATGACAGAGCCAAGGCCCAGCGGCCTGGTCGGCGCGCGCGCCGTGTCCTGTGCGGTGCGGCACACACGCGCCATGCGTGCAGTGCGCTCGCGAATTAGCGCATGTTCGCTGGTCGGGGCACTGCCCAGCAGGCTGGCAATATGGAAGCCTAGGATGTCCTCCGCGCGGTCGCCTTGGTCGCTGACGATGTGCGGAACCAGCCGCTCCAATCGCTCCAGCTCCTGCTGCACTTGATACGGGGTTTTCATGGTGCTCTCCAATAAGTAACGGTCCTGCTCGATACTTGCCTGCTCAGCTATTACGTGTACCCAGCCGCTGCCAGCAATCGGTGGCCAATTGCTCGTAGTTGGACTGTGTGCTGGATGAGATGAAGTGATGCTCCAGGCGGTCGCGAAACAGGCGCAGACGTTCCTGATCGCTCGACCGCGGCGCCTGCAGGTAGATGTCGCAGGCCATTTTCACCACCGGAGACAATTCGCTGAACTTGCCTGCACCCAGGTTGCCCTGGGCGTGCCGCGCCTGCCAATGCGCGATCTCGGCTTGTACATCGATGACGGATGGGTCTCTGCTCATGACTTCGCGTAGTCCGGGTTAAACAATTTGACATGCAGGGTAACTGTGGCTGTGTCAACGGATGATCATCGAACCCGACCATTCAACGAACGGTCGCAGTGTGCGCTTAACTGGTCAGCTTGCGGCTGCGCCTCTACACACTGTGTATGCACTCCACGGCGCGCGCAGGAGGGCTTCGATCGAATCCGCATCGATATGTTGAGCAGCGGTCAGCAATCGATTGCATTACCCGAACCACCGGCAATTCAGGCCTATGCGTTGCCAGTGCGGACCAGCGGATGGCTGCGTTGAAGCTGGAGAAGCATGCGTGCAACGCCGCAATTTACGGAAGATTCTGAATCGTTCCACACCCGTGTAACGTCTGATGCTTAGGATGCGGGATGACGTTATGGAGATGAGTACTCAGGATGCAGGACAGCGAAATCCGTCGTAAGGCGCAACCCGCAAGCGGTACCCCCGAAGCACGCGTGTGGTGGCATGCCCTGGTCGAACTACGTGGGGGACGTGTCGCCATCAGTTTGATCGTCGTCCTCGTGATTGTGTTTGCGTTCTATTTGACGCTGAAATAAGCCGTTTTTTTTCGGTGCCGGCGTGACGCCTTATGGCACCCACAGGCGTCTCGGCTGTTTGGGCAAGCCGGCAACGGCACGCGGCTTGATGCTGCGAGGGGAGGCGCGATGGCCTACAAGCAGTACTGCCGAGTCGTGGGGCACGTCACTCGGCCGCTGCCCGAGCACGGCCACGAGCGTGTCACGCACGCCTGGGTCTGCGGCGAAATTGCACGGTTGCTAGACGTGCACGGGGCGGGCCAAGCCAGTGATCGTACCGCCACAAGGCATGCTGGTGCGGGGGCCGTGTTTCATGTGCCCGATGAGACCTTAACAACGGAACAGGCGCATGGACTGGGTATCGACGATGCTGCGGACGTGCTGGGAGGCATCGTGCCGCATGCCTTCCTGGCAACAAAGGTGATCGGCCATCCGCTGATTGCCGACCACGCAACCACCATCGCCGGTTGGAACCAGACGCTTGCCACCGCGCTGAAGCCGGCCACATTGGCCGGCTATACGGTGTTTTCGCGCATGGATGCCCTGCATGCGTTGGAGATCCTGCTACCCGATGGCGGCGTGCGACTCAAGTTGCCGACCGGCGTTGGGGGCAATGGTCAATGGCGTATCGCCGGCGCAGCGCAACTCGCACAGCTGCTGGACAGCCTGCCGGAGGACTACCTGGGGACGCATGGCGCGGTACTGGAGCGCAACATCCTGCGACCCGTGACACACAGCGTGGGTGAGCTATGCGTCGCCGGCATTCAGATCGCCTACTACGGGACGCAATGCAACGTGCGCAATGCGCAGGATGAACAGGTCTACGGCGGCTCATCGCTGCATGTGTATCGCGGATCGCTCGAGGCACTGGCCATGACTGCATTGCCGTCCCTGCAACAGCGCGTGATCGAGCAAGCCTGCAGATACGATCGATTCATCACCGCCGCCTATCCTGAAGTACACATCTCGCGGCGCAATTACGATGTGGTCAGTGGCAGCGATGGGCAGGTCGGTTCGGTCTGCGGGGTGCTGGAGCAATCCTGGCGCGTTGGCGGCGCGACACCGGCCGAGCTCGCCGCGATCTCCAGCTTTCAGGATGACGCCAACCTGCAATGGGTGCGTGCATCCACGCATGAGATCTATCAGGGCGAACCGCCCGCGGATGCGCAGATCTACTACCGTGCAGAGCGCGCCGGGCCGGGTCCGCGCTTCAAATACAGGAGGGTATCCACCACCTAATGGAAGCCAAACTTTCCAGCATCCAGATTCCGGTCGACCGGGACGAACTCAGCGGTACCTTGCTGACGCCCACCGGCATTCCGGCAGTGTTGTTCGTGCACGGCTGGGGCGGCAACCAACACCACAGCCTGGTGCGCGCGCGCGAAGCGGTGGGCTTGGGCTGCATCTGCATGACCTTCGATCTGCGCGGTCACGAAGGCTACGCATCGATGCGCCGGAGCGTGACACGCGCGCAGAACCTGGACGACATCAAGGCCGCCTACGATCAGCTTGCCGGCCTGCCGTATGTCGATCCGCAGTCGATCGCAGTGGTCGGGCTCAGTTACGGCGGCTACCTGTCGGCATTGCTGACGCGCGAACGTCCGGTGGAATGGCTGGCGTTGCGCTCGCCCGCGCTCTACAAGGACGAGCACTGGGATCGCCCCAAGGTGAGCCTCAACGCGGATCCGGAACTGATGGACTATCGGCAACGCGTACTGACCCCCGACGACAACATCGCCCTGGCCGCCTGTGCCGATTACAGGGGCGATGTGCTGTTGGTGGAGGCGCAACACGATGTGATCGTGCCGCATCCGGTATTGCGCAACTACGCCGATGCCTTCGTCAGTGCGCGTTCGCTGAGTGCGCGTGTGATTGCCGGTGCCGATCACGCATTGAGCGTCAAGGAGCACCAGCAGGAGTACACGCGCATGCTGATCGACTGGCTGACCGAGATGGTGGTGGGTCGGCGTATCGCCCTGGCCAAGGAAGTGGTGGCTGCGCGCAAGCAGAGGCTCAAGCAGCAGCAGGGCGATATGACGTCGGCGCCGGGGCAGAATGCACGCGAATTCCGTGGCGATATCCGTGCAGTGGAAAACAGCTCCAGCTGAGTCGTGTGCACACTGCGCCGCAGTGTGTCTGGCGCTGCTTTCGACAAAAAATAACGGGCCCATCGGCCCGTTATTTTTTTTAAACCTCAGAGTGGCTTGCGCCAGGCTATTGCACTCTAGACGCGCGGGTCGGTCGGGTTGCGCCGCGCGGTCTCGTCGTGACGCTCGGAATCGAACGCCTCGCGTACCGCATGCTTGGCCTTTTCCCAGCTCAGACGCGAGTTGGACTTGAAACGGTCCCAGCCATCGCCCAAGTCACGCTCCAGATGGTCGTCCCACTGGCGGCCGGCATGTAGCTGACGTGCCTGCATGCCATAACGGTAGGCGGGGCGATAGTCGTCGTAGGAATACTCGGCATCACGATAGTCCGCGCTGTCGAAGCGGCCTTCATAGTGCGTGTCGCCCTCGCGGTAGACGCTGTGCGTGCGATCAGCGCGCTCCCAGGCGTCGCGGGCGGCGAGTCGCGCCTCGTCCCACTCCAGCCGCGATTCGCCGCGATTGCGTGGCCATTCGCCGGCCAGGGTCGCTTCGGTTTCCTCCCAGGTGCTGGTCGGACGCGTTTCGCGCGCCTGCAGGCCAAAACCGTAGACGGTGGCGTAATCGCGATCGTAATCGGTGCCTTGCTTGTAGTAAGGACGGTTCTGATGTTCCTGGCGCCAGTATTCGGCCTCCACGGTCGGGTCCAGCCGCTCGGCCACGCCCTTGCCGGCTGCAGCGCCTGCCACTACGCCAACGGCAGCACCGATCAAGGTGCCCAGCGGACCGAACACGGTGCCGGCCAGTGCGCCCGCGGCAGCGCCGCCTGCGATACCACCTACACCCACACCCACCGGATGCGAACCGGGTGCACCGGAGATCGGGTCACGATTCAGATCCTGCGCTTCGGCCTTGCGTTCCTGCTTGTCGAGAGGGGTGTCGTGGTTGCTCATGTCGTCTCCGGGGTAGCTGTAGGTGCGTCTGTCGAGCAGATCGCGAACGTGGCGCCACCTTGGCCAGACAGGAGTGAAACGCGTGTGCTTGGATGTGAGTGTCGTCGCGACAAGACTGAACTGTGCATGCGCCGTCATAGATGAGGCTGCTGGTGCCAGCGTGCAAAGACGCGCGCGAGCAAGGGCGTACGACAGGTCGCTGGATTGGCCAGTGGCATTACGTCACTGGCGCCATGGAGAGTGGCTACCAGCCCATCAGCCGGTAACACCAAGATTGTTTTCTACAACGCTAGGCTCTTGAACGGCACTACGGACAACGGCTGCAAGGTTATGGACGCACTCACAGTGCTTGCATGCGACTTGATCCCTGCGCTGGCAGCAAGACCGCATCGCGCAACGACCGAACATCACCGATGAAAGCGCAACAGACAGGTCGCTTCCGAGGTCAAGCCATCGTTACCCGCCGTGCGTGCCCAACGTGCGTGCGCCGGTCAGTATCATGCGCAGCATCTGCGAGATCTGCTCGATCAACTCGGGGTCTTTTTCCGGCGGCGAGTCCATCGCCACCGCGCCCATCGCAAACACCAGCCGGGTGATCGCCTTGGACACCAGCGCCGGTGCATGCAGCTTGGCGTTGTCGGCGGCGGCCAGGCGGATCAGGTCCACCCGCAGCTCGTCTTCGAAATAGCTGAGTTCGCGCTCCACTGCCTGCTTGAACGCATCCGAGCCCACCGCCCCCTCGCGCAGCAGCACGTGCAGCAATTTGTCGTCGGCGCGCAGCTGTTCCATGAAGGCTTCGACCGACACGCGGATGACGCTGCGGTCGGTGGAGGTGGCGCGCTGGCGGGCCTGGCCGATGATGGTACGCAACGAACGCCCGGCCAGATCGATCAAGGCCACCGCCAGCTCGTCCATGTCGCGGAACTGGCGATAGAAGCTGTTCGGCGCGATGCCGGCTTCGCGTGCCACTTCACGCAGGCTCAGCGTGGACAGGCTGCGGTGCGGTCCGATCAGCGACAGCGCCGCAGCGATCAGATCCTCGCGTGAAATCGCCGGCTTGCGTGACGGCGGCGCGTCGTGGGAAGGCAGTGCGATGGAGGTCATGGGACGGCAGCCGGGCGTGGGCCTGAATCATAGCCCCTCTGGTCGATATACAACTGTATACACGGCTGTGCATGCATGCGTATAGTGCGATCCATGAACCTGGCATCTCCTCCCAAGTCCAAGTCACCGTTGCCGACACGTCTGGCGCGCCGGCTGGTGTCGCCGCAGTTGTTCGATTTCTGGGCGACCCGGCTCAATCCCTTGTGGACGCTGGAACGGCCGATGGCCCGCCTGGTCGCGCGTACGGCGGCCAGCAGCAATGCGGTGACCCTGGTGTTGCGGCCCAATGGCCACTGGCGGGGCCTGCAGGCCGGTCAGCACGTCAGCCTGGGCGTGGAGATCGAAGGCCGCCGCCTGCTCCGCAGCTACAGCCCGACCGTGCTGGCCGATGGCCGCCTGGCGATTACCGTCAAGGCGATCGAAGGTGGGCTGGTCAGCCGCTACCTTGCCGGCGCTGCGCCGATCGGAACGGTGGTGTCGCTGGATCCGGCCTTCGGCGACATGCTGTTGCCGACCGCCCCGACGCCGCTGTTGCTGCTGGCTGCCGGCTCGGGCATCACCCCGATGCGCGCGTTGCTGCAGGCCGCCGCGCAAGCCGGCATGCCGATGGACGTGGACCTGCTGTACTGGGTGCGCCAGCGCGACGAAGCCTGCTTCGTCGATGAATTCGAGGCAATGGCCGCCGCATATCCGCGCTTGCGCGTACGGTTGCTGGCCACCCGCGAAGGCACCGCGCCGGCTGCACGCATCGATACCTATCCGTTGGAGCAGATCGCCGATCTTTCCGCCCGTCACGTCATGGTCTGCGGCCCGGGCGGTTTCGTGCAGGCTGCGCGTGCGCGCCTGCAGGGCCGCGTGGCCGCGTTCCAGGCCGAAGCCTTCAGCGTGCCGACGCTGGAAGACGGCGAAGCCGGTGACGTGCAGGTCCAGCTGTCACGCAGCGGCCGTACGCTCAGCCTGCCGCGCGGCCAGTCGCTGCTTGAAGGGCTGGAAGCGCAAGGCCTGCGTCCGAAACACGGCTGCCGCATGGGCATTTGCAATAGCTGCGCCTGCGCGCGCCAGTCCGGGACCACACGCCACCTGTTGACCGGTGAGCGCAGCAACGAACCCACCGCACAGGTCCGCCTGTGCATCAGTGCCCCGAGCACTGACCTGATCCTGGATCTGTAAGGAATCTTCATGAGCCGAGTCCACAACCGTGCCCTGTCCGCTGCCGAACTGCAGTCCTTCGGCGACGAACTCGATGCCATCCGCGCCCGCGTCCAGGCCCAGGTCGGCGCCGCCGACGCGCGTTACATCCGCCGCATCGTGGCGGCGGTGCGCTGGACCGGCGTGGCCGGTCGCGCGCTGCTGTTCCTGGGCGCCTTCGTGCACAGCGTGCTGATCCCGGCGTGGATCGCCGGCGTGGTGCTGCTGACCCTGTCCAAGATCCTGGAGAACATGGAGCTGGGCCACAACGTCATGCACGGCCAGTACGACTGGATGGGTGACCCGCAGCTCAACGGCAACACCTACGAGTGGGACATCGTCGCCACCGGCGACAACTGGCGCAAGACGCACAACTTCAAGCACCACACCTACACCAACGTGCGCGGCATGGACGACGACATCGGCTACGGCCTGCTGCGCATCTTCCCCGAGCAGCGCTGGCGCCCGTTCTACCTGCTACAGCCGTTCGTGGCGGTGTTCTTCGCGCTGCTGTTCGAGTGGGGCGTGGCGATCCAGGACCTGCGCCTGGGCCGCTGGTTCGCCGGCAAGATGAAGGCGGCCGAATTGCGCGCCTCGTTCCTGCCGGTCGGCCGCAAGATGGGCCGCCAGATGCTCAAGGACTACATCGTGTTCCCGCTGCTTGCCGGCCCCTTCTTCCTGACCGTGCTGCTGGGCAACCTGGCCGCCAACGTGCTGCGCAGCATCTGGACCTTCGTGATCATCTTCTGCGGCCACTTCACCGCCGATGCGGAAGTGTTCCCGAAGGAGTCGATCCGCAACGAGTCGCGCGGCCACTGGTATCTGCGTCAGCTGCGGGGTTCCTCGAACCTCACCGGCGGCAAGCTGATGAACGTGCTGTCGGGCAATCTGAGCCACCAGATCGAGCATCACTTCTACCCGGACCTGCCGGCCAATCGCTACGCGCAGATTGCGGTCGAGGTGAAGCAGATCTGTGCGCGTTACGGCCAGCACTACAACACCGGCTCGCTGCCGCGCCAGTTCGGCCAGGTGATGTGGCGGATCGTGCGGCACGCGTTCCCGAGCCGGCCCAAGCCGGTACGCCGACAACGCGAAGGCGCCCTGCAGAGCGCCTGATCGAAAGGGCCGCCATTGGCGGCCTTTTTTTGGGGTGCAGTCAGTCCCTGCCGGATCGCCACACGAGATTGCGCCTTGCCGGGTGCTCAGCATCGGTGCTTGCGGCAGGGGGGAACTCAAAGCGGTAGCGCCAGCTCGGGCAACACGCTTTCGGGCAATTTGAGCTTGCGTGCGGGTGAGATCAGCACCTGCGCTGCGATTCGAGAATGCCGTGCGCGCACAACGTTTATTACGGTGCCCGGATCGTCGTGGCTGTTGGTCGACTGCGCGTTCTGACAGCCCCGGTCAGCAGGGTGCCGTACTGGCGCTGGTCATTGCGCGGCGCCGCGCATCAGCGCGTGGTAGGCGATGAAGCCGGTAGCCGGCAGCGCGCGCGAGAACAGCCAGCCCTGGGCCAGATCCACGCCGTGTGCACGCAGATAGTCCAGTTGCTCCTGTCGTTCCACGCCTTCGGCAATGGTGCGTAACTGCAGCGTCTTGGCCATGTCGATGATGTGCGAGGTCACCGCGCTGGTGGCCGAGTGGGTGCCGATGGTGTCCACGAAGGACTTGTCGATCTTCAGCGCATCCAGGGGCAACCCCTGCAGGTACTGCAGGCTCGAATAGCCCGTGCCAAAGTCGTCGATTGACACCGTGTGGCCGGCACCGCGCAGGTGGATGATGGTGGCGCGTGCCGCTTCGATGTCCATCAGGCTGCGTTCGGTCGCTTCCACCCACAACTGCCCGCTGTCCACGCTGGTGCCGTGCAGCGCCTGGGCAAGCACGGTCTGCACACGGCCGCTCTTGATGTCTTCGGCGGAGACATTGATAGCCACGTGCAGGGAGGGTTCGGTCGCCAGGGTCGGGCCGAGGTCGCGGATGACTTCAGCCACCACCAGATCGGTGATCGGCAGGATCAAGCCGCTTTCTTCGGCCAGCGGAATGAAGGCATCGGGCGGGATAAGCACGCCATCGGGTTGCTGCCAGCGCACCAGCGCCTCGGCACCGACGCAGGCGCCGGTGTCGAGTGCGATGATCGGCTGGTAATGCACGACGAACTCATTGCGCTGGACTGCAATTTCAAGCCGTGCCAGCGGCGACAATCGCCGCCGCGATATCCAGATCACCAGGCTGACCAACAGCAGGGCCAGCGCAGTGCCGACCGGTACCACTTGCAGCCGTGCGGCCGCCAGCGGCCCGCGTAGATACGCTATGGGCTCGGTGACGACCGCGGCCCAGTCGCCGCGGCGGTCGCGGCCGGACAGTGCTTGGGCATCTGCGCCGGTGCCGGATGCATCGGCCGGCGGTGCGATCAGCAACTGCTCGGCGGCGGTGCCGGTACTGCTCAGTATCTGTCCGTCCGGCGTGCCGATCGCCAACTGCAGGCCGGGCGGCAGGTTGATGTCGGTCAGTGTGTCCGGATTGATCAGGACGTTGTAGTCCCGCAGCTGCAAGGCCATCAGCAGATGCTGCGGATTGGCCAGCGGGCGCAGCCGGGTGGTGACGGCAATGCCGCGCTTGACCACGAAATCGGCCGTGGTGTGTGCAACGGCCTCCGGTGATGGCCCCCACGAGGTGCAGCGCAACCGGCCCTGCTGGATGTATCCCAGTTCGACGATGTAATGACTGGCCAGCACCAGTGCGCGCATCTGCGCCAGATGCGATGGGGAGCAGGGCGGCAGCTGCGATGCGGCCATGCTCAATAGCGCGCCATGCGCCTCGTCGAAGGCGGTATCGGTGCGCCGGATCGACAGTGCCGCGAGCTGCGCGAGTTTGCTTTCCTCGCGGTCCAGCGCCAGCCGCCATGCCAAGTAGTAGGACAGGCTGATCGGAAGTGCTGCGCATAGCAGCACAAGCAATACGGTCACACTGATGATGCGTTGACGCTTCACCTCACCACCCGCATCTGCGTGGAGGCGAGCTTACGCACAACAGCCCGAGCAGCGCATCGCTGGCGCGCAGCGCCCTATGAACGGCGCGGCGCACCTGCGCCGCATCCGGAGGTGCCGCGCGAAGACGGTTGAGACAGTGACGGTGGACGGGTGAGGTTGCACGACGCGAATGTACGACAGACACATGGGTTGCGCGCGTCCGGGGAGCGAAGCGGATGTGATTTTCTGCAGATGACAGTGGCGGGGACGTGGCAATCGGCCTCGTCAATGGATTCACGCGCCCGCACAAGGCGGCGCGCTAGGGTCGGGCCGTCTGTGCTCCCACGCGGGAGCCGCGGCGCCACCCGGCTCCGTGCAAGGCACTCTCCCTGGAGGAATCACCATGACAACGCAGAAAGAACGCGTCGGCGGCACCGATGCAGTGCCGATCTTCAAGATGCAGGAAACCACCCGCGATGGCGAGCTGACCAAGTATGTGGTCGGGGACACCGGGGTCGCCTTCGACAGCCTGGAGGGCGCGCAGGCTGCGGCCAAGGATCTGGGCGCTCTCAACGGTTGAGTCGGCCTGCAATCCGGTCGCCAGTCCTCCACTACCAGATAGGCCAGGGCTGGTCGTCGAGGGCGCGATGCCCTCACCGCCTGCGGGACACGCCGCGCATCGTCCGTGGAAGCTCCGTGGCGGCATCCATGCCGTAAAAGGTCCGGCAACTGGTAAGGCGCCGCACCAGCAAGTTGTCGGCTGCCCACCATTGCAGGACCTTGTGCGGCATGGATGCCGCACAAGGTCCTGCAAGGACGTACTTGCGCCGTGTCCCGCGACGGTAGGCGGGCGGCAAGGGCACTGCGACCAAGCCACAGCTCAGCCGCTCTAGCGTTGGTCTAGCTCTACAGCTGATCGATCGTTGCAACCAGTTCCCTAGAGATACAAGACCTTCGCTGGTCGAAGGTGCGGGTCCTCGCCGGAGTGGTGCAGCCTGCCTCGTCGGCTCGGCACAAAAATCAGGGAAGTGGCTGCTCCGTCAGTCGCCCGGTGTGCGGGGTGTGGATCAACGGGGCCAGATCGAAGCCCTGTTCGCGCGCATGCGCCAGATAGGCCTGGGTGATGTTTTCGTCCAGCTGCGGCAGCCTTGCCAGCAGCCACAGGTACTTTCGGTCGGGGCCGCCGACCAGCGCGGCGGTGTAGTCCGCATCGATGCGCATCACCCAGTAATCGCCTTTGGTGAAAGGAATCCAGCGCAGGCCTTCGGGCAGGAAGGTGACCTCCAGTCGCGCGTTGCTGTCATCGATGGCGCGCGCCTGCCCGATTGCTTCTTTGAACTCGCCCTCGGCGGCCAGGCAGCGGTTCTGTACCCGCACCGTGCCATCGTCCTGCAGCGAATAGTGCGCCGACACATCAGTGCAATCGGCATCTTCGAAGCGAATCGGCAGCCGTGCGATTTCGTACCAGGTGCCCAGATAGCGATTCAGGTCCAGGGATGGGACGGTGACTAGGTTGGGAAGTCGGCTCATGGCGGCCTCTGCGCAGTGGTGTGGCGGACGTTGTACGTGCATCGCCATGAAATGGATGTTGCGACGCTGAAGACAGCGTGTGGACGTACTGGCAAAAATGCTGTGCTGCCCGATAGCGGCAAGCGCACGCGTTTTGCCGCCAAGCCAGTAGCGGACAGCCGGCGATGGATGAAGCGGGTGACCGCACGGTGTCCCGAACTCCTTAGCGTCCTAACGGAACGGCGCGGCATCGTTGTACGGCGGACGAATGCCATCGCGTCGACGCGCTTGGATCAGGCGCTGCTATGCCGCGCTTGCCGTACCCATGGCACGATCCAGTTTGCGGTAGCCGATGGCCTCGGTCAGATGCCCGGTGGCAATGGCTGCACTGTCGTCGAGATCGGCAATGGTGCGGGCCACGCGCAGGATGCGATGCATCGAGCGCGCGGACAGTTGCAGGTGTTCGATGGCGCGTTCCAGCAGCACCTGATCACCGCCCTGCAGGCGACAGTGGTGATCGGTCTGAGCCTGATCCAGTTGTGCATTGGGTGCACCGGCACGCGCGAGTTGCCGGTGGCGTGCGGCGACTACGCGCGTACGCATGCTGACGCTGTTTTCGCCGACTTCACCGCTGCGCAAGGCTTGCGGGGGCAGTCGCGGTACTTCGACATGCAGATCGATCCGGTCCAGCAACGGGCCGGAGATGCGGCTGCGATAGCGGCGGATGCTGTCGCTGCTGCAGCGGCAACGCCCGCTGCCATCGCCGGCCCATCCGCACGGGCATGGGTTCATGGCAGCAACCAGCTGAAAGCGTGCTGGGAAATCCAGGCTGCGCGCTGCGCGCGAGATCGTCACCAGGCCCGACTCCAAGGGCTCGCGCAACACTTCCAGGGTCTGCCGCTGCCACTCTGGGAGCTCGTCCAGGAACAGTACGCCGTTGTGGGCCAGCGAGATCTCGCCGGGGCGCGGATGCGTACCTCTGTCAATTTCAGTTAATTAGGCGACTCGATGTATTGCAAATAAATGCTCTGACGAGGATGATTCCAGCAAATAGAACGACCGAGTTACTGCAATAGAGGCGACTGCCTCTGGGATGCTGTCTAATGGCGCGACTGAGTTCTGACACCCCTGCACGTGAGCTCCGGACAAGCCGGAGAAGCCTGACTGGGCGCGTGACTCTGGGCGATGGGGGCGTAGCCGCCTTTGAGTCTTCGTTAGAGCGCGATTGGCTGCTGGCGCTCGACTTCGACCCCCGTGTGCTAGCTATCCAGGTCCAGCCCTTCTCTCTCCAATACGAGCATCAGGCAGCAACGCGCCGCTACACGCCGGACGTGCGAGCTGACTACAGCCTGGCATCTGGTATGGCCACATTGGTGTATGAGGTGAAGCCTCACGGAGAACTGCAGGAAAACTGGTCGGTATACCGTCCGCGGTTCAAGGCCGCCGTCCGTTATTGCCGGAGTCACGGCTGGCGCTTCAAGGTTGTGACAGAACGGCACATCAGAACGGCGCTGCTAGATAACGCCAAGTTCTTGCGCCGCTATCGACTACTGCCCGAGCAGGATCTTTATGTGCAGCAGCTGCTGTACACGCTTCGGGCACTCGGCATGACCACGCCACAGGCGCTCCTGGCAGCTGCCTATTGGACCGAAGAGTCGCGCATGGCAGCGTTGCCCATGCTATGGAAGCTCATTGCCACTCGCCGGCTCGGTACGGATCTCCAAATGCCGCTCACGATGAGCGCGCCCATTTGGTTGCCAGGGAGCGGGGGATGAGTGGCATTTCCAAAGCGTTCTTCTGTGCCGTACCCGGCCAGCTGGTCGGATATGGTGATCGACGCTTTCGCATAACCCATCTACTGTCCGTCGACAGCGTGCTTGCAGTCGATATAGAAAGCAACGAGAGCCAGCGCCTGCGGGTGGAGTCGATTACGCCGCTCGCGCCGGAAGTAGCAAACGAGTCCCGGACTGAGATCGAGCGCGACTTAGCGCAGTACAGCAAAGATGAGTGGGCAGAAGCCCAGCGGCGTTTCGCTGCGATCAAACCATTGCTCGTAGATCCGCTACGCACGCGCGCTATGGTCGAGAAGCTCGCTGAGAAAGAGCGTATCCACACATCGACCTTGTATAAATGGTTAAAGCTTTACCAGACCGCAGGGCATGTCTCGGCACTGGTCCCGGAGAAGCGCGGTCGCAAGAGCGGCACGCTGTTGCTCCGCGACGAGCAGGAAAAGGTGATTGGCTCTGCCATTGAAGATGTGTATCTGAGCAAACAGCGTCACAACAAACAGGACGTTGTAGATGAGGTGATCCGACGTTGCCGTTTGTCCAAGATCGAGGCGCCCAGTGCGAACACGATCCGAAGCCGCATCGCCGCTGTGGAACCTGCGCAGGCACTACGCCGCCGCGGGTTTCGAGACCTGGCGCGGAATCGCTACGAGGCAATCCAGGGTGCCTTCCCGGGTGCAACACACCCCCTTGCCGTCGTCCAGATCGATCACACCGAGGCGGACGTTATTCTCGTGGATGAGGTACATCGTCAACCCATCGGGCGTCCCTGGTTGACGCTGGCAATCGATGTGTACAGTCGCATGGTCGCAGGCATTTACGTCACCTTTGAAAAGCCAGCGGCGATTTCTGTAGGCATGTGCCTGGCGCACGCGATCTGTCCCAAGCGGGAATACCTGGCCGAGCTCAGTGTGGGCGGTGAGTGGCCGGTGTGGGGCACTATGAGCGTGGTCCATAGCGATAACGGCAAGGAGTTCCGAGGCCAGATGCTTAAGCGGGCCTGCGAGGAGTACGGCATGGACCTGCAATGGCGTCCGGTCACGCTCCCGCACTTTGGCGGCCACATCGAGCGGCTAATGGGCACTATGGCCAATCAGCTGCGCAAGCTGCCAGGCGCAACCTTCTCCAACCCCCAGCAGCGCCGTGGTTATGACTCCGAAGCTATGGCGGCACTGACACTCAAAGAGTTTGAGAACCATCTAGTTGACTTCATTGTCAACGTTTATCACCAGCGCGTGCATTCCGAGCTGGGAATGTCGCCAAAGACCAAATGGGGCCTAGGCATCCTGGGTGATGCAAACTCCACGGGTACCGGCATATTCCCTATTCCGGAAGATCCTTTACGGATCCATCTGGACTTCATGCCGTTCTTCCATCGTTCGGTGCAGCAGTACGGAATCCAGATCGACAACATCAGTTACTACGATCCTGTTTTGGATCCGTACGTTAGCGCCGTGGATCCGGACAATGCCAAGGCCAAGCGCGAATTCTTGATCCGACGCGATCCGCGGGACATCAGCAAGGTGTACTTCCTGGATCCCAAGGACGGCCGTTATACGGCACTGCCTTACCGCAATATTGGGTATCCGGCGATGAGTGCCTGGGAGCTGAGAGAAGTCCAGGCGCGACTGAAAGCCGAAGGCCGTCGTGGTGTGGATGAGAACCTGATCTTCGAGGCCTTGGAGCGCATGCGCTCCAAGGTCGCCGAGGCCAAACAGAAGAGCAAGGCGGCCAGGCGACAGGCCACCCGCAACCCCGCCACTGCCAATCACCACTTCCCCAAGCCCGCAGCGGCGTCTTCAGTGTCTTATGTGCCGGCGCCAACGCCTACGATTGAGCCGGATCCGTTCGATGAACCCATCCGGCCCTTCGATGAGGTCTCGCTCGTCCGATGACGCGATACAGCCATCTTACCGCAGCCGTTGCGCAGGCCTTGGAGCTGCCCAAGTCCGAGCGGATCACGTTCTGCCAAACCGATCGCTGGATCGGCTACACCAGGGCAACGCAAATCCTCGATCAGTTGGACCAACTGCTGACCTATCCGCGCAGCCTAAGGATGCCGAACCTGCTGGTGGTCGGACGCAGCGGCAATGGCAAGAGCTCGATCATCGAACACTTCACCAACCGGCATCCCGTGCAGATGACGGAGTCAGGTTCGCCGATCGCACCGATCCTGCGCATGGAGATGCCAGAGACGCCGGACGAGACGGAATTTTGGTCGACGCTGCTATGGTCATTGGCGATCTCACATCGCGAGAAGGATCCGGCCTCGATCAAGAAACGACAGGCTAAGTCTGTCTTGCAGTATGCCAGCGTGCGCCTTCTGGTGATTGATGAGTTCAACAATCTCACAAATGCTGGCAAAGCCGCTGGCGATCTGTTGGCCGCTATCAAGGGGCTGAGTAACGACCTGAAGATATCGATCGTCGCAGCCGGCACTCAGGCGGCGATCAATGCATTGAATTCCGATCCGCAGATGAAGTCGCGCTTCGAGCCCACCGCGTTAGATCGTTGGAAGCTTAACAGCGAGTATTTGCGTTTCCTGGCTAGCTACGAACAATTGCTGCCGCTCGCCGAGCCCTCGAAACTAGCGAGTCGGGAGCTCGCGCCCAAGCTCTACGGCATGGCGGGTGACACGATTGGCGGCACAGTGAAGTTACTCAAGGCTGCATCGGCGCACGCCATCAATACCGGCATAGAGCGCATCACACCGAATGTCTTGGATGACCTAGGCTGGACGCGTTTAGGCGACTGGGACGCGGTCGCGCGCGTGGTGTGATTTAGATGCATTGGCCGCTGCCTTTGGAACCACACGAAGACGAGCTGCTGAGCTCGTTCCTGGTCAGGTCTGCACACCGTCATGGCTTGTCGCCCTACCGCTTCTGCGCATTCCACTTTCCGGGTGCTGCGGTCTGGAATCGCGACATCGATCGCTCTGCATCGGACGCGCTGCTCGCGGCGATCGCAGTCAAGGCAGGAATAACGCCCGCGCGCGTGATGCAGATGACGCTGCGCAGCTTAGAGGGCAGTTTGGGAAAGGATTTGGCACGCGGATCAGCACCTTGGATCAATAGGGTCGGTATCTATCATCGCCTGCGGCGACGTTGGGGCTTGCAGTACTGCCCCGACTGCTTGGCAGAACGGCCTATACTCTGCCGAGCCTGGCGTATGTCCTGCATGGTGGCGTGCAGCCGACATCGGCGGCTTCTCCAGGACGCTTGTCCACACTGCGATGCTCCGTTGGCCATCCACCGGCAATTGCTCTCATCTCAGTTGTGTCATCACTGCAGCCGCGTGCTGGGTAGGACGCCAGATGAGTTGAATGTGTCGATTGACCCGGTGCTTCGAGCACAGTCTTACTTTAAGTGTGTCCTACATAGTGGCACTGCGGAGATTGGTGGTCGGTCTGTCTGTAGCGATGACTTGTTTCATGGCGCTCGGGTGCTGGCCAGTCTTCTGGCGCCTGCCTGGCTTCCGCAAGATCCTGCCGAACATTGCCGGCCGTCGCTTGAGCAAGCCCGTGTACAGGCTCGGGCCGGCGTCGTGCTCCGCGTTGTCCAACTGTTGGCCCTGTGGCCGTTCGGATTCAGGCAGCTCGCTAGTGTCCAACATTTGACGCAGAGAAGCTTTGCACGCAGATCGTTGCCAGATTGGTTGAAGTCAGCGGTGGACGAGCTGCCGGCAGGACGGACACGCCACGCCCTGCCTAGACAACACCACTCGCTGCGAGCCAAGTTGGAACAGGATCGGCGTCGTAACGTGGATTGGCGATCCGCACGCGCAGCGCTGCTGTGGCAGGCCGCGAGCAAGTGAGCATCGATTCTAAAGGGAAGCGGTACTGCGATGAGTGCGGCCGCACGATCGTCAACGCCCACCGCCTCCATAAGGGGATGGAGTATTGCGCGTCGTGCTACCCGCGGGTTTTTATTCCCATGCCATGCGCCCGCTGCGCGCGTCCGACGCGAATTCATCGGTACGCTACCGCCGAGGCCATCTGCCGGCAGTGCGATCGGGAGACTCGCAAGTGCCTTCGTTGCGAACGTCCAGTGCCAGAAAAGGCGGCTCGACTAGTGGACGGGCGGCCTGTGTGCGGTTCGTGTGCGCCTTACTTCCTGCAGCCAGAGCCTTGTGCGTGGTGTGGCTTGGAGTGCGTCCATCTGTCCCGGGCGCCACGCCTTGGGATCGATGACAAGATCTGCAATGCCTGCCGTAACAAGCTGACCCATCGGAGCTGTGGGACCTGCCGGCGGTATCGGCCGGTGGCGGGACTGTTGTCTGACGGCAAGCCTCACTGCGAGGCGTGCACGCCTGGGGCACAGCAGGTCCACGCATGCCCGGGATGTGGATCGATACTTGCGGGTGATGGTCAAGGTCGATGCACCGCGTGTTTGAACCGGGAGCGCATCGAGCGTGATGCTGCAGTCCAAGTGATGGCGCTGGAGCGAGATTGGTCACGAGCTGCGTATCTGGGCTTTGGTCAGTGGCTGCTTGCGGCGCTGCCCGATAAGCCGCATCTGGCTAAGGTCTTTGCTAGCCATTTCCCTTTCTTCGCCCGGTTAGATGTCTCGGTAACTAATCCGGGCACGTTACGTGGCAACGGCTTGCTAGAGAGATTCAACGTCGCCGAGTTGAGAAGGCATGTCTTGCCAGTGCGCTTCCTCGAAGCGCTCCACGGTGCCAATCTGGACGAGGCTGCCAAGGTCGAGCAGGTTGAGCGAAGTAGGATCACGGAAAAGCTGCTGGTGTCGCGGCATGCGCCCTATGCGGCAGTTCTTAAACGCTACGTTGGCTGGCTGGACGACCAACGGACGCCGACGCGGACGATCCGCCTCTATCTGACGGCTGCAAGCCAGTTGTGTGCGGTCGAGGCGCTCGGCGAGAACGGGCAGTGCAGTGACGCCCAACTGCAGCACTTCCTGCGCCGGCATCCGGGGGCGCGGGCAAGTCTTTTCCGTTGGCTCACCTTTGGTCGAAAAGTCCTGGGCTGGGAGGTAGCTATGCCGCCGCGCAGCTCTGCTAAGGATGAGGCGCCGAGGACTGTGCGAGACCTGTCCGTGCTCTTGGCGAAGATCGAGCGGGTCGGCTTGGAGCAGGCGCCTGTCACCCTGCTTCGGAGGGCAATCGCAAAGGCATTCGGATTTCAAGCGGTGAGAATGACATCAACAGTCTGGTCTCTGCGCATTGAAGGACGCGAGATGTACCTATCTGATGCCAGGGAGTCATTGCTGGTTCCCGAACCAATGCGCAACTTGGTAAAGGCGTGGATGCGCCGCGTGGCGAACTCTGATCACCTCGATGACTGAGCCTGTTCTAGCTTCTCCCAGCTAGGGAGTCTGTGCAAGCTCCGCCCGTCCTAGAAAAGGCAGTAACATCGTGGATTGGCAGAGCGCTGGCTGGTACCGCTACGATGGATGAGAAGAAAACGTTTTTCGATCGCACAAGCGAAATGGAACGCGCCGCCTTGGTTGCGGCGATGGATACAGTGGGGGCGCAAGTGCAGCGCCAGTTTGCGCCTAAAGCAGGCTCGATCTTTGCCGACCTGCAGGAAAGGCAAGATGCCGCCTTGCGCGCGGCGACCGATCCGGCCTCGATGCAGGTCGAACGCCTGCTTAAATCGAATGCAAGCTCAATCTTAGCGCAGCTGCAGGAAAGCGAGGCTGCTTTGCGCGAGGTGACCAATCCAGTGTTGACGCAAGCTGAGCGCCAACTCTCGGTCACTGATCTCGCGAGTACTCACGCCATATCGCTTAGAAACCTGTTCGCCAATCGACCGCGCTTCGGAGATTTTGTGGCTGAGGCCGCTCGCCACGCGATGCCAGAGCAGCTTAAGATTTTTAACCCGGAGAATTATCTTCCGATGTCTGCTCACCAGCCCATGCTGGAGCAGCTTAGAGTTTTCAACCGAGAGAATTATTTTCCGGTCTCTGCGTTGGCAGAATCTTTAACTGCCAATCGCGATATCTCGCTGAGGGGCGTGTTAGCGCAACATGCCGAGATACTCGAATCCTTGAAGTTTCCAACCGCCAGTCTGCAAGCTTATGCAAAGGCGATGAGCAATCTTTGGGATGGCTCCGCCTCTGGCGATGTGGGCGGGGGCTATGCCGAAGAGAGCGAAGTCCTGACGCCAGGCCCTGCGGGGCTGACAGTAAGAGACGAAGCAACAGCAACGCTCCATAGATCGGTTGTTGCCGATGCATCAGAGTTGTGGGCAACGCTCCCTGCGGAGTCGCGTCTACTTATCATCCTCGCGGTGATTCAGTTGCTCATGGCGCTTCCGGGCGCTTACAAAGATAGCAGAGACCTTTTGCGGGAGGACACAGCCACAACGAACACGCAAGTGCAGACGCTAATAGATCTAACGCGCAGCAATCAACTAGCTTTGCGGCAGCTTGCAGAATTAGAATTGCAAACAAGCAAAACGCATGCTGACTCAGCACGCAATCAGGCTCTGATTGCGGAAGGTTTGCGGTTCTTCACAAGCAAGTCAGCCGGACGACCCTGCCAAATTGTCGTCGCTACTTCACTTCGAGCGGTGGAGCCCGGAAGGGCGGTGAAACACAAGGCGCTTCCAGGGCAGATTGCGCTGTGTCTCGAACATAAGGGCAGGTGGCTTGAGATCATGTATGACGGGCCTGAGGGGCCCGTTCATGGGCTGGTGCTGAAGAAACACACACGGTGGGACTGATGCCCGGTCCGCTTCGTGGAGGGCCACGCTTAGACAATACTACTGCCTGAAATATGAAGCAGTACTAGAGAGCAATGTGACTCATTCGTCCAGGGACGAGAAATCCAAGTCTCTCCAGAAGGTATCGAAGTCGATCTTTTCGGCCTTGGCGAAAGCGGCTAGATCTATCCACAATGACCATCCCTCCGCCGGATAGAGAATCACAACACACGGTGCCGGCCAATCGGCGGTGTCGTCCAGTGAACCCAGCCCGTAGCTCTCAAGCAACGTACAGTTCGCCCTAATCTCCTCCGGTCTCAGAGAAAGAGCCTGCTGGATGTCAGCAACGGCAATCATGTACTTTCCCCACTCCTCACGCACAGCCCCGGTATCCTTAACCTTGTATATGCGCTCGGCAACGGCCCCGAGGAAGTTACGTGTTGGCTCGGGGACGCGCTCGAGCTGCTTGGCGTACGCGAGCAATGTCTTGACAGACTCTTCCAGCTCGGGAGGGTTCACATGTTGATGTAGAACGCGATTGAAACGTTTCAGATTAGTCGCCGGCACCACTTCGTTCCCATCGGTGGAGTCATTGATGGAGCTGGCGATCCTCCCGCCGATGTCCGTGAACTTCGCCTCGTGCTTATTTTTGATGTCGGCAAGCACGGAAACGGTGAACTGTTTGATGTTGTTGGTTTTTTTATGATGGGTTGGACACATCAGCATCAGATTGGAGATTTCCCGATTCTGCTCATTCGTGCGAGCCGGGTTGAATCTCTGCCCACCTGCCTCGGCCGCCTCGATATGGCAGACCTCGCCGATGAAGTCTCCATCCGCATCGACCATCGGCTTGTCGCAGCCGGTGAAGCAGCACCGATTGCCCGACAGTAGGTACAGCTTGCGAAGCACAGCGGGCTTAGGGGCCAGCCTGGTAACCGTCTCACCGCTGTTGTTCAATGCCACGTTGCTACTCCCCACCCAGTTGCTCCAATTGTGACTCGTGGTAGCGCTCGCGCATCAGCTCTGGCTCTCTGGCTCTCTGGCTAGCTGGCTGTCTATGTGCACCATCAGATTATTGAAGCGGAACAGGGGACCAGTTACGGCTCCTACCGCTTTCGTCAGCGGGGCCATCCTCTGAATGAGGCGCCTCATATCAGCTGGACCCACCATGTCGCCTAGCGGGAGTGTTGGCGCAATCCCTAGCGTGCCAAAGACATCTGTTTTCGCGGCGTCTTCGGAAGGTTCTTGCGGGAATTTAGGCAGGCCTGGCTGGCTCATCATGTCGCTCGTGTAGTGATCCAGCGAGGGTATCGGATATGCTCCGTCCGCAGCCGAGGATTCGGCGGGCTGTATGCTGGGAGCCAGTCCAGGCTGCGCGAGGGCGAGCATGGCTTCGCGTAGGATTTTTCCGTTTTCTGAGATGGCCCAGCAATGCCAACCCGCAGCATAACCAGAATATGGGCAGACCATGTCCAGGATCGTGTTCGTTACACTCTAAAGCACCTTCATCCCGTATTCGTTTCATTCCACGCGCCGGCGCGGCCCCCAGCACCTGGGCATCCGGGAAGGGCCGCCCGGGATTTCAGGGTGCGCGTTGAATATTCCCATCATTGCTTTAGCAACGGCGTCGCCAAGGTTCCGGGTTACAACCCGGATCATCTTTACACCTGGGCCGAGCGCGAAGACGACCTCAGGGTGTTCTGCCCGAAACGCTACGAAGACAGTAAGGAGCTGCCGCAATTGATCGCCGCCCTTGATCAACGCAATGTCTATCCAACACGGCATCACAATCATTTCGCCGTGAAGCGCGTCACACCGGAAGGGCATTACTCCATTTGGTTCCGCGTGGTGCGCGGTCGAAATTTCTTGTTGTTAGTTGTTGAAAGCGCTTATGTCCGTCTGGACATGGACGAGCAAATCGCACGCTCAGCTGCTACAAAGCTGATAGACGTCTTGGTCAACACTAAATGAGCAGACAGCAAAAAGCCCGCGTGAGCAGGCTTTTTGTTAACAGCATGGTAGTGCGGGCCGGAGTCTCTTAACCCCACTCTGGGTGGGACCTCCCTTAGAAGGTGGCCAGCTCCCCCTATACACCGGGTCGGGAGAGCCTGTAACTGCTCAAGGGCAGTGGCGCTATATTGGGCACTCATGTCGCTCCCGTCAACTACAAATGACGCAAACATCAACAAGCGATTCAGGCTCCAGGTGAGCTGGTCTCACTGTAGGTGAGATGCTTGTCACCATAAGCACATTGCCCTTCGTGCGCTTGAGGCGGCTAGCCTGGGAGCTCGTCTAATACCATAAGTAGCTATGCGAAAGCATCTCGCAGGGGCACTCCAGCGCTAGGGTGCCGGTTCATGCTGCGTCGCCAAGCATCACGTAACTGAACGGCATTAATGGCAGTGCAAGGGTTAGCAAAGCAGCGCATACCCCTTGCAGATGTCGTACGGGATGCGCCTGCCATTGAACGCAGGGCAGGGTGCGAACACCCAGAAACAGCGGTGCATGAATACGCCTGTCCCGCAGATGTAACATGCAATCCAACCTGGTCCAACGTCCCGCACCGGCATCCACAAGCGTCGCAGATGCCTGGCGGGCCAAAGAGCCCGGGAGCCAGTGGTGGACGTGTCCGGTTTCCCACGACGGGCACTTCATGCTCTACCGGTCTCAGGCGCAGCGTCCTGGACCCACCTTACTTTGGAAAGTGTATGTCAGAAGATCCGTCACAACCTGCAGATGAACCAGTCATCGGGCCAGGCGGCCACCCCATTCTCCTCCACACTCCCGAAGACTTCGCTTCTGCTTTCGTCAACGGGTGGGTCGTCGACGGCCGGAGTGGGGGGCTGGTTCAAGGAAGGCTGCACAGCCAGGGGCACGTGCTCATGATTAGCCCTAGCAGCCCCCTGGGCACCTACGAATTCGTGGGCTACATGGAGGGTGGTGAGTATTTGATGAGCGTGGAGGCGACGGCAAAACATCGTCTCAGGATCGAGGAGATCAACAACGACAAGTCCGACGACGGTGCGCAACTACCAGACCCGCCTCCAGGACGGACCATATTCATGCATGCGGAACCACACGATAAGTTGCTGGTGATAGGGCAGCAATTTATCGTCAACCGAATGTCGACCCGAAATCATTTCGCAGAACTTGTCGCCCTAAATGCTCCTCACGTTTACTACAACGGCCAGTTTTTTCAGGATTACATCGTTGCGGCAATAGCCGCCTTGGAGTGAGTTCAATCAGCTTCGAGTAAAGCGCGATGAGCTCGCATCCATTCGACCAATAGGCATCTGCGATGTCCGCTTTGGCGTCCGGCGCACTGGTGCCGGTGTCCCCGCTGGAAGGTCGGGCACGTGCTTTGGCACATCGCGGCGCTTGACCGGGTTCCAGCGAATAGACGGTTACGGCATATCAAGGCTGCAAGTTAAATGGCCCACTTCACCAGGAAGCGCCGCAGCGAGTTGGGATCGATCTCCGAGTTATTATCACCCTTATAATGGTGCTTGTAGCAGTGCGCAGCCTCCGATCCGATTTCATGTGCTGCCGCAGTCATTGCCTGCCGGAGGTTGCGGCCTTCGGCGCGGGCGATCGATTCGACCAAGTGTGACACGGCGACTTGTTCGTTTGCGCCTGTGCTGGCGACAAGGGGGGAGAGTACGCCCCCTTCTGTCGTTCTGGTTTCGATCTCGAACCAGTAGCCCACGTAGTCTCCAATCTCGATGCGCACGACCAGAACACACCGAGGCTTGCCTGGGCTGCGTTCGGAGCCTGCTCCTCGTGCGCGTTCGAGCATGCGCCAGCCCACACTGGGCCATCGCCCTGTGCGCCGCGCGGTCTCGTCAAGGAAGTTCCAACAGCTTAGGCCACCGCACTGAGCCATCTGCGCAGGAATCGCTGGCTGAAAGACGGTGTAGCGCTGCAGGTCACCCGAGCTACGCAGCATCTCGAAAGCATCGAGTAGATAGCGGAAGCGATTGACAGGGTCGCGCACCAGCACCTTGTGATGAGCCGGGGCGGCATTGCCATCCTGGTGAGTGCGCTCGCCGCCGGACGCAGCATCTGGCGGTGGTGGCGCAGGACGAACGTCGCCGTCGCTGTATAGCTGGCTCCGATCTTTGGTGAGCTTCTCGGGTTCCTCACCGTCTAGCCACGAAAAAGTGTCTTCTAGGGTGATTGCATCGCTCTGGGCTGCAGAGGCGTCGACCGCGCTGGTAGTGACTAGGTCTTCACCCGCCGGCTTCCCGCGCACTTGGCCCGCATAAGGTCTGTGGCCCTCTGCGGGCAGTTGCTCTTTGCCTTTATCCCCGCTGTTCAAGCGCCCCGCTTTGATCGGCGGCGTGTAGCTCGGCCAACTGCTGCCCAAGATCGAGGTCACAAGAAACGACTGTTTGTGTACCACCGGCTTGCCGCCTCCTTCCTTACGGCCCAGACGCGGCGGCAGCATGAAACCCTTGACCTGCAATCTCAGCGGCTTGGTATCTGCCCGGAATGGGATTTGCGCGCTGGCGAACCAGGGCCCGTGCGCGCTTCCATGACGATCGAGCAGCATCCCGGTGTAGATCGATTCGGCGCGAGCAGCTGCATAGTCATCGAAGTACAGCAGCGCCGCTAACCGAGCAAAGTCATTGTCTACGTGCGTTTGCAGGATGACATGCCACGCCCCTGTTACTGGATCGATTTTGGTCTCCAGCCCAGACTTCAGCTGGCCTTCGTAGACGATCCTGCTTCTGGTCTGCGCCCAAGGACCGCTAGTGAAGGCATTAGCCAGCTCGCGCTGTATCGCGTAGAACCTTTGAAAAATCAGTGCCCTTGGGATGACGTACTCAATGCCGGCCGCATCGACAAAGACCAGGCAACGTGAGGCGGCAAATTCCGTCTGGATACCGCCGAATTCTCGAGAGAGCAGTTGTTTGTACGGATAGGTCCATCCCGCAGGCGCCGGTAGCTCTTCCCCGATCCTGATCTCATGGCAAGACAGCTCAGCATCGGCCAGGGCGAGTGTCGCCTGACGGGTGGGCAGCTCACCGACAAGATGCTGGCCTTGGTACACGCGGCCGATAGCCAGATGCGGCAGTAGGCCTGCATGCACGGCCACGGAGGCGTAATGCGCTTGCCCAGCGTCGCTCCGGTCCAGCGGAAGCAGGGCAACAGCGCTATCGCGCGTGAGTCGATTTAGGTCGCTATGGCGCTCAAACGGAAGTCGTTGCAGCCGGACGGTGACCGAGGTCGAGCGGGTCGTCAGGTGCGGTAGCGTGAACTTGTCTACCCATTTGACGAGCCGGTATGCGTCGTCTTTGGGAAACTCCTCAATGATCGGCATGGAGCAGCAGGGTTGAGACCTTAGTTATCTTAAAGATAACTCAGTCGCGAATTATGTTGGAGAACTGGGCCGGCCCGCCAAGAGGCAATCTTGCCAAGCCTTCGCTAAAGATCATGGTCCCGTCCTACGACCAAGCCACCGGCTTCTCAAGCCGGGACCGAACTGCCCGGCCGCCCGGTTTTTCACAAGCTTTATAGTGGGCATGGGAACCGTCTCGCCTAGACCGACCTGGCGACTGCTCCTTACTGCTTTCACGCTGTCCGGTCAAGTGAGCAAGCCTCTCCAGCAGGATTCGAGGGAGGAATTGCCTGTTGACAAGTTGGCAAACTTGCATAAAGATGGCTGGGACAAATTTGCCATTCTGCATAAAGGCCCACCGGATGAGTCTTGACAGTTCCCCTTGGAATCATATGCCGCAACTGCAGGGCGCTCGCTTGCGTGTGATCGCTGAGCTTCTGCTTGAGACGCTTTATGACACTGAGTTGGAGTTGTCTGGAGATCTCGACGACAACTACGTGCGCGGCACAGCAACCTTTGGGCGGCAGCGCAACGCAATAATTCGGACTTGCCAAGAGAGCCGATATGATTGGATCAAGCTCACCCATGCTGGCATGGATGTAACGTTCGAAATCGAAGGCATCCCATGCCGGTTCTTTGCAGATGACCCTATTAACCCGAAGAAGCCCGGCTTTTATCGCCGTAACGATGCTGATCGGTTGCTATTTGACGTAGAGGCAGGCAAACCAGAGCTATTTCGGTTTATCGTCGTCAAGCCGGAAACCTTGGACGAAGAGGCTGACGTGCATTTCATTGGCTATGACGCCAATCATGAGTTGGTTTTCTTGTGGAAGTATTCCCAGAGTACTCCTGCGTTGGTTAGCGTTGACAATACCAGGGTTGATGCAGTGGAGTTGCCGCCTGTCAGGGCTACAGTTCCCAGGGTCCAGTTGGAAGATCGCGCCGCGGGCGACAATCGTCCCAAGGAATAAGCTATGCAGCAGTTTGTTGGCGCCAATGTGCGATTGGCGCGTCTCTTCCATGGATTGACAATGGAAGACGTCGCTGTGCGCATCGGTAAGACGCGTCAGTACGTCCACAAAGTAGAGACCGAGCAGATCGAGCCACCTATGGCGGACGTTGAGGCTATTGCTTCTCTAACGCAGGTCCAGCCTGCGTTCTTTTTTTCTGCGCCTGTCTCACCAGTGACAGAAGAGCAATGCCACTTTCGCAAGCGGATGAGCGCACGCGTGGGCGTCAAGCAAGTTGCACTCGCCAAAGGCGAAGTATTCAGGCGTTTGGTCGGATCGCTAGACCGCCAATTGGACTTGCCCGCCAATTCTATTCCGCAGATCGATGTCTCTAGTTTGGTGGAAATTGAACAAGCGGCAGAGCAATGCCGCCGGGTATGGGGTCTAGGCCTAGGGCCGATCAACAATATGACCCGTCTTGCTGAGCACGTGGGGGCGGTGGCAACGTCATTTAGAGGGGTTTCCAGAGAAATCGACGCATACTCCATCAGTGCGGCGCGTCCAATCATCGTATTGAATTCCGAGGAGTCCTCTGCGTGCCGGCTTCGCTTTGATGTTGCGCATGAACTTGGCCATTTAGTGATGCATGTAGGTACTGTCACGGGTGATCGGAAGACCGAAGGGGAAGCAAATCGGTTTGCGGGCGCATTTTTGCTGCCCCGCAGTTCCTTCGTTAAAGAGTTTCCCAAGTTGCGTGGGCGTCATCTCAACTGGCAAGGTCTGGTTGACATGAAAATGCGGTGGAAGGTCAGCAAGTCTGCTCTGCTCTACCGCGCGAAGCAACTCGGCTTGATTTCCGATGATCAGTACACTACGGGAGTTATCCGTCTTAGCCGTGGGGGCGAGGCGCGAGGTGAAAACGAGGATCATTTGATTCCCCGGGAGGTGCCGGAGTTGTTTTCCCAAGCTATTCGCTTGGCGTACACGCATTACCGCATGAGTTTTGATGCGTATTGCGAGTCGCTTAATCTGACCGCCAGTCTGGTAGAAGAGTTTGTCGTTTCGCCTAGTGTCACTCCCCCTGAATTGCCCGTCGTGTCTGCGAACGGCGGTAATGTCGTCTCTTTGGAATTGCGTCGGCGCGCGACAGCCGCTTCGTTGTTACGAAAACGTGGCTGACACGTTAAAGATCCTGTAAAGCCAGTTCGATTCCGCTGAAAGAATTTTGAGTTTTATCAGCTACTTATACGCTTCGCCCCGGTGTGAATGAGCCGGGACTGAAGCCGTACTAGCTTATTTTAATTTAACGATAGGATAAGCTCGGGGCGCTCCACCTCCTAAATAACTAGAAAACATAACTTTGTCTCCGAGCTTGGGCGGGGTCGGGCCGTAAAAACTTTCGATATGAAAGAAGGCTTCATTGCCGCCATCCACATTGATGAATCCGTACTTGCCGTAGTCCATGCGTCGAATAGTTCCAAATAGTCTAGGGGCTGAGTTGTAGCAAAGCGCTCCGCACTCCATAACTAACTGGTCGGCGCGTGGCCGTTTATCAGGATCACGATTCATGCATTCTAACGACAACCGTAGTACCTGCTCTGCAAGGGCGGAGAATTGAGGGTTGGCTGTGAGGAATCGAGGCGGTTTTTCGATCTCGCCTGATGTGATTCTTCTGACCGCACGCAAACCGGATCCGAAAGGGGTTACGCCGGTCAAGATGTGATATAGCATTGCGCCAAGCGACCAGATATCAGCAGCAGTTGTGACATCTTTAGGAGTCTCGATCGCTTCTGGTGCCATATAAGGGAGAGCTCCAACGGCAGTCTGGGACATTGACATGGTACCTGTGCCACCTTCCGCAGCTTCTTCTAATTCTTCTTTTGCAAGCTTGGCAATTCCGAAGTCAGTCACTTTTACTTCCGTCATATCATAACCACCCGCAACCATCACGTTCGATGGCTTTAAGTCGCGATGAATTACATTGACGTGATGAGCTGCTGCTACGCCTTTGGCGAGATGATGGAATGCTCTGGCGGCTAAATATGGATCAAGAAATTCTGTGTGCTTTAGTAAGGCGTGCGATAGGTCTTGGCCAATGATTAGCTCTTCAATGAGATAGCGGAAATCTCCCTCCCTTAGATAGTCAAGCGTCTTAGCAACGTTAGGGTGGTTGACCTTTGCGGCCACGATTGCACTTCGTCGAAATCGCTTAGTCGCTGAGCTATTCTTGGGGGTCTTTAGCGCTACTTCTCGTCCTGTTAGCGTGTCCCGAGCCAGATAGACATATTGCATACCTCCTTCAGCCATGTAATGGCCAATCTCATAGCGACCCCCAATAAGGTCTCCTGCCTTCAACGGTCCGCTCACAAAACAACCTCCGGCGACGCAAGATCGAAAGTGACGTAGCGGCGGTCGGAGCCTTTGTCAGGAGCTCCAAGCGCAACGACGCATGATCCTGGAAGAATTTGGCCTTTCGATGTTCTTCCATAGTTGATGAAGACATCGCCCTGAACGTCTGATACCAGAAAGTCCATCCCATCGTAGGTAATTTCTATGCTGCCCATAGCTGGTAGGACTGCGGATACATTACGCTTGGATGAATTAAGATATGACGCTTTCCCTTTATAGACAACTAGCGCCTGATGGCGATCAAACAATAAGAGCTTTGCAAGCAAATCCCGAACATCCCTCATACTCGGTCGGGCAATTGGCTTTTTTGAGAGGCAGGACATAATTAACGGGACGATGTCGGGAGCGATTCCCAGAGCTGCGGCGTCAAGGTAGTTAGCCGGCATAGCTTGCGGAGGTTGTTCCCCAAGCTCCTCAGGAATGGTGCGAGTGATCAAGAAGACAGCGCAAACGCCAAAGGCGTAGGTGTCGACCGCGGCACTGAATTGAACATTTGTGTCATAAAGTTCAGGTGCTGCAAACCATTTTGTTCCTACAAAACCCATTGTCGAAGCGGTTGGCCCTTCGTTTCGAGCTAAACCAAAATCAAAGATTTTGACGATATCTTCTGCGTCAATCTTCATATTGTTTGGCTTTATATCCCGGTGAATTATTCCTGCCGCATGAACGTCGGTTATTCCCGAAGCAATTTGCCAGAGTTGTTTATATAGTCCTTGAAGATCTTTAGGTTTCTTGCTGTCATCGAAGAGGTCTGCTCCCTCGATGAACTCCTGAACGATTCCGATGTCGCCATCATCTAGGCGTATAATGTCGTACACTTGAACTACGTGCTTTGATCGGAGCTTTAGAAGAGCAGCTATTTCATCAATTAATCGTCTAGTTTCCGCAGAATCCTTCATCACTTTAACTGCGACTTTGCGCTCAAGGATTTCATCCTCACATGGGTAGACGGTTCCCATTCCGCCAGACAGGCCGCGATCTATGACTTTGTAGCGCCCTCCCAATTTTCTCATTGTCAGTCCTTTTTATTTGAAAATTCGAGCTGAACTTGTGGAACAGTTGTACCTCGCTCCGCTGTGGGATTGCGCTTCTTTGCTTTGCTCTTTCCGGCCTTGGATTTTAATTTTAAAGGTTTACGATCATCCCCTTTTGGAGTGGGCGGAGAGGGTGCAGCATTGAGATCCTGAGCTTCTTCAGTCTTCACTGTAGCCGTCGCTCTTGAATCTTTTTTCTCGATACGATCTGATTGATGGATTGAGTGCTGGTGTTCAGATGCTAATGAGAAGCGAATCTCGCCAAAAGCGTCCCATACATCTAGGCACGGATACATAGGGCCACGTTCGTAATCGGAAAAGTCTAGCGATAAAGCTACAAGAGTTGCGTTGTCAGGCCCCCCAGCCCAGCGTGCCAAATCAGTTAGTCGTCGCGTGGTTGAACCGAGGTCTGGCGAATTTTGGATTAAAATCGATAATATTTCTGAGCTTGAATCTATGAAGTGAATTCCATCTGTGGTAAGAAAGGCAGTGCTATCAAATGGACAAGTTAGCTTCGATACATTGAACTCGATTTCGCCATCGATTCCAATGTATTGAATAAGTTTCCCCTGTTCGCCGTCAGTGCCTGCGCGACGGCCCAACTGGCCAGCAATGGTATCGTCGGTCGATATCTGGAGTAGCGAGTTTCTCGCTGATATATAAAACCGACTGTCCCCTATACTTGCCCAATAAAAGCCGTCATTTTCAGTGATTAGTAGCACAACGAGCGTGGCACCGCCCGCCCCCTTATATGTTTCACGCACTTTCTCATGCGCGCTCTTCACTGCTTCGTCTGCCCAGACTACTGGAGGTAAACCTGATGTCGATTTTCGCTGAATAGTATCAATTACTGCGCTAACTGCCAGCGCAGCGCACTGAGCGCCGTGCTTCAAGCCTCCGATCCCATCGGCGATTGCTGCAACGATGTATTGCTGTCCTAATCCATCGCGTCCGCGTGCAATGGCGGCCCTGTCTTGATTCTCCTTTCGCACTGAACCTATGTCACTACCAAGTGCTGCCGAAACAGGTAAGACTCTTCGTATACCTGATGGTGGGACACGCCGGAGCAACCAGTCTTGTAATTGAACTAGCAATGTAGCTGTCTTGCTTTCCATGGGAATCATCATCATATATAGCCTCCGATCATAGATCGATCATGTCTCACGAGCAAAGATGCGGAGGCGGAGGCGGAGGCGGAGGCGGAGGCGGAGGCGGGGGAGAGGAGGGGCTTGTCCCCAGCCTTTGACGGTCCAGAGAGAACGAAGAGCAGGACATGATCATCCCAAGTAGTTAGGCTCCTCGCTAACGCGCAAGACAGCTTAGCTCAATGTTCCAGCGACGCTGCTGACGCGAAGTCCCTTCATGCTTTGCTCAAGCCGGCTGTATCCGATAGATATCAGTAACACGATCTTAGGACCTGTGTGCGGTCTCCATGGAGGTGCTTCAAGGAATTCCACCTTGGAAAAGTACTACTGAGCGTTAGGCGCGCTGCAACCATGTCGTTGGTCAGCTGCTCTAGATCAGCGAGCCTGTAGAGCAGTTGCATGGTCTTTGGCTTGATTGCACTGACTTTGCCAATGCACGCATTCCCAGCTTATCCATTCACCATTGTCCGAGGCGCCGTCGCCGTGCTGGATTTCGAATCCTGTCATTGAGAAATGGAGACCGGTTAGGGGCTTTGGCAACAGGGATAGATCACCAAGCTATCGGAGATCGTGTAGGTTGTGGCTAAGCAAAGATGCAAATTCCGCGTAGCCTCGTCCAAGATTCGCGCCAGAGCAGTGAGTGCTATCTGCTCAGCTCGCTTGACTCAGTCAAGGCAGTCTCTTTAATAGATGGAAAGTCGCGTAATTGGCTGGAATTCACAACCTCCACCGACCAAGGCGACCGCACTGGCGGTGTGATGCGGGGCTCGGTAGGGCCGCTGTCGCCAGCGTGCCAGATCCAGCCCGCGGCCGCTGACCGAGGTAATGGCAGCGGTTTCCAGTGCCTCGGCTTCGCTGGATTCCGGCAACAGGCCGGGCAGGCGCGAGGCGAGCAGGGTCTTGCCGCAGCCCGGGCTGCCGACCAACAACAAATGGTGAGCACCGGCGGCGGCGATCTCCAATGCGCGACGTGCGTGCGGCTGGCCACGGACATCGGCCATGTCCGGCAGTGCACGCGCGCCGAGCGCCGGGATCGCCATTTCGGCAGCAGGCGCGCGTTGGCTGCCATTGAGCGCGGCGCAGACTTCCAGCAGCGTACGCGCGGTGAAGGCTTCGACGTGTCCGGCGATGGCCGCTTCGGCGCCATTGGCCAGCGGTACGATCAGCCGTCGCCCGGCTTGCGCGGCAGCCAGGGCGGCCGGCAACACGCCATCGACGCCGCGCAACTCGCCGGTCAGTGCAAGCTCGCCGAGAAATTCGTAATCGGCCAGGGTTTGGCGATCGATCTGCCCGCTGGCGGCCAGGATGCCGAGGGCGATCGGCAGGTCGAAGCGGCCGCCTTCCTTCGGCAAGTCGGCCGGGGCCAGGTTGATGGTGATGCGCCGGGCGGGAAATTCGAATTGTGCGCACAGCAGCGCCGCACGCACGCGTTCGCGCGATTCGCGCACCGCGGCCTCGGGCAGGCCCACGATCTGGGTGGAGGGAAGCCCGCCGGAGAGATGCACTTCCACCCGAACCTCAGGCGCATGCACCCCCACGCGGGCACGGCTGTGCACCAGCGCCAGACTCATGGTGGAAGGCCCTGATCAGGGAGTGACAGGTGGCGCTGCGGGCGGCGTCGCGGGCGCGCGGGCTTCCAGCGCGGCCACGGCCTGTTCCAGCGCGTCGAGTTTTTCGCGCGTGCGCAGCAGCACCGCGCGCTGCACGTCGAACTCTTCGCGGGTGACCAGGTCCAGCTTGCCCAGGCCGGCCTGCAGCGCGCCCTTGAAGGTGCTTTGCAATTCTTCGCGCGATTGGCGCAGGCCCGGCGGCACCAGGTCGCTGAGGCGGCGGGCGAGGTCGTCGAGCTGGTTGAAATCGATCATGAGTGTTCTCCGCAGGTCCGTAGGGAGCCTAATGCAGGCCGGGACACGCGGGACATCGGCAAGGCAGTCGGCAGGCGGTAAGGATAGTCCCATTCGGCTGTCGGCCGCGGCGACGGCAGTACGCTGCGGGGTGAGTGTTACGGCCTTCCACGGTATGCTGCGCGCCCTGTCATGCCCCTGGATCTGCACCGATGAAAATGATCATGGCCATCGTCAAACCGTTCAAGCTCGACGATGTGCGCGAAGCGCTCGCCGGCTGCGGGGTGGCTGGCATCACGGTGACCGAGGTCAAGGGCTTCGGGCGCCAGAAGGGGCATACCGAGCTGTATCGCGGTGCGGAATACGTGGTCGATTTCCTGCCCAAGGTGAAGATCGAAGTGGCGGTGACCGACGACCAGGCCGAGCGCGTGGTCGAAGCCATCGTGACCGCGGCCGGGACCGGAAAGATCGGCGACGGCAAGGTGTTCGTCTACGACCTGGGCAGTGTGGTGCGGATCCGTACCGGCGAGTTGGACAGCGACGCGCTGTAAGGCGTCAGCGGGCAGCGCCTTCGGTCGACATTGCGCCGTTGGTGCCTGGGCGATCGGCCGATTGCTGAGATGTCGCAGCTATCGCACAAGCCATCGGAAGATTGCCGCGACGCGGCGCCATGGCGTCCACAGTTGCATCGTCGGTCACTCGCCACTCGTGGGCAGGCGGCATCTGGCTGTCGATGCGTCTGCGAAACGGTGCGCCGGAGCTCAACTTCATCCGAGCAGCTGGTCCGCTACAGGACCCGAGCGGTGCCACGCCACGCAGCGCGCTCATACCATTTCAATACCGAAGATCGGATCCGCCACCTGAGGCAGCGTTGGCATTCACGTGATGCCCGTGATCCAGCTCCTAGCTGGCGGTTTGGTTCAAAATCTTTCGAGACCGGTCCTGCTTGTCCCCACGGGACGACTTGCCTACTCTAGCACCTAATACCATTTCAATACCGGAGTTAGGGGATGAAGCGACGCGATAGGAAATCGGGCTTGCGCCCGCTCTCGCTCTGGCTGGCAGCGGGCCTGGCAGCGGCGACAGTCCCCGCACTGGCGCAGCCGGTCACCCAGCCGGCGATCTTCCCCGCGCCGGTTTCGATCACGCTGGAGGGCGGCACCGTCACGCTGGGTCAGTCAGTGGTGCTGGTAGCGGCGCCGGGTGCGGATCCGGAATCGGTCGCGCTGGTACGCCGCATCCTCGGTACGGCCGGCGTCACCAGGATCGTCACCGCAGCGCGTCTGCCGGCAACACTCGACCGGCCGCACATCGTGCTCGGCACCGGCGAGGCGGCAGTGGTGCGCGATGCGCTGAGCCGCAGCAAGGCGGTGCAGGACACCCACAAGGAGGGCTATACGCTCGCCAGCGTGGCACTCGGCACCGGCAGCCTGATCACGCTAGCCGGTCACGACAACGACGGGCTGTTCCATGCGGCGCAGACGCTGCGCCAGCTGGTCGAGCGCCCGGCCATTCCGACCCTGGCGATCCAGGATCATCCGGCGATGCCGATCCGCGGCACCATCGAAGGCTTCTACGGCGCGCCATGGTCGATGGCCGACCGCAGCAAGCACATCGAGTTTCTCGCCCGCAGCAAGGCCAATACCTTCATCTACAGCCCCAAGGACGACCCGTACGCGCGCGACCGCTGGCGCGACGCGTATCCGCCCGCAACGCTCAAGGCGCTGGGCAAGCTGGCGGCCACCGCCAAGCGCAACCATGTCGACTTCGTCTATGCGATCTCGCCGGGGCCGACGGTGTGCTTCTCCGATCCGGCCGACGCCAAGGCGCTGCTGCGCAAGTTCGATGCCTTCCGCGCGCTGGGTGTGCGCAGCTTCTACGTGGCGCTGGACGATATCGAATACACCAAGTGGAACTGCGAGCGCGACAAGGCCACCTTCGGCGATTCCGGTGCGCAGGCGGCTGGCATCGCGCAGTCGCATCTGCTCAACCTGGTGCAGGCCGATCTGGTCGCCCGCCACGATGCAGCCTCGGAACTGATCATGGTGCCGACCGAGTATTACGACGCCAAGGAAAGCCCGTACAAGCAAGCGCTGCGCAAACATCTGGACCCGAAGATCGTGGTGCAGTGGACCGGCACCGACGTGGTGCCGCCAGCCATTTCCATTCCCGATGCACGCGCGGCGACCAAGGCGTTCGGCCGCAAGACGCTGCTGTGGGACAACTACCCGGTCAACGATTTCGAAACCTCGGCCGGGCGCCTGCTGATGGCGCCGTATGCGCGGCGCGAGGCCGGCCTGTCGGCGGAGTTGTCCGGCATCGTCTCCAACCCGATGAATCAGGAAGTGCCCAGCCGGGTCGCAGTGATGGGGCTGACCGCCTTCGCCTGGAACGACACCGGCTACGACGCCGAGCGCACCTGGCATGCGGCCGCACGCGACCTGGCCGGTGGCGACGCGCAGTTGACCGCCGCGCTGCTGACCTTCTTCGATACCCAGCATCTGGCGCCCACCTTCGGCAGCCAGCCGTGGCAGGAACAGGCGCCGCGGCTGAAGGCCGTGCTCGACCATGTGCGCGAAACGATTGCGCTGGGCGATGCGGCAGCGCGCAGCCAGGCCATCGCCGAGCTGGCGCGTACGGCCGATGCATTCGCGGCCGCGCCGCAGACCATTCGCGCAGGCGTGGCCGACAAGGGCTTTGCGGAGCAATCGCGGCCCTGGCTGGAGGCGATGGAAGCCTGGGGCCGCGCGCTGCAGCAGACCGCGGCCGGCCTGGATGCCGCCAATCGCGGTGACGCGCAGGCGGCAGTTGCGTTTGCCGATGCCAAGCGGATCGCCGCCGACGCCGCAGCGATTACCTCGATTCCCGGCGCCACGCGCTTCGGTGGCCCGGTCAAGCTCGCCGATGGCGTGCTGGACCGCTTCGTCGCCGACGCGCCGCGCCTGATCGCCTACCGCGCGCCGTCGGCAGCCGAAGCGGCAGACGCGCATTGAGGAACCGGGGCGGCGACCGGTCGACGGGTTAGCCGCCTGGAGGGCGCCGCCGGTGCACGGCATCGGCGCGTACCCCTGTCCACTGTGGTTTCCCCGCGCCGTTGCGCACCACCTGGCGATTGCTCGCCAGGAAGATTGGCGCACCGTTGGCGTGGCATCGGGATGGCCAGGCTTGCAGCCCGGCGGGTGTGGCCCACAACGCCGGACCAGCATGCGGCATGCGGATCGATATGCGTTGTTGCGCAGGTGCGGGTGCTGGATGCAGGGCGCGGTTGCACGTCACCGGCCAGGCATCGCGCCCGGCGCGCGCTGCCTTGGCGGCGGGTGGCCGCGGCCTGCCGGTCAGCGGGTTTCAGTCGGCACTGGTTGGCTGCGCATCGCGCTTCAGGTGCCGATACAGCCGCTTCCAGCTGCCGCGGATGGTGCGTACCCAGCGCGGCTCGGCGCTGCGTGCGGCCTCGTCGGCGGTCGGCGCGATCCCGGCCAGACGCTGGCGCATCTTCTGGAAATTGGCCACGTCGCTGCGCTGCAGTTGACGCGCCAGCAGGCCGCGCCGCAACCAGCGCGGGAAGCGCCAGGCCGAGGTGAAGTCGATCAATACCGGCACGCCGGCACTGATCACCACATTGGTGCCGTGCAGATCGTTGTGGGTGATGCCGACGGCGTGCAGGCGGCGCAGCGCCTGCTGCAGCTGCTGGAACACCTCCTGGCCGACCACCGCGCTGGCGCTGAGGGTGTCGCCCGGAATGAACTCCATGCCCAGCGCCAGCCCGCCCAGCGTGCCGAGCAGGGCCGGCGCATGCCGCCAGCCGTGCAGCCGGGCCAGCATCTTGGCCTCGTGCCGCACCATCAGCCGCGCGATCGGCGCCAGCAGCGTACGGCGGTAGCGGCTGTAGTCCTTGACCACCGCCAGTTGCCCATCCAGATGCGCGCGATAGACGTTGGGCTCGAGCAACCGGGTGCCCTGCTTGAGCAGCACGGGCGTGACGATTTGCAGGCTGGAGGTGTCCAGCGGCTGGTAATGCATGACAAGTCTCCGGACCTTGGCGGCGCGGAGCGATCACGCGTCTGGCAGGGTTCACGATGATCGCGAGGGATCGGTCCGGCGGATTTTAGAACTTGCGAGTATTGAAATTATATTTGTTTAACAAATGAAATGTTCCGGACATGGAACAGCCTTGCTATTCAAGCGGTTGAAGCACTCGGGTTTTGCAAAATCACCGGATCGGACGGCATGCGGGAGCGCTCTGCCGATGCACTGGACGGCCACACGCGGCACCACGGCCGCGGTGCGATCTCGCTCGATCGCAATGGGAGCTGGCGATCGGCTCGCGGCGGATCGGTAGTGGCGGAACATGTCGAAGCTCACCCCGGCAGAGTGCGGTTGGACATGCGTGTCGCCGCTTCTTGACAGGCAATGAGACTCCAGACACTGTGCGCGCTGCGGTCAGGGGGCTGCATCACGCGCGCGTCGCGCACATCCACGCCGGTGTGCCGCGGCCGGTGCCTTGGGCATTGCAGTGATGCGGGGACGCCCCCGGAGAGATGACAGCAACTGCGCCACTTCCAGACGCCGTCGGGTTCGCCCGCGCGCGCACGGATGCGGGAACGATGGGGGACCACTCATGGGGAATACGATGAAAAGGACTGCAACACTGCTATTGGCCTGCACGGCGCTTGGCGTCACGGCACAGGCTTCAGCGCAATCGCTGTCGCGCGGCTGGGACAGCTACCGGCAGCAGCAAAAGCAGCCGCAGGCCGGTACGCAGGAGGCCCCTGCGCCGGCAGCGCCGCAGTCGCGTCCGTCGCAAGCCGGCGGCGCGCCGACCGCCGTCGGTGGAAGCGGAAGTGCAGGTGTGGTCGACCAGACCGGCGGATTTGCCACCGTCACGGCGCAGACGCCTGCGGTAGATGCGCCGCCTGCGCCGGCGTACGCAGCAGCGCCAGTACCAGCAACGGGCACTGCGCGGACCGAGCAATCGCGTATCGACAGCGGCGCGTTTATCAGCGTGCAGCGTGGTAGGGGCGAGGTGTTCAGTGGCTACAAGCAGGACATGCTTGGCCTCAGTGCCGGCTATCGCTGGCGTGCCGGCTCGGTGACGTTGATCGGGCTCGAGGGATCGGTTGGGCGCCTGGACCGCGGAGACTCGACCGACGATGTCTTTATTCCAGCAGTGAAGTTTGGCGGCATCGGCGGTACGGCCCGCTTCAACTTTGGTGACACTCCACTGTTTGCTGTGGTGCGTATTGGCTCATGGTATGCGGAGGTCGCAGAAATGAGTGATGAAATCTACGGTGGCTACGCGAGCCTCGGCCTGGGCGTCGATATCGGCAAGCACGCGAGTGTAAGCGCGATGTACACCAACTACATTTACGCCAACGATTACTATGACTACGCCGAAGACACCACCATCAATCGTGCCGAAGTACTGAACGCGGCACTCGAAGTCCGCTTCTAATGTAAGCGAACGATCCAGGAACGGCGGGCGGCAGCGTCCGCCCTTCTGCGTCAGATGTAGTTCAACAGCGACTTGGCAGACGGCAATTCTGTTTGAGGCCGCACCTTGTAGCCGCGCCGCATACGGTCATTGGCGTTGCACGGGCATCCATGCGGGTTGTTGTAGTGTCACGGTCAACGCATTGACTCAGCCGTTGGCGAGGGCAGATGGACGCATTGGCGCAGTTTTTGACGGACGAGCAGGACCCAACGGCAGTGGGCAGGATCCTGCCCAAGGTCACCGAGTTGCTGACTCGCGACGAGCAGGTCGAGTACATCGCCGTGCAGAAGAAGATGGTGATGAACCTGTCACCTGACGCGGTGGTGCTGACCAACCGCAGGTTCATTGTGGTCTACCCGAAACTGTTCGGCATGACGTTTCGCGATTTCCCCTGGCGCGAGGTGCTCGATGTGCACATGAGCGAACAGATGCTCGGGGCCACCATCATGTGCCGCACCACGCAGGGCGCGTACGCATCCATCGATAGCCTTCCAAAAAAGCAGGCGCGGCGCGTGTATGCCTATGCGCAGCAGGTGGAAGAATCCGCCTACGAAAAACGCCAGCAGCTGGAATTCGACAAGTTGCGCGCGTCGGCCGGCGGTGTGGTGGTGCACGCTCCTGCAGCGCAGGGTGCGGTGCCTTCGGCTCCGCCGATCGCGGTGGCCGTCACCGATGATCCGATGCAGGTGCTGAGCAAGCTCAAGCAGCTATTGGATGCGGGTTTGGTCACGCAGGAAGAATTCGACGCCAAAAAAGCCGAGGTGTTGGCACGGCTGTAAGGCTGCTGACAGATTCAGCAGGTAGCCGTCAGCTGGCGGGGATTGCGGCCCAAGAATGCCTGACAAGACGTAGCGAGCAGTCGTAAGCCGTGCGGACGGTGCGCCTAGAACCGGAGCGTACGGCGTCGTGCATGCCGATTCCGAGCACCGGCCGTGCCAAGCGGTGCACGCAGTGGATCGGGAAGTCGCTTCAAGCGGCGGTCTGCGGTGCTCTGCGCTTGCCGCAGCATGCGCGCAGACCGCTACGCCGGTCGTGGGGTGCCAGGCTACGGCAGTTAAGACCGTCACGTGATCGTCGTCGGGCGGGCGCAGTCGCTGCGCGGAGCCGCTTGCCGCATGGACATGGCGGCTGCTCCGCGCCTGTCATGTCCATCTGGCGACCGTTCACCTTGTGCCGCTGGCAGTCTTACTCGCCCAGCGCCTTGGCCACGAACGGCGGCGCGACCAGCACGCCGGTGTGCAGGTGGGCGGTGTAGTAGAGCGTCTCGAAGCCCTTGGCCTGCGCGGCGTCCTGGCGGAAGGCGAACTCGGCGTTGGCCTGCTTGCTGGCCATGGTCACGCTCCACCAGCCGGTGGGGTAGCACGGCTGCGGGAACGGCAGGGTCTTGAACGACTGGAAACCGGCCTTGCCCATTTCGGTGCGCATTTCCTTGATCAGCTCCAGCAGCGCCAGCGGCGACTCGGACTGCTGCACCAGGATGCCGTCGTCCTTCAATGCCTTGAAGCAGCTTTCGTAGAAGGCCTTGTTGAACAGCCCTTCGGCCGGGCCGACCGGGTCGGTGGAGTCGACGATCACAATATCCACGCTAACGGCCGGGCAGTTGGCCATGTAGGCCACGCCGTCGTCGAACAGCAACTCGGCACGCGCATCGTGGTTGGAATCGCACAGCTCGGGGAAGTACTTCTCCGACATGCGGGTGACCTGCTCGTCGATGTCGCACTGGGTGGCGCTGTCCACGCCCGGGTGCTTGAGCACCTCGCGCAGGGTGCCGCAGTCGCCGCCGCCGATGATCACCACGCGCTTGGGCGCGGCGTGGGTGAACAGCGCCGGGTGGCTGATCATCTCGTGGTAGAAGAAATTGTCGCGGCTGGTCAGCATCACCGCGCCGTCGATCAGCATCAGCTTGCCCCAGTCGGTGGTCTGGTAGATCTCGATCTTCTGGAACGGGGACTGCACCTCGTCCAGCTTGCCGCTGATGCGGAAGCCGATCGCCGAGCCGGTGGGCTGGAAGTGTTCGATGTACCAGTTGTCGTTGGCGCTCATGCAAAGTCCTAAAAGATGGGGGCTGTTCCTTCTCCTACGCGGGAGAAGGTGGCGCTTGGCGCCGGATGAGGGCCGGACGCAGCCGCGTGCAAGCAAGCTGCCGACGGCCATGCCGAACCCTCGCCAACCCCGCTCCAACCGGGAGAGGGGCGTGAAGTCGGCGCGGATTGTAACGGACCCTGCGCGTGCCAGGCGTTACACTTCACGCCCTTTTTGTCCCAGCCGAGTCAGCGAAATGAGCGATTGGTCCCTCGACCAAGCCCGCAAGACCTATTCGATCCCGCATTGGGCCGACGGGTATTTCGATGTGAACGACGCCGGACATGTGGTGGTCACGCCGACCAGCGACGGTCCGTCGGTGTCGTTGCCCGAGGTGGTGGACGCCGCGCGCGCGGCCGGCGCCAAGCTGCCGCTGCTGGTGCGTTTCCCGGACATCCTGGGCCAGCGCCTGGGCAAGTTGCAGGCGGCGTTCGCGCAGGCGCAGTCCGAATGGGATTACGCCGGCGGCTACACGGCCGTGTACCCGATCAAGGTCAACCAGCATCGGGGCGTGGCCGGCACCCTGGCGTCGCACCATGGCGAGGGCTTCGGCCTGGAAGCGGGCAGCAAGCCGGAGCTGATGGCGGTGCTGGCGCTGTCGCGCCCGGGTGGGCTGATCGTCTGCAACGGCTACAAGGACCGCGAATACATCCGCCTGGCGCTGATCGGCCGCAAGCTCGGCCTGCAGACCTTCATCGTCATCGAAAAACCCTCCGAGCTGAAGCTGGTGCTGGAAGAGGCCCGCGCACTGGACGTCAAGCCGGGTCTGGGCGTGCGCATGCGCCTGGCTTCGCTTGGCGCGGGCAAGTGGCAGAACAGCGGTGGCGACAAGGCCAAGTTCGGGCTGTCGCCGCGCCAGGTGCTGGACCTGTGGAAGACGCTGCGCGATACCGAGTACGCCGACAGCCTGAACCTGCTGCACTTCCATATGGGTTCGCAGATCTCCAATGTGCGCGACATCGCCAACGGCATGCGCGAGGCCACGCGCTACTTCGTGGAGCTGTCGCGGCTGGGCGCGCGGATCAGCCACGTGGATGTCGGCGGCGGTCTGGGCATCGATTACGAAGGCACGCGCTCGCGCAGCTATTGCTCGATCAACTACGGCCTGCATTCCTACGCCAGCAACATCGTGCAGCCCCTGGCCAGCGCCTGTGAAGAGCACGGCCTGGCTCCGCCGCGCATCGTCACCGAATGCGGCCGCGCGATGACCGCCCACCACGCGGTGTTGATCGCCAACGTGTCCGAAGTGGAGCAGGCGCCGGAAGGCCGCGTACCGGACACGCACGATGACGAGCCGGCAGCGATCCGCCACCTGCGCGAGATCCATGACGAGCTCGATGTGCGCCCTGCAGTAGAACTGTTTCAGGAGGCGCAGCACTTCCATGCCGAAGGCCTGAGTGCCTACGCATTGGGCCAGATCGACCTGACCCACCGCGCGCGTATCGACGACCTGTTCTATGCGATCGCGCACGGCGTACGTGCACGCCTGAGCTTCGACGAAAAGAGCCATCGCCCGGTGCTGGACGAGCTCAACGAGCGGCTGGTGGACAAGTATTTCGTCAACTTCAGCGTGTTCGAGTCGATTCCGGATGTGTGGGCGATCGATCAGGTGTTCCCGATCGTGCCGATCGAGCGCTTGAACGAAGCGCCGCAGCGGCGCGGCATCATCGCCGACATGACCTGCGATTCCGACGGCATGGTCAAGACCTACGTCGAGAACGAAAGCCTGGACAGCTCGATGCCGCTGCATGCGTTGAATCCGGGGCAGAGCTATCGCATCGGCTTCTTCCTGGTCGGTGCCTACCAGGAAATCCTGGGCGATATCCATAACCTGTTCGGCGATACCGATGCGGTGGAAGTGGCCGTGGACGGCGACGGCTACCGCATCGCGCAGCAGCGCCGCGGCGATACCACCGATGTGATGCTGGACTACGTGGGCTATCAGCTGGACACGCTACGTGCGACCTATGCCGAGCGCATCGCCGCCGCGCAGCTATCGCCCGAGCGCGCACGGGAATTGAGCGACGCACTGGAAGCAGGGTTGACCGGTTACACCTACCTGTCCGACGAACCGTTGGGCTGAGGCCCCGCGTCCACGCCAAGACGACCTCGTCTTCTGCCTCGCCCGCGGCTGCCGGGCCCTTGCGGCTCACGGTCGAACTCAACACCCGCCTGCAACCGTTGCACCACGGCGAGCTCTTCGAGGATCCGCTGGCCGGGATCATGGCTGGGCATGGCCTGGGCGAGATCCTGGGGGGGGGGCACCGAGGTCAGTCCGATCGGCGAGGTCGGGCGCGGCGATATCGGGGTCGCGCTGGCGTCCGGCGACCCGGCCTCAATCGAGGCCCTGACCGGGGTGCTCGACCGCCGGGCCGCGACCGGGGTTCGCGGCCGGTGTTCGACGACGGCCGCGCGCTGCTGGCGTTCGGGGCGTCCGAGGCGATGGCAGCCTATCTCAACGACACCGACCTTCCGGATGCGGTGTACGCCGAGTGCGACGTGAACCACGTCTACGCGGAACTGGATTGGCTGGTCGAAGGCCAGGGCAGGGTGATGAGCTGCTGGCAGGGTCCGTCGGAGACCGCGCTGTACCTGCATGGGCGATCGTTCGAGGCGATGCGCGAGGCGACCGCAGATTTTCTCGCGAGCTGTCCGCTGTGCGCGAAGGCGCGCTTGGTGCAGACGGCCTGACGCCGGGTTCGCCGTCCCCCTTCGAAGGGGGGGCAGCCGATTTGAAGGGCACCGCCGCCCTCGTCCGCTGTGGCGGGCCCTGGCCCGTCGCGGCCTGGATGCAGCAGCTCCGGCCCGCGGCGTTGCGCCAGATCTGCGGGTAAGATCGCTGGTGCCCCCTCGCGACCCTGCTGATCGTGTCCCCCCCACAACGCCTTCCCGGTCTCGACCTGCTGCGCAGCATCGCCATCGTCTGGGTGATGCTGTTCCATACCTATCTCATCGGCGACCTGGCCCCGGGCTGGACCTGGATGTCGCGCTACGGCTGGATGGGCGTGGACCTGTTCTTCGTGCTGAGCGGCTTCCTGATCGGTACCCAGGTACTGACACCGCTGGCGCGCGGCGAACGCCTGCGCTTCGGCGACTTCTACCTGCGGCGCGCGTTGCGCATCCTGCCGGCGTTCTGGGTCATGCTGGCGCTGTACCTGTGGTGGCCGGCGATCCGCGAGGTGCCGCGGATGGAGCTGTGGTGGAAGTTCGTGTTCTTCCTGTTCAACGTCACCGCGGACTACCGCAATCCGGCGTTCTCGCAGATCTGGTCGCTGTGCGTGGAGGAGCACTTCTACCTGGTGTTCCCGCTGCTGGCGGTCGCCTGCGCCGGACGCCTGAGCGCGCGCGGCTTCGTGCGGCTGTGCCTGGCGCTCGTGGCCGCCGGCATGCTGCTGCGCTGCAGCGTCTGGATCCACGATGCGGCGGCGCAGGCGCGCGGGGCGATGGAACGCAACTGGTTCGTCGAGGACATCTACTACCCGACCTGGAACCGGCTCGACGGCCTGCTGGCCGGCATCATGCTCGCCGCCTTCAAGGTCCACCGGCCCCTGCACTGGGCGCGCCTGCAGCGGCATGCCGACGCCTGCGTGCTGGCGGGGCTTACGCTGCTGGCCGTTGCGCTGTGGCTGTTCCGCGAACGCACCGGGCTGAGCGGCAACGTGCTGGGTTGGCCCGTGCTGTCGGCGGCCCTGGCGCTGCTGGTGTTCGCCGCGGCCGGCAGGTCCAGCGTGATCGGCCGCCGCGCGCTGCCCGGCGTGGGCTGGATCGCGGCCGCCTCGTACAGCCTGTACCTGGTGCACAAGGCGGTGTTCCGCCTGGTCGAGCGCACCGCCGGGGACGCGCTTCAGGGCCATCCGCTGCTGGCGTTCTGCGCCTATGCGCTGGCGACCCTGCTGGCCGGGGCATTGCTGCACTACGCCGTGGAGCGGCCGTGCCTGCGCCTGCGCGGGCGGCTGCTGCGTGCGGCCCCGGGGCCGCGACGCGTGCCCCTGGACCGGGCCGCCGGTTAGCGGCGACGTGGGCGTTGCCGAGCGCCGGCGCGGGTGGAAGCGGCGATGCCGGCCCGGGCACCTGCCCCCGGGCTCAGCCCCGAGGGCTTGCGCAGGACCAGGGCTTTGCCTGGCGACACCGGGGCCGCGACTTCCACTGCAGCCCCACCTGCCGGCGCGCGTCAGCGGCCGGCAACGGTCGGCGTGTCAGGCGGGCCGGCGAGCGACCTGGAAGCCGGCGAACGACTGGCTCACCGGCATCAGCTCCAGCCGGTTGATGTTGAGGTGTGGCGGCAGCGTGGCGACGTGGAAGATCTGCTCGGCGATGTCTTCGGCGGTCATCGGCTCGGCGCCGCCGTAGAGCGTGTCCGAGGCCTGCTGGTTGCCACCGGTGCGCACCAGGGTGAACTCGGTCTCGGCCATGCCCGGCTCGATCGAGGTGACGCGCACGCCGGTGCCATGCAGGTCCGAGCGCAGCCCCAGCGAGAACTGGCGTACGAACGCCTTGGTGCCGCCGTAGACGTTGCCGCCGGTATACGGGTAGGTGGCCGCGACCGAGCTGATGTTGAGGATGGCGCCGCGGCGCTCGATCAGGGTGGGCAGCAGCCGGTGCGTCAGCGTCACCAGTGCGGTCACGTTGGTGTCGATCATCTGCCGCCACTGCGCCAGGTCGGCCTGCTGCGCCGGGGCGGTGCCCAGCGCCAGGCCGGCGTTGTTGACCAGCACATCGATGTCGGCGAAGTCGGCCGGCAGCGCGTCGATCGCCGCCGACAAGGCCTGCGCATCGCGCATGTCGAAGGCGGCGGTATGCACCTGACCGGCGGGCAGTTCGGCAGCCAAGGCATCCAGGCGCTCGGCGCGGCGACCGGTGGCGATGACTTTCCAGCCGGCGGCGGCAAAACGGCGCACGGCAGCGCTGCCGAATCCGGAAGTGGCACCGGTGATCAGAACAGTCTTGGACATGGGGATAACTCCTGCGAACAAGGGGATGAGGCGAAGGGGTCAGGGTGTGGTGGCAGGACCAGGTGTGTTGGCCTGGGCGCGAAGCGCGCGCAACCCTGCCTCACTGAGCGGCTCGCGCGTCACTACGCGGCCGTGTCGCACCTGCAGGAGCAAATACGGTGCTTCTGCGGCGCCGGGTGCGGTGTCGCCGGTGCTCGCGGCGGTTGGCAGGGCGATCACCAGCTCGCCATCGATCCAATCCGCGGCCACCGGGGCGGTCCGTCCGGGAAACAGCACATCGAGGGGCAATGCCGGCGGCGCGGTGTCGCAGGCGCCGATGACGACGCGATCCAGCAATACCTGCGCCTGCTCCACGCGCCAATCGGCCCGATAGCCACGCCAGTTTGCACTGCAACTGCCCAGCGCCTGCCGCGCACGCGTCACGAAACGTTGCCAGGTGGCCTGGTCGTCCAGCACCGGCGCCAATGGCTCGGCCAGCAGTGCCGCGTCCTGCCCGTCGATCCGGATGCGGTCGGGGATCTGCTCGGTGGCGTGCGCCGCGCCGATCAGTCCCCACCACAACCACAGGCCGGCGGCGCGCTGCAGCACTGCGGCTACTGCGCCTTGATCGCAATGGCGGGCAAGCCGCTACCGGTCAGTTTCTGCTTGGCTTCGGCCAGTTCGCCGGCGCTGCCGTACGGCCCCATGCGCACGCGGTAAACGGTTTTGCCGCTGATGTCGGCCGATTCGACGCGTGCGGCCAGGCCCATCATCGCCAGCTTGGCCTTGGTCGATTCGGCATCCCCGGAGGCGCCGAACGAGCCGGCCTGCAGGATGTAGCGGGTGTTGTCCGTCACTGCGGCGGGGGATGCCGGCGTGGCAGCTGCTGCTGCCGCAGTCGGCTTCGGCGCAGCCGTTGCAGCTGGCGTGGTGAGCGCCGCAGTGCTGGCCGGAGCCGGCGTGGTGGCCGGACGCGTTGGGGCGGCCTCCGCCAACGGCTTCGGCGCGCTGGCTGCAGTTTCGTTCAACGGAACCGGCACGCTGGCCGCCGGCGTGGCTGCCGCCACGCTCGCACCCGGCGCAGGCGCGACCGGCTTGCCTTCCAGCGCTGCGCGCGCACGTGCGGCTTCTTCGGCGCGCGCACTGGCCGCCAGTTCGGCATCGGACATCTGCACTTCCTTGCCCGGCAGCAAGGTATAGAAGTCGTACTGGGTTTGCGCATCGCCGGGCTTGGCTTGCGGTTTGGGCGGTTGCGCGCTGGGCTTGGGGAGCTCGGCCGGCGTATCCACGTCGGCATCGGCCACCGGTTCGGGCTGCGCGTCGGGGTTGGCGCGCGGGCCTACGCGCAGGAAGCCGTCGCCGTCCTTCTTGAACAGGTTGGGCGCGGCCAGAAAGATCACTGCCGCAATCGCAGCGCCCGCCACCAACCACACCCAACCGGGGGTGCCATTGCTGGTATTGCGTCGCGCCTGACTCTTACCGCGTCGTGCTGCCATCTACCACTTCTCCGAATCACGTCGTTGCGGGCCATGCGGCCCGGCTTACATCTTTTCTGGGGCGCTGACGCCAAGCAGTTCCAGGCCGTTGGCGAGCACCTGCTGCGTGGCGACGGCGAGGGTGAGCTTGGCGTCGCGCTCTGCGGCATCGTCCACCAGCAGTTTGGTGTTGTGATACCACGTGTGGAAGGCGTGCGCCAATTCACGCAGGTATTGCGCGATCTGGTACGGCTCCAGCGTCTGCCCGGCGATTTCCACCACCTCCGCATAGCGCGACAGCTCGACCATGACGTTGAGCGAGTGCTCGTCGTCCAGGCGCGCCAGCTCGGCCAGTCCATGCGCCTGCTCGTACTTGTAGCCCTTCTCCTGCGCCTGCCGCAGCACGCTGCAGACGCGGGCATGCGCGTACTGCACGTAGAACACCGGGTTGTCGTTGCTCTGCTGACGCGCCAAGTCGATGTCGAAGGTGAGCTGCGAGTCGGGCTTGCGCGCGATCAGGAACCAGCGCACCGCATCGGCGCTGGTTTCTTCGATCAGATCGCGCAGGGTGACGTAGCTGCCGGCACGCTTGGACAGTTTCACTTCCTCGCCGCCGCGCATCACCGTGACCATCTGGTGCAGCACGTACTCCGGCCAGCCTTGCGGGATGCCCAGTTCCAGCGCCTGCAGGCCGGCGCGCACGCGCGTCAGCGAGCCGTGGTGATCGGCCCCCAGTTCGGTGATCGCGCGCTCGTAGCCGCGCTGCCACTTGGTCAGGTGATAGGCCACGTCCGGCACGAAGTAGGTGTAGGTGCCGTCGGACTTGCGCATCACCCGGTCCTTGTCGTCGCCGAAGTCGGTGGACTTCAACCACAACGCGCCGCCTTCCTCGTAGGTATGGCCGGAGGCGATCAGCTTCTGCACCGCCTCTTCGACCTTGCCGTCCTTGTACAGCGAGCTTTCGAGGAAATAGATATCGAAATCGACGCGGAACGCGGCCAGGTCGTGGTTCTGCTCGTTGCGCAGATAGGCCACGGCAAAGCGACGGATCGCGTCGAAATCGGCAGGGTCCTTGCCTCCGGTGACCAGATGGCCTTCCAGGTCGACGGTGTCGCCGGCCAGGTAGGCGTTGGCCACATCGGCGATGTAGTCGCCGCGGTAGCCATTCTCCGGCCAGCCGTCGCTGTCGGGGATGAGCCCTTGCGCGCGCGCCTGCACCGACAAGGCCAGGTTCTCGATCTGCACGCCGGCATCGTTGTAGTAGAACTCGCGCTTGACGTTCCAGCCGTTAGCATCGAGCACGCGCGCCAGGCTGTCGCCGATCGCCGCTGCGCGGCCGTGACCGACGTGCAGCGGGCCGGTCGGGTTGGCCGAGACGTATTCCACGCCCACCGAGCGGCCATTGCCGGCCAGCCCGCGACCGTAGTCGTGGCCCTGCTTGAGCACATGCGCCACTTCGCGTTGGTAGGCGGTGGGGGCGAGATGGAAGTTGATGAAGCCGGGGCCAGCGATCTCCACCTTGGCCACGTCGTCGCTGGCTGGCAATGCGGCGACCAGCGCCTGGGCCAGCGCGCGCGGATTGCTGCGCGCCGGCTTGGCCAGCAGCATCGCGGCATTGGTGGCAAAGTCGCCGTGCTCGCGCGTCTTGGGTCGCTCGACCACGAAATCCGGCGGCAGGGTGTCGGCAGGCAGGGTGCCGTTGGCGCGCAAGGCTTCAATGCCTTGGCCGATCAATGCGCGGAGTTGGGCTTTCACGTGGGATCTGCTTGGAACGAAACCACCGATTTTACCCGACCGCGCGCCCCGCGGTCGGGCCGATGGTTCAGGTCACCACCTTGTCATCCCAGCCAGCCGCGCTCGGCCAGCGAGACCGGACGCCCGTCGCCGATCACGAAGTGGTCCAGCAGGCGGATATCCACCAGCTCCAAGGCATCCAGCAGACGACGGGTGACCGCGTGGTCGGCCTCGGACGGTTCCCGATTGCCAGACGGATGGTTGTGCCCGACGATCACCGCCGCGGCATTGTGCAGTAGCGCCCGCCGCACCACTTCGCGTGGATGGATGTCAGCCCCGTCGATGGTGCCGGTGAACAGTTCCTCGAAGGCGATGGCGTGATGGCGGGTATCCAGGTACAGCGCAGCGAACACTTCGTAGGAGCGGGCACGCAGCCGTTGCGAAAAGTAACGGCCGACGCTGGGCGGGTCGCTGAGCGCGTCGCCGCGTTCCAGTGCGCTCAGCAGGTGGCGGTGCGACAGCTCCAGCGCCGCACTGAGCTTGCAGGCCGAGGCCGGACCCAGGCCGGGCAGGCGCGCCAGGGCGGGTGCCGTGCGATCCAGCAGCACGCGCAGCGGGCCGTGGCGAAGCAGCAGGTCGCGCCCGGTCTGGACGGCGTCCTGGCCGCGCAGGCCGGAGCCGACAAAGATCGCCAACAGCTCGGCATCGGACAGGGCAGGGGCCCCGCGCGCCAGAAGTTTCTCGCGCGGGCGTTCGTGGGTGGGCCAGTCGTGAATGTGCATATGGCGAGATTGCCGGTGCTCATCGCTCACGCCTATCAGACCGGACGGGGGCATCGGCTAATCTAGTTGTCCTTGTAACCGTAGGACGACTCCGACGTGATCGGCTCCACTCAGGCCCGCCCCCTGGACGGACAGCGCTTGCTGCTGTGCGTCGGCGGAGGCATTGCCGCTTACAAATCGCTCGAACTGGTCCGTCGCCTGCGCGACGCCGGTGCGCAGGTGCAGGTCGCCATGACCGGCGGCGCGCAACAATTCGTTACCCCGCTCAGCTTCCAGGCGCTGTCCGGGCAGCCCACCCGCACCACGTTGTGGGACAGTGCCGCCGAGCAGGCGATGGGACATATCGAACTGGCGCGCTGGGCCGATCAGGTGATCGTCGCCCCGGCCACGGCCGACCTGTTGGCGCGTCTGGCGCATGGTCTGGCCGACGACCTGGTCAGCACGCTGTGCCTGGCCACCACTGCGCCGCTGACCGTGGCCCCGGCAATGAACCACCGCATGTGGCTGCACCCGGCCACGCAGGCGAATATGGCGAGCCTGTCGGCACGCGGCGTGCGCGTGGTCGGTCCCGATGACGGCCCGCTGGCCGAAGGCGAGTCCGGCCCCGGTCGGCTGGCCGAGCCGGCGGCGATCATCGCCGCCCTGGTCGGCGGTGCCGGTGCTGTCAATGCCACGCTGCTCGCCTCCAAGAGTGCTGCTGCCCCTGCGTTCGTGCCCAGCAGCGCGCAACTGGACGGCCTGCGCATCGTGATCAGTGCAGGCCCCACCTTCGAGGACCTGGACCCGGTGCGCTACGTGGGCAACCGTAGCAGCGGCAAGATGGGCTATGCCCTGGCCGCTGCCGCCGCCAGCCAGGGTGCCGACGTGGTGCTGGTCAGCGGCCCGGTGCACCAGACCACTCCGGCCGGCGTCCGGCGGATCGACGTGCGCTCGGCTGCGCAGATGCGCGATGCGGTGCTGGACGCGTTCCCGGCCGACATCTACATCGGTGCCGCTGCAGTGGCCGACTACACCCCCAAGCGGGTGGTCGCGCAGAAGATCAAGAAGACCGGCGAGACGCTGACCCTCGAACTGGTGCGCACGCCGGACATCCTGGCCGAGGTCGCCGCGCAGACCGGCGCGCTGAAGCTGGTGGTCGGTTTTGCCGCCGAAACGCACGACGTGGAGCATTACGCGCGTGGCAAGCTGGCCGCCAAACGGCTGGACCTGATCATCGCCAACCAGGTGGGGATCGAAGGCGGCGGCTTCGAAAGCGACAACAACGCCGCCACCGCCTATTGGCAGGGCGGCGAGCGCGTCTTCCCCAGCAGCAGCAAGACCGAATTGGCCGACCAGCTGTTGGCCCTGATCGCGGAGAGATTACAGGCATGAGCACCCCGACCCAGTCCCTGCAGGTGAAGCTGCTCGACCCGCGCTTCGGCGACCTGTGGCCGCTGCCGGCCTACGCCACCGACGCCAGCGCAGGCATGGACCTGCGCGCCGCGCTGGAAGCGCCAATGACGCTGGAGCCCGGCGATGCGGCGCTGATTCCCAGCGGCATCGCGATCCATCTGGCCGACCCGCAGCTGTGCGCAGTGATCCTGCCGCGCTCGGGCCTGGGCCATCGCCACGGCATCGTGCTCGGCAATGGCACCGGGCTCATCGATGCCGATTACCAGGGGCCGCTGCTGATCAGCACCTGGAATCGCGGCCGTGAGGCCTTCACCATCGAGCCGGGCGACCGCATCGCACAGCTGGTGATCCTGCCGATCGTGCGCGTGGGCTTGCAAGTGGTGGATACTTTCGTCGACAGCGCGCGGGGAGCGGGTGGATTCGGCCACACCGGCGTGCGCTGACGGGGGACGTCACATGAGCAAGGCGAACGAGCGCAGGCAGTCGATGTCCAGCGTGCGTACGAGTGGTCCGGTGTTGGGGGCGGCGTTATTGCTGCTGGCTGCCTGGTTCGGCTGGAGCAGCTACGCGCAATGGCGCCAGGATGCGGTTGCGCAGGACCTGGAACGGGCGCGCGACCGCGCCGTGCAGGACGTCAGCCAGGCCATGACCCAACAGGCCAGCCAGCTCGATGCCATGCTCAAGCAGCCGCAGGTCATCGCCGCGCTGGCCAATGGCGACGCGCTGGCCGCCGCCTCGATCATCCGCGAGCGCTTCAAGGGCGCCGAGGACGTGCAGGTCTTGTCCGGCGATCTCACCGCCGCGTACGACAATCCCGGGGACTTCGGTTACGCGCGGCTGAGCCTGCTCGAGTCGGCACTGTTGGCCGAGCGTGCGCAGGTGCACGTGGTGCGCGATGCCAAGCAGGTCCGTCTCGGTGTGGCGGCAGCAGTACGACTGGGCGCGCAGCCAGCGGTGGCGTATGCGCGCCTGCCGCTGTTGCGCCTGACCGGCCCGCTGGATGCGATCGCAGTGCCCGGCAGCGCGTACCTGGCCTTGCGCCAGGGCAGCTACAACGTCGCCCAGCAAGGCGATGCGGTGCTGGCCGATGCTGCCGAAACCCTGGCCAGGCCATTGAGTGACAGCGGCCTGCGTGTGGCCGCCGCGGTGCCGCAACGCGATGACGGCCCGTTGGGTCTGGGCGCCGTTGGCTGCGCCATCGTGGCCGCGCTGCTGCTCGTCATCGCGGTGCTGTTGGTACTGGCCAGCCGTGGCCGCGTCGCCCTGCCGCGCCGCCGCGTGGCCGGCGAGTCGATCGCCGACGAACCGACCTTCAGCCAGAGCCTGCAGCACGACGCCAGTGTCGCCAGTCAAGCGCGCGCGCTGGACGCAGATGCGCCGGCCGCGCCGTCGGCGCTGGTGCCGGCCGTGCAGGTCGCCACCGAGATGTTCCGCGCCTACGACATCCGTGGCGTGGTCGGCAAGGACCTCAACCCCGGCGTCGCCGCGTTGATCGGCCAGGCCATCGGCAGCATGATGCAGGCGCAGGGCCTGCGCGAGGTGGTGGTCGGCCGCGATGGACGGCTGTCGGGCCCGGAACTTGCCAACGGCCTGATCGACGGCCTGCGCCGCGCCGGCTGCCAGGTGATCGATATCGGCCTGGCGCCCACCCCGGTGGTGTACTTCGGGGCCTACGAACTGCGCGCCGGCAGCTGCGTGGCGGTCACCGGCAGCCACAATCCGCCCGACTACAACGGCTTCAAGATCGTGATCGGTGGCGAGACCCTGTCGGGGGCGGCGATCGCCGAACTGCACCAGCGCATCAACGAAGGCCGCCTGCACACCGCGGCAGCGCCTGGCGATGTGGAACAGCGCGACATCAGCGATGCCTACATCCAGCGCATCGCCGACGACGTGCAGCTGGACCGCCCGATCAAGGTGGTGGTGGATGCCGGCAACGGCGTGGCCGGCGATATCGCGCCGCGCCTGTTGGAAGCCATCGGCGCCGAGGTCATTCCGTTGTACTGCGAGATCGACGGCACCTTCCCCAATCATCATCCCGACCCGAGCGAGCCGCACAACCTCGACGATCTGGTGAAGATGGTGCAGCGCTTCGATGCCGATATCGGCGTGGCCTTCGATGGCGATGCCGATCGTCTGGGCGTGGTCACCAAGCAAGGCGCGATGGTGTTCCCGGACCGTTTGCTGATGCTGTTCGCCGCCGATGTGCTGCAGCGCAATCCCGGCGCGTTGGTGATCTACGACGTCAAGTGCACCGGCAAACTGTCCGACTACGTGCTGCGCAATGGCGGCAGCCCGTTGATGTGGAAGACCGGGCATTCGCTGATCAAGGCCAAGATGCGCGAGACCGACGCCGAACTGGCTGGCGAGATGAGCGGGCACTTCTTCTTCAAGGAGCGCTGGTACGGTTTCGATGATGGTATCTATGCGGCCGCACGCCTGCTGGAAATCCTGGCCCAGCGCGAGCAGACCCCGTCCGAGGTGTTGGACGCCTTGCCCGAAAGCGTGTCCACGCCGGAAATCAAGGTGCCGGTAGACGGCGATGCGCATGCACTGGTCGCGCGCTTTGTCGAACGTGCGCAGGCTGGCGAGGAATCGCCGTTCGAATCGGCCCGGCTGTCGACGATCGACGGGCTGCGCGCGGACTTCGCCGACGGTTGGGGTCTGGTGCGTGCCTCCAACACCACGCCGATTCTGGTGCTGCGCTTCGAGGCCGACACCGAAGCCGCATTGCAGCGGATTCGCGGGTTGTTCCGCAGCCAGTTGCAGGCCCTGCTGCCGGACCATCCGCTGGAGTTTTGATCGACCGCTGCGCACCGGTCGACTGCTCTGCCGGCAGGGCGGCAGAGCAGATCGTGGCGCCGTAGTTGCCGCCCACACCGTGTTCGACGCTGGCAGAGAGACGATCACCGCAACGCGCAGCCCTGACCGACGTCAGACGTCGCCCGAACAGACGCCGCTTGGACAGATATCCCGCAAAGCTGACAGGCGACAACGCGCATCTGTACGTCTGGCTCGCGCCGGCCAGACGCCAGTGATCACGTCACCTGCCCTCCAGACCCGGCATGCGTGCGCGATCATCCGGCACAGGAATCGCGGCGCCGTTTGCAGCGTTGTCGTGCAACAGCCAGACCGCATCCCAGTAAGGATATCCACCGATCTGCGCGGCCAGCCCTGCACGTAGTGGCAACGCCACCAGCGAGCGCGCGAACTGTCGATGGTCGTCATCCAGCCCCAGCGCCGACGCCTGCATCTGCGGCTGCCACACCGTCCCGCCACGGCCGCGCGCGCGATTGATCGCCTCGGCCGCCGCCTGTCGCGCAACGGCAGCCAGTTGCAGCAGCGCGGCCTTTCCCGGTGCCTGCAACAGCGCACACCAACTGTCCGGCAGCAGCACCCAGCACAGCAACTGCGCACCCTGCCAATGACCGGCCGCTGCGAGGCTGGCCGCGGCTGCCCGCGCGCAACGCCAGTCGGCAAACAGGGGTACCTGCTGATGCGTGTATAGCCGCAGGTGCCAATGCACCGCAATCGGCGCCGACTCGGACAACGGACGATGGAGGAGCGCGCTGGACATAGGCACAGCATGCCGACGAGCAAACAGCCGCGGCATCGCCCACGCGCCTCATCCCGGGTCGGTGACCATCGCATCGCGACGTACGGAAAAACGCATCGTCCCCCAGCTATCGGGCGCCTGGCGTTATCCACCGCAAAACAGAGCCGTGCAGCCTGCTCCATCAGCTCAGCTACGCAGCCAGCATCGCCTCAAAGCCCGGAAACGTGGAGCAGGAGTGCCGCACTTGCGACTCCCCAATCCCGACTCCCCAATCGCCGCTCAATGCACCGCCCGATCCCGCTTCCAGCCGCGATGCTTCACATCCAGATACAGGCTGTAGAACGCGGTAAACGCCGGAAACAGGTTTTGCAGTACGCCCACCGAATCCTGCTTGGCCGAGAACACGAAGTAGCTCAGCGTCATCAGGCTGCCGACCACGCTCATGTACCAGAACATGCGCGGGATCACCGGCTTGCCGGCGCGCTTGGAGGCGACAAACTGCACCAGCCAGCGGCCCCCGAACATCAGTGCGCCCACATAGCCGATCAGCTTCCAGCCGGTGACATGCAGGCCGGTCCAGTACAGCCAGGTCAGCGGTTGGTCCAGCCAATGCAGTTCCATCAGCGCTCCTGCACCACGGTGCGCTTGCTGCGGGTGATCAACCACGCCACGCCGCGCAGGTCGCGGATGCCGACCAGCGCGCGATTGAGGTTGTTGTACTTGGACACGCCGGCGGTGCGATGACGGTGATGCACCGGCACGCTCACCGTGCGCCAGCCGGCGCGCTGCATCAACGCCGGCAGATAGCGATGCATATGATCGAAGTAGGGCAGATCCAGAAACGCCTCGCGCTCGAACAGCTTGATGCCGCAGCCGGTATCGGGGGTGTTGTCGTGCAGCATGCGCGCACGGATCGCATTGGCCCACTTGCTGGCCCAGCGCTTGGACCCCGAATCCTGGCGATTGACCCGCCAGCCGGCGAACAGCTTCACCTGCGCCTCGGCGCTGGCGCGTGCGGTCAGCAGTTTGGGAATGTCGGCCGGATCGTTCTGGCCGTCGCCATCGAGCGTGGCGATCCAGCTCGCGCGGGCGGCCTTGACGCCGTTGCGTACCGCCGTGCTCTGGCCGCTCTGGGTCACGTGGTGCAGCACGCGCAGTTCCGGCGTGGTGCTCTTCAGGCCTTGCAGCACCGCCAGGGTGTCGTCGCGGGAGTGGTCGTCGACATAGACGATCTCGAACGCCACCAGCCCGCGCAAGGCGGCGACGATTTCGCCGACCAGCGCGGCGACGTTATCGCGCTCATTGAACACCGGGACGACAACGGAAAGCTGAGGGTGGCTCATGGATTCGTGGTGGCCAGATGAAGGCGGAGCGAAAAGATCGCGCATTGTGCCCTGACTGTCTGAGTCAGGCATGAAGCGAACGTGTGCCCTAGGCGCGATCGCCAAAATAACTGCGGCACCAGTCCACCACCTGCGGCAGGCCGCGCTCGACCGGGGTGGCCGGCTCGAAGCCAAAGGCGGCGCGCGCGCGCTGCGTATCGGCCATGGTGCGGACCATGTCGCCCGGCTGCATCGGCCGGTAGACCTTCTCGGCCGGGCGCCCGGCCGCCTGGGCGATCACGTCGATGAAGTACTCCAGCTCCACCGGGGTGTGGTTGCCCAGGTTGAACACCCGGTGCGGCACCGGCTCGCTGCCGGGCGTGTCCAGCGCGCCCAGCACGCCGGCCACGATGTCGTCGACGAAGGTGAAATCGCGCTGCATCCTGCCGTGGTTGAAGACCTCGATCGGCCGCCCCGCCAGCACCGCGCGGCTGAAGATCAGCGGCGCCATGTCTGGCCGGCCCCACGGCCCGTACACGGTGAAAAACCGTAGCCCGGTCGCGCGCAGGCCGTACAGCTGCGCATAGGTATAGCCCATCAATTCGTTGGCGGCCTTGGTCGCCGCATACAGCGAGCGCGGCTGGTCCACGCGCTGGTCCTCGGAAAACGGCGGGGTGGCCGAATCGCCGTATACCGAACTGCTCGACGCATACACCAGATGCTGCACGCCGCGGTGCCGGCACAGTTCGAGCATGTTGACGAAGCCGACCAGGTTGCTGTCGACGTAGGCGGACGGATTTTCCAGCGAGTAACGCACCCCGGCCTGCGCGGCCAGGTGCACCACGCGCGTGGGCCGGATCTCGTCGAACAGCGCAGCCAGGCCGTCGCGGTCGGTCAGATCCAGTGTGCGGATATCGATACCCGGGCACAGCGCCGCCACCCGGTCGCGCTTGAGCTGCGGGTCGTAATAGCTGTTGTAGTTGTCCAGGCCCACCACCGACTCACCGCGCGCAGCCAGCGCGCGGCAGGTGTAGGCCCCGATGAAACCGGCGGCGCCGGTGACGAGAATGGTCATTGCAGTGGTCCTGGAGATATCGGAAGCCGGCGAGCAGGCAGGCGGCGCTCAGAACAGTCCGAAGCGCTTTTGGCGACGTCGACGCGATCAAACGCCATGATGTCCCCCAATCCCTTTCGCCACGTCCAGAGGTATGGCGTCGGAGACGATTTTGTGCGGAACTGCCAAGATCGGCCCCAGATGCTGCTCGATATGTGCGCTGATCTGCTCGATGCAGTCACCGCCGTGTGCCGGCTCGAATTGCTTTTCCTGCGCATGCAGCAGCAGCGTGCTGCCGCCCGGGCTGATCTGGTCGTCTTCACTGCTCATGGGTTGCTCCGGTTGATGGCAGCGCCTGATCACGTGCGCGCACTCACCCCAGACTGAGCGGTGCTTCGCTGGCCAGCGTTGCCTTGCGTTCGGCGCTGAACGCCCACCATGGCCGCGGCGCCTCGCCTTGCATGAAGCGCGTGATCGACAGGAACACGTCGATCACGCAGGGGTCGTGCAGCACGCCGGTGCGCAGGCACAGCTGCGCATACATGTCGTAGGCATCGCGACCGCGCAACTGCGCGGCAACCCGGATGCCGATCCGCTGCAGATCCTTTTCGCAGGCCGGCCCCACGTTCGGCAGGTCGGTCAGACGCAGCAGGTGCTTGCGATCGACCTTGGCGGGATTCATTGCCGGGGATGCTCCTGGTGCGTGCACACAGGCTCAGCTGCGCTGCAGGCGCAGGCGTTCGAGCACGCCGTCCAGCGTGTCCAGGTCGGTGTAGTGGATCACCAGCTTGCCCTTGCCGCCGCGGCCGTGGTTGAACACCACCTTGGTGCCCAGCGATTCGGACAGTTCGGTTTCCAGCGAGGCGATATCGGCCTGCGGCGCGGCGGCGGCCGGCTTGCCCTTGCGCAATGCGCCGGGCACCTTGCCGGCGGCGAACTGCTGCGCACGGTGTTCGACCTCGCGTACCGACCAGCCCTGGTCGGCCGCTTCCTGCGCCAGCTTGCTGGCCAGCTCCGGCGCCAGGGTGAGCAGCGCACGCGCATGGCCCATTTCCAGACGGCGGGTTTCCAGCAGCACGCGGATCGCCACCGGCAATTCCAGCAGCCGCAGCAGGTTGGACACCGACGCACGCGAGCGGCCCACCGCACCGGCGGCCTCGGCGTGGGTCAGCGAAAATTCGTCGATCAGGCGCTGCAGCGCCTGCGCTTCTTCCAGCGGGTTGAGGTCTTCGCGCTGGATGTTCTCGATCAGCGCCATCGCGATGACGGTGCGGTCGTCCAGCTCGCGCACCACCACCGGAACCTCGCTCAGCCCGGCCAGCTGCGAGGCGCGCCAGCGACGCTCGCCGGCCACGATCTCGAACTGCCCCGGCGCCAGCTCGCGCGCCACGATCGGCTGGATCACCCCCTGCGCCTTGATCGACTCCGCCAGCTCGGCCAGCTTGACCTCGTCCATCTCCTTGCGCGGCTGGTACTTGCCCGGCTGCAACTGGGTAACCGGCAACTGGCGCAGGCTGTCGCCCGGCTGCAATGCTTCCTCGCTGTTTGCGCTGGGCGCCGCTGCGGCGGCCGCGCCCTTCGGCCCTAGCAGCGCTTCCAGGCCACGGCCCAGACCGCGCTTCTTTGCGGGGATCGGCTTGTTCATCAGACGGTCTCCACGGGCCGGTAGGCCTTGTTGCGGTCGTTCTGGCGGCGCACGATTTCGCCGGCCAGCCCCAGGTAGGCCACGCCACCGCGCGAGGTGCGGTCGTAACCGACGATGCTCTGGCCATGGCTGGGCGCCTCGGCCAGGCGCACGTTGCGCGGCACGATGGTACGGAACACCTTGTCGCCGAAATGCTCGGTCAGCTCGGCCGACACCGCGTTGGCCAGGTTGTTGCGGATGTCGAACATCGTGCGCAGCACGCCTTCGATTTCCAGCGCCGGATTGAGGTTTGCGCGCAACGCCTCAATGGTTTCCAGCAGCGCGGTCAGTCCTTCCAGCGCGTAATACTCGCACTGCATCGGCACGATGATCGAGTCGGCCGCGGTCAGGGCATTGAGCGTCAGCAGCGACAACGCCGGCGGGCAGTCGATCAGGATGAAGTCGTACTCATCGCGGATCGGCGCCAGGGCGCGCTTGAGCCGCTGCTCGCGCTCGTCCTGATCCATCAGCTGGATCTCGGCAGCGGTCAGGTCGATGTTGCCCGGCAGCAGGTCGAAGCCTTCCGGTGCGGTGACCCGGATTTCGGCGGCGGTGTTTTCGCCCAGCAACAGGTCGCAGGTCGAGGCGGCCACATCGCGCTTGTCGATGCCGCTCCCCATGGTGGCGTTGCCCTGCGAGTCCAGATCCACCAGCAGCACACGCTTGGGCGCGCGCGCCAGGCCGGCCGCCAGATTGACCGCAGTCGTGGTCTTGCCGACGCCGCCTTTCTGGTTGGCAATGGCGATGATCCGGGCCATGCGGGAGAGCCTCGTGGGCAGGGAGTAGGACCGGCCATTATGCGGGCAGGGCGTCGGATCGGGAAATGCCGCACGCGGCGGTGCGCCGCACGGGCCGGAATGACGGCTGCGCCGGTCAGCCGGTGGGCGCCGCGCCGGCCGGCGGCTCCTTCATCGCCCGGTAGCGCTGCAGGATGTCGGCGATCTCGCCGTCCAGCGCCACCCGCTGCTGCTCGAAGCTGGTCTGCAGACGCAATTGCGCCATCAGCTCGCGATGACGTTGCTGGATGTCGGCGGCCAGCTTGTCGGCCACCGCCTGGCCGGCCAGCTCGCGGTCGCCGGCGCTGCGTAGCATGCTGGCCAGCCCTTCGCGCAGGCTGGTCACGTTGAAGCGCGCGGTGTGGATGTTGTTGTCGACGATGGCGATGCGCTCGTTGAAGACCCGGCGCAGGTCGTCCTCGCTCTGGTAGGACATCAACATCGCCTGGTCGGTGCGCTGGCGCATCTGCTCGGCGGCAAGATCGGCCTGGCGTTGCTGCTCGCTGGCTGCGGCGGCGGCGCGCTCGTCGCTGCTCATGGCGCGCTGCACCTCGGCGCTGCGCAGGCCGCTCTTGGCGTTGAATTCGTCACGCGCCTGATTGACCGCCTCCGGCGGCAGCGTATCGCTGCACACCCGGGCGGCGTTCTGGTTCCAGCAATACAGCTTCTTGGCGGCCGGCTTGTCCTGCGCGATGGCAGGCGCGGCGGCCGCGGCTGCCGCAACGGCGGCGAGTAACGCCAAACGGATGTGTCTCGGCATCATTGCACCCCCCTGTCGCCTGCCGTCAGCCCGTGGTGCCGGTGCCGTAGCGGCCACGATAGGCCAGCAGCGGTTCCCGGAAGCCCACAAGGTCGGCGTTTCCTGCCGCAAAAGCAAGCAGGTCGCCCAGATTGGCCACCGCGATCACCGGGATGCCGGCCTCGGCCGCCACCGCCTGCGCAGCCGACCGACGATCCTGCTCGGAAGCGATCTCCTGCCGGTCCAGCGCCACCACGATCCCGGACGGAATGCCGCCGGCACCCCGGATGATGCCCAGCGCCTCGCGGATCGCGGTGCCGGCGGTGATCACGTCGTCGACGATCAGCACCTTGCGCCCCTCAAGCGGCGCGCCGATCAGGCTGCCGCCCTCGCCATGGTCCTTGGCTTCCTTGCGGTTGAACGCCAGCGGCAGATCGCGCCCGCGCCCGGCGTAGGCGCAGGCCAGCGCGGTCGCCAGCGGAATGCCCTTGTAGGCCGGCCCGAACAGCAGATCGAACTCCACCCCGGCCGCATCGATCGCATCGGCGTAGCACTGCGCCAGCTGCGCGGTCTTGGCGCCCGAATCGAAGCGTCCGGCATTGAAGAAATACGGGCTGAGCCGCCCGGACTTGAGCGTGAACTCGCCAAAGCGCAAGGCATCGGCGCCCAGGGCCAGCTGCAGGAAGCGGGTGCGGTGGTCGGTCATGGCAACGGGAGTGGGGAGTGGAGAATCGGGAATGGTAAACGCATCGCGCCTCGGCAACCTTCGCAGCTGCGCTGGGGTAGGCTTTACGATTCCCCATTCCCAACTCCCCATTCCCGGCCCTTATGCGCATCATCAGTTTCAACGCCAACGGCCTGCGCTCGGCCGTCACCAAGGGTTTCTTCGAGTGGTTTGCCGACCAGGACGCCGACGTGCTCTGCGTGCAGGAAACCAAGGCCCAGGAGCATCAGCTGGCCGGCCCCGAGTTCCTGCCCACCGGCTACAAGGCCTGGTTCCGCGACGCCAGCACCAAGAAGGGCTACAGCGGCGTGGCCATCTACAGCAGGCGCGAACCCGATGACGTGCGCACCGCGCTGGGCTGGCCGGAGTTCGACGAGGAGGGCCGCTATGTCGAAGCGCGCTTCGGCAACCTGAGCGTGGTGTCCTTCTATATCCCGTCCGGCTCCTCGGGCGAGTTGCGCCAGGGCTACAAGTTCCAGGTGATGGAATGGCTGCGGCCGATCCTGGAGCAGTGGCTGGCCAGCGGCCGGCAGTACGTGCTGTGCGGCGACTGGAACATCGTGCGCTCGGCGCTGGACATCAAGAACTGGAAATCCAACCAGAAGAATTCCGGCTGCCTGCCGCCCGAGCGCGACTGGCTGAACGGCCTGTGCGCCGATGCGCTGGAAGACGCCAGCGCCGCCAGCGGCCGCGGCTGGGTCGATACCTACCGCGTACTGCATCCCCAGGGCCAGGACTACACCTGGTGGAGCAACCGCGGCGCGGCGCGCACCAACAATGTCGGTTGGCGCATCGACTACCAACTGGTCACCCCCGGCCTGCGCGACAAGGTGAAGGCCTGCTCCATCTACCGCGAGCAGCGCTTCTCCGACCACGCGCCGTACCTCGTGGATTACGCCGAGTGAGTCAGGTCACCAAGCCACGTCGGCGCTGGCAGCAAGTACTGACTAACCTGCGCCAGCGCAAAGTGCTGGCGATGCTGCTGCTGGGCTTCAGTTCCGGTCTGCCGTTGTATCTGGTTGGCAACACGCTCGGCTTCTGGATGCGCAAGCAAGGCATCGAGCTGGACACGATCGGTTTCCTGTCCTGGGTAGGCCTGGCTTACACCATGAAGTTCTTATGGGCACCGATTGTCGACAAGACGGACGTGCCGCTGCTGGGCCGATTGGGACGCCGCCGCGGCTGGATGCTGCTATCGCAGGCGGTCGTGGCGACGGGCCTGGTTGGCATGGCGCTGGTCCAGCCCAAGGGCGGCCAGATACTGGTGATGGGCGTCGCCTGGGAACACTTGGTGGTGTTCGGCGTAATGGCGGTGGTGGTTGCCTTTGCCTCCGCTACCCAGGACATCGTCATCGACGCGTGGCGCATTGAAAGTGCCGACAATAGTGAGCAACTCGGCCTGCTGACCTCTGCGTCGGCACTAGGCTATCGCTCGGCCCTGTTAGTCACCGATGCGCTGATCCTGATCATCGCCGCACGCGTCGGCTGGCAAGTGTCGTATGAAGTCATGGCAGCGCTGATGGTGCTGGGTGTGATCGCCGTAACGATGGCAGGTGAGCCGGCTCGCGAAGTCATCGCCGTACAAACGCAGGCTGCGTCGCTATGGACGCCGCGGGGGCTGTTCGACGCCATCGCCGGGCCCTTTCTCGCCTTCATTCGTGAGCACCGCAGTGGCGCAATCCTGATCCTGGTAGCCATCAGCGTCTATCGCATGGCCGATTTCGTGATGGGGCCGATGGCCAACCCATTCTACGTCGACCTCGGCTTGTCCGAGGATACCGTCGGTGCCATCCGTGGCTCGGTGGGTCTGGTTGCCACGTTCGTCGGCATTGCAGCGGCCGGTCTGGTCTCGGTGCGTTGGGGAGTGCTTGCGACCTTGATGGCTGGTGCAGTATTGGGTCCCTGTTCGAATCTGGCATTTGCATGGCTGGCCTATGTCGGGCCGGACACAAGCAAATTTGCAGTGGCGATGGCAATCGATAACTTCGCCAACGGCTTTGCCGGAACCGCGCTGATCGCCTACATGTCCAGCCTCACGAGTTTTGGCTATACCGCAACTCAGTACGCTTTACTGAGCTCGTTCTATGCCATGCCGGGCAAGGCGCTGAAAGGCTTCTCGGGCTGGTCGGTCCAGGCATTGTCACAGGGACGAACCCTGCTGGAAGGGTATGCCTTGTTCTTCGTCGGGACAGCGCTGGTTGCGATCCCCGTAGTGATCCTGTGCGGGATGCTTATCCTGCAGCAGCGCCGGCACACTGCCGCAGCTTGACGGTTGCAGGTGGCCCAGGCGCTGCGGGATGATCATCCAACGCGCCGGGAACCTTGCGAATAGGGAGTAGGCATGACCGATCTGGTGTTGCGGGACATCGATCCATTGCTGGTGGACAGGATCCGTCGCATCTCCGTCGCACGCGGCTGGACCCAGCACCAGACCGTGATGCATCTGCTCGAACAGGGCCTGTTCGCCAGCGAATACGAAGTCACCGGCGGCCTGCAACACCCGGAAGTCGATGCCCTGGCCGAAGCGATTGCCGCGCTCAAGGCGCTACCGGCAGGAAATGGTCCGTAGCACTGAAAACGGTCGGCCAGCGCTTCGCGTGCGAATCCATTAGGCGCGAGGATGTTACGAATGCGGATGATCGAGCCGATCCAGGCCGCTCACGCCGGATGGATCGCTCCCAGCAACCGCGCCCCGGCCGCCCCGGTTACCGACGGTAGATTGGCTGCACGGCCTGCGAGCAGCTCCGCGGCCAACCACGCAAACCCCATTGCTTCCAGATAGTCCGGATCCAGCCCATGCCGCGCGCTGGATTCCACCACCACGCCCGGCAATCGCGCCGCCAGTCGTGCCATCAACACCGGATTGCGCACCCCGCCACCGCACACCAGCACCCGGCGGGTATCGGGCTGCAGCCGCAGCAACGCGTCGGCGACGCTGGCCGCGGTCAGTTCGAGCAGGGTTGCCTGTACATCGGCCGCGCACAGCGCCACGTCTCCCAGCGACCGCATCGCCTGCATCGCCCAGTCCAGATGGAATTGCTCGCGTCCGGTGCTCTTGGGCGGCGCCAGCGCAAACCACGGGTCGGCCAGCAATGCCTGCAGCAGCGCCGTATCGACTCGCCCGCTGGCGGCAAACGCGCCATCGGCATCGAACGACGTGCCTTGATGCCGCTGGCACCAGCTGTCCAGCAACGCATTGGCCGGGCCGGTATCGAAGCCCCGCACCGCGCCATCGCGCGGGATCAGCGTCAGGTTGCCGATGCCGCCCAGATTGAGCATCGCGCGGTCTTCGTCGCCCGCGCCCAGCATGGCCAGATGGAAGGCCGGCATCAGCGGCGCGCCCTGACCGCCGGCGGCCACATCGCGCCGGCGGAAATCGGCTACCGTGGTGATGCCGGTGTGCTCGGCGATCCGGCTGGCATCGCCGATCTGCCAGGTGAAGGCCGGATCGGCCTTGGGTCGATGCCGAATGGTCTGTCCGTGCGAACCGATTGCGCGAACCTGCGCACGCGCGATGCCGCTGTCGCGGATCAGTTGATTGGCCGCGGACGCAAACGCCAGCCCCACCTGCGCATCCAGTTGCCCGAGCGCATCGATGGCGATCAGCTCGGCGCCCTGGCCCAGCATCACCAGCGTTTCGCGCAGCTGCGGCTCCCAGGCCACCGTCGTGCCGGCAACCAGTTCGCAGCGGCGATGGCTGTCGTCGGCGAAGCGCACCAGCGCGGCATCGATGCCATCGGCGCTGGTGCCCGACATCAGGCCAAGGTAGAGCGGGGATTCCAGGTGTTCCGGAGCAGGCATGCCAGAGCCAGTTGCCAGTGGTCGTGCAGCTTGTGCAGCCAGGGTGGGAGAGTCAACCGGCCCTGCACGCATCGCGGTTGAATGATCGACGATGCGCTCGCCAGGCAAGCGCTCCATTCACGGTGCCGACTGTCGTCTCGGCACCACGGCTTCCACTCGCCGCTGGCAGGAATCCTGCGCCAGCGGCGGCGACGCGTAAGCTAAATACCGCTTCGCGAACCGGTGCACAGCCGTCCGATCGGCGAGCGCCAGGCCGGCGGCGAGTCAGCCGCACCCACTCAACCGCGTGGCTTGCCCTTGGCAGGCTTGCCGGCGTCGGCGTAGATCAACTTCTCCATGCCTTCGATACGCGCCAGCGCCGGCGCCGTCTGCGCGCGGAACGCGGCCAGCTCGGCGCCCTGCAATGGCTCGGGCGGCGGCATGGTCACCGACATCGGGTTGCGCTGCTGCCCGGCGACGCGGAACTCGTAGTGCAGATGCGGGCCGGTCGCCAGGCCGGTCATGCCGACATAGCCGATCACCGTTCCCTGGTTGATGCGCTGGCCGGCCTTGATCTTCCCGAAGCGCGACATGTGCCCGTACAGCGTGCTGAAGTTCTTGCCGTGGTCCAGGACCACCACATTGCCGTAGCCGCGCTGGGTCCCGACGAACACCACCCGCGCGTCACCAGCGGCCATGATCGGCGTGCCCGACGCTGCCGCGTAGTCCACACCCTTGTGTATGCGCATCGTGCCCAGCACCGGATGCTTGCGTGCGCCAAAGGTCGAGCTGATGCGGCTGTAAGCCACCGGCATCCGGATGAAGCTCTTCTTCAACGGCCGGCCGGTGATGTCGAAATACTCGGCCGGCTTGCCGGCGCGCTCGAAGCGGAAACCGGTGTAGGTCTTGCCGCCGGTGGTAAAGGTCGCCGCCAGGATGTCGCCGGTATTGATCCGCTCGCCCTCGCGCCAGGTCTCGTCCATCACCACGCTGAAACGATCGCCCGGCTGCAGATCCTTGTCGAAGTCGATGTCGTACTTGAAGATCTCGTCGGTCATGGTCGCCACCGCCGCCGGCGACAGCCCCGACTTGCCGGCCGAGGCGTACAGGGAGCTACTGATTTCCCCGCTTGCCACCACCGTGCGCGTGGTCGTGGCCCGCTCGGTGACGTTCTCGCGCACGCTGTCGCCCAGCAGGCGCAACTCCACACGGTGGCTGTCGTCGCGGTCGAAGCGCAATGCGCGCAGCTCGCCCGGCGTGGGCATATCGAAGGCGAGCTCGGCGCCAGGACGCAGCTTGGTCAGCGCCTCCTTGGTGCCCGGATGCGCCAGCACCTGGTACATCACCGTGGTCGGGATTCCCAACTCGCCGAACAAGGTGCTCAGCGTCTGCCCTGATTTGACCTGCAGAATTTCCCAGTCGGTGCTCGGCGCCAGCTGCTTGCGGCTCGGAACCAACGGCGGCAGCGGCAGGGCCAGCGTGGAATGACTGGACAGCGGGGTATCGATGGCATTGGAGAAGCCCGGCACGATCGTGGCCACCAGCGCACCAATGGTCGCGAACAGGCTCGCATGGATCCAATGACGGCGCGTCCATTGGTCGTTGAAGGCCGCCGGAAGATGCGCCTTGAGCTTGCGATGCAGGGCAGTGTCGTGGAGGACGTGGAGGCGCTCGTGAAAGCGCTGCTTGCGTGCACGGCCCTGCTCTGAATTCTGCATCGTTCAAATTCCTTGCTGGCTCGAAGTACGAGCCCAATCGCCGGTACCATAGACAGCCTGTAACAGCGCGTCAAACCATTGAGCCTGTTCGCTTATTTTCATTTGGCGCGGAATTAACCTGCGTTTAACATCGTTCACGTTGTTGACGGCAAATGCCGCTGGAGTTTGTGGTTGGCCACTCTCGAAGAATCCCTCGCACTCATCGGTCGCGGCACCGAGGAGATCCTCAAGCTCGATCAGCTCGAAGCGCGGCTGAAATCAGGCGTGCCATTGCGGGTGAAGGCGGGGTTCGATCCCACCGCGCCGGATCTGCATCTGGGCCACACCGTCCTGCTCAACAAGATGCGGCAGTTCCAGCAGCTCGGGCACCAGGTGATCTTCCTGATCGGTGACTTCACCGGCATGATCGGCGACCCGAGCGGCAAGAACGTCACCCGCAAGCCGCTTAGCCGCGACGATGTGCTGGCCAACGCGCGCACCTACGAGGAGCAGGTCTTCAAGATTCTGGACCGCGAACGCACCGAGGTGCGCTTTAACTCCGAGTGGTTCGGCCAGATGAGCGCGGCGGACATGATCAAGCTGTCCGCGCAGCACACGGTGGCGCGCATGCTCGAGCGCGACGACTTCGCCAAGCGCTTCAACGGCCAGCAGCCGATCGCCATCCACGAGTTCCTGTATCCGCTGGTCCAGGGCTACGATTCGGTCGCCCTGAAGGCGGATGTCGAATTGGGCGGTACCGACCAGAAGTTCAACCTGTTGATGGGCCGTGGCCTGCAGGAGCACTACGGCCAGGCGCCGCAGGTCGTGTTGACCATGCCGCTGCTGGAAGGCTTGGACGGCGTGGCCAAGATGTCCAAGTCGCTGGGCAACTACATCGGCATCAACGAGCCGGCCATCGACATCGTCACCAAGACCATGAAGATCGGCGACGAGCTGACCTGGCGCTGGATCGATCTGCTGTCTTTCGACATTAGCGTGGCCGAAGCAGAGCGGCTGAGGGCCCAGGTCGCCTCGGGTGAACTGCACCCGCGTGAGGTCAAATTGCGGCTGGCGCGCGAACTCACCGCACGTTTCCACGACGCTGCTACTGCAGAGCAGGCCATCGCCGGCTGGCACGCGGTAGTGACAGGGCAGGGCGATACCAGCCTGCTGCCGCTGCAGGAGGTCGCTGTACCCGCCGAAGGTCTGCGCATCGCAAGCCTGCTTACCGCAGCCGGCCTGACGCCGAGTAATTCGGAAGCTACGCGCAAGCTCAAGGAGCGGGCGGTCAAGATCGATGGTGAAGTGGTCGAAGATCCGGCGCGCCAATTCGGGCCAGGTTTTGAAGGTGTCATCCAGGTGGGTAAACGCAATTTCGCCCGCGTGGCGCTGATCAGCGGTTGATCTGCCGCAGGGTTGCTGCACGGCGGCAAGTTCCGCTGTGCGATGACATCTATATAGAGGCGCGCAACGCCTGAATCGGATCGGCGGCTTGCCGTGGTGCACTGTAAGGACATGCCACTGCGGCCGAGAAGAAAATCGTGAAACTTTTTTCACAAAACCCTTCCCAAACGCTCTGCTTGGGCCTATAGTTCGCCTCCCCCGACGCAACGGCCCCGCAAACGCGGAACCAGAGCGGAAAGGGTTCGAAAATTCCCTGATTTAGGGTGTTGACGAAACGAAAAAGCCGGCTATGATGGGCGGCTCGCTACACGGAAAGACGCTACGGCGGATTGAGGTGCAGCGGCGGCAACTTCCTCT
>NZ_JAASQZ010000005.1:0-224000 GCF_011761885.1 Xanthomonas sp. CFBP 8151
CGGCTCTTCGCGCCCCTTCGACCGGCAGGTGCGAGGGGGGCCTGTCGCCTTACCGAACATCTCAAACGGCAGAATCGAGGTTGTTCGAGGTGCCCTACAATTGCACACGCAGCCACAGCATCCTTGGTGGCGTCAGTGCGAAGTTCGAGGCGAGTCAGCGACGCCGTCGATCAGGTATCCGTTAAAGAGCTTAGAACCCCGCACGCTGGCGCACCATCTCTCTGCGGGCCGCAACGGCCAGCGATCTGCGACGCAGCCCCGAACCGGTATTTGACTTGCGGCCATTGTACGGTATTATTCCGTACAAGGAGAACCGCCATGACCACTGCTGCCGCCCGTCTCGATCTGCGCCTGAACCCCACGGACAAGGCGCGTATTACCCGTGCCGCCGACCTGCGAGGCGTGCCGCTGTCCGCTTTCGTGCGTGATGCGGTACTGCGCGAAGCTGAGAACGTCATGGCCGCGGAACTGACTGTTACCCTGTCAGCGGAAGAGTCCCGACGTTTCCTCAAGGCGCTGGATGCTCCTTTCCAGCCCAATGCCAAGCTGAAGAAAGCCCTCGCCCGCGTCGCGCAGGCCTAATACGTGCTCGTTGTCGAGCAACTCAAACCCAAGCGGCATGACCGCGAGGGGTTTGCGTGTGGCGAGCCCACGCTGGATGCCTACCTGCGGCAGCAGGCCGCCCAGCACCATCGCGCCGGCATCAGCACCACGCACGTCCTCGTGGATGACGGCGATCCGGCCCGCATCCTCGGCTACTACAGCCTGTCCGCTGCCCAGCTCCTACTCACCGACTTGCAGGAGGCGGATCGAAAGCACCTGCCCACCTACCCGGTGCCGGCCATCCGCATGGGACGACTAGCCGTCTCGGCCAGTGAGCAGAGCAAGGGGCATGGTGACTACGTGCTGGCGCATGCCGTGGCGCGCTGCCTGGGGCTACGCAACCAGCTTGGGGTGCGCGTTCTGCTGGTGGATGCGCTGCACGAGAAGGCGGCCCGTTTCTATCGCGCCTATGGCTTCCGCGAAGCCACGGCGAATTCGCATACGTTGTATTTGCCGTTGGGGAATGTATGAACACGCTACAGGGGGCACTGTGTCACGACTGACCGACTTGATTGCCCAAGCCAAGTCCAAAGACTCGAAGTTGGGTGCGGATTTGGACCGAGAGTTCAAGGTGCTGTCGGCGAGGTTGCCGTTTGGTCTGAACTTTGAGCGTCATAGCCCCGAAGCAGTTGAACTGCCGCAGCGCGCCATCCGCAAGGGCGACAAGGTGCGCGTACTGCCAGAACGTGGTTCCACCAGGAAGGGCGACCAGCGACTTTGGCAGATAAAGGCCATCCACAAGGCGAAGCAGGTTGCTGATCTGGAATTGCCCGGCGCGACCACGGCAGAAACGCAGTCGGTGGCACTGGATGACTTGGTTGTGGTGGCCGAGTTCCGCGACACGATCTATCCGGGCCTGGTTAGTACCGGCAAGGTGCAGTGCGGCGGCGACAAGCCGTTCCAGACGGTCATCAACGGCGAGAACTACCACGTCCTCAAGGCGCTGACCTATACGCACCGGGGCAAGGCCGATGCCATTTACATCGATCCTCCGTACAACACGGGGGCAAAGGACTGGAAGTACAACAACGATTACGTCGAGGGCGATGATCTATATCGCCACAGCAAATGGCTGGCGATGATGGAGCGTCGCTTGTTGGCCGCCAAGGAGCTTCTGAACCCTGTTGATTCGGTGCTGATTGTCACCATCGATGAAAAGGAATACCTGCGGCTTGGCTTGCTGCTGGAGCAGGTGTTTCCTGAAGCGCAAATTGAAATGGTCACATCGGTAATTAGCGCGAAAGGAGTGGCGCGATTCGGTCAATTCTCGCGCGTCGAGGAATTCATCTATTTCGCAAGGCTCGGCAAGTCCACCGTCCAGCTTGGTGAGCAAAACATGCTGGATGATTCTCGCTCGGCCATTGCGCAAATCGGACGTGCTATTGAGTGGCTTGGGCTTCGTCGGCGTGAACCAACCGCGAAGCGAGGAGCACGGCCAAACCAGTTTTACCCGATCTTCGTTGATACGAAGTCAGGTTTCATTGAATCCATCGGAGAACCAATCACCGATGATGTTGATCGATTGAAGATAAAGGCTCCGACCGGAACTTTTTCCGTTTGGCCATTGAGGCCGAACGGTGGCGAGGGGCTTTGGGGAATCACGCCTGACACGGCTAAACGTTACCTCAAGGAGGGATTCATACGTGCTCGCAACTACAAACCAGAGAAAAATCAGGTAGCAATTCACTATCTGCCAAGCGGAACGGTAGATGCGATACAGGATGGGCGAATTGATGTAGTTGGCCGTGATCCGGATGGTGCTGTCCAAGCCATTCACCGCGAACGCAAGGGTGTGATTCCTAAACGCGTATGGAATATGGCATCGCACAACGCAGAGAATGGTGGTTCACTGATTTTGTCCAAGTTGGTTCCAGATCGTCGCTTCCCCTTCCCTAAGTCGCTATACGCAGTTGAGGATGCGCTTCGGTTTTTTGTTGCGGACAAGCCTGCTGCCGTCATCTTAGATTTCTTCTCTGGCTCGGGCACAACCGCCCATGCCGTGATGCGCCTGAACCGTCAGGATGGTGGTCGCCGCCAATGTATCTCCGTTACCAACAACGAAGTCGCGGCGGATGAGCAGAAGGCATTGCGTGAGCGAGGCTTGCGACCCGGTGATCTCGAATGGGAGCAATGGGGCATCTGCGACTACATCACCAAGCCGCGCGTCGACGCCGCGATTACTGGCAAGACACCCGATGGTGAGCCCATCCGTGGTGACTACAAATTCACCGACGAATTCCCGATGGCCGAAGGCTTCGAGGAAAACGCCGAGTTCTTCACCCTGACCTACGAAACCCCGGTTTCGGTCAGCCACAACCTGGCCTTCGCCCGCATCGCGCCGCTGCTGTGGCTGCGAGCCGGCTCGCGCGGTAAGCGCATTGACAAGCTACCCGCCGATGGATGGGCTGTAGTAGATGCCTACGGCCTACTGACCGAAGTGGACATGGCCACGCCCTTCATCAAGGCAGTGAAGAAGGTCGATGGACTGCGTATCGCCTACATCGTTACCGACGACGACCGTCGCTTCCAGGCCATTGCCAAGCGCCTGCCGGATGGCGTAGAGCCGGTGCGCCTGTACGAGTCCTACCTCACCAACTTCAGCTTCGCCAACGGGGAATAACGGATGAAGTTCACTCTCAAGGACTACCAGCGCGATGCTGTCCGCGATGCCCTGGCCAATCTTAGGAAGGCGCGCCGGCTATGGCATAGCGAGTCCGACAAGACCGCATTCTCCCTGACCGCCGTTACGGGCGCGGGCAAGACCGTCATGGCCGCTGCCGCGTTCGAGGCGCTATTCCATGGCGACGACGAGTTTGATTTCGATGCCGACCCTAGCGCGGTGGTGATCTGGTTTAGCGACGACCCATCGTTGAACGAACAGACCCGCTTTCGCCTGATGGAAGCCAGCGATCGCATCAACCACACCGATCTGGTGGTGGTGGAAAACAGCTTCAACCGGCCAAAGTTCGAGGCCGGTAAAATCTACTTCCTCAACACCCAGAAGCTTGGCAAGAACAGCCTGCTGGTGCGCGGCCACGACCAGGAAGAGTTGGAAGCCAAGGCCGGTGAATTGTTGCCGGAAACCCGCCCCGATCTGCGGTCATACACGATGTGGGACACGATACAGAACACCATCGAAGATCCAGACCTGACCCTGTATCTGGTGCTGGATGAAGCGCACCGCGGCATGGGCGCGCCAACCACTGCCAACCAGAACGCGAAGAACACCATCGTCCAGCGGCTCATCAACGGTTCCGGTGGCGTGCCGGGCATCCCGGTGGTCTGGGGCATCTCGGCCACGGTAGAGCGCTTCAACAAGGCCATTGAGTTCGCAGGCAAGCACATCAAGCTGCCGAACGTGGTTGTGGATTCGACCAAAGTGCAGGAATCCGGCCTCATCAAGGACACCATCCTGCTCGATATCCCCGACGAAACCGGCGACTTCGATACGGTGCTGGTGCGCCGTGCAACCGACAAGCTGAAGGAGTCCACTGCGGCCTGGGCCGAATACGCCAGGCAGCAGGAAGAGGCGCACGTCGTCGTCCCGCTGATGGTGTTGCAGGTTCCCAACACGCCCGATCCAAACGAGATTGGTCGCGCCCTTGACACTATTTTCGAGCGGTATCCTGAGTTGCCCGTCGCCAGTGTGGCGCACGTCTTGGGCGAGCACACCACGCAGAGGTTCGGCAACCGCGACGTGCCCCACATCGAGCCGCAGCGCGTCCAGGAATCGACCTGGGTGCGGATATTGATCGCCAAGGACGCCATCAGCACCGGCTGGGACTGCCCCCGCGCCGAGGTCATGGTGTCCTTCCGCGCCGCCAGCGACCGCACCCACATCACCCAGCTGCTGGGCCGCATGGTGCGCTCGCCGCTGGCTCGCCGCATCCCCGGCAACGACCGCTTGAACGCGGTGGACTGCCTGCTGCCGAAGTTCAATCGCAAGACGGTCGAGGAAGTGGTCGATGCCTTGATGAAGGGCGATGACACGCTGCCGGCAACGCCTGGGCGCATCCTCATCGATTACGTGGAGGTGAAGCCCAACCCCGCCGCTTCAGCGGGCGTGTGGGAGGCTTTCGAGGCATTGCCGTCGCAGACCCGGCCACAGCGTGGCGCGAAGCCGGCGAAGCGACTGACCGCGCTAGCGCACGAGCTGGCTTCCGATGACATCCTCCCCGGCGCGGGCAAGAAGGCTCACGCCCACATGCATAAGGCGCTGGACGACTTCCAGGAAAGCCAGAAGGAGAAGATCGAGGCTAAGCGAAAGGCGGTCATGACCGTGGACGGCAAGACCGTAGTCGCCGACATGAAGGGCAAGGCAAAGAGCCTGGACGAGTTCTGGGAAGACGCCGACATGGCGGTGATCGACGACGCCTACCGGCGAGCGGCTCGCGTTTTCAGCCCGGACATTTCGCGCACCTACGTTGATCACTTGGCCTACAAGGTGGCAGACCCGGATGACGACGCGGAAGAATTCCTGGAAGCCATTGTCGAGGCGCGTGTGACCGTCGCCGGGCTGGGCCTGGTGATGGAGGTTCAGGACTACTTTGATACCGAAGCCGACAAGCTGGCGAAGGCATGGCTGGTGCAGTACGGGCCGCAGATCAAGGTGCTCAGCGACGACCGCAGGGAGTCATACCGGCAGATCATCGAGATGAGCACCGAGCCGCAGAACCTGGAGCTGGTCAAGCCGGAGGCCCGTTACGAGGCAACCAAGGCAAGGGAGAACGACCAGGTGACCGTGCTCCCAACTTGGAAGAAGCACTTGCTTTGCGACGATGCCGGCAACTATCCGTCCGAGTTGAAGGGTTGGGAGCGTGCGGTTGTAGAGACCGAGTGCAAGCGCAAAGGCTTTGCCTTCTGGTATCGCAACCCAGGACAACCTGGGCAGTCGTCGCTGGGCATTGCCTACCTCGATGGCGACCAATACAAGATCGTTCGCCCCGACTTCGTTTTCTTCGCCGAGCAGGATGGGAACGTGGTGGTTGACCTTGTTGACCCCCATGGCCTGCACTTGGCCGATGCGCTGCCCAAGTTGCAGGGATTGGCTGCTTACGCAGAAACGCACGCTAAAGCCTATCGACGAATCGAATCCGTCGCCGAAGTGAAGGACAAGCTGAGAGCCTTGGATTTGACGAGCGAAGAAGTACGCAAGGCCATTTCTATTGCAAAAGATGCCACGAGTCTCTTTTGCGGGACGTTAGCGGTGGACTATTGAACGTGGGGATTTATCAGGGGCGTCAGTACCTATTTGCTGATGAAAAAAAGTGGTGTAAGGGGAATTGCCAATGAACGCGAGCAGCGATAGCTTGAATGCTGACGATAAAGTCACCAAGAGTGCGGGGCAGAACGTAATCAAAGTTCGAGACGATCGGAGCCCGATTTCGTTCAATTCCACCGAGGTTGGCAAGTTTAGAGTTGTTGATGGAGACGATGCCTCTTGGGCGGACGGCGATTCCAAAGAGTTTAACCAGAAGGATCTGCGAACCCGCATTGAGCCTTGGCTAACTTCGCTGTTTCAGTCCGAGCATCTGTCCCTGCTTGCCGGCTCCGGCTTGACCCATGCAGTTCATCAGTTGGCCACCGGGAATCTTGCGGCTGGCATGGACGCACTTAACCTTAGCAATCACAAAGAAAAAATCAGTGCCTCAGCGAAAGTTTCAGCTGAAGCAGCAGGGCGAAAGGCAAACAATCTGGAAGACCAGTTGCGTGTTGCCAACGAGCTTCTGCGAGGGCTGGAAATTTTGGGTGACAGCAGTGAGGGCGCACTTCGCAATGAGATTGCGGAAGGCATGAGCGAGTTTGCCAAATCCATTTTGGCCAGCGAGAAAGGAATTGTCTCCGCCAATGACACCAAGCGCGAGGATGCTTTCAATACGCTTGTCACCTTTCTGATGAGTTTTGCCAGCCGAACTGGCATTCGTGACCGTCTGAACATTTTCACCACCAACTACGACCGCCTGATCGAGGCTGGTGCAGAACTTGCTGGCTTGCACCTTCTGGATCGTTTCCTCGGTACCTTGATGCCGATCTTCCGCTCTTCGCGTCTTGATCTTGACATGCACTACAACCCGCCTGGCATCCGGGGCGAGCCTCGTTATCTTGAGGGCGTAGCTCGCTTCACCAAGCTTCATGGCTCCGTGGACTGGGTACAGGTTGATAAGGACATTCGGCGCATTGGCCTGCCCTTCGGGGCGAATGACTTTGATCCATTCCTCAAAGCTCCCGGCATTGATGGAGCAACAGCCCACACGTTGATGATCTACCCCAATGCAGCCAAGGACAGGGAAACCGCCGACTACCCTTACGTCGAACTGTTCCGTGACTTCGCGGCGGCAGTTTGCCGACCCAACAGCACACTGGTGACCTATGGTTACAGCTTCGGCGATGAGCATATCAACCGCGTCATTCGGGACATGCTCACTATTCCATCCACGCATTTGGTGGTGATCGCCTACAACGACCCGCTGGGTCGAATCATGCAGACCTACAAGGAGATGGGTAGGCCTTCTCAGATCAGTCTTTTGATCGGCCCCGCCTTGGCCGACCTGACCGCCTTGACCGAGCACTACATGCCCAAGGCTGCCATCGACAAGACGACGTTCCGCATGGGCGAACTTCTGAATCAACGCTGGAAGACTCAGCAGTCTTCCAAGCCATCTGGCAAGGCTTCCTCTAGTGACGGAGACGAGCTGATATGACCATGTCTCCGTTGGCTTACGCCGACTCGCTGCGCATCGGCACCATTGATTACGTCTCACCCGACGGCATCAAGGTTCTGCTGGACATTGAGGCTCCCGACGGGGTGGCATTGAATACCGGAGTTCCACGCCCGTTTCCGCGCGTCAATGGCTATGTGCTGGCTCCTAGCGACCAGGGCTACCTTGTAGCCCAGGTGGAGTGGATCACCATCGAGCGTTCCCAATACCCGAAACGCAAGGGGATGCAGGACTTCGGCTTGGTAGACTTACCGTACCCGTTGCGGAAGATGAGCCTCAATCCCTTGGGCTGCCTGTTCTACTCGGAAGGTAAATACGAATTTCGCCGCGGCGTGGAAGCGTACCCCTCGGTGGGCGACCCCATCATCCTGCCCACCCAGGAGCAGCTGCGCGCCATTGTCGAGTCGGGTGAGAACCGACGCATCAAGATCGGCGTAAGCCCCTTGGCAGCCAATGCCGAGGTCAAGGTTGATCCTGATCGCATCTTCGGTCGCCACTTGGCTGTCTTGGGCAACACCGGCAGCGGGAAGTCGTGCTCGGTTGCAGGATTGATTCGCTGGTCGATGGATGCAGCCCGCAAAGCTCGAAAAGGGGGTGACCCAAATGCTCGTTTCATCGTGCTCGATCCCAACGGAGAGTACGCCAATACATTCAAGGATATGAGCAAAGTCCGCATTTTCGCTGTTGAAGCCTCCGAAGGCATTGAACAGCTTCAGGTTCCGCTGTGGTTCTGGAACAGTTCAGAGTGGAGTTCGTTCACCCAAGCCAGCGGTAAAACGCAGCGGCCATTGCTGAGAAAGGCATTGCGTGATGTTAAAGCTGGTCGAGCACTATCGGCTTCGTCACCGGAGGAAGAAGAACTAGCCTTGCGTCGATATCTGTCATCACGGTTGATATCCATCCGCAGGGATATTCGATCAGGAGAAATTCAAACCGATGAAACAAAATTTGGCTTTCGCCTGAAGGCAATAGCCGCTGACCTTCAGACCAAGGTTTCCACTGACGACCAACACAAGCTTGGTGAGACCATTGCAGCAATCAACGGCGCACTGACTGTTGCTCATAACAGCTTCGTCAAGGACGGAAAGACAATTGAATACTATCGAGCATTCAATGAGGCCAGCGTTCAAGCAATTGTAACGGCGCTTGAAGGTTCGGTTGATACCGTCGGAGGTATCACTTTCCAGGATGGCCCTGATGAAGATGTTCCGATCCCCTTTGACGGCACTCAGCTTCCAGATCACTTGGAAATTCTTGCTGAGCAAGAAAGATCCAGTCAATACGTTGATTTTCTTGTTTCTCGAATTCGCACCATTTTATCCGATGCGCGGATGCGATCGACTATTTCAAGTGCCAACGGAGTCAATCTCAATGATTGGCTGAGCAAGACTATCGGCGACGACCTAGCTTCCAACGGTTCAGTCACGGTGATCGACCTTTCACTGGTGCCAGCGGAAGTCGTCCATATCATCACCGCCGTCATTGCCCGCATGACGTTGGAAGCCTTGCAGCGTTACCGCAAGCTCAACAACGGCAAGACTCTGCCGACCGTATTGGTGATGGAAGAGGCGCATACCTTCATTCGTCGCTACGCAGATGATGCGGAGAATCAGAACTCCGCCGCTATCTGCTGCCAGGTCTTCGAGAAGATCGCCCGCGAAGGTCGCAAGTTCGGGCTGGGACTGGTCTTGTCATCACAACGGCCAAGCGAGCTTTCGCCTACCGTGCTCTCGCAGTGCAACAGCTACCTGCTTCATCGCATCAGCAATGACCGTGACCAGGAGCTGGTGCACAAGCTAGTACCCGACAACCTGCGTGGCCTGCTCCGCGACCTGCCGTCCCTGCCGTCACGCTACGCCATCTTGCTGGGCTGGTCTTCCGAACTTCCAGTTCTTGTGCAGATGAACAACCTGCCGGCTGACCAACAACCACGGTCAAATGATCCTGACTTCTGGGCGGTTTGGTCAGGGGAAGGTCTTGAGACCGGCGAAAACGGACAGCCAGTCGAAAGAACAGTCGATTGGCAAGCCATTGCTGCCGACTGGCAGCAGACTACTTCCGAGCAACCTCAACCGCCTGCGCCTGCGCCTGCTCCGGCTGAAGGTGCTGAGGACGACGAGGACACCATTCCGTTCTGAGACGACTAATCCCCAACATGTGCAGATCGCAGAGGTGAAGACGATCCTACTGGCGTGTGCAGACGCCCAGGACGAGGTGATTGAGAAGCTGGTGGCTGAATGCGACGATTTCCTGTCCGATTAAGAGGACCGCCGGGCATCTCAGCGCAACACTTCGGGCGACGATGGCTGAAACGACGGCGATGCCTGTTGCGCAACCCGTCGCCCTGCCCCGCAACGGCCCCGTTCACTGGGCAACGCAACACCAAATGACCTATAGAAGGCTATAATTGCCACGTCTTATCGAGTTATCGCTACGCAACAATATAGATATATACCAAGATTGCGAAATTGCGTACCGGGCGATGCGGGCACGACTCCATTGGATTCCGTGTCCTTTTTGCTCGGATCGTGCCCCTCATTGATTTGTAAGGACTTTTTTTCTCCCGCGGGACGCGATCCTAAATAAGGCCTGGGTGCTCTCCGCAGAGGATGCCTGGACTGACTCCGTCCAACATGTTGCTGCCAGGCTGCTTCGAGTGTTCTGCGCGTAACGCAGTTCTGGACGATCTGATCACCACACTAGAGAAAAACTGCCTCCAGCCCGTTGGCTCGCAATTTCAGCTCAAAGTCTGCACATTCAGTTCAGAAGCTACGAAGCTTTCCGTGAGGATGTTCGATCCTTGAGCGATTTCAGCAGCATGTCATCAATGAGCTAGAGCAGATCAGGTCGTGCCTGCTCTTGGCCGGCCTCATGCGGATGCAGTTCGCATCCATCCCGGCGCTGGAAGGCACATTTGTCGGCGATTCGCATCAGTTTGGGGTGCAGTTCGGCCAGTGCCGGTGTCCCGGTACCTGATCGAACTCCCACAGCTGATCCGCCACGCGGCGTCGATATTCGGCGTCCCCGAGTCGGTCCAACTAGTGAGGAATGGTCTGGCATCAAGAGTGTTCCCCCAGGCTAGCTAGTCCGACTCAGGTGTCGGACCTTCTGCGAATCTCAAGGTCCGCAAAAGGTCGGAAGCGGCCCTTCCCTACCCTCGATAAATCCTCCTGATCCCTACCCTGCAACTGTCCGCTTCCGGTCAGAAGCGACATTCCCCTACACCGGCCGAAGCATGCGCAGTCGTGATCAATTGGCCCAATAGAGCCGCATCGGGTTGCCGACCAGCAGCTTGCGCTGCAGTTCGGCGGTCAGAGCGATCTTGGGGATGAAATCCACCAACTTGCCGTCGTCTGGCGCGTGCGTGGTCATGTTGGGATGCGGCCAATCGGTGCCCCACAGCACGCGGTCGGGAAAGCGCTCGACCAGATGCTTGGCGTAAGGCACTACGTCGTCATAGCCATCAGGCCCGATCTTCGAGAGCCGCTCGGGGCAGCTGACCTTGCTCCAGACGTTATCATGCTCCATGAGGCGCACGAATCGCTGGAAATCCTCGCCTTCGACCGGCTTAGTGACATCCGGTCGGCCCATGTGGTCGACTATCAAGGTGGTCGGCAGCGATGTGAAAAAGTCCCAGCGTTCGGCCAGGTCCGCGGCCTCGAAATAGATCACCACGTGCCAGCCCAGTGGCGCGATGCGCTCGATGATCGCCTGGTAGTAGGCATCCGGTTTGGGATCCACCAGGCGGCGAACGAAATTGAAACGCACGCCACGCACGCCGGCATCGTGCAGTTCGCGCAGCTCGGCATCGCTCACCGTATCGCGCACCGTGGCGATGCCACGCGCGCAGCCCGCACTTGCCCGCAGCGCGTCGACCAACGCACGATTGTCAGCGCCATGGCAGGTCGCCTGCACGATCACGTTGCGCTCGAAGCCGAGGAAATCGCGCAGCGCGAACAGCTTTTCCTTGCCGGCATCGCAGGGCGTGTACTTGCGCTCTGGCGCGTACGGAAACACATCGCCCGGACCGAATACGTGGCAATGCGCATCCACCGCGCCAGACGGCGGCACGAAGAGTGGCTTGCTCGGATTCGGATGGAAGTCGATCCAGTTCGCATCTTTCTGGAAAATGCTCATCATTGGCCCCTTGCCTTCAGCTGCGCATCCAGGCGCGGATAGACGCGGCGCGCATTGCCGGAGAACACCTTCTGCTTGTCCGCATCGGAAATGGACAGCGCGTCGATGTAGCGCTTGGTGTCGTCAAAATACTGCCCGGTCTGCGGGTCGATCCCGCGCACCGCGCCGACCATCTCCGATCCGAACAAGATGTTGTCCACGTCGATCACCTCGAAGAGCAGGTCGATGCCCGGCTGATGGTAGACGCATGTATCGAAGAACACGTTCTTCATCACGTGCTCGCCCAGCGGCGGCTTGCCCAGCATGTCGGCCAACCCGCGGAATCTGCCCCAGTGATACGGCACCGCGCCGCCCCCGTGCGGGATGATGAATCGCAACTGCGGGAAATTCTTGAACAGATCGCCCTGCAGGAACTGCATGAACGCGGTGGTGTCGGCATTGAGGTAGTGCGCGCCGGTAGCGTGGAAGTTGTGATTGCAGCTGCCCGAGACATGCACCATCGCCGGCACGTCCAGTTCGACCATCTTCTCGAAGAACGGATACCAAGCCTTATCGGTCAGCGGCACGCCGGTCCAGTGGCCGCCGGATGGATCGGGGTTGAGGTTGCAGCCGACGAAGCCGAGTTCGTTGACGCTGCGCTCCAACTCGGCGATCGAATGGTCGATCGGCACGCCCGGCGACTGCGGCAGCTGGCACACACCGATGAAGGTCTCCGGATACAGACCGACCACCCGTGCGACCAGGTCGTTGCAGTGGCGCGTCCATGCCTGGCTCACCGCTTCGTCGCCGACGTGATGCGCCATCGTGCTGGCGCGCGGCGAGAAGATCGTCATGTCCGCGCCGCGTTCGCGCAGCAGCCGCAACTGGTTCTGCTCGACGCTCTCACGCAGCTCGTCGTCGGAGATGTCCGGGTACTTCGCCGCAGGCAGCGAAGGATTCTTGAAGTGCGCCACCTGCGCCTTGCGGAAAGCGTCGTGGCCGGCGGGCGCGGTGGTGTAGTGGCCGTGGCAGTCAATGATCATGGGGGAACCTCGAGACAGAAACGAAAGAACGGTGCTACCAGCCCATCAGATGGGCGACCTGCACGTCCACGCGCAGCCCAACGATCAATGCGTCGGGAATGTCGGTGATGCGGGTGGGTGCATAGATGGGGTCGGGGTTGATCACATACTGGATGTTCGGCAGGACGCGAAGACCCGGGCGAACCTGCCAGCCATAGTTGATCTCGCCGACGATTTCGTCGGCCGACGGCGCCCCGGTGCCGCCGGCCTTGGCCCGGCGGTCGCGCAAATAGGCGATCTGCTCGTCGTCGAAATGCGTGTTGGAGATGAAAGCGGAAAACGTATCGCGATCGCGGCCTTCGAACGTGCCGGTCTTCACGAACCCCGTCGCTGCATGCCATTTGATCGATGCAACATTGCCAGTGTTGACGAAGTAGCGCCCGAACACCGTCAGGTTGCGCGTGCCCTGCCCGCGCTGCACTGTCTGGTCGCCCATCACGTACCAACCCATGCGCGCGCCGTCCAGCGCGACAGTAGGCTTGCCGGTCAGCGCCGCGGAGTTGCCATCGGCATCGAAGTAGGGGCTGCGGCCACCGTCGTCATTGCGGTAGAAGCCCAGCTTGTAGCGGCGCGCATAGCGGTCCTTGGCCAGGCTGGTTTCATAGCCCACCTCGCCCGACACCACGGTACCGGTCCCCTCGTTCCACGAGAAATCCAGGCCATGCTTGTCAGCCAAGTTGAGTGTGTTGTTGTAATCGAAGGCGCCGGCCTGCATGTACCAGCGGTCATCTACGTCCCATCGCACCAGGCCGGCCCATGAGGAATTCGGGAACGCGGTGATGCCGATATCCGCGATGGGCCCGTAGGTGGTCAGGCACATTACGTTGCTCATGAACACGCAGTTGAGCGGCGAATTGTTGAAGTAGCTGTTCACCGGCGCGCGGCCGGCCGTCAGGGTCAGGCCGTTGTCGAATTTCTTGCTCAAGGTCAGCCGGGTCAGGCGCGCCCCACCCACCGGGCGCCAGGTCTGCTGTGGGCTGATCGAGTTGCCGATCTTTTCCCGCGCGAGGTTGTCGCCGTTGAAGTATGCGGCCTGGGTATCCAGCTCGGTACCCTTCCAGCCCCAGAGCTTGTCCAGATCGAAGCGTCCCTGCGTCATGACCCAGTAGGACGCTTCGGCGCCATGCGCGATGCCACCCACCGGGTTGCCTGCCACGTTGCCGACGAAGTCCAGTGACAGTTGCACGCCATCGGGCAGTGTGCGTTGTGTGGATGGCGTGGTACTGCCGGTCGGCGACTGCGCCAGTGCGGGTGCTGCGAGGGCCGCGCCGAGCGCGATGACGCAAAGATGGTGATGGAAAGTGGACATGATCCCTCCGAGCCGGCCGCGTCGCGGCCAGGTGATCGTGTGATGGACGTGTGGCGTGGCGCCGCGTGAGTTAGGTCAGGCGTCGTTCGCGGCCAGATGACGCTGGCGCGTGGCCCGATTGCCGATGGTCTGGGCAAGCATGGTCCGATCGAGCTTGCCTTCCCACTTGGCGATGACCACGGTGGCCAGTGCATTGCCGACCAGGTTCACGAAGGTCAGGCCTTCTGCAAGGATGCGGTGGATCCCGAGGATCAACGCGATGCTGGCCACGGGAATCGTGCCGGTCGTGGACAAGGTAGCCGCCAGCACCACGAAAGCGGCGCCTGCCACGCCCGCAGCGCCCTTGGAAGTCAACAGCAGCACGCCGATCAGGCCCAGCTCATGCCAGAAGGTCAGCGGCGTATTGGTAGCCTGGGCCAGAAACACCGCCACAGTGGTCAGGTACAAGCAGGTGCCATCGAGGTTGAACGAGTAGCCGGCGGGAATGACGAAGCCAACGACGCTTTCCTCGCAGCCAGCACCCTTCATCTTCTGGATCAAGCGCGGCAGCACAGTCTCAGTAGAGGTAGTGGCGGCGACCACGATGATCTCGTCGCGGATGTAATACAGCAGGCGCCACAAGCTCACCCCACACCACCAAGCCACGCTGCCCAGCACCACCACGGTGAACACCGCGCAGACCACGAAAAACTCCAGGATCAACTCACCCAGCGAAGCCAGTGAGCCAGCGCCGAACTTTCCGACCGTGAAGGCGATGGCGCCGAAGGCCCCAATCGGTGCGAAGTACATGATGTAGCCGACGATCTTGAAAAGCGCCAGCGAGGTGCCTTCGATCACCGTCATCACCGGCTTGCCACGCTCACCGATGGCCGCCAGCGCCACACCGAACAACACTGCCACAAACAACACCTGTAGGACGTGTGGCTCGGTCAACGCGCTGACCAGCGTGGTCGGAATGATGTTCATCAGGTACGCCGTGACCGTTTGGTCGTGTGCGGTATGCACGTAGCCCTGGATCGAACCGGTGTCGATACTGGCCGGGTCGATGTTCATGCCCACACCAGGCTGCCACAGGTCCACGCCGATCAGCCCGATCACCAGCGCTAGGATGGTGATCACCTCGAAGTAGATGATCGACTTCAATGCGACGCGGCCGACGCTCTTCATGTCGTTCATGCCGGCGATGCCGTGCACGACGGTGACGAAGATGATCGGCCCGATCATCATGCGGATCAGCTGGATGAAGGCATCGCCCAGCGGCTTCATCGCCGCGCCAGCCTCCGGCGCCAGCCAGCCCAGCACGATGCCGATCACCGTGCCGGCCAGCACCTGGAACCAGAGTTGCCCCAGCACGCCGAAGCGGCCGGTGTTGCCTGTTGCGGTCATTGCAGACTTCCTCCCAGAAGTGATTATCCGGACGTGCACGGATCAGCCGTACAGCACGCCATCGAAAAGCTTGCGCGCCGTGCGCAGCAGGCCGGCACTGATTACGGTCCCGTCCTGGTCCAGTTCGATCACGCAGTCCATTGCCCCGCTGGGGTGTTCGACGGCAAGCGTCTTGTGCACACCAGCGGGCACCTGCGCCAGCGTTGCCGCGGCAGACCCCTCCAGCAGGCAGGCGGTGGCCACGCTCACCGCGGCGAGCACGCCGATGGAGGCGTGGCAGCGATGCGGAATGAAGGAGCGCGTGTTGATCGCACCGCCCTGCAGCGGCGCGGAGACCAGCGTCATCTTGGGTACCGACTTGTCGGTGACATCGCCAAGCCGCATCAACGGGCCGGCCTGCAGCCGGATGTGCTCAAGACGGGCCTTGAGGGCGGTGTCGGCATCCAGGGTGCCGCGGCCCTCATCGCCACGCAGGTTAAGGTCCTGTGCCCGCAGGATCACGCAGGGCATGCCGTTGTCGATCAGCGTCACCTGCAGGCCATCGATCTCATCGACCACGTTGCCCGTGGGCAACAGCGCACCGCAGCTTGACCCTGCGATATCGGCGAAGGCCAGCGGCACGGCCGCCGCCGTCCCCGGCACGCCATCGATGCGCGCCTGACCTGCATAGGTGACCTGGCCACCCGCCGTGGCGACCGTCGCGGTGGCCAGCTTGCCAGTGTTGACCATGAAGATCCGCACGACAGTTTCATCGCCGGTGGCCGGCAGCAGGCCACGCTCAATCGCGAAGGGGCCCACGCCGGCCAGCAGGTTGCCGCAGTTCTGCGCATCGCTGACCAGTGCCCTATCGACGATGACCTGCAGGAACAGATAGTCCACGTCGGCATCGGCGCGCTGGGAGCGCGAGACGATGGCCACCTTGGAGGTCAGCGGATCGGCCCCGCCCATCCCGTCGATCTGGCGCGCGTCCGGAGAGCCATAGGCGCGCAGCAGGAAAGCATCGCGCGCGTCGCGGTCGGCGGGCAGATCATCTGCGAGAAAGTAACCGCCCTTGGACGTCCCTCCGCGCATCCACATCGCACGCACGCCCTCAGACATAGTCCAACCCCTTGGCCGCCAGGCGCTCGCGCATCCTGTAAATGTCCAGGCCCAACTCGCCAGCGGCCAGGCGCGCGCGCTTGTCGGCCTCGCGCGCTTCGCGTGCCTGCGACTCTGCCAGCACCCGTTCGGCCTCGACCCGCTGCACCACGCAGACCCCATCGTCGTCGGCGATCACGACATCGCCCGGGTGGACCAGCGTGCCCCCGCATACCACCGGCACGTTAACCGAGCCCAAGGTTTCTTTGATGGTGCCCTGCGCATGGATGGCGCGGCTCCACACGGGGAACTGCATCTGCGTCAAGTCGCGCACGTCGCGCACGCCGCCATCGATCACCAGCCCGCGGCAACCATGCGCCTGGGCCGATGTAGCCAACAAGTCGCCGAAATAGCCATCGGTGCATTCGCTGGTCGGCGCCACCACCAGAACGTCGCCCGGCTGCAGTTGCTCGATGGCCACGTGCATCATCCAGTTGTCGCCCGGCGGCACCGATACGGTCACCGCGGTGCCGGCGATGCGCGCCCCGCTGTAGATCGGCCGCAGCCGCGGATGCATCAGCCCGCTGCGCCCCTGGGCCTCGTGCGCGGTGGCCACGCCGGCCTGTGACAGGCCCTCCACGGCGGGCCCTGCGGCACGTTCGATCCGGGTCACGACTCTCGTCATTGCATCCATCCTCCGTTAGCGATGGGCGAGTTTGTTCCGGCAAGCCGTCCTATCCAATTTCGTTTTGCGACTTATCCATTCAATTTGGTTATAGTTTGTCTCGATGGAGGCCATTCCCGAGTTCAACCTGCGGCATCTAGCGGCCGTGCCGACGATTCATCGTCGCGGGAGCATTGCGGCCGCGCTGGACGAGGTGAACCTGTCGCAGCCGGCGCTGACCCAGGCTTTGGCGCGGCTGGAACGGTTGGTCGATCAGCCGTTGTTCGACCGCCACCCCGGCGGCATGGTCGCCACCCCGGCGGGCCAGCTGCTGGTGGCGCGCATCGAGCGCGCCCTGGCATACCTGGCGCAAGGCGTGCAACGCGCGCGACGCCTGGCGCGCCTGCCGGGCCTGCCCGCGGTCGAGCGCCGCGTCACGCTGCCGCAGCTGCGTGCGCTGATCGCAGTGGAAGCGGCAGGCAGTTATTCCCTGGCTGCCGTGCGCAGCGGCGTGTCGCAGCCTGCGGTCTATCGCGCCGTGCAGGAACTATCCACGCTGATCGGCGTCACCCTGTTCAACCGCCAGGGCAAGACCGTGCAGCCCACGCTGGCCGCCACACGCTTACTGCGCTTCGTGCGCCTGGCGCTGGCCGAATTGTCGGCGGCGATGGATGAGCTGCATGCGCTACGCGCGCAGGGCGCCGGCCGCATCGCCGTGGGCACCTTGCCGCTGGCGCGTGCGGTGCTGCTGCCCCAGGTATTGGCCCGGTTCGCGCGGGCGTTTCCGGCGGCTTCGGTCAATGTCGCGGAAGGATCCTACGCCGAACTGCTGGCTCACCTGCGCGAGGGCAGCCTGGATGTGCTGATCGGCGCGACCCGTCACCCGCCGCCGGTGACCGACATCGTGCAAGAGGTGCTGTTCGACGACGAACCGGTGCTGGTGGCGCGATGCGGGCATCCACTGGTGCAGGCCGAATGTTCCATCGATGCGCTACTGACCTATCCATGGGTTATGCCCGCGCGCGGCGCGCCGATGCGCGAGCGTTGGGAGCGCATGTTCAACCAGCATGGATACTCCCCGCCGCCGCTGCGCGTCGAGTCGGGCTCGGTCCTGGTCATGCGCGGGCTGCTGCTCGAGGACGACTGGCTGACGATGATGTCGCGCGACCAGTTCCTGTTCGAGCAACGCGCCGGCCTGCTGTGCGAGCTGCCCTTCCACGTCGCCGGTGGGCGTCGTCAGATCGGCCTGACGATGCGCTCGGACTGGCACCCGACCACGGTGCAGCGCGCCTTCGTGGAGAACTTCCGCCAGGCCTGCGCGCAGCGACGAGATGGAGTCCCGGCCTGGCCGTTCCGCCACTTAGGTATAGCTAACTGACAGACGCCGCGTCAGGACTCAAAGCAGCTTCATCCTTTCGCTATTGACCAAAAGCGAGCGTCTGCTTTGGATCGGAAGCTGCCATGCTCCTTACCCCCGATAGGCCTTCGTGATCTTCTGCGTTATTGACGAGTCAACCCCCTTTCTCGGTTACCTCCATGGAGTGCGCCCTTAGGTAAATTCCCCGATCGGATGTGGGTATCAGATCTGCTCGGTTAGCTGCACGCGCTACATGACAATCCACTACGCCAAGGCAAAAGGCAGGCCACCACTTTGACTCACTGCCTTGAGTGCCAGTTGCTTGCCCATGCTCAACTCATCATTGCTCATGGTCGCCATGAGATACAGCCCAAGGTGTTGAAACGCCTCTGCCACAAATGGCCGATCTTGGCCTTGCCGCGCCACCCCGCTCATTGCCTTGTCCAGCGACAGACGAGAAGTACTGGCGGTAGCCCGGAAGTAATCCTTCAAAGAATTTCTAGTTGCCACAGAGCCTTCTACAGCAAGAACGAGTCCGGGATTCATCTTGCTGGAGTTGTTCGCCGCCCTAATCGGTGGCTGAGTACGGCAAGAGCAGCGCGGCAGCGACGCGCCCCCCCACCCACGAAGAAAGATAGCGCCATCTACCGCAAGGAAGTTAGTTGGCACTTCCTGAACTTGTGGAGTGATTGCTGATTCTTCGTTGAGCGTGGGGCGATTTCTTGGCTTAGATTGCCGCCCTCAACTTGCCGCCTTGGGATAAATATTTCTTCACCATCAAGTACCTACGAACGGGGCGATTTCAGGTCGTCAGGCATGTGTCAGTTTTCTCGATTCGTGTCCCTTTGCTTTCGCTTGGGCTGCCGTAAGATCGTTCGACTTGACCAGCTGTGGCTCAAGTGCATCTGCGCTTGCCTGCTGAAACGCGATATCTTGGCAAAGCGCGGAAACATCGCCCTGTCTGCAGGCATTATTCGACGCCTCTTGCGCATCTCCGAAATCGAGGCGTTCGAGATCAGGCCACGTTTTGACCGGGTAAAGCTCGACGTTCGGCACGTACCATCGTCCGGCGAACTCAGGGCCTGCGCATCGACCAGTCGACGGCCGCATCGAACAGCGCGAGTCCGTCCGGACTCAGATTCGAAAAGGTGTCGTTGTCCAGAAACAGCGCCGCACGGCGCGCGGGCGCGACGAAGTCGTAATCCATCGTGGCGCCCTTCTCGTAGCCGAAGACCACCGCCTTGTCGGGTTCCCCCGGTAGCGTTGCGATCACGCTGGCGGCCCTGGCAGGTACGCCCCAACCCATCATCACGTCGCGCGGATAGACATAGGTCTTGCCATTCCGCAGGCCACCTGCAAGCGGATGCGGTGCATTGATGATGCGGATGTAGTGCTCTTTCTCCACCTCACCGTAGTCCACGCCCTTCCGTCGTCCGGTCAGGCGCAGCGAATCCATCAGATCGTTCTCCCAGGTCAGCAGCGGCACCGCGACGTTTCTGAAGCCGGTGTCGGCCATCTCGCGAGACTGCACCACCGAGGACAGCACCACCAGATCGAAGCCCTGCGCCTTGGAAGGGTCGACGGTCTGATCGAAGAAACTCACCTTGCAGCCAAGCCGCTGCAGATGGGTGGCAACGGTTCTGTCGGCGCTCAGACCGTGTTGCTGGACGTCGCGCTGGCGCTCGGTGGCGCCTGGTACCTCGTCCAGACGCGTCACATAGAACACGCGTTTGCCAGCCAGGTTCGGACTTGCCGCCTGGACCACTACTGACTGGCTGCAAAGACCCACCAGCACCATCGATACCGCGATGGATTTCATGCGCACTCGCATCGAGACAGCCTCTCGCATCAGAAGTCGAAGGTGGCGTTGAAACTGATCGTACGTGGCAAGCCCATCGCCAATTGCCCGCTGCCAGCCGCGCTCCAGTAACGTTTGTCGGTCAGGTTTTCCACATTGAACTTGAACGTGGTCGGCACGCCATGCAGCCGGGTCGCGTAGGCAGCGCCGGCGACGTAGGTCGTATAGCCGGGAATGCTGGCGCGGTTCTGGTCATCGATCGGCCGCGATGCCAGTGCGAATCCGCCTGCGCTCACCGACAAGCCTTCCAGCATGGGCACGCGATAGTTGAAGAACAGGCTGGCGGTGCGCTCGGGCGTGTTGTTGGGCGTATTGCCTTCCAGGCTGGCAGTGGTCGCCTGCACGATCTGGGCATCCAGCAGCATGCCCGACACCGCCGCCGACAGGTTCTCGGTCAGGTTGCCTTGAACCGAAAATTCCAGCCCCCGATAACGCGAGCGTCCGTTGAGCGCATAGACGCCGTTGTCGTCGGTATCGGCCGAGGCCTGGTCCAGGCGGAACAGCGAAGCGGAAAACAGCGTTCCATTGTCCATGCGATAGCGCGCGCCCACTTCCTTCTGGCGGCTCACCGCCGCCGGCAACGCCTGGCCTGCGTTGACGGCGGCCGACCGCGCCGTACCACCCGACTCCAACCCTTCCACATAGCTCGCATACACAGATGCCTTGGGCGATAGCCTGTAGGTCACGCTAGCCGACGGTGTGGTGGCACTGACGTCGTAATCGGCAGTCTCCAATTGTCGCGTGCCGTAGCGCGCATAGCGCAACGCGCCGATCAGCTGCCAGCGGTCGCCGATGCCGATCCGATCCATTGCATACACGCCACTGTTGCGGATGGTCTGCTCCAGGAAGCCGCGATCGCGCAGCGTCGTCTTGGATCCGGTGGGCGCGCGGATCAGGTCGACAATCTCCATAGGGTCGTACAGGTTCTGCGCTGCGCGATACATGAAGGTGTTGAAACTGGGTTGATACAGCTTGTTGGCATCGACACCGATCTGCAGGTCGTGGGTCACGCTGCCCGTGCGGAAGCTGCCTTCCACGTTTGCCCGCGCATTGCTGTTGGTGTACTCCTGCCCTTTCTGGTCGGCTCCATAGACGCTGCCCTGGCCGGTTCGTAGCGAGTAGTTGTCGAAGATCCACAGCCAGCGGTCGCGCCGGGTGACCGATTCGCCCACGCTGAAACGCGCCGTCCAGGCACTGTTGAGCGCGTACTCGCCGCTGAGCAGATGCGTGGTGGCGTCCGACAAGGTGTCCTTGCCCTTCATCGACAGCAGGATGCTGGGATCGGGCATGCCGGGGAGCGTGATCACGCCGCCGACGGCCGCAGGCGGAACCACCGCGGCCTGCTCGGTGATGCGAGCGCGGATGCGCTCGACGTCGTAGTGCAGGCTGAAATCGCTGCTGACGTCCCAATCCAGCGCAGCGCTGAGCATGCGGCGGTAACCGTTGTCGTCCTCGATCGGCAGGTGGATGTTCTGGCTCAACGCATTGACCCGGACACCGAACTGTTGATGGCTGCCGAAGCGACGGCCGAGGTCCACGTGCAGCTGCGCCGAGCCTTGGTTGTCGCCGGACAGCGACAGCGAGGTCACCGGCGCGACAGTGGCGCGTTTGGTGACCAGGTTGACCACCCCGCCCGGGGTGACGAAGCCGTAGTACAGCGCAGCCGCGCCCTTGAGCACTTCCACCCGTTCCTTGTTTTCCATCGGGATCGGCACATTGTTGTCGAACGGCAGCACACCGTTGAACAGATAGCTGGAACGGTTGTCAAGGTTGATGCCGCGGATCGAAATCTGGTCGTAAGCCACCCCACTCTGCTGCTGGCGCACGACGCCGGCAACGTTGCGAAGCGCGTCGTAAAGACCGGTGGCGCCCTGTGCATCCAGCAGATCGCGCGAGACCACATTGATATTGGCGGGCACATCCAGCATGTCCAGGCCGCGATACGGCCCGGTCTGGCTGTCGGGAACGGTGAATCCGTTCTGGCGCAGGCCAACCACCCTGACGGTGTCCAGATCGGCCTGGACTGACTGGGTCGAGCGCTCAGGCTCAAGTTCGGAAATTGGCGATTCGGAAGCAGACGCAGGCGTTGCTGCCAGCAGCGCTAGCGCAAGTAATGAAAGACGCGGAAACATGGCTGCCTTGCGGGGAGGACAGGAAAGAGAATCCAGCCCATAAATGCGAATGGTTCGCATTATTGTACCCTCAAGCGGGTCGCCTGCCAATCCAGAGACGGATCTGTTCGTGTCGCTTCGTCAGTCAGGTTGACCGCCTCCCGCCTCAGACGCTCGCAGAACAGGAAAAAAAGATCATCGAACGCTTGGTGCCCTTGATTCATGCGCGTTCGAGTTCGGTGATGAACCGGTCGCCCCGTCGTGCTCAGCCTAAGCCTGTCATGGCGTGGCAGCTCCCACGAGAGTTTGGAATGGCCAACCGGAAATTTCTCCCCCGCTACTAGGTTCGCACCGCTACTCCACACCTATTGCAGCCGAATCCGGCCGGCGCGGATCGGCGGAGCCGAACGCGGATCCATCCGGCGCGATCTCGATGGATTGAATGCTGGTCTGGGTGATGAATGGCTCGACCCGATGGCCCAATGCCTCCAGCCTGTCCAACGTGTCCGGCGACAGCGCCAGCTCGTAGGAAATGGTGCCATCGCGCGCAGCGTTGATGCGCGGGCGCGCAGTGGCCTCGGCGATGTTGAGTCTGAAGTCGACCACATTCACGATGAACTGCGCCAACGCCGAGATGATAGAGCCACCACCTGGGGTGCCCGCCACGATCCATGGCTTGCCATCCTTGAAGGCAATGAACGGAGTGATGGTGGTCGCCAGGCGTTTACCCGGTGCCGGCGCGTTGGGCGAGTTCTTGGGACCACCCCAGGCGAAGTTGCCCAACGAGTTGTTGAGCAGGATACCGGTACCGGGAGCGATCACCGCCGCGCCGAAATTGTTGCTCAGCGTATAGGTATTGCTTACCGCGTTGCCTTCAGCGTCCACCACCGAGTAATGCGTGGTATCAGGGCTTTGCTGAAGCAGCTCCCCCGCCTTGATCTCCTCGGCTGGCAGTGTGCGCTCAGGCGAAATCAGCGCGGCGCGCTGGTATGCATACTTCTTGTCGAGCAGCCTTTCATTAGGCGTGTTGTGCTGCGGGGGGCCACCGGAGAAGGCACTGCGATCAGCACCGGCCAGGCGTGTTGCCTCGGCAATGAGGTGGTATGCTTTCGCGCTGCCGGCGTCGGCCGGTTGCAACGGAAATGGCTCGATCAGGTTGAGCAGTTGCGCCAGCGTGGTACCTGACGAGGGCGACGGCGCCAACGCCAGCTCCACGCCGCGATAAGTGGAACGCACCGGTTCCAGCTCGCGCACGCGATAGTTGGTCAAGTCCTTGGCGCTCAAGATTCCGCCGTGCTTGCGGCTAGCAGCGACGATGCGCTTGGCGATTTCCCCCCGATAGAACGCGTCGGCACCATCGCGTGCAATCTCACGCAGCGACCAAGCCAGGTCCGGCTGGCGCAGGAGCTCGCCGGCGACGTAGCTGCTTCCATCAGGCTTGAAGAACTGCGCACGGGTTTCCGGCGTGCGCCAAAGCGTGGGCTTGGCCCAATCCAGGATCATCGCCTCGTCGTCGGACAGGCGCACGCCCTGTTCGGCGAGCTCGATGGCTGGTTGTACCAGACTCGCCCACGGCAACCTGCCGTACTTTTGGTGTGCCGCATAGAATGCCGCGACCGTGCCTGGAACGGCCACGCCTTTCCAGGAGATCGACGCGCCTCGTTCGGGTTTGCCGTCGCGACCCAGCAGAAGCTTGGCGGTGGTCGCTGCCGGCGCCGAGCCATAGTAATCAAACGCAGTAGTGCGACAGTCCTTCGCCACGTAGATGACCAGCGCTCCGCCGCCACCCAGGTTGCCAGCGCGTGGCAAGGTCACCGCCTCGGCAAGGCCAACGGCGATGGCTGCATCGATTGCGTTACCACCCTCGCGCAAGATCCGGGCACCCACCTCAGACGCCGGTCGGCTCTGGCTGACCACCACGCCCCCTCGGGCGTGCAGCGGATGGTGGATCGGCTGGTAGCCGCGTGCGTCGTCGACGTTGCCCTTGCGTGTGACGGTGTTGGGTACATCGGCGAATGCCGAGGGAAGTACAAGCAGAAGCAGCGCAATCCACGGTGCACGGCGGCAAGCAGACGGGAAAGGCGTGGAGGCGTTGCGGGGCATCGGTGATCCTTGGTTTGCGAGACGATCAGAAGGCATGACGGACACTGGCGTACCAGTAGCGGCCGTAAGGCTCGTACAAACTGCCTAAATAACCGGATGCCGTAGCCGCCAGCGGTGGCGTTTCGTCGGTGAGATTGCGCACTCCGAGACGCACGCGGGTGCCGGCGGCCTGGTCGCGGCCAAACGCGTACTGCACGTACAAGCTTCCCGTCGTCGTCGCGTCCACCCGCCACGGGCGGCCGCTGCTGTCGATCAGGCCGGTATCGTCTACTGCTCCAACGTATTGCACGAACGCGCCGGTGGTGAACTTGCCGTACTGCCAGGTCAGCGATCCCGACCCCTTCCACTCGGGAGTACCGTTCTGGCCGATCAGGTCACCGCCGCCGGAGATGCTTGTTCCAGCATTCAGTTGATCGGCATCGCGAGCGGCGATCAGCGCCGCGATTTCAGGTGACGGGTCGCGGTAAAACTCCAACAGGCGCGTGGCCGACAAATCGACCTTGAACGTGCCTGCGCGATCGGTGCCCTTCTGCCAGCTGGCGTTGAAGTCAAGCCCACGGACGGTCTGCGGGCGCAGGTTGACATACTGGTCCTTGACGTAGATCACGGTGCCAACAGGTGCCAGTCCCGTGCCGGCTACAGCTGCGGCGTCGTCAGCGGTGGGTGCGGCGCGAATGACGTTGGGGTTGCTGCTGCCTTGGGTGCGCAGCAGGTAGTCGAGGATGAGCGCGTTGCCCTCTCCAAACAGGCCGATGATCCCGGTCTGCTCAACGCTCCAGTAATCGGCGCTGAAGCTGAAGCGGCCCAGACGCGCATTGCCGGGTGTCCACAGCAGCCCGGCGGTCCACGACGTGGACTCTTCCGGGTCCAAGTCTGGATTGCCGCTGCGCTGAGCGGTGGCCACACCGCTGCGCGAGCAGTTGGCGAAAGAGCTGATGCGCCCGGCGCGCAGGTCGGCCTCGCATAGCACCCAATCGGTGCGGGTGTTCCCACGGGTGACCAAACTGGCATTGACCTGCTCCAGATTGGGCGCACGAAACCCCTCGGACCACGAACCGCGCACGCGAAAATCGTCGAACACTTCCCAGGCGGCCGCAATCTTCGGCTTAGCCACATTGCCGAAATCACTGTAGCGCTCGAAGCGGCCGGCCAGTTGCACGTCAAGCGAGCGAACCAATGGCACCTCCATTTCCGGGGATACCAGCGGCGCGGCTAATTCCACATAGGCCGACCATACGTTGCGCGAACCGCGGGTATCGGGCGTGGGGCTGACGCCGAACAAGTCGGCGGTCTGTACCTCGCCGGTCACCGCATCGACGAAACCGAGACTGCCGTCCACGCGTGCGTCGCGGTCATCCAACTGGCTCTCGCGTCGAAACTCGATACCCGCTGCGGCACCGACGTCGCCGCCTGGGAGCTGCAGCAGATCGGTGCGAGAGAGCTTGAAGTCACCCAGGGCAAGGGTGGTGCGGCTGCGTCGGGTAGACGCTACGCGAATCGCCTCCTGCGCGGCTTGACTACTCGGCGTGGCATCCCCGCCCGTGGCAGGAAACAGCAAGTCGCCGCCGTTGAACGGGTTGTAGGCGTCCGGGGTGGACAATGCCAATTGACGCTGTAGCGCCGTAGAGCTGATGCCGTCCTGGCGATCCACGACTTGCGCTTGGGAATAAAGCAACGCGCTGTCCCAGTCCCAGCCGTTCCAGTGTCCACGCAGGCCGCCGAGTATGCGCGCCTGGGTGTTCTCCACCTTGACCAGGGTCGGGCCAAGGTCCATGAAACGGTAGTTATTGAGCGTGACAGGCAACCCCGATGCAGGGATGTTCAAGCCGGAAATCCGGTTCGGATTCGGACTGCCGTCGGGCAACGTAATAGCTCCGAACGGGTTCCAGTAGTTACTGGCGGGAATGGTGACCTTGGTGGACCCGATGGTGAACACTGGGCTTTGCAGGGCGCGGGTATCTGCTTGGTACCAGCCCAATTCACCGTAGGCTTCCACGTCGTCGTTGAGTGCGTAGTGACCGGTCACAAAGACGTTACGGCGCACAAGCGAAGGCAGCAGCGAAAGCGGATACGTAGCGCTGTCGTATCGCAGGTTGCGATCGGCTCCGGCGGTGGCACGTGCGCCATCATCTACGCATAGTCCCTGGGCCAGTGGTGCAGCGCAGCCGCCATTCGTGCTCGGCTGGATATGGAATGCGCCGGCCGCACTGGTCAACGCGTTGCCGTTGCGGGTGACGCGACCGAACGACGATGGCACGGCCAGGTCTGCCCACGCACTCAACGTGTTGCGCATGTCGAGGCTGCTGACTCCTTCAAACCGCGTGCCCTCGAACAGTGGCCGCTTGTCACTGGACGCGGCGTAGTCCAAATCACCGGCGGGCAAGTCGCTGCGGCGGGTCTGGTTGAGGAATACCGATACATTGCCCCTTCCGTCGCGGAAGTCCCAGCCGTAGGCACCGCTGATGTCGCTCTGGCGCAGGCTGGTGCCCTCAGCGCCGCCGTACCGCAGTTCCAGCCAGCCGCCCAGCAGGTTGTTCTGCAGCACATTGTTCACGACGCCGCCTACCGCATCGGAGCCATAAATGGCCGAGGCACCGTCGCGTAGCACTTCGACGCGGGACACGCCGGCCACCGGAATAGCATTGGCGTTGTAGGTCAGGACCGGAACCAGGTTGTCATCGGCCTGGCTGCCTGGGTGCACCACGGTGCGGCGGCCGTTCAACAACATCAGCGTGTTACCCACACCAAGACCTCGCAAGTCGACCGAACCCACGTCGCCGCGCGAAAAGTTGCTGCTGGTCGCACCATTTGTGGGGTTGAACGACACATCGCCCATTTGCGGAATAGTGCGGTACAGCTCATCACCGCCTGTGGCACCGGTGGCATCCACCTGCTGACGATCGAGCGAAGTGACCTGGAGTGCGGCTGCGGCCGAACCACCTTGGATCTGGCTGCCAACAACGCTGACGCTGTCCAGGGTCTTGGCGCTAGGAGTTTGTATTCCGGAAAGATCGGTTGCCGGCCCCTGGGCATGTGCGGCTAACGAAAGAGCAGCTGAAACGGCAGCGGCGAGCGACAAGCGCGTGTGCAACATCAAAAAGGTCCCCACATCCAGATGCGTCGATCTGCTGCGACGCGTCATTGGATCTTAGTAGCCCATGCGTGCTTTCTTCAGTTTCCGATCATTGCCGATAGTGATGTCGATATGAGTTAGTGGCCTGCCACCGGATGCCCATCAGAGCGTTTTCGAACGGACTTTCCTCCGACATCTTCTTTGGTCGGGCACCTGGATTCTCTCCATATCCATGGTCGCCACACTCGCTAGTGCGTCGCGCAGCAGACTATTGAACTTCTCTTGGCTGAAACACCGCTTCTCGTCTTATCGATAGTTTCTAGCTCTAGCGCCACTCGATCCGCTAAAGATCAGCCTCCACGTTGCTCGATCGCAGAATGCGACCTGCGATCGAGCAGGCGCTCTCGCTGATTCATTGACGAGTGCTGTATGGATGCAATCAGCAAACGTGTCAGCCAGCGATCGTAAAAACCGATCCCGAATCCACTCTGATACCGGCGCCGTTGATGAAGCTGGCGCGCTCGGAGCACAGGAAGGCAACCGCCGAAGCCACTTCCTCCGGGCGGCCACGTCGCTTGAGCACCATGCCGGGACGTTCTTCGTCCAGGAACGATTCGATTGCCTGCTCGAACGTGGTCCCATTCTCGCGTGCGCGCTTTTGCATCATCTTGTCGGTCATCGGGGTTGCGATGAAGGCGGGCGACACCGTATTGACCAGCACGTTGTCCGCTCCGTAGGCCTTGGACAGGCCCTTGGCCAGGCTCAGGATTGCTGCCTTCGATGCGCAATAGGCCAGCTCGTCCACGTAGGGCTGCACGGCGTCTTCCGACGCGAACAGCACGATCCGGCCCCATTGCTTGCGGCGCATCGCGGGAATGGCCTGGCGACACATGCGCACCGCGCCCATCAGGTTGATGTCCAGCGTCTCGAGCCAGCCGGCGTCGCTGACCTCCAGAAAGTCGCCGGTTGCGCCGGTGACGCCTGCTGCGTTGATGTAGATGTCGGGGTCGCCCAGTTGTTCGCGCACCTGCGCCCAGATGGCGGTGACGTCCTGCTCGCGGGTGACGTCGCCTTCGATGGCGATGATCTGCCCCAGGCCCGACAGTTCCGCCACTGCCTGGTCGAGCGTGCCGTCCGCAAGATCGGTGATCGCCACGCGCACGCCGGCTTCGAGCAGCTGCCGCGCGGTTTCCTTGCCCATTCCCGAGTCGCCGCCACTGATGAGGGCGATCCGATTGTTGATTCCGAGATCCATGCTGAACTCCTGGTGGTAGAGAGAGGTGGGGATAAGCGTGCAATTAGCGGGCGAGAAAGCGCTCCGCGGAGCGCAGGCCAAGTGCCATCTGCGTCAGCGCGGGATTGGCTGCCAGTGCACTTGGAAAAATCGAGTTGTCGCAGATGTAGAGGTTGGCGATATCGAATGCGCGGCCGTCCGGGTCCACCACGGCCTGCTCCGGGTCCGTGCCCATGCGGCAGGTGCCCAGCGTGTGTGCGGAGCGAGCGGCGGCGAAGATGCGTTGGGCACCGGCTGCCTCCCAGATTGCGTGCAGCGATGCGCGCGCGTGGGCATCAATCGCACGTTCGTTGGGCCCGTAGCTGAAGTCGATACGCGCCTTGCGCTGGCCGAAGGCATCGCGCTCGTCGGACAGGGTCAGCCGGTTGCCGTCCTGCGGCAGGCAGTCGCCATTGATGCCGATGCCGGCCAGGCGGTTGTAGCGCGCCATGGTCGTTACGAGCTCCCTCCCCCACATGCCTGCGCCACGTGCCAGGGTGTTGGCCAGGGTGATCGGCTGCACGCCCAGGCTCTGCACCAGATAGCCCCCGATGAAATCGGCATTGGCCGGGCGCAGCATGTCCTCGGTGATCAGCGACGAGGGGTAGCCACGGTTCATGCGCATGTCTGCATCGAACTCTCCCCACACCTGGGTGGCCACATGCGCCATGAAGTTGCGCCCCACCTGGCCGCTTGAGTTGGCCAGCCCCAGGTTGAGCAGCAAGCGCGGTGTTTCCACGCCGCCTGCGCACAGGAACAAGCTCGTGCAACGCTGGCGCAGTTCGCGTCCGTTCTGTTGATAGACCACCGCGCTGACCATGCCCCGGGCGCCGCGCTCGATGTCGATGACCCGGCAATCGGGTCGCAATTGGGCGCCGTGCGCGCGCGCCAGCGGCAGCCAGGTGGTATCGACGCTCACCTTGGCGCCGTTGCTGCACCCCTGATGGCAGGCGCCGCAGTTGTTGCAGGCCGCGCGCCTGCCGTGGTGCGGCTGCGCGTGCGCCCTGGTCACCAACGCGGCAGGCGCATCGGTGGCGGTGATGCCAAGCGTGCGGCAACCGCGCTCCATCGCGTTGGCCGACGCATTGCGTTGCGGCGGCGGATAGGCGTAGCTGCGCTCGGGATCCCACGGATAGTGCGCCGGCCCGGAGACGCCGATGAACTCCTCGACGCGGTGGATATAGGACAGCAGCTCTTCATGCGCGATCGGCCAGTCCATGCCGTGCTGCCCGGTGTGCGTCGACAGGCTCAGATCGCGCTTGTCCGGACGCGGGCAAAAGGCGCCCCAATGCAGGGTCGAACCGCCCATGCCCGAACCGGAATTATTGGCGCCAAACGCGGTTGGCGTCTGCCCGCCGCTCAGGCGCTCCTCCATCCAGTAGATGCCGGCCGTCAGCTCATCGGGCAGATGGGACGTGGGACTGAAGGCCGCACCCGCCTCCAGCACCACCACCGAGAGACCTCGTTGCGCGAGCCGTGCGGCCAGCGGGCCGCCGCCTGCCCCGCTGCCTACCACCACCACATCGACTGCGGCGTCGTGCACGCCCGGGCTCATCGCAAGCCTTCGGCAGGAAGCTGCCAGGCTTCCTGCCGGTCGGCTGCGGTGTGCTGATAGCCCGGGCTGTCGAGACCGGCACCGCCAACCGCGAAGCCGTCGTATCCCAGTGCAGCCATCGTGGCGGGAAGGCTGACCCAGGTCCGCACGGCTTCGGCGCGCACGTCCTCGAACCAGTGCGCCAGCTGCGCTGCATCCAGCCCGTGCGCCGAAGGATCGCCGGCCATCGATCGCGACACCTGACGCAGCCATTTATCCTGCATCTCTACGGGTAGACCAGCAAAGCCGGTCGTCAGCGCGTCGAGCGCGTCCAGGCCCAACGGCACCGCAAGCCGATCGGGTGGCAACGCTGCATGGCGCCAACCATCTCCCGCACCTTCGGCAAGCTGGATATCGATTCGTCGTGCAATCTCGCCCGCATCGCTAGCCCCATCCAGGACACGTGCGACGACTGCGCCGAGTGTTCCCAGTTGATGCTGGCTCAGCACGCCTTGCGCACCGGCGGGTGGGCCGGCATGCCGACTGAGCAGCAGCTTGCGCATGCGCGGGGCAACCCGCTCCATATTGAGCAGCGTGACGAAGTCATCGGGCAGGCATTTGCCCACGCTGCGATCCACATGCGCTGCGATCAGCTGGGCCAGGTGTTGCGGTTGCTCGTACGGGATCAGATGCGCCGCATCAGCCACGACGGCGATACGCGCATGGTGATAGTGCGGCGCGTTCAGCGCTGTTTGCGCGGCTTCGCCCAGGTCGCCATCTTCATTGCCGGCGATGATCATCGCGGGCACCTCCACGCAGCCTGCCTGCGCGCTTAAGTTCTCGCGACTGGCATGCGCGAGCCAGGCGATCCATGCTCTCGCACTGGTTCGCAGCACATCGTCGACAGCTGCGTCCCTGACCGGTGCTGGCAGCGCCATCGCACAGTTATCGTCGATGAACTGCTCCGCCTCTTGCCGCGTGGGATGGCCGTTTTCGAACCAGGCAAGCATCGTACGTCGGCGAGACTCATCCATCGGCTCGGGCGCCGGTGGCGACGCAGCGACCAGGATCACGCCGGCCAGGCCGGCAAGCCCGGCCAGGCCATCGCGCGCCTGCGCTGCTGCCAGGGTGGCGATCTTTCCGCCCATGCTGTGCCCGATCGCGAACCAGCACGTCGGTTGCCGCCGAATCACCTCTTCGACAAACCAGGCAACCAGTGCGGCGGTGTCGACATGCTCGATCGGCGGCGCCTCTCCAAAGCCGGGAATATCGAGCGCCACACAATCAAAACGCGCTTCCAATCGCTGGATCACACCAGACCACTCGTTGCTGCTGGACCCAAGGGCGTGCAGGAAGAACAGCGTCGGTTTCGCCATGTAACACCTCTATCCGCCAGCGCACATGATGACCGGCGTTTCGTCCACGGCTCGTGCAGATGAGTCCGACGCCTTGTGGTGGCCCAATACCTCACGCCTGTCCCCCAAAACCGCCCGCTGCACCCTGATTGGCGTGCTTGCAAAGCGGCAGATCGGCGTCACACGTGCGGCCCGGTTGCACGGCCCGGTACGTTCCCGTACCACCGCGACCGCATCGGGTCCAACCGATGAGCATCGGCACCTGCATGGCTCGTCCGGCACCTCTTGAAGCGACAGTCCCCCTCACACCAGATCGCGATAATCCTGCAGGATCACCATCACCAACTGGCTGCGAGAACGCACGTCGAGCTTGTTGAACAGCTGCTGGAAGGTCGCCTTGATGGCACTCTCCGAACTGCCCAGCTGGCGTGCGATCAACTTGTTGGACTGCCCACGCAGCAAGCCACGCAGCACTTCGCGCTCACGGTCGGTGAAACTGGGCCGGCTTTCCTGGGTACCCTGTGCGACCAGCGATTGCAGATAACGCTGGTCGATCAGCACCCGGCCCATCGCCACCGCATGGATGCTGTCGATCAGTTCATCGGTGGAAACATCCTTGCGGCAGATGCCGGACACCCCGAGCCGGATCAAGGCCAGCGCGTCGCGCTCGGGCAGACCGGCGGTGACGATCAGCGTGGCGGGGCGGCTCGCCTGTTCGGCCTGACGCCGCATGTAGTCCAGTGCGTTGTACTCGCCCATGTCGTAGTCGAGGATGACCACGTCCGGCGTCAGCGACGCGATCTGTACGATGGCCTGCGCCAATGCGCCGGACTGCCCGACCACCTGGAAGCGGGCGTCGGCACCGAGCAGGCGCAACAGGCCTTCGCGGAACAGCGTGTGGTCGTCCAGCAGGTAGAGGCGAACCGGTTCACGCCGTGACTCATCCATCCCGCGCCTCCACAGACGGTGCATGCGCCAACGGCAGATGCAACTCGAAGCAGGCGCCCTCGCCACCGGGCGCATAGCGCAGCAGGCCGCCCTGGTTGGCCATCAGCGCACGCGAGATGTACAGCCCCAGGCCGGAGCCGTCGCTGTCGCTACGGAACGGCTGGAACAGGCGGCCCGGATCGGCGATGCCCGGTCCGGTGTCGCGCACACTCAACACTGCGCGCTGCTGTTCCAGGCGCGCACTGACGATCAACTGGCGGCGTTGCGGTGGCAGCGCCTGCGCCGCGCGCAACGAATTGCGCGCCAGATTGAGCAGCACCTGCAGCAGCGCGTGGCGGTCGCCGTGCACCGACGGGAACTCGGCCGGGACCTGGATCACCAGCTGGCCATCGACGTCCTCCCAGTCCGAGCGGATGATCACATCCAACTCGCTGCACAGCGTCTGCAGCCGCGTTTCATGCGCTTCGTCGGGCAGCTGCCGACGCAGGTTGAAGGACGCCAGCTCCATCAATGCCGCCACCAGGCTGCGCAGCGCGGCCAGATCCGGATCTGCGCCAATGCCAGGATGCCGCGCAAGGTTGGAGGTGACCACGCCCGCCGCCGAACACAGGTTGCGGATCTCGTGCGACACCGCGCCGGCCAGCAGGCGATTGTTCTTCAGCACATCGTCGAAGTGCGCCGACTCGCGCGCGCGCACTTCCTCGCTGGTGTCGACCAGGATCGCAGCCAGGTGACGCTCGGCGCTGTCTTCGTAGACCGAGAACCAGGTGGTGGCCGGAAAGCGGGTGCCGTCGCTGCGGCAGCCCCAGGTGCTGGCCGAAGTGCGCATGCCGTCCAGATTGGCGCTCATACTCAGCGCATCGTCCAGCAGCGGCAGGAACTCGCGCACCGCGCGGCCCTCCAGCCCGCCGTCCTCGGCCATGTCCAGGATCTCGTGCGCGGCGCGGTTGGCCGCCACGATACGGCCGTCGCCGGCCACCGTCAGCAACGCCGCCGGACTGCTTTCGGCGAGCAGCCACAGTTGCCGCTCCAGCCGCCGACGCAGCCGCTGTTCGGCGCGCAGCTGCACGTAATGGGCCAGGATCACCCGCCGAGTGCGGCTGATTTCGGCCACGAGCAGACCACAGCCGGCATAGGCAATCGTCGCCATGAAGAAGCGTAGCGCCTGTTCGACCACTATTTCGTCGGTCACGAACAAACCACGCAGCACCGCACAGGCGATCGCGGCGATGACGATGTCGCGCCGCGACAATACCGTGGCCGCCAGCACCACCGGCAGGATATAGAGCAGGCCCAGCGACACGCCCAGGTGCGAGTACCATTCCGCCCACACCAGCAAGGCCAGCATCGCCAGCGACGCCCACAGCGTCGGGCCGCGATTGAGCTTGACCACCTGCCCGCGCCACTTGAATGGCAGTCTCAGTCTGTCCATTGCCTACCCATGCACGTGCGTTGCAATGCCGCTCCTCTGTGGCTGTGGTCGAAGCCACAGCATCGTGGCCGGGCGTGTGGATTTCACCCTATCGAAAGATAGCCTGCCCGCATCGTTCGGACGGTGCTTGCACTGTCCAACGCTGGCGCAAGGATGGCAGACACGACCGTGGAGGCTGGGTGTAATGCATCCACCCCACGTCCATGTTGTCTCTCCCATGATCACCCGCGATACGTTTCCGCTGCGACGCATCTGGCCCAAGACCTATAAACGCCTGCTGGTATTGCTGGCGTTCGACTGCGCCGTGGCCGTGCTCTATACCTTCTTCGACTGGCAGTGGCTGTCGATCGAAGCATTGCCGCTGGCCCAGCTCGGCTCGGCGCTCACCATCTTCCTGGCGTTTCGCGCCAATGCGGCCTACGGCCGCTGGTGGGAGGCGCGCCAACTCTGGGGCGCGCTGGTGAACACCTCGCGCGCCATCGCGCGCCAGGCCCTGACCGCGCTGGATGTGGATCCGGCCGACCCACGTCGGGCCGGGCTGCGCGACGACATCGTGGTGCACCAGATCGCCTTCGTGCACGCCTTGCGCTGCCATCTGCGCCGGCAGAATCCGTTTCCGGAGCTGGCCGGGCTGCTCGGCCAGGCACGCGCGGACGACCTGCGCGGCTACGCCAACATCCCCAACGCGCTGACCCTGCGGCTGGGCCAGCAACTGCAGCAGGCGCGCGACTGGGGCATGCTCGACAGCCTGCGCTGGTCCTCGCTGGACGCCAACCTCACCACACTGGCCAACATCCAGGGCGCCTGCGAACGCATCAAGAACACCCCCCTGCCGCGGCAGTTCTCTTCGCTGCCGCGCACGCTGGTGAACATGTATTGCTGGCTGGTGCCGCTGGGCCTGATCGCCGGCATGGGCCTGGCCATGCCGATCGCCTCGGTGCTGATCAGCTTCACCCTGATCGCCATCGACAGCGCCAGCAGTGCCATCGAAGACCCGTTCGAGAACACCGTGCACGACACCCCGATGACCGCGCTGTCGCGCGGCATCGAACTGACCCTGCGCGAGATGCTGGGCCAACGCGTACCGCTGCGTGAAGTGCGTGCCATCGACGGTTTCATCTACTGATCTTGGAGACAGCCATGCAAACCACCCCCACCCACCTGATCTTCGCCACCAATTTTTCCGAGACCTGCCATGCCGCCATCCCGACCGTGGCGCAACTGGTGGACCGCCTGCGCGCACGCCTGACCATCCTGCACGTGCACGCCAAGGGCAAGCGTGCGCAGGCCCAGCAGTCGCTGGATGCGTTCTTTGCCGAGGCCTCCAACTACCCGGGCTGCGAGCGTGCACTTGCCGGCGGCCCCGCCGCTGCCGGCATCGTCTCGTTCTGCCGCAGCCGCGACGACGCGCTGCTGATCATGCCGCCGTCCGAGCGCACCGGCCTGCCGCGCCCGCTGCATGTGTCGCTGCGCGCGCGGGTGCTGCAGCGCGTGGCCACGCCCATGCTCACCCTGCCCTATGCCGATGCGATCCCGCGCGATGGCGCCGTCGGCGGTCACGTCGCCTGCTGGATCACCGGCCGCGAAACCAGCCTGGAATCGCTGCGCGATGCCGCCGCACTGGCACGCCGCCGCGGCGCCGACCTGCACCTGCTGCACGTTGTGCCGGAGATCAGCGAAGGCCTGTTGGTCGACAGCCTGTTCAACGACAAGCCGCTGAGCGAAGACGCGGCCGCCAGCTGGCTCGGCGACCTGGTCCAGCAACTGCCCGACGAGGACCTGCGCGTGCGCATCCACGTGGCCGTCGGCAACCCGCGGCGCGAAATCGCCGGCCTGCTCAAACGCGCTTGCGCCGACGTGCTGGTGGTCGAACACGACGCCGTCGTCCGCCGCGGCGTCTGGCGTTCGTCGCTGCAGTCCGCTTTGGCAAAAACGCCGTGCGTGCTGATCTGCCTACCGCCGCCCCATCTGCGCCGCCCGATCCTGGGCAACGGTGGCGATCACGCAACCACCACGCCCAGCCGCAGTCTCGCAAGACGGCTATTGCGCGTGTGAGCCGAGCCGAGCGCTGGGCGAGCGTCTGGCCAGGTCTCTGAAGTTGTCAGCTACGCGAGGGAATACGTTCCGCGCCCCGACGCACCGCTGATCGCGAGGCGGTACCGCGCAATCATGACCAAGCGGCTCGTTCCCCAGGCCGTATTTGAGGACGCGCACCTGCACTTATCAGCGGTGCGTCGACCAGTCTATCGATCGAGTGCGTTAGCAGCTGCGCCTGGAACTCTGCGGCGGATCTTCGCGGGCGATAGTGCGTCAGCTGGCCGCTACGCAGGCTGGCCCGCACCCGCAGAATCCAGCGCCCTACCCCGTCAACACAAGCGACCCATCCGGATACCTGTCGCCCATGAAGTCCACGAACGCGCGCACCTTCGGCGCAGCCAGACGCCTGGACGTGTGCAGCACCCACAGCGCCGGTTCCACGCCAGCGATCGTGCCCCATTGCACCAGTTCGCCGCGCGCGAGCTGGTTCCATGCGATCGACTGCGGAAGAAGCGCAACGCCACCGCCTGCAATCGCTGCGTCGCGGACCATCAAAAACGAGGAAAACCGCAGTCTTGGAATGGGTTCCAGGATCAGGCGTCCGTCATCGAGCGTCCATGTCGTCGGTTGGAAGCTCGACGTCACCACCGCGGAAATCGGTGCGACCGCGTTGGCGGTTGGCATGGCGATGCCGGGTGCGGCCACCACAACCAGCCGATCCCTGGCAAAACAGCGCCCGACCAGGCTGCTGTCCGGGCTGGGGTTGATCCGGATGGCCACATCGAACTGCTCTTCCACCAGATCGACCGTGCGGTCTTCTGCCACCACCTCGAGCGTGATCTCCGGATAGGCCGCGCAGAACTCTGCGCCGATGCGTCCCATCGCCAGTTGCGAGAACAGCACCGGCGATGCCACACGCAAGCGTCCGCGTGGGCTCGAGAGCCCCTCGCGTGCAGCTGCCATGGCCTCGGCCACCTCGCTCAACGGCACTTCGGTGCGGTCCATCAGCAGCTGCCCGGCGTTGGTAAGCCTGAGGCCACGTGCGCTGCGCTCGACCAGTCGCACTCCCAGCTGCTCCTCCAGCTCGGCGATGCGGCGCGACAAGGTCGCCTTCGATCTGCCACTGGCACGGCTTGCCTTTCCCAGGCCCTGGTTCGCTGCGACCAGGGCGAAGTCGATCAATGCATTGAGATCCATGGTGTTCCACATTTGAAACCAGGCGTCTACATCTTGGCGTCTTCGTATTAGCCATGCAACGGCCTATCGTCTCGTCACCGCAACGTCAGTTGTGGCGCAGGTGTCGCGCTGACGCCCTTCCATCCACAGCAGGAGATTCACATGAGCATTCTCGTTACCGGTGCCACCGGCACCATCGGTTCCCTCATCACCCAGGGCCTGGCCGACGCAGGCGCCGAGGTCAGGGCACTGGTGCGCCAACCCGGCAAGCGCGCCTTCCCGGCCGGCGTCACCGAAGTGGTTGCCGACCTCACCGACGTCGCGTCGATGCGTGCCGCGCTGGCGTCGGTGCGCACCCTGTTCCTGTTGAATGCGGTCACTCCCGACGAAGTGACGCAGGCGCTGATCGCGCTGAACCTTGCCAAAGAAGCAGGGATCGAACGCGTCGTGTACCTGTCGGTGATCCATGCCGACAAGTTCACCAACGTGCCGCACTTTACCGGCAAGCACACGGTCGAGCGCATGATCGAAAGCTGCGACATTGCTGCAACGATTCTGCGCCCGGCGTATTTCATGCAGAACGAGGCGATGATCCAGCAGACGATTCAACAGTACGCTGTCTACCCGATGCCGATCGGTTCGACAGGTGTGGGGATGATCGATGCGCGTGATATCGCAGACATCGCGGTTGCCGAGTTGCTGCGACGCGACCGCGCGCCCGCCGCACTTGAGCGTGTCACGCTCGAACTGGTTGGCCCGCATGCGGTGACGGGTAGCTCCGCCACGAAGGTCTGGAGTACGGTGCTTGGACGCGAGATCGCCTACGCGGGCGATGACCTGGCCGCTTTCGAAGCGCAGATGGCTGCCCATGGCCCATCCTGGCTGGCCTACGACATGCGCCTGATGATGGCCGGCATCCAGACATACGGCATGCGGGCGACCGATGGCACGGTGGAAAAACTGCAGGCCATGCTGGGACGTCCGCTGCGCACCTACGAAGACTTCGTGCGCGAGGCGACAGCCCGGGCCTGAGCGCAGCTGGCGCGACAGGCGCGGCGATTACGGCGCAGGTTGTCATGCCGCTGCATGGCACCTGCGCGCCTGAGGCAGACTATGCAGATGGACAGGATTCGGCGGTATCAATCTCAGGACTTCGATGGGTGCATGGCGCTGTTCGATGCAAATGTGCCGGCGTTCTTCAGTGCCGGGGAGCGTGCCGACTTCGCCGGCTTCCTGACCCATCACGCCGCGGCGTGGCACTACCAGCTGCTCGAGCGCGACCACGCCATCGCTGGTTGCGCCGGCTACGCGATCGGCGCCGATGGCACAACGGCGAGCTTGTGCTGGGGCATGGTCCACCCGCGCCTGCACCGTTGCGGCCTGGGGACGCAGTTGCTCCTGGCCCGGCTCGACGCATTGCGTCAGATGCCGGCTGTCCGGCGCGTCATACTGGATACGAGTCAACACACCCGGCAGTTCTATGCCCGCTTCGGCTTTGTCGTGCAACACGTGACGGTGGATGGCTATGCGCCCGGGCTGGAGCGGTGGGACATGGCGCTCGATCTGTCGTCCTGTGTGCCGCGTGCAGGCCGCGCCCGGCAGGCAAGGTAGCGGCCTTGTCCACCGCGGACCGACGCCCGAGCAGTCTTGCAGACACCGAGCCTTGCCATAACGCCGCTTTTTCAGGCTGGTCACCGAGCGCGCCTATCGGACACTACTCTATGGGCACTTCCTACGAGCGATGCAGCATCCCTAGCGCGCTGCGTCCTTTTTGACCTGGGCACGCGCAAGCACGCTCGCCGATACCAGCAGGTCCGGCAACTCCTGGCGGAAGGCCTCGGCTTGCCCCGCCTGCAGCACCCCGTGAAGGCTTGTGTTGTCGAACACCGGCCTGCCCTGTAGGAAGAAACCGTCGCGGCCTTGCACGACGAAATGGAAACAAGCCTGCCAGCGCGGATCCGGGCTGGCCGACAACTGCACAACGACCTCGCTGCCGGCAGATGCTGTGCCTGCCGGAGTGACCGTGATCGTTCGCGCGGTGATCTGGTGACTGCTGTTCATGGCGAACATGATCACGCCTGAGGCGTGGTGGCGGAGTGAGTTGGCGATGGCCTGCGACATCGCCTCGGAGCGGCGGCGCGGTGCCGGCGCTTCGGCTCGGGCATGGGAGGAGTGGCCCGCCAACGGCTCGGTGTCCGCACCGTCATCGCACTGACGCCCGGTGTGGCCGCGGTGGGGGGAACCTGAGGCCGTTTCGGCCGCACCAGCGCCATCCATGCGGCGATGCTCAGGCTTGCCTGCCGACTGCGGCAGTGCCGCGCGATGCGGCAAAGCCTTGCCGTTTGGCGGCCCATGCCACCGCCAGCGTGGCACCAAGCAGCACCAGCAGGACGGGCGCAAACGCACGCACGCCGAACTGGTCGAGCAGGATGCCGCCCACAAGACCGCCACCGGCAATGGCGGTATTCCAGGCGGTGACCAGCATCGATTGGGCGACATCGGCATCGGCACCGGCCGAAGTGACCAGCGCCGTCTGGAACAGAGTCGCGCTGCCGCCGAAGGCCAGCCCCCACGCCCCGACCGCTGCGTAGACGATGGCCGGCATGTCGCCGGCCAGGCCCAGCGCCAATGCCGCAGCGCCGAACAGCGCCGTGCTGCTCAGCGTCAGCACGCGCAGATGGCGGTCGATCAGAACGCCCACCAACCAGATGCCGAGCACGGACGCGCCGCCGAATACCAGCAACACCAGGTCGATACGGCCTGCCATGCCGGCTTGCGCCAGAAACGCGGCGATGTAGGTGTAGAGCATGTTGTGCGCCAGCACGAAGGCCAGCACGACCACCAGCACCGACCGGATGCCGGGCAGCATCAACACGCTCCCGAGACGTTGCTGCCCGCCTTTGGGCTGGCCTGCAAAATCTGCCAGCTGCAGGCGCACCCAGACCATCAGCAGCAGGGCCAGCATACTCAGGATGCCGAAGCACACACGCCAGTCCACCAATGTGCCGAGAAACGCGCCAGCAGGCACGCCCAGCGACAGTGCCAATGGTGTGCCGACCATTGCCACCGCAATGGCACGCCCCTTCTGATGTGCCGGTACCAGCCGCGCGGCATAACCCGCCAGCAGCGCCCACAGCAGCCCGGCCGAGACGCCGGCCAGAAAGCGTGCCAGCATCGTCAGTGCATAGCTGGTGGACACGGTGGTGACCGTATTGGCGATGGCGAAGCCGGCGATGGCGGCCAGCAACAGCGGACGGCGAGCAACGCCCTGTGTGGCGACGGTCAGGGGGATCGCGGCCATCAACGAGCCGATCGCATAGATCGTCACCGTCTGCCCCACCCAGGCTTCGGAGACCCGCAAGCCGTTTGCCATCTGCGGCAGCAAGCCTGCGGGCAGCGCTTCGGTGAGGATGGTGATGAACGCCGCCATGGCCAGTGCCAGCAGTGATGCCAGCGGCAGACGATCGTTACGAGGCGACCTCACTGCCCTGCCCTCACTGCGGCATACACCGCATCACGCAGATCGGTGACGAAGCGGCCCGACATGCCTTCGTAGAGCGTATTGGTGAAGGCGACCACACTCAATCCTGCCGCTCGGTCCACGCACCAGGAATGACCGTAGGCTCCACCCCAACGCCAAGTCCCTGCGGACTCGGGCGATGCGGCAAGCGCGGGGTCACGCAAGACCGAGAAACCCAGCCCGAAGCCAAGCCCGGGAAGATCCGGCAGGGCGGCGCCACCCGTGTGGTCGCGCGCCGCCTCCTGGATCAGCCTGTCAGGCAGCAATCGGCCGCCACCGGTGCGCAAGGCTTCCAGCAGCCGCAGGAAGTCACCGGCGGTCCCCACCATGCCCGCCCCACCGGAAGCAAACGCACCCGGATCGAAACCACGCGCCGGGCTGTAGGCGATGCCGACTGCACCCTCGAAGGCGGAGACGGTTTCTCCTTCCTCCAGGCGATGCGGCCGCGGCCGATCACTGACGTATGCGGTGGTCATCCGCGCCACATCGGAGGTGGAAAAGTCGGTGTCCGACATTGCGAGTGGTCCGGTGACCAGGGTGCGCACCGCCTCGTTCAACGGGGCATCGAGCACCCGCTCGATCAATGCACCCAGCACGTCGCTGGCCAGCGAGTAGCCCCAGGCCGTGCCTGGAACATAGAGCAAGGGCACGCTGGCGATACGGCGCAGGTTTTCCTCCAGGCTGACGCCGGAGGCATCCATACCGTCGGACACGCCGGCCAAGGCATAAGGCCCGTTTGCGTCGGGCTCGAGGAAACGGTAGCCCAGCCCGGCGGTATGGCTCAGCAACTGCCGCGCGGTCATGCGCGCGCGGCGGCCATCGGCCAGCCGTGGCTGGAAGTCGGGCAACCAACGCGCGATGTCCGCGTCGAGGTCCAGGCGACCTTGCGCGACCATTACCAACGCAGCCGTCGACACGATGGGCTTGCTGACCGAGGCAAGACGAAACAGCGCATCCACGCGCATCGCACGGCGGCTTTCCCGGTCCGCCCAGCCGGCCGCCTGGCGATGCACCAGCTCGCCGTTGCGTGCAACCAGCACCACCGCCCCGACCAGACGCTGATCGTCCAGTGCATGCTGCACGACAGCCTCGATTCGATTGGATGACACGGAAGTGCCCAGGTCCGGATGCCGCGATGATGGAGGCGTGCTCATGGGAGTGCATTACCGGTGACTGATCCGTGCAGGTTAGACAGCCTTTGACTGCAGAAAAACCGGGGTACAGTTCCTGATTGTGCGGACGCTGATGTCCGCAATGAGGGATGCAGTGGACAGTCTCAGCGGGTTCGTGGTGTTCGTGCAGGTCGCCGAAACGCGCAGCTTCGTGGCAGCGGGCCGGCAGCTGGGCGTCTCCGCATCGGCGGTCGGCAAACGCGTGGCGCGGCTGGAAGAAAAGCTAGGCGTGCGTCTCTTCCATCGCAGTACGCGCAGCGTCACGCTGACTGCCGAAGGCGTGCTGCTTCTGGAGCGCAGCCGCCGCATCCTTGCCGAGATCGAGGCTGCGGAATTGGAGCTGTCGCAAGCGACCGCGACACCGCGTGGACGCCTGCGCGTCAGCCTGCCGCTGGTTAGCTCGCTGATGCTGCCGGTGCTCGCCGAATTCATGCGGCAGCACCCCGAGATCGAACTGGACCTCGATTTCAGCGAACGCATGGTCGATGTGATCGAGGACGGCTTTGACGCGGTGGTGCGCACCGGCAAGCCCAGCGATTCGCGCCTGTCGGCAAGGCGCCTTGGCCGCTTCCAGATGATGCTGGTCGCCTCGCCTCACTATCTGGCGCAACGTGGGGTGCCGCGCGTGCCCGGCGATCTGCTGCAGCATGTCTGCCTGCACTACCGCTCTCCAAACTCGGGAAAGCTGGAAACCTGGCCGCTGCGCATGCGACGTCATGACACCGAACTGGTGCTGCCCACTGCGATGATCTGCAACAACATCGAGACCCGGGTGCATTTCGCGACACAGGGGCTGGGCATCGCCTGCCTGCCGGACTTTGCCATTGGTGATCTGCTTGCAGACGGACGCCTGCTGCCGGTGCTGGCGGATCACGTCGAGCGGACAGGCGTATTCAATGTACTGTGGCCCGCAAGCAAGCATCCGTCACCGAAGGTGCGCGCGTTTGTCGACTTTCTCTGCTGCCGCGTGTTCCCCGACAACGCAGACACGCCGCGCAAGCGAGCCAGGCAATGAGACGCGCACCGACACTGCAGTGAATGGTGCCCTGCGCGCTGTGCGGAGCGCGGTGAACCAGGGGACCGGATCTCGGATGGGTTGCGTGACCATGAGCCAAGGGCCATGCCGACGCACACAACATCAGCACTATCACGTTAATCGCCACTGCGCGGCCAGTCGGTTTTTTCCTGACCTGCGTGAACGAAACAGCGAGCTAAACGTAGCCCGAAGCGGGCTGTTTAAGTTTCCGACCCCGGCGTCGTTATCACGTTGCCGAGGCATTCACGCGAACATCGTGCGGCCTGCCAGCCGGTGCTACCCACTGGACATGAGGACGACCCGCATGAGTTCCTATTTGCAACGCTATAACGTCGGGCGCCGTCTCGGCCTCGCCTTCAGCATCCTGATTCTGCTGTCGAGCCTGCTGGTGGCGACCGGCCTGGTCACGCTGGCCAACGCAAGACAGCAATTGGATTTCATCGTGCTCGATCGCATGGCCAAGATCCAGATCGGCAACGGCATGCTGGATGCCAACTCATCTCTCCTCATCGCACTGGGCACCTATGCCATGGCCACCAGCGATGAACTCAACAACGAAGCGCTCACTACCATCAAGGCGCAGCGTCAGCGCTATAACGAGCTGCGTGCCAAGCTCGATACGTTATCCAGCTCCGAAGAAGGCCGCCAGATTCGCGCCGAGATGGACGAGCGACGCGCAATCTCAAGCAAGATCAACGAGCAGGTCATGGCACTCGCCGCTCAAAACGAGAATGCGCCGGCGCAGACCTTGCTCAGTGAAAAGGCGCGCCCGGCGACGATGGCATGGCAGGACAAGATCCGCGAACTGGTGGCGCGTCAGGAAGGTCAGAGCCAGCAAGCCTATGCCGATGCAGTGGCGTCGATGAATCGGGGCAAGCTGCTGATCATCTCCGGCGGCATTGCCGTGGTGGTGATCAGCAGCTTGCTTGCCTGGCTCATCACCCGCAGCCTGACCCAACCGCTCGCACGCGCGACCCGGGTGGCCGAGGCGATTGCCAACGGCCGGCTGGACAACGACGTGGAAAGTGATGCCAAGGATGAAACCGGCCGTCTGCTGCGCGCCATGCGCGGCATGCAGAGGCAGCTGCAATCCTTGCTCGACGCGCAGAGCGACATGGCCAGGCGCCATGATGATGGCCAGACCAGTTTCCGCATCGATGCTACGGCGTTTCCTGGCGACTATGCCCGCATGGCCGAGGACATCAATACGCTGGTGGCATCGCATCTGGCGGTGCAGACCAACCTGGCACGTATCATGGGGCGCTACGCCATCGGCGACCTCAGCGAGAGCATGGACCGCCTGCCCGGCGAGAAGGCCGTGCTCACGCAAACCATGGACGAGGTCAAGGCCAACCTGTCTGCAATGAACCGCGAGATCAAGCAACTGGCGCAATCCGCAGCCAATGGCGACTTCAGCGCACGCGGCGATGCCGAGCGTTTCCAGTACGATTTTCTTGTGATGGTCGATAGCCTCAACCAGCTCATGGCCACTGCCGACGGCAACCTGCAATCGTTGTCGTCGCTGCTGCAATCCATCGCCGCAGGCGATCTCACCGCGCGGATGACTGGCGAGTTCAAAGGCGTGTTCGCGCAGATGCGTGACGACGCCAACGCCACTGCCGCGCAGCTGGCAGAGATCGTCGGCCGCATCCAGCACTCGGCGGTATCGATCAATTCTGCAGCCAGCGAAATCGCTGCAGGCAATCAGGACCTGTCGCAGCGTACCGAGCAGCAGGCCGCCAATCTGGAAGAAACCGCCGCGTCGATGGAAGAGCTGACCTCCACCGTGCGCCAGAATGCCGAACACGCCCGTCAAGCCAATCAGTTGGCGATCGGTGCGGCGGGTGTGGCATCGCAAGGCGGCGAGATCGTGAGCAAGGTCGTGGGCACCATGGCCGGTATCGAAGCCTCGTCCAAGAAGATCGCCGACATCATCTCCGTCATCGACGGGATCTCGTTCCAGACCAACATCCTGGCCTTGAACGCGGCAGTGGAAGCGGCACGTGCCGGCGAACAAGGCCGCGGCTTTGCGGTGGTCGCGTCGGAAGTTCGCACTCTCGCCCAACGCTCCACCGCTGCGGCGAAGGAGATCAAGAGCCTGATCGACGATTCGGTCGAGCGGGTCGCCGAAGGCTCGACGCTGGTGCATACGGCGGGTTCCACGATGGCCGAGATCGTGGCCAGCGTGCAGCGCGTGACCGACATCATGGGCGAGATTTCTGCGGCATCGCAGGAACAGTCGGCCGGCATCGAACAGGTCAATACCACCGTGACGCAGATGGACGAAACCACGCAGCAAAACGCAGCGCTGGTGGAAGAAGCCACTGCCGCTGCACGCTCGATGGAAGAACAGGCCGTGCAGCTGACGCAGGCAGTGTCGGTGTTCAAGATCAGCGAGGGCAGCACGCACCCCACGCGTTCGGCAACGCCGGTTGCAGCAAGGCTCAGCCAGATTGCGGGCCGACCTGTCGCGGTCAAACGCCCGCTACCCCAGGCACCTGCAACGAACCGGGCGGTGGCCGCAGGCGCTTCGCACGATGCAGCCGACTGGCAGGAGTTCTGATCTCCCGCATCGCAAACGGCCCGGCTAGTCCGGGCCGTTTGCTTTTGAGAAGCGATGGACTCTGCAGTTGACCCGCGCGCCAAAGCGATCTGTCACTGGATGTGCGAGCGAACGTACTGCGTGCCTCTGACTGACTATCGGGCGCTGCATTGTCCGTCGACGCGCCTTGGCAGATTGCAGGCACCCTGCCCGCTAGCCCAGCTGCGCCCGCGCCGTATCCAGCTGCGCCCGCGCCGTATCCAGAGTGGTCATGATCTGGATCACTTCATCAAGTGGATGGAGCGGAGATTCCTTGCGCCCTTCCCCGATATAACGCGCGGCGGCTGTCGCTTGCCACGACAGGCCCGCGTAGCCGCTGATGCCGGTTGGATCCGTCCACACTGCGGGCGTGCCGGCATTGTCGTTGCCGACCAGGCTCAGCGCGGTCGGATTGTGGAATTCGCCAGCCAGATCGATGCGGCCCCGGCCGCCGGTGACATAGGCCAGGGAGCTGCTGCGGGCCACGATAGAACTGATCAGGGTGGATTGCGCGGTGCCGCCATGCGACAGCACCATGGTCGAAAACGCATCCACGCCGGTGTCGGTCAGCGCGCCGGTCGTCGCGATCGCGGTTGGCGCGCCCAGGATCATCGAGGAAAACTGCACCGTATACACGCCCAGATCGAGCAGCGCGCCACCGCCGAGCGCGGGATTGCGCTGGCGGTGCGCCGCATCGTCAGGGCCACGTTGACTCAGATCGGCAAATACATGGCGAAGCTCGCCCAGCACGCCATCGGCCAGCAGTCGCCGCAGCACCGAGGTATGCGGCAGGTAGCGGCTCCACATGGCCTCCATCAGGAACAGACCGCGCTGCCGCGCTTCCTGTACCAGCACGCGCGCGTCGTCGGCGCGCGTGGTCATGGGCTTTTCGATCAGCACATGTTTGCCCGCGCGCAGTGCCAGCAGGCCCTGCTGCAGATGTGCGCTGTGCGGTGTGGCGATATAGACGATATCGACATCGCGGTCCTCGACCAGCGCCTCGTAGCTGCCATAGGCGCGCTGCATCGCCCAAGTGCCTGCAAAGGCTTCGGCATGCGCACGCGTACGCGAAGCCACTGCGAACGGCTGTTGCCTGGTATGGCTGCGCAATGCGCTCACGAACGCGGAGGCGATCGATCCAGGCCCAAGTACACCCCATCGCAACGACGGCTCGCCGCGCCCCGGCAGAAACAGCTCGGGCTCGGGAAACACGGTTGGCGCCATGCGCTTGCCTCCTGGGTAGCATGTGCGCGCATCCTAGCAAAGCGGGAATGGCGTTCCTGATGATGCCAGCTTGCGCAGCCTATAGAACGGTTCGGGTGGATCGCGGCAGGCTCGGCGTGCAGCCCTTTCTACGGCGCAGCCGAAGACGCGCTTAGAGTACGCACGCAGAAGCTCCGGCGCATCGGCATGGCTGCGGAGGGCGACATGGGCCATCCGGCCGCGCCACGATCGGCACCCTGGTGTCCGCAATGCGCGTGCACTTCTGTCCGCTTTGCCCGCCTGACGCGTCACACGCCATGCACCGTGCGCTGCTTAGTTTGTTCCGATGAGCGCACGTATTTCATCGAACACCGTTGCCTTGGCATCGAACACGGCTTCAGTCCTGGGCGACGGACTCAAGCATTCGATTGCGGAAAGATGGCTCAGGACACACCCGACCCTGCCGCTCCCCGGGCGCGGTCACACAATAGAACGCTGGCAGACGCTTGCCGATATCGGCGCAGAAGATCTATGCGTGGCGAAGTTTCTGGAAGCACACTACGACGCGCAAGCCATCTGCGCCGATCTTGGCGTGGACATCATGACGCCGCCCCAGCGTTGGGCCGTGTGGGCGGCTGAGCCTCCCGGCTCCGACATGCGTTTTTCCGGGCAGGCGCTCGACGGCACCAAGGCATGGTGTTCCGGTGCCACGCAAGTGACGCATGCCCTGGTAACAACGCGTCATGCAGGCGCCAGTTGCCTGTTTGCCGTGGCCCTGGATCAACCCGGCATCAAGATCGACAGCAGTGCGTGGCAGGCGGTGGGCATGCAAGGCATCGAGACAGCCAATGTCCGCTTCTGCGGTACGCCGGCGCGGCAGATTGGTGCGGGTGATGCGTATCTGACCCGGCCTGGCTTCTGGCACGGAGGTGCTGGCATCGCCGCGTGCTGGTTCGGTGCAAGCGTTGCGGTCGCCGATGTGCTACGCGCCTCTGCACGCCTGAGCAAAGATCCGCATGCCGCGGCGCATCTGGGTGCCATCGATGCAGGTCTGGCATCTGCGGCTGCGTTGTTGCGTCAGCTGGCCTTGCGCATCGATGCACAGCCGGAGCAGGCGCATGTGCGTGGCGTACTGCAGGTGCGCAGCGTGGTCGAAGCGGTCGCACGCGACACGCTGGATCGGGTCGCCCGCGCCCTGGGACCGGGGCCTCTATGCGGCAACCGCGCACACGCGCAGCGATGTGCCGACTTGTCGGTGTTCATTCGGCAGCATCATGCAGAACGCGACCTGCAAGCGTTGGGCGAGTTATGCCAGCAGGAGGCGCTGTCTTGGAGGATCTAGCCGGACAGCCCATCCAGGGCATAGGGACGACGGAAGCCACTTGGCGCGCTGCACCGTGTCTTATGGAGTTGCCACGCGCCACGCTGTCGCAACTGCTGCAAGGCAGCCAGCGCCTGGTGGTAGTGGCCCCGCACCCGGACGATGAGGTGCTTGGATGTGGCGGTTTGATTGCCGCCGCGCGTGTCGCAGGTGTACCGGTGCTGATCATTGCGCTGACCGACGGGGAGCAGGCTTATCCGGACGAACCCGGCTGGTATCCACAGGTGCTGGGTCCGGCGCGGCGCCTGGAACTGGAAGCCGCCGCGCAGCAGTTGGGTGTATTGCCTGGTGCATTGACCCATCTCGCATTGGGCGATGGCGCGCTGGCGGCATGCGAAGCGCATATGGCACAGGCCCTCGGTGATCTGATCACTGCGCAGGACACGGTGCTGGTGACCTGGGAGCGCGATGGTCATCCGGATCACGAGGCGGCGGCGCGTGCGACCTCTGCCGCATGCAAGGCGCAGTCTGCGCGGTGCCTGCAATATCCGGTATGGGCGTGGCATTGGTCGCATCCGGACGATGGGGTGTTTGCCGATGGTACTGCCCTGCGCCTTGATCTATCGCCTGCGGTGCAGAGCGCCAAGCAACGCGCCATCACGTGCTTTTCGACGCAGTTGGGCGATTGCATGCCGGCTGTCGCAGAACCGATTCTGCCGCCGTCGGTGCTGGAGCGCTTCGCTCGGCCGTTTGAGGTATTCATCCGATGACCGCGCTGAACGTTGAGCATTTTGAGCAGATATATGCCGATGAAGATCCGTTCGGCTATCGCTCGCGCTGGTACGAGCAGCGCAAGCGCGACATCCTGCTCGGCGCCCTGCCCTACCCCAGATTTGCGCGCGGCTGGGAATTTGGATGTTCCAACGGCGAATTGACCGCGCAATTGGCGCTGCGTTGCGACATGCTGCTGGCGACGGATCTATCGCAGCAGGCGGTAGATTTGGCGAGCGCGCGCGTCCAGGCACTGCCTTCGGTCTCGCTGCAGCAGGCCGCACATCCGTTGGACTGGCCGCAAGGTCTGTTCGACCTGATCGTTTTCAGTGAGGTGGGCTATTACCTGGACGATCCGGATTTTAAAAAAACCGTCGCGCTGTTCGCCCGCTCGCTCACTGCCAGGGGCTGTCTTGTGGCTTGTCACTGGCGGCATGATTTCAGCGGCGCATTGCGCAGTGCCGAGCAGGTCCATGGCGCGCTGGACCAGGAACTGGTAATGGACACGCTGTGCTCCTATCAGGACGCGGACTTCGTGTTGCAGGCTTGGATGTCAGGGCCGTCGATTGCGCAACAGGAGCAGCTGCGATGATCGCGGTCACCATCCCGGCACATAACGAAGCGGATCTGATCGGCAAGTGCCTGCAATCCATTCTGGTGGCAGCCGCGCATCCACACCTGTTTGGGGAGCGCGTGGAAATCCATGTCGCACTCGATCGCTGCACCGACGGTACTGGCCCCATCGCACGCGCGCACGGCGCAAGAACCATCAACACCTCTGGGGGTGTTGGCATTGCACGTGCAGCGGCGGCATCGGCCGCCATCGCGCGTGGGGCGCGCTGGCTTGCCTTCACCGATGCGGACACCTGCGTGCCTCCGGATTGGCTGTCGGCACAGCTCGATTGCGCTGCGGATGTGTTCTGTGGCGTGGTGGAGGTGACCGATTGGCACGATTTCCGTCCCGAAACACGACAAGCCTTTCTTGCCAAGGAAATCCGTCGAGATGGGCACCCGCATGTGCATGGTGCCAATCTCGGCATGAGCGTGGCCGCGTATATGGCAGCCGGTGGCTTCTCTTCGCTGAAATGCAGCGAAGATGTGGTGCTGGTTTCGGCATTGGAGCGCGCCGGCATGCAGATTGCCCGCCTGGTGAAGCCGGTCGTTAATACCAGTGCCCGCCGCGTTGCGCGTGCGACCGGCGGATTCAGCGATCACCTGGCCCGCCTGGAAATGGCCGTGCTGGCAGGCGAGGCAGTACTGGGCAATCAGGTGTAGTTTAGCGCCCGGTGCGTCAGCGGGTGTTGTTCGGCAGCAAGCGGGAGCATCGATTGCCGGCATTTGGATGGGCTCGCCGTTGGAAACATCGCAGGTAACCCGATTCATTGCGTTGATCGACGATTCGATCACGGTGGGCTGTCTCGACACTGGACAGCTCGATTATGCATATGGTCGAGCTGCACATAATCCGCTGCAGCCGCACTCCTCCGATTCCATCGCTACCTGCAGATCCTCATCCGAATCGCTTCCACGTTGGAAAAACGATCAGTTCGCAACTTCCCCCACGTGCCGCAACCGGTTCGAGCCGGCCACTGCCGCTACCGAGGTTATGATGGAATCCACGATGTTTCGACACATTGGCCGGTATCGATTGACTGCACATACGGCTCCGGTGGACGGTGTCTTCGCCCCGGAGATTCTGGTGTCGCTCAATGATGGAATCACCCTGTATGGAAATAGGCGTGACATGCGATTCGACACGCAACTTGCGGCGCACCATTACGCCAGGCAATGGATGAGCAGATGCACCATCACCTCGACGGGCATCCTTGAGAGCGCATAAGCATCGCCGGCATGTTCAATTTAAGGCCCCGGACATCTCCGCTCCCGGAAAGCGCAGGTGAAGCAGGCGCGCTGACCAGTCACCGACTGTACCTCCATATATCCGCCGCCCTGGCTGACCGCCGCCATCTGCTTGCACCACGCCCAGCCCCGCGCTTTCCCGCCGATTTTGTCGTGAATCAGGCATCGGACAATTGACCGCAGCTTGCCGATGCAATGCCGCTACCATTGTCGTCAATGGAGAGGGTGACGTGGTGTTAGTTCGCAGTGCTTACATCGATCACGTATTTTTCGCGCAGGAAACGTAGTGTGATCAATGCATCCTCAGAAAATCTGCTTTATGCGCTCTACAAACGAAAAACTGATTCTTGTCGTCGAGGACGATGCTGACACTCTCGAGCTCGCCATGCTGTTGCTGACCGCAAGTGGATATGCAGTGGTGACCGCAATCGATGCACAAGGCGCGCTGGAACATATCGATAATTTTCCGGCGATCGCGCTCGTTTTCACGGACCTGCAGATGCCGGGCTTACTGGATGGCTACGGCCTGATTTCGTACCTGCGTGCGGACGGCAATAATCTGCCGGCAATCCTCACATCGGGTTTGGGGCATTCCCCGAATGGATTGCCGACCCGGACGACGTTTTTAAGCAAGCCCTACACCCGCCGCAGCCTTGTACAGAATATCGAGGCATTTGTCGGGCATTAGCGACACCGTGAGAGCGCAGCCGCACACCGGACGATGCCAGTGCACGTTTTGGTCGGAGTGACCGTAGCGCCCTGGATCGATTGATCAGAACACTCCAGGAAGAATCGCTAGGGGCGCCGTAAGACTGCTGCGCATCGCTACCGGGTATCAGCGTGCCGCACGCCGCCAGCCGGCATTGATCGCTTCCTGACTGGTGCAGAAGAACCGCTCGCCCTTGGCAGGTGAGATGCTGGTGCGCGTGTAATCGCGTTGCCCTGGCATGTGAAAGATCTTGCTGCCCTTGCTCGAAATATTGCCCTTGATGGCGCAATGCGCAGGCGCCTGCGTCTGCGTTGCCGCCCGAGCACGCTGTGCCGATTGCTTGCGTTTGCTGCGCCGGTAATCGGCGGGCATCTGAAAGGTGCCGGCCCAGAGGTTGTGCCGTTGCTGCTGCGCGTTGCGTTCGTCGGCGACGAATGCGGTGGCGTACTCGCGGTAGGCCACTGCCCAACCGGATTGCACCATCCAGCGGTTGACCGACTGCCCCTGCACGTAGCACTCGGCAACGATCCGTCCGTAGCGGTCGGTGTCCTTGGGTTGGCAGCGAACCGTCTTGTCGCGCAGGTAGCCATCCAGTGCTGCGGCGGAACGTCGGCCGCACGGCCACGCGCTACCCGCGTTGCTGGTGCATTGCTGCGCACTTTCGGGTGCATCGACGCCCCACAGGCGGATGCGTTTGTGCGCGACAGTGATGGTGTCGCCATCGGTCACGGTTGCGCGGCCGACCAGCTCTGCTGCGACAAGGGGTGAGGCGAACAGCGCGACGACAACAACCACCGAACATCTGAACAACATCAACAACAAGCCTCGGATGATCGGCAGAGCGTGGTCCGTCTGTTCTTGCCTTGGTGATAGCGTCTAGCCGATTGGCTCACCAGAGATCCATCGCACCGATGCCTGCGTCAGCCAGGGCAGACGCGGGGCCGGCACTGTATGCCAACGGGACGGCAATGCCTATCCCTTGCGGTGGTCCGCGAAGACGGTGTTGCGCTCGGTGTTCATCGACGCACAGTCACCACGGCTGCATTGGGGGCCGATCAATCGCGGTATTGATAGACGGCCAACTAAAGGCGCGTGCCTTGAAGACTGGCGCCTATGAAAACTTGGATTATTCCTGATGAGACCTACAGGCGGCCCCTGCCCCATTGCACACCGGCGCAAGTAACCCCCCACATACTGCCCGGTTCTTTGCAGAACCGGGCATGGAGGCAGGCTTACTGCGCAGCCGCTTGCGGCGCGACAGGCGCCGCATCCGGCGTCACTCGCCAGATCGTATTGGCCAGATCGTCCGCCACGATCAACGCGCCACGCGGGTCGAGCGTGACGCCGACCGGACGACCGCGGGTCAGGCCATCGTCGCCGTGGAAGCCGGCGACGAAGTCGATGGGGTCGCCCGCCGGGCGGCCATCGCGAAACGGCACGAACACCACCTTGTAGCCCACCGGCGGATCACGATTCCAGCTGCCGTGCTCACCGACGAACACGCCGTCGGCGAACCGCGTCCCCATCGCGGTGGACGAAAACGCGACACCGAGTGCGGCCACATGCGAGCCCAGCGCGTAATCCGGAACGATGGCCGAGGCGACCTTCTGCGGATCCTGCGGCATGACCCGCGTGTCCACATTCTTGCCCCAGTAGCTGTACGGCCAGCCGTAGAAGCCACCTTCGCGCACAGACGTGAGGTAATCGGGCACCAGGTTCGGGCCGATCTCGTCGCGCTCGTTCACCACCGCCCACAGGGCGCCATTGCCGGGCTGGATCGCCAATGCAGTGGGATTGCGCAGGCCGGTGGCGTAGCTCTTGTGGGCGCCGGTGGCCGGATCCACCTGCCAGACCTGCGCGCGGTCAACCTCGGCAATCATGCCGCGCTCGGTGATGTTGCTATTGGAGCCGATCGCAACATACAGATAACGCCCGTCGGCACTGGCGGTAAGAGCCTTGGTCCAGTGATGGTTGATCGCTGACGGCAAGTCGGTGACCTTGCTGGGCGCAGCACTGGCCTTGGTCTGCCCTTGCTGATAGTCAAATCGCACCAGTGCGTCCTGATTTGCCACGTACAAGGCGTTGCCGATCAGCGCCAAGCCATACGGTGCGTTGAGCTTGTCGGCAAAGACGGTCTTCAGCTCATACGTGCCGTCGCCATCGGCATCGCGCAGCAGCGTCAGACGGTTGCCACTTTTGACCGAGGTGTTGCCCTTGGCCTTGATCGCGCCGGCAATCACGTCCTTGGGTTTGAGGTTGGGCGCGCTGCCGCCGCGGCCTTCGGCAACCAGGATGTCGCCGTTGGGCAACACCAGCGTCTGGCGTGGAATGCCCAGACCGGTGGCGATCGCGGTGATCCGGTAACCCGCAGGCACAGTGGGCTTGCGCTCGCCCCACGCTGCCGGCTTGGCGATGGTCATGTCGGGCAACAGGCCCCGATCGGGCGCTGGCAGCTCGGGGCCGGCCCCGTGTTGTTTGAGCTCCGGTGCCTTGCCGCAGGAAGCGAGCGCGGCAGCGAGCACCGAAACCGACACGACAGTAAGGGCATGACGTTTCATCGGGCACCTCCCACACGCAGACTGGATAATCCCGACCATGTCGCAACCAGCGCGAATGCAGTCGCAATGGCTGAAAACACCAACGCTGCCGGCATGATCGCCCAGGCATCGCGGGCATGATGCAAGGCGTCGAAGAAGCCGACGATCCATGCCGCACCCAGTGCGATCACATAGATGACATTGCGGCTTCCGCGAGCGAAGCCGACGATCGCGCAAAGCAATGCAATGGTCGCCAACACCATCGCGCCGATCAACAACCACGCGGCAAAGTTGGCCCACTGGATCTGATGACTGCTCCAGTACGCGTAGTCGCTCAGCAAGGCACCGAGGAACAGCGGCCACACACCGCCGAGCACGGCTGCGTGGAACGGATGGATGGCCCAGGATCGGGCGGGCATGGCAGTCGGATTCATGGCGGACTCATTGGGCGCGTTGGTGAAACGTGCCCCGATGCTGCCAGCTGCCACGTGATGAGCGCGGTGATGCTGGGTCGTTTCCGCGCGATGGACTGGCCGGCAAGAGTCGGAACCCCACTCATCCTGCCGAGCGACCGCTGGACCGCCGCCATGGCCACAGCGAATGCCGCTCCAAGCAGGGCACAGAATAGGACCGCACCGGTGCGACTGCACGAGCTGCGTGGCCAGGATCAGCGTCGGCTCCCCGACCCGCCGGTGTCGTCAGCAGCACGCATCCTTGAGAGCTTGAGTTCCAATGCGCATCTGCAGTGACGAGCACCGGTCATAGGATCATGCAATCTGGATGGATGGAGCGGCGCTGCATCCGTCTCATGCTCGTTGCCTGTCTTCATGACAAGGAGACAGCGATGGGAAGCGCAGCCTCAATGCGTCCGACTCCGCATGGTATACGCGCAGCCGGGGCGTCATCAGCGCTGCAAAGCTTGGCGTCGGATGCGGTTGGGCGCAGCTGTCCTGCTCTCTGTTGTCCCTCCCCCGCAGCACATCCTTCCGAGGTCATGTCCATGACGACCTGGACTGGGTGAGCCGTGAACTGGCCACGATCAACGTGCTCGCCGTACTGGAAAGCGTGGAGGCGCAGCTGCAATCGCATTTGAAAGATCGGCTTGGACGTCGGTGTGACCGAGGCGCTGCTTCACGAACTGGCCCAGGTGCTGGACAAGCGCGTCGGTGCGGCCGCGGGCACACGCGCCAAGGGCGGCACCGGCCAAAGCCAGGGCCCAATAAGCCTGGACAAGGCTTGATGACCGCGGCGCATGCTGCCGGTGCGCATGCGGCTGCCGATGGCGGCACCAGGTCGAAACCGATTGGACCCCGCTAAAGCGGCGTCGGGCCAGCCGCCAGCGCAGACCGCACGCCGACCTGCTTGACGATCAACTGGCCGATGTACTGCTCGGCCAGCCTGGTGCCGATCTCCAGCGCGGTCTGCAGCGAGCCAAAGGTAGGCGCAGCCGGCAGCGGAACAGGATGACCACAGACGTGCAAGGTCTCAAGCACGATGCGCCGGTGCCCGAGCTGTCGAGCGACCACGCGGTATGGCAGGCCCCGGTCGGTGCCTTCCGTGGACATTCTGTCGGTGCAAGAAGTGCTCATCGGATTCGAGCATAGCTGTGATGCCCAAATTCGGTGGCAACGGAACTTGAACAATTTAGACAGGCGCTAGCGCTGCGACTGCAGCGCACCCCCGATGTCACGGATGCGACCTGACCAAGCCGCGCCGTGCCGAGATGGCACCGATGTTCCGCCCTGCGTGGCGCACGTCGCGCCACCGACGAGGCAGGCATCAGCGATCTGCTGTAGGAGCACACCGCATTTTTGAATGTCGCTTGTGCTCAATACCCACAGCAAGCCAAGCACGGACGGATCGATCGTATCGCTTCAGTTGAACACGGAAGTGGCGCCATCCGGACAAACGCAATTGCACGACTCATTTTGTTCCCCCTGTATGGCCCTGCAGAAACTCACGTATACACGCACGCGTTTTGAGAAAGCAGCAGGGCCATTGCTGTCGCGTTGGTTCAAAACGGCTCGGACCGCGGCAAACGACATCGGATACGGATGAGCACGTTTAATACCTTTACCATTGAAACCAGTGCCACCTGTCGACGCGCGTCACTGATTACGGTATTCGTCTGCAGCCGGGCCGCCAGTCCAGTTTATTGTCGTGCTCGATGGTGGCGCGGGGTTTTCATCGGAATGGGCCGGTTTATTCGAAAAGGCGGCACCGCAAAATGATCGTCACCTGTCGACGACCTCGGTTTGTTTCTAGTAGCCGTGCAGTGTGTGATCTTCAACACGGAATATGACGACATGACGCTTGCTTTGGATACCAAACGGCAGGAACAGCACTCCGACTGGTCGGGGGTGCCGATCGACCTGGGTGGCATGGAGCCGCTCGATCAGATCGCGCGTCTGCTGTGCCATGCACTGGTTGCGCCTGCGGCCGCATTGACCATCATCGAGGGCGGTCGCGTGCGCGTGCTGGCAGCGCGTGGCATCAGCGCCGCCCATGTCCAGCAGGCCATCGAATTGTGCCTGCATGTTTCTGCTGCGCCCAATGGCGTGACAGAGCTGATTGAACCTGCCGCCCTTGCCCCAATCCAGCTGGGCGACGCCGCCTTCCCGGGCTTGCCGGCGCGTTTCATTGCCTGCGTTCCTGTAGGCGCACCGCAGACCGGTGTATCCGGCACCCTGTGCGTGATCGATACGCGTGAGCGGCGCCTGGCCAGCCAGGAACACCAGCAGCTGCTGATGTTCGCCAATGTGGCTGCGGCGCAGCTGGAACTGCAATTCGGCGCCGGGCGGCGCGAACCGCATAGCGGCTTGCTCAATGCACGCCAGCTGCAATCGGACCTGGATGCCCTCGCCTTCGGCAGCCATTGCGTACCGACCATTGCTGCCTTCATCGAGGTCTACGACACCCAGGCGGCGAATGAGGCGCGTCAGGCGCTGGGCATGCAGCCGCTGGAAGAACTGGTGCGCCACGCCAGCTATGTGCTGACCCGCGCGCTGCGCGGCAAGGCCACCGTCTATCACGTGGCGCCAATGCGCTTTGCGTTTTTCCTATTGAATTCCGCGCCCGACGAGATGGAGGACTTGCTGCTCGACCTGCGTGACATGTTGCATGCGCCGATGGATGCGGCCGGCATCCCCATGGCGTTGACCTTTCATGCCGGAGTCGTCCGCTTTGCACCACAGCAGCCGGACACCAACGATGTCATGCGCAAGGGACTGGTGGCGCTGGGCGATGCGATCAGCAATCACGCCATCGTGTGCTGGTACAGCGCATCTCATGACGACGCGATCCAACGTTCGTATCGATTGGCGCTGGATGCCGAAAAGGCCCTGGACGCGGGCGATTTCCGTTTGGTTTTCCAGCCCCGGATCAATCTTGAAGACTTGTCGGTGACCGGATTCGAGGCGCTGTTGCGCTGGCGTCATGCCAGCCTCGGCCCGATCGGTCCGGATGAATTCATCCCGCTGTTCGAAAAGACCGCCTTGATGTGCACCGTCACCAACTGGGTGATCGAAAACGCGTTGGTGCAATTGGCCGGGTGGCGTGCGCAGGGGCTGGACTTCTCCATGTCGATCAATCTGTCTTCGCGCGATTTCGGCAACCGCAATCTCGCCGCAGACGTCATCCATCGCTGCAAGGAACTGGCCATTCCCACTTGCCGGATCGAGCTGGAAATCACCGAGGGCCGCTGGCTGCGCAGCAATGTGGAGGCAGTGCCACGGCTGCGCACCCTGCGCGAGGCCGGAATCAGTGTGGCCATCGACGACTTCGGGACTGGCTACAGCAACTTCGGTTACCTCACCGAGTTGCCGGTCAACGTCCTCAAGCTCGATCGCTCGCTGGTGACCGGCATCGCCACCAAGGCCGGTATGCAAATGCGCGCCGAGGCCGTGGTACGCCTGGCCAGTGCGCTGGGCTATCGCACCGTGGCAGAGGGCATCGAACACGCCGACGAAATCGCGCTGCTGCGCAGTTGGGGATGCGATGAAGCGCAGGGCTATCTGCTGGCACGGCCGATGGAGGCGGAACTGGTCGCGGCATATGTGGCACACGCCGCAGCCGAGCGACGCTTGCCATGATGCGATCTGTCTGAAGCACGATACGCGTGTGCATTGCTCTTGACCGATTCGCGCGGCACCGCCCTCGCCTGCTGCAGTGATACACATGGCAACGCAGCGCCCACGCTGTGTTGCCATGCGGCGGCTAGCTCAGATCGTGCAAGTCCTTGCCCAGTGGCGGACCTAACGTCCAGTCGGAGAAACGCACCTTGAGCCCGGCACGCTCCGGCGTGCAACACATCGGCCCCACCTGATATGCGTCGGCGACAGGAAACGGGCAAAGCCTCACCAGTGGCCAGGTATGGCCATCGGCCGACACCTGCAGACGCAGAACGCCGTCGGCAACGGTGGCGCGTATCCAAAAGTCCTTGGGGTCGGCCTCATAGGGGCCTGTCGCCCAATCCGAGACCGGGTTGGTCAATACGCTGCTGAGCATGGCACGGCCATCGCTTAGCTCGATGCCCGCCTTGACCCAATGCTGCTCGTCCACGCGCACCATGATGCCGGCCTGATCGTAGAGCGACTCGTATTGCGCACGCACCCGCAACTGCGCGGTGAACCGCGCTGCGGCGGCAACACCGAGAAAATGCCCGCTATCGCGCGTAAATCCGTAATGCGTCTTGCGCCAGAAATCGGTGGCCTTGTCAGTGACCACGTCCAGCATGCCACCGTTGATTGCGACGGTCCGCGGCCGATTGAGCCAGCTGCCATCCTGCCACTGGGTGTCCTGTGCCATCGTGTTCTCCGTGTTGGATTGTCTGGCAAGTACACCGCCGCTGACAGCCATTCCCATTGCGCCGCCCAGCAGGCGTCTGCGTGCACCGTCTATCGCATCGTGGGTCATTCAGTGTCGTCCATGCATTTGAAGAACTGCATAGTCTAGCCGCGCACTGGGTCAATACACGCTGGTTTGGGAGGTGCTGCAGGTGGCTGGCGGCGCTGTGGCGCCAGCTTCGATGCTCGCGTCAGCCCATGCTGTCAGCGGTGTGCGAGCGCGTAGTCCAGCGCCGCGCAGATGGCCGCCACCTGCGCGGCATTGCACTGGGCCGGCGTGGCGCGCGGGCTGTCCGGATACACCTCGGTGGTGGTGCGATAGCGGGCGTCGGTGACGCCCGCGCACAGACCCAGACGCCGCACCGGGTAATTGATGACCCCATGAGCGACCACCGCTGCGCCGATGATCTGGCCGTTCGCGTCGGCAGGTGCGATATGGGTGACCTCGGCGACGGCGGCGATGATTGCCTGCTGAAATTGCGGTTGCGGATCTTCGCTATCGCCCACCAGGTAGAAACCGTCTGGAATGCTGCCCGGCACGAAATCGACGCCGTCGCGTGCGGCCAGGGCCGGACGAAATTCGGTCTCGTCGCTGTCGGTGGTTTCATGCAGATCGATGTGCACCAGCATCTGGCCGGCCACTGTGGCAACCAGTTGCATCAAGGCCGCCGACTCGGCGGCCGGGCTGTCCGGCCGAAACGCACGATTGGGGTCGATGGCATCGGCATTCCAGCGTTGGACTCGCTCGTAGCCCCAGGGATTGATGCACGGCGCCACCAGCAGATTGAGCTTGCCTGCGTAGGCCGCGGCGCATTGCTGCAGGAACTGCAGCGCACCCTGCACGCCGCTGGTTTCATAGCCATGCACGCCACCGGTCACCAGCGCGCAGGGCAATGCGGCGTCCCACTCGGCACTGCGCAGTGCGATCAACGGATACTGCTCGGACGTCGCCTGGATCGTTCCGTAATACACGCGCTGGTAGCTGGCATCCAGCGCATCGATCACCTGCACCACATCGATGGCATGACTGCGCTGACCCACCTGGCGCGCTCGCCATACGGCGCGCGCTGCCTCGCCCCAGGGTTGTCGTGGGGTGCCGATCGGATACGCCATGCGTTCTGTCATTACGGGTGCCGTCCGTTGAAAGATGGCCAGGGTAAGCGCTAGGCGCTGGGAGGTCCATTCGGCGGCAGACGCAATGACAGCAACCGCCTGCAAGGTCGAGTTCGGTGACGGCTTGCGATCAGACTTCAGTGTCCCAAAGCCTCTGTCGACCACGAGTCCGCTACCGCCCTGCAGATAACTTGCCACGACTGCTGCCTCTGTCGGGGCTGCGATGTTCGCCGCTGCGGTTTTAGCGCTGCGCGGTCGAAGGGGTCGAAGCGAGCGAGCTGCCATGCACCGGTCCCCGGAAACAGCTCACTGAACATTCATGGATGCAGACCAGGCCGACGGCTCTGGACGTCCTGCAATGGATGCAAATACTGCACTCGTTTTGCGCAGGCGCATCAAGCAATCGCGAAAGATCTCACTGCAATCGATGGCGGGTACGCGACAACAAGTGAAAAAACTTCCTGCGCCTTCGTGATGCAATACATATCAAATGTCTTCGTCAGGTCTCAAACAACCTAAGCAAAACGTGATTGCATCGAAAACAGCGGGGAGCTGCAATCGATTGTTCCAGCGGTACTGTCAGCGCCGCGGACAGTTCCGCAGAAACGAAGCAGGCCCTGCACATAGCGTGCAGGGCCTGCAGCCCGCTGCAGCAAGAACGGCGTGCAGGATGCGCGCCGCACTCTTGCTCAGACGGCTTCTTCCTGAGGCTTGGCCTGCTTGGAACGCCCACCCTTGCTGCCGATCCGCGACATGTGATCGCGATCGCGACTCACGGCCTGGCCACCTTTGCGGCCGGCTTCACGTGCTTCGTCGCTGGTAAATTCGTGCGCGTTGCCGCTGGCATGCGCTGCCTTGCCGCCGCTGCTCGCCAACACACGTCGCTTTTCGGGATCCAATGCGGCAAAACCGCGCCGGCTACGAGTACTGCTTTGTCCGTCTTCCACTGTGCCTCCTCTCGATGCGTCGATCACGCCACTGGTAGTGGGGGCAAAGCAACTATCGTGCCAACCCGAGAGCCATGCAAGCCGGTGCCAAGCCGCACAATGCAGGAAAAAACAGCTGCGCTCGCTGTGCAAATCTTGCACTCCGGCCATGCGCTGGCTGATGTTGCGCTAGCGACACATGGATAGCGCTACCAACGCGTCCGCACGAATGGCCTGCTTGGTGCGGACGCGGCGGCGACAACCAGGCGCAGCATCGTCGGATCGATCGATGTCCCAGCTCGCCCGGTGCGCCAGCGAACTGGAACCAGGAGCAAGGCTGGGAGACGTCAGACCGGCACCGCCGTAGCGACGCGCCCCGCAGCAAGCAATGCGGCCACATGCCGCCCGATGCTCAGGCAGCAGGTCAAGCCTGGCGACTCGATCCCGAACAGATTCACCAGACCGGCGATGCCGTGCATGGACGGACCGTCAATACGGAAATCGGCCGCCACCTCGCCCGGCCCGTTGATCTTCGGGCGCACACCGCAGTAGCCGGGCCGCAACGCACCGTCCGGCAAGCCAGGCCAGTAGCGCCGGATCGCTGCGGCAAAACGCGCGGCATGCGCTGGCTCGCAGTGATAGTCGGGCTGCGCGACCCACTCCACGTCGGGGCCGAAGCGCGCACGCCCATCCAGATCCAGCGTGAGATGCACACCCAGGCCGCCAGGTTCGGGCATGGGGTAGATCAACTGCTGGAACGGCGAACGTCCCGCCAGGGTGAAGTAGCTGCCCTTGGCGAAATAGCCGCGAACCTGTGCATGCGCTGGCAGGCCATCGATCCGCGCGGCCAGTGGCGGCGCGCCGTGACCGGCGGCGTTCACCAGCCAGGCGCAGGTCAGCCTCTCAGGTGGCTGACCCGCGACGGTCACGCGCAGACCATGCACAAGCGGCTCGATCTGCGCGACTGTGGCACGCAGCGCCACGGTAGCGCCATGCGCCTCGGCATCGCCTTGCAACGCCAGCATCAACGCGTGGCTGTCGATGATGCCGGTGGTGGTGGACTCCAGCGCCGCGACGCAGCGCAAGGCCGGTTCGCGTGCGTGCACATGTGCCGTGTCGAGCGGCAGCAAGCCGTGCGCGCCGCTGGCGATGGCACTGCGGTACAACTGCTCAAGCTGGCCGCGCTGCGCCTGGTCGCAGGCGATGATCAATTTGCCACAGCGCCGATGCGGCACGTGGCGTTGTTCGCAATAGGCATACAGCAGCGGATTGCCGCTTAGGCACAGCTGCGCTTTCAACGAACCGGCCGGATAGTAGAGCCCGGCATGAATCACCTCGCTGTTGCGTGCGCTGGTGCCGGTGCCAACGGCGTCTTCGGATTCCAGCACCAGCACCTCGTGCCCTCGCATCGCCAGCTCGCGCGCAACTGCCAGCCCCACTACTCCAGCGCCTATCACGATGCATTCGACGTCTTGCATGCCCGCTCTCACACGATGGTCGATCAGTCTATCTGCACACTAGAACCATCCGCACACTGGAACGCGCAGGATTGTCGGGACCGTTATCACTATTTTCTCACTATCCGGCTCTATATTCGGCCCACCACATGACGTGAATCACGTTATTCGACGCCGACAGACGTTTTTCCGAATGTTGCGGTGCGCATTCTTCCCCCGCCCGAGCGCGACCTGTTGCGTCCGGTTCGAAGCTGCAATCACCGAAGGAGTTTGAATGGACGCAACGCGTTCGGTCCTGCTCGCCTCTAATTACGAGGCATGGCCAGAGGCCTTCAACGGGCAGGCATATGCATTGCTCAACGTGGTCCGCAGCCTGGAACACGCGCAGCTGCTGTGCCCTCCCGCAGCCGATTACACCCGCGGACGCGGCGTCAATCCTGGCGTGTCGTATCTGCTCAACGAGCTCAAACATCGCGGCATCTCTGCGCTGCAGCGGCTGAACGGGCGGCCTGCGCTCTCCAACGCACAGCCCCGGGTTGTCGAACAGGACTACGACCTGTTCTTCTACGTGTGCCAGTTTCCCAGGGAATTGAGCACACTTAGACGCATCAAGGGATGGCGCGAGCGCTGCCGCAGCCGCGTGGTGTATCTGCTGGAAACCTGGCCGGAATTGCTGGAATCGCAGAAGGCGGAGTTGAAACTGCTGGATCAGTTCGACCATGTGTTCGTGCTCAATGCCGGTTGCGTCGATGCGCTGCGCCGCTACACCAGCACACCGGTGTCGTTTCTGGCCAGCGCCTGCGACACCCTGCTGGCAACGCCGTGGCCGCGGCCACCGCAGCGCTGCATCGACGTGGTCAGCATCGGCCGGCGTATGCCGCAGGTACACGCGCAATGGCTTGCGCATGCACAGGCCAACCCCGATTTTTTCTATCTGCACGATGTGCTGCGCGGTGGCGCGGTGCAGGACTGGGCTGCGCATCGGCTGCAATCGGCAGCCATGATCAAGCGCGCCAAGTTCTTCATGGCGCACGACTTCGTGGTCGACACACAGGGATTCTTCAAGGGCGTGAAAAAACAGGCGCTGGCAACGCGCTACTTCGAAGGGGCCGCCGGGGGCGCGGTGATACTCGGCTCCGCACAGGCATGCCCGGAATTTGCCCAGCACTTCGATTGGGAAGACGCGGTGATCGAGCTGCCGGCCGATGGCGAGGAAGTCGGCCTCTTCCTGCGCGATCTGGAGCAGCAGCCCGACCGACTGGAGCGTGCCAGACTGCACAACACCGTGCAGTGCCTGCGACGGCACGACTGGGCACACCGATGGGCGCAAATTCTGCAGACGCTGCAGTTGCCGCGCCCGCCACTGATGGCCGAGCGCTTTGCCATGCTCGACAACCTGGCCACGATGGCCGAACAGACTGCCTGCCCACCGGCGATCGCGCTGAGTATGACCGCCTAGCGCTGCATCGCACTGCACCGAGATCACCGGCGCATCAGTTCAAGGATCAGCAATGAAAGCAGTCATCCTGGCCGGCGGCCTGGGAACGCGCATTTCCGAAGAAACCACCATCCGCCCCAAACCCATGGTGGAGATCGGCGGCAAGCCGATCCTCTGGCACATCATGAAGATCTACGCACACCACGGCATCCAGGATTTCATCGTCTGTCTTGGCTACCGCGGTGAGGTGATCAAGGATTTCTTCATGAATTACCACATGCGCGAATCCGACGTCACCTGCGATCTCGCCAGCAACACCATCACCTTGCACAACACCCGAGCCGAGCCTTGGCGCGTGACACTGGTCGATACCGGCGCTCAGACCATGACCGGGGGCCGGTTGCGCCGCGTGCGCGAGCATCTGCGAGACGAGGCGGCGTTCTGCATGACCTATGGCGATGGCGTGGCCGACGTGGACATCACGGCCGCCATCGCACTGCACCAGCGCGAAGGCCGCATGGCCACGGTCACCGCAGTACAACCGCCGGGCCGCTTTGGTGCCTTGCGCGTGGAAGGCGAGCAGGTCACCGGATTTCGTGAGAAGCCGCTGGATGGCGATGGCCTGATCAACGGCGGTTTCTTCGTGCTCGACCCGCGCGTGATCGATGTGATCGACGGCGATGCCACCGTGTGGGAGAACAGCCCACTGGAAACGCTGGTCGACCGCGACGAACTGAGCGTGTATCGCCACGACGGCTTCTGGCAGCCGATGGACACGCTGCGCGACCGCAATCATCTCGAAACCCTCTGGTCATCCAATCGCGCGCCCTGGCGCGTGTGGGAGTAAAGACATGCGCATTCTGATCACCGGCAACATGGGCTACATCGGCCCGGTCGTGGCCGCGCATCTGCGACAACGCTATCCGCAGGCCTGGTTGGTGGGGCTGGATCGCGGCTGGTTCGCGCATTGTCTGTCCGACCCGCGTCGCCTGCCGGAAGTGGTGCTGGACCAGCAATGGTTCGGCGACGTGCGCGATCTCACCGCGCAACAATTGCAGGGCTTCGACGCAGTGGTGCACCTGGCGGCGATTTCCAACGATGCGATGGGCAAGCGTTTCGAACTGGTCACCGATGCGATCAACTGCCGCGCCAGCGTGGCGGTGGCGCAGGCGGCCGCGCAGGCCGGCGTGGGCCATTTCGTGTTCGCTTCCAGCTGCAGTGTGTACGGCGCCGCCGCCGATGGCACGCCACGTTCGGAAACCAGCGCCATCGCACCGCTGACAGCGTATGCGCATTCCAAGATCGATACCGAACGTGCGCTGGCGCAGCTGGACACCGACATGGTGATCACCTGCCTGCGGTTCGCCACCGCCTGCGGTGCCTCGCCGCGCCTGCGGCTGGATCTGGTGCTCAACGATTTCGTTGCAGGCGCGGTGGCCAACGGCACCGTGGAAGTCCTGTCGGATGGCTCGCCATGGCGGCCGTTGATCCATGTGCGCGACATGGCCCGCGCCATCGACTGGGCACTGAGCCGCGCGCCAGCGGCAGGCGGGCAGTTCCTGTTTGTCAATGCCGGCTCGGAGCGCTGGAACGTGCAGATCCGCGATCTCGCCCATGCGGTCGGTGTGGCGATTCCCACTGCGCATGTCGCGATTTCCACCAGCGCACCCAGCGACAACCGTTCCTACCGCGTGGACTTCTCCTTGTTCGAACGCCTGGCGCCGGAACACCAACCGCAGGAAACCCTGCGCTCCACCATCACCGAGCTGCGCGACGACCTGCAGCGCGCCGGATTCCGTGATGGCGACTTCCGTCAGGGTTCGGACTTCATTCGTCTGCGCATCCTGCAGCACTTGGTCGATACAGGAACCCTGGCACCGGATCTGAGGGTGGCTGCATGATCTTCCACCCCACCCCACTGGCCGGTGCGTTCGTGATCGAGCCCGAACAACGCGGCGATGCGCGCGGCTGGTTCGCACGCGTGTTCTGCACCCAGGAGATGGCGCAGGCGGGCCTGGTCGATCAGTTCGTGCAGGTCAACAACTCGTTCAATGCGCACGCCGGCACCTTGCGCGGCATGCATTATCAGTTGCCGCCTGCCGCAGAGGTCAAGATCGTGCGCTGCATTCGCGGTGCGCTCTGGGATGCGATCGTGGACCTGCGCCCGGATTCGCCCACCTATCTGCAGTGGTACGGCACCGAATTGAACGCGGACAATCGGCTGGCGCTGTACGTGCCGCGCGGCTTTGCGCATGGCTTCATTACCTTGCAGCCGCAAACCGAGGCGCTCTATTTCGCCAGTGCGATGTACACGCCGCAGGCCGAGCGTGGCTTGCGCTGGAACGATCCACACCTGGGCGTGCAGTGGCCACTCGAACCCCAGCTGGTGTCCGACAAGGATGCGGCTTGGCCGGATTTCGACGAACAACAGCACGGCATTCCCACCCATGCCGGACTCACTCAGCGGGAGCGCCCATGAATATCGATCGTCTGTTGCAGGCGCGTGCCGCCGAAGGCCGCCCATTGCGTGTTGGCCTGTACGGCGCCGGCTTCATGGCGCGCGGCATCGTCAACCAGATCGCGCACTCGGTGCCGGGCATGCTGGTATCGGTGATCTGCAATCGCAGCGTGGACAAGGCGCTGGAAGCCTACCGCCAGGCCGGCCAGCACGCACGCGTGGTGGATGGGGCCAGCGAGTTGAAGCGCCAGATCGCCGCCGGCATTCCGGCTGTGACGGACGATCCCGCACTGCTGTACGAATGCGATGCGCTGGATTGCCTGATCGATGCCACCGGCGCCATCGACTATGGCGCACGCATCAGCCTGGGCGCCATCGCCCATGGCCGCCATATGGTCACGATGAATGCCGAACTCGACGGTACTGTCGGCCCGCTGCTCAAGCGCAGGGCCGATGCCGCCGGGGTGATCTTTAGCGCCTGCGATGGCGACCAGCCCGGTGTGCAGATGAACCTGTACCGGTTCGTGCGCTCGATCGGTTTGACGCCGCTGCTGTGCGGCAACATCAAGGGCCTGCAGGACCCGTATCGCACACCGGCGACACAGGCCGGTTTCGCGGCGCGTTGGGGCCAGGACCCGCACATGGTCACCAGCTTTGCCGACGGAACCAAGATCAGCTTCGAGCAGGCGATCGTGGCCAATGGCACCGGCATGTCGATCCTGCAACGCGGCATGACCGGCTACGAGCATCGCGCACATGTCGACGAGCTGACCCGGCGCTACGACATCGAGGCTTTGCGTGCGGTGGGCGGCGCGGTGGATTACGTGGTCGGCGCCCTGCCCTCGCCCGGCGTGTTCGTACTGGCCAGCCACGACGATGCCAGGCAGCAGCACTACCTCAATCTCTACAAGCTCGGCGAAGGCCCGCTGTACAGCTTCTACACGCCGTATCATCTCTGCCACTTCGAAGTACCGCTGTCGGTGGCGCGGGTGGTGCTGCTGGGCGATGCGGTGCTGCAACCGCTGGGTGCGCCGCTGGTGGAAGTGATCGCCACCGCCAAGCGCGACCTGACCACCGGCGAAACCATCGACGGACTCGGTGGCTACATGAGCTACGGCCAGTGCGAGCGCGCCGATGTCACTGCAAACACGGGGCTGTTGCCGATGGGCGTGGCGGAAGGCTGCGTGCTCCGCCATGCGGTGCCCAAGGACCAAGTGCTGACCTACGACGATGTGCAATTGCCGGCCAACCGCCTGATCGATCGTCTGCGTACCGAGCAGGCCAGTGTCTTCGCCGACGCTGCGGAACTGGCCGCCTGAGCGCAGACATCGGCCTGCGTCCGCGTGCCGATGTCACAGCCGATGGCCGCCCTGCCTGCCCGCCCAACCATCCGCGTCCTGCAGGCCGGGCGTGCGCTGGCCGCCACGATGGTGGTGCTCAGCCACAGCGTGCTGCCTACCAACCACCTGGTGCAGCGGTTACCGGCATGGCTGGCTGCGGCGCTGGCGCACGGCTATCTGGGCGTGGATTTCTTCTTCGTGCTGTCGGGCTTCATCATCTACTACGTCAACCATGCCAGTGCGGGCACGCCGGGCTGGAGCCGCGACTACGCCAGCAGCCGTATCAGCCGCATCTATCTGCCGTACTGGCCGGTTGGTGGTGCGTTGGCGCTGGCCTATACGCTGCGGCCCGCCCTGGACGATGGCGACATGGGCTGGTCATGGTTTGCCACGCTGAGCCTGCTGCCGGTCGAAGGGCAATCCGCGTTGGGCGTGGCCTGGACGCTGAGTTACGAGTTGATGTTCTACGCGCTGGCGTGGCTGTTCTTTCGTAGCGGGCATCCGCTGCGCTGCGCACTGCTGTGGGCAAGCGTGACGCTGCTGCACGCGGCACTTGGCGCGCCGTTCGCGCAGCCGGTGGAAGTTTCCTGGCGCGCGTTGCTGCTGCATCCCATCACGCTGGAATTCGTCTTCGGCATGCTGGCGGCACGCGCGGTGTTGAGCGCTGCGCCATGGTCGGCGTGGGTCGGTGGTGTGGTCGCGCTCATCGCGTCCGCGAGCTTCGTGCTCGACGGGATGCAGCGCGTGCATTCACCGTTGTTCGGGCTGGCGATCGCCGGCGCGTTGACCTGCTTGGTGCGCGCGGAATGGCGCGGCTGGTTGCGTATCGGCCCGACGCTGCTGTTGCTCGGCGATGCATCGTATGCGATCTACCTGGTGCATATGCCGCTGATGTCGCTGGTGGCGCGCACCACGCGCCGGATGGGGCCGCTGGCCACCTGGCCGGTGAACCTGTTGCTCAGCGTGGGCGCTGCGCTATCGCTAGGCGTGGTCTATCACCTGTGCTACGAGCGCATCGCGTTGCGGCAGGCGCGCCGGGCGCTGGCACGCCGCACTACCCGGTGATGTTCTGACAGCGAAGCCGTTCATGGATCGACGCATGCGGCGGGCTAAGCTGGCCAGCGCCTGCGGCAAGGCCTGACCTCGGCCACCAGCCTGCGCGAGCGCCCGCGAGGGCGAGCAGTGTACCGACCGATGCCACATCGCCTGGCACCGTATGACCTGTGCGCAGCGATGCCTGACACAGTGCGCCGCTCGGCGTTTCGGCAGCGTTGACCAGCACCACACGGATGGGCGACAGAGGTATGGACGTGGTTAGCGGGTGCCATGCAACATGCTGTCGGTGCGAGCCATCTTTTCGGAGGACATTTGATGCCGTTGTTTCCGCTGTTCGCAAACCTGCAAGGGCGCGCCGTGCTGGTCATCGGCGGTGGCGAGGTCGCCACGCGCAAGGTGCTGGCGCTGCTCAAGGCCGGTGCGCATATCCGGCTGTACGCGCACGCGCTCTCGCCCGAACTGGCGGAACTGATGCAGGCCGGCCGTTTCGAACAACTGGGCGGCGAGTTCGATCCTGCCTGGATCGACGACGTGTGGCTGGTGGTCGCGGCCACCGACGATGGCGAGTTGAATCAACGCGTCGCCGCTGCCGCCGGTGCGCGCCAGCGCCTGGTCAACGTGGTGGACGATGCGGAGTTGTCGACCTATCAGGTGCCGGCGATCGTGGATCGCGACCCGCTGGTCATCGCCATTTCCTCTGCGGGCGCGGCACCGATGCTGGCACGCCGGCTGCGCGAACGGCTGGAACGCGAACTGGATGTCTCGGTCGGCCGCTTCGCCGGCATGTTCGCGCGTCACCGCGAGCGTATCCGTAGCCAGTTTCCCGACATGAACCGGCGCCGGCGCTGGTTCGATCGCGTCATCGACGGCGACGTGCCGCTGCTGCTGCAGGCCGGCAACGACGACGCAGCCGAAAGCGCATTCATCGCTGCACTGGACGATACCGGGGCGGTGCCGGCGCGCGGCAGCGTGCAACTGGTCGGCACCGGCCCGGGCGATCCCGGCCTGCTCACCATCAAGGCGCTGCGTGCGATGAATCTGGCCGATGTCCTGCTGATCGGCGACCACATCCCCGGTGCAGTGCTGGAACTGGCAAGGCGCGATGCATCCCGCCGCGCCTTGCCGCAGGAGGCCGACGCACAACAGCATCTGTTGCTGGAACTGGCCGCAGCAGGCCTGCACGTGGTCGCGTTGCACAGCGGCGCCGGCTACAACGATGCCGATGCTGCGGCAATCGAAGCGGCGCTGCAGGCCCGTGGCCTGGCCTGCGATCGCGTGCCCGGCATTGCTGCGCGTCTTGAAATCGACGCATGAGTGGTGCGCGTGTGCATCCGCAGCGAACTCAGCTTTTCGGAAAACGCTTGCGTGCGCTATCGCGCACATCAACATCGAAGGTCACCTGCAACGTCGTCTGTTCGGCATGGCCAGCACCGGTACCGAAGCTGAAGCGCAATCCCTCGCGGCTGGGCAATTGCCGTGCATGTTCTTCCAGCGCATCGCGCGGCACCGACAACTGCCAATGCTCGGCAGCGCAATTGCAGGCCGCATCACCGTCGCTCAGGCTGACGCTGTGGCGCAGCAGTCGCGCGCCTTCCCCGCTCGGCAAGCGGCTCAGATTCTCGACGGTGCGCCCGGCAAGCAACTCGGCCAATTCGGCTTCGTCGATGCGCAAACGCAGCTGCTGGCTTTCAATCTGGATTTTCATGAATGAGCTGACTCCACTGCTCGGGTGTATTGCAATTGACGAACGCGGTGCGTTCGCTGGCGGTGACAGCCACGCGATGGCATTGCAGCGCAGCCTGCAGGGCGCGCAGCGAGCGTGACGAACCGGGGCCGGCCATCAGCGCAGTGAGAGCCTCGCGCACAACGCCATCCACGTACAGACGCATCGGCAGCATCTGGTCTTCAAAGGTAACGCAGCGCCGATGTGGTGGCGCCAGCAGCCGATCCAGCAATGGCCCGGACAGCAACGGCATGTCGACCGGCACCACCACCAGTGTCGTTGCATCGGCCACCCGATCGATCGCGCTGGCCAGCCCTCCGAGCGGCCCCAGATCCGGCTGCGCGTCGGCAATCCCGGCGTAGTCCGGGCGATCGCCGCTGATCACCACCTTGTGCGCGCCGGCATCGCGCAATAGCGCCTGCATGTGCTCCAGCAATGAACGTCCGCGCCACGGCAGCAGCGCCTTGTCCTGCCCCATCCGCGAGGAACGGCCACCGGCTAGCACCACGCCCGTCCATACAGGCCTCGCGCTCATGCCGCCTGCTCGCCGGCACGGCATCGCACTACGTGCGAGTGCAGGCTCATGGCGCGATCGCCGGTGCGGCCGGCTGCAGATGGCCCAGCCCGAACACCTGCGCAGTCGTATCGGGCGCGGCGCCATCGTCCTGCGGTTCCAGTACCGCCCATACATTGGCCTGCAACAATGGCGCCACGCGGAACGACTCCTGCTGCGGCAGAATCTGCACGCAAAGCACTCCAGCAGCGCTACAGGTCAACCGCGCGCGCAGGTGCTGCCGCCACAGCGGTCGCGCAGGCATCGGCGTTTGCAACGCAACCTGCAAGCCGCGCTCGGCCGGCATGCCAAGCAACCGGCGTAGCGCCGGCTCCACGAAAAAACGCAGCCCGGCAGCGCTGGCCATCGGATTGCCCGGTAAACCGATGTACAGCGCGCCGTCTGCAAAGCGCGCCAGCAACACCGGCTTGCCCGGCCGCACCGCGACCTTGTGGAACAACACCGCCGCGCCGTGCCGTGCCAAGGCATCCGGTATGAAATCGTAACGACCAAGCGACACCGCACCGGTGCTCAGAATCACCTCGGCGTCCGCGCCTCGCGCCTGCGCAAGCGCCCGGTCGAAGTCGGCATCGGCATCGCCCACCTGTCCCTGCCAGACCACTTCGGCCCCGGCTGCACGCAACTGGCTGAGCAGATAGCCGCTGGTGCCATCGCGAATCTGTCCAGGCCGCAAAGGCTGCGCCGGATCGCCGATCAATTCGCGGCCGGTCGCAATCAGGGCCACACGCGGACGCCGCACCACCTGCACACGCGCACAGCCCAGCCCTGCCAACAGCATCAGGTGCGCGGCGCGCAGCACGGTACTGGCCTCGATCACGCGATCGTGCAAGGCCACATCTTCTCCGCGTCGACGGATATGCTGACCGCAACGAATACTGGCACGCAGACGGATGCGGCTGGGTCGCGGTCCATCATGCGCCAGCACGTCCACCTGCTCGATAGGCACCACTGCATCGGCGCCCGGAGGCAAACCGGCACCGGTCATGACTTCCCAAGCGTTACCTGCCGGGATGCCACTCACATCTTCGCCTGCGGCAACGCTGCCAGCGACCACATGTTCGCTACCGGCAATCGCACCACAGCCGGCAGTGGCCAGCGCAAAACCATCCATCGCGCTGTTGTCGAAAGCCGGCAGCTCCGCCGGACTCGACAACGTCTGCGAAAGCACACGTCCTTCGGCATCGGTACTGTCCACCCACTCGCCGGCAAGCGCGGCGACCTGCTGACGGACAATCGCAAGTGCGTCGGCGTAGCTGATCATGAACAAGGCACGGTCGACCGATGGATGACCTGGCTAGGATACCGGCGCCCGGCGCGGCTGGTACAGGCGTGGCGATTGCGACATCAGGGCGTCCAATCCCGTGCATGGCCTCGTCTCACGCACCGCGCACATCGCTTGAAGCCGCTAGAACGCCTTGCCCACACGGCATCTCGCACAGTGGACGCAGTTCTCCACGGTCTCTGTGCCGCGTGCAACTCGTCGACCTTGTGGGCTGGCTCGCCAGTGCCGTCTTTATTGCCACCTTGATCCGCCAGATCTACAAGCAATGGCGCTCGGATGCGGCACAGGGCGTTTCGCGCTGGCTGTTCATCGGCCAGATCAGCGCTTCGGTGTTGTTTATCCTCTACAGCTATTTGGTCGGCAATGCGGTGTTTATCGTCAGCAATGTATTGATCCTGCTGACCGCCCTCACCGGGCATGTGCTGCACCGGATCAAGCAGCGTCGGATGGAGCTCAGGCGGGCAGTATCGGCTAGCCCTGCCGCGTCATTCGGCGCTTTTCTTCGCCAGCTTGCGCGGCTTGGCGGTTCCGATTGACTTGCTGGCGTCAGGGCGCGTTGCGGCCTTCTTCGCCGCGGTCCTGGTCGTTTTCTTGGTCGTGGACTTGCGCACCGGGGCTGCCTTTGCCACGGGCTGCTTTCGCGGCCTGGGCACGGCCTTGGCCTGCGTTGCTGGTTCCGCTACCGCCTCCGGCACACGCACGCGGATCCAGGTCGGCGCATGATCGCTGGCCTTTTCCAGTGCGCGTACCCACTTGTCCACACCGGCATCCTGCAGCCCGGGCGCCAGGGTGCGATTGAGCAGCAGGTGGTCGATGCGCAAACCGCGATCGCGCGCAAAATGCTGGCGAAAATAATCCCAAAATGTATAGATCGGCGGGTCGCCATGCACTGCAAACAGGCTGTCTGTCCAGCCCTGTTCGAGCAGGGTCTGGTACGCCTGGCGACTCTCAGGCTGCAGCAACGCATCCCTGCGCCAGCCCTTGGGATCGTAGATGTCGGCATCGGTGGGCACCACGTTGAAATCGCCGATCAATGCTACCGGGTGCGGCAGGTCCACCAGCGTCCTGGCGTGCCGGATCAGGCGTTGAAACCACGCCAACTTGTAGTCGAACTTCGGCCCCGGCTGCGGATTGCCGTTGGGTAGATACAGGCAGGCCACCACCACCCCGTGAATTGCAGCTTCCAGGTAGCGGCTCTGCGTATCGCCGCGGTCCCACGGCAGCCCACGACGGATTTCCACCGGATCGGCGCCGCGCGCCAGCAATGCCACGCCATTCCACGACTTCTCGCCCTGCCAGATCACGCCGTACCCGGCATCGCGGATCGCCTGTTCCGGAAAGGCGTCCTGCGTGGCCTTCAGTTCCTGCAAGCCGACGATGTCCGGTCGCTCGCGCTGCAACCAGTCCAGCAGATGCGGCAGCCGACTATTGATGCCATTGACGTTGAATGTCGCGATCTTGCGGGTGGTGGTGGACATGGGCGAGCGACCTGGCGAGGCATAAGGCGATAGCATCGCCGCCATGGCATTAAGCAGATGCTCAAGCAGGGTGAAGCTCCGCTGCCTACTGGCGTACGAACTCACGGCTTGCACACCACCCGTCGCCGGCGATCGCACGCGATAGCCCGCGTTCTGGACTGCCCAGGTATGCACCCGCTGTTCGCGCGGTTACCTCACTGGAAACGCGTCACTACTGCGATCCGGTCGACTAAGACCTGGCGAAATGCGCGCTCTACAGCGGCAATGCCGATCGCGCCAACCGACCGACAGCAGCATTGCCGCGCCGGCTTGCTGCCAGTTGCTACGGACCATGCCCAACCGAGCGCCGGCCGGTGTTACCTGCCGTAGCGCCCGCGCATCGAGGTTGCCGGATCAGGCGCCGGGATCCGCAGGTCCCAATTGATTGGCCGACAGGATTTCGTCGATCCGTTTGACGATTTGCGCAGCCTGTTCCTGCGAGTCGGCGGCGGCAGTGATCTTCTCTGCACGTGCATGGAATACATCCCAGAAATCGTCTGGATGCTGACGACGAATATCAGGCAATGCATCGGCGAGTTGTTTCAGTTGCGCATCGATATCAGGTGTCATTGAGGATCTCCTTGTATGCCCACGCTACCGCCGTGCTGGTGAGCCTGACGCCAACATGGCAAACCCGTGCATCGCACGGCCTGCCTTTGCGCGACAATGGTGCCATGAGCAGCCACGACATCCCTCCTGCAAATGCCCGCCTGCGCGCCCTGCAAGGCGCCTTGCTGATCGATATCCGGCAGCTGCACGAACGTGCCGGCGGCCAGGCCGAAGGCGCGTTGGCGATTGCGCAACACGATCTGGAAACGGCACCCGCACGGCATCTGCCGGCGCAGGCGCGTGAAATCGTGTTGATCTGCCAGAGCGGCAAGCGCTCGGCACACACGGCGGAGATCTTGCGCGCGCACGGCTATACGCAGGTGTCTTCGGTGCTCGGTGGCACCTCCGCGTGGACCAGCGCCGGCCTTCCATTGGTGCGCCCTACCTTGCCGCCCGACGAGCAGGATTTTCTCGAGCGCTATTCGCGCCATCTCCGCCTGCCGCAGGTCGGTCTGGAAGGCCAGCAGCGTCTGGAGCGTTCGCGCGTGTTGCTCGTCGGTGCAGGCGGGCTCGGCTCGCCGGCGGCGTTCTATCTGGCTGCCGCTGGCGTCGGCCACCTGCGGATCGCCGATGACGATGTGGTGGACCGCAGCAATCTGCAGCGTCAGATCCTGCATGTGGAGGACAGCGTCGGCGTTGCCAAGGTCACCTCCGCCGCGCAGCGCATTGCCGCGCTCAATCCACGCGTGCAGGTCCAAGCGCTGCAGGCACGTGTGACTGCCAGCAATGTCGAAGCCTTGCTGGAGGACGTGGATGTCGTGGTCGACGGCGCCGACAATTTTCCTGCGCGCTATCTGCTCAACGATGCCTGCGTCAAACTCGGCAAACCGCTGGTCTACGGCGCGGTACAGCAGTTCGAAGGGCAGTTGAGCGTGTTCGATGCCGGCCGCAGGCGCGGCCAAGCACCGTGCTATCGCTGCCTGTTTCCCGAACCACCGCCGCCCGAATTCGCACCCAGCTGCGCCGAAGCCGGCGTACTGGGCGTGCTGCCCGGGGTGATCGGATTGCTGCAGGCGACCGAGGCGATCAAATTGCTGCTGGGCATCGGCGACACCCTCACCGGGCGCCTGCTCAGCTTCGATGCACTGGCGATGCGCTTTCGCGAGATTCGCCTGCCCCCCGATCCGCATTGCCCGGTGTGTGCTCCCGGTGTCGCATTCACCGGATATGCCGATTACGCCGCCTTCTGCGGCAGCGCCGTCGGCTGAGCGCGACCGATCGGCGCTGGTTGTCGCTTCGCATCAGGCCGCCACGTTCCTGCGCGTGACGTGGACGGGGCAGTCTGCCACTGCGTGCGCCCTCCGTGGCTGCCATCACGTCACGCACCGTCGGCGTTCAGTGCCGAAGGCGCGAAAGGACCGGCCTGCATCCGATAGCGCCCGCCTGACGGCGAGCGCGGCCCCTGCTGTTTGTCGCGCGTGCTGTACCAGACGCTCAAAGCGCGTAAGGAATCACCTGTACGATTTCGCCTGCCTCAAAACGCCGCGCCTGTTCCGGCAACACGATCAAGGCATTGCTGTCGGCCGCACCGCGCAACAGATGCGATGCATCGCCGCGATGCGGCAACGCCGTCAGACGCCCGTCTTCGCCGCACTCCAGGCGCCCGCGCAGAAACTCCAGCCGCTCGTGGCGTTTTTCCCAGGGACTCGCCAGGGCCGCATGCCACAACGGGCGCGGCTCGCTACCTCCCTGCAGGCCATCCAGCAACGGCACGCCGTAGGCGATCAACGTCGCCAGCACCGAGACCGGATTGCCCGGCAAACCCAGCACCAGGCAGCGGCCGATCTGGCCCAGCACCGCCGGCATGCCCGGGCGCATGCGCACGCGCCAGAAGTGGATGCGGCCCAGTTCGCCGATCAGCTGCGGCAGAAAATCCTTTTCCCCCGCCGAGACGCCGCCGCAGGTGATCACCACATCGAAGGCCGCAGCCGCGTCTTCCAGCATGGTACGGATGCGTTGCGGATCGTCCGGCAGGGTCGGCCATGCGGTCGGCGCGTAGCCCAGTGCCCGCAGCTGCGCCATCAGCATGTCGCGGTTGCTGTTGTAGATCTGTCCCGGCCCCAACGGCATGCCGGGCTCCACCAGCTCATCGCCGGTGGCCAGCACCGCAATGGTCGGCCGCGGCGCCACCGCAAGCCGCGACAGGCCGAGCGCAGCCGCCAGTCCGATCCGGGCAGGCGTCAACACCTGCCCGCTCTGTACCACCAGATCGCCCGCGCGCACGTCGCTGCCGGCAAGGCGCACCGCCGCACCCGGCGCGGGCATGGTACGGAAATGCACCACGCCATCGCGTTCCTGCGCATCCTCTTTCGGGATCACGGTATCGGCACCACCGGGCAGCGGCGCACCGGTGGTGATGCGCAGGCATTGGCCCGCGCTCAGCGTGCCGGTCCAGCGCTCGCCAGCAAATTGCTCGCCGACCAGTTGCAATGACGCATCGCCGCCAGCGACATCGGCATGCCGCAACGCAAAGCCGTCCATTGCGCTATTGGCGAACGGCGGCAACGCGATCGGTGCGATCAGATCGGCAGCGCAGATGCGCCCATCGGCACGCGAGGTGGCGATGTTCTCGTCGGGTGGACGGCTGTTGGCGGCGACGGCCTGCAGGATCTGCAGCGCCTGTGCATAGGGAATGCGGGAGGGATAGTCAGTCATGGCACGCAGGATACCAGTGCGCCACGACGGCCCAGAACGTCTGGCGATGCCAGTGCAGGCGCCAGAAGAATGTCACTGCAGCTTTCTGGCATGGCTCGTAGCACTGGACCACGGCAGCTTGAGGCGCTGCGGCCACTCCACCTGACGATCATTCGCCAGGCACGGATCGTTCCCTGCTTACTTGCCCTTGACGTGCTTCATCAACCGCCTTTTGCGCGCCACCTGCCGTTCGGTGAGCGTGTTCTTCTTGCCCTCGTACGGATTGGCGCCTTCGCGGAAGATGAAACGCACCGGCGTGCCGACCAGCTTGAAGCGCTTGCGGAAGAAGTTTTCCAGATAGCGCTTGTACGACTCCGGCAGCACCTTCAGGCGCGTGCCGTGCACGATAAAGGTGGGCGGATTTGCGCCACCCGGGTGCACGTAACGCAGCTTGGAGACGTGACCACGGATGCTCGGCGGCGGATTGGTCTCGTAGGCGATTTCCAGCGCCTGGTTGACTTCGCTGGTGCTGAATTCGTGCGTGGCCGACGCGTGGGCACGATGAATCGCCTGGAACAGCTCGCGCATGCCCGAGCCGTGCAGCGCGGAAATCCGCACCGCCTCCGCCCAGCTGACGAAGCCCAGCTTGCGCGACAGCAGGTCTTCGGCCTGCGCTCGCTGGTAGTCGCTCTGCCCGTCCCATTTGTTGATCGCCACCACCAGGGCACGGCCAGCGTCCAGGATGGCGCCCAGGATGGTCGCATCCTGGTCGGTGACGCCTTCGCCGGCATCGAGCATCAGCACCGCGACCTGGCATTGTTCGATCGCCTGCAGCGTCTTGAACGCGCTGAACTTCTCTACCGCTTCCTCGACCTTGCCGCGGCGACGCAGGCCGGCCGTATCGATCAAGCGGTACTGGCGCCCGTCGCGGTCCATGTCCACGGCGATCGAATCGCGCGTGGTGCCCGGCACTTCCGAGGCGATCATGCGTTCTTCGCCGAGCAGGCGATTGACCAGCGTCGACTTGCCCACGTTCGGGCGGCCGACGAAGGCGATGCGCACACGCGCCGGGTCGGTATCCAGCAACTCGCCGGCACCTTCCTCGGGCAGGCGTACGCCGACTTCCTCGAGCAGTTCGTCGATGCCTTGCCGATGCGCTGCAGACAACGCCACCACATCGGAGAACCCATAGCGCGCGAATTCCGAGCGTACGGTCTCCTCGTCGGTGCCGTCGATCTTGTTGATGACCAGCACGGTCGGCCGCGCCAGCTTGCGCAGCCAGGCCAGGATCTCGTCGTCTAGCGAGGAGGCGCCTTCGCGCCCATCGACCACGAACAGCACCAGATCGGCCTCACCGGCAGCGGCGCGGGCCTGCCGCGCGGTGGCGCCGGCCAGGCCTTCCTCGTCGCCAGCGATACCGCCGGTATCGACGACGATGAACGGGCGTTCCTCGTCAAGACGACAGACCCCGTAGTTACGGTCGCGGGTGACGCCGGGCTGGTCGTGGACCAGCGCGTCACGGGTGCGCGTCAGCGCATTGAAGATGGTGGACTTGCCGACATTGGGCCGTCCGACCAGGGCGACCAGGGGCAGCATCGCAAAGTCCTTATTGTGCCAACCGGAAGGCGGTGAGATCGCCATCGGTGTTTTGTACCAACAGAATGCCGTCTACGACGATCGGCTGCGCCAGCAGCGTGTCGCGTCCAGCGCGAGCGCGCGCGGCCAGTGCACCGTCGCTGAGTTTCAGCCAGTGCAGATAGCCCTTGTAGTCGCCGACCACGGCGTAATCGCCCTGGATGGCCACACCGGTCAGGGAGCGACGCGCCAGCGCGGCCTGCGACCACATCGCCGCACCGCTGCTCTTGTCCAGGCCCCACACCGAGCCGGCGTTGTCGGAGACCACCACCACCGCCGACGACACGCCAACGCCACCGGCGCCGCCGTGATCGCGCGTCCACAGCGGACGACCGCTCGGGCCTTCCAGTGCGAGGGTTTCGTTCTTGAAGCTGGTCGCATACAGCGTGGTGCCGTCAAGCACCGGGGCACCGTCCACATCGGACATGCGCTCCAGCTCGGTGCGGCCTTCCGGCACGCCGATGGCCTGTTCCCACAACGGGCGGCCATCCTGCAGCGCCAGGGCGCTCAAGGTGCCGCTGTCGTTGCCGACGAACAGCACGCCCGGGCCGGTCACGATCGGCGCATTGCCGCGCACCGACAAGGTCGGGCCTTCCTCGGCATGGAACCAGCGGCGCTCGCCGGTGGCCGCATCGAAGGCGCTGACGCGACCGTCGTTGCTGCGCACCAGCACCAGGTTCTGTGCAATGGCCGGTGCGGCGATGACTTCGTTCGGCACCTTGGCACGCCACTTCTCGGTGCCATCGGCCTGGTTCAGCGCAATCACGTCGCCAGACAGCGTGCCGATCACCACCAGGCCTTCGCCGACGCCGGGGCCACCGGACAGGCGCTGCTTGAACTTGCGGTCGTTACGCTCTTCCTTCTTGGGCTTGTATTCCCACACGCGCTTGCCGGTCTGCAGATCCAGCGCCTGCACGCCGCCGGTGATCGCCGCGGCGTATACCTTGCCATCGGCCACCGCCGGACGCTGGCGCACGCCGATATGGCCTTCGCCCTTGCCCACGCCGGTGGACCAGATCTTGTCGACCTTGACCGACGGCTCGAACTTGACCAGCTCGGCAGGTTCCTGCGCCTTCTTGGCAGCGGCGTCCTTCCCGGCAAACCAGCCCTTGACGGTGCTGCAACCTGCCAGCGACACGCCCATCAGGGCGATCAATGCAATGCGCTTGTACATATCAACCTGCTTCATCAAATCTGCTCCGCCGGATCGGGCACCTTGCCGCCCACATCCATCAGCTTGGTTTCCAGCAAACGGCGCTGCGGCGAGGCCACATCCACCGTGGTCAGGGCCTTGGCGTAGAGCGCACGCGCTTCATCCGGCTTGCCCTGCACGACCAGCGCATCGGCGCGGATCTCTAGGCTGGTGTGGTCCTGCGCATCGGCCAGCAGCTTGATCGCTTCGTCCGGCTTGCCGCTTTCGGTCAGTACACGCGCCAGGCGCTGCTGCACGATCTGCTTGAGCTCGCCTTCTGCCGGCACGTCGCGCAGGGTCTTGATCGCTTCGGCATGCTTGCCGGCATCCACCTGGGCCTTAGCCAGACGCAATGCAGCCAGTTCGGCGTAGACACCGCCCTTGCCGTCATCGAGCGCCACGATGTCCTTGGCCGCCTTGTCCAGGTCCTTGCCCTGGATGGACTTGACCACCGCCTCGTAACGGGTGTTGGCTTCCACCGATTGAGTGGCGGTGTGCTTCTGCCACCACTGCCAGCCTAGGATCAGGGCCAGGCCCACCACGACGCCGCCCACCAGCCCTGCGCCATTCTTTCTCAACCAGGAACGAACGCGTTCGCCTTGTTCGTGTTCGTCCAGCAGATCGTCGATCGCCATGCGTACTCTCGCTCCGTCATCCCGGAGGCGCGGAACATCAATAGGGAAAAATGAAAAACCGCAGTCCGCTTCACTCGGAAGCAGGTACCACGGAGCCGTCGGAGGATACCGCAAAACGGGCCACGTTAGCGCGCTGGAACGGTTTCACGTCGACGATACTGCCGCCTTGCTGAACCTCTACCGCCGACGCATTGCCCAGCACGATGCGGCCCACCTGCCCTGGCGAATAACTGCGACGCTCGCCGGCACGCACCAGCGCCTTTTCGACCGCGCTGCCATCCGGTGCCAGAATCTGCACCCAGCTGTCGCCGCTGAAACTCAACGACAAACTGCCGCCACCGGCGGCAGACGCTGCAGGCGTCTCGAGCTCGGGCGTGGCCCGCGGCACCGGCGTCATCGACGCGATGTACGGCGCCGGCTGCTCGCGCGGCGCACTGGCCGGCTGCGTTGCAGCGTTGACCGGGGAGCCGGTCCTGGGCGCTTCCGGCATGCTGTCCAGCGATACCGTGCTGGGCGCCTTGCCATCCAGATGCGAACGGGTCGCGTACCACACCGGCACCGCGAACACGCCGGTGATCACTACATACATCGCCTTGCGCGCCGTGCTTTCCAGGATGCGCCGCGCCCGCGGCGTATGCGTGTGGCTGACCAGCTTGACCGGCTCGACCGGCGCAATCGCCGCCTGCTGCAGCAGCGGCTCCAGGTCCACGTGCAGCAAGCGCGCATAGCTGCGCAACTGACCGCGCACGAAGACCGGCGCACCCAAGCGTTGCCACTGCTCCTGTTCCAGCGAGCGCACCACATGCGCCGGCATACGCAGCTTGCCGGCGACCTCGTCCACGCTCAGACCTGCTGCTTCGCGCGCGTCGCGCAAATGCTGTCCGCAGCCCTTTTCCTGCTCGAAAGGGTTCGGATTGGAATCACTGATCACAATGCATTGGCCCCGGGGTTAGCGGTCGCTGCGTCAGGGAATTCCTTGACCAACCGCTGTTGATAACGGCTGGCAGCTACCTTGTCGCCTAGCCCTTGCTCAATCTGAATGGCGAGTTGTAACACGGAAGCGGTTGCAGGTGCAGCCGCAAGCCGCCGTTCGATAAACGCGCGCGCTTCGAAATAATTGCGATGCGTCGCTTCGGAGCGCGCCATCGATTCAAGTGCGTATGGATTCTGCGGATCCAGTTCCAGCGCCTTGCGCAAGTCACCGGCAGCCCGCTGCGGCTGCCCCGCCTTGAGTGCGCAGCCACCTGCATTGCCCAGCGCGGAGGCTGGCGATGCGTAGGTTCTGTCGGTCAGGGCGCGATCGAACAAGGTCAGCGATTCGGCCGGCGAGCCGTTCGCGCACAACCATGCGCCGTAATTGTTCAAGACATCACCGCGCTGCGGTGCAAGTTCTGCAGCCCGGCGGTATGACGCGCCGGAACCGGCAATATCGCCCTTGGCGCCTTGAATCAGCGCCAGCAGACCAATGGCATCCACCGACTGGGGGTCTTTCTTCAAGGCTGCACGGACCTGCTCTTCGGCAGCGGCGTAGTCGCCTGTTTGCAGCCGGTTATTGGCCAGGCCGAGCTTCTCCTGCACCGCCAGACGATTCTTTGTCGCAGTGCTGTCGCGGAACGCATGCACCTGCGCCACCTCCTCGACCGTCTGGACCGAGCCCGCCTTGGCATTGCGGCCACCGCAGCCGACCGCGCCCAGCGCGATCGCCACGGCCGCCATGACTAGAAGATCACGCTGCCGCATCTCGACCGGCCTGCCCTTCCAGGGTGCGCAGGAAATCCGCCTGACGACGGGTGCGGTCCATGACCTGTCCCTTGAGCTGTCCGCAGGCGGCGTCGATGTCGTCGCCGCGGGTACGGCGGACCATCGTCAGCACTTGCGCGTCGAGCAGGATTTTCTGGAAGGCACGGATCTCGGTCTCTCCGGAGCGCTCGTAACGCGTGCCCGGGAACGGATTGAACGGGATCAGGTTGACCTTGCCGGCGTCCTTGGACTGCACTGCGTTATCGAACTGACGCATCAACCTGGCCAGTTGACGCGCATGCTCGGGCTGGTCGTTGATGCCCTTCATCAAGGTGTATTCGAAGGTGACCGAATCGCGCTTCTTGCTGCCGCGCAGATAGCGCGCGCAGGACTCCATCAGCTCGGCGATCGGGTACTTCTTGTTCAACGGCACCAGGCTTTCGCGCAGCGCGTCGTTGGCGGCATGCAGCGAGACCGCCAGCGAGACATCGCTTTCGGTCGAAAGCCGGTCGATCATCGGCACCAGGCCCGAGGTCGACAGCGTCACCCGCTTGCTGGCCAGGCCGTAGCCAAGGTCGTCGCGCATCACGCTCATCGCGCGCACGACGTTGTCGAAATTCATCAGCGGCTCGCCCATGCCCATCATCACCACATTGGTGAGGCGGCGCTGCTGGTGCGGCACGTTGCCCAGATGGCGCGCCGCCACCCATACCTGCCCGACGATCTCGGCAGTGGTGAGGTTGCGGTTGAAGCCCTGGGTGGCAGTCGAACAGAACGTGCAGTTCAGGCCGCAGCCGACCTGGGACGACACGCACAGCGTGCCGCGGCCCTTGTCGGGGATATAGACGGTTTCGATCGCGTTCTTGCCGTCGGTACCCATGGCCAGCAGCCATTTATGGGTCCCGTCGGTGGACGGCTTGTCGAACACGACATTGGGGACGAGGACCTCGGCGTGCTGGTGCAATTTCGCACGCAGCGCCTTGCCGAGGTCCGTCATCTGGTCGAAATCGGTGACGTAGCGATGGTGGATCCACTTCATCACCTGATGGGCACGGTAGCGTGCCTCGCCGAGCGTGTCGGCGAAGAAACGCTCCAGTCCCTCGCGGTCGAGGTCGAGCAGGTTCTGCTTGCGCAGTTCCGGGGCGCGGACAGGGACGTCCTGCAGCACGGAGGGGATCACGACCTCATTCACGATTCGACTCTCTCGGCCTCAGCGCGAGACCACTTCGGTGGCGGCAAAGAAATACGCGACTTCGTTGGCGGCGTTCTCGACCGAGTCCGAACCGTGGGCGGCGTTGGCATCGATCGAGTCGGCGAAGTCGGCGCGGATGGTGCCCGGCGCAGCGTCCTTGGGATTGGTCGCGCCCAGCAGGTCACGGTGTGCGGCAACGGCGTTCTCGCCTTCCAGCGCCTGGATCACCACCGGGCCGGAGATCATGAACTCGACCAGCGCGTTGAAGAACGGACGCTCGCGGTGCACGGCATAGAAGCCTTCGGCTTCGCGACGCGACAGCTGCTTGTACTTGGATGCCACGATCTTCAGGCCGGCCTTTTCGAAGCGGCTGTAGATTTCGCCGATGACGTTCTTGGCAACGGCGTCGGGCTTGATGATGGACAGGGTGCGCTCCAGCGCCATGGGAAGATCTCCGTTGGGCGGGCCACTGAAGGCCCGAGATTATCATGAAAAAAACCCGCGTCAAAACGCGGGCTTAGGCTTCTTTGCGATGGTCAATTCTATCTCTTCGTCGTTGCAATTGCACACCGCCTCCTGAATCGTGCTGCATTGCCGCATGACCGGTGCGCCGTCCAGCCCGTAGACTCAAACAATCGTTTGATTGAGTTCCACCCCGCGCATGCCCAAGCCTGCCCACTTCTCCACCAAAGACCGCATCCTCGGCGCGGCCGAGGAGCTGTTCGCCCAGCATGGCTTCGCCGGGACCTCGCTGCGCCAGCTGACCACCCAGGCCGACGTCAATATCGCGGCCGTCAACTACCACTTCGGCTCCAAGGAAAACCTGGTCAACGAGGTATTCCGTCGCCGCATGGACGAGATGACCGCCGCGCGCCTGCAGCAACTGGAAGCCGCCAGGCGGTCGCAGCCCGGCGAACTCACCGCGGTGCTGGCGGCCTTCGTCGAGCCGGCGCTGGCAATGGCGCAGGACCGCCAGAGCGGCGGCGCGTTCGTGCGGGTGATTGCACGCGCCTACGCCGAAAAGAACGACAACCTGCGCAAGTTCCTGTCCGACCACTACGGGCATGTGCTGCGCGAGTTCGGCAAGGCCATCGCCGCCTGCGTGCCGGGCCTGAGCAAGGAGGAGCTGTACTGGCGCCTGGATTTCCTCGCCGGCGCGCTCACCTATGCGATGGCCGATTTCGGATTGATCAAGCGCCCGGCCGGGGTCAGCGAGGCCGACCACCGCGCGCGCGCCGCGCGCGAACTGATTCGTTTTGCGGAACCCGGTTTCCGTACCCATCCCACACCGTAGTCGCTCACACCAAAGGCTCATCGCTATGTCCAATCCGTTGCTAGTCCGTCGTGCTGCCGTGCTCGGTGCCGGCGTCATGGGCGCGCAGATCGCCGCGCACCTCACCAACGCCGGTGTCGACACCGTGCTGTTCGACCTGCCTGCCAAGGAAGGTCCTGCCGACGGCATCGTGCTCAAGGCCATCGCAAACCTCGGCAAGCTCAGCCCTGCCCCGCTCACCAGCAAGGCCCTGGCCGAGGCGATCACGCCGGCCAACTATGAAAGCGGTCTGGAGCAGCTGCGCGATTGCGACCTGATCATCGAAGCGATCGCCGAGCGCATGGACTGGAAGCAGGACCTGTACAAGAAGATCGCCCCGTTCGTGGCCGATCACGCCGTGCTGGCCTCTAATACCTCGGGCCTGGGCATCAACAAGCTCTCCGACGTACTGCCCGAGCAGTTGCGTCACCGCTTCTGCGGCGTGCATTTCTTCAATCCGCCGCGCTACATGCACCTGGCCGAACTGATTCCCGCCAAGGGCACCGACAAGGCCGTGCTGGAAGGACTGGAAAGTTTCCTGGTCACCACGCTGGGCAAGGGCGTGGTGTATGCGAAGGACACCCCGAACTTCATCGGCAACCGCATCGGCGTGTTCTCGATCCTGTCCACCATCCACCACACCGCCGAGTTCGGGCTGGGCTTCGACGAAGTCGATGCGCTGACCGGCCCGCTGGTCGGGCGCCCGAAGTCGGCGACCTACCGCACCTCGGACGTGGTCGGCCTGGACACCATGGCGCACGTGATCAAGACCATGGGCGACACCCTGCCTGACGATCCGTGGCACCAGTACTTCAAGTCGCCCAAGTGGCTGGATGCGCTGATCGGCAAGGGCGCGCTCGGCCAGAAGGTGGGTGCCGGCATCTTCCGCAAGGTCGGCAAGGACATCGTGGTGCTGGACCTGGAGAAACAGGATTACCGTCAGGCCGATCGCAGCGCTGCGCCAGAGGTGGTCGAGATCCTCAAGATCAAGAATCCGGCCGAAAAGTTCGCCCGGCTGCGCGAAAGCCAGCATCCGCAGGCGCAGTTCCTGTGGGCCACGTTCCGCGACCTGTTCCACTACAGCGCCTACCACCTGGCCGATATCGCCGAGACCGCGCGCGACGTGGATCTGGCGATCCGCTGGGGCTACGGCTGGTCGCTGGGCCCGTTCGAGACCTGGCAGGCCGCCGGCTGGAAGCAGGTGGCGCAGTGGATTGCCGAAGATATCTCCAACGGCAAGAGCATGAGCAGCGCGCCGTTGCCGAACTGGGTGTTCGACGGCCGCGATGGCGTACATGCGGCCGAGGGCTCGTACAGCCCGGCGCGCGATGCCAAGCTGCCGCGCTCGGCATTGCCGGTGTACAAGCGCCAGCGCTTCCCCGATCCGCTGCTGGGCGAGCAGTTCTCGCCGGGCGAGACAGTGTTCGAAAACGACGGCGTGCGCATGTGGCACGACGGCGACGACATCGCGGTGGTCAGTTTCAAGACCAAGATGAACACCGTCTCCGATCACGTGCTCAACGGTCTGCAGGAAGTCGTCGGTCGCGCCGAGAAGGACTTCGCCGGGCTGGTGATCTGGCAGCAGAAGGAGCCCTTCTCCGCTGGTGCGGATCTGGCCGGCGCGTTGGGTCTGCTGCAGGCCGGCAAGGTCGATGCGTTCGAAGCGCTGGTCGCCAACTTCCAGGCCACCAGCCAGCGCATCAAGTACGCGCAGGTGCCAGTGATTTCGGCCGTGCGCGGGCTCGCGCTGGGCGGCGGTTGCGAGTTCCAGATGCACAGCGCCAAGACCGTGGCCTCGCTGGAAAGCTACATCGGCCTGGTCGAAGCCGGCGTCGGCCTGCTGCCGGCCGGTGGCGGTCTGAAGGAAATCGCCGTGCGCGCTTCGCAGGCCGCGGGTCCGGGCGGCGATGTGTTCGCCGAGCTGAAGAAGACCTTCGAAACCATCGCGATGGCCAAGGTCTCCAACTCTGCGGTCAATGCCCAGGAGCTGGGCCTGCTGCGTGCCACCGACAAGGTCGTGTTCAACAGCTTCGAGGCGCTGCACATCGCCAAGGCCGAAGCGCGCGCACTGGCCGAAGGCGGCTACCGCGCCCCGCTGCCGGCACGCCGCATCCAGGTCGCCGGCGACGTCGGCATCGCCACCTTCAAGATGCTGCTGGTCAACATGCTGGAAGGCCGCTTCGTCAGCGAATACGACTATGAGATCGCCACCCGCATCGCCACGGTCATGTGCGGCGGCGAAGTCGATCGCGGCGCGCTGGTCGACGAAGAATGGCTGCTCAAGCTGGAGCGCAAGCACTTCGTCGAACTGGCCCAGCAAGAAAAGACCCAGGCGCGGATTGGGCACATGCTCAAGACGGGTAAGCCGTTGAGGAACTGAGAATCGGGAGTGGGGAATCGGGAATGGGTAAAAGCCCAACCGACTCCCCGCTTCTCCCCATTATTTTGCCGGGTGATGAAGATGGTGGACTCAGGCGAATCCGCACTTGCGATTCCCGATTCCCCATTCTCGATCCCCGGCCATCGGAGATAGCCAAATGAGCAAGCAGATTCAAGAAGCCTACATCGTCGCCGCCACCCGTACGCCGGTCGGCAAGGCGCCCAAGGGCGTGTTCCGCAATACCCGTCCCGACGACATGCTGGCGCACGTGCTGCGTGCGGTGGTGGCGCAGGCGCCGGGCATCGATCTGTCGCGGATCGACGATGCCATCATCGGCTGCGCGATGCCCGAGGGCGAGCAAGGCATGAACGTGGCGCGCATCGGCGTGCTGCTCGCCGGCCTGCCCAACACCGTGGCCGGCCAGACCATCAATCGTTTCTGTTCGTCCGGCATCCAGGCCGTGGCGATGGCCGCCGACCAGATCCGCCTGGGCAATGCCGACCTGATGCTTGCCGGCGGTACCGAGTCGATGTCGATGGTGCCGATGATGGGCAACAAGGTCGCCATGTCGCCGAATGTCTTTGCCGACGACCATGTGGCGATCGCCTACGGCATGGGCATCACCGCCGAGAAAGTGGCCGAGGAATGGAAGGTCTCGCGCGAGGATCAGGATGCGTTCGCGCTGGCCTCGCATCAGAAGGCGATTGCCGCCATTGCCGCCGGCGAGTTCCGCGACGAGATCACGCCGTACGAGATCCTGTCGCACCAGCCCGACCTGGCCGGCAATGTCATCGCGCTGCGCAAGCGGCTGGTCGACACCGACGAAGGCCCGCGTCCGGACAGCTCGCTCGAGGGTCTTGCCAAACTGCGCCCGGTGTTCCGTAACGGCCAGTTCGGCGGCAGCGTCACCGCCGGCAACTCCTCGCAGATGAGCGACGGCGCCGGTGCGGTGCTGCTGGCCTCCGAGCAGGCGATCAAGGATTACGGCCTCACCCCGCTCGCGCGCTTTGTCAGCTTCTCGGTGGCCGGCGTGCGCCCGGAAGTGATGGGTATCGGCCCGATCGCGGCGATTCCCAAGGCGCTCAAGCAGGCTGGTCTGACCAAGGACCAGCTCGACTGGATCGAGCTCAACGAAGCCTTCGCCGCGCAGGCATTGGCGGTGATCCGCGACAGCGAACTGGATCCGTCCAAGGTCAACCCGCTTGGCGGCGCCATCGCCCTGGGCCACCCGCTGGGCGCCACCGGTGCGATCCGTGCCGCCACCCTGGTGCACGGCCTGCGCCGCCGTCAGCAGAAGTACGGCATGGTCACCATGTGCATCGGCACCGGCATGGGCGCGGCAGGCATCATCGAAGCGTTGTAAGTCACCGATTGCGAGATCGGCCGCCAGGCCGATCTCGCAACGCTGATCAGGCTGCCAGTCAACGACGGCGTGCGCGGGCACGCCTTCTTCGTTATCCGCCAGTGTCGGCGGTCAGCGACTGCGAGCGATGCCGTGTCTCCATCTACGCGCCCGGTAGGCGCGCCGGCCCAACGTCGCGTTTGAGCATGACTCCTGACGTGCAGATTGACCGCCGCATGGCGGTGCCCCCGGCAATCACACCCCGAACATGCCAGCAGGTCGAGAGCTGGTATGGCGCTACGCACGCTACGCCGCCGCATCCCGGCCTTGGCTTCACTCCCGCGGTTACACGGCAGAGCTGCGCCTAACGCGTCACCAGCCACTGACCGGTACGCGCACCGGCGAACACCAGCGCCAGCCCGGCTACCAGCGTGATGGCCAGATACACGCCGATCATCGCTGAGCGCTCGCTGCGCGCGAACACCAGGCATTCCATCATCAGCGACGAGAACGTGGTCAGCCCGCCGATCACGCCGATGATCAGCAAGGCCCGCAGCGCCCAGCTCGCCGGCCCGCGCGCATCCAGCCAGACCAGCAGCACGCCGGCGACGAACGAGCCGAGCAGATTCACCGTCAGCGTGCCCCACGGAAAGCCGTTACCGAAGCGCTGCAGCAACGAGGCACCGATGGCAAAGCGCAGGCCGGAACCCAGCGCACCGCCGGTCATCGCCAGCAGCAACTGCTGCCACCACACCGGCGCGCTCATGCGCGCACTCGGCAGGCGGCCGAAGGGGTTTTCAACGAAGTGTCGTGCATGGTCGGCATCATCGGGTTCCTGAGCGAGAATAGATGCCGGGGCACAGGCCTGCCGCCCCGGCGGGGGTGGGCAGGCATCATCAGCGCGCAGAGTGCGTGCGGTTCAAGGAGCAATGCCATCTCCTGTGCGGCCGATCATGCCGTGGGCTTGCCGCCCTTGTCAGCCCGCGCCTGTTCGCGCGCGGCGCGCAGGCGGTCGAGCTTTTCCTTGAGCTTGATCTCCAGCCCGCGCGGCACCGGGTTGTAGTAGACCCGCTCGCCCATCGCATCCGGAAAGCCGGTCTGGTCCAGCGCGATCCCGCCTTCGGCATCGTGGTCGTATTGATAGTCCTGCCCGTAGCCCAGCGTCTTCATCAGCTTGGTCGGCGCGTTGCGCAGATGCAGCGGCACCTCCTGCGTGCCGGTGGCGCGCACCTCGGCCTTGGCCTGATTGAAGGCGGCATAGCCGGCATTGGACTTGGCGGTGCTGGCCAGATACAGCACCAGTTGCGCGAACGCCAGCTCGCCTTCCGGACTGCCCAGGCGCTCGTAGATGTCCCAGGCTTCCAGCGCCATGCTCTGCGCGCGCGGATCGGCCAGACCGATGTCCTCGATCGCCATGCGGGTCAGCCGCCGCGCCAGATAGGCCGGGTCGCAACCACCGTCGAGCATGCGCGTGAGCCAGTACAGCGCGGCATCGGGGTTGGAGCTGCGCACCGATTTGTGCAACGCCGAAATCTGGTCGTAGAACTGCTCGCCGTTCTTGTCGAACCGACGCGTGCGGTCGGCCAGCACCTGCAGCAGCGTCTGCGGGGTGATCTGGCCACCCTCGCCGCCTGCCAGTTCCGCGGCGATCTCCAGCAGCGTCAATGCGCGGCGCACGTCGCCGTCGGCCGCGCCGGCAATTTCCAGCAGCGAGGCATCGCTGACCTGGATGCTCTCCTGCCCCAGCCCGCGCTCTGGATCATGCAGCGCACGTTGCAAGGCCTCGACGATATCCTGCGGCGAAACGCCCTCCAGCACGTGCACGCGGCAGCGCGACAACAATGCCGAATTCAGTTCGAACGAAGGATTTTCCGTCGTCGCACCGACGAACAGGATCGTGCCGCGCTCGATATGCGGCAGGAACGCGTCCTGCTGCGCCTTGTTGAAGCGATGCACCTCATCGACGAACAACACCGTGCGGCGCCCGCCGGCGAAGCGCTGCGCAGCCTCGGCCAGTACCTGGCGCACCTCGGGCAAACCCGACAGCACCGCCGAGATTGCCTTGAATTCGGCATCGGCGTAATGCGCCAGCAGCAGCGCCAGGGTGGTCTTGCCGCAGCCGGGCGGACCCCACAGGATCATCGAATGCACCCGGCCGGATTCCACCGCGCGTCGCAATGCGCTGTCGGGTGCGAGCAGTCGCTTCTGCCCGACCATCTCGTCCAGGGTGCGCGGACGCATACGCTCGGCCAGCGGGCGCAGGTGCTCGCCGTCTACGCTGAGCAGATCGGCTTCGGGAGCGATGGGGAGCTTGGTTCGTGCCACGCGGCATTGTATCGCGTCCGCCAACGACCTTCTGCGAACAAGGCGGTTGGTTGCGCGGATGCTGCCGGCAACTGCTTACTGCGCATCGCCGACCACATCCACGCCTTTGCCCGGCGCGTAGCGGAAGGTGTCGGCAGCGAAGGCCGGATTGCGCTTCCAGCCGCTAAAGCTGATCGCGGTGCGTTGGCCGACCGCATCCACCACTTCCATCTTGGCCAGGCCATCCTTGCCGAACCCCAGCGAGGCCATCTGGAAACTGGCTTCGGTGTCGACCTTGGGCGTCAGCGACAGCCACTGCAGGCCGTCACGCGGCGCCGCTTCTTCGCTGACGTCGTATTGCTTGTCCAGGCGCGCCGGGTCGATCAATGCAACCAATGGACTGTTCTGTTCTTCGCTGCCCTGCGCACGCACGGTCACCTGCTCCAGGTCCGGATCGAACACCCACACCTTCTTGCCGTCGGCCACGATCAGCTGCTTGTAGGGCTTGGCGTATTCCCAACGGAACTGGCGCGGCGCCGACAATGCCACCCGTCCGCTCGCGCGCTCCTTGACCCGGCCGTTGGCATCGGAGACCTGCTGGCTGAATTGCCCGTCCAGGCCTTTCAGGCCACGCGTGAACGTGTCCAGCTCCTGACGCGCACCGGCAAACGCGGTGCCGGCGAACAGGGCGGTGGCGAGGACGGCATAACGGAGCTGGCGATGCATCGCGGTGTTCCAGAAAGGGAATGCGGGAATTCTGATACTTCATAGATGAATGGGCGAGCGCTATTGAACGGCGCATTCAGATCGCAGCCGCCGCCAGGTCCATGTCACTGCGCCGTCTGCACCTCGGACAGATTGCCGTAGACGATCTGTCCGCGAAAGCCGCGCCGCACCTGCTGGTAGAGCTCGCGGAACGCGCGGTAATCCTGCGGCTGACACAGCGCCTGCGGCCCACGCACCGCCGCGCGTTGCAAGCGATGCACCGCCGTCACCGTCTGCCCCTGGCGCGTCCACTCGACCGCGTACTCGCCAGCGGCATTGCGGAAGCGGCGGCTGCGCGGGATCGCGATGATCGGCACCGTCGCCGGGAAACTCACCACATAGGTCTCTTCGCGCACGCTGTCGTTGCAGTAGAACGGGGTCAGATTGTCTTCGGCCGAGGTGGTCGTATAGATGCCACGGGTGGATTCGGCACCGGGCATATCGGGCAGGGTCATGCCGCCGACCACCGAAAAGTCCACCGCATCGTCGGCCTGGAAGGTGTAGCGATAGTTGAATGGGGCGTCCAGATCCAGCGGGTCGCCCTGGATCGATAGATCGCCGGTGCCATCGAAGCCGGATTGCGCAATGATCGACTCCTCGATGCGATTGCGGTTCTGCGCATTGAGCTGCACGAACATCGCCCGCAAGCCCACTTCGCCGGTCTGCCCGCTATCGAGCGTGGTCAGACCTTGCAGCCCACCCTTGGGGGTAAAGCGATACTCGGTACGCGCCACGTAGCGATTGACCTTGCGGTCGTTGGGCGGGGTATGCGTGACCTTGCCGTCCAGCGTATGCACCACCGGCGCCCCGAGGTCGCCGGCCGGCAACTGGCCGAAGCGCGCGTACGGGTTGGTCGAATCCACATACAGATCGAACGCCGGGATGTAGGTGATGGCGTGATTGAAGCGGCCGAGCACCGGGATCGGCGGCAGCGTCGGCCCGCCCTCGGCACCGATCAGCACCGGTGTGCTGGCGATGCCCTTGGCCGCCAGCAAGGCCTCCAGGATCACGGTGTGGTCCTTGCAGTCGCCATAGTGGTTGGCCAGGATGCTGTCGGCGCTGTTGGGCTCCAGCCCGCCATTGCCCAGGTACACCGCCACGTAGCGGATATTGCGTGCCACCCACGCGTACAACGCAGCGGCCTGTGCCCGCGGCGCGTCGATGCCGCGGGTCACCTCGTCGGCCAGCGACTGGATCGCCGGCGTCACCGTGGCAGCGCGGCCGCCCTTGACGTGATAGGCCAGACCCATCTGCGACCAGCTGTCGAAGGTGCTTGCCATCAAGGTGGGGCTGAACTCCCAGGTCGCCGCGCTCCAGTTCTGGTTCTTCATCGGCGTGATGCGCTGATAGCGCCATTCCCAACGCGCCTGATCGCCGCGTACCACAGGCTTGGTCCCGCCCTGCAGCCCGCGCACCGACAGATGCATCGGCAATGTCTTCGGCGCCACCAGCGTGACCACCGCATCGTCGTATTGCGCAAACACGCTGAAGGTCTCCCACAGGCTGAAGTAACCCGGGAAGTACGGGGTATTCTGCGCACGCCGCACGCGATAGACGATGCGCGCGCCCGGCGCCAGATTCGGGAACACCACCACCTTGACCTTGCGGTCGGCATACATCGCCGCTGCCGCGCTGGAATAGCTTTCCTGGGTGTAGATCTTGTCGGACGCCACGTCCTGGCGCAGTCCTTCGGCGGTGACGGTGTAGGCCTGCAGCACCTCCAGGGTTTCCATCTTCTCGCTGTAGCTCAGTCGCACCTGGCTGAACTGCTCCACTGCCGACTTGGTCTTGAGCAGGATCTCGTACTCGTCGGTTTCCACGCTGCTGGCGTCGGCACGCACTTCGTAATCGGCGCGATAGCGCACGAAGCTGTAGTTGGTGTCGGCCTGCGTACGGGCCGCGGCGGCAGCAGGTGCGGCCTGTTGCTGGGCCTGGGCCAGCAATGGCAATGGCAATGAGATCAGCAGCAGGAACGACAGCACGGAACGACGCAGCATGGGTCTTGATCGCGGCGGGCCGGAGCGACCCTTGTGCGACAGGGTAGCCGGTGTGCGCCGCAGCGTCAGGCACCGGCCCCAATTGCCGCATCTGTGCGCATGCAAAGACGCGCACACGCACCGGACAAACCCGGAACGCGGCGCCACGACCAAGCCGACACGCGACGCGTTGCCGGCCGCCGATTACTTGGGCGGCGGCGGCGCCAGCACGGTGCGGTCGCCATTGTGCTCGGGCGGGCTGACCACGCCGGCCGCCTCCATCGCTTCGATCAGGCGTGCGGCGCGGTTGTAGCCGATCTTCAGGCGCCGCTGCACGCCGGAGATCGAGGCACGCCGGGTTTCGGTGACGATGCGCAAGGCTTCGTCATACAACGGGTCGGACTCGTCGCCGCCACCGCCGCTACTCTCGGGCAAGCCGGTCGCACCGACCACGGTGCCATCGCCCATGGTCTGCACTTCGTCCAGCACGCCTTCGACGTAGGACACCGGCCCACTGGCCTTGAGATGCTCGACCACCCGATGCACTTCCTCGTCGCTGACGAAGGCACCATGCACGCGATCCGGCAGCGCCGTGCCCGGTGGCAGATACAGCATGTCGCCATTGCCCAGCAGCGCCTCGGCGCCGGACTGATCCAGGATGGTGCGCGAGTCAATCTTGGAGCTGACCTGGAACGCCACGCGGGTCGGGATGTTGGCCTTGATCAGGCCGGTGATCACATCCACCGATGGCCGTTGCGTGGCCAGGATCAGATGGATACCGGCCGCGCGCGCCTTCTGTGCCAGGCGCGCGATCAACTCTTCGACCTTCTTGCCGACGATCATCATCATGTCGGCGAATTCGTCGATGAAGATCACGATGAACGGCAGCGTTTCCAGCGGCCGCGGCGCCTCGCCCAGTTCGGGATTGGGCTTGAACAGCGGGTCCATCATCGGCTGGCCGGCGTCGATGGCGTCCTTGATCTTCTTGTTGAAGCCGGCCAGGTTGCGCACGCCCACGGCGCTCATCAGCTTGTAGCGGCGCTCCATCTCGGCCACGCACCAACGCAGGCCGTTGGCGGCCTCCTTCATGTCGGTGACCACCGGCGCCAAAAGATGCGGGATGCCCTGGTAGACGCTCAGCTCCAGCATCTTCGGGTCGATCATCAGCATCCGCAGTTCCTTGTGCGAGGCCTTGAACAGCAGGCTCAGCACCATCGCATTGACCGCCACCGACTTGCCCGAGCCGGTGGTACCGGCCACCAGCAAATGCGGCATGCGCGCCAGATCGGCCACGGTCGGGCGGCCGGCGATGTCCTTGCCCAGGGCCAACGTCAACGGGCTGGCCGACTTGTCGTATTCCTTGGAGCGCAGCAGCTCGGACAGGAAAATCATTTCGCGGCTGACGTTGGGGATCTCCAGGCCAATCACCGACTTGCCCGGAATCACGTCGACCACGCGCACCGATTTGACCGACAGCCCGCGCGCGATGTCCTTGTCCAGCGAGCTGATCTGGCTGACCTTGATGCCCGGCGCCGGCTCGATTTCGAAGCGGGTGATCACCGGACCCGGATAGGCCCCGACCACCTGCGCCTCGATGCGGAAGTCCTTGAGCTTGAACTCGATCTGCCGTGACAAGGTCTCCAGCGTTTCTTCCGAATACCCCTTGGTTTGCGGTTTGGGATCGTCCAGCAGCGCCAGCGGCGGCAGGTCGGAGCCGTCGGTGCTGACGCCCTGGAACATCGGGATCTGGGTATCGCGCTTGGCGCGCTCACTCTTCTCCACCACCGGTGCCGGCGGCGGCTCGATCTTGACCGGCTCGCGCTTGGCCTGCTTGACCGCATCGACCTTGCGCACTTCCTCACGCTCTTCGCGCATCACGCGGGTCTGCTGCCACTCGGTGGCTTGATGGGTCTTGCGCTGCATCAGCGGCCCCAGCGCCAGCACCCAGGTGCCGATGCGTTCCATCACCGCAAACCACGACAGGCCGGTCGCCAGGGTGATCGACACCAGCAGCAGCACCAGCACGAACAGGTTGGCGCCCAAGGCGCCGAAGCCGGCGCTCAGCGAATTGCTGACCAACCGCCCCAGGATCCCACCAGCGCCGGCCACGTCGCCGGTGAACAGCCGCAGATGCAGGAAGCCGGTCGAGGCGATCAGAAAGCCCACCATGCCGACCAGCCGCAATGCCGGGCCCAGATCGGCTTCGGCCTGCCCTTCCTTGTCCATGCCGAACAAGGCGATCCAGGCCACCGCTCCCAGCACCACCGGCAGCAGGAAGGCCACATAACCGAACAATTGCAGCAGCACATCGGCCATCCAGGCACCGACGCGGCCGCCCATGTTGTGCACCGGCGCGACCACACTGCCGGTCTGCGACCAGCCCGGATCGGCGCTGGAATAGGTAAATAGGCTGGCCAGCAGATACAGCAGCAGCGGCGCCACCGCGATCAATGCCAGATCGCGCCAGAGCTTTTGCCGACGCGGATTGTCCGCCACCGCTGTCTTGCGCGAGGACGTCTTGCCCTCAGCGGGCTTGCTGCGTTCGGGAACCTGCTTTGCCACCTGTAGCCAGACCTTAGAAAAATGCTGTTAGTGGTTGATAATAAACGACTGAAGCCACGGTTTCAGCTGTTGCATGAGCATCGCTTGCGTGGGCATGCGATGGCCAACAAAAAACGCCGCACGGGGCGGCGTCGATTACGCGGACTGGGTGGACCAACCCATCTGCGGTTCAAGCAGTTCCATCGCGCCGCCTTGATTCACCGGGTGGGGACCGCCACTCTATGCCGCCACAGGGGTGCGAATTCACTCGCCTGCCCTGCCAATTCCTAGATCGCGAGTATACATGAGCGCCTCTTCTGCCAGTCCCGCCAAGCATTCCCGCCTGTTGATCCTGGGCTCCGGCCCTTCCGGCTGGACCGCCGCGGTCTATGCCGCCCGCGCCAACCTCAAGCCGGTGGTGATCACCGGTCTGCAGCAAGGCGGCCAGCTGATGACCACTACCGAAGTCGACAACTGGCCGGGCGACCCCCACGGCCTGATGGGCCCGGACCTGATGAGCCGCATGCAGGCGCATGCCGAGCGCTTCGAGACCGAGGTGATCTTCGACCACATCCACACCGCCGACCTGTCGCAGCGCCCGTTCCGGCTGACCGGCGACGGCGCCGAATACACCTGCGACGCACTGATCATCTCCACCGGCGCCACCGCCAAGTACCTGGGCATCCCCAGCGAGGAAGCCTTCAAGGGCCGCGGCGTGTCCGCCTGCGCCACCTGCGACGGGTTCTTCTACAAGGACCAGGACGTGGTGGTGGTCGGCGGCGGCAATACCGCAGTCGAAGAAGCGCTGTACCTGTCCAACATCGCCCGCAAGGTCTACCTGGTACATCGCCGCGACACGCTGCGCGCCGAAAAGATCATGCAGGACAAGCTGTTCGACAAGGTCGCCGCCGGCAAGATCGAAACCGTCTGGCACCACGCCATCGATGAAGTGCTGGGCAACGATGCCGGCGTCACCGGCGTGCGGGTCAAGTCCACCCTCGACGGCAGCACCCGCGAGATCGTCGCGCACGGTTTCTTCGTTGCCATCGGACATCACCCCAACACCCAACTGTTCGACGGCCAGCTGGCAATGAACAATGGCTACCTGGAAATCCGCTCCGGCCTCAACGGGGCGGCGACCGAGACCTCGGTGGCCGGCGTGTTCGCCGCCGGCGACGTCGCCGACCAGCACTACCGCCAGGCGATCACCTCGGCCGGCTTCGGCTGCATGGCCGCGCTGGATGCCGAGCGCTACCTCGACAAGAGCGCCTGAGGTGGCTGCTGACCGCCGGCCGCGCCGCGCGGGCAGCGCCGATACCAGCGGGCCGTGTGCATGAGCGTCACTGCCCGCTGGTGCCACCGGCTGGACGAGCTTCCGGCCGGTGCCTGGGACGCGCTGCACGACGGCGCGCACCCGTTCATTTCTTATGCGTTCCTGCAAGGCCTGGAGCGGGAGGGCTGCCTGCGCCCGGACTGGGGCTGGAACCCGCTGCACCTGACGCTGTGGCACGGCGACACGCTGGTCGCCGCCGCACCGGGATACCTGAAGAACAACTCGCATGGCGAGTTCGTGTTCGACCACGCCTGGGCGCATGCCTACGCGCGCTACGGGCAGGAATACTTCCCCAAGTGGCTGTGCGGGGTGCCTTACTCGCCGGTGACCGGCCCGCGCCTGCTGGGGGCACCGCGCTGGCGCCCGCACTTGCTCGCGGCGATGCGCGCGCTGGTGGAGCGCAGTGGGCTGTCGTCGGCGCACGTCAACTTCCACCCGGCCGACCAAGACACCGCCTTCGATGCCGACTGGCTGGAGCGCAACGATCTGCAATACCACTGGCATAACGCCAGTGGCTGGAGCGATTTTGAAGGCTACTTGGCGGCGATGGACCACAAACGGCGCAAGAACATCCGCCAGGAGCGCGCCAAGGTGCAGCGGGCCGGCGTGCAGTTGCGCGTGGTGCATGGCGATGAAGCCAGCGACGCCGACCTGGACGCGATGTATGGCTTCTATCTCAAGACCTTCAACGAATACGGCAACTCGCCTGCGCTGACGCCGGAATTCCTGCATCACCTGGCCCGACACCTGCCGCGTCAGCTGGTGATGTTTCTGGCCGAGCTGGACGGGCAGCCGATCGCCGGCGCGCTCTGCCTGCGCGGGCGCGACACGCTGTACGGGCGTTACTGGGGCGGCCAAGCCCTTCCAGGCCTGCATTTCGAAACCTGCTACTACCAGGGCATCGAATACTGCCTGCGTGAGGGCCTGGCCCGCTTCGAGCCCGGCGCACAGGGCGAGCACAAGATCGCGCGCGGCTTTCTGCCGACGCTGGTCCGCAGCCGTCACTGGATCGCCGACCCCGGCTTCCGCGAGCCACTGGCGCAATGGTGCGCCGACGAGCGCCAGGCGGTAGCCCGGCACGCACGCGAACTGGCTGAGCACAGCCCGTTTCGCGACTGAGCCTGCGCGGCGGCGCCGTAGGGCGCAGTCGCAGCTGATCGCCGGCCGGGCGTATTGGGGACGTCGGAGCAAGGCGGCCGAATCCACCCAAAGAGCAATCGTCTGGCGAGTACGAACTGCGCGCCCAGCACCGGGATGCTTGTGGACGCATGCCGCAAAGCGCGCCGACAACACCCGCAGACCGTCGCGTGCCGGCAATGGTCGTCGCCCTGGGTGCGCCATGTACGACACGCTCTACACTGCGCGCATGTCCCGCGCCCTTCCCTACCTGCTGGCGGCCGACCCAGCCGCGCCGTTTCCGCCTGCCGAGTACGCGTTGCGCGAGCCGGACGGCCTGCTCGCCATCGGCGGCGACCTGTCGCCGCAACGCCTGCTCACCGCCTATACCGGTGGCGTGTTCCCGTGGTTCTCGGAAGGTCAGCCGATTCTGTGGTGGAGCCCAGACCCGCGCACGGTGTTTCGCACCGACGGCGTGCGCCTGTCCTCGCGTTTCCGGCGCCAGCTGCGCAGCAGCCACTGGATCGTGCGCGCCGATACCGCCTTTGCGCAGGTGATCGATGCCTGTGCCTCGATTCCGCGTGCAGGTCAGGACGGCACCTGGATCACCACGCCGATGCAGCAGGCCTATATCGAACTACATCGGTTGGGCCACGCACATTCGCTGGAAGTGTTCGATGGCATGCGCCTGGTCGGCGGCATCTACGGTGTGGCGATCGGCCAGATGTTTTTCGGCGAGAGCATGTTCAGTGCCGCCAGCGGCGGCTCCAAGGTGGCGCTGGCGGCGCTTGCCGCCCATCTGCATTCCTGCGGTTGGCCGTTGCTCGACGCGCAGGTGGAGAATCCGCACCTGATGCGCCTGGGCGCGCAACGCTTGCCACGCGCAGAGTTCCTGCAGCGGATGCGGCTGCAGGTCGGCCTGGCAGCGCTGCCTGGCAGCTGGTCCGAGCGCTATGACGAGCGGCCTGCCAGCGCGCTCGCTGAAGTCCGCTTAACATAAAATTTGCACCGCGGGGAGATGGAGCGTAAAATGCTGTCCCTTACGGCCCTCCCGGGCCAGCCGTGATTGCACAGGATTACATGTCGAAAGACGACTCCATTGAATTCGAAGGCAGCGTCAGCGAGACGCTCCCCAACACCACGTTCCGGGTCAAGCTGGAAAACGGGCATGAGATCATCGCCCACATCTCCGGCCGCATGCGCAAGAACTACATCCGCATCCTGACCGGCGACCGTGTCAAAGTCGAGATGACTCCCTACGACCTGACCAAGGGTCGTATTACCTACCGCATGAAGTAAGTGGTTCTGGTGTAAGACGCGAGGCGGCCGGTGGCCGCTTTTTGTCGTGGCCGAGATTTGCCTATCTGGACGGCAGCGATGATCGGGCGGTGCCGGCTTGCTTCTGCTCTGGCTTGTGCCCTTGCCTTTAGCGCTTGCGCCCCGGTCTCTATATCGCTCAGGTTCGGCAGCGCCCTGTCGTGGCTCCTCGCGAGCTACAACCGCCGCTCAGCCTCCACGATCGCCCGGACCACGTGTTCCGAGGACAAAAAAAACCGCTCTTTCGAGCGGTTTTTTTTTCAGGACCGCAAGACGATCAGTCGACCGTGGCCGGCAGCAGACGCTCCGGTTCCGGGTGCGCTTCCACCACCAGCTCGCCATCCTTGACGTCGATGTTGACCCGGCCGCCTTCCACCAGCTTGCCGAACAACAGCTCGTCGGCGAGCGGACGCTTGATCTTCTCCTGGATCACCCGCGACATCGGGCGCGCGCCCATCAGCGGATCGAAGCCGTGCTGGGCCAGCCAGTCGCGCGCAGTCGGGGTGGCCGACAGCGAGACGTGCTTTTCCTGCAACAGCATCTCCAGCTCGATGATGAACTTGTCCACCACCCGCAGGATGTGGTCGAAGCCCAGCGGCTGGAACTGCACGATTGCATCCAGGCGGTTGCGGAACTCCGGCGTAAACCCGCGACGGATCGATTCCATCGCATCGGTGGAGTGATCCTGCTTGGTGAAACCGATCGAGCGCCGCGACGCCTGGGTGGCACCGGCATTGGTCGTCATCACCAGAATCACGTTCTTGAAGTTCGCCTCGCGCCCGTTGGTGTCGGTGAGGATGCCGCGGTCCATGACCTGCAACAGGATGTTGAAGATGTCCGGATGCGCCTTCTCCACCTCGTCCAGCAGCAGCACGCAGTGCGGCGTCTTGACGACCTTCTCGGTCAGCAGGCCGCCCTGGTCGAACCCGACATAGCCCGGAGGTGCACCGATCAGACGGCTGATCGAATGCGCTTCCATATACTCGGACATGTCGAAGCGCACCAGTTCGATCCCCAGTTGCAGCGCAAGCTGCTTGGTGACCTCGGTCTTGCCGACACCGGTGGGGCCGGCGAACAGGAAGTTGCCGATCGGCTTTTCCGGATTGGCCAAGCCCGAGCGCGCCAGCTTGATCGAGCCGGCCAGGGTCTCGATGGCCGGGTTCTGGCCGAAGATCACCATCTTCAGATTGCGCTCCAGATGCTGCAGCACGTCCTTATCGGTGGCGCTGACCTGCTTGGCCGGAATCCGCGCCATCTTGGCGACGATGGTTTCGATTTCCTCGATATCGATCAGCTCCTTGCGCTTGCCTTCCGGCAGCAGACGCTGACGCGCGCCGGCCTCGTCGATCACATCGATCGCCTTGTCCGGCAGCAGTCGGTCGCCGATGTGCTTGACCGACAGGTCCACCGCTGCCTGCAACGCGTCGTCGGCATAGGTCACGCCATGGTGCGCCTCGTACTTGGGTTTGAGGCCCTGCAGAATTTCGAAGGTCTCGCCCACGGTCGGCTCGACGATGTCGATCTTCTGGAAGCGACGTGCCAGTGCACGGTCCTTTTCGAAGATGCCGCGGTATTCCTGGAACGTGGTCGAGCCGATGCAGCGCAGCTCGCCCGACGACAGCGCCGGCTTGATCAGATTGGACGCATCCATGGTGCCCCCCGACGCAGAGCCCGCACCGATGATGGTGTGGATCTCGTCGATGAACAGCACCGCGTTGGGCACCTTCTTCAGCGCCGCCAGCACGCCCTTGAGACGCTTTTCGAAGTCGCCACGGTATTTGGTGCCGGCCACCAGCGCTCCCAGATCCAGCGAAAAGATCACCGCATCGGCCAGCACTTCGGGCACGTCGTTGTCGACGATGCGCTTGGCCAGACCCTCGGCGATCGCGGTCTTGCCCACGCCGGCCTCGCCGACGTACAGCGGGTTGTTCTTGCGGCGGCGGCACAGCACCTGGATGGTGCGCTCTATTTCGTCGCCGCGGCCGACCAATGGGTCGATCTTGCCGTTGCGGGCCTGCTCGTTGAGATTGGTGGCGAACTCGGCCAGCGCGTCGCCCTTGGCCTCGCCCTCCCCGCCCTCGCTCTTGGGTTCGCCATCGGACGCGGATGGCTGCTCGCCGTCCTCACCCAGCTTGGCGATGCCGTGCGAAAGGTAATTGACGATATCCAGGCGGGTGATGTCCTGCTGGTTCAGGAAGTACACCGCGTGCGAATCCTTCTCGCCGAAGATCGCGACCAGCACATTGGCGCCGGTGACTTCCTTCTTGCCCGAGGACTGCACGTGATAGACCGCACGCTGCAGCACACGCTGAAAGCCCAGGGTGGGCTGGGTGTCGCGGCCATCGTCTTCGGCCAGGCGCGAGACCGAGGCCTCGATCGCCTGCTCCAGATCGTTGTGCAAACGCACCTGGTCTGCGCCGCAGGCCTTGAGGACTGCCTGGGCGGACGGGTTGTCCAGCAGCGAGAGCAGCAGATGCTCGACGGTCATGAACTCATGACGAGCCTCGCGTGCTCGCTTGTAGCACTGGCCGATGGTTTGCTCTAGGTCTTTGCTGAACATTGGTCACTCCGAACGGCTGTTGCCAACAATATGCGGCTTTTGTTGGGATTTACCACAACCCTATCGGATAGGCATGTTCAGACGGCGTTAGCATGTGATTGCAGCCACAGTGTTGCGTTGCTGGAATGATCAGATTGGCCGGTCAGGTCTGTTCCATCGTGCACAACAGCGGATGTTGATGCATACGCGAGAATTCGTTGACCTGAGCCACCTTGGACTCGGCGACTTCGCGGCTGTAGACCCCGCATACGCCGCGTCCACGGGTATGGACATGCAGCATGACCTGCGTGGCGCGCTCCAGATCGAGGTTGAAAAACTGCTGCAACACCGTCACCACGAAGTCCATCGGGGTGTAGTCGTCGTTCAGCAGAAGTACCTGATACCGTGGCGGTGGCGCCACTTCAGGCTTGCTGGCTTCGACCGCGAGGCCGTGATCGTGTTCGTGTGAGGTCTTACGAGGCATCCGGTCATTATACGGTTCATCGCCGCGTGCATTGGACGATTTACGCCGCGCCCCGCACAATTTGTCTTCGACTCCACGGCTGCCCCCCTTGATGACCGATTCCCTCACCGCGCCGTTACTGACGCCGTCGTTCACCGCCGACCCACCCGGGTGCGAGCACCTTGCAGGGCTGCAGCGCCGCCTGACCCGGCGTCAAGCCGAGCGGTTCGCCGGTGGTGCCAGCGCAGCCCCGATGAGCCAGGACCTGCAGCGATGAGCGCTTCCGAACCACGCTGGCACCCGGATGTCACCGTGGCGACGGTGGTGGTGCACGACGGGCGCTTTCTGCAGGTGGAAGAGACCATCGGCGGCCGGCTGCTGTTGAATCAGCCTGCCGGGCATCTGGAACCGGACGAAAGCCTGCTCGACGCGGCGGTACGCGAGACCTTGGAAGAGACCGGCTGGGACGTGCGCCTGACCCACTTCATCGGCACCTACCAGTGGGTCGCCCAGAGCGGCCAGTGCTTCCTGCGGTTTGCGTTTGTCGCCGAGGCGGTGACCCACCATCCCGAGCGCAGCCTGGACACCGGCGTGGTGCGCGCGTTGTGGATGACGCCGGAAGAAGTGCGCGGCTCGCCCGAGCGGCTGCGTAGCCCACTGGTGTGGGAAGTGATTGCCGACTACCTGGCCGGCCAGCGCCATCCGTTGTCGTTGGTGCGGCACGTCGCATGAGTACGCCGCATATCGTTGTCGGCGTCTCCGGCGGTGTGGATTCGTCGGTGGCGGCCTGGCGGCTGGCCAAGCAGGGCGAATCGATCGCCGGCCTGTTCATGCAGAACTGGGCCGACGACGGCAGCGGCGACTGCCGCGCCGACGACGACCGCCGCGATGCGGTGGCAGTGTGCGGGGTGCTGGGCATCCCGTTCCACTTCCGCGATTTTTCCGGCGAATACTGGAGCGGCGTGTTCGAGCATTTCCTGGCCGAATACGCGTCCGGGCGCACGCCAAACCCGGATGTGCTGTGCAACCGCGAGGTCAAGTTCAAGCATTTTCTTGAAGCGGCCCAGGCGCTGGGCGCCGAGCGCATCGCCACCGGCCACTATGCACGGGTGGCGCACAGCGGCGGGCGCTGGCGCCTGTTGCGGGGCGCCGACCGCGGCAAGGACCAGAGCTACTTCCTGCATCAGCTGGGGCAGACCCAGCTGGCCGCAACGCTGTTTCCGATCGGGGACCTGGAAAAAAGCACGCTGCGTCGGATCGCCGAGGATGCCGGTCTGCCGACCCACGCCAAGAAGGATTCCACCGGCATCTGCTTCATCGGCGAGCGCGATTTCCGCGAGTTTCTGGGCCGTTACCTCCCCGCACGCACCGGCGATATCCGCGACCCGCAGGGGCAGCGCATCGCAGAGCATCCGGGGGTGTTCTATTTCACCCTGGGTCAGCGCGAAGGCCTGAACATCGGTGGCGTGCGTGGACGTGCCGCCGCGCCGTGGTACGTGGTCGGCAAGGATGTGGCGAGCAACGTGCTGTATGTGGACCAGGACCGCGACAGCCCGCTGCTGCAATCGCGCTGGCTGCAGTCCGAGCAGGCGCATTGGGTCACCGGGGCACCGCCGGCGCGCAGCTTTGGCTGCACCGCACAGACGCGTTACCGGCAGCCCGACGAGCCGTGCACGGTGCAGGTGCAGGACGACGGCAGCGTGCAGGTGCGTTTCGAACGGCCGCAGCGGGCGGTGACGCCTGGGCAGTCGCTGGTGTTGTATGACGGCGAGGAGTGCCTGGGCGGCGCGGTCATAGCCGCCACCGATGCGCCGCTGGAACGCCGATTGGCGGGATCTTCTTCTTCACCCGAGGTAGTGGCTTGATGAGTTCTTCCATGGATCACCGCGTGCTGGCGCTTGCCGGCGTTGCCCAGGCCCTGCAACAGGTGCGGCGGATCGCCGAAACCGGGCACTCGGAGGCTGCGACGGTGCGTACCGCCATGGACAGCGTGTTCCGGGTGGACGCGTCCTCGCCGGAGGCGGTATACGGCTCGCCAGCGGACCTGGCGCCGGGTCTGCGGTTGCTGCACAACTATTTCCACAATCAAGCCCAGGACGAGGTCCTGCCGCGGCTGGCACTGGCGGTGCTACAGCTGGAGCGCCGCTTCGTGCGCGACACTGGCACCGTCGCCACGGTCTCCAACGGCATCGAAGCGGCGGCGCATCAGGCACGCAGCCTCGGCGACAGCGGCCACCCGGACGTATTGAGTTCGCTGGGCGGGCTGTATGCGCAGTCCATCAGCCACCTGCGTCCCAAGGTCATGGTGCAGGGCAATCCGCATTATCTGGGCCAGGCTGGCGTGGTCGCGGAAATCCGCGCGTTGCTGCTGGCTGCCGTCCGCTCGGCCGTGTTGTGGCGGCAGATGGGTGGCAGCCTGTGGGATTTCCTGTTCGCCAAGCGCGCAATGATCGAGGCCGTGGACCGCGCGCTGCGCTAAACCACTGACGAACCCGGTTTGCCATACGCGCTCGCGGTTGCTGGCGCGTGTCAACGTCGGTTGAATGGGCAAGGGGATGTGGCGATCGTCGCTAAAGACAAAGGGGGTACGGCCGATACAGCAACCGTGACTCTGCCGAGAACGCCCATGTATTCACGTCCACTTATCCGTCTGGCCGCCCCTTTGGCTCTGACCTTGCTGTTTCCCTTCGCTGTCGGATTCGACTGGCCCGCTTCGGTGCGCTGGGCGATCCTGGCGACCATGACGCTCAGCTGGCTCGGTTTCGCCGCCTGGGTGACCTACTCCCAGTTCCGGCGTAATCCGGACCAGACCCGCATCCTGCGCGAGCAGGACCAGCTGCTCAACGAACTGCGTACGTTCGTCAGCAACGAAGTCGACGGTTCGCGCTCGGAAGTCGAGCGTGCCCGTGAACTGATCCGCCAGGCCGTGTCCGGTCTTGGTGGCAGCTTCGAAGCGATGAACCGCAAGTCGCGCCAGCAAAGCCAGGCATTGGCCCGCATCGTCGACCGTGCCGGTGACGACGGCAGCGCCGGCGTCGACGTCGCCCGCTTCGCCCAGCACGCCAGCTCCCGCATGGAGCAGTTGGTGGAAGCGCTGGAACAGGTGAGCGGCCAGAGTACCAACACGGTGCACCACATCGATGAGATGGCCCAGCACCTGGATGGCATCTTCGCGCTGCTGGAAGACGTCAAGTCGATTGCCGACCAGACCAACCTGCTGGCCTTGAACGCCGCCATCGAAGCAGCCCGTGCCGGTGAGGCCGGTCGCGGCTTCGCAGTGGTCGCCGACGAGGTGCGCAATCTGTCCGAGCGTTCCACCACCTTCAACGAACAGATCCGCAAGCTGGCGCACAGCTCCAAGGAATCGATCGCCAAGGTCCGTGAAACGGTCTCGCAGCTGGCCTCGCGTCACATGGATCGCTCCCGCGAAGCCCGCCACGAATCGGCGGCGATGCTGGAGAACGTCGCGCAGATCAACGCCTCGCTGGGCGACGGTATGCGGGAGATCTCCGAGTGCGCGCGTTCCATCGACGGTAGCGTGGCCGAAGCGGTGCGTGCCCTGCAGTTCGAGGACATCGCCACGCAGACGCTGAGCGGTATCCACACGCACCTGGATCGCCTTACCGCGATCAACCGTGAAGCCGTAGCGCTGCAGGAACTGTTGCATCGCAATGGCGGCGTGTACGACAGCGATCTGGTCGCCGCACTGCAGAAGGTGTCCACCCGCCTGCGCGACATGCGTGTGGAATGGGAGCGCCCGCCGCACAAGCCGGTGGCGCAGCAAGGCATGGGTGCGGGTACGGTCGAACTGTTTTAAGACCAATGTCACGCACCGTCTGATTTCCGACATTCCCCGGCCTTCCGGGGATTTGTCGTTCCGCAATAACCGTTGCGCACTAACACTGGTGTTCCGCTGATGACGCTCCTTGCCCCGCCCACCGATGCCTCCACCGCCGTGCTGGAATCAGCCGCGCTGGCGGCTGCACACGCCCGGCGCATCGCGCAGAGCGACGCGGCCCGGCCCGCGCTGCGCAGCGTGCGCATGCCGGCCGCGCTGGAACGGCTGGAGCGTGCCGCCCGTGCGGAAGTGCAGGCAATGCAGAACCCCCGCCGCAGCTGCAGCGAAGAAGAACTGCTGTTTGCGACCGTGGCCTGGGATATGGGGCTGGATGGCGCCGCCGTCGACGTGTCTGGACGCTGACGCTTTTGTGCGGCGACGGGGCGCGCCTCGGCAGGCGCCCCGCCGGTTGTGTCCACTGCACGACCGCTGACGTTTGTGCATCAGGCCGTGCCGCCAGGCATGGCCCTGAACACGCAGTACCGTGCGACTGCAGCACCAGGGTGAGGTCTGCCCTGCCCGCCTGCTCGACGACGTCTATGACACCACGCAATGCATCGATCGGCTGATCTGCGGCCTGGCTGCAGGGCCTTGTCCGCCCACCATCGCGGGCTACGCCGCAAGTACGTCCGTGTAGGCTCACGCGGCATCCATGCCGCGTAAGGTCCCGTGACGGTAGGCGGACAAGGACCAGTCGAGATAGTCGGTGTGTGTGGTCGCAAGCAAAGCATGAGGTGCATCGTTCGGATCACCTTGCGTCCGAGCATCTTGCCCACGCACGCCGAGTAACAGGCAGGCTTTCAATAAGCAGGCGATGGACTTCTCAAAGTCTCAAGGCCTTGCAACACGTATGTTTTTATCTGGCCACCGACCAACTCTCTGGTGCGGTGCCATTGCCGGTTGCCGGACCCTTGGCGGCATGGATGCCGCCAAGGAACCTGAAGGGACGGATCCGCGGCGTGTCCCGCAAGTGGCGAGGGCATCGCGCCCTGGACTCACCGAACTTTTGAGCTGCGCATTTCAACAGCCGGCCGCACGACGCCAGGCGCTGCTACAGAGTGCGTCAGCTGGCGATGACCAGGCGCGCACCGAGGCGCATGCCGGCTTCGGCTTCGCGCAGCCACTGCGCCATGTCGCGCGGCGACAGCGGCCGCGAGTAGAAATAACCCTGGATTTCGTCACAGCCCTGCTGGCGCAGCAATGCGTCTTCCTGCACCGTCTCTACCCCTTCGGCAACCACCTGCATGCCGAGCGCGTGGCCCAGATGCACGATGGCCTGGGTCACTTCGGCGGTGTTGGCGTCGTCGAGCATGCCCTGTACGAAGCTGCGGTCGATCTTCAGACGCTGCACCGGGAAGCGGTTGAGGTAATGCAGATTGGAGAAGCCGGTGCCGAAGTCGTCCACCGCCAGCAGCACACCGTTCTGCTCGAACAGCTCGAAGCAACGGCGTAGCGAATCGGAATCGCGGATCAGTGCCGATTCGGTCAATTCCAGTTCCAGACGCGATGGCGACCAGCCGTTGTCGCGGCAGATTTCCAGTACGCGCTCGGCAAAGCCGCGCTCGCGCAGCTGCACTGCAGACACATTGACCGCAATGCGGCTGAAATTGAGCCCGGCGCGGTCCCAGACCACGGCCTGGCGGCAGGCCTCGCCAATCACCCATTCGCCCAGGCGCACAATTTCGCCGCACTCTTCGGCAATCGGAATGAATTCGACCGGACTGCACTGGCCATGGCCGGGGCGATTCCAGCGCATCAGCGCTTCGATCGCAGGCGACGATTCGCCTACCGTATTGACCAGCGGCTGATAGACCAGGGTGAACTCTTCGCGTTCCAGCGCACCTTGCAGCGCGTGCTCCAGTTCCAGGCGGCGCTGCGCACGCATCAGCACGTCCTGGCTGTAGTAATGGAAGGTGTTGCGGCCCGCCTCCTTGGCGGCATACATCGCCGCATCGGCGGCGCGCAACAGGCTGTCGAAATCCGACAGGCCTTCGCCCTGCAGCGCGATACCAATGCTGGCGCCGAGCTTGAGGGTGACGTGGTCCTTGCGCAGCGGCTCGCCAAGCGCGCTGATCAGCTTGCGGGCAACATGGCCGGCGTCTTCGGGCTCGGACAGGTCGCGCAGCAGGACGACGAATTCGTCGTCGCTGAAACGGCCGAACAGGTCGCTGTTGCGCAGCTGCTGATGCAGGCGTGCCGAGGCAAGTTTGAGCAGGTTGTCGCCGGTGGCGTGACCGAACGAATCGTTGATGCTCTTGAAGCCATCCAGATCGATCAGCAGCATCGCCAGCACCTGGCCCCGCTCGTGCGCTTCGCGAATCGCGTTCTCTGCCTGCTCGCGCAGCAGAAAGCGGTTCGGCAAACCGGTCAGGCGATCGTAGTGGGCCAGCAGTTCGATGCGCTCGTTGGCCTCGCGTTCGCGGGTGACGTCGCGGAACAAGGCGACGAAACGCGGCGGCAGGCCTTCGCGGCGGTCCAGCTCGATCAGCACCTGGACCCAGATCCGCTGGCCCGAGTTGCGGTAGAAACACAGCTCCAGCTGTTCGGGCAGGCCGCCATCGGAGATACGCAGCAGCGCCGCCTCGAAGGCATCGCGCGAATCCTGCGTGTACAGCGACAGCGCCTGCTCCAGGGTGATGTTTTCCTTGCGCAGGCCGTGGATGCGGTAACACTCCTCGGTCCACTGCATGCGCCGGGTGTCGACCTCGATCTCGCAGCCGCCGATCTTGCCCAGCGCAGACACGCGGTTGAGCAGCTCGGTGCGCCAGCGGATCAACGCATCGGTCTGGCGCTGCTCGGTGACGTTCTGCAACTGGCCGAGCAGACGCACCATGCTGCCATTGCCGTCGAAAACCGGCTGCGCCCAGATCCGCAAGTGATGCGGATTGATGCCGGCGTGCACGTTGATTTCCAGCTCGAAATGCACCGGCAGGCCGTCGTGCTTGATCTTGCGCCAGGCACTGCGCAGATGCGGAACCGATGGCCGGCCCAGCAGGCGCAGGATGTCGCGAATCCCCTGCAGGCGCAGCTGGGTCATGCCGAGCTGTTGCAGGAAATCCGGTGACACCCACAACGCGTCCTTGAGCGTGTCCCAGCTCCAGCTGCCCATGCTGGCGATGCGCTGGGCCTCTTCGAGCTGGGCCTGCTGCTCGCGCAGCTGCTGCTCGAGCAGTTTGTGGTGATGCACATCGGTATGCGTACCGACCATGCGCAATGGGCGGCCGTCGGCGGTCCGCGACACCACGCGGCCGCGATCCAGGATCCAGCGCCACTGGCCGTCGTGCTGACGCAGACGGAATTCGGCCGTATAGGTATCGGTGCGCCCCTCAAGGTGCGCCTGCACGGCGGCACTGACCAGCGCGTGGTCGTCGGGATGGATCAGTCCGGACAGCGCGGTGAGATTATTCGGCAGCGGCTGCTCGGAGTAACCGAGCATGCGGGTCCAGCGCTCGGAACGATAGACCACATCGGCCGGAATATCCCAGTCCCACAACCCGTGATCGGCGCTATCCAGACCCATTTCCCAGCGGCTGGTGCCGTCGGCGCCCATTGGCTCGGGAATGCTCAGGGTGAAGGCCATGACCTGGCCGTGTTCGTCGCAGACGGCGCGGAGCCAGCCTTCCAGACGCCCGCCACCGATGCCCGGCAGCACGCAAGCGGTCATGCCGCCGCTATTGGCCACCTGGGCGCGACTGCTTTCCAGGACTTCGGCATAGGCACCGAGGGTGGCCGGCAATCCCAGCGATTGCGCAACACGGTTGGCCGCCAGCGGCTGACCATGGGCATCCAACAACACCACCGCCGAGGTCAGCGGGTGTTGCAGCATGCTTGCGATGACGCCTGAGTCCACTCTGGAACACTCCGAAGAATCGACCCCGGCCTTCGGAGTCGCAATGGATAACGGCCGTTTCCGCGATTAGTTGAGGCGCGTGTTTCGGGCTCGACCGAACCGGGCCGAGTTGCGGCTAAGATGGTTGCATCGCCAGCACCAAAGGTCGTCCGCGGACCCATGCCTCATCCTGTCGCCGCGCCCGCATTTTCGTCCGCTCCCGTGTCCCGTCTCCGCCTGGCCGAGCGCCTGCAACAGGGTCTGTGGACCCTGACCGGGCTGTACCTGTTGGTCGGCGTGATCTGGCTGCTGCTGGGCAACCGGCTGCTGCACCTGGCAGGCGCCCCCATGCCGGGGCGCTGGTCGGACGCGAGCTTTCTGCTGGTATCGAGCGTCGTGATCCATCTGGTGCTGCGCCGTTTCGTGGCGCTGATCGTCGAAGAGCACGCGCAACTGGCACAATCGGAGGCAGTACTGCAGGCCAAGTTCCTGGCCCTGCCCAGCGCTGCCCTGATCTACGATCTGGCCACGCTGCGCATTCTGGATGCCAACCCGGCAGCGCTGGAATTCTTCGGCTGGGAGCGCGACGCATTTCTGCAGCAGACGCTGCAGGCGATCTGGCCCAGCGCCGACGGCGCGCGCCTGGAGGAAATCATCACCCAGATTCGCGCCAAGGGCGCCGACACCTGCACCCGGCACGAGGATCTGCTGACCCGCAGCGGCCTGCGCCATGTCGAGATCCGCAGCAACCAGCTGCATCTGGTCAGCGGCCCCGCCCGCCTGGTGGTCATCGTGGACCGCAGCGAGGAACGCCAGGCACAGCATCTGCGCGACGAGGCTCTGCAGCGGCTGGAAGAAGCGCAAGGGATCGCGCGACTGGGTTCCTGGCAGCTGGATCGCGCGACCGGATTGGGGCGCTACTCGCCGGCGGTGTACCGCCTGCTCGGCCGGAGCGTGCCGGTGCATCGGCGCGAACATCGGCTGGAAGAACTGCTGACCGCCTCGGACACCGCCACCCAGACGCGGATCGAACGCATCATCGAGGACATGTGCACCGGTGGCGAGGTGCAGATCGACGTGCTGCTGCCGCTGACCGGCGGCGATTCGCAGCCGCGTACCGTCCATCTGCGCGCCGAAAGCGTAACCAGCCAGAACGGCGCCCGGCATATCCATGGCACGCTGCAGGACGTGAGCGAGCGCGAACAATCGCGCAGGTTGCTGCGCGAGCGCGAGGAGCAGTTTCGCGAGCTGGTCAGGGTGCTGCCGGATGGCGTGCTGATCCTGGCCGACGAGCACGTGATGTATGCCAATGCAGCCGGGTCGGTGCAGTTCGGCTTCCAGGGCGAAACCATCCTGGGCGAACCGCTGCAGACCCTGGTGAGCGAAAGCGATCTGCCGGTGGTGCGCGAGTATCTGCGCGCAGGCAGCGATCGCAACGAGCCGGTGTCCAGCGCACGGGCGATGCGTCGTCGCGACGGCAGCGCCTTTTATGCCGGTCTGTCGGCCGGCGATATCCGCTATGGCGGACGCAGCTGCAAGCTGCTGGTGGTGCGCGACCTGAGCGAACCCGAGCGCATGCGCGATGCGCTGGCCGAAAGCAATGCCGAGTTGCAGGCGATGGCCAAGCGCCTGTTCTCGCTGCAGGAAGACGAACGCCGCGCGATCTCGCGCGATCTGCACGACGACATCGGCCAGGCCATCACGGCGATGAAGCTGTCCGCGCATGCCGCACTGGACGAGCCGGATCCGGACGCGCGCCGCGATGACCTGCTGGAAGTGGTGTCGCTGGCCGACAGCACCGTGACCAAGCTGCGCAACCTATCGATGCTGCTGCGTCCTCCGCAGCTGGATGCCCTGGGTCTGGAAGCGGCCTTGCGCTGGCAGGCCGCGATGCTGTTTCGCGCATCGCCGGTGAGGCTGGAGCTGGATATCCAGGCACTGGACGTGCGTCCGGGCAACGAGATCGAGCAAGCGTGTTTTCGAATTGCACAGGAGAGCCTGACCAATGCCCTGCGCCACGCCTGCGCGGGCGAAGTGCGCATGAGTCTGCACTCGATCGACAGCGAGAGCTTTCGCCTGCAGGTCAGCGATGACGGCGATGGTTTCGAACCGGAGGGCCCGCGCGGACTCGGACTGATCGTGATGCGTGAGCGTGCGCAAACCGTGGGCGGTGCGCTCGCGATAGAATCAGCACCCGGAGCAGGCACGCGCGTGACGTTGCGCCTGCCCTATCACCCGGTCGGCGAGTCCGTCCACGACGATGGTGGACGTTAAGTCATGTGGAGTCCCGTAATCCCGCCCGGACTGGAAATCGTCAAACCCACCCGCCTGGGCGCGGGCAATCCCGAACTGCTGCATCTGGTGGACGCTGCCGCATCCGGCGGCCCGCCGTTGATGGTGTTCCACATCGATATCGATCACTTCGCCTCGATCAACGAGAACATGAGCGGCGAAGTCGGCGATCAGGCGCTGACGCTTGTGGCGCGCCGGCTGCAGGACTTTCTCGGCGCGCGCGGCAAGTTGTGGCGCCACGGCAGCGATGAAATGGTGGTGGTGGCGGTGCGTCGCGAGGACACCCCGCTGCCGGAGGATTTTGCCGAAGAGATCCGTCAGCAGCTGGAACTGCCGCTGTCGGTGCTGCCGTACACCTTGTTCATGACCGGCAAGGTCGGCATCAGCCTATGTCCGGAACACTCGAGCTCGCTGTCGATCCTGCTCGACTACGCCGAAGAAGCCAGCTACCAGGCCGCACGCGAAGGCGGCAATACGGTGCGCCTGTATACGCGCAACTCGACCACCAATGCGCATAGCGAAAGCATCATTGCGCGACAGATCGTCGATGCGATCCCGCATGGCGAACTGCGGCTGCGCTACCAACCGCTGGTGAGCGCGCGCGACGGCCGTATCGTCGGTATGGAAGCGCTGCTGCGCTGGCAATCGCCCACATTGGGCATGCTGGTGCCGGAGCGCTTCATGCGCACCGCCGAGCGCCTGGGCGTGATCGTGCAGATCGGCGAATGGGTGCTGCAGAATGCGGTGCGTCAGGCGCGGCTATGGCGCGACCAGGGCTTTGACGATTTCAGCATTGCGGTCAACGTCTCCACGCTGCAGCTGTTGCGCCCGGGCTTCTTCAACGAAGTGATGGCGATGCTGCAGACCGCCGGCGTGCCGGCGCAGTTCGTCACGCTGGAGATCAACGAAAGCGCGTTGACCAACAACGTCAACTTCGTCCACGAGACGATGGCCAACCTGCGCAACGAAGGCATCAGCCTGAGCCTGGACAACTTCGGCACCGGCGATTCCAGCCTAAGCGCGCTGGTGCGCTATCCGGTCGACCGGCTGAAGATCGACCGCAGCTTCATCAAGAGCGCGCCGGCCGGCAGCCGCGAGGCGGCGATTGCACGCGCGATCATCGCCATGGGCCACCAGCTCGGCATGACGGTGATCGCCAACGGCGTGGAATCGCAGGCGCAACTGGGCTTTTTGCGGCGCAACGACTGCGACATCTTCCAGGGCTATCTGTTCGGCGAACCGATGTCGGCCGAGTCGGCCGGCATGGCGTTACGCCGCCGCTACCTGCGCCCGGAATCGTTCGCCGAAAGCCGCCCCGACCGCACGCTGCTGCTGCTGGACGACGAGGAAAACGTGCTGCGCTCGCTGGTGCGCCTGTTCCGCCGCGACGGCTACCGCATCCTGGCTGCCGGCAACGTGCGCGACGCCTTCGACCTGCTCGCCACCAACGACGTGCAGGTGATCCTGTCGGACCAGCGTATGAGCGACATGAGCGGCACCGAGTTCCTGGGCCGGGTCAAGATGCTCTACCCCGACACCGTGCGCCTGGTGCTGTCCGGCTATACCGACCTTGCCACGGTCACCGAAGCGATCAACCGCGGCGCGATCTACCGCTTCCTGACCAAGCCCTGGAACGACGACGAACTGCGCGAGCACATTCGTCAGGCATTTCGCACGCATGATGAGCTGCGTAACGGCAGGGAATAGGGATTCGGGATTGGGGAATCGGTAAGGCAGTGCACTGGCGCTGCATGCTCCCAAGATCTCCAATTTACGCGTCAAGCGCAAATCACAAGCAAACCCGCTCTACCGATTCCCCACTCCCGATTCCCAGCACGAAGCGCTACCGCGGCTGCCGCACCGGCAGCACGATCCGGAAACTGGCGCCCTGCCCCGGGATACTTTCGACATCGATGCGGCCGTGGTGCTTGTTGATGATGCCGTAGGAGATCGACAGGCCCAGGCCGGTGCCGCTGCCGACCGGCTTGGTGGTGAAGAACGGGTCGAAGATGCGTTGCAGCAGGTCCGGGGCGATGCCGGCGCCGCTGTCCTGGAACTGGATCCAGACGTTGTCGGCCTCGTCGCGGCCGGTGGTGACGGTGATCGTGCCGCGCTCGACAATCGCCTGGCCGGCGTTGAGCAGCATGTTCATGTAGACCTGGTTGAGCTCGGACGGCAGGCATTCCACCAGCGGCAGCTCGGCGTAATTGCGCTCCAGCGTGACCTTGTACTTCAGCTCGTTCCAGATGATGTTGATCGTGGATTCCAGACCGGCATGTAGGTCGACCATCTTCCACGACTCGGAACGGTCCGAATACGAGAAATCCTTGAGGTCGCGCACGATGCGGGTGACCCGCTCGATGCCTTCGCGCGACTCGGCCATCAACTGCGGCAGGTCGCGGCTGATGAAGTCGATGTCGGCGCGGTTGCGGATCTCGTCGATCTCCGGAATCAGCGCCTTCGGATCCGGCGCCTGCAGCGCGCGCTCGTAGGCTTCGATCAGCGTGAACAGGCTGCGCAGGTATTCCTGCAGGCTGCCGAGATTGGAGTGCACGTAACCGATCGGATTGTTGATTTCGTGCGCCACGCCGGCGGCCAGCTGGCCGATGGAGGCCATCTTCTCCGATTGCAGCAGTTTGTCCTGCGCACCGTTCAAACGCAGATAGGCCTGGCGCAGTTCGGCATGGCGCTGTTGCAGCTCGCGCTCGTAATCCTGCTGGCCTTCGATGTTGTGGAACAGCACCAGGAAATGCCCGACGCCCTGCTCCTCGTTGTAGTACAGATGCGCGATGACCACCCGATCGGCCACCGGCAGGCTGCCGGTCCAGCTGCCTTTGCTGCGCGCCTGGTTCAGCGCATCCGACGGCAGCACCTGCGAGATGCGCTCGCCAAGATTGCGGTCGTCGGCAGGATCTTCCTTGCACAGGCTCTGGCGTGCGACGGCGTTGGCCAGGATCAGCTGCCCGTCTGCGCGGAACAGCAGCACACCCTCGAGCATCTGGTCGCCGAACGCGCGCAGCATGGTCGAGGACGGTAGTAAGGTTTGATTGAGAAAAAACTTGGCAGTCACGGGACAAGGGCGGCGTAGAGGACGCTTCAATATACGCCGAACCGCCCAGGCTTCGTATTGCGCGGGGCCACGTTCCTGTACGCCTGGTAGCTCAACGCTGCACTGCTTAGCACTTGGTCCAGCCTGCGCGTGCGCTCGGGCACGCTGCGGTGCTTCAGGCCACTGCCAGCGAACGACCGCCGCGCAGCACGCTGGATTGACCCTTGGCGTCGTAGGACGGCGCACTTTCGGTGCGGCCCAGATGACGCAGTGCCCAGTTCACTTCGCGACGCCGGCGTGCCAGCAGCGCGCCGTTGGCGCGATTGGCTTCGGCCAGTTCGCGCAGCCGCTCTTCTTCGCCCTGGGGCATTGCCGCTTCCAGCGCGCGCAGTGCCGACAGCTTGTCCTGCGTGTGGCGCATCAGCCCATCGATGTCGTTCTCGAGTAATGCCTGGCGTTCGCCGGCCAGCGCATCGCTGAGACGTTGCAGGGACTCGTTCACGTTCATCCTTTGGGTCGGGGATCAACCCGCCAGTTGCTGATTCAGATCCATCATGCGGCTGGCGATGGCATCCGGGTTGATGGAGTAGCTGCCGTTCTGCAACGCATCCTTCACTGCCTGGACGCGACCGGTGTCGATCGCCGAGGACTGCGACAGCGTGCGCTGCAGGTTCTGCAGGTTGGTCGCCTCACCGGTCAGCTTGACGCTGTCGGTCGGCGGCAATGCGGCGATCGGGGACGCGCGATCTTCACCGGCCGAAGCGATCTTGCTGCTCGTGGCCGCAGTGCGAAGGGTTGCAGCGGTCGGTAGATTGCCTTCGATTTTCTGGCTCATGTCAGGAACTCCTCTACAGGTCGTAGGGGATAACGGCATGCGCCAAAAAAACTTTATAGCGAATTTCTATCTGGATACCACAACGGTCCCGCTCGCTTCGACGACCCCTTGCACCACCCGGCGCGAGGAGGAGTTTTCCACCGAAACCCGCTCGTTCTCGCCGGCATCGGACAGCGCGCGACCGCTCATACGCACCTCCAGACCGCCATTGCGCGACACCAGCGGCACGGTGTCGCCGCGCCGGACCAGCCGCTGCGTGACCAGATCGTTGGACGACAGCAGCGAGCCGGCCGGCAGGATGCGCCGGGCGGTCTTGCCCACCGCCGCCACCGGGTCGGCCAGCACCGCACCGACGATACGCGCGGCGTCACGCTTCTCGATACTGATATCGGCCAGCGAAATGACTTCTCCAGCGCTGATGCCGCGGCGCAATACCAGCACGTCCTGATTGCGACGTACCTTCAGCGGCACGAACAGGCGCCAGCCAGCCGGCTGGGGGCAGGCCACTTCCACCGTATTGGTGCCGGTCGGCTGCGCCTGCAGCGCGATCGGACAGGCCGGCATGCGCAAGCCGGGATCGAGCGTGGCCTCGGCCTCGGCATCCGGACCCACGGTGGCCAGCGCCGCGGCGCGGATGGAATCGACAGACTGATAGCTCTGGGCCCAGGCCGGAGCGGCAGCCAACAGGATGACAAGCAGGAGCAGGCGCATGGGACCAGATCCGGAGGAAGACGGAACGTTCACTGCAAGAGGCGTGCCTGTTTTTGAATCGGGAATCGGGAATCGGTCGGGGGCTGAGCGGCGGTCGGCCTCCGTTGTTGCTGTGCGATTCGCTTAGTGAAAGCAATATGCAGGTCAGAACCCTGCCCTTCGCCTCGGCCGCGCTGCGGAAACCCACCTGCCTTTGCGATTCCCCATTCCCGACTCCCGATTCCCGGCAGCGCCCCACGCCAGGCTAAAACTGCTCAAGTTTTCCGAGGGCGCTGTCGATATCTGCCCCATGACCCACGATCTGCTCAACCGCATCGACCAGCGCACGCGCCTGGCTGGCCACAATCGACTGGCCCTGCTGCTGTTCCGGCTGGGCGGCCGCCAGCTTTTTGGCGTCAACGTCTTCAAGGTGCAGGAAGTGCTGCGCCGCCCGGAGCTGTTCCAGGTGCCCGGCCTGCCGACCGAGTTCGCCGGCGTGGCCGACGTGCGCGGGCGCTCGGTGCCGGTGCTGGACCTGGGCCTGGCGATCGGCCACCCGGAACGCGATGCGCACTCGGAAAACGGCCCCGGCTATCTGGTGGTGGCCGAATTCAACCGCTCGGTCCAGGGCTTTCTGGTCAGCGGCGTGGAGCGCATCGTCAATATTGCGGTGGAAGATATCCATCCGCCGCCGGAACTGGGCGCCGAAGCCACTTATTTGACGGCGGTGACGCGCTTCCAGGGCGAATTGATCCAGGTCATCGACGTGGAAAGCGTGCTCGCCGACATCGCCAAGGTCAGCAAGGATGTACAGCTGGATCCATCGCTGCAGCTGGTCGCCTACGACCGGCAGTTTCAGGTGCTGGTGGTGGACGACTCACGCGTGGCGCGTCAGCAGATCCGCAGCGTGCTCGACCAGCTCGGCGTCTCGGCGACCTTGTTGTCCGACGGCCGCCAGGCGCTGGACCACCTCTTGCAGGTGGCTGCATCAGGCGAGAATCCGGCCGACCGCTATGCGATGGTCATCTCCGACATCGAAATGCCGGCCATGGACGGCTACACGCTGACGACGGAAATCCGGCGCACGCCGGGCCTGCAAGGCCTGTACGTGCTGTTGCACACCTCCCTGTCGGGCGTGTTCAACAACGCCATGGTCGAACAGGTCGGCGCCAATGCCTTCGTGGCCAAGTACAGCGCCCACGAGCTGGCCGACTACGTGCTGGCGCGCCTGAAAGTGGTCGCCGAAGCGGCCTGAGCAGGCCGGGCGGCTACCGGGTCGGAGCCGATGGCAGCGATCAAGGCGCCGCGCCGGGGCTTCCAAGAGCCAAGTAACATCGAAGTTGGTTCGGTGTGCGTCAACCCGCTTTTAAAGTGACATCCGCTGACGCCGGGCGTCGCCGGACCGCGCCTCGGTTAATGCCGAACCTTCCGGCCTGGCGCGCCTGAGTGAAGCAACGCCGCGACGGATACGAAGTCCATCGCGTTCCCGGGACGGCCAAGCTGCCGTTCGTCGGCAGCGCCGATCATTCGCCGCGTTCCGTAACCCGTACCACCTCGATTGGCACAAACATTGCTTTCTCCCTGGTAACACTTCGCGGGAGAGCACCGTGTCCAACTCCATCTCGTCCTTTCTAGGCATCCACGGCGATGCTCTGCCGTTGCGCGAGCAGCGCATGAAGCTTATCGCCAGCAATCTGAGCAACGTGGACACCCCTGGCTACAAGGCAAAGGATCTGAATTTCGAGGCCGCGCTCAAATCGGCCGAAGGCGTGCGCGACGGCACCCTGCTGCAGACCACCGACGCCAAGCATTACGAGATCGGCAGCAGCGGCGGACTCAACCCGTTCCAGATCACCCGCGAGTCCGACCAGCCCAGCCTGGACGGCAATACCGTCGATCCCGATGCCGAACGTGCTGCCTACGGCCGCGCCGCGCTGGAATACCGCGCCTCGCTGAGCTTCCTCGAATCCAAGGTGCGCTCGATGCTCACCGCGATCACCGGCCAATAAATCATGAGCAATCTCCCCATCTTCGATGTGGCCGGCTCGGCGCTGCACGCGCAGTCGGTCCGCCTCAGCACCATCGCCTCCAACCTAGCCAATGCCGACTCTGTCGCTGGCTCGGCCGAGGCGACCTACAAGCCGATCGAGCCGATCTTCCAGGCCCAGCAAAGTCGCCAGGACCCCAGCCTGACCTCGGTGAACGTCAAGGAGATCACCACCACCAACGCGCCGCCGATCCGTCGCTACGAGCCCGGCCATCCGCTGGCCGATGCCGATGGCTATGTGTTCTCGCCGGACGTGGACCCGGTCTCGCAGATGGTCAACATGATCTCGGCCTCGCGCAATTACCAGGCCGGCGTGGAAATGCTCAACACCGCCAAGGAACTGGCGCTCGCCACCCTGACCATGGGTCGCTGACCCTCCTAGCTGACCCTTCCCTTACGGACCCTTTCAAATGAGCACGATCGGTAGTGACCTCTACACCAGCCTCGGGCTGACCTCCAGCAGCGCCACAACGACCAAGAAGAAGGAGGAATCGCTCGGCCAGGCCGACTTCCTCAAGTTGATGACCGAGCAGCTGCAGCACCAGGACCCGCTCAAGCCGATGGAGAACAGTGCGTTTCTGGGCCAGTTGGCGCAGTTCTCCACCGTGCAGGGCATCGGCGACCTCAACACCAAGGTCAGCAGCCTTTCTGCAGCACAGAGCAGCGATCAGGTGCTGAAGGGCGCCTCGCTGGTCGGGCACAACGTGCTGGTGCCCTCCGCACAGCTCGCCATCGATGCCACCAACTCGGCCAAGGGCGTGGTCGCAGCGACCTCGGCCGGCACCGTCAATTTCGAAATCACCGATGCCAACGGCGCCTTCGTCAAACAGCTCAGCGTGCCGGCCAGCGCCGCCGGTGAAGTGGCGTTTGCCTGGGACGGTACCGATGCCAACGGCAACCGCATGGCCGCCGGCAAGTACGGCGTGACCGCCACCCAGACCGACACCGCCGGTTCCAAAAGCAAGTTGTCCACCTATGTCGACGCACCGGTGGACAGCGTCACGATCGGCTCGGACGGCCTGTATCTCAACCTGACCGGGCTAGGCACTTCCCCGCTCGCCAACGTGCTCCGCGTCAGCTGAGCCGGCAACCGACACTCAAAGGACCTCATCCATGGCTTTCAATACCTCGTTGTCCGGCATCAACGCAGCCAATGCCGATCTGAACGTGACTTCCAACAACATCGCCAACGTCAACACGACCGGGTTCAAGGAATCGCGTGCCGAGTTTGCCGACATGTTCCAGAGCACCAGCTACGGCCTGTCGCGCAATGCGGTGGGTTCGGGCGTGCGCGTCAGCAATGTGGCGCAGCAGTTCTCGCAGGGCAATATCGATCCGACCGGGCGCAGCCTGGACCTGGCGGTCTCCGGCGAAGGCTTCTTCACCGTGACCTCCAACGGCGCCAAGATGTACACCCGCGCCGGCAACTTCCAGACTGATGCCAACGGCTACGTGGTCAATCCGCAGGGCGCGCGCCTGCAGGTCTTCGCTCCCAACCCGAGCGGCAACGGCTTCGACGTCGGCCGGCTGTCGGACCTGCAGTTGCTGACCACCGACAGCCCGCCCAAGTCGACCTCCACGGTCAACCTGGCCTTCACCCTGCCCGGCAATGCCACCGCCCCGACGGTGACCCCGTTCAGCCCGGCAGACGACAAGACCTACAGCCACTCCACCGGCGGCATCAATGTCTACGATTCGCTGGGCGTCAGCCATGTGCAGACCTCCTACTTCGTCAAGACCGCCAACCCGAACGAATGGCAGGTGCACAACTACGTGGACGGCACCGCGGTCGGCGCGCCGACCACACTGCAGTTCTCCGATACCGGCGCACTGACCACCCCGGCCAACGGCATCATCACGATGGACCCGTTCACCCCGAGCACCGGCGCCGGCGTGCTGAGCATGCAGCTCAACGTCAGCGGCTCGACCCAGTACGGCGAAGCCTTCGCGCTGCGTGACACGCGCCAGGACGGCTATGCCAGCGGCAAGCTCAACGAGATCAGCATCGACACCAGCGGCGTGGTGTTCGCGCGCTACTCCAACGGCGCCGACAAGCCGCTGGGCCAGGTCGCGCTGAGCAGCTTCGTCAACCCGCAGGGCCTGCAGTCGCAGGGCAACAACATGTGGGCCGAAAGCTACACCTCCGGCTCCGCCCGCACCGGCGCACCGGACACCTCGGACCTGGGCCAGATCGAATCCGGCTCGCTGGAATCCTCCACGGTGGACCTGACCGAGCAGCTGGTGAACATGATCGTGGCCCAGCGCAACTTCCAGGCCAACTCGCAGATGATCTCGACCCAGGATCAGGTCACCCAGACGATCATCAATATTCGTTAACGGCTGGGAATCGGGAGTGGGGAATCGGGAATCGTAAGAGCTGGCATTGCGTGCATCGGATGCCGGCCTTGTCCCCTCTTCCAGTCTCCAGCAATCCCGCTCTTGCGATTCCCGATTCCCGATTCCCGATTCTCCATTCCCGACTCCCCAATCCCGGTGCCTCATGGACAAAGCTCTCTACGTTGCGATGACTGGCGCCCGTGCCTCCCTGCAGGCGCAGGGCACCGTGTCGCACAATCTCGCCAACGTCGATACGGTGGGGTTCAAGGCTGCGTTGGCCAATACCGAGGCGTTCAAGATCCAGGGCAAGGGCTATCCGTCGCGGATCGATGCACTGCATGTGGACCAGGGCTTCGACCGCAGCCAGGGCCACCAGAAGGTTACCGGCAATCCGCTGGACGTGTCGCTGCAGCAGGACCGCTGGCTGGCGGTGCAGTCGCCCGATGGCAGCGAGGCCTACACCCGCAACGGCGAGCTGGCACTCACCGCCAATGGCCAGCTGGTCACCGCCAATGGCCATGCGGTGCTGGATGAGGGCGGCAACCCGATGACGATCCCGCCGCACCAGGCGATGGAGATCGGCAGCGACGGCAGCATCTCGATCATTCCGCAGGGCGAAGGCCCGCAGACCATGGCCATCGTCGGCAAGATGAAGGTGGTCGATGCCCCCGCCGACCGTTTGACGCGGCGCGCGGACGGGCTGATGCGCAACACCAGCACCGACCCGGCGCAGGCGTTTGCGGTGGCCACCGGCAAGACCATCAACAGCGGCATGCTGGAAGGCAGCAACGTGGATGCCGCCGGCGCGCTGGTGGAGATGATCCAGCTGCAGCGTCAGTTCGAAATGCAGGTCAAGATCATCAAGAACGGCGACGACAACGCGCAGTCGGCCAACTCGCTGCTGCGGGTCAGCGGCTAAGCGCCATTGACACCCACTGCCCACCGCCGCTTGGCTTGCCGCTCTGCCCAGCACCTGGGTGTCGGCCGCCCGGGGGACGTGGCTCGCGAGCGAAGTGGCATGTCGTTCAACCCTGCGGTCCCGCAGCTGGTTCGTACGCGGTTGATGCCGACTAGCGATGGTTTGACGGCAAGGTGTGTGCGGTTGGCAACGCTGTTGAGCTGGGCCTTCGCTACAGAGTGGCTGGTGCGTGACCTGGCTGCAGGGCCCCTGCCCGCCCACCCTCGCGGGACACGCCGCAAGTACGGCTCCATGCCGCGTAAGGTCCCGCGACGGTGGGCGGGCAAGGACCCGTCGAGATAATCGTTACGCAGGGTTGCGAGCAGAGCATGCGGTGTGTTGCTCGGATCGCATCGCTTCCGATCCGCTTCCCGATTCAACCCGAGCAACAAGCAGCTTTTCACACGACCACCGATTCACTCCCAGGTGCGGTGTCCTCGCCGATTACGGGACCGGGTGGCGGTATGGATGCCGCCACCGAGCCTACATGGACGTATTCGCAGCGTGTCCCGCAAGCGGTAAGGCCGCCGCGCGCTCGACCAACCAGCCTGTTGACTGCGTCGCAATGCCGGAACCCTTGCGCACGCAGCGCCAGGGGTTCACGCGTCGTCGAACACACCGCGGAACGGCGACCGATCTAACGCGCCTATCTGCCGCGCAGGTTTCCACCGCTTCCGCTTCGCCGCTGCCTACCCGCCGCCAGCCCTGCCCCGCGAAGGCCGCCGCGCCCGCCTCGCGTGATCCAGCGCACAGCCGGCAAAAATCCGGCGCGGGTTTGGCACGGCACGTGCATATACCCACCCGTACCCGGAACACATCCCCGGGTCTAACGAGGAATCGGGTCATGAATCAGGCTTTGTGGGTCGCCAAAACCGGACTGGATGCGCAGCAGACGCGCATGTCGGTCATTTCCAACAACCTGGCCAATACCAATACCACCGGCTTCAAGCGCGATCGTGCGGCGTTCGAAGACCTGTTGTACCAACAGGTGCGTGCGCCGGGCGGCTCCACCTCCGCGCAGACGCAGCTGCCGACCGGCCTGCAGCTGGGCACCGGCGTGCGGGTGGTCTCCACCTTCAAGGGCTTCGACCAGGGCAGCCAGCAGCAGACCGGCCGCGCGCTCGATGTGATGGTCAACGGCCGCGGCTTCTTCGAAGTGCAGATGCCTGACGGCACCTCGGCCTATACCCGCGACGGCACCTTCCAGATCAATGCGCAGGGCGAGCTGGTCACCAACAGCGGCTACCCGCTGCAGCCCGGCATCCAGATCCCCGAAGGCGCGCAGTCGCTGACCATCGGCAACGACGGCACCATCAGCGTGACGCTGGCCGGCCAGGCCGCCGCGCAGGAAATCGGTGCGTTGACGCTGACCGACTTCATCAACCCCTCGGGCCTGCAGTCCAAGGGCGAGAACCTGTTCGTCGAAACCACCGCCTCCGGCCCCGCGCAGAACGGCACCCCCGGCCTCAACGGCCTGGGCAATACCGTGCAGGGCGCGCTGGAAGGCAGCAACGTCAACACGGTGGAAGAACTGGTGAGCATGATCGAGACCCAGCGCGCCTACGAAATGAATGCCAAGGCGATCTCCACTACCGACTCGATGCTCGGTTACTTGAACAACAACGTCTGATCGGCCCGCCGGTCGCTGCCCTCTCAGGAATCCACGCCATGTCCCGCCTGCCTTCTCTCTCCTCCCTGTGCCTCGCCATCGCCTGCAGCGCGCTGCTGGGCGGCTGCGTGGCGGCCGGCGATGTGCGGCCGTTCGCCGAACTGGCGCCGATCGTGCCGGTGGTGGCGCCGGTGGCGCAGCCCACCGCCGGGGCGATCTACGCCGCCGGCCCGGGCCTGAATCTGTACGGCGACCGCCGCGCCCGCGATGTCGGCGATCTGCTGACGGTGAACCTGGTCGAAAGCACCACCGCCTCGTCCACCGCCAACACCAGCATCAGCAAGAAGGACGCGACCACCATGGCCGCCCCGACGCTGCTGGGCGCTCCGCTCACCGTCGGCGGCCTGAACGTGCTGGAGAACAGCACCAGCGGCGACCGCAGCTTTGCCGGCAAGGGCAACACCGCGCAGAGCAACCGCATGCAAGGCAGCGTGACGGTCACCGTGATGCAGCGCCTGCCCAACGGCAATCTGGTGATCCAGGGGCAGAAGAACCTGCGCCTGACCCAGGGCGACGAGCTGGTGCAGGTGCAAGGCATCGTGCGCGCCGCCGACATCGCCCCGGACAACACCGTGCCCTCGAGCAAGGTGGCCGACGCCCGCATCGCCTACGGCGGCCGCGGCGCGATCGCGCAGTCCAACGCGATGGGCTGGTTGAGCCGCTTCTTCAATTCCCGTCTGTCGCCCTACTGAGCCTGCGACCATGAATCTGTTTTCCCTGCCTTTCCGTCTGCTGGCCGCCGCTGTGGCGGTCTGCGCGATCGCCGCGCCGGCTTCGGCCGAGCGCATCAAGGATCTTGCCCAGGTCGGCGGCGTGCGCGGCAACGCGCTGGTCGGCTACGGCCTGGTGGTCGGCCTGGACGGCAGCGGCGACCGCACCAGCCAGGCGCCCTTCACCGTGCAGAGCCTGAAGAACCTGCTCGGCGAGCTGGGTGTCAATGTACCGGCGAACGTCAATCCGCAGCTGAAAAACGTCGCGGCCGTGGCCATCCATGCCGAACTGCCGCCGTTCGCCAAGCCTGGCCAGCCGATCGACATCACCGTGTCCTCGATCGCCAACGCGGTGTCGCTGCGCGGCGGCTCGCTGCTGATGGCACCGCTGAAAGGCGCCGATGGCCAGGTCTATGCGATGGCGCAGGGCAACTTGGTGGTCGGCGGCTTCGGCGCGCAGGGCAAGGACGGCTCGCGGGTGTCGGTCAACATTCCCAGTGTCGGACGCATTCCCAACGGTGCCACCGTCGAACGCGCATTGCCGGACGTGTTCGCAGGCACCGGCGAGATCACCCTCAACCTGCACCAGAACGACTTCACCACCGTCTCGCGCATGGTCGCGGCGATCGACAGCAGCTTCGGCGCCGGTACCGCGCGTGCGGTGGATGGCGTGACCGTGGCAGTGCGCTCGCCCACCGATCCTGGCGCGCGTATCGGCCTGCTGTCGCGGCTTGAGAATGTCGAACTCTCGCCGGGCGATGCGCCGGCCAAGGTGGTGGTCAACGCACGCACCGGTACGGTGGTGATCGGCCAGCTGGTGCGGGTGATGCCGGCGGCGATCGCGCATGGCTCGCTCACCGTGACCATCAGCGAAAACACCAACGTCAGCCAGCCTGGCGCCTTCAGTGGCGGACGCACCGCGGTCACCCCGCAGTCGACGATCACGGCCACCTCCGAAGGCAGCCGCATGTTCAAGTTCGAAGGCGGCACCACGCTCGACCAGATCGTGCGCGCGGTCAACGAGGTGGGCGCCGCTCCCGGCGACCTGGTGGCCATCCTGGAAGCGCTCAAGCAGGCCGGTGCGCTCACGGCGGAGCTGGAGGTGATCTGACATGCGTATCGCAGCCTCGCCCATTGATCTCAACCCGAGCACCAAGGCCGATCCCGCCAAGATCGACAAGGTCTCCCGTCAGCTCGAAGGACAGTTCGCGCAGATGCTGGTCAAGAGCATGCGCGATGCGAGCTCCGGCGACCCGATGTTTCCTGGCGAAAACCAGATGTTCCGCGAGATGTACGACCAGCAGATGGCCAAGGCGCTGACCGACGGCAAGGGGCTGGGCCTATCGGCGATGATCTCCAAGCAGCTGAGCGGCGACACCGGCGGCCCGGCATTGAATACCTCGCTCAGCACGGCCGATGCCGCCAAGGCCTATGCGCTGGTGGCCGGCAAGCGCGACGCCTCGTTGCCGCTGCCGACCCGCGATGGCGCGACAGGCAGCGTCGGCGCAACCAGCGGCACCGCCGCAGGCATCGGCGCAGGCGGCCTGAGCGGCATCGGCATGAGCCAGGTGCTGGATCTGATCGCCGGCCGCACCGGCAGCAGCGATGCCGGCAGCGACGATGCGGCCGCACTGAGCTGGCCCTCGGCCAACGATCGCTGGAGCGACGTGGCGGCCAGCGATGCCGCCGATGCCAGCGCCGCGGTCACTGCAAGCGCGGCGAGCAGTGCTGCCGCCAGCCTGGGCGAGCGCACCCCGGAAGGCTTCGTCGCCAAGATCTGGACGCACGCGCAGAAGGCCGCGCGCGAACTGGGCGTGGATCCGCGTGCGCTGGTCGCACAGGCGGCGCTGGAAACCGGCTGGGGCCGTCGCGGTATCGGCAATGGCGGCGACTCCAACAACCTGTTCGGCATCAAGGCCACCGGCTGGAGCGGCGACAAGGTCACCACCGGCACCCACGAATACGTCAACGGCGTCAAAACCACCGAAACCGCCGATTTCCGCGCCTACGGTTCCGCCGAGGAGAGCTTTGCCGACTACGTGCGGCTGCTGAAGAACAACAGCCGTTACCAGCCCGCCCTGCAGGCCGGTACCGACATCAAGGGTTTTGCACGCGGCTTGCAACAGGCCGGATACGCCACCGATCCGGGCTATGCAGCCAAGATCGCGGCGATCGCCAACGGTCCGACCATCGACCGTGCGGTAGCCGCGATCGGCAACGCGGCGGCCGACCTGTCCAACCGCTACGCCAGCACCGCCGAGCCTGCTGGGCTCGGCACCATTCGTCGTTGAGGTAAACGCCCATGTCCATCATGTCCACCGGGACCAGTGCGCTGATCGCCTTCCAACGGGCGTTGTCGACCGTTAGCCATAACGTCGCCAACATCAATACCGAAGGCTACAGCCGCCAACGTGTGGAATTTGCAACGCGCACGCCCACCGACATGGGCTACGCGTTCGTGGGCAATGGCGCCAAGATCACCGACGTGAGCCGGGTGGCCGACCAGCTGGCCACCTCGCGCCTGCTCGACAGCGGCGGCGAGCTCTCGCGCCTGCAGCAGCTATCCTCGCTGTCCAACCGCGTCGACAGCCTGTACTCCAACACCGCCACCAATGTGGCCGGGCTGTGGTCGAACTTCTTCGACTCCACCAGCGCGGTATCGTCCAATGCCTCGTCCACCGCCGAACGGCAGAGCATGCTCGACAGCGGCAACTCGCTTGCGACGCGTTTCAAGCAGCTCAACGGGCAGATGGACAGCCTGAGCAACGAGGTCAACAGCGGTCTGACCTCCTCGGTGGACGAGGTCAATCGCCTGACGCAGCAGATCGCCAAGATCAACGGCACCATCGGCAACAGCATCGACAATGCCTCGCCGGATTTGCTCGACCAACGCGATGCGCTGGTATCCAAGCTGGTCGGCTTCACCGGCGGCACCGCGGTGATGCAGGACGGCGGCTTCATGAATGTTTTCACCGCAGGCGGCCAGGCGTTGGTGGTGGGGACCACCTCGTCCAAGCTGACCACCGTGGCCGACCCGTATCAGCCGGCCAAGCTGCAGGTGGCGATGCAGACCCAAGGCCAGAATGTCAGCCTCAGCGCCAACTCGCTGGGCGGACAGATCGGCGGCCTGCTGGAATTTCGCACCAGCGTGCTGGAACCGACCCAGGCCGAACTCGGCCGCCTGGCCGTGGGCATGGCCAGCGCCTTCAACGCCGGTCACGCGCAAGGCATGGACCTGTACGGCGCGATGGGTGGCAATTTCTTCAATATCGGCTCGCCCACCACCTCCGCCAACCCCGCCAACACCGGCAGCGCGTCGCTGAGCGCCAGCTTCAGCAACATGTCGGCGGTGGATGGGCAGAACGTCACGCTCAGCTTCGACGGCACTGCGTGGAAGGCCACCAATGCCAGCACCGGGTCGGCGGTGCCGATCAGCGGCACCGGCACCCCCGCCAATCCGCTTGTGCTCAACGGCGTCAGCCTGGTGGTCGGCGGCACGCCGGCCAACGGCGACAAGTTCTTGCTGCAGCCCACTGCCGGGCTGGCCGGCACCTTGTCGGTGGCCATCACCGACCCCTCACGGATTGCCGCGGCCACCCCGGTCAAGGCCACCGCCACGGTCGCCAACCTGGGCACCGGCAAGATCAGCGACGTCAAGGTCACCAATGCGCAGAATCCGGCGCTGCTGACGCCGGCGTCGGTGGAGTTCATCGATGCCAACCAGTACACCATCGACGGCACCGGCCCATTCGCCTACACCGCCGGCCAGACCATCAGCGCCAACGGCTGGAGCTTTGCGCTGGACGGCGCGCCCAAGGCCGGCGACACCTTCGGCGTCGGCCCCACGGGCGCCGGCTCCAGCGACAACGGCAACGCCAAGTTGCTGGCCAATCTCGACGATGCCAAGGCGCTCAACAGCGGTACGGTCACGCTCAACGGCGCGCTGTCGGGCCTGACCACCTCGGTCGGCTCGGCCGCGCGTGCGGCCACTTACGCCTCTGACGCGCAGAAGGTCATCAACGACCAGGCACAGGCCAGCCGCGACTCGATTTCCGGCGTCAACCTGGATGAAGAAGCCGCCAACATGCTGAAGCTGCAGCAGGCCTACCAGGCCGCCGCACAGATGATTTCCACTGCCGACACCATTTTCCAAGCCATCCTGGGCGCCGTACGCTGATGACCGACCGTATCTCCACCAGCATGATGTACAGCCAGTCGGTGTCGTCGATGACGGCCAAGCAGTCCCGGCTGAACCAGATCCAGGCCCAGCTCGCCAGCGGGCAGCGCCTGGTCACCGCCAAGGACGACCCGGTCGCCGCCGGCACCGCCGTCGGACTGGATCGCGCGTTGGCCGCGATCACACGCTTTGGCGAAAACGCCAACAACGTGCAGAACCGGCTCGGCCTGCAGGAAAACGCCCTTTCGCAGGCCGGCGACAAAATGGCGCGCGTCACCGAATTGGCGGTGCAGGCCAACAACTCCTCGCTCAGCCCCGACGACCGCAAGGCGATTGCCTCGGAACTGACCGCGCTGCGCGACAGCATGGTCAGCCTGGCCAACAGCACCGACGGCACCGGACGCTACCTGTTCGGCGGTAGCGCCGATGGCAGCGCACCGTTCATCAAGAGCAATGGCAGCGTCACCTACAACGGCGATCAGACCCAGAAACAGGTCGAAGTGGCGCCGGACACCTTTGTCAGCGACACCCTGCCCGGCAGCGAGATCTTCATGCGTATCCGCACCGGCGACGGCACGGTGGATGCGCACGCCGACAGCGCAAATACCGGCACCGGATTGCTGCTGGACTTCAGCCGCGATGCCAGCACCGGCAGCTGGAACGGCGGCAGCTACAGCGTGCAGTTCACCGCCGCCGACACCTACGAGGTGCGCGACAGCACCAATACGGTGGTCGGTACCGGCACCTACAAGGATGGGGAGGACATCAATGCGGCCGGCGTGCGCATGCGCATCAGCGGCGCACCGGCGGTGGGCGACAGTTTCCAGATTGGCGCCTCCACCACCAAGGACGTGTTCTCCACCATCGACGACCTGGTCGGCGCACTCAACTCCGACACGCTGACCCCGCCGCAGAAGGCGGCGATGATCAACACGCTGCAGTCGTCGATGCGCGACATCGCACAGGCCTCGTCGAAGATGATCGACGCGCGCGCCTCCGGCGGTGCGCAGCTGTCGGCGATCGACAACGCCAACGCGTTGCTGGAGTCCAACGAGGTCACCCTCAAGACCACCCTGTCGTCGATCCGCGATCTGGACTACGCCTCGGCGCTGGGCCAGTACGAACTGGAGAAGGCCTCGTTGCAGGCCGCTCAAACGATTTTTCAGCAGATGCAGTCGTCGTCGTTGTTCAACCTGATCCGCTGATTTGCAGCAGAAAACCTGCGTTTTCTGCACTCCTGCGCGCCAAAACTTGCGCAGGCCGACGGAGTTTATTCGTCGAAAGTTATACCAACGCTAAAGATCTGCGGGGTGCTGCCGAATAAACCAAACCCCTTGATACACAACGCTTCCGTATTTCGTCCTGTAGCAGAAAACAGTAAAAAAATACTGGATTTCGCTAAAGGTTCCCGACGCAACGCCGTTATTCATCTCAGCAGCGGCAACGGCCAACTTGATGGCCCCCCTGCGGAGGCTCCGGGCAAGTCCCCCTTGCCGGAAAAATCGCTTAGGAGAAATCAAAATGGCACAGGTAATCAACACCAACGTAATGTCGCTGAACGCTCAGCGTAACCTCAACACCAGCAGCGCGAGCATGTCGACGAGCATCCAGCGTCTGTCCTCGGGTCTGCGCATCAACAGCGCCAAGGACGACGCCGCAGGTCTGGCGATCTCCGAGCGCTTCACCACGCAGATCCGCGGCCTGGACGTTGCCTCGCGCAACGCCAACGACGGCATCTCGCTGGCCCAGACCGCCGAAGGCGCGATGGTGGAAATCGGCAGCAACCTGCAGCGTATCCGCGAGCTGTCGGTGCAGTCGTCCAACGCCACCAACTCGCCGACCGACCGTGACGCGCTGAACTCCGAAGTCAAGCAGCTCACCGCTGAAATCGACCGCGTCGCCAACCAGACCAACTTCAACGGCACCAAGCTGTTGAACGGCGACTTCTCCGGTGCGCTGTTCCAGGTCGGCGCCGACGCTGGCCAGACCATCGGCATCAACAGCATCGTCGACGCCAATGTCGATTCGCTGGGCAAGGCCAACTTCGCTGCCGCCGTCTCCGGCGCTGGCGTGACCGGCACCGCCACTGCGTCCGGCTCGATCAGCGGCATGAGCCTGTCGTTCAACGACGCCAGCGGCGCAGCCAAGAGCATCACCATCGCCGACATCAAGGTCGCTTCAGGCGACACTGCGGCCGACGTCAACAAGAAGGTGGCTGCGGCGATCAACGACAAGCTCGACCAGACCGGCATGTACGCCTCGATCAAGACCGACGGCACCATGCAGATCGAATCGCTGAAGGCTGGCCAGGACTTCACCTCGCTGACGGCGGGTACCTCCAGTGCCACCGGCATCACCGTCGGCGCCGGCATCACCACCGCCTCGGCCGCGTCCGGCTCCGCCGCCTCGACCCTGAGCACCCTGGACATCTCCACGTTCTCCGGCTCGCAGCAGGCCCTGGAAATCGTCGACAAGGCGCTGACCGCGGTCAACTCCTCGCGCGCCGACATGGGTGCGGTGCAGAACCGCTTCACCTCCACCATCGCCAACCTGAGCGCAACCTCGGAAAACCTGTCGGCCTCGCGTAGCCGTATCCGCGACACCGACTACGCCAAGGAAACCGCCGAGCTGACCCGCACGCAGATCCTGCAGCAGGCCGGTACCGCGATGCTGGCCCAGGCCAAGTCGGTTCCGCAGAACGTGCTGAGCCTGCTGCAGTAATCGGCAGCGCGTCGCAGCAAGTCCAGAGCCCCTCTTCGGAGGGGCTTTTTTGTGGCCGCAGATTTTTCTGCCCGCAGATTTTGGCGCGATCGCACAGCACTGTTTCCTGGCGCGGGTTTTTTTGACGCACCCTGCCGGCATGGAAATTGCATCACCCAATCTCGTGAGCGCTACGGATCGCCGCCGCTAAAGTCCTCGCGGATGCGGCCGATACCCGTCTCGTAATCCCATGCGTCCATCCTTGCTTGGACGCCCAGACGAGGAACGCAACATGGCATCGGTGATCAGCACTTCCGGCTCCGGTCTGGACATCCCAACTGTGGTGTCCACCCTAGTCTCCCGGCAGAAAGACCCGGAGCAGGCGCGTATCAACAAGGCCGGAGCCGCCGCGACGACGCAACTGTCGGCGATCAGCCAGATCAAGAGCAGCATGACCACGCTCAAGTCCGCGCTGGACAAGGTCGTCAGCAGCGCCGACACCAATGCTTACAAGGCGACGGTGCCGACCGATGCCGGCTTCACCGCCACCACAACCAGTTCGGCCGCGCCGGGTAACTACTCGGTGGAAGTGGTCTCGCTGGCCAGTGCGCAAAAGCTCGCCTCAGGCGCGTTCGTCGCAGATGCCACCGTCGGCAGCGGCACGTTGACGATCGGATATGGCGAAAAAAGCATCACCGTGGACATCAGCGGCACCGACAAGCTCACCGACATCGCCGCCGCCATCAACAAGGCGGCCGGTGGCAAGGGCGTCACCGCCAGCGTGGTGACGGCCAACGACGGCCAGCACCTGGTGTTCAACGCGGTCGACTCCGGTACCAAGGGCGCATTGACCGTCAGCGCCAGCGACCCGAGCCTGAGCAGCCTCACCTATGGCTCCGGCGTCACCGGCGGCCTGACCCAGTCCGTGGCCGCGACCGATGCGGTGGTGCGCGTGGACGGCTTCGAACGCACCTCCAGCTCCAACACCATCAGCGATATCGTGCCGGGCGTGGTGCTCAACCTCACCAAGGCCGCCGAAGGCACCAAGGTCACGCTTGGCGTGGCTGCCGATACCAGCGGCATCAAGGCCAACCTGACCGCTTACGCCGCCGCCTACAACACCGCCAACACCTTGCTGGCCAAGAGCAGCGCCTACGACGCCACCACCAAGACGGCCGCAGCGTTGACCGGCGACTCGCTGGTGCGCGGCCTGCAGCAGCAGCTGCGCGGCCAGGTCAGCGGCAACCTCATCGAACTCAAGGGGCTCGGCCTGACCATCGACAAGGACGGCGTGATGAGCTTCGATGGCGGCAAGTTCGATACCGCCATCGCCGAGGATGGTGGTGCCGCCGCCGAGGTGTTCGGCAAGGACAGCAAGTTCGGCTCCGGCATGACCAAGCTGCTCGACAGCAACGTCAACGTCAACGACGGCACCCTGACCATGCGCTCGGACAGCCTGAACAAGCAGATCAAGGGCTACGAGGATGACCTGGACGACCTCGACGCACGCATGACCAAGCTCAGCGATCGCTACACCGCGCAGTTCACCGCGATGGAAACCATGATCAGCAAGCTGCAGAGCAGCACCAGTTCGCTCAGCAGCCTGCTGACGAGCTGATTTCCGTGAAGACGATCCTCAAGTCCCGCAATGGTCTTGCCGATACAAGAAGGGCCTATCGTGATTTCGGCCTTGCCTTCCGGCAGGAGCGTCGTCGCCCGAGCGCAGCGCTCCGGGATCCGCGAAGGTCAGCCCATTGAGGAGTCATCCATGTACGGTTCCAATCGTCAGTATGCCGAGCAATACCGCAAGGTCGGCGTGTCCACCAGCGTGACCGAAGCAGACCCGCACAAGCTGGTATCGCTGCTGTTCGCCGGCGCCTGCCAACGCATCCGTCTGGCCCAGGCCTGCCTGGCGCAGGGCGACCAGGCGCGCAAGGGCAAGGCCATCGGCGAAGCCTGCGCGATCGTCGGTCACTTGAACGGCTCGCTCGATCATGAAGCCGGTGGCGAGATCGCTGGTAACCTGTCGGCGCTCTACGACTACGTGATGCAGCGGCTGACTGCCGCCAACCTGCACAACGACGAAACTGCGTTGACCGAGGCGCTGGAATTGCTCAGCGAAATCGACTCGGCGTGGAATTCCATCCCCCTCAATCAACGCGGCCTTTCTGCCGTTTCGTGAGTCATACCATGCATAGCGCGCAGAGCCTTCAAGCCGAAATCGCCGACATCCGCCTCGCCATGGCGCAGGAGGAATTCGAGGTGATGCCGTTCATGCTGGACACCCACGATCTGCACCTGCGCGAGTACGCGCAGCAGGTGGACCTGAGTCAGGACCGCGAAGCGTTGCAGACGCTGCAGGCCATGCAGCAGGATCTGATGCGGATGATGCTCGAACGTCGACGCAAGCTGCTGGATCTGATCCGCGCGCAGCGCACGTCCTCGTCGGCCAGCCGCGCCTACGCACGGGTCGGACGAATCTGATGCCCGCGCTCGGCACACTCGCGCCATCCGCCGATGCCGCGCTGTTCGCCGACACGCTCAGCTGCGAAGTGCGTCTACCGGCCGGCTTCCGTGCCGGCAGCGACGCCGGCTCGCACAGCGCCGCGGAAACCATGCTGCGCAGCCTGGGCCAGGTGGAAGACCTGCGCAGCGAAGACACCAGCGAAGACCGTGGCGAGCTGCCGCTGCTGGTGCAACGCATGGACGCCAAGCTCGACCTGATCCTGGCCCTGATCGGCCGTCTGGTGCAGCAGGGCGACACCGGACTGATCCAGGCGAACGTGTACTGGTCGGTACGCGGAATCCGTCTGAGCTGCGCAAGCAGCCATCCGCCGGGCACGCTGGGTAGCGTTTGCCTGCAACCCTCCGACTGGCTTCCTGAACTGGTACAGCTTCCTGCCGAGGTCCTGGCAAGCGCAAGCGACGGCCACGATCACTGGCTATGGCTGCGGTTTGCGCCGCTTTCGCCGGGCTTGCGGGAGGCACTGGAACGTCATCTGTTCCGTCTGCATCGCCGCCAGATCGCCGACGCCCGCCGCCAGCGTTGATCCCACCTGTTGGCGCGGAGCGCCGGGTCGGCTAAGGTGCCGTTTACTGAAAAAGGTCTCTTCTGCGCCGTGCGAGTCATCATCGTCGACGATCACACCCTTGTGCGTGCCGGCCTGTCCAGGCTGCTGCAAACCTTCGCCGGCATCGATGTCGTGGGTGAGGCCAGCAATGCGCAACAAGCCCTGGACATGACATCCCTGCACCGGCCCGACCTGGTGTTGATGGATCTGTCGCTGCCCGGCCGCAGCGGCCTGGATGCCATGACCGATGTGTTGCGCGCTGCGCCGCGCACGCATGTGGTGATGATGTCGATGCACGACGACCCGGTGCACGTGCGCGACGCGCTCGATCGTGGCGCGGTGGGCTTTGTGGTCAAGGATGCCGCGCCGCTCGAGCTGGAGTTGGCATTGCGTGCAGCGGCAGCCGGCCAGGTGTTCCTGAGCCCGCAGATCTCGTCCAAGATGATTGCGCCGATGCTGGGCCGCGAAAAACCGGTTGGTATCGCCGCCTTGTCGCCGCGCCAGCGCGAGATCCTGCGCGAGATCGGCCGGGGCCAGAGCAATAAGGAAATCGCCGCCGACCTCGGCATCAGCGTCAAGACGGTGGAGACCCATCGCGCACGCATGATGGAGTCGCTCGGCTGCCGGCGTGCCAACGATCTGGTACTGCTGGCCGCCAAGCATCATAACGAGCTGGTCTGAGCAGACCGCCGTGCGGCGACCGGAAGCGGCCGCTAGCGACCAAACAGTGACGAGATTCCGGCGGGCACGCTTGAGTTCGTATTTGGCGTCAGGGAATTCCCCACGGACTGTCAGGAAAATCATGAATTGCCTCACGCGATTCCCTGATTAGAAACCCGTCGTCTTGTCCTGCAAGATGCGTTCCATCGCTGCCACGTGCGGCGCCTTCCGGAAGCGCTTCGATGAAGACGACCATTTCCGCCCAGCTTGGCCAGCAACTGCACCTGACCCCGCAGCTGCTGCAGTCGATCCGTCTGTTGCAGTTGGACGGCATGCAGTTGGAACTGGAAATCCGTCGCGCGCTGGAAACCAATCCGCTGCTGGAACTGGAAGAGCTGGCCGATGGCGATGCCGCCGCGACCAGCGACGATGGCGCCTCCGACGTCGCCGCCTTCGACGAACTGCCGGAAAGTACGATGTGGGACGTGCAGAGCAGCAGCTGGAACGACGGCGACGACGATCGCATGCAGCGCGTGGTAGCCGGCGAATCCACCGACCCGCACGTGCGCATCCTGCGCGATCTGGCACTGGACCTGGACGAGGCCGCACTGGGGGCCGCCGCGTTCTGGTTGGAGCAGACCGACGACGCCGGCTATCTGACCGAGGCCCTAGCGACGCTGCAGCAGCTCGGCGCAACCCGTCTTGGTATGACCGTGCAGGCAGTGGAAGCGGTCCGTCAGCGCCTGCTGCACGGCGACCCGGCCGGCCTGGCCGCCTGCGACCTGCGCGAGTGCCTGCAGGCCCAGCTGAGCGCCCTGCCCGGCCGCGTGCCGGCGCGTCATCTGGCTGCGCGCATCCTTGCCGGCGACCTGGACCTGCTGGCCAGCCACGACTATCCGGTGCTGGCACGCGCACACGATGCCGAAGTGGACGATGCACGCGAAGCGGTCCGGCTGATCCTGTCGCTGCAGCCGCGCCCCGGCGGTGACCTGTTGCAGGAAAGCAACGCGAGTGTGATTCCGGACGTGCTCGCCTGGCATGCCGACGGCAGCTGGCGGGTGGCGTTGAACCCGGCCACCACCCATCGGGTGAGCATCAACCCCATGCATGAGCGCGCACTGGCCGAGGCCGGCGAAGCCGCCCAGCCGCTGCGCGACATGCTGCAGGAAGCGCGCTGGCTGACCCGTGGTCTGTCGATGCGCTACGAGACCCTGCTGCGCGCCACGCGCGCCATCGTCGAACGCCAGGCCACCTTCCTGGTGCGCGGCGAAGAAGCGATGGCACCGCTGACGCTGAAGGAAATTGCCGATGAGATCGGCATGCACGAATCGACGATTTCGCGCATTACCACCGGCAAATACATCCAGACCCCACGCGGTACCTTCGAGCTCAAGCACTTCTTTGCCGTGCGTCTGGAAGGCGCCAGCGTCTCCGGCCAGGCGGTCAAGGCGATGGTGCGACGACTGATCGAAAGCGAGCCGGCCGGTCGGCCGCTTGCCGACGAAGCCATTGCCGGGCTGTTGTCGCGCCAGGGCGTTAATATTGCCCGTCGCACTGTGGCCAAGTACCGCGAACAACTCGACATCGCCCCGGCACGCGAGCGCCGCCGCACCAACAAACCGCTGCTTGCCCGGGCAGGATAAGGACTACTATGAGCAAACTCACCGTGCTGCTGGTCGACGACCACGAGGGCTTCATCAACGCTGCGATGCGTCATTTTCGCAAAGTGGAATGGCTCGATATCGTGGGCAGTGCCGCCAATGGACTGGAAGCGATCGAGCGCTCCGAGTCGCTGCGCCCCGATGTCGTGCTGATGGACCTGGCCATGCCGGAGATGGGCGGGCTGCAGGCGACGCGTCTGATCAAGACGCAGGACGATCCGCCGTATATTGTCATCGCGAGCCACTTCGACGATGCAGAGCATCGTGAACATGCTCTTCGCGCGGGTGCTGACAATTTTGTTAGCAAGCTGTCCTATATCCAGGAAGTCATGCCAATCCTGGAGGGCCTGACGGAAGGAGCCAGGAATGAGTGAGTCCCGCATTCTGCTGATCGACAGCGATGCCGTGCGCGCCGAGCGCACGGTCTCGTTGCTCGAGTTCATGGACTTCAATCCACGCTGGGTCACCGACGGCGCCGACATCAATCCTGGCCGCCATCGCCACGACGAATGGATGGCGGTGATGGTGGGCTCGGCGCAGGATGCTGCACAGGCCGACAAGTTCTTCGACTGGCTGGCCGACGCCAAGCTGCCGCCACCGGTCTTGTTGATGGAAGGCAGCCCGAGCGCGTTTGCGCAGGCCCACGGCCTGCACGAAGCCAATGTCTGGACGCTGGACACGCCGCTGCGGCACACACAGCTGGAGGCCTTGCTGCGCCGTGCCAGCCTCAAACGCCTGGATGCCGAACATCAGGCCGGTGCGCAGCAGGACACCGGTCCGACCGGCAACAGCGAGGCCGTGACCCGCTTGCGCCGCCTGATCGACCAGGTGGCTGCATTCGACACCACGGTGCTGGTGCTGGGCGAATCGGGGACGGGCAAGGAGGTTGTCGCGCGCGCCATCCACCAGCATTCGCCGCGGCGCGACGGGCCGTTCGTGGCGATCAATTGCGGCGCGATCCCGCCGGACCTGCTGGAAAGCGAGCTGTTCGGCCACGAAAAAGGCGCTTTCACGGGCGCATTGAGCACCCGCAAGGGCCGCTTCGAAATGGCCGAGGGCGGCACCCTGCTGCTGGACGAGATCGGCGACATGAGCCTGCCGATGCAGGTCAAGCTGCTGCGCGTGCTGCAGGAGCGCAGCTTCGAGCGCGTCGGCGGTGGCCAGACCATCCGTTGCAACGTGCGCGTGATCGCTGCGACCCACCGCAACCTGGAAGCCCGCATCAGCGACGGCCAGTTCCGCGAGGATCTGTTCTATCGCCTCAACGTGTTCCCGATCGAGATGCCGGCGCTGCGCGAACGCGTCGACGATCTGGCCATGCTGGTGCAGACCATCGCCGGGCAGCTGGCGCGCACAGGACGCGGCGAAGTCCGCTTTGCCGACGAAGCCCTGCAGGCGCTGCGCAGCTACGACTGGCCAGGCAACGTGCGCGAGCTGACCAACCTGGTGGAGCGCCTGGCGGTGCTGCATCCGGGCGGGCTGGTGCGCGTGCAGGACCTGCCGGCGCGCTACCGAGGTGATTTTGCCGCGGCCGTGCCGGTCGAGCCTGCGCCCGAACCGGCGCTGGTTGCCGCCCCCGTCGAGGACATCGCGCTGCCGGGCAATGTGGTGACCCTGCAACCCAGCACGGGCGATGCCGAACCGGTGACCAGCTCCAGTCTGCCTGACGACGGCATCGACCTGCGTGGGCACATGGCCAACATCGAACTGGCGCTGATCAACGAGGCGCTGGAACGCACTCAAGGCGTAGTGGCGCATGCGGCGCAGCTGCTCGGCCTGCGCCGCACCACGCTGGTGGAAAAGCTGCGCAAGTACGGTATCGACCGCGAGCAGACCGAGCTGGCGAACTGAGCGGGCCGGTCTCCTGGCCCCCCGCTTGCTGGCATAGCGCTTGCTTCAGCACGATCACCCCTTCCACAGCCGTCGGCTGCGATGGAACCCCGACATTCACCAGCACCTGCCGAGACATTGATGCCCATCCCTGTCACCAGCCCGCTGCTGCCGCCGCTGGAAGAATTTCTGCCCTACCTGGAGCAGATCTGGACCAGCCGCATTCTCAGCAATGGTGGTGACATGCATCGCGCGCTCGAACGCGCGCTGTGCGAGTACCTGGGCGTGCCGCACCTGGCCTTGCTCACCAATGGCACCACCGCGTTGATCACCGCCCTGCAGGCGCTGCGCATCACCGGGGAAGTGATCACCACGCCCTACTCGTTCGTGGCCACTGCGCATTCGCTGCTGTGGAAAGGCATCACGCCGGTGTTCGTGGATATCGATCCGGTGACGCTCAACATGGATCCGTCCAAGATCGAGGCGGCCATCACCCCGCAGACCACCGCGATCATGCCGGTGCATTGCTACGGGACCGCCTGCGATACCGCTGCCATCACGCGCATCGCCGACATCTACAACCTCAAGGTGATCTACGACGCGGCACATGCCTTCGGCGTGCGCGACGATGGCGGCTCGATCCTGCGCCATGGCGACCTGAGCGTATTGAGCTTCCATGCCACCAAGGTGTTCAACACCTTCGAAGGTGGCGCCATCGTCTGCCCCGACGAAAGGACCTATCAGCGCATCGGGCACCTGAAGAATTTCGGCTTTGTCGATGAGACCACGGTGGTGGCGCCAGGCATCAACGGCAAGATGAACGAGATCAGCGCGGCCTTCGGCCTGCTGCAGCTCAAGCACATCGATCATGCCATCGCCCAGCGCAGCGCCATCGACGCGCAGTATCGGCAGCGCCTGAGCGATGTTCGCGGCGTGCGCTGCGTGGCGCGGCCCGATCATGCCAGTGCCAACTACGCCTACTTCCCGATCCTGGTACAGGACGACTACCCGCTGTCGCGCGATGCGCTATACCAAGCGATGCGCGAGCACGGCATCCTGGTGCGGCGGTACTTCTATCCGTTGATCAGCGATTTCCCGATGTATCGGGCCCTGCCCTCCTCGGCGCCGGCATGGCTGCCGGTCGCGCGTGCGGTGGCGGCACAGGTATTGTGCCTGCCGATCTTTCCTGGCCTGACCCGCGACCAGGTCGATACCATTGCCGATCTGATCGCCGGGCAACGGGCGACATGACGGCAACCGGCTCCATGTTCTTTTCAGACTTCCGCATCTTCAACAGGCAACCAGGCGAGAACGCATGACCCAGGCAACGTTTATCGAGAACTTCATCGCCGCCACCGACTTCCAGGAGCCGGTCGAGGTCACTGCCGACACCGTGCTGCTCGAACTCCCGGAATGGGATTCGCTGGCCGCGCTGGGCGTGATCGTGATGTTCGACATGGAGTACGGCAAGACCATCACCGGCGAGGACCTGACCGCCGCCGTCACCGTGGGCGACCTCTACAGACTGACCGAGGCGTAAGCACCATGCCGACCTCCACGCTGCACAACGTTCGCTTTGCCGGCATGGCGACATGCGTGCCGAAGCGGGTGGTGTCCAATCTCACCGATTGCCGGCCGCAGATCCGCTCCGAGCGCGAGCGGCTGGTGCGCAACATCGGCATCGAGACACGCCGCATGGCCTCGGAGTGGCAGTGCTTTTCCGACCTGGCCTTCGATGCGACGCAGGTGCTGCTGGAAAAACTGCAGTGGAAGCGGGAGGAGATCGATGCATTGATCGTGGTGACGCAATCGCCGGATTATCCGATCCCGGCCACCGCGATCATCCTGCAGGACCGGCTGGGGCTGTCGCATGCCACGGTCGCCTTCGACGTCAACCTGGGCTGCTCGGCCTACCCGTTCGGCATCAACCTGCTCGGCTCGATGATCGCCGCCGGCGGCGTCAAGAAAGGCCTGCTGCTGGTCGGCGACCGCAGCGCCAATCTGGAAGACCCGATCTTCTCCGACTCCGGCACCGCCACCGCACTGGAATTCAGCGCCGACGCGCCGCCGATGCATTTCGATCTCAACAGCGATGGCAGCGGCTACAGGGCAATCATGCTGCCGGTGGGTGGCCACCGCGAACCGGTCGCCATGCAGCACCTGATTCCGTTCCGCGAAGAACCCGACGGCCCGTGGCGGCGTGGCGTGGACCTGATCCTGGATGGCGTGGCGGTGCTGAGCTTCTCCACCCAGCGCATCCCGCCGGCAGTGCAGAAACTGCTCGACTACACCGGCGTGGGCAAGGAGGACATCGATTACTTCGTGTTCCACCAGGCCAACCGCATGATCAACGAAACCATCCGCAAGAAGCTCGGCCTGCCGGTGGAAAAGGTGCCCTCGACGCTGCGCGACTTCGGCAACTCCAGCGGCGCCTCGCTGCCGGTGACCATGACCGCACGCATCAACAAGGAACTGGAAACCGGCCGCAAGCGCGTGCTGCTGTGCGGCTTCGGCATCGGGCTGTCGTGGGGCACCTGCCTGGTGGACATCGAGGGTGCGGTGTTTCCGGATCTGATCGAATCGTGAGTAGTGCCCCCGACCCTTTCTCGCTTGCCGGCAAACGCATCCTCGTCACCGGCGCCTCCTCGGGCATCGGCCGCCAGATCGCCATTTCCTGCGCCGAGCTTGGTGCCCAGCTGGCGATCAGCGGACGCGACCGCGCGCGACTGGCCTCGACCTTGCAGGCGTTGCCGGGCGATGGGCACGTGGCGATAGCGGCAGACCTTGACCGACAGGAGGACATCGATCGCCTGGTCGCCGACGTCGGCGTGTTGGACGGAATGGCGCACGCGGCCGGGATCTCCCGGCTGGTTCCGCTGCGCCTGGTCAATCGGGCGCATTTGGACGACATCTTTTCCAGCAACACATTCGCCCCGATGCTGCTGACCCGGGGCCTGCTGGCGAAGAAGCGCATCGCTGCGAACGGCTCGCTGGTGTTCGTCGCTTCGGTTGCCTCGCACATCGGGCCGATGGCGAGCAGCGCGTACGCGGCCAGCAAGAGCGCCCTGCTCGGCATGGTGAGATCGCTGGCGCAGGAAGTTGCCAAGAACGGCATCCGCGCCAACTGTATCGCCCCCGGTTACGTACGCACGCCGCTGCTAGATGGCCTGCAGGGCAGCGGCGGCAATATGGAAGGGCTGTTTGAACTGACGCCACTTGGCATGGGCGAGCCGGAGGACGTCGCCTACGCCGCCACGTTCCTGCTGGCTGATGCCAGCCGCTGGATCACCCGTAACTATTTTGTCGTGGACGGCGGGCTCACCGTGCCGATGGACATCTACGCATGAACACGCCGGCACGCACGGCGTTTTCGCTCGACGGCAAGACAATCCTGGTGACGGGAGCGTCGTCGGGGCTAGGCCGGCAGATCGCTATCGCCTGCGCGCAGCGAGGTGCCCGCCTGGTTCTCGCCGGCCGCGACAGGGACCGCCTCGCGCAAACCCAGGCACAGCTGCAGGGCACGGGCCACGTTGGCGTGCTCGGCGACCTGACCAGCGCCGCCGATCGCCAGGCACTGGCGACTGCGGCGGGCACGACGGTACATGGCTTGGTGCACTGCGCGGGCATGCAGAAGCACTGCCCGATCCGCCAGCTGAGCGAGGCGGCGATGACCGAGATGTACACGGTCAACTTTCTCGCTCCGGTGATGCTGACGCAGCGCCTGCTGCAGGCAAATGCCATCGCCCCGCAGGGCTCGATCGTGTTCATGCTATCCACTGCCGCGCACCTCGGCACGCGCGGCGTAGGGCCGTATTCGGCGATGAAGGCCGGCCTCATCGGCATCATCAAGTGCCTTGCGCTCGAACAGGCCAGGCGCAGGATCCGGGTCAACGGCATTTCTCCGTCTGCCGTGGCCACACCGATGTGGGGCGCAGAGCAACTCGATGCGCAGAAGGCGCGGCATCCGCTGGGCCTGGGTGAGCCGCAGGACGTAGCCAACGCCGCGATCTATCTGCTGGCCGACGCCAGCCGCTGGGTCACCGGAACCAGTCTGGTCATGGACGGCGGCTCGATCCTATGACCCATCCCGCATTGATCGTCGGCGCAGGCGGATGGGGTCGCGAGGTCCTGGCGCAGATGCAGAGCGATCCGGCATGCGGAGTGCAGTGGCGTCCGGTGGGCTTTCTGGACACGCGCCCGCAGATACTGGACGGTCTGGGCTGCGACCTGACCATCGTCGGCAGCCCGCTCGCGTACCAGCCGCAGGACGAAGAACGCTTCGTCTGCGCGATCGGCGATCCGCATTCGCGCCAGCGCTATGCGCAGCCATTGCTGGCGCGGGGCGCGCAGTTCATCGCCATTCTCACCGGTGCGTTCCTGAGCCCGCGCGTGCACATCGGCCAGGGCTGCTTCCTGTGCAATCGCGTACAGCTCAGCCCCGACGTGTGGCTGGGCGACTTCGCCAACGTGCATGCCAACACCATGCTTGGGCACGACGTCCATGTCGGTGACTACGCGCAGATAGGGGCGATGACCTTCGTCGGCGGCGGCGCGCGGATCGGTGTGCGTGCCATCGTGCACCCGCACGCCACCATCCTGCCCGGCATCCACATCGGTGATGGTGCAGTGGTCGGTGCCGGTGCGGTCGTCGTCAAGGACGTGCCGGCCGGCGCCAGCGTGTTCGGCAACCCGGCCCGGGTCATCTACCACAAGGATTCCTGAGGAAGCCGCGCCAATGCGTTCGCGAATGCACCCCAACTACTACCTGTCGACGGACATCTTCGCCCGCGAACAGCGCAAGATCTTCCGCAAGGTCTGGCTGTTCGCCGGCCTGAAAACGCTGCTGCCCGATAACAACTGCTTCATCACCCGCAGGCTTGCCGGCATTCCGGTGCTGATCCAGAACTTTCAGGGCCGGCTGCGCGCGTTCGAGAACGTCTGCCTGCACCGCAGCGCGATGCTGCAGACCGCGGCGGTGGGAAAGCGCCCGCTGGTCTGCCCCTACCATGCATGGAAATACGACGCCGAGGGCCGGGTTGAGAACATCCCCGAGTGCGCGGCTGTCTACGGCTTCGACGAGGAGCAAAGACGCGGCCTGAAGTTGCGGGAGTTCGCCTTGCGTGAGGTGGGAAACCTGCTGTTCGTCAACCTCGATCCCGACCCGATGCCGCTTGAGGAGCAGTTTTCGCCTGACTTCATCGCCTTGCTGGAGAGTAGTTCCAACGCCTATGACACTGAGGTCATGGTGACCACATGGCATGGCCGGTACAACTGGAAGCTGGCCTACGAGAATCTGCGGGACGCCAACCACCCGCGCTTCGTCCACCCCAAGACCCTGGCCAAGAGCGTCAGCTTCGTTCCCCAGGTAAACGCGGAACAAGCCAGGGAGTCCATGGAAGCCTTGCAGGGCACATCGCCCGCGGCGTTGCGGTGCGAAATGCGTCGCTTCAGCTTCGGTGGGGCTGACGCGCCCATCCCCGAACTTAAGCATTTCGGCTGGCACGACAAGGTGGAACGCTGGGGCGAGCAGGACGCCTACTTCAACTGGCTGGCCTTCCCGAACTTGCATATCGCCAGTGCCAACGGCGGCTATTCCTTCACGCTGGAACACCACATCCCCGTCGCACCGGACCGGACCGACCTGGAGATCTACTGGTTCAGCGCACGCAGGAAACAGCCTTACGGTTCTTCCAGCCAAGTGCTGCTGGCACAGATGCACGGCAGCAAGGTGGTGGTCGGCGAAGACGTCGACATCATGGAGCGGGTGCAGGCGGCATTGCACGCAGACGCTCCGCTGCCCACCCAGGGAGCCTATGAATCCATGAATCGCCTGGTCGAACGCTGGTACACGATGCTGATGGAGACCGAACATGAAATCTAGGTGGATCGTCGGCCGCAGCGACTACCTCGACCTGGCCTTTCACGCCTGGAAACAGGCGCGTCAGGACGAGACGGTCATCAGGATCGACGTGCCACAAGATTCGGGACACGAATTCGATCTGGGCGTGCTGGATGGACTGAATCCGACCGACGGGGCCATGTTCGTGGCTTTCGACGAACGCCTCGGCAACTTCAAGCGCATGGAACTGATGCAGGCAGCGATGGAACGTGGCTTCAAGCTGGAGCCCTTCATCCACCCCAGCGCAGCCATCGGCTCTGACTCGATCGTCGGGCTCAACGCATTCGTGGGTGCCAATGCTGTCGTCGGGCACGGGTGCAGGATCGACTACAACACCGTCATCCATGCCGGCGCGCACCTCGGACCGGCGTGCCGCGTCAAATCGTCATGCTGGATAGAGAATGGTGTGCAAATTGGCGCGGGCGTGGAGATCGGCAGCAATAGCATCCTGCGGACCGGCGCCATCGTGAGTGGGGGCGTCAAGGTGGGACGAAGCTGCGAACTTGGCTGGCCGCGCGTCTACTGCGAGGACGTGCCTGCCAAGACGTATTTCGACGCCCGCTACGACGCCCCTATTCATACCTACGAGAGATGACGTTCATGAACTCAAGAAATGAGCAGCTTCGCCAACGGATTCTCCGTATTGCGGAGCAGGAGCGCCCTGTACTGGAGGATGTCATTGCGCGCCTACCCGCGATTGCCAACCGCCCTGTATTCCTCGTCGCTCCCGAGTCCTATGCCGGCATGGTGCACGGTCCCAGGGTGGTTGCCGACCTGCATCATGTTGTTGCCGCAATTGATGACCAGAGCATCCACCTGGACCGCATTCATGGCGCGCCGCGCTGGAGCAGTCAGGAGTTTCTTGCCAAGGCGGGGCAGTATGCCGATGCGATCGCTATCGATTTCTCTTGCAGTCCGCGCGGACGGGCGTTTGCAAATGACCTGTGCACCAGCGCGGGCATCGAGCAACTGAGCGTTGCGCCTTGCTTGGATCCGCTGATCCCGCATTTCGAGCAGCGCCCCCTCTTTCTGCTCCAACCGCGCTCGGGCATTGGCGACATTTATGGCCCAAAGATCGTCCAGCGCTCCAGCCATGTAATTGCCGCCGTCGATGACCAGCCAAGTGACAGCGATACCATTCATGGGGTACCGCGTTGGAGCTCGCGCCAGTTCATCGAACAAGCGGCCCAGCATTCCCAGGCATTGGCCATCGATTTTTCTTACGGCCCGGGAGAATCGGGCCTGGCCCGCAAGCTGTGCGAGCAAGCAGGCATTGAACGGGTAGATGCCTGCCTGGCCGTTGCTCACTGTGGGTTGCCCGCCGTATACGAGCCTGCCCGGGTATACCGTCAGCGCACGCTTGCGCGCCTGGACGATTTTCTGCGTTTTGCGGATCGGCTGGACGACGATTTCAGCGTCTTTACGCTCTACAGCAACCTGTTGTTCCGCCTGACCTACGATTCCAGCCTCCTGTTGGACTGCTGGGCTACGCCGATCAACGAGTACTTTTCAACATACGCCGATAGCAGCACGTTCCAGCTGGGCCAGCGTGAACATTTCTGCGATGGCGGTGCCTTCCAGGGCCCCATCGTGCACAAGTTTCTAGAAGCATCCCGCTATCACTACGAAAGCATCACCGCCTTTGAACCCGACAGCATCAACTTCCAGAAATTGGAGGGTATCGCGAGCGCGCTCCCCCTACCCCCGCATAACTTCAAGGCCATCGAAAAAGCCATTTCCAACGAACATACGACGCTACGCTTCGAGGAGACCGGCACCGTTTCAAGCCATGTAACGCCGGATGGCGGAATCTCCGTGGCTACGACGCGCCTGGACGACGAGTTGGAAAAGCTGACGCTGCTGAAGTTGGACATCGAAGGGTTCGAAGCCAGGGCACTAGAAGGCGCATCCAACCTCATCCGTACCCAGCGCCCGCGCATGGCTATCTGCGTGTATCACTACGCCCAGGATCTACTGGATATCGTGGAACAACTGGACAAATTGGTCGATGGCTATCACTTCCGCCTACGCCAACACTCTCCCGGGCACTACTACGACCTCGTTCTGTATGCATCGCCCGTCGCCGGTGCCGCACCGCCACCCTGGGCAGAGTAAGCCTGGGGAAACTCACCACCTGCCCATTGTCCCATGATGCCCCACCCAGAAGATCGCTCCGCCACCTGTGCGCTTGTCAGCATCGTGATGCCCGCCTACAAGCTGCGCTATCTCGATGAAGCGCTTAGGAGCGCAGTTCTGCAGTCCTACCCCAGGCTAGAGCTGATCGTCTGCGACGACAGTGTCGATGCGCTGATCGAGCAATGTGTCGCCAGGTATGCACTGGAATGCTCTTTCCCGATCCGCTATTTCCGCAATCCAGATCGCCTGGGCGAGCTCGGCAGCAAACTCAAAGGGATCGGCCTTGCGCAGGGCACTTACATCAAGTTCCTGCACGACGACGACGTGTTGCAGCCCGACTGCGTCGCCCAGCTGGTGGGCGCAATGGAGCGCAACCCCGGCACCGTGCTGGCATCCTCGCGCCGGCTGCGTGTGGACGAGAACGGTGCGCCGTTGCCGGACATCCTGGCGACCAGCTTCCCGTTCGCCGACGACGTGCTGATCGACGGGCCGGAGCTGGTGTCGTTCCTGGCCGACCATGCCATCAACTTCATCGGCGAGCCGAGTTGCGTGCTTGCACGGCGCGCCGACCTGGTGGCGCTGGGTGGCGAGCTGATGATGTTGAACGGCAAGGCCATCCACTGGGTCGGTGACCTGGCGATCTACGTCAAGCTACTGCGTCACGGCAACCTGGCCTTGCTGTCCGGCCCGCTCACGCATTTCCGCGTGTCCGGCGCGCAGTTCAGTCAGGCCGGCCGCGATCAGCCGGGCATCGGCGATCAAGGCCACGAAGACCTGCGCCAGGGCATCCGCCAACTCGGCTGGCGACGCGAAAGCGGCGACAACCGCCAGGTGCGCGTCGCCCCGCTTAGCCCGCACAAGGCGCGCGTGTTCAAGTCGGTGGATCTGGTCAACGCGCTGATGCAGAGCGCAGGAATGGCCGAGCGCGTGTCGCCGTCCACCTGGTTGGGGGTGCGTCATCCGAGCAACGTGCAGCGCGCCTTGATCGATGCGCGCCTGCAAATGCATGCGGGCGGCCCGCAGATCGCAGTGCTGGTGGTCGACAGCGACGGCGATGCGGCAGCGGTGGCCGCAACCCAGGCCAGTCTGGCGGCGGTGGCGTGTTATCGGAACCAGCAGACCTGGGTGATCAGCAGCTTGCCGCAGCAGGCCGACGAGCACGGCGAGCGCGGTGTGCTGATCGGTCCGGACGGGTTGGTGCCCACACTCAATCGGACCATCGCCACGCAACAGTCCATCGACTGGGTGCTGCTGGTCCAAGCCGGCAGCCTGTTCACCGCCAGCGGCCTGCTGATGCTGGCGCTGGAGATGCTGGTGCTGCCGGAGGAGTGTCAGGCCGTCTACGCCGATGAAGTGGTCGCGCTGGACGACGGTCAGCTGGGGCTGGCGATGCGGCCGGCGCTGTATCTGGACATGCTGTTGAGTGCGCCGTCGACGATGTCGCGGCATTGGCTGTTCCGGCACCGCACGTTGCGGGCCGCTGGCGGCTTTCCAACCGGAACGAGCGACGCCTTCGAACTGGATTACCAGCTTGGGTTGGTCGAGCGCTACGGCCTGGCCTGCATCCGGCACATCGCCGAGCCCTTGCTGGTGGCATCGGCCACCACGCGGCATGACGACGAAGACGAACAGCGCGCCATCAGCCGCCATCTTGCCGCGCGCGGTTACGTGGACGCAGTGGTGAGCAGCAGTGGTCCCGGCCGGCATGCGGTGGACTACCGCCATGCGCAGCAACCGATGGTCAGCATTCTGGTATTGGTGGATGGCCGCCTGGCGCAGGTACAGCGCTGCCTGGAAAGCGTGCTCGCCAACACCGGCTACCCGCACTACGAATTGCTGTTGCTGGATCGCAGCGACAGCACCGAGCCGGCGCTGCGCGACTGGCTGACAGGCATCGACAACCTCGGGCTGCAACAGATCCGCGTGCTGCGCTTCGAAGGTGAGCCCACGCGCGAGGCGGCCTGCAATGCGGCGGCCGAGCAAGCACGCGGCGACATGCTGCTGTGGCTGGCGGCCGGCGCGGCAGCGATCAAGGCCGATTGGCTGGCGCAGCTGCTCAACCACGCGCTGCGCCCGGAGGTCGGCGCGGTGGCCGGCAAGCTGCTGCGCGGCGACGGCACCGTGCATCACGCCGGCCTGCTGCTGGGCCTGGGCGCACCGGCAGCACGCGCCTTCGACGGTGCGGCGTTCGACGAATCGGGCTATCTGCAGCGCCTGCAGCTGGATCAGGACTACAGCGCGCTCGGCGGCGAATGCCTGATGCTGCCGCGCCAGCTGTTTCTGGACGCCGGCGGCTTTGCGCAGGAACCGGCATTGGCGCCATGGAGCGATGTCGATCTGTGTCTGCGCCTGCAGCAGGCCGGCTATCTCAATGTCTACGCTGCGCGCGCGCAGCTGCTGATCGACCCGCCCGACGCGACGCCCGCCACTGCACGCGACGAAGAAGCGATGTATGCGCGTTGGCTGCCGGTGATGGCCAACGACCCGGCCTACAACCCGGGCTTCTCGCTGGATCCCGGCGCCGGCTTCCAGCTGGCCGACCCGCGCGCCAGTTGGCGGCCGCTGCAGTCGTGGCGACCGTTGCCGACGATGATCGCCCTGCCCGCCGATGTCGAAGGCTGCGGGCACTACCGGGTGATCCAGCCGCTGCGCGCCCTGCGCGAAGCCGGCGTGGTCGAAGGTGTACTGTTCAACGGCTATCTGGAGATCAGCGAGCTGGCGCGTCAGGATCCCGACGTGGTGATCCTGCAACGCCAGGTCGGCGAACCGCGACTGGAAGCGATGCGGCGAATGCAGGCGCTGTCGCGCGCCTTCAAGGTTTACGAGCTGGACGACTACCTGCCCAAGCTGCCGCTGAAGAACGCGCATCGCGAGCACATGCCCAAGGACATCCTCAAGACAGTGCGGCGCGGGCTGGGCATGGTGGACCGCTTCGTGGTGTCCACCCAGGCGCTGGCCGAGGCGTTTGCCGGACTGCATAGCGACATCCGCGTGGCCGAAAACCGCCTGCCGCCGCATTGGTGGGAACACCTGCCCGCGCGCAGCGGATCTAGGCAACGCCAGGGCGGCAAGCCACGCATCGGCTGGGCCGGTGGCGCCAGTCACACCGGCGACCTGGAGCTGATCGCCGATGTGGTGCGCGAGCTGGCCGACGAGGTCGAATGGGTGTTCATGGGGATGTACCCGTTCGCATTGCGCCAGCACATCCATCAGTTCCAGCCCGGCGTGCCGATCGATCATTACCCGGCCGCACTGGCGGCGCTGGATCTGGATCTGGCCCTGGCGCCGGTGGAACAGAATCTGTTCAACGCGTGCAAGAGCAATCTGCGCTTGCTGGAATACGGCGCCTGCGGCTATCCGGTGATCGCCAGCGATGTGCGTTGCTACCAGGGCAACCTGCCGGTGACTCTGGTGAAGAACCGCTACCGCGACTGGATCGGCGCGATCCGCGAGCATCTGGTCGACCCGGCCGCTTCGGCAGCAAAGGGTGCGGCGTTGCGCGACGTGGTGCGCCGCGACTGGATGCTGACCGGAAGCAATCTTGATCAGTGGCGCCAAGCGTGGTTGCCGGATTAGTCGATCGAAGCCGCGGTGTGGGCGCCGCTTCCGGGGCATGGTGTCATCAGGCCAAGCAAAGCCGGCCGGTTCAATCGGCTTGCAGCGACAGTGATGTGGAGTCGTAGCGTCGTTTGCCCGCCTTCAAACGCGGAGTCGGTCGAGGGTGCGGTGCCCTCACCGCTCGCGGGACACGCCATGAATCCGTCCGTGGAGCTCGGTGGCGGCATCCATGCCGCCACACGGTCCCGCAACCGGCGAGGACACCGCACCAAGAGGTTGGTCGGTGGTCAGGTAAAAAAACCACGCTTATTGCGAGGTATTGAGATGCCGAGAGGTCCATCGATTGCTTGTTGGACGCCCGCCCGTTGCTCAGCTTGTGACGGGAAAATTGTCGGACACAAGGTGATCCGGACGATGCACGCCATGGCCTGCTTGCAACCACACACCGACCATCTCGCTGGGTCCTTGCCCGCCCACCGTCGCGGGACCTTACGCGGCATGGATGCCGCGTAAGAGCCTACAAGGACGTACTTGCGGCGTGTCCTGCGATGGTGGGCGGGCAAGGGCCCTGCAGCCAAGCCGCAAAACCCGCTGCTTCGCAACCAACGTGAAAGTTGATCGATGGTCATGTGAAAAGCCGCTGGCCGTGCGACGTGCGTCGGACGTCGGACGTCGGACGTCAAGCCGTCGCATCAGTATCGGACAAGGTGTAGCACGCACCGCTCTGATGAGCGTGCACACCGATCATCTCGACTACTCCTTGTCCCCAGACCGTCGCGGGACTTCATGCGGTACGGATACTGCATAAGAGCCTGATGGCACGGGGCGGCACATCGCGCGATGGAGAGCGGGCACTGCTCCCGCAACCACGCCACAGACCCAAAGCCCTGCACCGAAGTCCCCCCGCGCCATCACCAGCGCCGGACCCATCCGCGGCTGCCTGAAGCCCCCTCCCCGCCCCCGGCGCCGGAATTCCGGCGCGGTTTCGGCACGCCGCTTGCATTGGTGTGGATGCCTCCCTGGCTGACCGTACCCATGAGCGACTCCGTTACCTCCATCCTCTCGCAGATCCGCAGCTACCAGACGCAGATGGGCCAAGGCTCGATGGGCGCGGTGGGCGATGCGGCGCGCGGCAATCAGATCCAGGGGCTGGCCGGCACGCAGGGAACACCGGCCACCCAGGCACCGAGCTTCAGCGAGACCTTGCGCGGCGCCATCGGCGGCGTCAACGAGGCCCAGCAGAAGTCAGGCGCATTGGCCAAGGCCTTCGAAATGGGCGACCCCAGTGCCGATCTGGCACGGGTCATGGTCGCCTCCCAGCAGTCCCAGGTGGCCTTCCGCGCCACCGTGGAAGTCCGCAACCGTCTCGTCCAGGCTTATCAGGACGTCATGAACATGCCGCTGTAAGGGTTGACGACACATGGCTCTCGCGATCACCAAAGAAAACATGAACCAGAACGCCGAAAAGGCGGGGCAATGGTTCGACCGTGTCCGCAGCCTGCAGATCACCCGCAAGCTGACCATGATGGCGATGATCGCCGTGGCGGTGGCGGCCGGTCTGGCAGTGTTCTTCTGGTCGCAGAAGCCCGGTTACCAGTCGCTGTACACCGGCCTGGACGACAAGGGCAATGCCGAGGCCGCCGACCTGCTGCGCACCGCGCAGATCCCGTTCAAGATCGACCAGGACACCGGCGCCATCTCGGTGCCGCAGGACCGTCTGTACGACGCCCGCCTGAAGCTGGCCGGGTCCGGCCTGACCGGCAAGGAGACCGGCGGCGGCTTCGAGCTGATGGAAAAGGACCCCGGCTTCGGCGTCAGCCAGTTCGTGGAAAACGCCCGCTACCAGCACGCGCTGGAAACCGAGTTGTCGCGCACCATCGGCACCCTGCGCCCGGTACGCGAGGCCCGTGTGCATCTGGCCATTCCCAAGCCCAGCGCCTTCACCCGCCAGCGTGACGTGGCCAGCGCCTCGGTGGTGCTGGAGCTGCGCGGCGGCCAGGGCCTGGAGCGCAACCAGGTCGATGCCATCGTCAACCTGGTCGCCTCCAGCATCCCGGACATGACCCCCGAGCGCGTCACCGTGGTCGACCAGAGCGGCCGCCTGCTCTCCATCGCCGATCCCAACAGCGATGCCGCCCAGCACGCCGCCCAGTTCGAACAGGTGCGCCGCCAGGAAAGCTCCTACAACCAGCGTATCCGCGAGCTGCTCGAGCCGATGACCGGCCCGGGCCGGGTCAACCCGGAAGTCAGCGTGGACATGGATTTCTCGGTGGTCGAGGAGGCCCGCGAGCTCTACAACGGCGAGCCGGCCAAGCTGCGCAGCGAACAGGTCAGCGACACCAGCACCAGCGCCACCGGCCCGCAGGGCCCCCCGGGCGCCACCAGCAACAGCCCCGGCCAGCCGCCGGCGCCGGCCGCAAACGCCACCGCCGGTGCACCGGGCACCCCGGCCGCCGCCAACGGCCAGGCCGCCGCACCGGCCGCGCCGACCGAAAGTTCCAAGAGCGCCACCCGCAACTACGAATTGGACCGGACCTTGCAGCACACCCGCCAGCCGGCCGGCCGCATCAAGCGGGTGTCGGTGGCGGTGCTGCTGGACAACGTCCCGCGCCCCGGTGCCAAGGGCAAGCTGGTCGAGCAGCCGCTGACGGCCGCCGAGCTCACCCGCATCGAGGGCCTGGTCAAGCAGGCAGTGGGCTTCGACGCGGCCCGTGGCGACACGGTGTCGGTGATGAACGCCCCGTTCGTGCGCGAAGCGGTTGCCGGCGAGGAAGGTCCGAAGTGGTGGGAAGACCCGCGCGTGCAGAACGGTCTGCGCCTGCTGGTCGGTGCGGTGGTGGTGCTGGCGCTGCTGTTCGGTGTGGTGCGCCCCACCCTGCGCCAGCTCACCGGCGTGACCGCGATCAAGGAAAAGCAGGCCAAGGGCGGCAACGATGGCACTCCGCAGAGCGCCGACGTGCGGATGGTCGACGATGACGACCTGGTGCCCCGTCTGGAAGAGGACACTGCCCAGCTCGGTCAGGACCGCAAGACCCCGATCGCCCTGCCGGATGCCTACGAAGAACGCATGCGGGTCGCACGCGAAGCAGTCAAAGCCGATTCAAAACGTGTCGCACAAGTCGTGAAGGGATGGGTCGCCAGTGAAGCCTGATACACCACCGATGACCGGCGTACAGCGCGCCGCCGTACTGTTGCTGTCGCTTGGGGAAAGCGACGCTGCCGAGGTGCTCAAGCACATGGACCCCAAGGAGGTGCAGAAGATCGGCATCGCCATGGCCACCATGACCGGTATCTCGCGCGACCAGGTCGAGAAGGTGATGGACGAGTTCAACGGCGAGCTGGCCGGCAAGACTTCGCTGGGCGTTGGCGCCGACGACTACATCCGCAACGTGCTGATCCAGGCGCTGGGCGCCGACAAGGCCGGCGGCCTGATCGACCGCATCCTGCTCGGCCGCAATACCACCGGCCTGGACACCCTGAAGTGGATGGACCCGCGCGCGGTCGCCGACCTGGTGCGCAACGAGCACCCGCAGATCATCGCCATCGTCATGGCGCATCTGGACAGCGACCAGGCCGCAGAGGCCCTGAAGCTGCTGCCCGAGCGCACCCGCGCCGACGTGCTGCTGCGCATCGCCACCCTGGACGGCATCCCGCCGAACGCCCTGAGCGAGCTCAACGACATCATGGAGCGCCAGTTTTCCGGCAACCAGAACCTGAAGTCGTCCAACGTGGGCGGCATCAAGGTCGCCGCCAACATCCTCAACTTCCTTGACACTGGCGCCGACCAGGGCGTGCTGGGCGAGATCGGCAAGATCGACGCCGACCTGGCCGGCAAGATCCAGGACCTGATGTTCGTGTTCGACAACCTGGTGGACCTGGACGACCGCGGCCTGCAGACGCTGCTGCGCGAAGTCTCCGGCGAGCGCCTGGGCCTGGCCCTGCGCGGCGCCGACGTCAAGGTACGCGAGAAGATTACCCGCAACATGTCCCAGCGCGCCGCCGAGATCCTGCTCGAGGACATGGAAGCGCGCGGCCCGGTGCGCCTGGCCGACGTGGAAGCGGCGCAGAAGGAAATCCTCACCATCGTCCGCCGCTTGGCTGACGAAGGCGCCATCAGCCTGGGCGGCGCCGGTGCGGAGGCGATGGTATGAACGACATCGTCACCCGCTGGCTGGCCCCCGACCTGCACCTGGAGCCGGCCCCGCCGGCGCCGGAGTACGACGAGCCGGCCATGCTCGAACCGGTGCTGCGTCCGCCGACCCTGGAAGAGATCCAGGCGATCGAGGACGCCGCCCAGCAGGAAGGCTTCGCGCGTGGCCATGCCGAAGGCTTTGCCCAGGGCCAGTCCGAAGTGCGCCGCCTGACCGCGCAGATCGACGGCATCCTGGACAACTTCACCCGCCCGCTGGCGCGGCTGGAAAACGAAGTGGTTGGCGCGCTCGGCGAACTGGCCGTGCGCATCGCCGGCTCGCTGGTCGGGCGTGCCTATCAGGCCGACCCGCAGCTGCTGGCCGAGCTGGTGCAGGAGGCCGTCGATGCGGTCGGCGGCGCCGGCCGCGAGGTGGAAGTGCGCCTGCACCCGGACGACATCACCGCGCTGCTGCCGCATCTGGCGCCCAGCAGCACCACCCGCGTGGCGCCGGACCTGAGCCTGAGCCGCGGCGACCTGCGCGTGCACGCCGAAAGCGTGCGCGTGGACGGAACCTTGGACGCGCGCCTGCGGGCTGCGCTGGAGACAGTCATGCGCAAATCCGGAGCAGGCCTGTGAGCGCCCTGCTGGGTGCCACCCCTGCCGACTGGCTGGACGCGCGCAACCTGCGCCTGGCCACCCGGCTGAGCGGACTCGGGCTGGAGCCGACCGCCGGGCGCACCCTGATCCGCGAAGGCATCCTGCGTCGCGCGGTCGGCCTGACCCTGGAGGCCACCGGCTGCGAAGCGCCGATGGGCGCCACCTGCAAGGTCGAAGTCGACGGCGGCTGGGTGGATGCCGAAGTGGTCGGCTTTGCCGGCGAACGCACCTATCTGATGCCCAGCGCCGAGCTGCATGGGCTGCTGCCGAACGCCCGCGTGGTGCCCTCGCGGCGCCGTGGCGGCGTCGAAGTGGGCGAAGGCCTGCTCGGCCGCGTCATCGACAGCGACGGCACCCCGCTCGACGGCAAGGGCCCGATCCGCGGCGAAGGCAGCGTCAGCATGGCCGGCGTGTCGATCAACCCGCTGGCGCGCGAACCGATCACCACCTCGCTGGACGTCGGCGTGCGCGCGATCAATGCGCTGCTGCCGATCGGCCGCGGCCAGCGCGTCGGCCTGTTCGCTGGCTCTGGCGTCGGCAAATCGACACTGCTCGGCATGATGACCCGCTTCACCTCGGCCGACGTCATCGTGGTCGGGTTGATCGGCGAACGTGGCCGCGAAGTGCGCGACTTCGTCGAAACCACCCTGGGTGAAGAAGGCCTGCGCCGCGCCGTGGTGGTGGCCGCCCCGGCCGACCGCCCGCCGTTGGCGCGTCTGCATGGCGCCTATCGCGCCACCGCGATCGCCGAATGGTTCCGCGACCAGGGCCTGAACGTGCTGCTGCTGATGGATTCGCTGACCCGGTTTGCCCAGGCCCAGCGCGAGATCGGCCTGTCGGTCGGCGAGCCGCCGACCACCCGCGGCTATCCGCCGAGCGTGTTCGCCAAGTTGCCGGCGCTGGTCGAACGCGCCGGCAATGGCGCCAAGGGGCGCGGCTCGATCACCGCCTTCTACACCGTGCTGACCGAAGGCGACGACCCGCAGGACCCGATCGCCGACGCGGCGCGCGCCATTCTCGACGGCCACATCCTGCTCTCGCGCCGGGTTGCCGACAGCGGCCTGTACCCGGCCATCGACGTCGAATCCTCGGTCAGCCGTGTGGTGCAGGACATCGCCGACGACACCTGGCGCCTGCGCATCCGCAAGCTCAAGCGCCTGCTGTCGGCCTACACCGCCAACCGCGACCTGATCGCCATCGGCGCTTACCAGCGCGGCAGCGACCCGGCCACCGACGAAGCATTGGCGCGCTGGCCGGAAATCGTCGACTTCCTCGGCCAGGACGTCCACCGCGCCGCCGACCTGCCCGACAGCCTGTCCGCGTTGCAGCGGCTGGTCGAACCCGAGAACTAATCCATGATGCAGTCCAAACGGATCGACCCCCTGCTGCGCCGCGCCCAGGAACAGGAAGACAAGGTCGCGCGCGACCTGGCCGAGCGTCAGCGCGCCCTGGACACCCACCAGTCGCGCCTGGAAGAGCTGCGCCGCTATGCCGAGGAATACGCCAACAGCCACATGGCCGGTACCAGCGCCGCCGCACTGACCAACCGCCGCGCCTTCCTGGACCGCCTGGACAGCGCGGTGCTGCAGCAGGCGCAGACCGTGGAGAACAACCGCAACAAGGTGGAAGCCGAGCGCACCCGGCTACTGCTGGCCAGCCGCGAGAAACAGGTGCTGGAGCAACTGGCCGCCAGCTACCGCGCGCAGGAGAACAAGGTGATCGAACGCCGCGACCAGCGTGAGATGGACGACCTCGGCGCGCGTCGTTCGCGCCTGGCCCGCAGCGAAGACACCCACGGAGAATCCGCATGAACCCCTTGTCCGCTTTCGCCGCCGGCCTCGGCGCACTCGCCGGCACCGGCAAGAAATCCAGCTACAACGACCCCTCGTCCGAGCCGGACGCCGGCCAGGACCAGTTTGCGCGCATGCTCAATCCGGCCAACCCGCCGAACCAGGCGCCGCCGCAGGCGCCCGAGCGCGTGCCGGCCAAGCAGGCCGCGCCCAAGCCCAACCAGCCCGACAAGCAGCGCAGCGATGACGACCACGGCGACGATGCGCCGGGCGACGCCACCGCACGCCCGCGTGCGCAGGACGGCGATGCCAAGGCCGCCACGTCCGGCGCCGCCAAGGAACCGGCTGCCGCCGACGCCAGCAGCGCTGCCGGCGCCGCCAAGACCGGCAAGGGCAGCAAGACCGCGAGCAATGGCGAAGACGCAGCGGCCGATGCAGCGGCCGCAACCGACACCGGCTGGCCACCGCCGGGCCTGGGCGGCTTCGGCATGGGCCTGCTGGCGCAGGCGCTGCCCGGCGGCGATGTGCTGGCGGCCGCGGCTGCGGCACTGGCGGCCGGCGTAACCGCTGCTGCCGGCGCCACGACGACCGCAGCCGCGCTGCCGACCGATGCGGCCGCACCCACCGTCACCGCGACCGCCGGCACCGCCCTGCCCTCGTTGGGCGCGCTGGCACCGGCTGCCGCCGCAGGCGCCAAGCCTACTTCCGTCACCGCCTTGAGCGGCGATGCCCAGGCGGCCGCATTGATGGGCATGGCGACCAAGGCGCTGGACCCGGGCACAGACGACAGCGCCGGCCCGGCCGCGCCGGACGCCCCGGCGTTCGTGCTGCCGACCACCACGGCGGCCGCGCTCGGCCGCCTGCAGGACCCGGCGCCGGTGTTCAGCGCCTCGCCCACCCCGACCCCGGAAATGGGCAGCGACAGCTTCGACGACGCCATTGGCGCGCGCATGAGCTGGCTGGCCGACCAGAAGATCGGCCATGCCCATATCAAGGTGACCCCGAACGAGATGGGCCCGGTCGAGGTGCGGCTGCATCTGGACGGCGACAAGGTCAATGCCAGCTTCAGCTCCGCCAATGCCGACGTGCGCCAGGCGCTGGAGCAGAGCCTGCCGCGTCTGCGCGAAATGCTCGGACAGAACGGCTTCCAGCTCGGCCAGGCCGATGTCGGCCAGCAACAGCAGAGCCAGTCCGGCAACCGCAACGGTGGCGGCAACGACGGCAATGGCCTCAGCCTGGACGACAGCCCGCCCGTCGGAATTCCGTCGGTGGTGTTACGCCAGCGTGGATTGCTGGACGCCTACGCCTGAGCGCGCGTGCCGGGCACGCCCCGGCGCGGCTGAAACCTTGGGTGCCGGCACGCTCCGGCACCGCCCCACGACCCTCGCAGCGCAAGGCCTGCGGGGGTTTTGTCGTTGAAGCTGCACGCGCGCCAGGAAACCGTCGCCGGATTGGCACGCCAATTGCATCCACTGGGTGAGCATTCCCCCTGGAGCAGACTGTGGCAGCCGCGGAAAAACCCAAGAAGACCGAAGACAAAGACGACAAGGGCGACAAGAAGAAGGGCGGCAAGAAACTTCTGCTGATCGCCGTCGGGGTCGTGGTGCTGGCCGCTGCCGGCGGCGGCGCCTGGTTCTTCTTCGGCCACAAGGGCGAGGAGAAGGACGGCAAGCACGCCGCGCCCAAGGTGGCCGAGGTGCCCAAGCCGGCGCAGTACTTTCCGATGGATCCGGCGATCGTGGTCAATCTGGCCGACCCCGGCGACGGCCCGCAGTACCTGCAGGTCGAAGTGCAGCTGGTCACCCGCGACCCGGAAGACCTCAAGCTGATCACCGAAAACGCCCCGGCCATCCGCGCCCATCTGCTGATGCTGCTGTCGCAGGTCAAGGCCACCGATGTGGCCGACCTGGTCGGCAAGCAGAAGCTGCAGAAGGCCGCACTGGCCGAAGCGCAGAAGGTCATGACCGGCGAAACCGGCAAGAAGTGCGTCGAAGAACTGCTGTTCACCAGTTTCGTTACCCAGTAAGGCCTGCCCCATGAGCGTCAGCGATCTGCTTTCCCAGGACGAAATCGATGCCCTGCTGCATGGCGTGGATTCGGGTGCGGTCAACACCGAGCCGGAGCCGCTGCCCGGTGAGGCACGCCAGTACGACCTGTCCAGCCAGGACCGCATCATCCGTGGCCGCATGCCGACCCTGGAGATGGTCAACGAGCGCTTCGCGCGGCTGTGGCGCATCGGCCTGTTCAACCTGATCCGGCGCTCGGCCGACCTGTCGGTGCGCGGCATCGACCTGGTCAAGTTCAACGAATACATGCACTCGCTGTATGTGCCGACCAACCTCAACCTGATCCGCTTCAAGCCGCTGCGCGGCACCGGCCTGATCGTGTTCGAACCCACGCTGGTATTCACCGTGGTGGACAACTTCTTCGGTGGCGACGGCCGCTACCACACCCGTATCGAAGGTCGCGAGTTCACCGCCACCGAGATGCGCGTGGTGCAGCTGATGCTCAAGCAGACCTTCGCCGATCTGAAGGAAGCCTGGGCGCCGGTGATGGAAGTGGACTTCGAGTACATCAATTCGGAGATCAACCCGCACTTCGCCAACATCGTCACCCCGCGCGAGTACGTGGTGGTATGCCGTTTCCATGTCGAACTGGAAGGCGGCGGCGGCGAGATCCACATCACCTTGCCGTATTCGATGCTGGAGCCGATCCGCGAACTGCTCGATGCCGGCATCCAGAGCGACCGCAACGACCGCGACGACTCCTGGAACGTGATGCTGCGCGAGCAGCTGGATACCGCCGAGGTGACCCTGTCCAGCGTGCTGGCCAGCAAGCGCATGAGCCTGCGTCAGCTCACCGGCCTGAAGATCGGCGACATCCTGCCGATCGACCTGCCCGCACAGGTGCCGCTGTGCGTGGAGGAGATCCCGTTGTTCACCGGCGAATTCGGCGTCTCCAATGGCAACAACGCCGTCAAGATCACCGCCGTACGCCCGCCCGGCGTGCAAGCCCCACGCGCCGTTCCATCCCAGGACTCCAGCAAATGATCAACTCCGACATCCTCGACGCCGCGCCTGCCACCTTCGACAGCCTGCAGGCCGAGCACGACCAGAATGCCACCGACCTCAACCTGGACGTCATCCTGGACGTGCCGGTGACGCTGTCGCTGGAAGTGGGCCGCGCGCGCATTCCGATCCGCAACCTGCTGCAGCTCAACCAGGGCTCGGTGGTGGAACTGGAGCGCGGCGCCGGCGAACCGCTGGACGTCTACGTCAACGGCACCTTGATCGCGCATGGCGAGGTGGTGGTCATCAACGACCGCTTCGGTATCCGCCTGACCGACGTGGTCAGCCCCAGCGAACGGATCCGGAGGCTGCGGTGATCGGCCTGCTGGCCGCTGCCGCGCCGGTCGCGGCCAAGGCCACCCAGGTCGGCGCGCAGGCGCCGTCCTCGCCCAGCCTGTTTGGCGCGGTCTTTGCATTGCTGCTGGTGCTCGCGCTGATCGTCGGCCTGGGCTGGTTGCTCAAGCGCATGCCCGGCAGCGGTTTCCGCAGTACCGAGGGCCTGCGGGTGGTGACCAGCCTGGCGGTGGGTGCCAAGGAACGCGTGGTGGTGGTGGAGGTCAACGGCCAGCAGTTGTTGCTCGGCGTCACCGCCGGCGGCATCAACACCTTGCACACCTTGTCCGAACCGCTGCCGTCCGCGCCCGCGCCCACCCTTCCCAACTTCAAGCAACTTCCCAATTTCGCCCAGCTGCTGGCACAGAAGCTGCGCAAGGACCCGTGACATGTTGAGTCGTTGGAATCGCTGGGGGCGCAGCCTCCGCCTGGTGCTGATCCTGCTGGTGATGAGCTGCCCGCTGCTGGCCGCTGCCACGCCTGCCGCACTGCCGGCCATGGCCCAGGCCGCCGCACCCGCCGCAGCGCCGGCGGCCGCTCCGGCCGCTGCCAATCAGCTGCCGTCCTTGCCCAATGTCAGTGTCGGCCGCATCGGCGACCAGCCGGTGAGCCTGCCGCTGCAGACCTTGCTGCTGATGACGGCGATCACCCTGCTGCCGTCGATGCTGCTGGTGCTGACCGCCTTCACCCGCATCACCATCGTGCTGGGCCTGCTGCGCCAGGCGCTGGGCACCGGCCAGACCCCGTCCAATCAGGTGCTGCTGGGGCTGTCGATGTTCCTGACTGCGCTGGTGATGATGCCGGTGTGGCAGAAGATGTGGGGCGCCGGGCTGTCGCCGTACCTCAACAACCAGATCGATTTCCAGACCGCCTGGACGCTGACCACCCAACCGCTGCGCGCCTTCATGCTGGCGCAGATCCGCGAGACCGACCTGATGACCTTCGCCGGCATGGCCGGCGACGGCAAGTACGCCGGCCCGGATGCGGTGCCGTTCCCGGTGCTGGTGGCCTCGTTCGTGACCAGCGAGCTGAAGACCGCATTCGAGATCGGCTTTCTGATCTTCATCCCGTTCGTGATCATCGATCTGGTGGTCGCCAGCGTGCTGATGTCGATGGGCATGATGATGCTGTCGCCGATGTTGATCTCGGCGCCCTTCAAGATCCTGCTGTTCATCCTGGTGGATGGCTGGGTGCTGGTGGTGGGCACATTGGCCGCGAGCTTCAACGCGTCCTAGCCGCAAGGTTTGCATGCGCGCCGCCTGCCCGCGTGTCCACACGCCCTGCCGCTTCGGTCCGGGTGCAGAGGCTTCGCCTCGTACCCTCACCCCAACCCCTCTCCCGCTGGAGAGGGGCCAGTCCCGACTCCCGACTCCCGACTCCCGATTCCCGATTCCCGATTCCCCAATCCCCAATCCCCAATCCCATCCTTTGGCACCCCACTTGCATCACCGCACCCATGAGCCCTGAAATCGCCCTGACCGAATTGCGTGGTGGCCTGGTCACCGTCCTGTGGATTGCCGGACCGATGTTGCTGGCGGTGTTGGTCGTCGGTGTCGTGATCGGTGTGGTGCAGGCCGCCACCCAGTTGAACGAACCGACCATCGCCTTCGTTGCCAAGGCGGTCGCGTTGACGGCGACCTTGTTTGCCACCGGCAGCATGCTGCTGGGGCATCTGGTCGAGTTCACCATTGCGCTGTTCCAGCGCATTCCGCATCTGATCGGTTAGCGGACCATACCGGATGGATGCCGCTACCCAGATGGTGATCGACGGCCAGCGCGCGTTCGCGATGGTCGGGGCGATCATGTGGACCATGCTGCGCACCGGTGCGTTGCTGACCGCGATGCCGTTGATCGGCACCCGCGCGGTACCGGGACGGGTGCGGGTGATGCTGGCCGGGACCTTGTCGATGGTGCTGGCGCCGCTGCTGCCGCCGGTGCCGGACTGGGACGGTTTCACCGCACAGGCCGTGCTCAGCGTCACCCGCGAGTTGGCGGTAGGCGCCAGCATGGGCTTCATGCTCAAGCTGATCTTCGAAGCCGGCGCGATGGCCGGCGAGCTGGTGTCGCAGTCCACCGGCCTGTCGTTTGCGCAGATGTCCGACCCGCTGCGCGGGGTGACGTCCGGGGTGATCGCGCAGTGGTTCTATCTCGGGTTTGGCTTGCTGTTCTTCGCCGCCAACGGACACCTGGCGGTGATCGCGCTGCTGGTGGACAGCTACAAGGCCTTGCCGATCGGCACCGCGCTTCCCGACGCCGCCGCCTTCGCCGAGGTGGCGCCCACCCTGTTCCTGCAGATCCTGCGCGGCGGGCTGACCCTGGCATTGCCGATGATGGTGGCGATGCTGGCGGTCAACCTGGCCTTCGGTGCGCTGGCCAAGGCGGCGCCGGCCTTGAATCCGATGCAGCTGGGCCTGCCGTTGACGGTGTTGCTGGGGCTGTTTCTGCTGTCCAGCTTCGCCAGCGAATTCGCACCGCCCGTACAGCGCATGTTCGATACCGCCTTCGACGCCGCCCGAGAATTGACTGCCTAGCGGACCCATCCATCACCGTGAATTGCCTCAAGTTTTTCCCCCGCCGGCCGTCAATGCCACAGGACGATTGATACCGCAAATCGCCATCACTCATCCCATGCCAACGCCCGCGGGAATCGATGCCCAACGTGTCTGCGCTGTTCGCTGCGATTGCGTCACGAGGCGGCCACGCGTGGGCCTTGGCCTGTCTTTGGATTGCCGGGCTGGTCGTGAGCGGCCACGTACAGGCGCAGACCTACAGCGTCCGTGACTATGCCCAGGCCGAGGGCCTGCAGGGCATGACCGTCAACAGCCTGCTGGAAGATCGCCAGGGCGTGGTCTGGGTGGGCACCGAGCTGGCCCTGCACCGCTTCGAGCGCGAGACTTTCACCCCGGTTGGCCAGGAAAGCGGCCTGGATGCGCGCTACATCCGCGCACTGGCGCTGGATGCGGCAGGACGGCTATGGGTGGCCAGCGCCAATGGCGTGTTCGTCCGCAACGGCGGCGCGTTCGTGCAACTCCTGCATGACGGCAAACCGATCCGCGCCGACAGCGGCAATGTGCTGGCCGCCTACGCCGACGGCATGGTGTTGGTCAGCGAGAATGCCTTGCTGCGCCTGTCCCCGGACCGCGCGGGCGGCTGGTCGGTGCACCCGTTGCCGTTGCGGCTGGCCGATGGCACCCGCCTGCCGGCCGGCAAGGCGTTACTGGCCGATGGCACAGCGCTGTGGGCCAGCTGCGGACAGCAGGTCTGCCGGATCGACGAGAGCGGACGCGCCGAGCTGTTGGGCGACGCCGACGGTGTGCCGGCGCGGCAGTGGCGGGCGATCTTTCGCGATCACCAGGACACCCTGTGGCTGCGGGGCGATGGCCTGGTGCTGTCGCGCGCGCCTGGCGAACGTGTGTTCCGCCGCCATGCGGCGCCGGCGGGCACCAGCTTCGACACGCTCTCGGCGGCCACCACGCTGTCCGAAGATGCGCAGGGCCGCCTGCTGACACGTTCCGATCGTGGCCTGGTGCGCTGGGAGGGCGATCACTGGCGCTACTTCGGCCGCGACCAGGGGCTGCCGATCAGCCCGATGGTCGGCCCGCTGATGATGCAGAGCACCGGTCAGCTGTGGATCGGCACCCGTGGCCTGGGGGTACAGCGCTGGCTGGGCTACGGCAACATCGAGCACTGGGACGAGAGCCAGGGGTTGGCGGAAGCGCCGACCTGGTTGATCCAGCGCCTGCCCAGCGGGGAACTGCTGGTCGGCAGCGATGCCGGCTCCAACGTGCTGGATCCGCGCAGCGGGCGCATGCAGCCATGGACGCTGGACGACGGGCAGCCGCTGCTGCAGTCGATCTCCATGGCGCTCTCGCCCGCAGATGGCGCGGCCTGGCTGGCGCGCTCGTCCGGCGCACTGGCGCGCCGCGATCCGCGCAGCGGCAAGACCGTCGATGTGTTGCAGCTGGGCCTGCCGATCAACAAGCTGCTGTTCGACGCGGCCGGCACCTTGTGGATCGCTACCCCGCGCGGCCTGTACCGCATGCCGCCCGATGCGCCGTATCAGGCCACCCGCGACCCGGGCGTGCCGGCAGCGTTCGTGGGCGAAGTCGATCGCGATTCCCTGGGCCGGCTCTGGGCCACCACCCGCGAGGGGCTGTACAACCGCCGGACAGACGGGGCCTGGCAACGCGTGCAGGTCCGGGGCGCGCTGCCCAGCCAGGACTTCTTCCTGATCGATTTTGCTCCAGATGGCGAGTTCTGGGTCTCGCTGCGCGATACCGGGCTATGGCATGGCCGCCTGCAAGCCGATGGCGTGCTGGCGCTGCGCGAGGTGGACGATCCGCTGGTGGCGCGGGTGATGCCCTTCATCCTGCACCACGACCGCAGGGGACGGCTGTGGCTTGGCAGCAGCCAGGGGCTTGACTTGCTGAAAAACGGGCATTGGTCGCGGGCCACGCGCACTGAGGGCCTGTTGTGGGACGACATGTCGGCCAACGCGTTCTTCGAGGATGCGGATGGCAGCATCTGGCTCGGCAGCAGCCGCGGTGCCAGCCATCTGATCGATCCGCTGCGCATGTTTGCCGCACCGCCATTGCGCGTGGACATCCTGCGCGTGCGGCGTGGCAACCAGGCGATCACGCCGGGGGCGCAGGTCGATTGGTCGCAGGTGCCGCTGGATGTGGACATCAGCGCACCCGGCGCCGAAGGCGGCCCGGACCGCATCAGCTTCCGCTACCGGGTGGAGGGCCACCAGGCGCGCTGGACCCAGACCTCGCTCAGTCACCTCACCTATCCCCTGCTGCCCCCCGGCACCTACACGCTGGAAGTACAGGCGCTGGATGCCTACCAGCGCAGCGCCAGCCCGGTTGCGCGGCTGCGTTTCGTACTGCGCCCACCGTGGTGGCGCGGCACGCCGGCAGTAGCCGGCTACGTGCTGCTGGGCATTGCGGCGGTGATCGCGCTGCTGCGCTGGCGTACGCGCAAACTGCTGCGGCGCAAACGCGAGCTGGAGCAACTGGTGGCCGAGCGCACTGCCGAGCTGGAACAGGACAAGCGCGAGCTGGAAGCGGCACGCGTCGAACTCGCGCTCAAGGCCACCCACGACGAACTGACCGGGCTGCTCAATCGCGCCGGCATCCTGCACGCGCTGCGCGGCATGCTGGCGCGTGCCGATAGCAGCACGCGGCCGCTGGCGGTGGTGCTGATCGACCTGGACCACTTCAAGCTGGTCAACGATCAGCACGGCCACCTGGCCGGGGACGCGGTACTGGCCGAGGTCGGCCGGCGCCTGGATGCGCTGGTACGCGGCGACGACCGCATCGGTCGCTACGGCGGCGAGGAATTGCTGGCGCTGCTGCCGGGCCTGAGTGCCGAGGCCACCCATCGACTGCAGGCATTGCACCGTGGGATCTGTGGCGACTACCTGATCGATGGCGGCGTGTTGCCGGTGACCTGCTCGGCCGGCGTGGCATGGTTCCAGGCGGGCGAAACCCTGGAACAGCTGCTGGCGCGCGCCGACGCCGCGCTCTATCGCGCCAAACGCAGTGGACGCAACCGCATCGAGTACGACCATGTGAGCTATGCCGCCGCGGCCAGCGGCTGAACCTGCGTCTCGACGCAGGGCCAAAAAACAGCGCCGACAGACGCGTCGCTCAACACCACATGCCTGAGGCCACGCAGGTGTTTGTGCGCGAGCAGCACGCAGCCGTTTCGAAATCGGCATCAAGCAATCTGCGCGATCCGCTTACAGCGACACTGCGCGGCCCGGAACGATCACGCGCCGGACAATGGCCGTGCCTGCTGCGCAAGCGCGCCGCCGTGTCGGCTTAAGCATTAAAGAAACACGCGTGAACAGCCGCTAGTCGGTGTACCGCGGCCTGGTATGTCGGCCGCCCATGGCAAGCGTGAGATGCCCGCGCGATGATCGCGGACCACACCTGCCGATGCGTGGGAGAGTGCAACGCCCGTGGGGTTTCAGTACCGCCAATGCAGGTCGTCAGGCCGGCGTGCACCGTTTCTTGCAGTGCTGCTGGCCTTGCTGTCGCTGGCCGATCTGGCGGGCGCGCAGAGCGCGAGCATCCGACGTTACGCCCACGACCAGGGCTTGCTCGGGCTCGCCGGCACCTGTCTGCTGCAGACCCGCGCCACGCTGCTATGGGTGTGTACCGAAAGCGGCCTGTATCGCTACAACGGGCGCAGCTTCCAGCAGGTCGTGCTGGATGGCATGCGCAACGAACCAATCACCTCGATGACCGAAGCCGCTGACGGTCGGCTGTGGGTGGCAGGCTTCCAGGCCCTGTTTGTCGGCGACGAGCATGGCTTTCGCAAGCTGGCCCCCGATGAGGCCGAACATCTGCAGGAAGGCATGCTGCTGGCCAGTCCCTCCTGGGGCACGGTGCTGGCCAACGGCGGCACGCTAGAACGGCTGAGTGCGCGCGGCAATGGTCACTGGCACAGCGAACCGCTGCTGGACACCGCCACCCGGGTGCGCGTGCCCGAACTATCCAAGGTGCTGAGCCTGTCGGTGGAAGGCGACACCTTGTGGGCTGGCTGCGCCAAGCGGCTATGCGCCATCGATGCGCAGCGCAAGGTGCAGGTCTACGGGCCGCAACAAGGCGTGCCGGAAGATCGCTGGTACAGCGTGTTGCGCGATCACGAGGGCGCACTCTGGGTGCGTGGCACCGGCAACCTGCTCTATCGCGCGCCAGGGGCAAGCACCTTCCGTGTACGGCCGCTGCCATTGCTCGACGGCAGCACCATCGGGCGACAGGCGCCGTTGGTACTGGACCGCAAGGGGCGCGTGCTGGTGCGTCGCAACGACGGGCTGGCGCGCTGGGAAAACGGCCGCTGGCGCAGCTTCGGTGCCGACAACGGGCTGCCGCCCGGCAGCAGCGATGCGATTGTGGTGGACCGCGATGGCGATGTCTGGATGACCGTCGATGGCGAAGGCCTGGTGCGCTGGGCCGGCTACGACTGGATCGAAAACTGGGACGCCTCGCAAGGCATGCCGGCCGCACCCACCTGGTCGATCGCGCGCGACGCGCAGGGCGCGCTGCTGGTCGGCAACGAGCACGGCACCGGCCGCCAGGTCGATCCGAGCGGCCGGTTCGTTCCGGCCCTGCAGGCCTCCGGGATCCAGATCGTGGGCATGCAACGCAGCGCCGACGGCAGCCTGTGGACGCTCAATTCGGCCGGTTTCCTGCGCCGCACCTGGCCGGATGGCCGCAATACCCAGATTGCCAAACTGCCGCGCACCGCGCGCCGCCTGCTGATCGATCGACAGGGGCGGATGTGGATGCTCAGTGTGGGTGGGCTGTTCGTGATCCAGCGCCCGCTGGAGGGCGGCACGGTGGAAGCGGTCACCGACATGCCCACGATCGCCTATACCGATATCCAGCAGACCGCCAGCGGCACGCTGTGGGTGTCCACCGCCAACGGGTTGTTCCGCCTGCAGGGCGCGCGCTGGTCCAAGCTCAAGGTACTGGTCAATGGCGGCACGTCCGACCCGTGGATCAGCAAGTTCCATATCAGCGATAGCGGCGAGGTGTGGCTGGCGTTCTATCGGCCGGGTCTCTGGCACGGCATGCTGCTGGGCGACACGCTGGATCTGCAGGCGACCAGCGACCAAGCGCTGCGCGATGTCGGTGTCTACGTGATGCGCGGCGACAGCCTCGGCCGGGTCTGGGTGGGGCATGCGCGTGGCGTGGAGATCTACGACGGTGGGAGGTGGGTGCATCTGTCGCAGTCGCAAGGCCTGCTCTGGGACGACATCTCCGAAGCCGCCTTCGCCGAGGATCCAGATGGTTCGGTATGGATCGGCACCGCGCGCGGGGTGAGTCATCTGCTCGATCCGGCGCGGCTGTTCGATGCGCGCCAGCCCAGCGTACGCATCGACAGCGTCAGCCGTGGCGGCGTGCCGGTGCAACGCGGCCAGTTGCTGGGCTGGAGCGACAAGCCGCTGCATATCGAGCTGTCGACGATGGAGGTGTACGACGACCCGAGTCGCCTGACGGTGCGTTACCGCCTGCTCGGTCTGCACAACGAATGGATCCAGGGCAACAACCTGTCGATCGACCAGGCGCCGCTGCCCTCCGGGCACTTCCGTCTGCAGGTGCAGGTGCTGGACCACTACCGCCGCACCGCCTCGACGATCGCCGAGCTGCCGTTTGCGGTGGCCCCGCTGTGGTGGCGCAGCCCGCCGGCGATCGCGTCGTATGTGCTGATCGGCAGTGCATTGCTGGCCGGCCTGTGGCGCTGGCGGCACGGCCAACTGGTCGCGCGCGAGCGCATGCTGGCCGAACTGGTGGCCGAGCGCACCTGTCAGCTGGAGCACGAAAAACGCGATCTGGAAAGCGCGCGCGCAGCGCTGGCCCTGAAGGCCAGCCACGACGCCTTGACCGGCCTGCTCAACCGCTCCGGCGTGCTCGAAGCCATGGCCGACGAACTGCAGGCCTGCGCGCACGGCGGGCATCCGCTGGCGGTGGTGCTGATCGATCTGGACCATTTCAAGCTGGTCAACGACGAGCATGGGCATCTGGTCGGCGATGCGGTGCTGGCCAAGGTCGGCGCCCGCCTGACCGCCTGCCTGCGCGACTCGGACAAGGTGGGCCGTTACGGCGGCGAAGAACTGCTGCTGTTGCTGCCGGGCATGCCGCGGCACAGCCAGCACCGGCTGCGCGCCATCCACGAGCAGCTCAGCCTGGCACCGTACGAGGTCGGTACCGCCCGGCCCCTGCAGGTGACCTGTTCGGTCGGCGTGGCCTGGTTCCGGAGCGGGGATAACGCCGCCACGCTGCTGGCGCGTGCCGACCAGGCGCTTTACCGCGCCAAGCGGCATGGCCGCAATCGCATCGAACCGGAAGAGCCCGAATCGTCGATGGCATGAGCCCAAGCGGCATGGGTCGGCGCAGGCCGTCTCGTAAAGACCGACCTTAGCTCCGATGCACGGCATCGACGCATGCAGTGGCAGCCACCAGCACGTCGATCACAGCACTGCAGCATCGTCGGCACCGTCCCTCTGTGCGGAAAAGCCCCACGGCCGACCACGACATCACGACATCGCCGGTTGCCCGCGCCCGGTCGACCGGCGCATGCGCGCGTCCGATCGCCAACGGTTGCCTGCAGGCGCTCAAGAAGTGGCGCCCGGGGTCGCTACGTGCTTGAGCAAACGCGTCCGTCGGCGCTGGAAGTGGATGGGTGGTCGAAACCTATAACCCTGGCATGGTGATGCTGTCGCTGGTGGTGGCCGTGCTGGCTGCCTATACCGCGCTGCATCTGGCCGCACGTGTGACTGCCAGTCGTGGCCGCGGTGCCGTGGCCTGGCTGATGGGCGGCGCGGTGGCGATGGGAATCGGCATCTGGTCGATGCACTTCGTCGGCATGCTGGCGTTTCGCCTGCCCATCCCGCTGGGCTATGACCCCGCGTTGACGACCTATTCGATGCTGGCGGCGATTCTGGCGTCGGCCTTCGCGCTATGGCTGACCTCGCGTGCGGACCTGCCATGGCCGCGATTGGGCCTGGGTGCAGTGCTGATGGGCCTGGGCATTGCGCTGATGCACTACATGGGCATGAGCGCGCTGCGCATGTCCCCGGCCATCACCTACGACCCGCTGCTGTTTGCGCTGTCCCTGGCCATCGCCATCGGCGCCTCGGCAGCGGCGTTGTGGATCGCCTTCCGGCTACGCCACGATGGCCGCTGTTACGGCCTGCGCCTGATCGCCGCAGTGATCATGGGCCTGGCGATCGTGGGCATGCATTACACCGGCATGGCGGCGGCGCAGTTCGCGCCCGGCAGCCGCTGCGGCGCGGCGGCCGGTGCGCAACTGCCCTTGCCCTGGCTGGCCGCAGCGGTGGTGCTGGTCACGCTGGCGCTGTTGGTGCTGGCGTTGGTGATCTCGGTGCTGTCGCGGCGGTTCCAGCAGCGCACCGACGTACTCTCCCGATCGTTGGCGCAGGCCAATGCCGAGCTGGTGCTGGCGGCCCTGCACGACCCGCTCACCCGCCTGCCCAACCGGGTGCTGCTGCACGAGCATGTGCTGCAACGCATCGACCGCGCCCAGCGCGACGGGCAACGCTTTGCGGTGGTACTGATCAACCTGGATGGCTTCAAGGCGATCAACGACGGCTACGGTCACCATTTCGGCGACCAGTTGCTGGTGGCGGTGGCCGAGCGCATGCGTGCGCATCAGCGTGCCCACGGCAGCCTGGCGCGGCTGGGTGCCGACGAATTCGTGCTGGTGTCCGCCATCGCCGACCCCGAGGATGCCGCCGCTATCGCCGCGCATCTGCTGCAGGCGCTGGCGGTGCCGTTCCTGGTCGCCGACCAGGAGTTGCGCCTCAGCAGCAGCGTCGGCATTGCGCTGTATCCCGAGGGTGCCGGCAGCGAGCATCAGTTGATGACCCATGCCGACGCGGCGATGCGTCACGCCAAACAGGCCGGGCGCAACCGTTACAGCTTTTTCGAGCACTCGATGACCGGCACCACCCGCGAGCGCCTGCAGCTGCTGCAGGACCTGCCGCGTGCGCTGGAACTGGGCCAATTCGTCCTGCATTACCAGCCAAAGTACTGCGCCGACGATGGCCGCCCGATCGGCGCCGAGGCGCTGATCCGCTGGCAACACCCCGAGCACGGCCTGGTGCCGCCGGACAGCTTCATCCCGCTGGCGGAACGCAGCGGCATGATCGGCCCCCTCGGCAGCTGGGTCCTGCAGCAGGCCTGCCGACAGATGCGCGCCTGGCGCGAGGCCGGGCATGGGCACTGGCGGGTGGCGGTCAACCTGTCGGCCATGCAACTGGCCTCGCCCAGCCTGCTGGACGAGGTGACCGCCATCCTGGCCGACTGCGCGATCCCACCGGCCCAGCTCACCCTGGAAATCACCGAAAGCATGGCCATGCGCGATGCCGAGGCCTGCCTGCGCACGCTCGACCAGCTCAATACGCTGGGCGTGCGCATCGCCATCGACGACTTCGGCACCGGCTATTCCAACCTGATGTACCTGCGCAGGCTGCCCGCGCACGAACTCAAGATCGACCGCAGCTTCGTGCAGGCCATGGACAACGGCCCGGAAGACATCGCCATCGTCGCCGCGGTGGTGGCGCTGGCCCACACCATGCGCCTGCAGGTGGTGGCCGAAGGCGTGGAGACCATGGCCCAGCGCAACACGCTCGAACGCCTGGGCTGCGATCAGCTGCAGGGCTATCTGCTGGGCCGGCCGATGGACGCCGAGCGCTTCATCGCACGGGTCGTCGCCCAACGCGACGGCCCGCGTCGCCCGACCGGTTGAGCAAAGGGCGGCAAAACGACCGCCGACCCCGCACCGGCGATCGACCTGTAACCCGCCAACCGGGCCGAACATCAGGGGCAGCAGGTTGGCCACTCCCGCCCTGCTGCCCTCCCGCTCACCACCACAACACCCCGCCAGCGGCTCCACTCATTGCCGCGGCTTCCCGCTTTCCCCACTCCCGCTTCGCGACTCCCGATTACGACTCCCCAATCCCGGCCCCACCAACTGGAACGCCGCTTGCATGATGCAGGGCTGACCAGTCACCGGCACCCCCATGTCCGAGTCCGAAGACGGCGGCGAACGCACAGAGCTTCCCACCGAAAAACGCCTGCGCGAAGCCCGCGAGCAGGGCAACATCCCGCAATCGCGCGAGTTGTCCACCGCTGCGGTGTTCGGGGCCGGCGTGTTCGCGCTGATGGCCCTGGCCCGCGGCATCGGCGACGGCGCCAGCGTCTGGATGAAGACCGCGCTCAGCCCGGACCCGAAGATGCGCGAAAACCCGATGGCGCTGTTCGGCCACTTCGGCGATCTGTTGCTGCAACTGTTGTGGGTAATGGTGCCGCTGATCGGCATCTGCCTGGCCGCCGGCCTGGCCGGCCCGCTGTTGATGAGCGGACTGCATTTTTCCGCCAAGGCGATCATGCCCGACCTCACCAAGCTCAACCCGGCCAACGGGATCAAGCGCATGTGGGGCAGCAACAGCCTGGCCGAGCTGGTCAAGTCGGTGCTGCGGCTGCTGTTCGTCGGACTGGCCGCCAGCCTGTGCATCTCCAAGGGCCTGCACGGCCTGCGCTCGCTGGTGAACCAGCCGCTGGAACAGGCGGTGGGCAACGGCCTGGACTTCACCAAGAGCCTGCTGTTCTACACCGCCGGCGCGCTGGTGCTGCTGGCCGCCATCGATGCGCCGTACCAGAAGTGGAACTGGCTGCGGAAGCTGAAGATGACCCGCGAAGAGATCAAGCGCGAGATGAAGGAAAGCGAGGGCAGCCCGGAGGTCAAGGGCCGCATCCGCCAGATGCAGATGCAGATGTCGCAGCGGCAGATGATGGAAGCGGTGCCCAAGGCCGACGTGGTGCTGATGAATCCGACCCACTACGCGGTGGCGCTCAAGTACGAGGGCGGCAAGATGCGCGCCCCGATCGTGGTGGCCAAGGGCGTGGACGAAATGGCCTTCCGCATCCGCGAAGCCTGCGAACAGCACCGCGTGGCGATCGTCACCGCCCCGCCTTTGGCACGCGCCTTGTATAGAGAAGCGCAAATCGGCAAGGAAATTCCCGTGAGACTCTATTCGGTCGTGGCCCAGGTGCTGTCCTACGTCTACCAGCTGCGTGGCTGGAACGGCGGCCCGATGCCGGAATTGCCGTCGCTGGACGTGGATGAGTTCGGCAAGGGAGCCAGCGCATGAGCGCCCAACCCGCCCCGATGAATGCCCGGCGCGTCATGGAGTTGCTGCGCAATGGCCTGGGCGCGCCGCTGGCCCTGATGGCCATGCTGGCCATGCTGATGGTGCCGCTGGCCGCGCCGGTGCTGGATGCCCTGTTCACCTTCAACATCGCCATCTCGCTGATGGTGCTGCTGGCGGTGGTGTACGTGCAGCGGCCGCTGGAATTCACCATTTTCCCGATCGTGCTGTTGATGACCACGATGCTGCGCCTGGCGCTGAACGTCGCCTCCAGCCGCGTGATCCTGATCAACGGCCAGGACGGCCATGCTGCCGCCGGCAAGGTGATCGAGGCGTTCGGCCAGTTCGTGATCGGTGGCAACTACGCCGTGGGTATCGTGGTGTTCGCGATCCTGACCATCATCAACTTCGTGGTCATCACCAAGGGTGCCGGGCGCGTGTCGGAAGTGACCGCGCGTTTCATCCTGGACGCCATGCCCGGCAAGCAGATGGCCATCGACGCCGACCTCAACGCCGGTTTGCTGACGCGCGAGGAAGCCAAGGCCCGACGCGAGGAAGTCCGCGAGGAAGCCGACTTCTACGGCGCGATGGACGGCGCCAACAAGTTCATCCGCGGCGACGCCATCGCCGCCATCCTGATCCTGTTCATCAACCTCATCGGCGGTATGGCGGTGGGCATGTTCCAGCACGGCATGAGCTTTGTGGATGCCGCCTCCACCTACACCCTGCTGTCGATCGGCGACGGTCTGGTGGCGCAGCTGCCGGCCCTGCTGGTGTCGTCCTCGGTCGCCTTGCTGGTGACCCGTGCCTCGCGCGCGCAGGACATGCGCGGCGCCATGATCAGCCAGGTGTTCGGGCAGCACCGCGCCCTCGCCGTGGCCGCGGCCATCCTGGGACTGGTCGGCCTGGTGCCGGGCATGCCCAACGTCGCGTTTTTGACGCTGGGCCTGATCCTGGGCGTGATCGCCTGGAAAATGTACAAGCGCAGCCTGGTCATTCCGCCGACCGGCGACCCGGCCACCGATCCCAAAGCCGCCGCCGCGGCCACCGCCGCCCAGGCCAGCTCCGAGCTCAGCTGGGACGAGCTGCGCCCGATCGATCCGCTGGGCCTGGAGGTGGGCTACCGGCTGATTCCGCTGGTGGACAAGCACCAGGGCGGCGAACTGATGGCGCGCATCAAGGGCGTGCGCCGCAAGCTCACCCAGGACATCGGCTTCCTGGTGCCGCCGGTGCATATCCGCGACAACCTGGAGCTGTCGGCCAACGCCTACCGGCTACTGGTACACGGCGTGCCGGTGGCCACCGCGGAAATCTATCCCGATCGTGAGCTGGCGCTGGACCCGGGCGGTGCGCTCGGCCAGCTCGACGGTATCCCCGGCAAGGACCCGGCGTTCGGCCTGGATGCCACCTGGATCCAGCCGCATCAACGCGCCTATGCCGAGTCGATGGGCTACACCGTGGTCGACCCGGCCACCGTGGTCGCCACCCATCTGTCGCACCTCATCCGCGAACACGCCCCGGAACTGCTCGGCCACGAGGAGGTGCAGCAGCTGCTGGCGACCTTGGCCAAGACCGCGCCGAAGATGGTCGAAGACCTCACCCCGAAGGCGCTACCGCTGTCGGTGGTGGTGCGCGTGCTGCAGAACCTGTTGATCGAGCGCATCCCGGTGCGCCAGCTGCGCAAGATCGTCGAAGCGCTGGTCGAACACGCCCCGCACAGCCAGGACCCGACCACCCTCACCGCCGCGGTACGCACCTCGCTGGGCCGCTTCATCGTGCAGGAGATCGCCGGCATGTCGGCCGAGCTGCCGGTCTACACGCTGGCCCCGCAGCTGGAGCGCGTGCTGCAGGAATCCACCCACGGCAACGGCGTGGCGCTGGAACCGGGCCTGGCCGAGCGCCTGCACCAGAGCCTGGCCGACTGCGTCGGCAAGCAGGAAGCCCGCAACGAACCGGCGGTGGTCCTGGTGCCCGGCCAGGTCCGCGCTGCGCTGGCCCGCCTGGTCCGCCACAGCGTCCCGACCCTGTCGGTGCTGGCCTACAGCGAAGTGCCCGAAGACAAGCGCCTGAAACTGGTCGGCACGATCAGCTGAGACCGGCCCTCCAACAAACCCACCTCGTAGGAGCGCACCAGGGCGCGACAAGCTTCACCGGCACAACCCGTCGCGCCCGGGTGCGCTCCTACGACAGGCCGGGCAATCCAAGAACACGCCGCGGACGCCGACACCACGGTAGGAGCGCACCTGGGCGCGACAAGCTTTACCGGCACAACCCGTCGCGCCCGGGTGCGCTCCTACGACAGGCCACGCAATCCAAGGACACGCCGCAGACGCCGACACCACGGTAGGAGCGCACCCGGGCGCGACAAGCTTTACCGACACAACCCGTCGCGCCCGGGTGCGCTCCTACGCACCTATCCTCGCCAGGCCGTCATGCGGGCCAGCGATGGCTGCAGGCCGGCGACCGACCAGCACACCCGGCGTCGGAAAGCCGCCACTGGTCCGGATCTCCAATCGATTGCACGGCGCTGACCGCTTCCAAGCGTTCCTAGCGCCCCAGGCTGGACCTGCGGCCCGCCAGCGCATCCTTCTGCACAGGGAGGCCGCCGCATCGCCGCCCCGAAAAAAAGCCAATCAATCCATTGACTTGAAACCTTGCGGCCGGACCCGACGCACAGCCCCCGCCCTGTCCCGACGCACAGTGGCTCGCGCCGGAACCCCGGCGCCACGTTTTGGCACGCCGCGTGCATTAGTTCTGGCGAGACCGCAGCCAGCCCCACCGCTGCAGGGCGAGAGCAGGACTTGGAACAACCGAACGGGACAGGCAACTCATGACGCTGGCGACACACCCACATCCATCGCGCACCCGTCCGGCGTCCGGCGGGTCCCGTTCCTGGAGGCACCTCGCATGAAAATCAAACGCTTCGTTGCCCCGGACATGCGCACCGCATTCCGCATGGTGCGTGAAGAACATGGCCCGGACGCAGTGATCCTGTCCAATCGCCGCACCGCCGAAGGCATCGAGATCGTCGCTGCCAGCAACTACGACGAAGAACTCGTGCAGCGCGCCCTGGAAACCGCGCGCTCCGAGCCGCCGGCCGTTGCCGCCGCGCCGATCCCGTCGGCACCTGTCCAACAGGCCCCCGCCCTGCAAACTGCGGCCGCGCCCATCCATGCACCGCTCCAGCCGGCCGCCGATGCCGGCACGAGCCAGCGCCAGCGCGTTGCCAGTGCCGCCGAGGACATGATCGCCGCGATGGCGCTGCGCCAGCCGGTCAATGTGCCGCGCCAGCCGCCGGTCGCCACCCCGGTGCGGCGCGGCGCCGTTCCCTCGCCCGCCGCCCAGGCCCTGGCCCATGCCGTCGCAGTGACCGCCGCCCCGCGCCAGGAACACGCCCTGTCGGCCGTGCCGGAACAGCTGTTCGCCGACTTTTTGACCACCGCCCCGGTGCAGCGGGCCGCCATGCAGGCTGCCCCGGTGCAGGCGCCGACCCCGATCATGGCCGCCGCCGCTGCCCCCGCCCAGGCCGGCTACGACCAGGACCAGGACGCGCTTGCCGACGAGGCCGACTTCGACCTGGACGCGCTGCCGCAGATCCTGCCGCCGGCCGCGTTGCCGCCGCTGGTGGTCGCACCGCCGGCGCTGGCCGCGGTGCCGGTCGCCGCCGCCTCGGCGCCGCAGAACGATGAAGAACTCAAGCAGTTGCGCGGCGAGCTGGCGCTGATGCGGCAGATGATCGAGCGCGAAATGAACCGCCTCACCGACGAGCGCCTGCGTGGCTCACCGGTGCGTGCGCAGGCCCTGGAACTGATGGACGACTATGGCTTCGACGCCGGCCTGATCCGCGATGTCGCGCTGCAGATTCCGGCCGATACCGAACTGCACCGCGGCCGCGGGCTGATGCTGGGCCTGCTGTCCAAGCGCCTGCCGGTGGCCCCGGTCGACCCGCTGGAGCGCGGCGGCGTGATCGCCCTGGTCGGCCCGACCGGTGCCGGCAAGACCACCACCATTGCCAAGCTGGCGCAGCGCTTCGCCGCCCAGCACGCGCCCCGCGACGTGGCCCTGGTCACCACCGACACCCAGCGCGTCGGCGGCCGCGAGCAGCTGCACAGCTACGGCCGTCAGCTCGGCATCGCCGTGCACGAGGCCGACAGCGCCGAGAGCCTGCTGGAACTGCTCGAGCGCCTGCGCGACTACAAGCTGGTGCTGATCGACACTGCCGGCATGGGCCAGCGCGACCGCGCCCTGGCCGCGCAGCTGAACTGGCTGCGCGCCGCGCACCAGGTCACCTCGCTGCTGGTGCTGCCTGCCAACGCGCATTTTTCCGACCTCGACGAGGTCGTGCGCCGCTTCGCCCACGCCAAGCCCCAGGGCGTGGTGCTGACCAAACTTGACGAGACCGGCCGCTTCGGTAGTGCGCTGTCGGTCGTCGTCGATCACCAAATGCCCATCACCTGGGTGACTGACGGACAGCGGGTCCCCGACGACCTGCACCGCGCCAATGCCGCCAGTCTCGTTCTTCGCCTTGAAGATTTGCGGCGCGCTGCCGATAAGCCCTGTACTCCGGAGCACAACCATGCAGTCGCGTGAATACGCCAAGCTGACCAACGCCTTCCCCCTGTCGGCGACCCGTCCCGAGCCCCTGGGCCCGGTGCGCACCATCGCCGTGACCGGCGGCAAGGGTGGCGTGGGGAAAACCAACATCTCCGCCAACCTGGCCGTGGCCTTGGCCGACATGGGCAAGCGCACCCTGCTGCTGGATGCCGACCTGGGCCTGGCCAACCTGGACGTGGTGCTGGGCCTGTCGCCCAAGTACACCCTGGCCGACCTGATCGCCGGCCGCTGCACGCTGGATGAAGTGATCATCGAAGGCCCCGGCGGCGTGCTGGTGGTCCCGGCCGCTTCCGGTCGCCGCCATATGGCCGAACTGGCCCCTGCCCAGCACATCGGCCTGGTCAACGTGTTTTCCGAACTGGAGCGCGACCTGGACGTGATGGTCATCGACACCGCCGCCGGCATCACCGACAGCGTGCTGACCTTCTGCCAGGCCGCGCAGGACACCGTGGTGGTGGTCTGCGACGAACCGGCCTCCATCACCGACGCCTACGCGCTGATCAAGGTGCTCTCGCGCGAGCGTGGCGTGGACCGCCTGCAGATCATCGCCAACATGGTGCGCGACCCCAACGAAGGCCGCCTGCTGTACGACAAGCTGTCGCGGGTGTGCGAAAAGTTCCTCGGCGACGTGTCGCTGAACTACCTCGGCCACGTGCCGCAGGACGATTGGTTGCGTCTGTCGGTGCAGCGCCAGCAACCGGTCATCAAGGCCTACCCCGCCAGTCCGTCGGCGCAGGCCATCGCAGAAATCGCTCGCCGTACCTCGCGCTGGCAGGCCCCCACGGTGCCGCGCGGCAATGTCGAGTTCTTCGTCGAACGCATCATCCAACGGGGAGTGGCCGCATGAGCACCGCCACCGCAACAGCCAGCGCGCAGTACCGCGCCGTGCAGCGCAACAACGCCAACGATATCGTCACCCAGCACGCCGACCTGGTGCGCCGCATCGCCCACCATCTGGCCGCGCGCCTGCCGGCGAGCGTGGAAGTGGACGATCTGATCCAGGCCGGCATGATCGGCCTGATCGAAGCCTCGCGCAGTTACGACTCAGAGCAGGGCGCCTCGTTCGAGACCTATGCCTCGATCCGCATCCGTGGCTCGATGATCGACGAGATCCGCCGGGGCGACTGGGTACCGCGGTCGGTGCACCGTCGCGCACGCGACGCTGCCGCCGCCGTCCGCAAGATCGAACAGCACACCGGCCGCGCCGCTGCTGCCACCGAAGTGGCCGCCGCGATGGAAATACCGCTGCCCGATTACCTGCGTCTGATGGAAGATGCCGCCCGCGGCCAGGTGCTGAGCCTGGAGTCGCGGATCGAGGATCATGGCGAGCTGGACACCACCGCCAAGGGTGGCCCCAATCCGCAGCAGATGATGGAGCGTGGCGAATTCGGCCGCGAGCTGGGCAAGGCGATCGGCCAGTTGCCCGAGCGCGAGCAGCTGGTGCTGTCGCTGTACTACGAACAGGAATTGAACCTGAAAGAAATCGGCGCCGTGCTCGGTGTCAGCGAATCGCGCGTCTGCCAGATCCATGGCCAGGCGGTGGTACGTCTGCGCGGCCGCCTCAAGGTCTTCGAACTGGCCGATGCCGGTGTCGAAATTGACGAATAATTTTTCGTGTTAGGAGCTTGATGTGAACAAGAACATGCGGATTTTGATCGTGGACGACTTCTCGACGATGCGACGCATCGTCAAGAATCTGTTGGGCGATCTTGGCTTCACCAATACCGCAGAGGCCGAGGACGGCAACAGCGCATTGGCTGCATTGCGGGCCGGCCCGTTCGACTTCGTGGTCACCGACTGGAACATGCCCGGCATGACCGGCATCGACCTGCTGCGCAACATCCGCGCCGACGCCAAGCTCAAGCACCTGCCGGTGATGATGGTGACCGCCGAAGCCAAGCGCGAGCAGATCATCGAAGCGGCACAGTGCGGCGTGAACGGCTACATCATCAAGCCGTTCACCGCACAGACCCTGGAAGAGAAGCTGGGCAAGGTGTTCGAACGTCTGGCGGCGACCGCCTGATGAACGCCACCGTGGAAGCCGATGCCGAACGAGCCGCATTGATCGAGCGCCTGCAACACGCACTCGATGCACTGGAAAGCGGTGACCAGGCCGCCTGGCGGCGCGAGGTGGACCAGCTCGCCGCGCTGCGCACGCGCCCGATGATGCAGAGCCTGAGCCGGCTCGCGCGCGAACTCGGCCAGGCGCTGGGCGAGCTGCCCACCGTGCCCGAAGAAGCCGGCGAGCTGGACGATGCCTGCTCGCGCCTGGACCATGTGGTGGAAATGACCGAGAAGGCCAGCCATCGCACGCTGGATCTGGTCGAGGAATGCCGCGAGCTGGCCAACCAGCTGCGCGACGGCGGCCTGAATCAGGACCAGGGCGCGCTGATGGACAAGATGCGCCACAACCTGACCGAGCTGTCGCTGGCGCAGAGCTACCAGGACCTGAGCGGCCAGATCATCCGTCGCGTGGCCGGGATCGTGCGGCGCGTGCACGAAGGCTTCGGTGCGCTCGGCCTGCCGCCGAAGAATCCCGAGCCGAAGAAAGACGACGGCGGTCTTGCCGGTCCTGCAGTCAAGGGCCTGGACCGTCACGCGGTGTCGCAGGACGACGCCGACGACCTGCTGTCCGGATTGGGGCTGTAACCATGAGTGCTGTTCCAGACGATATTGCTGCCGATTTCATTGTCGAGGCCCAGGAGATCCTGGATCGCCTCGGCGAACAGCTGGTGTCGCTGGAACAGGCACCGGACGAAGCCGACCAGCTCAACGCGGTGTTCCGCGGCTTCCACACGCTCAAGGGCGGCGCCGGCTTCCTGGCGATCAAGCCGATGGTGGAGCTCTGCCACGCCGCCGAGGAAACCCTGGGCATGGCGCGCTCCGGCCAGGCGGTGTTGCAGGCGCATCACTTCGATGCCGCGCAGCAGTCGCTGGATTATCTGCAGGCCATGCTGGATGCGATGGGCTCGGGCGAAACCGTGCCGCATGCACCCGCCTCGCTGATTGCGCAGTTCGACGCCAAGAGCGGCCCGCCGGCGGTCAAGGCCGCGCCCAAGGCCGCTGTCGCAGCACCCGCACACGATGACGCACACGGCGCTGCTGCGCCGGGCGCCAAGGCCGCGCCCAAGGCGGCGGCCAAGGCCGCCGACGCCGAGCAGACCGTGCGCGTGGACACCAAGCGCCTGGACGCCATCGTCAACCTGATCGGCGAACTGGTGCTGTCGCGCAACCGTCTCAAGACCCTGCGCACCCGCCTGCGCGACGAAGAACTCGACCGCGCGGTCAGCACGCTGGACATCGCCACCGCGCGCCTGCAGACCGCGGTGATGCGTACCCGCATGCAACCGGTCAGCAAGGTGTTCGCGCGCTTCCCCAAGGTGGCCCGCGACGTTGCGCGCACCTTGTCGAAGGAAGTGGAACTGGAACTGATCGGCGCCGAGACGGAACTGGACCGCAACCTGGTCGAGGCCCTGGCCGACCCGCTGGTGCACCTGGTGCGCAACGCGATCGACCACGGCATCGAATCGCCGGCCCTGCGCGAAGCCACCGGCAAGCCGCGCAGCGGCCATGTGCGCCTGTCCGCGCAGCAGGAAGGCGACTACGTCAGCATCGAGATCCAGGATGACGGCGCCGGCATCGACCCCGAACGCCTGCGCGAGATCGCCCGCAACAAGGGCCTGATCGACGCCGAAGCCGCTGCCCGCCTGAGCACCGACGAGTGTCTGCATCTGATCTTCATGCCGGGCTTTTCGACCAAGGCCGAGGTCACCGATATCTCCGGCCGCGGCGTGGGCATGGACGTGGTGCAATCGCGCATCCGCGAACTCAGCGGGCAGATCCAGATCCAGTCCGAACTGGGCCGCGGCAGCCGCTTCATGATCCGCGTGCCGCTGACCCTGGCCATCCTGCCCACGCTATTGGTGCAGGCCGGCGAAGCGGTGTATGCCCTTCCGCTGGCGCGCGTGGTCGAAGTGCTGCACGCCCCGCAGACCTCGCTGGGCTGGTTCGACGGCCGCGCCGTGCTGGACCGCCGCTCGCACACCCTGCCGCTGATCGACCTGCGCCGCTGGCTGGGCGTGCCTGCCGAACAACCGCCGCTATTGACGGTAGTGCTGCTGCAGGCCGGCGAAACCCGCTTCGGCCTGGTGGTGGACCAGGTTCGCGGCCGCGAGGAAGTGGTGATCAAGCCCCTGCCCCGCGCCCTGCGCGGCCTGCCCGGCTACGCCGGCGCCACCCTGATCGGCGACGGCCGCATGGCGCTGATCCTGGATGTGGATGGATTGCGCTCCAGCGATCATTGAGGTTGGGGATTCGGGATTCGGGATTCGGGATTGGGGATTGGGGATTGGGAGAATCGGGAATCGGGAATCGGGAATCGGGAATCGGGAATCGTCAAGACGATCCTGGTTGCCTGATCTAACGACAACGGCCGCGTACTGCGGCCGTTGTCGTGTCACTACCAGCATCGCTGTTGATCTATGTCGCTACGCGCGCAGGCATGGGCGCGATGGTTTGGCGACGGCCAGGCCGCCGTGGAAGTGAACCTGGAACCGTTATTTCAGAACCGTTACTTCACTAGCCCTCACCATCCGGTGTTGAGGCGCAATCGACTGCTCTCGCTGTTGCTCCTGCTGCTGGGATTGCTGTTGGCGCTGAGTTTCGCCCAAGGCCTGTAATTGCGCCAAGGATGGCTCGACGGGCTGCGCAATCGCATCACTCGTCGTCATATGCGCCATCTTGTGAGCGGGATCGTTCAACGCACCTTCCACAACGAAGACGTTCTCGCCCTGCCGCACGGACTTGGTGTTCTCGCTCAGCACGACATGATCGATTCGCGACAGCCCGTTCTCTTTGGCTAAATACGCGCTGCTTGCTGCCAGCCGTGCGCTGTTGTCGTCGTACTCGCGGCCGAGACCTTGCTCAAGGCGGCGAACGGCTTCTTCTGCTTGGTGATGCAGCGGATCTGTTGGCAGCACTCTCGCGAGCTGTGTTACTTCCTGTAGTGGAGATACCTGCTCACCGGGCGGCTGCGCCTCACCAATCACTTTCTGCCAAAGTTCCTGCTTGGGCTTGGGATTGTTGTGCTCCTTATTCAACTCACTTTTAGGCACAGGAGCAGGAATGCTCTTGATATCATCTACGTTTTCTACGGGTCTGATATCCCCCTCAAAGCCTTTATCAACTCCATCTTTTGTCTTCCGGTGCAGTCCAGCGTGATTGAGCGCATCCCATGTGAAGTCGATACAACTGTTTTTAGCGCCGTGATATTCCATATTGAACCCGTGCTTGGCAGGGGCCGCGCCGAAGGCCTCCAGCTTTTCATACTGCGCCTTATCGATCTCCATCGTGCGTGAGTAATATGGTTTTTGGTAGGTATCGACGTCATTGAACGAAACTTTTCCTGGCCCGCTAGCCTCGCCATGCTTGATGGGCGAGAACCCATAACTTTTGACAGTCGTTCCGTCGTCAATCGAGTAGTACATATGGCCACCGAAGGATGTGCCTCCGGCCATCAACGGGGTACCTGCGGCAGCGACGTAGACAGTGACTGCATAGCGCTTTTCATGATCATCCATGCTCACTCCCCTCACTTTCCTTTGTAGGTGTAAGCGACAAGAAGTTGAGCATTAGCCGCAACCAGCGCCTCGGCGTTCTGATCAAAGCGCAGTTTGAGCCGATAACGGCCTGGCTGGACAGCATTGCTATAGCCGAACGCCAACTCCCTGGACGCGGTCTGTTCAGTAGACAAACCGGCGTCCTGCAGCGTCGTACCGTCCGCATCAAAAGCGAACAGACCAGGAGCCATACCATCAGCTGACAAGGGAATGGACGCCTGCTGACCTACTCCCACACGCTGACTACGCTGGAATTCCACGGAGACCGGACCGGATGGTTCAATACGCTCCAAGTGGAGCTCGGCCGAAACACCAGCGCTAATCAGCCTGTCAGCACTTTGGGAGACGGCAGTTGGATCGACACCGGTGATCCGCACACCGATGAAAACGGGAGGAGTCGCGTCGTCGGGCAGTGCGGGCACATCGAATTCCAGCTCTGTAGGCCCACGATCATGTGGGGTCAAACTCCGTACCAACGGGACGACCGTTCTCATCTCTATCTGCTCCTTTGCGATAGGCACGTTTGCAGGCGGCGATTGCAGGCTGCAGCCAGCGATCAGGCAGGTAATCAATGCCGTGAGTGCAAAGCGCATTGGATCGTTTGCAAGGGGCACGGCCTTTCTCCAATAAGTGTTGGTGCTGCAGGAGGAATTTTGACAGTTTTTCAATGTCATCGTGTCATGCACGCCTCTCAAGTACCCCCAATGCCCTATGCACTCATCGCTTTATGAGGCCTGACAACTCCAGGGCTGAGTGACATGTCCGCTACCTCAGCTTATCGGATGTAGACCCATTCGACGCATTTGTGCGCTACCAACTCTTGCGGTTCCGCAGCTTCGCCTCTCGGGAAAACCTCTACACGCATCCCTGGGCGCGTGTAAAGATCACTCATCCAGCGGCCGTCTTCCACCATGTTGCGTTGACGTACAAACCCGATGTTTTCCAGCTTCTTGGTAAACGTATCGAAATCGATCCTGCAGATCTCCGTCATGGGCGGAGAAGCACCCGCTTGCGCTGGAATAAAAGTGAACTCGAACCAACGCCCCGCAGTAGGCGTCTGGTCCATGCCAAAGCTGTAACCCCACTCACTGGTAAGCGGAGCACTGGCGCCATAACGCTTGGAATCAGCTGCCGCACGCGTCACCGGAACCCCCATTTTGGACTGCAGGTAGTCGGGTGTCAGATCGTCCAGTCCGTGAATTGCTTGAATCAATGCAAGCATGCGGGTGAGCGCATCCTCTGCCGTTCGTATCGGCCCGCTGGGTTCGCTGCCAGTGGGAGTGACTGCGGATTCGGCTGAGGAACGCATGGCAGATGTCTCCGTGACGGTTGCCGGAGCTGCGCCGCCCGCCGCGTGGGCGCATGCGCCCAGGGCGAAGGTGGCGAGCAAGGCGTAGAGGGGGCGCGCGATCATGAAGCGTCCGTTGTGCGCTGGTGTGGCGGGACGCTAGTGGCATCCGGCACCGAGGTCAATCGCAAGGGGTCTGGCAGCCGCAGCATCATCGCCGCACGCTGCGCGCCCTGGCCGGCGTCTCCACTGGCGGCAACACCTCCATCAGTAGCTGCCCTGCGCTGGCGGTGATGCGCAGCTTGGTGCCGATGGCAAAGCCCAGTTGTTCCAGCCATAGGCCGCTGAGGCGGACGTGGGGTACGTGCTGGTCGCCGGCGTGGTCGTGGGCACCGGGGTAATGGGTGTAGCTGACGGTGCATTGGCGCGGGCGGCGGGCGCGGCGGGGTGCGCGTAGCGTGCCGGGGCCTTGCGGGGAGGCGTCAGGGTCGGGCGGCAGCATCGGTGGCAGCTTGCCGCGGTCGGGTTCCACAACAACCCACTGCACCCGCTTGGGCGGCGCGGGGCGCGTACGCGTGCGGGTGGGCCGTGCGCTGGCAGATGCCGTGGGTGGGCGGCGGCGGGTCATGGCGCCTCCGATTGGCGGCGGGTAGCGCTGGCTGCAGCGACGCACTGCTGCAACGCCACGTCGATGCCTGCAGAAAGGCTATGCAAGGCCTGCGACAACACGCCGGGCTGGTTGAGCAACTGCTGCGCAAGATCATCGCTGGCCTGCTCAACGGCCGCGCGTGTGGCCAGCCGGCGCAGCACTTCGCCTACCTCGCTCAGCAAGCTGTGGGCGGAAGCTGGCAACAGATAACCCGGCACCGAAGCCGGCATGAATGGTGCGGTAGACATGGCAACGCCCTCCTGGAACAACCCAAGAACCGCCGCCAACGGCGACGGGATGTCGGGAGGTTCGAAACCGCTAGTAGCCGGCGGGCGTATTCCCCTTACGGGTGTTGTATTAGCCGCCCTCCCGACACAGGCATTGCGTCGGCTTGTACCTGCGGGATGCAGGCACAAAAAACCCACCGGTTTGACGGAGGTGGGTACCGCTACTAGAGGAGTTTCGACGCTCCTTGGGCCTAGATTGCAAGCACACGGTCTGGCGTGTCAATACACGCTGTCGGGTCTCGCGCGGCTGCGTGCGCCGCTGGCGCAGTTCCATAAAGGCCACACAAGCCGAACGCCGTCGCCTGACAAGTGCACCTGACCCATCACGGTCAAGGCCATGCTGCGTGGAAGTGAACCTGGAACCGTTACTTCTGCGTCGCTACGGCCAGGCGATGGAAGACAGCTTGACCCGTCGCGGTGAGCGACTGCAGATCCTGTTGTTGCTCAATACGCTTGCCACCTTCGCCAGTTGGCTGGCGGGGCTGGGCTGCGAAGCCACCGGTATCGTCCAGTGGCTATCGCCACGCAGCAGCACACGCAAGCTTTACTCGACACTGCACGTCGGCCGCGAGGCGCTGGTCAGGCGCTGACCCATGGAACCTGTCTCACGCTGGCTAGAATGCTTGCACACACTGCCCGACGCAGTGCGTGAGCAGATGACGCTGGTGCTTTAAAAACGTGGGGATACTTAAGAACCTGGAACCGTTATTTCCGAACCGTTATTTCTTCAGGAAAAGTCTCCACAGCGTCAGCTCTTCTAGATCTGAGACATTGGGCATGAAGGCCTCAATCTGTAGCCTTCGGCTCAGAGCCGCTGCCGCGAGCTTCAAAGTGGTCCTTGAATAGTGGGACCAGACAAAGATGCCACATCAGCCAACAAGCATAGATGGAATCGCCGGAGTAGGATTGGCCATCGCTTGTCGTTCCGTGCGCGATGGCGTGGCGAAGCCCCGGACCGGACCTAGTAAGGAACACTCGCTCGATGTCGTCAATCACGGGCGCACTGAAGATGGCCTCTAGCTCACCGCGATGATTCTTGTACAACTGCGTAATGCTCATGTCTTCCTGAGTCCCAGAATCCTCATCGTGACGAACAACATCGACGTCATGTCCTTTCAGGACATAGATCAGCGAGGCCTCTAGCAGCGGAGTTAGGATGAAAATGGCCGACGTCATATCACCATGCAGAAATGCCAGAATTCCCTTAGAAAAGGTCTCCGTGAGATCAGGGGGAACGAATGGGCTTTCTCGGCAGAGAGGGAAGACCTCGTCTAGTGATACTGAGTGCTCGCTGGCCAACTGATATACAACGACAGCGATTCGGCCCCGCACCACAGTCTCTCGGTAGATCCCCTCTTGCCTAGCGATAGCATGCTCCAATGCAGCAGGATCAATGTTCCGCGTGTCCGTTCCCGGAGAACGGAATCGAACGTGGCCATCGGAATCGTGCTGCTGAACACCGAACAAAGAACCTAACGGATGCTTGCGCATCCCTTCAATTGCCTCTTGCTCAATGAGCGAAGTAGGTCGGGGTCGGTGGATAGCAGCAAGCAAGAACAGAGCCTCCTTAATCGAAAGACCCTGAGTCCGATCTTTCACAGCTTTGACCAACTCACTCAGATCATACGAGTACTCGAAGGTGCCGAACTCATCCTCGGCAGCGGACTGAAGCCGAATCAACTCTATGCGCAGCTCGCGCTTGAAAGCTTTTGCATCAAGCGAAGACAGCCCCCGCAGCAAGTCAATGGCCTGCTGTACGAAATGTGACCCACTTAAATTTCCGCCTAGTGCCTTTCCGTGCTCTGCCATACGGCAGCTTGCTTCAATCATGCATCGTTCGTAGTTGGCACTGTCCTTCGCACGGCGCCAAGCGCGACCCGCACCAACAAGCGCATCGCAAACAAAATGAGGGTCTGTTCCAGGAGTGAATCCGCGTGCAGCTGCCTCCATACGAGGTGCACAATGCTCCGGCAGATCCAAGTCATAGTCCAAGGCCAGATTCATCATGGCCAGCAGTCCCTGGCTGTCGCCTTCAGTCTCAAACTGATCGGCAGACGCCAAGCAGAAAGTCTTCAGCGCTATGAGATCGGAGTCGTCCTCGCGCAGGCGCAGCAGGTCACAGATCTGGAGCCCTCTGCGAAGCGACCTCGTGACCTCGCTAATCGGACGATAATCTGAATCATAATCCCGATGCCTAAGCTCGCGGGTAAGCATCCCATCTGCTACACGAATGTAGGCGAGCACGGCCGCTCTACCAGCATCAACACGACTCCGCTCGACCAGCCAGGCAAGATCCAAGAGCCGAGCGCAGATCACAGGATTGGGCGAACGTCTCCCTAACTCCTCCAACACTGCGCCACACCCACTCCAATCCGAACCAATAGCTGTCCGATGGCCACCGAACTCCATCATTGCGCTGTACGGGGCCTTGGGTAGATCAAGCCTTTGGTGCAGCTGCAATGCTGAAGCCACCATACGAAGAACCCTACTTCGCTGTGAATTGGCTTGCTCATCTGCACGCTGCTCTTCCGCTACAAGTAGGTCACCTATACGATGCGCAGAAGCTTCGCTGGCGAGCAGCCCAGAATCACCAATATCAAAATCAAACTCACTTGCATCTGAAAACGAAGCTTCCGTCCAGGGATAATTGATGCTGTTCATCAGGCGCACACCCACCCAATCAGTATATAGCGATGACGATATTAAGTTGGCGCTGCGAATAAAAGACAGAACCAACTAACCATACTTGCGGAAAACAAATAACGATTCCAGGTTCACTTCCACTGCAGCCCGGCTGCCTCCAAACCATCGCGCCCATACCGTCCGCCACGCGGCAGGCATGGGCGCGACACGTTGGGAGCTAGAACTTGTAGGTCAGCCCCAGGTACGCTAGCCGGCCTGCGTAGCCGCCGGTATAGAAGCGGGCGCGGGTGTCCTCGCCCAGGTGCGAGCGCGACTCCTGCTTGGTCAGGTTCAGTACCGAGGCGGTGAGGCTGAGTGCCGGGGTGATGTTGTAGGCCGCATTCACATCGATCTGGTAATACGGCTCTTCAAAGACGTTCAGCCCATTGACCAGGCCTTGCACCAGCTCACCGCGACGGTTGTACGAGGCGCGCAGCAGCAGGCTGTCGGTCTCGTAGAACACGGTGAGGTTGGTCTGATTTCTGGCGCTGCCCGGCATGGAGGTCTTGCCGACCTCGGTGCCATCCTCCAGCCGCACCGCCGCCTTGCTGGCATCGTTGTAGGTGTAGTTGAACTGCACACCAAGACCGAATGGCAACGTGTGCTGCGCGTAGAGCTCCACACCCTGCGAGACCGCGTCCTGGCCGCCGGCCTGGGTGCTGTAGTTCTGCACGGTGACCGGTTGCCCGTCGACCATCATGTTCACGTCGCTGATGACGTCGACCGCAAAGTTCTCCACGTTCTTGCGGAACAGTCCCACACCTGCCACCGAACCCGGGTGGAAATACCATTCCAGCCCCAGGTCGAACTGGTTGGCCTTGTACGGCTCCAGGTTCTTGTTGCTGCCCGAGCCGTACCAGCCCTGCTCGCTGGCACCGCCGGTCAGGCGCCGGTCGGCCACGTACTCGGGACTGTAGAACTCCAGGCTGCCAGGCGCGGCGATGTCGTTGTAGCTGGGACGTGCGATCACCTTCGCGGCTGCCGCGCGCAGCAGCAGGTTCTCGGTCAGGTCGTAGGCCAGGTTGAAACTCGGCAGCACGTCGGTGTAGTTGCGGTCCAGCCCGCTGACCACGAACGACTCGGTGCGTTGCACGCTGTCGGACAAACGCCAGTAGCCTTCGGTCCCGCAATAGGTGTCGGCCGGGGCACCGCCGGGCATGGCGGCGCCCTGCTGGCAGGCCAGCGGATTGCCGTCGGCGCCATCGAAGAAGTAGTCGTTGTAGGCGGTCACCTTGTCGGTGGAATCGGCACGCTGGCCGGTGCGCGCCACCCGCACGCCGACGTTGCCACGCAGCCGCTCGGTGTGGAAGTTGAGTTGCAGGTAGGTGGAATAGATCTCCTCGTCGACGTTGTAGACGAAGTTGTCTTCGCTGCGGGTCTGCATCGCGCCGTAGGTCTGGTTCAAGTAGCCGATGTAGCCCGGGAAGTTGATCGCCGGGAACGCGCTGGCGTTGACGCCACCGGCCAGGTTGTCCTGCGCGAACAGCAGGCCCGGCGAGAACTGGGTGGCGATGGCATTGCAGCGCCCGTTCCAGTAGCGGTTGTCGTAGTCGCCCGGGTCGGTGCCCGGGCACACCCAGTAGTTGTTGCCGGTACTGCGGTGGATGCCGCCGTCGCGACGCTTGAGGCCGAACTGCAGCGAGTCGACGACCTCGCCATCGAAATGCCAGGTGGTATCGATCTGCGCGTACTGCTGCTGATTGGTGTTGCGGGTCCAGGACGAGCCGGTCGAGCCCAGGTCGACCTGCAGGATGCCGTCGCGCAGGTTCTGCATCAGCTGCGGCGAGAACGTCATGCTCGGTGTGCCAGTCAGGTCCCAGGCGCTGGCGAAGTTGCCATTGCTCCAGCTGCCGTCGGCGTTCTGCAGGCGCGGCTTGATCGGCAGGGAGAACTGCAGCTCCGGCCCGCCCTTGGCCCAGGTGCGGCCAGCCTTGAACGCTACGTCCACCTGCTCTCCACGCCATTCGCCGCCCAGGTCCACCGTCTGCGACTGCGATTTCTCGATGTTGTAGCTGCCGGTGATCTGCGGGGTCGGCACGGTGCAATCGTCCGAGCCCCAGCCGCCCGGCGGCAGGCCGGCCGCGGCGGCCTGCGCCTCGCTGCAATAGTAGGTCTTGCCCGGACGCAGGCTGTAGGCGGCGCCAGTAACGATGGTGCCGCTGGGATCGAACTGCAGCCCGTCGAGCAGACGGCCGCCGCGCCAGTTGCCGTCGCCGTTATAGCGGGCAATGTTCCACTCGGGAATCTTGATGGTATTGGTCTGCGAGTCCTGCGACAGGTCGAAGCGGAAGTAGTTCGCGGTCAGCGTCAGGTCGTCGGTCGGCTTGAACTGCAAGGTCAGTTGCCCGCCCTTGCGCTCGCGCTCCTCGCGTTTGGCCTCCAGGCTGACCGCCGTCGGCATCATGAAACCGGTGGAGTAATTGCTGTTCTGGTCCCAGAAACCGGTACCGCCCCACCAGTTGGCGTTGAAGTCCGACGGATTTCCATTCACGTCGACCGCCGGGCCGACTTCGTCGCGGCCGTACCACTGCCAGCTCTCGGTACTGGCATTGAGCGTGCGCGCGGTGCGCTTCTGCTGCGTGTAGCCCACGAAGACACCGAAACGGTTGTCCTTGTCGTGCCACGAGTACGAACCGGAGAACTGGCCGTCGGTCTTCTTGCTGGTATCCGACCAGGTGCCCTCGGCGGAAACGAAGCCGGAGTTTGGCTCCAGTTCCAGCGGGCGCCGCGTCTGCAGGATCACCGTGCCGCCGATGCCGCCTTCGTCGATGCGCGCTTCCGGGGTCTTGTACAACTCCGCACTGCCCAGCAGGTTCGACGGCAGCAGCGTGTAGTTGAACGAGCGCGTCGGGTCGCCGTTGGACTCGGCGGTGGCGATGTAGTTGCCGTTCAATTCGGTCAGCACCAGCTCCGAGGACAGGCCGCGCACACTGACGTTCTTGCCTTCGCCGCCGTCGCGGCTGATGACCACGCCGGGCACGCGCTGCAGCGCATCGGCCACGTTCTTGTCGGGGAACTTGCCCACGTCCTCGGCGGTGATCACATCGACCACGGCGTTGGCGTTGCGCTTCTGCTCCAGGCTTTTTTCGATCGCGTAGCGGTAGCCGGTCACCGTCACCGCATCCAGGTCCGTGGCCTGCAACTCGGCCTGGCCCGTGGGCGCCGGCGTGGCGTCGGCCTGCTGGGCGACAGCGGTGGTAGAGGCGGCGCTCGCGAACAAGACGATGGCGATACCGGCGGACAGCCTGCTGCGGTTGCGTGCGAATGGCATGCAGTTCATTTCGATCATGCTCTCCCAATAGTGAGTGGCTTCGGCCGATTCCTGTCGATCCAACGATCGGACAAGAACGCTGCGCGAAGTGACACAAAAATATCCGGCGCCGTTGCGGCAACCTGCCCCTCCTCTTGCGTCCGCTTCCACGCAGATGCAATTAGATCGTTCTAATACCGTGGAAAGCTAAGTAGCACAGCCCATGCGGCAGCGCATGCTGCCGCGCAACAGACCCGCGGCATTGCAAGGCATCCACGATGGGCGGCCGGCACCGCTACGCCTGCACGCGGCATGGCACGGCCTACCGCGTCGCCGGCTGCAGCAGCGTGATCGCTGCAAGCAACACACCCTCGCCCGCAACCGGACGCAAGCGGTTTACCGAAGCGCCAGCACACACCTTATTTGAAACCGAGCTCAGCAACAGACTGGATCGACGTGAGGGCATCGCCTACCACACGCCGCTTGGCGGCCATCGCCAACGCGATCGCCACACCGAACATGCGCGCGCTTGTTGCCTGCGTACACGCGAGGGCGGCGGGGCCTGCTACGGCATTGATGACACGCCTTGGTCGGAGGCGCATGCGCCGATGACCTGCCAGCCATGCATCGACGCCAGAGTGGAAGCGGCCCATGCCGCAAAACGACAACTTTTTGGCGCTTCAACCAAGCGCGCCTATCAAGTCCGCCGCGCTCGCGCCGATATCGCTTCCATGGACAGACTCAGCATTATCGGACTGGTGCTTGCGCTCGTGGCGATCGTGGGCGGCAGCGTGTTGAAAGGTGCCGGCATTTCGTCGCTGTGGTCGCCGGCGGCCTTCGTGATCGTGATCGTCGGGACCGTGGCGGCGATCCTGCTGCATACCTCGCCGGCGGTTTTCCGGCGCGCCTTCAAGATCCTGCGCTGGGTGATCCAGCCGCCGGCCAGCGATCGCCCGCAGCTGGTGGCACGGATCGTGGAATGGAGCAACATCGCCCGCCGCCAGGGCCTGCTGGGCCTGGAAGACCAGCTCCCACGCCAGGACGACGCGTTCCTGCGCAAGGGCCTGCAGATGCTGGTCGATGGCGTGGAGCCCGAATCCATGCGGCATATGCTTGAGATCGAAATGGACAACCAGGAGCGTCAGGATCTTGCCGCGGCCAAGGTGTTCGAAGGCATGGGCATCTATGCGCCCACGCTGGGCATCATCGGTGCGGTGCTGGGACTGATGGCAGTGATGAAGAACCTGGCCGACCCGGCCATGCTCGGGCACGGCATCGCCGCAGCGTTCACCGCCACCATCTACGGCATCGCCTCGGCCAATCTGCTGTTCCTGCCGGTCGCCGCCAAGCTCAAGAGCGTCATCCATTGCAGCACCAACGAGCGCGAAATGGCGATCGAAGGCTTGATCGCGATCGCCCAGGGCGAGAACCCGCGCAACATCGAGTCGAAACTGGCCGGATACTTGCATTAGTCCCGTCATGGCCCGCCGTCGCAAACATCACGAAGACCATGGCAACCACGAAGCGTGGGCGATTCCGTATGCCGATCTGATGACGCTGCTGCTGGCGTTCTTCGTGGTGATGTACGCCATTTCCTCGCTCAACGAGGGCAAGTACAAGGTCATGGCGCAGGCGCTGACCACCGCCTTCGGCGGCTCGTCCACTGCCGCCAGCCCGGTGCAGATCGGCAAGACCCAGGCCCTGGGCGCCGATTACGACCGCCCGTCGGTGATCAAGGCCGGCGCGCCGATGGCCGCGTCCAGCGGACCGACCGACCCCACCCTGCTGCCGTCGATGGCCGCGCAGATGCGCATGCCGGTGTCGCTACGCAACCAGGCGCAGCTGGCGCGCGCGCAGCGGCAGATGGACGCGGTGGCCCAGCAGCTGGGCAAGACGCTGGCGCCGTTGATCGAGCAGAAACTCATCACCATCCGCCGCAACGATCTGTGGATCGAGGTGGAGATTAACAGCGACATCCTGTTCGGCACCGGCTCGGCCTCCCTGGCCGGCAACGCCCGCGGCACCTTGTCGGCGCTGGCCGCGGTGCTGCGCGATGCGCCCAACGGCGTGCGCGTGGAGGGCTATACCGACAACCAGCCGATTGCGACCGCACAGTTCCCCTCCAACTGGGAACTGTCGGCCGCGCGCGCCGCCAGCGTGGTGCACCTGTTTGCCGACGACGGCGTCGCCCCGCAGCGATTGGCGATGGTGGGCTATGGAGAATTCCGCGCACGTGCCGATAACAGCACTGAGGCGGGACGGAATGCGAACCGGCGTGTGGTGTTGATCATCCTCGCTGACTCGGCTGGCTCACTCGCACCCGATCCGCCATCGCAGATGAATGCGACCGCCGCCGGGGCGCCCAAGCTTCCCAAGTCTGACGGCGGCCAAACGGCCGTCACCACCGAAAGCGGCACAAGTTCCGTCCCCGCCGTAATTCAAGGAGTGCAGTGAGATGCGTATCTGGGCAATCGCCAACCAAAAGGGTGGCGTCGGCAAGACCACCACGACGCTGGCATTGGGTCGTGGCCTGGCCGCGCTCGGCCACCGGGTATTGCTAATCGACCTCGATCCGCACTCCTCACTCACCCGCGCGTTCGGTGTGGCGATCGACCCGCCGCCGCGCGGGGTGCTGGACCTGTTCGGCACCCCGCCGAGCGACCTGGCCAGCCTGGCCCATGAAAGCGCCATCCCCGGCCTGTCCTATGTGTGCGCGCAAGCCGCCCTGGCCACGCTGGAACGCCGCAGCGCCAACCAGCCCGGCCTGGGCCTGGCCCTGCAGAACGCGATGACCCGGCATGCCGGCCAGCACGACTACATCCTGCTGGACTGCCCGCCCACGCTCGGCCTGCTGATGATCAACGCGTTGGCTGCCTGCGACCGGGTGGTGGTGCCGACCCAGGCCGAGCCGCTCGCGCTGCATGGCCTGGCCAGCATGGTACGTACCGCCGACATGGTGCAGCGTTCGCGTCGCCGCGCGCTGCCGGTGTCGATCCTGCCGACCCTGTTCGACCGTCGCACCCGCGCCGGCACCGAGACGCTGAAGGAGATGCAGGACACCTACGGCGCTATCGTCTGGGAAGACGCGGTGCCGGTGGACACCCGAATCTGCAATGCCGCCGCCCTGACCGTCCCCGCCACCGGCGGCGACTATCAGGGCCGCGGCCTGTCCGCCTATCGCCGCGCGCTGGAATGGGTGCTGGCCGATGACGCGATGCGCATGGAGCAAGCCGCATGAGCAACCACACCGCCAACGGCGAACTGGACGATTATCTGGAAGGCCTGTTGCACGATGCCGGCGCCGAGATCCCGGCCCCGGCTGCCGTTGCCGCCGTCGCGGGCGCAGCGGACGCCGCCGATGCGGATGTCGCACTGGCCGAGCCGCCGGTGCAAACCGATGCGGCTTCCGATACCGCCGCTGTCTCTGAAGCGGCGACCTCCAATGCGATTGCCGCAGTGCTGGGCGCCGACGCGATCGCTGCCGATTTCCTCGCCGAAATGGATGCCGACCCGGCCTTCGGGCCGCCGGTGACCGCCGCGCCCAGCGCCGCCGACATCGCTGCCGATTTCCTCGCCGAAATGGATGCCGACCCGGCCTTCGGGCCGCCGGTGACCGCCGCGCCCAGCGCCGCCGACATCGCCGCCGATTTCCTCGCCGAGATGGACGCCGACCCGGCCTTCGGGCCGCCGGTGATCGCCGCGCCCAGCGCCGCCGACATCGCTGCCGATTTCCTCGCCGAGATGGATGCCGACCCGGCGTTTGCCACCGCTGCCCCTAGCCCGTTCATGAGCACCGCCGATCTGATGGCCGAAATGGACGCAGACCCGGCCTTCGCCACGGCTGCCTCCGGCGCCGACCTGCTGGCGGCCGATCTGCTTTCGGAGATGGACGCCGACCCGGCCTTTGCCGATGCCGCACCTGCCCCGCCGGCACCCGCACCGGCACCGCCGCGCTCTGCACCGGCACCGCACCGCGCACCGCCGCCGCCGATCTACCCGCAAGGCCTGCAGGCGCTGCTGGCTCCCGGCCAGGCCGAGCACATCCAGGCCGAGCGGCGCGCCAGCGAGCGCAGCACGCGCTGGCTGCGCCTGCGCTGCGGCGAGCAGACCTATGCGCTCGAATTGCTCAAGGTGCAGGAAGTGGTGCTGCCGGTACCGCTGCTGCCACTGCGCGGCACTGCCAGCGCGATGCTCGGCATCATGAACCTGCGTGGCCAGGTGGTGCCGGTGATCGATCTGGGCATGCATCTGGGCTCGGCGCCGATCAACATGGATCTGCAGACGCGCGTGGTGGTGCTGGAAGAAAACGGCGAGACCATGGGCCTGCGCGTGTCGGCGGTGGAAGACGTCACCAGCCTGACCGATCAGCAGATCGAACCACCGGACAACGCACGCCTGTGCCGCATCTCCAACAACCTGTTCCGCGGCGTCGCGCGGCTGGGCCATCAACCGATGATCCTGCTCGATGCCAGCCATTTGCTGCACTGATCCACCGCGCAGCTGACGCGCACCTGCACGCGCAGCGATTCACCGTTAAAGCTTTCCCGCCCCCCGCCGTTAGTACGCATAGAACCATCCGTTCGGAGCAACAATGAGCACAGTGACATTGGGTGAGGATCTCGGCATCGAGACCAGCGCCGACCTCAAGCAGAAGCTTGCCGCGTTCCTTGCCCAGGACGGCGACCTGGTGCTCAATGCCGGCGAGGTCCGGCGTATCCATACCGCCAGCGTGCAGTTGCTCTGCGCCTTTGTGCAGACCCGCCGCCAGGCGGGGTTGCATACCGAATTCGATGGCTGCAACGACACTTTTAGAGATGCGGTCCGTCTGCTCGGCGTCACCGACGCGCTCGGACTTTCCGCATCCAATGACAACCTGAAATCTGTGGAGAACGCCGCATGAGCGCACGTATCTTGGTGGTGGACGATTCGGCGTCGATGCGCCAGATGGTCTCTTTCGCCCTCACCTCTGCCGGCTTTGCCGTCGAAGAAGCCGAGGACGGCGCCGTTGCGCTGGGCCGCGCGAAGGGCCAACGCTTCAATGCGGTGGTGACCGACGTGAACATGCCCAACATGGACGGCATCTCGCTGATCCGCGAGCTGCGCCAGCTGCCGGACTACAAGTTCACCCCGATGCTGATGCTCACCACCGAGTCGGCGGCCGACAAGAAGTCCGAAGGCAAGGCGGCCGGTGCCACCGGCTGGCTGGTCAAGCCGTTCAATCCGGAACAGCTGATCGCCACCGTCCAGAAAGTCCTGGGTTAATTCCACTTGCCTCACCATCGGATGTCACGCCCATGAGCATGGACCTGCAACGTTTCCACGCCACCTTTTTCGAGGAAAGCCGTGAAGGGCTGGATGCGATGGAGTCCGGGCTGTTGTCCCTTGAAGAGGGCAACCGCGACCCGGAAATCATCAACTCGGTGTTTCGCGCCGCACACTCGATCAAGGGCGGCGCTGCCACCTTCGGTTTCGAGGCCGTCGCCGGCCTGACCCACGTGCTGGAGACGCTGCTCGACGAATTGCGTTCCAACAAGCGCCAGCTCGAACCCAATGCGGTCGATGCCATGCTCGGCTCGGTCGACGTGCTGCGCGCCCTGCTGCGCGAAGCCGAACACGGCACCCCGGCCGACCCGGCCGCGGTCAAGGCCGTGCATACCCGTTTGAACGCCGTGCTGGCCGGCGAAGCGCCGACCGCCGCGGTGGTCGCCAAGCCGAAGGAAGAAGAACCCGAAGCCTGGCATATCGGTTTCACCCCGGCGCCGTCGCTGTTCATGAGCGGCAACGACCCGCTGCGCATCATCCGCGAGCTCGAGCACCTGGGCCCGCTGCAGATTGCCGCACGCCTGGAGCGCATGCCGGGCTTCGAGAACATGGACCCGCTGGAAGCCTACCTGGCCTGGGATCTGGGCCTGATCGGCAAGATTCCGCGCAGCAAGATCGAAGACACCTTTGCCTGGGTAGTGGACGATTGCGAGCTGGACATCCGCCCGATGGCGGTGCCCGGCCCGCCGCCGAGCCTGGCCGTCGAAGCCACTGTCGCGGCGCCTGTCGCTGTCGCGGCGGCACCCGCCGCCGCTGCCGAACCTGCCGCCGCTGCTGCCGCCACGCCGGCCAAGGCCGCCGCTGCCGAAGCAGAGACCTCGATCCGCGTCAGCGTCGACAAGGTCGATGCGCTGATCAATCTGGTCGGCGAGCTGGTCATCACCCAGGCCATGCTCAAGCAGGTCTCCACCGGCCTGGATCCGGCGCATGCCGAACAGCTGTTCGCCGGCCTGGATCTGCTGGAACGCAACACCCGCGACCTGCAGGAAGCGGTCATCGGCGTGCGTATGCTGCCGGTGGATGCGGTGTTCCGTCGCTTCCCGCGCCTGGTCCGCGACCTCTCCAGCCGGCTCGGCAAACAGGTGCGCCTGCGCACCATCGGCGAAGGCACCGAGCTGGACAAGGGCCTGATCGAAAAGATTGCCGATCCGTTGGTGCACCTGGTGCGCAACTCGATCGACCACGGTCTGGAAATGCCCGATGCGCGTCGTGCCTCCGGCAAGGACGAGACCGGCACCATCACCCTGGCAGCATCGCATCAGGGCGGTCATATCGTGATCGAGGTCAGCGACGACGGCCGTGGCCTCAATCGCGCCAAGATCCTGGAAAAAGCGGCCGAACGCGGCATTGCCGTGCCGGACAACCCGACCGATGCGCAGGTGTGGGATCTGATCTTCGCTCCGGGCTTCTCCACCGCCGATGCAGTGACCGACCTGTCCGGCCGTGGCGTGGGCATGGACGTGGTCCGCCGCAACATCCAGGGCCTGGGTGGCGAAGTGCAGCTGGAAAGCAACGCCGGCAGCGGTACCCGCGTGCTGATCCGTCTGCCGCTGACCCTGGCCATCCTCGATGGCATGACCGTCTCGGTGGCCGGCGAAACCCTGATCCTGCCGCTGGCCTACGTGCTCGAAGCCCTGCAGCCGGCGCCGGAGGACGTCCGTTCGATGGCCGGCGACGGCCGTGTGCTGCGGGTGCGTGGCGAGTATCTGCCGATCCTGTCGCTCACCGACTACTACGGCTTCGGCGGTCAGCAGTCCTCGCAGGAACCGCTGGTGGTGGTGGTCGAAGGCGACGGCCAGAAGATCGCGCTGGAAGTGGACGAGCTGCTCGGCCAGCAACAGGTCGTGGTCAAGAACATCGAAAACAACTACCGCCGTATCCCGGGCGTGTCCGGCGCCACCATCCTGGGGGATGGTCGGGTCTCGCTGATCGTGGACATCGGCGGGCTGGTGCGCTCGCTGCGCGTGCCGCAGGCCGCCTGAGTCCCGCGCGGCGCGGGCGCTGGCCCGCGCCGCGCTGCGTGCCCATGCGCGGGAACCGGCGCCGGCTCGCCCGCTGACGAAGCAGAACAGGTTAAGAAAAAAGCCGCGCACCCCGCCATCAAGTCCGCGCGCCGCCACGCCGATACCACTGGACGACCGGGCGCCGACGCGTCCCGGATTCTTCGGACTCTGCAGGAGCAGGCAATGGAACTGACGACCTCCTTTCGTGCGTACCGGGCCACGGCCCTGGCCGGGCTGACCGTGGTCGCGCTGCTGGCGGTGGTGAGCTGGCTGGTGCTGGGGCCGCTGGGCCGCACCAGCGACCGCCTCGACTACCTGGAGCACCGCCGCATCGCCCCGTCGCTGGCGCTGCACGAGCTGCGTGCCAGCCTGGCCGAGTTCCGCGCGTTGGAGCTCGGCCAGATCGTGCACGTCGGCGATGCTGCCGAGGTCGCCGACTACGACCAGCGCCTGGCCGACACCCGCCAGCGCCTGGATCGCGCCTGGAGCCACTACGCCGCGACCGCGCCGGAGGGCGACGAGGCGCGGCTGCGCAACTCGCTCAAGAGCCGGCTGGACAGCTACCTGGACCTGCACGCCCGCATCGCCGAGGCCGCGCACGCCGGCGACAAAGCGCAGGCCAAGGCGCTGTCCACGCGCCAGGCGCTGCAGCAGCGGCGCGAGCTGTTCACCGAACTCAGCGCGCTGATCGCCCAGATCGACCAGCGGGCCGGCCCCGACGCCGGCTGACGCCCCGGCCCTCTTCCCAACGGCGCAACGCCGGCCGCCGCCGGCACTGCAGGAGCACTTCGATGAAATGGTTTTCGGATCTGAGGATCGTCTACAAACTGGCCCTGGTGTTCGCCGTGGTCAGCCTGCTGACGCTGCTGCTGGGCCTGTTCGTCTACGACCGCACCTCGCAGTCGATGGCCGAGTTCCAGCGCGTCGAGGGCAAGTGGATCCCGGCCACGCAGTCGCTGGCGGAGATCCGCGCGCAGCTCGGCGAAATCCGCACCTACGAGCTCGCGCAGCTGTCGCGCATCGACGAGCCAGACGCGGTCGCCGACTACTTCGCGCGCATTCAGAAGGCCCGCGACGAGGTCGCCCGCCAGCAGGCCCGGTTCGAGGCCACCATCCAGGAGCCGGCCGAGCGCCGCCTGTACGACGCCGTCGCAACCTCGCTGGCCGCCTACCTGGCCGCCAGCCAGCGCATGGGCGAGGCCGTGCGCGCGCACGACGCCGCGGCCGCGCAGACCGTCTCGGACAAGGAGTCGCGGCCGCTGCGCCGCGACCTGTTCGAGAAGCTGATCGCGCTCAACGAGCGCAACGTCGGCCAGCTGGACCAGGAGATGACCGCCACCCACGCGCTGCTGGCACGGACCCAACTGTTGATCGTGGGCATGCTGCTGGCCACCCTCGGCGTGGCGCTGGGCACCGGCTGGCTGATGGCGCGCAGCATCAATCGCCAGTTGCGCTCGGCGACCGCACTGTCGCGCGCCGTCGCCCAGGGCGACCTCGACAGCCAGGTCGAGCGTGGCGGCCGCGACGAACTGGGCCTGCTGATCGACGACATGCTGGCGATGCGCACCCGCATCCGCGAGGTCGTCGACGCGCAAAACGAGATGGGACGCCAGCACGAGCTGGGCTGGATCAGCTACCGCATCGACCAGGACGCCTTCCCCGGCGAGTACGGCGCAATGGTCCGCAACACCAACGACCTGGTCGCCGCCCACATCGCGGTCAAGATGCGGCTGCTGGGGATCACCCAGCGCTACGGCGTGGGCGACCTGTCGGTGGACATGGACGAGCTGCCCGGCGAGAAGGCGGTGCTCACCCAGACCATGGGCGAGGCCAAGCGCAACCTGACCGCCATCAACACGCAGATCCAGCAGCTGGCGCAGGCCGCCAGCGTCGGCGACTTCTCGCTGCGCGGCGACGTCAGCCGCTTCGACAACGACTTCCGGGTCATGGTCGAGAATCTCAACACCATGATGGCCACCGCCGACACCAACCTGGCCGCGTTCTCGCAGCTGCTCCAGGCCATCGCCGACGGCGACCTCACCGCGCGCATGGACGGCGAGTTCCATGGCGTGTTCGCCACCATGCGCGACGACGCCAACACCACCGTGCAGCGCCTGACCGAGATCGTCGGCCGCATCCAGCATGCCTCCGGCTCGATCAACACCGCCGCCAGCGAGATCGCCAGCGGCAACGACGACCTGTCGCGCCGCACAGAACAGCAGGCCGCGAGCCTGCAGGAGACCGCGGCCTCGATGGAGGAGCTGACCTCCACCGTCAAGCAGAACGCCGAGCATGCGCGCCAGGCCAACCAGTTCGCCATCGGTGCCGCGGACGTCGCCTCGCGCGGTGGCGAGGTGGTCGGCCAGGTCGTCACCACGATGAGCGGCATCGAGGCGTCCTCGAAGAAGATCGCCGAGATCATCTCGGTGATCGACGGCATCGCCTTCCAGACCAATATCCTGGCGTTGAACGCCGCGGTGGAAGCGGCGCGTGCCGGCGAACAGGGCCGCGGCTTTGCGGTGGTGGCCAGCGAGGTGCGCACGCTGGCGCAGCGCTCGGCCGGCGCCGCCAAGGAAATCAAGGGCCTGATCGACGATTCGGTCGGCAAGGTCGCCGAGGGTTCGGCACTGGTGCACACCGCCGGGCAGACCATGGGCGAGATCGTCACCAGCGTGCAGCGCGTGACCGATATCATGGGTGAGATCTCCGCGGCCTCGCAGGAGCAGTCGGCCGGCATCGAGCAGGTCAACCACACCGTGACCCAGATGGACGAGGCCACCCAGCAGAACGCCGCCCTGGTGGAGGAAGCCACCGCCGCCGCCCGCGCGATGGAAGATCAGGCCGGGCAATTGTCCGATGCGGTGGCGATCTTCAAGATTCAACAGATGCCCGCGTTGCCTGCAGCGCCGGTCCGCACCGCGACGCAGCACCAGGCAAGCACCAGGCAAGCTGCCGCCAAGCGATCGGCCGCAGCAGCGGCGACGCCTGCGGCCAGGTCGAACAACACCGCTGCGGTGGCGGCGCGCACGCCGGCAACGGCAACCGCCGGCAACGATTCGAGCTGGCACGAATTCTGACCGCGACCTCCGATTGCCAGGCCGCCGCCCGCGCGGCCGGCACGGCCAGGCCCCGACAGCGATGCCGGGGCCTGGCGTTTTCAAAGACTGCGAACAAACGCCGGCGCTGCGCCCATTTCCTCGATTCCCATGCAATCGCGCCGTCTGTCGAAAGGTGATCAAGCGCAGGCTTCGGCGGCCGATACAGGGAACAACGAGGGCTGCCTGGCCCCCGCTACGTCCAAGGAGGTCCGCATGCCTACCGTCAACTCACCGCGCTCTGCCCGCCACATGCTGGGTTCGGTATGCGCCGTCGCGCTGCTGGCTGCCAGCGTCTGGTTGCCGCCGTCCTTCGCAGCACCGGCCGCGCCGGTGTCGGTCCTGCTGGACAACGTGCCGATGAGCGCGCTGCAGTCGCTTGCCACCGACCTGGTGCAGTTGCGCGACGACCAGCGGGCGCAGCTTGCCGCAGCGCACGACCCCGCCCGTATCGAAGCCTACGACGAACGTCTGGGCAACCTGCGGCAACGCATTGCACGGCATGCAGGCTACTTCCAGGCCAGCGCGCCGCAGGGCGAGCAGGCGCGCCAGTTCGCACTCGTGCAGCAGCAGTTGGGTCGGTACCTGGCGCAGCATCGGCAGGCCGATCGCGCCCTGCACGACGGCGACCTGCAGTCTGCGCAAGCCCTGTCGCTGGGCCATGCGGGCGATACGCGGCACCTGCTGTGGACCGAACTGCAGACCCTGCAGCAGTCGGTGGCAAGGGTCCGCAACACGCAACGCGATTGAGCCATGCCCGCGTGACGGCGCCGATGGTCGCAGCGGTGTCGCTGCCTCCCCAACCGGCCCTGCGCTGCGCCAAACCACGCGACCTGCCGTGGCGTTCCTCAAATGCCCTGGCTGGCCCAGCTGATCCTGGTGCCGCATACCCTGCCCGCCCGTGTGCGCTGCCGCCGCGCCTTCATGGCAACCGTGTGACGCGCGCGGCATGCGGCCGCCACCGCGTCCAGAATCGCTGAAAACCGCCATCCGATCGGTGGCCGCGTAGTGCTCAACATTTTGGGGATCAGGTCGCTATTCGACTTATCCCGGTCACCCTGCCTTGCTGGATACCTGCCATGACGTTCAAGACCACGATTGCAAACACGCTGGCCAACGTTCCGCTGAAGCGCAAGTTTCTGGCACAGACCGCGCTGGTGGCGCTGGGCATCATCGCGTTGGCGGTGATCGCCGCACGCATGCAATACGTGGACCTCACCGATACGCGCCGCGATGGGCTCAAGAGCCAGATCGAGATGGCGATCGCGGTGGTCAATGGCTACGCCGAGCGCGCCGAAAAGGGCGAGATGGATGTGGACAGCGCCAAGAAGGCCGCATTGCATACCTTGTCCACCATGCGCGCACGTGGCGGCGTGGATTACATCTATGTCACCGACCAGGCGCCGGTGATGCTGATGCACCCCACCCGCCCGGACCTCGAAGGCAAGCCGCTCAACGATGTGCTGAGCCCCGATGGCAAGCGCATTTTCCCGGCCTTCGTCAGCGCGGCGCAGTCCGGCGGCGGCTACGTCGACTACGCCTGGGCCAAGCCCGGTGAAAAGGAGCCGGTGCAGAAGACCTCGTACGCATCGCTGTACAAGCCGTGGGGCTGGGTGATCGGCACCGGCGTCTATCTGGACGATACCCAGTCGCAGGCGCTGGCCTTCACCGGCATCGTCACCCTGGCCGGCGGCGTACTGGTGCTGCTCAACCTGTTGGTGGGCTGGCTGATCGGCAATTCGATCCTGGAGCCGGTGTCACGCGCGCTCGCCGCCATCAAGGGCGTGGCGCGTGGCGATCTGAGCGTGCGCACCGCACAGCATGGCAGCGATGAAATCGGCCAGATGCTCAAGGCCACCGACGACATGGTGCACACGCTGGAGCGCTTTTCCGCGCAGACCAAGGTGATGATGCACATGCACGCCGGCGAAGACGTCAGCCACCGCATGCCTACCGATTTCCCCGGTGTCTACGGCGAACTGGCCGGCGGCATCAATACGATGATCTTCGAACATCTGGACGCCATCATCGATGCGATCGGCATCCTCAACGAATACGCGCAGGGCGATCTGTCGCGCGACGCCGCGCGGCTGCCCGGCACCCGCGCGGTGCTCCACGAAGCGATGGATGCGGCCAAGGCCAGCCTGCTGGCCATCAACACCGAGATCAAGCGCCTGGCCCAGGCCGCAGCCAATGGCGACTTCAGCCAGCGCGGCGATGCCACGCGCTTCGAACACGACTCGGCGCGCATGATCAACGACCTCAACGCGATGATGGAAGTCAGCGACCGCAACCTGGGCAAGCTGTCCGAGCTGCTGGCGGCGCTGGCCGAGGGCGACCTCACCGCGCGCATGGATGGTCAGTTCCACGGCGTGTTCGCACGCATGCGCGATGACGCCAATACCACTGCCACGCAGTTGGCCGGCATCGTCGGGCGCATCCAGCAGGCCGCCGGCTCCATCACCCGTTCGGCCAGCGAGATCGCCGCTGGCAACAACGACCTGTCGCAGCGTACCGAGCAGCAGGCCGCCAACCTGGAAGAAACCGCCGCCTCGATGGAGGAGCTCACCGCCACCGTCAAGCAGAACGCCGAGCATGCACGCCAGGCCAACCAGCTGGCGATCGGTGCCGCCTCGGTGGCCTCGCAAGGCGGTCAGGTGGTCAGCCAGGTGGTGGACACCATGTCCGGCATCCAGACCTCGTCCAGGAAGATCGCCGACATCATCTCCGTCATCGACGGCATCGCCTTCCAGACCAACATCCTGGCCTTGAACGCAGCGGTGGAAGCGGCACGTGCCGGCGAACAGGGCCGCGGCTTTGCGGTGGTCGCCTCCGAGGTACGCACCCTGGCACAGCGTTCGGCCGGCGCAGCCAAGGAGATCAAGCATCTGATCGACGACTCGGTCGGCAAGGTGGCGCAGGGCTCGGCACTGGTGGATCAGGCCGGCAAGACCATGGCCGACATCGTGTCTTCGGTGCAGCGCGTCACCGACATCATGAGCGAGATCTCCGCCGCCTCGCAGGAACAGTCGGCTGGCATCGAGCAGGTCAATCTCACTGTCACCCAGATGGACGAGAGCACCCAGCAGAACGCAGCGCTGGTGGAAGAGGCCACCGCCGCCGCCAACGCCATGCAGCAGCAGGCGCAGCAACTCGACGAGGCGGTGTCCAGCTTCCGGGTGACGGCGGCCTTGCCCGTGCAGCGTGGCACCGGTCGCAGTGCTGCGCGCGCAGAGGTCTTGCCCGTCGCCAGCTGATGGCCGCAAGATCGCTCCCCGCACCGCCTCCGTCACGTCATCGCCTCGGAAGGGCGTGGCGCGCCATCGGGCCGGGCAGACCGGCAATGCGCTGAAGAAAGCAGTCACCGCCGCAGAGTCGATCGCCAGCGCCCTGCTGGCGCAGCGTGCGGTGGCTGGGCAAGCCGCGATGCGGCGGCGGCGATCGTGCACGACCAGTTGCAGAACCATCCCAATGGGTGCACATGGGCGCGTGCCCACCTGCCTGCCACCGCTGTGTTGCCAGCGGCATGATCGCGGCACACGCAAGCCGGACACTGCACCGTTCATCCGTCGAAGATAAAGAATCATATACGGCAGCCGCTAGCGTCGGAGAGCGCTCCTGCGCAATGCCCCGGAGTAACTGATGAACAAGTTCAACGATTGGCCGATCCGCCGCAAACTGATGTTTGCCTTTTGCCTGAGTGCCGTGCTGACCGCCCTGCTGGGCGGGCTCGGCCTTTCGCGCATGCGGCAGATGCAGCAACAAACCACCCTGATCAACCAGGAGGTGGTGCCGGTGCTGAGCCGCCTGTCCGAGCTGCGCGGGTTTGCCGGCGAATTCCGCGTCTATGAAGTAGGCCAGTTCGTCAATCTGGACGATCCGCAACGCTATGCGGTGTTCTCCAAGCGCATGGACGAGATCCACGCCAAGTACCGTGAAACGCAAAAGCTGCTGGACGCCAAGATCGGTGCCGCCTCGCCGCTGAAGGCCGAATACGCCAAGCTGACCGACGCCAGTACGCGCTACTTCGCCGCCAACCAGCAGCTGCGCACGCTCTATGCACAACCGGACCGCGCTGCGGCGATGGAATTTTCGAGCAAGCAGTCCGGCGAGATCCGCAAGGAACTGTTCGCTTCGGTCGACAAGCTCTATGCGCAGCAGTCCAAGGCCCTGAGCGACATGGTCGCGGCCAGCACCGCGTCGTTCGAACTGACCAGCGTGATGTTGCTGCTCGGCACGCTGCTGATGGCAGCGCTGTCGGTGACCTTTGGCTGGCTGATCGCGCGCAGCATCACCAATCCGCTGTCCAAGGCGCTGGGCGCCATCAAGGCAGTCTCGCGCGGCGATCTGAGCGTGCAGGTCAACAAGACCAGCAACGACGAAATCGGCCAGATACTCGACGCCACCGGCAGCATGATGCAGATGCTGCGCCGCTTCAGCGACGAAACCGCGCGCATGTCGCACCTGCATGCGGCCGAAGACATCACCCACCGCATGCCCGAGGATTTCCCCGGCGTGTACGGCACGCTGGCCGGCGGCATCAACACGATGATCTTCGAGCATCTGGATGCCATCACCGACGCGGTCCGTATCCTCAACCAGTACGCACAGGGCGACCTGACCCAGGACGCACGCCGTCTGCCGGCCAGCCGCGCCATCCTGCATGAAGCGATGGATGCGGCCAAGGCCAGCCTGTTGTCGATCAACACCGAGATCAAGCTGCTGGCGCAGGCCGCAGCCGCAGGCGATTTCAGCGCACGCGGCGACGCGGCGCGCTTCAAGTACGACTTCGCGGTGATGGTGGCGGATCTGAATTCGATGATGGAGGTCAGCGACCGCAACCTGGGCAAGCTGTCGCAGCTGCTCGGCGCGGTGGCAGAAGGCGATCTGACCGCACGTCTGGACGGCGACTTCCACGGCGTGTTCGCGCGCCTGCGCGATGATGCCAATGCCACCACCCAGCGCCTGACCGACATCGTCGGGCGCATCAAGCACTCCACCCTGGCCATCAACACCGCCGCAGGGGAAATCGCCGCCGGCAACCAGGACCTGTCGCAGCGCACCGAGCAGCAGGCCGCCAACCTGGAAGAAACCGCCGCCTCGATGGAAGAGCTCACCTCCACCGTCAGGCAGAACGCCGAGCACGCACGCCAGGCCAACCAGCTGGCGATCGGCGCAGCCGATGTCGCCTCGCACGGCGGCAGCGTGGTCGGCCAGGTGGTCACCACCATGTCCGGTATCCAGACCTCGTCCAAGAAGATCGCCGAGATCATCTCGGTGATCGACGGTATCGCCTTCCAGACCAACATCCTGGCCCTGAACGCAGCAGTGGAAGCGGCGCGTGCCGGCGAACAGGGCCGCGGCTTTGCAGTGGTCGCCAGCGAAGTGCGCACACTGGCGCAGCGCTCGGCCGGCGCCGCGAAGGAAATCAAGAGCCTGATCGACGACTCGGTCAGCAAGGTGGCCGAAGGCTCGGCGCTGGTGAACCAGGCCGGCACCACCATGAGCGAGATCGTCTCCTCGGTGCAGCGCGTCACCGACATCATGAGCGAGATCTCCGCCGCCTCGCAGGAACAGTCGGCCGGCATCGAGCAGGTCAACCAGACCGTCACCCACATGGACGAAGCCACCCAGCAGAACGCCGCGCTGGTGGAAGAAGCCACCGCCGCCGCGCGTTCGATGGAAGAACAGGCGCAGCAGCTCACCGAAGCGGTGGCCCTGTTCCGCCTGTCGGCCGAACTGGAAGCGGTGAAGCGCGCAATACCGGTGGTGCGCCAGATCGCTGCCAAGCGGCCTGTCGCCGCTGGCGCCAAGGTTCCCACTTCGCCTGCCGCCAGGACGGGCGCACGCGCTGCAGTGGCGGCGGCGCCATCCAACGAGTCGGACTGGGCTGAGTTCTAAGAGCCGCTAACAAACCGACGGCGCGTCAGCCTACCCGTCGCGGCACCGTTCCCGCACAGTACCCGTCCACCTGGCCGCGCTCAATCCGCGTCCAGGCATCGGCGCGGCCTTTCAACCGCATGAGGACGAGGTGAATCCAGTCGCCTGCCGTCGCCTTGCGCACGCCGCTGTATCGGCGCTTTCCGATAGCTCGTACACACCAGCGTCACCTTGGTGACGCCGCGATATACAGAAGCCGGATTGGCGAGTCAAGCAATGACGATTCTGACCGTTATAGACCACAAGCCCGCGTGGCTGTCGTGCAATCGATAGTCCATAGGCGAAGCATCACAGGCACCGATGGATCGGCCTGACGGTTGCCCGCCTTGGCTAGCTCCACGTATCGACCAGCGCGCGGACGAGCCGACGCGCATCGCCCATTTTTGCCAGCTGCCTTGAGACCCAACATGATCGCCCTTCTTCAACGCTACAACGTCGGCAAGCGACTAACCTTCGCCTTCGGCACACTCATCCTGCTGTCGTGCGCACTGGTGGTTGCCGGCGTATACACCCTTGCGCAGGCGCGGACGTCTCTCAATACCATCGTCAACCGCAATATCACGATGATCCAACATGCCCAGGAAATGACCAACGCCAGCTCGGTCATCGCGGTGCAGTTGCGCAACATCGTGTTACCGACGTCGCAAGAAGATAATCTGCGTTTTGCCAACATCATCGGCCAGCAGCGCCTGCACTATGACCAGGAACGCGAAAAGCTTTACGCTTTTCCCGCAACGGCTGAAGGCACAGCGATTCGCAACCGGATCGACCAGGCCCGTGAGAAGTCAAGAAGCGCGAACCAGCAGGTCATCGATCTCGGGCGGGCCGGGAAGAGCGACACAGCGCTGGAGGTGTTGATGCAGAGTTCGGGTCCCGCCACCCAGCGCTGGCAGGATGCCATCGCCGATTACGCCAAATTGCAGCGACGCCGCAGTCTGGAAGCGTACGCTGCGGCCAACACCTCGATGGACCACGGGCGCAGCATGCTGATCGGCGGCGGCCTGGCGGTCGTGTTGATCAGCGGTTTGCTGGCGCTTTTGATCACCCGCAGCCTGGTGCGCCCGCTGGCCCAGGCTACCCGCGCCGCCGAGGCGATCGCCGACGGCAATCTCGACAACGATGTAAGGACGCAGGCCAACGACGAGACTGGCCGCCTGTTGCATGCAATGGACCGCATGCAGAGCCAGGTGCGCAACCTGATCAGTGCGCAATTGGACATGGCCAAGCGCCATGACGATGGCCAGATCAGCTTCCGCATGGATGCCGGTGCATTCCCGGGCGACTTCGGTCGCATGGCCAAGGACACCAACGAGCTGGTCGCCGCGCACATCAGGCTAGAGACGCAGACCATCCATCTGGTGGAACGCTATGCGATCGGCGACCTCACCGAGGACATGCCGCAACTGCCGGGCGAGAAAGCCGCCATCACCACTGCGATGAACCAGGTCAAGTTGAACCTGTCGACGATGAATACGGAGATCAAGCAATTGGCCCAGGCCGCCGCCAACGGTGACTTCACCGCGCGCGGCAATGCCGAACAGTTCCAGTTCGATTTCCGCATCATGGTGGAAAGCCTCAACACCCTGATGTCCACCGCCGACGGCAATCTGCAGTCGTTGTCCGGTCTGCTGCAGTCGATCGCCGCCGGCGATCTCACCGCACGCATGAGCGGCCAGTACCAGGGCGTATTTGCGCAGATGCGCGACGACGCCAACGCCACCGCCGAACAGCTGGCCGGCATCGTGGGCCGCATCCAGACCGCTGCCGACGCGATCGGCCTGGCATCGGGCGAGATCGCCTCCGGCAACCAGGACCTGTCGCAGCGCACCGAACAGCAGGCCGCCAATCTGGAAGAAACCGCCGCTTCGATGGAGGAACTCACCTCCACCGTCAAGCAGAATGCCGAACACGCCGGCCAGGCCAACCAGCTCGCCATCGGCGCGGCGGCAGTGGCCTCGCAAGGCGGCGATGTGGTGGCCCAGGTGGTCACCACCATGTCCGACATCCAGAGCTCGTCGAAGAAGATCGCCGAAATCATCTCCGTCATCGACGGCATCGCCTTCCAGACCAATATCCTGGCGTTGAATGCCGCCGTGGAAGCGGCGCGCGCCGGCGAACAAGGGCGCGGGTTTGCCGTGGTTGCCTCCGAGGTGCGTACCCTGGCGCAGCGTTCGGCCGGTGCGGCGAAGGAGATCAAGCACCTGATCGACGATTCGGTCGACAAGGTCACCCAGGGCGCCACCCTGGTTGACCAGGCCGGCACCACCATGGCCGAGATCGTTGCCAGTGTGCAGCGCGTCACCAACATCATGGGCGAGATTTCCTCCGCGTCGCAGGAGCAGTACTCCGGCATCGAGCAGGTCAACCAGACCGTGACCCAGATGGACGAAACCACCCAGCAGAACGCCGCGCTGGTGGAAGAAGCCACCGCCGCCGCGCGCACGATGGAAGAGCAGGCCAAGCAGCTCACCGAGGCGGTCGCCGTATTCAAGGTTGCCGAACACGCACCGGTGGCCCGCCAGTTGTCGGCCATTGCCAATGCGCCCGCTCGTGCCCGCAGCACACCGCGCCCGATCGCCCGCGCCAGCACGGCCGCCCCGTTGCGGCGCAGCGCCGCTGCTGCGTCGGCAACCGCAAGCGAGGTGGGCGACTGGCAGGAGTTCTAGGCCGCCCGTCATCGCTGTTGGCCCACCGACGGGGAGTGCATGCCAGTTCTTGCAACTGGCGTGCACAGCGAGCGGGATACATGTTCGACGCCACGCTCAAGCACGCTGCCCTGCAGTCCGCAGCTGCACACTGTTGACCACGGCACCGCACCCGCGGTGCCGTTTTGCGTTGTGCGCGCCATGCCAACTGTCCGCAAGCCCGCGGGCAACGCAGTTAGCGTGAAGTGGCACTTCACATCGTGCGCGCCGGCCCCTGCCGCGCTGCTTCCAAAACCGCATTCGACGCGTGTTTTCTAGGGAAATCCCCGACACACCCCCGCCAATCCCCCACCCCTTGTACACATGGCAGTCACGTGCCTGAGACCCGGCTTTACTGGCCAGCCCGGCTTGCCTCAATACAGCAGTTCTAACGCCGTTATCTGACCGACGCATCACACAAGGCATGGGGTGCGACGCAGTGCCGCGGCACCGCATCGCATGCCAGTCCATCTAACGGCACATTCGCTCAGGTCATTTCATGAACTCCTTTCTGCACCGCTTCAACGTCGGCAAGCGCCTCTCGCTGGCCTTCGGCGTCTTGATCCTTCTGTCCTGTGCGCTGGTGGCGGCCGGGCTGTACACGCTCAGTCAGGCACGCGAACGCCTGGATACCATCGTCAACCGCAACATGGCGATGATCCAGTACGCCACCGACATGCTGGATGCCAATGCCACGATTTCATTGAATCTGCGCAACATCGTGCTGCCCACCACCGCCGAACAGAATCGGCAATTCGCTGAAGTGATCGACGCCCAGCGCATCCGCTACAAGGAGCTGCGCGAGAAGCTCTACGCGTTCCCCGCCGATGCCCACGACCAGCAACTGCGCAACGCGCTGGATCTGACCCGCGAGCAGGCGCTGGCGCACAACCAGCAGGTGCGCGACCTGGGCATGGCCGGCAAGGTCGACCAGGCCATGCCGGTCCTGCTCGAACGCGCCGCGCCGGCCACCCAGCGCTGGCAGGACGCAATCCGCACCTACTCGCAAGCGCAGCGCAAGAGCAGCCAGTTGGCCTACGACCAGGCCAGTGCCTCGATGGTGCGTGGCCGCAGCATGCTGATCGGCGGCGGCCTTGCCGTGGTGCTGCTGAGCGCCCTGCTGGCCTGGATGATCACCCGCAGCCTCACCGGCCCCTTGAACCGCGCCACCCGTGCCGCCGAGGCGATCGCCGACGGCAAGCTCGATAACGACGTGCACAGCGAGGCCAGCGACGAAACCGGCCGTTTGCTGCAGGCGATGGACAAGATGCAGTCGCAGGTGCGCAACCTGATCACCGCGCAACTGGACATGGCCAAGCGCCACGACAGCGGCCAGCTCAGCTTCCGCATGGATGCCGGCGCGTTCCCCGGCGACTACGGCCGCATGGCCGGCGACACCAATGCGCTGGTCGACAGCCACGTCCAGGTCACGCTGCGTCTGGCGCAGATCATGGGCCGCTACGCTATCGGCGACCTCAGCGAGGACATGGACGCACTGCCCGGCGAAAAGGCCAGGCTGACCGACACCATGGCACAGGTGAAGACCAACCTGGCCTCGATGAATCAGCAGATCAGGCAGCTTGCCCAGTCCGCCGCCGACGGCGACTTCGGCGCACGCGGCGATGCGGCGCAGTTCCAGTTCGATTTCCGGATCATGGTCGAGAGCCTCAATCAATTGATGGCCACCGCCGATGGCAGCCTGCAGTCGCTGTCGGGCATCCTGCGGGCGATTGCGGCGGGCGACCTGACCGCGCGCATGGACGGCGATTTCAAGGGGGTGTTCGCACGGATGCGCGACGATGCCAACGCCACGGCGACCCAGTTGGCCGGCATTGTCGGACACATCCAGCATTCGGCCACCTCGATCAGTGCCGCTGCCAGCGAGATCGCCGCCGGCAATCAGGATCTGTCGCAGCGCACCGAGCAACAGGCCGCCAACCTGGAGGAAACCGCTGCCTCCATGGAAGAACTCACCTCCACCGTCAGGCAGAACGCCGAAAGCGCACGCCAGGCCAATCAACTCGCCATCGGTGCCGCCGGGGTGGCCTCGCAAGGCGGCGAGATCGCCAGCAAGGTGGTCGAGACCATGAGCGGGATCGAAGCCTCGTCCAAGAAGATCGCCGACATCATCTCGGTCATCGACGGGATCTCGTTCCAGACCAACATCCTGGCCTTGAACGCCGCCGTGGAAGCGGCGCGTGCCGGCGACCAGGGCCGTGGCTTTGCGGTGGTCGCCTCCGAAGTGCGCACCCTGGCCCAGCGTTCGTCCGCAGCGGCCAAGGAGATCAAGAGCCTGATCGACGACTCCGTGCAGCGTGTGGCCGACGGGTCGCAACTGGTGGATCAGGCCGGCAAGACCATGGCCGAGATCGTCGCCAGCGTGCAGCGCGTCACCAACATCATGGGCGAGATCTCCGCCGCCTCGCAGGAACAGTCGGCCGGCATCGAGCAGGTCAACCAGACCGTCACGCACATGGACGAAGCCACCCAGCAGAACGCCGCGCTGGTGGAAGAAGCCACCGCCGCCGCACGCGCGATGGAAGAACAGGCCCAGCAGCTTACCGAGGCGGTCGCAGTGTTCAAGATCGTCGAGCAGGGGCCAGTCGCACCTCAGCCCTCATCGAGCGTCGCTGCGCCGGTCAACGCACGCTTCGCCGCCCGCCCGGCCGCACGTGCCGGCAGCAACGCAGCGCCACGCCGCAGCACCATCGGCACGGCAACAGCGGCAGCCACGGCCGGCCCAAGCGACTGGCAGGAATTCTGAGCCCCGTTACAGCACGTAACACCTAACAACCGTAATCTCCAGACACATCATTCGAGCGGAGTTTGATTCGGTCAACGAATCTTGTGGGTCGCTTCCCAGCGAGGGAGGCGGCCCTTTTTTGTTCCGGGCCGACGGGCGTCGGGCCAAGCATTGCGGCAGAGCCGTCGGGACCCGGCTGCCCGCGCTGCTCACTCTGATGATCGGCGCTGCCTCGGCCTGCTGGCCCTGATCACTTGCGCCACTTCGCCGACGACATCCAGTCCAAGGCTGCGACTGATCTGTCCGCACCGTCCAGTCCCTGGTAACACGACGCCCGAGCAACCGAGCCTTCGCGCTATCGTTCTTTCAGCCGCTCTTAAGGATTTCGCTTTGCCGCCGATAGCAAGGCGACGCCGGGACAACCGTTCCGGCGTCTTCCCGCATCTACTGTGCTTGTGCCCATGTCCCAAGGCGATACCTCAGAGCTGGACCACGACGCCGATCACCTTGCCGAGGGTGACGAGCGCTATCTGCTACGCAACAAACGGCAGATCCGGGGCCTGCTGCGCCAGTTGCTCGACCAGCGTGCCACCGTGACCATGCATGTGGCCGGGCGCGACATGGCCGTGCCCACCGCCGTCCTCGAAGTGGACGAAGACGACGACTGCATCATTCTGGACGGCAGTCACAACGAAGCCTCCAACCGCGCCATCCAGGACGCCAAGTACCTGCTGTGCTACGCACAACTGGAACGGGTCAATATCCGGTTCCGGCTGGAAACGCCCGACCGGCTCGAGCGCGACGTCCACGTCGCCTTCCGCGCCGACCTGCCCGAGGCGATGTATCACCTGCAGCGTCGCGAGTCGTACCGGCTGGAAACGCCGATTACCGATTCGCCCATCTGCATCATCCGCCAGGACGAAGCACAGGGCGGCAATCTCAATCTGCAGCTGCGCGTGATCGATATCAGCAGCGGCGGCCTGGCGGTCTCGCTCACCGATGGCATGCCCTTGCTCGAACCGCAGCGCATCTATCGCAATTGCACGCTGCAGTTGCCCGACACCGCACCGATCACGCTGCCGCTGACGGTCTGCAGCCAGTACAAGCAGACCTTGCCCAACGGCAGCGAGGGTTTCCGCGTCGGCATGCAGTTCAGCGACCTTCCGCGCGGTGCCGACGAGACCATCCAGCGCTACATCTTCCGCGTCGACCGCCAGCGCAATGCGCGCAAGAGCGGCGTGTTCTGAACCCACCTGCACCAGCGGTGGCGTGCAGCTAAAGTTGCCCTGCGCTGCGCCGATGTTGCTAGGGCAATCCTCACCCGCATGCTTTTCCCATAGCTGCAATCCGACACTCAGCCGCAACGCCCGGAGTTTCCATGAACGACAAAAGCACTGCCACCGGCACCGGTGGTGAATTCCTCAGCTTCGCCCTGGGCGAAGAACACTACGGCGTGGACATCCTGAAAGTGCAGGAAATTCGCGGCTACGATTCGGTCACCCGTCTGCCCGACGCACCGGACTACATCAAGGGCGTGATCAACCTGCGCGGCACCATCGTGCCGGTGATCGACCTGCGCCTGAAGTTGCGCCTGAAGGAAGCGCGCTACGACGCCTTTACCGTGATGATCGTGCTCAACGTCGAAGACCGCGTGGTCGGCATCGTGGTGGACAGCGTCTCGGACGTGATTCCGCTCAACGACGACCAGATCCGACCGACCCCCGAATTCGGCGCCTCGGTCGACACCCGCTTCATTTCGGGTATCGGCACCCAGGACGATCGCATGCTGATCCTGCTGGATATCGAGACCCTGCTGGACAGCGCCGAACTCGGTCAGCAGCAGCTGGCAGAAGAAGCGGCCTGATTCAGACCATCCGGTGTCGGGAGCGTCCCGACACGAGACGCACAGCGAAGTTGAAGTGAGATAAGAATCACGTTTTTCGGATTCAAGTTGAACGGCCGCTAGCCGATAGCTGAATAGAAGCCCGCGTACACAAACGGGTCACCGTTCGACTTTTTGATTCTGGAGAATCCCAATGAAGTTCCTGCTCTCGCTCCTCCCCGTTGCTGCTCTCGTGATCGTTGCTCCCACGCTGTCGGCTCAGTCGCAGGAAATGATTCCGCCGGAAATGGCGACCCGTTTCGTCGGCAAGGACGGCATGGTGTGCGGCAAGGTCGAAAAGGCCAAGTACGCCCAGAGCTCGGAAGGTGAACCCACCTTCCTGTACATGGGCGGCATGTTCCCGCGTCACACCTTCTCGGCCCGCATCGACGGCGCCAACCGCGGCAAGTTCAGCTTTGCCCCGGAGACCCTGGAAGGCAAGGACGTCTGTGTGCTCGGCAAGATCCAGCGCGACAGCTCGCGGGCCGAAATCGAAGTCAGCTCGCCGGCCAGCCTGAAGCTTGCCACCATCAAGTAATCGCCTCGCAGACCGCCACGCCCTCGCACGTGGCGATCTGCTGTTTGCGGTTATGCGCACTGACTTCTACCGGGGAATCGTGTCAATGCAATGGATCAACAATCTGAAATTGATGCCCAAGCTGATGCTGGCGTTTGGCATTGTGCTGCTGATCATGCTGGTGCAGGGCATCATCGCCTATGCGGGTCTGGCATCGCTCAATAACGTCACCCGCGACCTGGCCGGCAACACCATGTCCAGCGTGCGCGAGGCAGGCGATCTGCGCGGCATGCTCGGCGAATATCGAAATGCGTCCTATCAAAATCTGGTGCGCGCCAGCGACTCAGTCAAGCAGGAAGCCAAGGTCCGCGCCAAGCGGCTCCATGGCGAAATCGAAGCCACGATCAAGGGCTATCCCCGGCTGATCGAGAGCCCGCAACAGAAGAAATTGTTCGACGTGTTCGTGGCGGACTGGAAGAAGGCATCGGCCTCCTACGCCAGCGTCGACGAAATGCTCGAGCTCAATCTGCCCGACGATGCCGTCGACACCTTCGTCGGCGAGACCCGCACCCTGCACAACAAGGCCAAGGATTCGCTGGCCGCGTTGATCACCGAAGACAATAGGTTGGCGCAGGCTGCCAAGAGCAAGGCCGAAAAAGTTCATGCCACCTCGGTCTCGCTGACCGTGATGGTGCTGTTGATCGGCATTGCCGGTGGCCTGGGCCTGGCGTTCCTGTTCGCACGTTCCATCGTCAAGAGCATGCGCGGCGCGGTGTCCACTGCCACGGAAATCGCCAGCGGCAAGCTCGATGGCCAGATCAATGTGCAGGGCCAGGACGAAGTGGGCGAACTGATGCGTTCCATGCACCGTATGCAGCGCGACCTGAAGGAACGTATCGAACGCGACCAGAAGATCGCCGACGAGAACCTGCGTATCCGTACCGCGTTGGACGAGTCCTCCACCGGCACCTTCATCACCGACGCCGGTCAGACCATCATCTACGCCAACGAGGCGTTCACGAAGATCGTTACGCATCACGAAGACAGCATCCGCCTGGCATCGTCCGACTTCGAGGCGAACAAGATCATCGGCCAGCACATCAGCTATCTCGGTCTGCCCGAACCAACCGTACGCAAGGCGATCGCGGCGTTGGAACGCGACGGCATCACCAGCTTCGAAGAGCGCTACGGCGAATTCGTGGTGACGCAGACCGTCACCGCGATCAAGAACGAGCACGGTGAAAGCGCCGGCGAAGTCTGCGAATGGCGCGACCGCACCATCGAAGTCCAGGTCGAAGAAGAAGTCGCGCGCATCGTGCGTGCCGCTGCCAGCGGCGACATGAGCGGCCGGGTGCAAACCGACGGCAAGCAGGGCTTCTTCCTGCAGCTGGCCCAGCAGCTCAACGGCCTGCTGGACGCCAACGCCGGCAGCCTGGAGCAGATCTCCGCGTTGCTGTCGGCCCTGTCGCGTGGCGACCTGACCGTGCGCATGCATGGCGAGTTCAGCGGCGTGTTCGCGCAGATGCGTGACGATGCCAATGCCACCGCCGAACAGTTAGCCGACATCGTCGGGCGCATCAAGGTCTCGTCCACCGCGATCAACTCGGCGGCCGGCGAGATCGCCTCCGGCAACAGCGACCTGTCTCATCGTACCGAGCAGCAGGCCGCCAATCTGGAAGAAACCGCCGCCTCGATGGAGGAGCTCACCTCCACCGTCAGGCAGAACGCCGAAAGCGCCCGTCAGGCCAACCAGCTTGCCATCGGCGCTACCGGCGTGGCCTCGCAGGGCGGCGACGTGGTTTCGCAGGTGGTCACCACCATGTCGGGCATCGAAGCTTCGTCCAAGAAGATCGCCGACATCATCTCGGTGATCGACGGCATCGCGTTCCAGACCAACATCCTGGCATTGAATGCAGCGGTGGAAGCCGCCCGTGCCGGCGAACAGGGCCGCGGCTTCGCCGTGGTGGCCTCGGAAGTGCGCACGCTGGCACAGCGCTCGGCCGGTGCGGCCAAGGAGATCAAGGGCTTGATCGACGACTCCGTGCACAAAGTTGCCGAGGGGTCGGCACTGGTGCGCAAGGCCGGGTCGACCATGGCCGAGATCGTGGCCAGCGTGCAGCGCGTCACCGACATCATGGGCGAGATCTCCGCCGCCTCGCAGGAACAGTCGGCCGGCATCGAGCAGGTCAACCAGACCATCACCCAGATGGACGAAACCACCCAGCAGAACGCCGCGCTGGTGGAAGAAGCCACTGCGGCCGCACGCTCGATGGAAGAGCAGGCCGGCCACCTGGCCGAAGCGGTGTCGGTGTTCAAGCTGGACGAGCCGGCGGCCCCGGCCGCCCGCGCGCGCCCGGTCGCCTCGCGTCCAGTCGCGGTGAAGTCCGCCGCCAAGCCGGGTGCTCGTGCAGCGGCCACGCCGTCGCGGCCGGCCAAGCCGCAGGCCGCGCTGGCGGACGGAAACTGGCAAGAGTTCTGATCCGGCGCTGTGCCCACAAAGCCCCGGCACTGCCGGGGCTTTGTGTGTCTGCGCTCGGCCGGCGCACTGCCCGGCCGTCGGGTCCGATCGCGCCGCTCTGCAAGCGCCGGGCACAATCAGCGGCCCCAGCCGTCTGCGATGCATGATTGGTGCTTCAGTTGCATGACCACCTGGCCGATATCTAGTCATCGCTAACGACGCGTATGGATATGACGACCACCTCGACTTCCGCTTCAGACACACGCGAATTTGATTTTGGCGACCGCGATTTCAAGCGCGTCTGCGACCTGATCTATCAGCGTGTCGGCATCGCCTTGGCTCCGGCCAAGCGCGACATGGTGTATGGCCGGCTGTCGCGTCGTCTTCGCGTACTCGGCCTGCGCTCCTTCCGCGACTATCTGGACCAGCTGGAAGCAGGCAACGACGAGGAAGAATGGCAGGCGTTCACCAACGCGCTGACCACCAACCTGACCTCGTTCTTCCGCGAGCCGCACCACTTCGACAAACTGCGCGAAGAGCTGCAAAAGCGCGCCTCGCAGGCACCGTTGAAGATCTGGTCGTGCGCGGCCTCCACCGGTGAGGAGCCCTACTCCATCGCCATCACCGCCTGCGAAGCCTTCGGTACCTTGACCCCGCCGGTCAGCATCGTCGCCACCGACGTCGACACCCAGGTGCTGGAAACCGCCTCGCGCGGCGTCTATGCCATCGACCGCGTCGCCTCGCTCGACGCATCGATCAAGCGCAAGTACTTCCAGCGTGGCAGCGGCCCCAACGAGGGCAAGTGCCGGGTCATCCCGGCGTTGCGTCAGCTCATCGAATACCGCCAGCTGAATCTGCTGGCACCGCGCTACGACGTCGGCGGCCCGTACGCGGCGCTGTTCTGCCGCAACGTGATGATCTATTTCGACAAACCCACCCAGCGCGGCATCCTGTCGCGGCTGGTCAGCCATATGGGCGACGACGGCCTGCTTTACACCGGGCACTCAGAGAACTACCTGCACGCGGCCGATCTGATCCAGCCGTGTGGGCGCACGCTGTACAGGCGCAGCCCGCGCGCGGGAGCGTCTACATGAGTACCGCCGTACAGGTCGATGATGTCATGCGTTACCGCGATTCGCGTTTCCAGACCATCACCGCCAAGCTGCTGCCCACCCAATACCTGGTCGTGGACGACGACACCGCGTTGACGACCACCTTGGGATCGTGCGTTGCCGCCTGTCTGCGCGACCCGGTCCTGAAGATCGGCGGTATGAATCACTTCCTGCTGCCGGAAGGCCAGGTTGGCGATGGCGCACCCGCGCGTTACGGCAGTTATGCGATGGAGTTGCTGATCAACGACATGCTCAAGCGCGGCGCGCATCGCAAACGCATCGAAGCGAAGGTTTTCGGTGGCGCCAACGTGCTCAAGGGCTTCACCAGCAATCCGGTCGGCACCCGCAACGCCGAGTTCGTGCGCCAGTACCTGCAGGCCGAACACATTCCCATCATTGCCGAAGATATGTGCGGCATCCATCCGCGCAAGGTGTGGTTCTTCCCGACGACCGGACGCGTGGTGGTGCAGCGTTTGCCGCATGCACACGAAGCCGAAGTCGCCGCTGCCGAATCGGCCGTGCGCGCCCGTCTTTCCAAAGCACCGGTTACCGGTGGAGTGGAGTTGTTCGAATGACGCTGGAAACTCCTGTGCGTGTATTGATCGTCGACGACTCGGCGGTCGTACGCCAGATGCTGACCGAAATCCTCTCCCGCGATGCCGGTATCGAGGTGATCGGCTCGGCCGCCGACCCGATCCTGGCGCGCGAAAAGATCAAACGCCTCAATCCGGACGTGATCACGCTGGATGTGGAAATGCCGCGCATGGACGGCCTGGTGTTTCTGGAAAACCTCATGCGCCTGCGCCCCACCCCGGTGGTGATGATTTCATCGCTGACCGAACGTGGCGCCGACACCACCTTGCAGGCCTTGTCGTTGGGCGCAGTGGATTTTATCTCCAAGCCCAAGATCGACGTCGCACGCGGGCTGGAAGGCTATGCCGAGGAGATCGTCAGCAAGGTAAAGATGGCCTCCAAGGCCAGGGTCAGTGCGCTCAATCGTCCCAGCGCACCCAAGGTCACCCTGGACATGCAGTCCGCGCCGGTGCCTGGCAGTGCGCTGCGCTTCCGCACTACCGACCGCCTGATCGCCATCGGCGCCTCGGCCGGCGGCACCGAAGCCCTGCGCGTGGTGCTCGAGCACATGCCCGCCGATGCACCGGCGGTGGTGATGACCCAGCATCTTCCGGCCAGCTTCAGCACCGCCTTCGCCGAACGCCTCAATCGTCACTCGGCAATGTCGGTGCGCGAGGCCAGCGACGGCGAGGCGATTCTGCCAGGCCACGCCTACCTGCCGCCGGGCGGCCAGCATTTGCGCATCATCCGCGACGGTGCGCGCTGGCGCTGCCGCATCGACGACGGCCCGCCGGTCAATCGCCACAAGCCGGCGGTGGACGTGCTGTTCCGCTCCGTCGCCGCCAACGCCGGCCCGAATGCGGTCGGCGCCATCCTCACCGGCATGGGTGACGACGGTGCACGCGGCCTGCTGGAAATGTTGCAGGCCGGCGCGCCCACGCTGGTGCAGGACGAAGCCAGCAGCGTGGTGTGGGGCATGCCCGGCGCCGCCTACAAACTGGGTGCCGCGCAGGAAGTGGTGCCGCTGAACCGCGTTGCCGAGCGCCTGATCGCGCTGTCGGCACAGGCACGCTGATCCGGCATGATGGCCCGTCCCCCGCATCCGACCGAACAGGCGGCGGCTCCCGGCATTACGGGAACCGCCTCGCTGGCGACGGCGGATGCACCATCAGATGACGCGACACCGCCCGGGGCGATCAGGCCAGGCCCGATCACTGCCGGCATGAGCAGGCCCGACGAACATCCCGACGCCACGCGTTCACGCCTGCTGGCCGAAGCGCTGGACGGCAGCAGCAGTGCAATCCTGATCTGCGATCTGCAATCGCGCCTGCTCTACGCCAACGACGGCTTCCAGCGCATGTTCGGCTATACCGAGGCCGAACTGGTCGGCAAACGCCCCTCGGACGTGCTCACCCGCGCGCAAAGCGACCAGGACGAAGTGGCGCGCGTCCGCGACCGTGCCGACGCGCTGCAGCAGACCCAGGCCGACCTGCTGGTGTATCGCAAGGACGGCACGCCGCTGTGGATCTCGCTCAACTTCAATCCGATCTACGACGCCAGGCATCTGCCGTCGCATTACGTGGCGGTGCTGACCGACATCACCGACACCAAGATGCATGAAGTGCTGCAGCACCGCGTGCTCGAGGCCTTGGTGCAGGAGCGGCCGCTGATCGAGGTGATGACGCTGATCTGCACCGAGGTCGAACGCATCGCACCGGACGTGCTGGCCACGGTCATGAGCGCGGACAATCAGGGCTGCCTGCATTCGCTGGCCGCGCCCAGCCTGCCGCCGGAGTATGCCGATGCGGTCAACGGGCTGAAGATCGCGCCGGGCGCAGGCGCCTGCGGCACTGCCGCCTGGCGTGGCCGCGCGGTGATGGTGGAAGACATTGCCACCGACCCACTGTTCGCACAGTTCCGCGAACTGCTGCTGCCGATGGGCCTGCATGCTTGCTGGAGCACACCGATCCGCTCCAACAGCGCACGCGTGCTCGGTACCTTCGCGCTCTACTACAGAAAGGCGCAGCGTGCCGATGCCTGGCACGTACGCCTGACCGAGTTGTGCCAGCAACTGTGCACGCTGGCACTGGAACGCGAACAGATCCGCCAACGCGTGCATCAACTCGCGTTCTACGATGCGCTGACCGGCCTGCCCAACCGCATCATGTTCAGTGCACGCGCCGAGCAAGCGCTGACGCAAGCCGAATATGCCGGTGAACCGGCCACGTTGATGTTCATCAACATCGACCGCTTCAAACTGATCAACGACAGCCAGGGCCATGCCGCCGGCGACGGTCTGCTGCGCGACATCGCCTTGCGCATCGGCGAACAACTGACCGCCACCGCCATGCTGGCACGCCTGGCCGGCGACGAATTCGCACTCGCCCTGCCGCAATGCAGCGCCGAGCAGGCCAGTGCCGCCGCAGAACGTGTGCTGGGCACCATTGCCAGGCCGCTGCCGGTCGGCAACATGACCGTGCATCCGTCTGCCAGCATCGGCGTGGCGATGTTTCCCGAGGACGGGCGCGACATCAACATCCTGCTGCGGCACGCCGATCTGGCCATGAATCGCGCCAAGCAGGAAGGCGGCGGACGGTTCCGCTTCTTCAGTTCCGACATGAACCGCATGGCGCAGGAACGCGTTGCGCTGGAAGCGGAACTGCGTCAGGCCATCGGCCGCGATCAACTGCAACTGCATTATCAACCGCAACTGCACAGCGCCGCGCCGCACGCACTGTACGGGGTGGAAGCGCTATTGCGCTGGAATCATCCGCAACTGGGCGCCATTTCGCCGGCGCGTTTCCTGCCCGTGGCCGAAGAGCAAGGCATGATGCCGCAGCTCAACGATTGGGTGTTGCGCAGCGCCTGCCGGCAGATCGCCGATTGGCGCAAACGTGGCGTGCCGGTGGCGCGCGTGTCGGTGAATCTGTCGGCGAGCAGCTTCGAAAGCCCGCGCATGCTCAGCGACCTGCTGCGCCTGATCGCCAACGTGGGCGCGCAGCCCTCCGACCTCACGCTGGAAATAACCGAGAGCGTGATGCTTTCCGGGCAGCCCGGCGTACTGGAAAATCTGCACGCCATCCGCGAAGCCGGCATCTCGTTGTCGCTGGACGACTTCGGCACCGGCTATTCCAGCCTGAGCCATCTGCATCGTCTGCCGATCGACGAACTCAAGCTGGACATGAGCTTCGTCCGCGACATCGAACATAGCGAAGACGCACGCGCCCTCACCACCTCGGTGCTGCGTATCGGCGAGCATCTGCGCAAGCATGTGGTTGCCGAAGGCGTGGAAAACGAAGCACAGCGCCTGTTCCTCGCCGACCTCGGCTGCGAAGTGCTGCAGGGCTATCTGTTTTCGCGGCCATTGCCGGCGGCGGCGCTGGAAGCCTGGTTGGGCACGCAGCCTTAGCGCGGCTCATGACACCCCGTCGTGCTCGTCAGGCTTGCGCTGATGGCGTTTTACGCTCGCATCAACAGGTCGAAGCAACCTGCCAAAGGCAAAGCACCTGATCTGGTGCTTCGGTGCAGCGCCCTTGCCCGCCCACCGTCGCGGGACACGCCGCAAGTACATCCGTGTAGGTTCTTACGCGGCATCCATGCCGCGTAAGGTCCCGCGACGCTGAGCGAGCAAGGACCAGTCGAGATGGTCGGTATGCATGGCAAGAGCAGGAACGGCAGTTGGCGGGTTAGATGCAGCGGTGGTTCCGTGGACCTTGTGTGATCTGGCCGACGTGGTCTGATTTCCAAAACTTTCCGTCGAAGACGGGCCGCAAGTGGATTGGGTTTGCCCTTATCGCTAAGTAGCCATGCACATATGCGTGCAGGCGACAAAGCCGTTGCGTTAAGCACCTCGCTTAAGTCATCTCGCTTTTGCGGTTGCATCAGCGCACGACCAACTTAGGGGCACCTCGAACAACCTCGATTCTGCCGTTTGAGATGTTCGGTAAGGCGACAGGCCCCCCTCGCACCTGCCGGTCGAAGGGGCGCGAAGAGCCG
>NZ_JAASQZ010000006.1:0-80231 GCF_011761885.1 Xanthomonas sp. CFBP 8151
GCGCTCGGCCCCGGCAAACAGACTGATCATCGGCTCTTACCCTGGATGGCGGTGGAACTATGATGCCAAGGATCGGGGGTTTTTAGAGCTGCCCTTAGGAGGCGTGATGTCCTTACCGGTTCCGGGACCCTTGGCGGCATGGATGCCGCCAAGGAGCCTCCACGGACGGATTCACGGCGTGTCCCGGAAGTGGTGAGGGCATCGCGTCCTCGACCAACCGGCTTTGCTGGTTTGAAACGGCAGACAGAGCTCAAAAGCAGGTTGTCCTGAGCTCAGGCTGCACGCTATGGAAGAAGCGAACACAGCGCACCTGATCTGGCGCTTCGATGCAGGGCCCTTGCCCGCCCACCATCGCAGGACACGCCGCAAGTACGTCCGTCTAGGCTCTTACGCGGCATCCATGCCGCGTAAGGTCCCGCGACGGTGGGCGGGCAAGGACCAAGTGAGGTGGCCGGTGCTCATGGTTGCAAGCAGCGCCAAGTGAGGTGGCCGGTGCTCATGGTTGCAAGCAACGCATGATGTCGTTCTGATCGCCAGATCAGCAGCACATCATTAGAGCGATGCCTGTGCCTGGACGCTGCCTTCAGGCGCGCGCCTTTCCATCCGCGTCGAATCCGATGCCACGGTGCGCTTCAACCAACCCAGCAACTGCGCGGTGACGAACGCCGGATTCTCCAGTGATGCGATATGCCCGGCATCGGGGATCAGCTCGTAGTCGCAACCGATCACCTCGGCCATCAGCCACAGCTCTTCGGGCGGGCGCGGAATATCGTCTGCACCGCCGAGCAGAAACGTGCTGGCCGGATTCAGCGCAGACATCGCCTCCAGGCGATCCGCGCGCCCGAAGATCAGCCGGCCCAGCGGCACGATCGAGGTGCGCAACTGCTCGGCCGGCATCGCCGCCAGGCGCTGCGCAAACGCAGCCGGCAGCGCGGAATTCAGATCGATGCCGGGGCGGAAAAAGATTGGCACGATCGCCTCGATCAACGCAGGCGTCACCTGCCCGGCCGCTTCGATCGCATCCAGCAGAGCGAAATAACGCGTTTGCGTGGCCTGCGGCTCGGCACCCAGGAAGGTATCCATCAGCACCAGGCTGCGCACGCGCTGCGGTGCCAGCAGCGCCAGCTCGGCGCCCCACATGCCACCGACCGACAGGCCGACCACTGCGCAGTGCGGCAGTTCCAGCGCATCCAGCAACAGCAGCATCTGTTTGGCAAGATCGCCCACCGTCTGCGTGCACGTTGGCAGGGCTGCCGATTGCCCGTGCCCCCACAGCTCGGGAACAATGACCCGATAGTGCTGCGAAAGCGCCTGGATCTGCGGTTCCCACATCGCCGCGTCCCAGAGATAACTGTGGCCAAGCAGAACCGGAAACCCTTGACCGTAGTGTGCGTAATGCAGCGTTTGACCAGCGATCGTGCAAGTGGGCATTGGAGATCATCAGAGCGGTGGGAGCGGCGCCACTGTAGACCTCGCGACTTCAGATTTTTGTTGCAATGCGGCAGGCGGGTTAACTGCGATTGCCTTAACTTCCGGCATTGCGCACCCAAGACGAAGTCATCGCCCGAATAACGAAAAACGCCCGGCATTGCCGGGCGTTTTTGAACATGCAGACGACTGGCCGGGTCAGGCAGCGACGGTGTCGGCGACGTCCTGATACTCCTGGATCTGATCGAAGTTCATGTAGCGGTAGATCTGATCGCCACTGGTCTTGATCGCGCCCACATCGGCCATGTACTCGTCCTTGGTCGGGATGCGGCCCAGACGCGAACAGATCGCGGCCAGTTCCGCCGAACCCAGGTACACATTGGTGTTGCGGCCGAGACGGTTGGGGAAGTTACGCGTGGAGGTGGAGAACACCGTGGCGCCCTCGCGTGCCTGCGCCTGGTTGCCCATGCACAGCGAGCAGCCCGGCATTTCCATGCGTGCACCGGCCGCGCCGAAGGTGCCGTAATGGCCTTCCTTGGTCAGCTCGGAGGCGTCCATCTTGGTCGGCGGCGCAACCCACAGACGTGTGGGGATATCCCGCTTGCCTTCCAGCAACTTGGCAGCCGCGCGGAAGTGACCGATGTTGGTCATGCACGAACCGATGAACACCTCGTCGATCGCCGCACCGGCCACGTCGGACAGCGTCTTGACGTCGTCCGGATCGTTCGGGCACGCCACGATCGGTTCAACGATGTCGGCCAGATCGATCTCGATGACGGCGGCGTACTCGGCGTCGGCATCGGGCTGCAGCAGCTGCGGATCGGCCAGCCACTCTTCCATCTTCTTGATGCGGCGGCCCAGCGTGCGCGCATCGGCATAGCCTTCGGCAATCATCCAGCGCAGCAGGGTGATGTTGCTGGTCAGGTATTCGATGATCGGCGCCTTGTCCAGGTGCACGGTGCAACCGGCCGCCGAACGCTCGGCCGAGGCATCGGACAGCTCGAACGCCTGTTCCACCTTCAGGTTCGGCAGGCCTTCGATTTCCAGGATGCGGCCGGAGAAGATGTTCTTCTTGCCCTGCTTGGCCACGGTCAGCAGGCCGTCCTTGATCGCGTACAGCGGAATCGCGTTGACCAGGTCGCGCAGGGTCACGCCCGGCTGCATCTGCCCCTTGAAGCGCACCAGCACGCTCTCGGGCATGTCCAGCGGCATCACACCGGTGGCGGCCGCGAAGGCCACCAGACCGGAACCAGCCGGGAACGAAATGCCGATCGGGAAACGCGTATGCGAGTCGCCGCCGGTGCCGACCGTATCGGGCAGCAGCATGCGATTGAGCCAGCTGTGGATCACGCCATCGCCCGGACGCAGCGACACGCCGCCACGGGTGGAGATGAACTCCGGCAGGGTGTGGTGGGTCTTGACGTCGACCGGCTTCGGGTACGCGGCGGTGTGGCAGAACGACTGCATCACCAAATCCGCCGAAAAGCCCAGGCAGGCCAGATCCTTCAACTCGTCGCGCGTCATCGGGCCGGTGGTGTCCTGCGAGCCCACCGAGGTCATTTTCGGCTCGCAATAGGTACCTGGGCGCATGCCCTGGCCTTCCGGCAGACCGCAGGCACGGCCCACCATCTTCTGCGCCAGCGAGAAACCCTTGCCGGTGTCCGGCGGGTCCATCGGCAGGCGAAACAGATCCGAGGCCGGCAGGCCCAGGAACTCGCGCGCCTTGGCGGTCAGGCCGCGGCCGACGATCAGCGGAATGCGGCCACCGGCGCGCACTTCGTCGAACAGCACGTCCGACTTCATCGCGAACTCGGCGATCACCTGCCCGTCCTTCAGCGCCTTGCCGTCGTACGGCCGCAGCTCGACCACATCGCCGTGCCCCATCTGCGACACGTCCAGCTCGATCGGCAACGCGCCGGCGTCTTCCATCGTGTTGTAGAAGATCGGTGCGATCTTGCTGCCCAGGCACACGCCACCAAACCGCTTGTTCGGAATGAACGGAATGTCTTCGCCGGTCCACCACAGCACCGAGTTGGTCGCCGACTTGCGCGAGGAACCGGTACCGACCACATCGCCCACGTAGGCGACCAGATGGCCCTTGTCCTTGAGATCGGCGATGGCCTGGATCGGGCCGCGCTTGCCGTCTTCTTCCGGTTCGAAGGCCGCGCCATCGCGGGCGTTCTTCAGCATCGCCAGCGCGTGCAGCGGGATGTCCGGGCGCGTGGTCGCATCCGGGGCCGGCGACAGGTCGTCGGTGTTGGTCTCACCCGGCACCTTGAACACGGTGACGGTCATGCTCTGCGGCACTTCCGGCTTGCTGGTGAACCACTCGGCATCGGCCCAGCTCTGCAGCACGGCCTTGGCATGCGCGTTTCCGGCTTCGGCCTTTTCCTGCACGTCGTGGAACGCGTCGAACACCAGCAAGGTGTGCTTGAGCGCTTCGGCGGCGGTGGCGCCCAGCTCGGCGTTGTCGAGCAGATCGATCAGCGGCTGGATGTTGTAGCCACCCAGCATGGTGCCGAGCAGCTCGGTCGCACGCGTCGGGCTGATCAGCGCGGTCTTCTCGGTGCCGAAGGCCACTGCGGCCAGGTACGAAGCCTTGACCTTGGCGGCATCGTCGACGCCGGCCGGCACGCGCTGGCTGAGCAGCTCGACCAGGAACGCCTCTTCGCCCGCCGGCGGAGCCTTCAACAGCTCGATGACCTCGGCGGTCTGCTGCGCGCTCAGCGGCAGCGGCGGGATACCGAGCGCGGCGCGCTCTGCAACGTGGTGGCGGTAGGCTTCCAACATGCGGATTCTCCGAAAGACAACAGTGAATGTGTAGACGCGAAACGTGGATCAGCTTGCGGGTTTGGGAACAACGATCTTCAAACCCTTGAAGTAGTCGCGGAAAAAGCCCTCGTCGCGGGTGATCAACCCGTCGCACTGGAGCATCGCGTGGGCGCCGATCAGAAAATCGGCCACCACCCGCTCGCGCTTGCCGCCGCGCGCGCGGAAGCGCTTGTTCATATGGCCGGCGCGCACCGCCGCCGCTTCCTGGGTAGCTTCGTAACGCACCCCGATCGAGGCCAGGGTCTCCATCAGGTCGACCTGGGTATCGAGCATGGCCAGCACCTCGGCCACCACCGCATCGCAGACCACCACCTCGTCGCGCGCCAGCGCATCGCCGATACAGATCTCCGACACCTCGCCGTAGACCGCGTCGCCGACCAGGATGTCGAGCAGCACCGAGGAATCCAGAGCGATCATGGGTCGAACGGATCCCCGGGGGCGCGGCCACGGATGGCGCGCATCGCCTCGTCGGTGCTGGTCAACCCGTCGACCAGCTTGAACTTGCCGCGCACCTTGCGCAGCGCCTCGCTGACGTCCTTGCGCAGGATGATGCGCCCGCCGTCTAGCTCGATCTTGAGCGTGGTGCCCTTGGTCAGGCCCAGGGCATCGCGCACGGCCTTGGGCAGCGTGATCTGCCCGCGTTCGGCAACTGTGGCTTCCATGGAGGTGGCCCCGGCAGAAAGTATGCAGCGATTTTACATACTTGACTTGTCGTACTCAAGGCCACATACCCCGTCCTGCAACCGAACGTACACACTGAACCGGTCACACTGGTCGAAACAGACCTACAGCCTGCAGCCATAGGAGTGATGCATGAGCGATTCCTTTTCTACCCGCACCTCGCTTGAGGTCCACGGTCAGCGCTACGAGTACTACAGCCTGCCGAAGCTGGGCGAGCGCTTCGAGATCGGCCACCTGCCCTATTCGATGAAGATCCTGCTGGAGAACCTGCTCCGGCACGAGGACGGTGGTGCCACCGTCGGCAAGGACCATATCGAAGCGGTCGCCAAGTGGGACCCCACGGCAGAACCCGATATCGAAATCGCCTTCATGCCGGCCCGCGTGGTGCTGCAGGACTTCACCGGCGTGCCGTGCGTGGTCGACCTGGCCGCGATGCGCGATGCCGTGGTCAAGCTCGGCGGCAACGCCGACCAGATCAACCCGCAGATTCCCTCCGAGCTGGTCATCGACCACTCGGTGCAGGTGGATGTGTTCGGCTCGGCTGATGCGCTCGACCTCAACGGCAAGATCGAGTTCCAACGCAACCAGGAACGCTACGGTTTCCTGCGCTGGGGCCAGAAAGCGTTCGAAAACTTCAAGGTGGTGCCGCCCAACACCGGCATCGTCCACCAGGTCAACCTGGAAAATCTGGCGCGCGTGGTGATGAGCGCGGACAGGGACGGGACCCGGATCGCGTACCCGGACACCGTGTTCGGCACCGACAGCCACACCACCATGATCAACGGCATCGGCGTGCTGGGCTGGGGCGTGGGCGGGATCGAGGCCGAGGCGGCGATGCTGGGGCAGCCCTCGTCCATGCTGATCCCGCAGGTGGTCGGCTTCAAGCTCAGCGGCAAGCTGCCAGAAGGCGCGACCGCCACCGATCTGGTGCTCACCGTCACCCAGATGTTGCGCAAGGCCGGCGTGGTCGGCAAGTTCGTGGAGTTCTACGGCGGAGGCCTGCAGCATCTGCCGCTGGCCGATCGCGCCACCATCGGCAACATGGCACCGGAATACGGCGCCACCTGCGGCATCTTCCCGGTCGACGAGGAATCGCTGACCTATCTGCGCCTGTCCGGCCGCAGCGAGGAGCAGATCGCGCTGGTCGAGGCCTATGCCAAGGCGCAGGGCCTGTGGCACGACGCCAATACCCCGCCGGCGCAGTACAGCGCCACGCTGGAGCTGGACATGGGCGAGGTCAAGCCGTCGCTGGCCGGCCCCAAGCGCCCGCAGGACCGTGTGCTGCTGGAAGACATGCAATCCAACTTCCGCGAGAGTCTCAAGCCGTTCGTGGATGCGCGCAGCAAGCGCCCGACCGATATCAAACAGGAAGATCGCCTGAAGAACGAAGGCGGCGGTGGCACTGCGGTCGGCGCCAAGGCCGCGCAAGCCGAGAGTTCCACCGACAGCGGTGCCGGCTGGCAGCTGCGTGACGGCTCGGTGGTGATCGCCGCGATCACCTCCTGCACAAACACCTCCAATCCGGCAGTGATGCTGGGCGCCGGCCTGCTCGCACGTAACGCGGCGGCCAAGGGGCTGAAGGCGCAGCCGTGGGTGAAGACTTCGCTCGGGCCGGGCTCGCGCGTGGTCACCGATTACCTGAGCAAGGCCGGCGTGCTCGCCGATCTGGAAAAGCTCGGTTTCTACGTGGTCGGCTATGGCTGCACCACCTGCATCGGCAACTCCGGCCCGCTACCGGACGATGTCTCTGCGGCGATCGCCGAGGACGACCTGGTGGTGTCTTCGGTGTTGTCGGGCAACCGCAACTTCGAAGGCCGCGTGCATCCCGAAGTGAAGATGAACTACCTCGCCTCGCCGCCGCTGGTGGTGGCGTATGCGATCGCCGGCACCACCGACATCAACCTCACCACCGACCCGCTGGGTACCTGTAGCGACGGGCAGCCGGTGTATCTGCGCGACATCTGGCCGAGCAACAAGGAAATCGGCGACACCATCGCCGCCACCGTCGGCCCGGAGATGTTCAAGCAGAACTACGCCGACGTGTTCAAGGGCGACAGCCGCTGGAACACCATCGCCTCCCCGGATGGCGCGCTGTACGCATGGGACGCGGCCTCGACCTACATCAAGAATCCGCCCTACTTCGACGGCATGACCATGCAGGTCGGCCATGTTGAGGACGTGCACGGGGCGCGCATCATGGGCCTGTTCGGCGACTCGATCACCACCGACCACATCTCGCCGGCCGGCAACATCAAGAAGGATTCGCCGGCGGGCCGCTTCCTGCAGGAACGCGGCGTGCAACCGGCCGACTTCAACAGCTACGGCAGCCGCCGCGGCAACGACGACGTGATGGTGCGCGGTACGTTCGCCAACATCCGCATCAAGAACCTGATGTTCGGCGGCGAAGAAGGCGGCAACACCCTGTACTACGGAAAGGACGGCGCGGCGCCCGAAAAACTGGCGATCTACGATGCGGCAGTGAAGTACAAGGCCGACGGCGTGCCGCTGGTGGTGCTGGCCGGCAAGGAATACGGCACCGGCTCCTCGCGCGACTGGGCGGCCAAGGGCACCAACCTGCTCGGCGTCAAGGCGGTGATCGCCGAGAGCTTCGAGCGCATCCATCGCTCCAACCTGGTCGGCATGGGCGTGCTGCCGCTGCAGTTCCTCGAGAACGAAAACGCGCAGACGCTGGGCCTGGATGGTTCGGAAGTGCTGGACATCACCGGCCTGCAGGACGGCGCCAGCCGCCGTGCCACGGTGGATGCCACAAAGTCCGACGGCAGCGTCAAGCAGTTCCAGGTCAAGGTGCTGCTGCTGACGCCCAAGGAAGTGGAGTACTTCAAGCACGGCGGCCTGCTGCAGTACGTGCTGCGCCAACTGGCCGCACGCAAGGCGGCCTGATCGCAAGGCGCGCTGCGCCATTGGCTCGAAAACACTCCCGCCGCCTGGCGGGAGTGTCGTTTTGGACGCTCAGAACTCCGCTGCCGCTGGACAGGGGAGCAAGCGTCACGGCCACCGGCCCCAGCGTCACCCCGATCCTGCGATTGCCCAGCAGCTGCAGCTGCATCAATCGCCGCAGGCCGACTGCATCCAGTCCCTGTTCGCCAACAAAGCTCCCTGCTACCGGTGCCATTGCCTCGCCGATCTCGCGTGCCTCGATCGTCCGCTGCATCGCCTCCAACGTTGTGCGCAGCCGTTGCTAGGGTGCAGCACGCGCACAACCGATCAAGGCCACGATGCAAATTGCGGCTAACCCGACCCGTCACCGCGCTTGAATGCTGCTCTGCATCACGCTTCGCCTTTTCCATCCATGACGGTATGCTGCCAGCTGTTGTAGCGCCGTGGAACACACCGCGTCGCCGAATACCCTGGAGGGGGGCAGATGAATCAGGCACGTCCTTGGTTGCAAAGTTATCCGGCCGGCGTCGCCGCCGAGATCGATCTGGAGCAGTTCCGTACCGTGGCCGAGGTGTTCGCCACCTCGGTCAAGCGGTTTGCCGACCGCCCCGCGTACCACAGCTTCGGCAAGACCATCACCTATCGCGAAGCTGATCAGCTGGTCGAGCAGTTCGCCGCCTATCTGCTTGGCGAGTTGCAGTTGAAGAAAGGCGACCGCGTCGCCCTGATGATGCCCAACTGTCTGCAGTATCCGGTCGCCACGTTCGGCGTGCTGCGCGCCGGCATGACCGTGGTCAACGTCAATCCGCTCTACACACCGCGCGAGCTGAAGCATCAGCTGATCGACTCCGGCGCCAGCGTGCTGGTGGTGATCGACAACTTCGGCACCACCGTGCAGCAGGTCATCGCCGACACCCCGGTCAAGCAGGTGATCACCACCGGGCTGGGCGACATGCTCGGCTTCCCGAAGGCGGCGGTGGTCAATTTCGTCGTCAAGTACGTCAAGAAGCTGGTGCCGGATTACCGCATCAATGGCGCGATCCGTTTCCGCGACGCACTGGCGCTGGGCCGCAAACACAGCGTGCCGACGTTGCAGATCGAGCCCGACGACATCGCCTTCCTGCAGTACACCGGCGGCACCACCGGCGTGGCCAAGGGCGCGATGCTCACCCACCGCAATCTGGTGGCCAACATGCAGCAGGCCCACCAGTGGCTTGCCGGCACCGGCAAGCTGGAAGAAGGCGCCGAGGTGGTGATCACCGCGCTGCCGCTGTACCACATCTTTGCATTGACGGCCAACGGCCTGGTCTTCATGAAGATCGGTGGCTGCAACCACCTGATCAGCAATCCGCGCGACATGCCCGGCTTCGTCAAGGAATTGAAGAAGACCCGCTTCACCGCCTTCACCGGGGTCAACACGCTGTTCAACGGCCTACTCAATACCCCAGGCTTCGATCAGGTGGATTTTTCCACGCTCAAGATGACCCTCGGCGGTGGCATGGCGGTACAGCGTTCGGTCGCCGAACGCTGGAAAAAGGTCACCGGCCTGACCCTGGTCGAGGCCTACGGCCTGACCGAAACCTCGCCGGCCGCCTGCATCAACCCGATGGACCTGAAGGACTACAACGGCTCGATCGGCCTGCCGATTCCGTCCACCGATGCCTGCATCAAGGACGACGCCGGCGCGGCGCTGCCGCTGGGCGAAATCGGCGAGCTGTGCATCAAGGGCCCGCAGGTGATGAAGGGCTACTGGAAGAAGCCCGAAGAGACCGCCAAGGTTATGGATGCCGAAGGCTGGTTGCATACCGGCGATATCGCGCGGATGGACGAGCAAGGCTTCGTCTACATCGTCGACCGCAAGAAGGACATGATTCTGGTGTCCGGCTTCAACGTCTACCCGAACGAGATCGAGGACGTGATCGCCGAGATGCCCGGGGTGCTGGAGGTGGCCGCCGTCGGCGTGCCGGACGAGAAGTCCGGCGAGATCGTCAAGGCCGTCATCGTGAAGAAGGACCCTGCCCTGACCGCCGACGCCGTCAAGGCGCATTGCCGCGCCAACCTGACCGGCTACAAGCAGCCGCGAGTGATCGAATTCCGCAAGGATTTGCCAAAGACCAACGTCGGCAAGATCCTGCGCCGCGAACTGCGGGATGCGCCCCCGAAGTAATCGTAGACACGCCTCGGCAGCAAGTGAAGTGCCGTAGCGAAGATGCACAGCAGAGGGCTTTTCCAGCGATGGGAAAGCCCTTTGCGTTCATGGAGATAGTGCCGGTGTAGCATCGATTCGGAGTGGATTGTGCGCGCCCGCCGGCATCCACTCTCCCGCCGCGGGCCTTTCCAGGATCATGCCCATGAACACGATCGAAAAGCGTTACCTCGGCCATCCTCACTCCACCATTCGTGTTGACTCATCGGTCGCCGACGGCACCCACTGGTTGTTCATGCACGCGGACGCGAATGCCGGAGTACGGCCATGCTGCCGCACCGACTTGTTGGAAGACATGTGGGAGATCATGAGCGCCATCACCCGCGCTCCGCACGAGCGTCGCACCGGCGAGCTCCGTCATTTCGTACTCGCCTCCGACGCGGACGCATTCAATCTCGGTGGCGATCTGGACCTGTTCGCACGCTTGATCCGCGAACAGAATCGCGAGCAACTCATGCGCTACGCCATTCGATGCGTGGAAGGCGTCCATCACCTGCATGTCGGCTTCGGTGGGGACGTGCGCAGCATTGCGCTGCTGCAAGGCGATACATTGGGAGGCGGACTGGAGATGGCCCTGGCCTGCCACACCATCGTTGCCGAGGAAGGCATCGGCATGGGACTGCCTGAGGTCCTGTTCGGCTTGTTTCCGGGCATGGGTGCCTATTCCTTCCTGTGCCGCCGCGTCTCGCCCCATCTGGCGGAAAAAATCATTCTCGATGGACGCATCTACAGCAGCGAAGAAATGCATGCGATGGGCATCGTGGACGTGCTGGTGCCCAAGGGACAGGGCATCGCGGCCACCGAAACCCTCATTCGCCGGCAGCAGCGTATCTCCAATTCCTACCTAGCAATGAACGCGGCACGCAATCTGGCACAGGCGGTGCCTTACGACGAGTTGCTGCGCATTACCGAAGTGTGGGTCGATACGGCGCTGGCGCTGAGCGACAAATCGCTGCGTACGATGGACCGCCTGGTCAAGGCACAAAATCGCCGAGCCGGCGCAAGCGTTGCCTGATTTTTGGTCGATCCAATACTGGGGGAATCAGGCCCGGCCGATGGCCGGGCTTTGCTCAGCCGGGATCGCCCTTACCCGTGACGTCGTCGTCGGATGTCTTCTGTGCACGCAAGGCAAGCGCTTCGCGTCCCTGCATCAATCCGCTATCGAGTTGCTCCAGCCGCTGACGCCATTCGGCGCGTAACTGCGCTTCGGAAAGACGCATCAGCTCACCACCCTGCTCGGCCAGTCCAACCAGCCCGAGATTGCTGGAAACGCCCTTGACCGCATGTGCATGCTCGCGTAACCGCTCCCAGTCCTGGTCGGCGGCGGCCTTTCCGAGCTGCACTACACAGGCGGCCGCATCGCTGAGGCACTGTTGAATGAACTCGCGTTCGAATTCTTTCCCCATGCCCAGTGCGGCCAGTTCGTCCAGCACGGCAGGATCGAGCACGACACCGCTCAACGCCGGGCCACGCAGACCAATCGTCAGATCGTTCTGACGTAACTTCTGGTTGACCGCGATGTCGGCCAAGGTGTCCAGCAACTTGACCGCTGCAACGGGCTTTGCCAGAAATGCATAAGCACCGGCTTGCTCGCAACTGCGAATCGACTCGGGTGTTACATCGGCACTCAGCACCACGACCGGTGTGCCCGGTTTGCCGCCCGCCTGCATGACCCGCAATTGCTTGAGCATGTCCAGGCCACTGACGCCGGGCATGTGCAAGTCGACGATGGCAGCGTCGTAGTCGGTTTCGGCCAGTGCGTCCAGGACGGCCTCACCCCCATCCACGCAGGCCACCCGATGTCCCGCCTTCTGCAATAGCCGCTGCAGGACAAGGCGGTTTGCCAGGTGATCGTCTGCCACCAGGATCATCATGCTGCGCACACGGGCACGGTGACGCAGGAATGGATCGGCAAAAGCAATCACGTTGCCCGGTATCGTGGCGGCCTCGGCTTCCTGCAACACCGGCAGTGCCGCAGTTGCCGGCTTGGCGGTCGCCAGAGCGAACGGAAGCTCGAACCAGAACAGGCTACCGCCTTGCGGGTTTTCCTCGAAGCCGATTGCGCCGCCCATCGACTGGACCAGTCCCCGCGCGATGGTCGTGCCCAGACCGCTGCCTTCGAAACGCCGCGCCAGTCCGGTATCGGCCTGTTCGAAAGCCTCAAACAGTCGCGGGCGCATGTCGACCGGCACGCCGATCCCTGTATCCAGGATCTCGAACCGCAGGCGGACCCCCGCGCGGGCATGCCCTGCGATCGCCGCATGAGGATTGCCGACTGCCACGGTCAGCTGCACACGGCCATGATCGGTGAACTTGACCGCGTTGCCCACCAGATTGAGCAGGATCTGCTGCAGGTGCAACGCATCCCCGTGCAACAGCGTTGGCACATCCTCGGCCACGTTCGCCCGATAGTGCAGGCCCTTTGTCTTCGCCTGCGGTTCCAGGATCAACGCGATGGCCTGCAGCGTATCGCGCAATGCAAAATCGGACGCGTTGATGCGGAGCTTGCCGGCTTCGATGGCCGAGATGTCCAGCACCTCCTCTACCAGCGCAAGCAGACTGCGTGTTGAGGCCTGAATCGTTTTCAGGCACTCGCGCTGCTCATCGTCCAGACGGGTCGTTGCCAAGACCTCGGTCATGCCGGACAAGCCGTTGAGCGGTGTCCGAAACTCGTGACTCATGTTTGCCAGAAAGCGGCTCTTGGCCTCGCTGGCACGGCGCGCCTCGGCGGTTGCGCGGGTCAACTGCCGCAGAAGACTGGAGAAATACAGCGGAACTGCGGCCAGACCAACGGCAAGCCCGGCACCAAGCCGCTGGTTGCGTTGCCAATACTCGGTCATCGACAGCGTCGTGGAGAAACTCACCACCGCCATCGCCACCGCAAGGTACAGATAACGGTTGCCATAGCGCAGGCCGTTACCGACGGTGACCCACATCACCACGACATAGACCCAGGCCAGCGGCTCGCCCATCTGGATCATGCCGGCCGCCATCAGCCCGTAGTCGGCCAGCATGCCCAGGATGCGACGCGCATCCGAGCGGTCGGGTCGACACAGCAGCCATCCGAACAATGCAAGACCGAGACCGAGGCCTGTCAGCACAATGACCAACACACCCGTGTGCTGGTGCAACGGCAAGCTGTGCCGGACACTCGGCACAAGCACATACGACAGGATCAAGCTGATCAGAACGATGCGGACGATCGCCTGACCATGTTCGCTGTCAGGTCGATTCATCAACCGCTGCCGGATCCTTCCGAACGGATTCATAGCCTCACACCCCGGGTCGAGCCGATGCGGTGGAGAATTCGCCGCAGATCTGGTCCAACTGCGCACGGCCGCGCAGCAGCGCATCGACGCAACGCGGGTCGAACAGGCGACCCCGTTGGGCGTACAGATAGGCCAGCGCGGCGTCCATGGTCCAGGCCTCCTTGTACGGGCGCGGCGACAACAGCGCATCGAAGACGTCGGCCACCGCCACGATGCGCGCCTCCAGCGGAATCGCCTCGCCCACCAGTCCATCCGGATAGCCGGTACCGTCGTAGCGCTCGTGGTGACGCAGCGCGATCAAGGCCCCCACCTGGATGAAGCGGTTCTGGCTGCCGCTGAGCAGCTCGTAGCCGATTCGCGGATGCCGCTTCATGATGCTCATCTCGTCGTCGGTGAGCTTGCCCGGCTTGAGCAGCACCGCATCGGGAATGGCGATCTTGCCCATGTCGTGCAGCGGTGCGGCCATCTCGATGATGCGCACCTCCTCTTCCGACAACCCGAGCTGCTCGGCGATCAGGCCGGCCACGTGCGACATGCGCTCCAGGAAGGCGCTGGTGCCCGAGTCGCGGTACTCGATGGCGCGCGCCAGCCGCGACAGCGTTTCGCGTTCGCGCTCTTCGACCTCGTTCATGCTGGCCAGCAGACGCTGCTCCAGCGACAGCGCACGCTGCTTGACGCTTTCGCTCTGCTGACGCAACTGCAGCAAATTTGCGCAGCGCGCGCGCAGTTCGCGCGGGCGGATCGGCTTGACCAGGAAGTCGATCACACCCGCTTCCAGCGCCGCCTGCCGGATCGGCTCGTCGCCGACGATGGTGATCAGGATGATCGGAATATCGCGATGGCTGGGCAACCGGCGCAGACGCCGGGCAAATTCCAGGCCATCCATGCCGGGCATGCGGTAGTCGAGCAGCAACAAGTCCACCCGTCCGGCCTCGCACCACGCCAAGGCGTCGAGCGGGTCGCCGAAATCGTGGACCTTCAATTCCGGTGCGATGTCCTCGATGACGTGGCGCAGCATCGTCCGCGCAGACATCTGGTCATCGACAATGACGATGTTCAATCCCAGATCCGCCTTTTCCGACCAGCTTCCCGATGGATCCGCCGACGATACGCCGGCAAGATTACCCAAAACATCCTGCATAGCCGTTGCTCCTCTATCCTGAGAACGGAAAAGCGATGACGCCGGCAGCTGTGCCGGCTCCCCCGACAATACGCCATTCGGGGCTCCGCTCTAGGATATGCAGTATCTGTGCCGTCGGCACGCCGACGACACAAATAATGATCAGGCTTCCGGGCGCATGTACGGAAACAGCAGCACATCGCGGATCGAGGTGCTGCCGGTCAGCAGCATCACCAGGCGGTCGATGCCGATGCCCAGGCCGCCGGTCGGCGCCATGCCGTACTCCAACGCACGGATGTAATCGGCGTCGTAATGCATCGCCTCGTCGTCGCCACCGTCCTTGGCCTGCACCTGCGCCTGAAAGCGCGCGGCCTGGTCTTCCGGGTCGTTCAACTCGGAGAAGCCGTTGGCCAGCTCCTTGCCGTTGATGAACAGTTCGAAGCGGTCGGTGTACCCCGGCTCGGTGTCGCTGGAGCGCGCCAGCGGCGACACCTCGACCGGGTGGTCGGTGATGAAGGTCGGCTGCACCAGGGTGTGTTCCACGGTGGCCTCGAAGATTTCCAGCAACAGCTTGCCCCAGCCGTAGGACGGCTTGACCTTGATCTTCAGCCGCTCGCAGTGGCGCAGCAGCGCATCGCGGTCGGTGCAATCGACCGCGCTGATCTGAGGATTGTGGTGACGAACGGCCTCATCCATGCGCCAGCGCCGGAAAGCCGGCGCCAGATCGATGTCGGCGCCGTCCCAGTTCACCTGGGTGGTGCCGAGGACCGACTGGGCAGTGTCCCGGATCACCTGTTCGGTCAGATCCATGATCTCGTGGTACGTGGCATAGGCCTCGTAGAGCTCGAGCATGGTGAACTCGGGGTTGTGCCGGGTCGACACGCCCTCGTTGCGGAAGTTGCGGTTGATCTCGTAGACCCGCTCCAGTCCACCGACCACCAGGCGCTTGAGGTACAGCTCCGGCGCCACGCGCAGGTACAGGTCCAGATCCAGCGCGTTGTGGTGGGTGGTGAACGGCTTGGCGGTGGCGCCGCCGGGGATGTAATGCATCATCGGCGTCTCCACTTCCAGGAAGCGGCGCGCATCCAGCCACGCGCGCATCGCGCGAATGATCTTGGAGCGCTTGATGAAGACCTCGCGCGCTTCCGGGGTGACGATCAGGTCGACATAGCGCTGGCGATAGCGCTGCTCCACGTCCGACAAGCCATGCCACTTGTCCGGCAACGGACGCAACGACTTGGTCAGCAGGCGTAGCGCGCTGGCCTTGACCGACAGCTCGCCGGTCTTGGTACGGGTCAGCCCGCCCTCCACTGCCACGATGTCGCCGACATCCCAGCCCTTGAACGCGGTATAGGCATCGCCGAGCACATTGCCCTGCAGGAACAGCTGCACGCGCCCGGACTCGTCCTGGATCTGCGCAAAGCTGGCCTTGCCCATCACCCGCTTGGCCATCAGGCGCCCAGCCATCCTGACCGTGCGTCCAGTCGCTTCCAGCGCCTCGGGGGTCCAGGTGTGGGCATCGGCGAATTCGGCCTGCAGATCGCCGGCGAAATGTTCGCGCACGAAATCGTTGGGATAGGCGATGCCCTGGCCGCGCAACGCGCCCAGTTTCGCGCGACGCTCGGCGATGAGGCTGTTCTCGTCGGCGGGGATCTGCGGCGCGGGGGTCTGCTCGGTCATGGCGGAATCGGTCTGCTGTGGATCGGGCGCGTGCCCGGTGGAGAATGCGGAACCGGGCTGGCCGGTTCCTGCGTTTTACGGTGTATCGGTGCCAACTGCACGGCGCAACGGGACTGCGTGGCGATGCGTCGCGCTGCATTGCGCTGCACGCGTGGCGGCAAGCGCGGAGACGTCGATGCGCGGCAGGCGCAGCGACGTCTCCGCGCGATCAGGCATCCAGGCGCTTGGAGCCTGCCGCCAGACCGGCCTTGAGGCTGGCCTCGACGAATTCGTCCAGATCGCCGTCGAGCACTTTCTGCGTATCGCTGCGTTCGATGCCGGTACGCAGATCCTTGATGCGGCTCTGATCGAGCACGTAATTGCGGATCTGACTGCCCCAGCCGATGTCGGACTTGGTGGCTTCCAGCGCGTCTCGCTCGACATTGCGCTTTTGCACCTCCAACTCGTACAACTTGGCGGCCAGCATCTTCATCGCGTTGTCGCGGTTCTGGTGCTGGCTGCGGCCGGTCTGGCAGGCGACCACGGTGTTGGTCGGGATATGCGTGATACGCACCGCCGATTCGGTCTTGTTGACGTGCTGACCACCGGCACCCGAGGAGCGATACACGTCGGTACGCAGATCGGCCGGATTGATGTCGATCTCGATGTTGTCGTCCACTTCCGGCGACACGAACACCGAGGTGAAGCTGGTATGCCGGCGGTTGTCCGAATCGAACGGCGACTTGCGCACCAGCCGGTGCACGCCGATCTCGGTCTTCAGCCAGCCATAGGCGTACTCGCCCTCGATGCGGATCGTGGCCGACTTGATGCCTGCCACTTCGCCGCCGGACACTTCCATCAGCTCGGTCTTCCAGCCGCGCGACTCGGCCCAGCGCAGGTACATACGCAGCAGGATCTCCGCCCAGTCCTGCGCCTCGGTGCCGCCGGCGCCGGCCTGGATGTCGACAAACGCGTTGGCGCCGTCCATCTGGCCGGAGAACATGCGCTGGAATTCCAGCTTTTCGACATGGGTCTGGTACTTGTCCAGATCGGCGATTACCGCCACCGCGGTGTCTTCGTCCTGCTCGCTTTCGGCCAATTCCAGCAGATCGCCGGCATCGCTCAGGCCGGCCAGCACATCGGCGATGCCGATGACGGTTTTTTCCAGCAGCGAGCGCTCGCGACCCAGGGCCTGCGCACGCTCGGCGTCGTTCCACACGTCGGGGCTCTCAAGCTCCCGGCTGACTTCTTCTAGACGCTCTTTCTTGACGTCGTAGTCAAAGATACCCCCTGAGCGAGAGCACGCGATCGCTGAGATCGGTGATGCGCTGGCGGATCGGATTGGTTTCGATCATGACGGATTTCCGGCAAACAAGCCCGGTAGTCTAGCAAGGGGGCGGCGGCGACGGAACGCGGTGAGTAGGCTGTTCAGCCCGGCACAGCCGGCACCGCTGGCGCGTCGGCCTGTCCGGCGGCGCGGCGCAGCGACGCCAGGTAACGACGGCTGCACGGCAGCTGGCCATTGCCGGACAGGTGCACGCGCGCCTCGCCAGCGTCCAGCGGCTCGATCGAAACAACGCACCCCAGGTTGACGATGTAGCTGCGATGGATGCGCACGAACGCGGCCGGGTCGAGCCTGGCCTCGATCGCGGCCATCGTGCTGCGCAGTGGGTAATCGTGGCCCCGCACGTGCAGATTGACGTAGTTACCCGACGCCTGCAGCCATTCGATATCGGCGGCAGCGACCAGGAAATCGCGTCCCAGCTTGCGCACCAGAAAACGTTCCGGGCGATCCAGCGGCTCGACCGGCGGGCCTTCGTCCGGCGCGGCCAGCAACCGCACCTCGCCCTGCAGACGGCGCAGCAAAAACCGATAGCCGTGCATGCACGCAACGATGATCGCGAAGGTGCGCACGTCCTTGAGGTACTCGTAGAACAATTCCTGCGGCCACGCGCCAAAGTCGTAATGCCCGCCCAGCAGCCGATAGGTCAGCATGCGCAGGCCGACCATCGTCAGGACATGCACCACCGAGACCACCATGCTGGCCAACAGATACCAGGGCAGCCGGCGCCACCAGGTATCCAGATGCAACGGCAGCTTCCGCGTGAACCAGGCAATGACGGGGACGAGCATCAGCAGCCAGACCAGGCCGCTGGAGATCTCCCATACCCAGGGTTCCCAGCTCTGGACCGGCAGCCCGGCGCGCCGGCGATCCATCAATTCGGTGACGGCGTTGCCGCTGGCGTTGATCGCCAACACCATCAGCCAGAAGGACATGCCTGCGCTGCGCTGCCAGGGCAGAAAGCGCTCTAGGGTCGTACGTGCCGGGTCGTTACTCATGCCCATATTCTAGGCTGGCAGCGCCGATCGTCACCCCATGGCTGAGCCCATTCGTCCCTGAAGATCGCTGTTTCGTCCCTCCCCGCTGGTCGCCTGCTGCGTCAGCCCATGTAGTTCGGGCATCTCCACGGTGGCAGAGGCAGCCAATGCAAAGGCGTCATGATCTGGACTGGCTGCGCGTCATCGCGTTTGGTCTGTTGGTGCTTTATCACGTCGGGATGTACTACGTGACCTGGGACTGGCACGTCAAAAGTCCCAGGACCCACCTGATGCTGGAGCCCGTCATGCTGCTCAGCAGCCCGTGGCGGATGTCGCTGCTGTTCCTGATTTCCGGTGTCGCCACCGCCTTCATGCTGAGCAACACGCCCCAGGGCTTGCTGTACCGACGTTCGCGCCAGCTGCTGCTGCCGCTGCTGTTCGGTATGGCCGTGATCGTGCCACCACAGTCCTACTATCAAGTCGTCGAACAATTGCCCGGCGCCTACCACCAGGGCTACCTGGCGTTTTATGCCAAGTATCTGAGCGCCTACCAAGGGTTTTGTGGTGCCGATGGCGACTGTCTGCGCCTGCCCACCTGGAATCACCTGTGGTTCTTGCCCTACCTGTGGGCGTACACCCTGGTGGCGTGGTTGCTCTGGCGCCTGCTTCCTGCGGCAGCGAAGCTGCGCCTGCGCGCATGGGCCGCGCTCGCGCTCCGGGGCTGGGGCGCGTTACTGTTACCCATAACGCTACTGGCGGTTGCGCGTCTGATGCTGCTGGCTCGCTTCGAGCCAACCAACTGGTTGTTCGACGATTGGTACAACCACGCGCAGTACCTGCCGGTCTTCCTGATCGAGGTGCTGATCGCGCCAATGGCCGGCGTCTGGGAGTCGTTACAGCGGCTGCGCTGGGTGGCACTGCTGCTGGCCTCGTGCAGCTATGCGCTGATGATCCACACCTGGTACTTCTCCATTTATGACGATGCGCATCCCGCGCCCACCGCCCTGCGCCTGCTCTTGCGTGTCATGTGGGCGGTCGAACAGTGGTGCGCGATTGCCGCCATCCTGGGCTTTGCCTATCGTTTCCGTCATGCCGATAGTGCCGTGCTGCGCTATCTCACCGCTGCCGTGTTTCCGGTGTATGTCCTGCACCAGACGATCATCGTGGTACTGGCGCATGCCATGAAACCATTGGCGCTGCCGCAGCCGGCCGAGAGTGCGACGCTGATCGTCGCGACCGTTGTGCTGTGTTTGGCCGCCTATGAGGTCATTCGCAGGCAGCGCTGGCTGCGGCCGCTGTTCGGCCTGTCGGCAATGGCGACGCCGCGCGCCGCGACTCCAATAAAGAGTGAGACCGCAGCGTAGCAATGCCAGACCTGGCTTCCGACTCGGAATGCAGCCGCGCATCTCGGACAAAACCGCCCACCAGCCGCCCCGGTTCGTCCCTGCGGGACCGCAACTGGTCACTTGGGGACGGCATCGCCCCCCCTGGCGCACCTGCAACCGGCCGGAGTTGCCGAGGATGCGGGCATGCCTCCTGCCGACACGACCATGACCGAACGCCGCCACGATATCGATGCCTTGCGCGTCTTCGCCTTCGCACTGCTGATCCTCTATCACGTGGGCATGGCCTATGTGGCGGACTGGGATTTCCACCTCAAGAGCACACACACGGCGCCGTGGCTGCAATGGCCAATGATCGTGCTCAACCGCTGGCGCATGCCCTTGCTGTTCATGATCTCCGGCATCGCGATCGGACTGTCGCGGCCGCAGGCCAGGCCCTGGCGCTTCGCCCTGCGCCGCTGCGCACGATTGCTGCCGCCGCTGTTGTTCGGCATGTTCGTGGTGGTCGCGGTGCAGGCCTATTGCCAGGGCGTGAGCAACGGCAAGGTCAGCCCGGGCTTCGGCAGCTTCCTGTTGCGCTATTGGCAGGTGCGGCCGTGGCCGGCCGGCAGCTTCGATGGCTGGGAGCACGGCATCACCTGGAACCATCTGTGGTATCTGGCCTATCTGCTGCCCTATACCGTCACGTTGATGGCGCTGGTGTCGCTGACACGCCCGCTGCAGCTGACCGCATTGCCTCGCTTGCCCGCTGCGCTGGCGGTGCCGGCACTGCTGCTGTTGCCGATCCTGTGGGAGACGTTCTGCGTGCTGTGGGTGATGCCGCGCCATCCGCCCACCCATGCGCTGGTCGGCGACTGGTTCGTGCACGCCGAATCGTTCCCGCTGTTCGTGCTGGGGTATCTGCTGGCACGCCGCGAGCACTTCTGGCAGTTGGCCGTGCAACTGCGCTGGCCGACATTGGGTATGGCCCTGGTGGCGATCGGCGCCGAGCTGGGCATTCGCTATGCCGGCATCCATGGGCAGCCTGCGCAACTGGGTACACCGCTGGCCGCGCTGCCGTGGGAGGCAATCGAGCACAGCGCACGTGCCGCCTACACCTGGCTGGCACTGCTGACGATTCTTGGCTGGGCCAGGCACCGGTTGAATCGCCCGTTCCGCTGGCTGCCTTACTGCACGGAGGCAGTGTTCCCGTGGTACATCCTGCACCAGAGCCTGATCATCGTGACGCTGTACTGGCTGATGCCCTTGCATCTGAATGCCTGGCTGGAGCCGGCGCTGGTGATCGCCACCACCGTGATCGGCTGCCTGGCGTTGCATGAGTTTGCGATCCGTCGGGTGCGCTGGTTGCGTCCGTTGTTCGGCTTGCGCACGCCGCGCCTGGCGAGCAAGACCGACAGCGCGCCGGTGCCATCGTGAAGGTGCTGCGCAGGCATGTTCCGCTCCGGCATGCGACGCACTGGACGGCCCGTCGGCAGCAACGCAAGATGCGCGCCGGACACGCTCTTTCGAAGACACCATGCGCCCTACCCTGCTTGCCGCCACCTTGTTGCTCGCGCCCATCGCCGCCCTTGCCGATGCGCCGGTCGGCATCGCCTTCGAGCACCAGGACTGGACCATCGCCTGCGACAACACCCGCACCTGCCGCGCTGCCGGCTATCAGCCGGATGGAGACGACAGCACGCCGGTATCGGTGTTGCTGACGCGCAAGGCCGGTGCCACGCAGCCGGTCGCTGCGGAGTTGATGCTGGGCCAGTACGACGAGGTCAAGATGCCGGCATCGCTCACATTGCGCATCGACCAGCGCGACCTGGGCAGGCTGGCGTTGAATCGCGACAGCGGCACCGCGCCGCTGACCGGCACGCAGGTGACCGCGCTGCTGGCGGCACTGACCCGCAGCAGCAAGATCGTGGCGGTCGGCAACGATGGCCGCCGCTGGCAGCTGTCCGATCGCGGCGCCGCCGCGGTGCTGCTGAAGATGGACGAATTCCAGGGCCGGCTGGGCACGCGCGGCGCACTGGTGCGCAAGGGCGATCGCGACGAGGCTGCAGTGCTGCCGGCGGTGCCGGCACCGCAGGTACGCGCGGCCAAACTCGCAGCAACGCAAGCGGCCGATACGCGCCTGGGCACGCTGCCGGCGCTCTATCAAGCGCTGCGTGCCAGCTTGCCGGCCGACGAGGAATGCAAGGGACTGCAAGCCGGCGACGCAGCCGAGCCGCTGACGGTCACCCGGCTCAGCAGCGACAAACTGCTGGTGTCGACCGACTGCTGGATGGGCGCCTACAACGTCGGCACCGGCTTTTGGGTCATCAATGCACGCGCGCCGTTCGCGCCGACGTTGGTGACCACGCACGCCAGCGATATCGACGGCTCCACCATCCTTGCATCGCACAAGGGCCGCGGCCTGGGCGACTGCTACAGCCAGGCCAGCTGGACCTGGGACGGCCGCCGTTTCGTGCCGACCTCCAAATCCACCTCCGGCCTGTGCCGGCTGGTGGCCGCTGGCGGGGCGTGGGAATTGCCGACCTTGGTGACCGAGGTCAAGACCTCGCCCTGATCGGAGCTAGGAGAGTGCGAGCGCCGATGTGCGCTTGCAGGGTCTTGAAAGACGCTTTGAGCGGCCAGCGTGATTACTTTGCGACCGTCAGGGATGCGGTTCCTAGGGTATTTACCACCGCGTATAGGTCGCCTGCGAGTGCGCCGTCCCGTGTAGAGCGGTTGATGTGCGGCTTGGCTGCAGGGCCCTTGCCCGCCCACCCTCGCGGGACACGCCGCAAGTACGTCCGTGTAGGCTCTGGCGCGGCATCCATGCCGCTCAAGGTCCCGCGACGGTGAGCGGGCAAGGACCTGTCCAGATGGTCGGTGTGCGTGGTTGCAAGCCGAGCATGACGCGTATTTCTTGGATCAGGGCGCGTCCGAACACCTACAGAGTCGTCATCGCGAATCTTGAAAACAAGATGGTGGATTGGCCTGCACTGACCAGGTCGTGGAAACGACAGGCCGGGGATTGGCGGAGAGCGGCACAGGGATGTGCCGCGGCGGCGAGTCAGACAGGATGTCTGACAGAGCCGAGCAGCCGATCCCCGGACGCGCTGTCGCCCCTACCGAAGCCAGCCATTGACAGCCGCACGCTCAGCCAGTGGCTGTTACCGGCTCGCTGTGTTCGACGATCAACTGCACCGCCGTGCCGCCGCGATAGTCGTCGCTGACCAGGCGGTACGCCAGCCGCAACAAGCGTGCCGGCTCGCTGCCGCACCAGCCGTTGAAGTGGATAGCGTTGAGCGGTTCGGCGCGGCCGGCACAGCGCAGGGTGAGCTTGAGATGGCGTTCCTTGAGCAGGCGCCATTGCAGCACTTCGAACCGACCATCGAACAACGGCTCGGGAAAGCCCTGCCCCCACGGCCCCGCCACGCGCAGCGCCTCGGCATGCAGGTGATCGAGTTCGTGCGCGGCCAGTTCGCCGTCGCTATGCAATTCGGCATGCAGCAGCGAGGCGTCGACCATTGCCTGCACCTGGCGCTGGAATGCCTGCTGGAAGCTCGCCAGCGCGGCATGCTCCAGACTCAGCCCGGCCGCCATCGCATGCCCGCCGAACTTCTGGATCAGGCCCGGGTGGCGCGCATCGACAGCCGCCAGCACGTCGCGGATGTGCAGGCCGGGGATCGAGCGCGCCGAACCGCGCAGCTGACTGCTGCCCGGCTCGGCCGGCGCCAATGCAATCACCGGGCGATGCAGGCGGTCCTTGAGCTTGGAGGCGACCAGACCGATCACGCCGGGGTGCCAGTCGGCATCGAACAGGCACGCGGCGATCGGCAACTCACCATCGGCATCCAGCACCACCTTGGCGACGGCCTGCTCGGCATCGTCGGTCATCAACTGCTGCACCGCGCGGCGCTCGGCGTTGATCTGTTCCAGGGTGCCGGCGATCTCGCGCGCACGGTTCCAGTCCTCGCTGAGCAGCAGCTCGATGCCCAGCGCCATGTCTTCCAGCCGGCCGGCTGCGTTGAGACGCGGACCCAACGCAAATCCGATGTCGCTGGCGCTCAGACGCGCAACGTCGCGGCCGCTGGCGTCGATCAAGGCGCGCAGGCCGATGCAACCCTTGCCCTCGCGCAGGCGGCGCAGGCCGGCCGACACCAGCGCACGGTTGTTGGTGTCCAGCGGCACCAGATCGGCGACGGTGCCGACGGCCACCAGGTCCAGCAATACCGACAGATCCGGTTCGGCCCGTTCGGCGAAGGCGCCGCGCGCACGCAGCACGCCGCGCAAGGCCATCAGCACGTAGAAGATCACCCCGACCCCAGCCAGGGATTTGCTCGGGAAGCGATCGTTGGCCAGATTCGGATCGACGATCGCATCGGCCGGCGGCAATACCTCGCCAGGCAAGTGGTGGTCGGTGACCAGCACCGTCCAGCCGCGCGCCTTGGCGGCGGCCACGCCGGCGTGGCAGGCAATGCCGTGATCGACCGTGACCAGCAGATCCGGCTGCAATGCAGCCAGCTCCTCCACCAGTGCCGGCGACAGGCCGTAGCCATGCACCATGCGATTGGGCACGGCGTGATGCACATCCAGCGCGCCGAGCATGCGCAGGCCACGCACGCCGACCGCACAGGCGGTGGCGCCATCGCAGTCGAAATCGCCGACCACCAGGATGCGCCGTTGCTGTGCGATCGCATCGGCCAGCAACTCGGCCGCAACGTCGCTGTTGTGCAGCAACTGCGGCGACAGCAATTGACCCAGGCGCGGGTGCGCGCCTTGCGTATCGGTGACGCCGCGCGCGGCATAGATGCGGCGCAGCAGCGGCAACATGGCATCGGGCCAACTGCCGGCCTGCCCGGGCGGGCGCCGGACGATCCGCGGGGTTGAGGTCATTGCGCCAGCTGTACGCGCGGCTTGCGCCAGAAACGCCAGCGTTGCGCATGCGTCAGCGACACGGTTTCGCCATCCTGGAAATCCAGCACCAGCCGATCCAGTTCGCCACGCGCCATTGCCGCCAGCAACGGCGTCACCGCGTCGTCGCTGACCTGCTGCAGCGAGCGCAGATGGCGCAGGTCCACCAATGCATCCACGCGTTGTTCGCCCTGCGCATCGGCACCGGCGGCCAGCGCCAGCGCACGCAGCAGCGACTCGCGGCTGCGCACCTGACGGTGCGGCGAGCTCACCGCATGCGGCAGCGCGCCGCCGCCCCAGAACCACAGCGAATTGATCGCCGGTTTGCCGCTGGCCACGCGGCCCTCGTTCCAGGGATGCTGATGCAGCAGCACCTGCGCCTCGGTCAGCAAGGCACGCCAGCGCCGGCCGATCTCGCCGGCCGGCAGATGTTCGAACAGGTCGTCGCCGATCGCCAGATCCGGTGGCGCGAATTCCGGCAACGTGGCATCCGGCGACAGCCGCAGATACCAGCGCGCAGGCGTGGGCGCATCCAGCAGGAAGCCGGCATCGCCGAACATCGGCTTGAGGAGGGGCAGCAACACTGCCAGATCCTCGGCAGTGGGGCCGAGCGCCTCGCCGTAGCCCATCAAGCGCGCGCCCTGCATATCCGGCACCACGTAGGCCGGATCGGCACGCACCCAGGTCGCACCGGCCGCATCGCCGACATCGAGTTGGCGGGTCAACGCGGCCACCGGCCAGTGCGCTGGCGTCAGCGTGAAGTGGCGCTGCAGCTGCGCCACTTCGCCGGACTCGGCGCTTTGCTGATCGGCACGCGCCAGCGCGCGCGCCACCGGCGTGTCGCCCAGTTCACCGGGCAGGCGGCGTTTTTTCGGCAGCAGCAGCGTGGCGGTGGTCATCGGGCGGTGGCGTCGTTCAATCCCGGCCAATCAGTCCAGATAGGCAACGCTGACCACTTCGTACTCGCGCTGGCCGGCCGGCGCATCGATGGTGACCGAGTCGCCTTCCAGCTTGCCGATCAACGCACGTGCCAGCGGCGAGGAGATCGCGATCATGCCCAGCTTGATGTCCGCTTCCAGATCGCCAACGATCTGGTAGCGCTTCTCTTCGTCGGTTTCGGTGTCGGCCAGCGTCACCGTGGCGCCGAACACGATCTTGTTGCCGGCCGACAGCTTGGTGATGTCGATGATCTCGGCATGCGAGAGCTCGCCTTCCAGCTGCTTGATGCGGCCTTCGATGAAGCTTTGCTGCTCGCGTGCGGCGTGGTACTCGGCGTTTTCCTTCAGATCGCCGTGCGCACGCGCTTCGGCGATCGCGTTGATCACCGCCGGACGCTTGACCGACTTCAGCTGGTCCAGCTCTTCGCGCAGGCGCTGCGCGCCCTTTGCCGTCATGGGTGCTCTCATGCTTCCAACTCCTTGTGCAGTTCCTGCAGCGACCAGACAGGGCCGGTGCCGCGGAATTCCAGCGAATGCACCAGCGCCTTGGCGCCGGCAACGGTGGTCGAATAGGTCACGCGATGCTGCAACGCTTCACGCCGGATCGAGAACGAGTCGGAGATGGCGGCGCGACCTTCGGTGGTGTTGACGATATACACGATCTCGCCGTTCTTGATCGAATCGACGATATGCGGGCGGCCTTCGGCGACCTTGTTGACGATCTCGCAGCTCAGCCCGTTCTGCTGCAGCCAGGCACCGGTGCCGCGCGTGGCGACCAGCGTATAGCCACGCTCCACCAGCGCCTGCGCCACCGGCAACACGCGCTGCTTGTCCGGATCGCGCACCGACACGAACGCCTTGCCCACCGGCGGTGCCTTGATGCCGCCGGCCTCCTGCGCGCGCGCAAACGCGGCGCTGAAGCTGCGGCCCACACCCATCACCTCACCGGTGGAGCGCATCTCCGGCCCTAGGATCGGATCCACGCCCTGGAACTTGGCGAACGGGAAGATTGCCTCCTTCACCGAGTAATAGCCCGGCACGATCTCCTTGGTGGCGCCCTGCTCGGCCAGCGTCTTGCCGGCCATGCAGCGTGCGGCGATCTTGGCCAGCGGCATGCCGATCGCCTTGGACACGAACGGCACGGTGCGCGAGGCACGCGGGTTTACTTCCAGCAGGAATACCACGTCGTCGCCGGCCTCGTTCACCTGCACTGCGAACTGGGTATTCATCAGGCCGACCACGTTCAGGCCTTCGGCCAGCATCACCACCTGACGGCGCAGCTCGGCCTGGGTCTTGGGCGAGAGCGAATATGGCGGCAACGAGCAGGACGAATCGCCCGAATGCACGCCGGCCTCTTCGATGTGTTCCATCAACCCGCCGATCAGCACGTTGCCGTCCTTGTCGGCAATGATGTCCACGTCCACTTCCACCGCATTGTCGAGGAAGCGGTCCAGCAGCACCGGCGAATCGTTGGACACCTTGACCGCATCGCGCACATAGCGCGCCAGATCGGATTCGCCGTAGACGATCTCCATCGCGCGGCCGCCGAGCACGTAGCTCGGGCGCACCACCAGCGGGTAGCCGACTTCGCGCGCCAGCACCAGGGCTTCCTCGGCATTGCGGGCAATGCGGTTTGGCGGCTGCTTCAGGCCCAGCTTGTCGACCAGTTGCTGGAAGCGCTCGCGGTCTTCGGCCAGATCGATCGAATCGGGCGAGGTGCCGATCACCGGCACGCCATTGGCTTCCAGCGCGCGCGCCAGCTTCAGCGGGGTCTGGCCGCCGTACTGCACGATCACGCCCTTGGGTTTTTCCAGCTCGACGATTTCCAGCACGTCTTCCAGCGTCAGCGGCTCGAAGTACAGGCGGTCGGAGGTGTCGTAATCGGTGGACACGGTCTCCGGGTTGCAGTTGACCATGATGGTCTCGTAGCCGTCGTCGCGCAGCGCCAGCGCCGCATGCACGCAGCAGTAGTCGAACTCGATGCCCTGGCCGATGCGGTTGGGGCCACCGCCCAGGATCATGATCTTGTCGCGGTCGGTCGGCAGCGCCTCGCACTCGTCCTCGTAGGTCGAATACAGATACGCGGTGCTGGTGGCGAACTCGGCGGCGCAGGAATCCACGCGCTTGTAGACCGGGCGCACCTTCAACGCGCGACGCAGCGTGCGCACCGATTCTTCGTTGGTGCCGGTCAGCTCGGCCAGGCGCGCATCGGAGAAACCGGCGCGCTTGAGCGTGCGCAGACGCGCCGCATCCAGTGCCGGCATGCCGTCGTCGGCCAGTTGCTGCTCGTGGCTGATCAGTTCTTCGATCTGATCCAGGAACCACGGGTCGATGAACGACAGCGCATAGACATCGGCCACGCTCATGCCGGCGCGGAAGGCGTCGGCGACATAGAACAGACGCTCCGGACCCGGCGCCTTGAGCTCGCGCTTGAGCGCGGCGATGTCGTCTTCGCTGCTCAGATCCAGGCCGGTCGGGTCCAGCCCGATCTTGCCGGTTTCCAGCCCACGCAACGCCTTCTGCAGCGACTCCTGGAAGGTGCGGCCCATCGCCATCACCTCGCCCACCGACTTCATCTGGGTGGTTAGGCGCGCATCGGCCTGCGGGAACTTTTCGAACGCAAAGCGCGGAATCTTGGTGACCACGTAGTCGATCGACGGCTCGAACGAGGCCGGGGTCAGGCCACCGGTGATCTCGTTCTTCAATTCGTCCAGCGTGTAGCCCACCGCCAGCTTGGCGGCGACCTTGGCGATCGGGAAGCCGGTGGCCTTGGACGCCAGCGCCGAGGAGCGCGACACGCGCGGGTTCATCTCGATCACCACAACGCGGCCGGTGGTCGGGCTGATGCCGAACTGCACGTTGGAGCCGCCGGTATCCACACCGATCTTGCGCAGCACCGCGATCGAGGCATCGCGCAGGCGCTGGTATTCCTTGTCGGTCAGCGTCTGCGCCGGCGCCACGGTGATCGAGTCGCCGGTATGCACGCCCATCGGGTCGAGGTTTTCGATCGCGCAGACGATGATGCAGTTGTCCGCGGTGTCGCGGACCACCTCCATCTCGAATTCCTTCCAGCCCAGCACCGATTCTTCCACCAGCACTTCGGTGGTCGGCGACAGTTCCAGGCCACGGCCGACGATCTCGATCAGCTCTTCGCGGTTGTAGGCGATGCCGCCGCCGCTGCCGCCCAGGGTGAAGCTGGGACGGATGATGGTCGGGTAGCCGACCCGGGTCTGGATATCCAGCGCCTCTTCCAGCGTGTGCGCCACTTCGGCGCGGGGGCAATCCAGGCCGATCTCGCCCATCGCCACGCGGAACAGCTCGCGGTCTTCGGCCATGCGGATGGCTTCGCGCTTGGCGCCGATCAGCTCGACGTTGTACTTCTCCAGCACGCCGTGGTCGGCCAGATCCAGCGCGCAGTTCAGCGCGGTCTGCCCGCCCATGGTCGGCAGCAGGGCGTCGGGCTGTTCCTTGGCGATGATCTTCTCGACCGTCTGCCAGTTGATCGGCTCGATGTACACCGCATCGGCCATATCCGGGTCGGTCATGATCGTGGCCGGATTGCTGTTGACCAGCACCACGCGATAGCCCTCGTCGCGCAGCGCCTTGCACGCCTGCGCGCCGGAGTAGTCGAACTCGCAGGCCTGGCCGATGACGATCGGGCCGGCGCCGATGATCAGGATGGTTTTTAGGTCGGTGCGCTTTGGCATTTCTTTACTCGATTAGGAACATGCGGCGAGCCGCAGGTGCGGAAGAGTGGCCGCGGCGATCGCATCGCGGCGCGGCGCGGCGTGATAGTGCATCGACTCGGCAGAGCCGAGCGCCGGGTTCACCCGGCAGATCCATAGCCCAGGGCGCGCAGGGTGTGCTGAAGCCATTGATACAGCCCGAAGGACGCGGCAAAGCTGCCCAGGATCAGCAGCCAGCCGATCGCGGAGGTCTTGCCCCAGCGACGCACCTTGTCCGGGTCGCTGTTCTGCATGCGATGGTGAAAGGATTCCCCTCCCGCCACATAGCCGACGCCGAAAACCAAGCACATCGGCACCAGCAAGGCCAGCTTCATGCCGCCGTGCAGCGTGATCGACTCGGCACCGGCGCGTGCCTGCTCCAGCGGCATCCACACGCCCCAATACGTCAGGGCGACGCCCATCAGCACGATCAGCACGCCCATCAAACGAGCGCTCATGCGCGCTTGGCATCCTTGGCCATCAACTCCACGAACCGATCGAACAACGGTCCCACATCGCGCGGGCCCGGCGAGGCTTCCGGGTGGCCCTGGAACGAGAACGCAGGGGCGTCGGTCAGCGCGATGCCCTGATTGGTGCCATCGAACAGCGACCGATGGGTCACCCGCACATTGGCCGGCAGCGTGCTTTCGTCGACCGCAAAGCCATGGTTCTGCGAGGTGATCGTCACCCGCCCGCCGTCCAGATCCTGCACCGGATGGTTGGCGCCGTGATGGCCGGTGGTCATCTTGACCGTACGGGCGCCGGCGGCCAGCGCCAGCAGCTGATGGCCCAGGCAGATACCGAAGGTGGGCACCTGCCTGGCGATCAGTTCCTGGATCGCGCTGATGGCGTAGTCGCAGGGCTCCGGGTCGCCCGGGCCGTTGGACAGGAACACGCCATCGGGCTGCATCGCCAGCACCTCGGCCACCGGCGTGCGCGCCGGCACCACAGTGACGTCGCACCCACGGTCGGCCAGCATGCGCAGGATGTTGAGCTTGACGCCGTAATCGTAAGCAACAACCTTGTGCTTCAGCTCGGCGCGCACGAACGTGTCGGAATCCAGATCCAGCGAGCCTTCCTGCCAGCGGTAGCTGGTCTGGGTGGAAACCACCTTGGCCAGGTCCATGCCCTTCAGGCCGGGAAAGCTGCGCGCGGCTTCCAGCGCCTTGGCGACATCGATCTCGCCGGCCATCAGTGCGCCGTTCTGGGCGCCCTTCTGCCGCAACAGGCGTGTCAGCTTGCGGGTGTCGATGCCGGAAATGGCCACCACACCGCGGGCCTGCAGCCACTCCGGCAGTGCGACTTCGCTGCGCCAGCTGCTGGGGCGACGCGGCACGTCGCGCACGATCAGGCCGGCGGCCCAGATCTTGCTGGCCTCGTCATCCTGATCGGTAAAGCCGGTGTTGCCGATATGCGGATAGGTCAGCGTGACCATCTGGCGGGCGTAGGAGGGATCGGTCAGGACTTCCTGGTAACCGGTCATGGCGGTGTTGAACACCACTTCGCCGACGGAAAGCCCGTTGGCGCCTACGGATTCGCCCTCGAACACGGTGCCGTCTTCGAGGACAAGGATTGCGGGTTGGGTCACGTGGGGGTCTCGCTCTGGCTGCCTGGGACTCCGATGCGCTTCCGGCCAAATTCCGGTTGCAGCAAAGCGCGGACGCGGTGCTGAGGACCGGTCCGACGCTGGTTCGGGCAAGCGAGAATTGTAAAGGCAAGTGCCCCGGCATGCCAGCCTGGAGAACACCGGTTATCGTGGCGCCATCGCGATGGCGGGATGAATGCGCCACGGCGATCATTCGCCATTCACATGCGGCAACGCGCCCGGTTACAGCACCAGATCGCGCACGCGATAGCTGCCGGCCGGCTTGCCGAGCAGCCGCTTGGCCGCATGCAGGGCGCCGCGCGCGAAGATGTCGCGGTTGGTGGCGCGGTGCACCAGCTCCATCCGCTCGCCCAGCCCGGTGAACTGCACCGTGTGCTCGCCGACGATGTCGCCGGCGCGCAGGCTGGCAAAGCGCGGCTGCGCGCCGCTGCCGGTGGCCGCCTCCCCCAGCGTCAGTGCGGTCCCGGACGGTGCGTCCTGCTTGTGCACGTGATGCGCTTCGACGATGTCGCAATCCCAGCCCGGCAGGCTGCCGGCGGCACGCTCCACCAGTTCGGTCAGCACCGCAACGCCCAGGCTGAAGTTGGACGCCCACACCAATGGGATCTGTTGCGCGGCCTCCAGCAACGCGGCGCGCTGCGCTTCATCCAGGCCGGTGGTGCCGGACACCAGCGGTTTGCCGCGCTGCGCGCACAAGGTCAGGATCGGTGCGAAACCCTGCGGCAGGCTGAAGTCGATCGCCACATCGAAGGCCGGCGCACCGCCGAGTTCGCTGGCGGCGAAGTACGGCACGCCGTCCACCACGCGCTGCGAAGGCGAACGCCCCACCACCGCACCGACGACGTGCAGCGCCTCGTCTTCGGCAGCCAGGCGCAGCAATGCCTTGCCCATCCGCCCGGAGGCGCCGTGGATCAGAACTTTCACAGGAGACGTTGTCATGGCGGCAGGCTAGCTAGGCGGGGTGGGTTGTACAAGATAGCTGGGAATCGGGAATCGGGAATCGGGAATTGTAAAAGCTGGGATTGGGGAATCGGGATTAGGGAATCGTTGGAGCCGGGAATCGGGATGGGGGATTAGGGAATCGTAAGAGCAGATGCGGATGTGCGCGTTTTACGTGCTATGGCGCTTTGGCTTGGTGGCGTCCGTGGGGTGCGCGTGGTGGTTGGCACACAACGTAGCGAGCGGCCATGGGTTGGTGAGGGTTGCGCCGCTGCACGTTGGTAAGGACATTGAAGAGGACGCATGGCACACGCTGCACCTGGCGCGACTGCGGCCTTTGATCGCGCGCGAGGGTGTTGGCGGCTCTCAGTCGCTTGCGCCGTGCAGGCGCTTGCTCCAGCTCTCTATTTCGCGGCGTTGCAGGCGGCGTGCGAATAGCGCCTGCCACGACGGCACCAGCGGCAGCTGCAACACTTCGTTGATGGCGGCGACATCGACATCGCGCGCATACAACAACCGTTGCAGGCGCGACAGCGTCCATCGCGGATGCGGCCGCTGCTGCAGTGTCAGCGTATCGCCGGGCGCAACGACGCCGGGCTGCAGCACGCGGTAATACCAACCGGTGCGGCCGGTGTCCTGCACGCGGCGCGCCATGTCGCGCAGGCCGAAACGGTCGGACAGCTTCCAGCATGGCTGACGCAGTTGCGACACTTCCACCGCCGCCGTGCCCAATGCAAAACGATCGCCCAGACAGACGTCGGCTTCGGTGAGGCCGCGGCTGCTCAGGTTCTCGCCGAATGCGCCGGCGGTCTCCAGCAACGCATGCGCACCGAGCTCGGCCTGCCAGGCGGCGTAGTGCTCACGGGGATAGTGATGGATCGCCTTGTCCGGCCCGCCATGCACACGCCGGTCGCCCTGCTCGTCGCCCTGCAGACCGTCGGGACCGACGCGCACCCTACTGCCCACCGCTCGCTTGTCGATCGCACTGCGGCTGCCGGGGCGGGTGAAGTCGCGTGCGATACCGATCGCGACGCTGTCGATGGTGATCGCGAGCGCAGGCGCCTGCACGCCAGCGGTCTGCGTGCTCACGCGCCGTGCCCGGGCAATTCGGCCAGCGCCTCGCGCAGCACCTCGCCCAGGACCTGGATGCCGGCGTCGATCCTGTCGCCGGGCACGGTGACGAACGACAGCCGCAGGGTATTGACCTGCGGCAGGGTGGCGTAGAACGGCGCGCCCGGCACGAACGCCACATTGCGCGCGATCGCACGCGCCAGCAGCGCGGTGCCGTCCAGCCCGGGCGGCAGGGTCACCCACAGGAACATGCCGCCTTCGGGGCGATTCCATTGCACCTGGGGTGGGAAATGCCGATCCAGTGCCTCCAGCATCAGGCTGCATTGACGCGCATACAGCGCGCGGATCTGCGGGATGTGCGTGTCCAGGAAATCGTCCTGCAGCGTCTGGTGGACCACGCGCTGGGTGAACGATGGCGTATGCAGATCGGCCGCCTGCTTGGCCTGGATCAGCTTGCCCAGCACCGCTTCGGGCGCGACCACATAGCCCAGCCGCAACCCGGGCGCGAGCACCTTGGAGAACGAGCCCATGTAGATCACGCCGTCCGGGTTGAGCGACAACAGGCTCGGCAATGGCTGGCCACTGTAGTAAAGCTCGCCATACGGGTCGTCTTCGACGATCGGCACGCCAGCCTCCGCCGCCCGCGCCACCAGGGCCTGACGGCGCGCCAGCGGCAGCCGGCGACCGGTGGGATTCTGGAAATTCGGCAGGCAATACAGAAAGCGCGCATCGGCCAGCACTGCAGGATCCAGCGCGTCCACCACCACCCCGTCCTCGTCCGAGGGCATGCCGACGAAGCTCGGCTGGAACAGCGAGAACGCCTGCAACGCGCCCAGGTAGCTCGGCGTTTCCACCAGCACCTTGCTGCCTTCGTCGATGAAGACCTTGCCGAGCAGGTCCAGGCCCTGCTGCGAGCCGGTGGTGATCAACACCTGGCTGGGCCGGATACTGGCGCCGTCGCGGCTCAGGCGTGCCGCTACCCATTCGCGCAGCGGCGCATAGCCTTCGGTGGGGCCGTATTGCAGCGCGGCCTGCGGCGCATCGCGCAGCACCTGATCGCTGGCCGCACGCATGCGCTCCACCGGAAAGGTGGCCGGCGACGGCAGCCCGCCGGCGAAGGAAATGACCTCCGGCCGCTCGGTCACCTTGAGGATTTCGCGAATCGCCGAACTGGTCAGCGCCTGCGCACGTCGGGAGATCTGGAAGGAGGTCGTCATCGCGCAAGCATAGCGAAGGCCTGTGGCCGACGCGCTGTGCACTGCAGCGTCAACGACGCCACTCGGCCAGTGACGGTATTGCTGCTGCACCGGTCATCGCCACGCGTTACGACGCTTGCCTGGGTCGCAGTGACGCGACCGAACACGCGATGCAGTGATGCCATGCACGCGCGTCGACGCCAGCCGGCAAGACAACCGCAATACGCGCATCGCGCCGCGCAGGATGTCGCCTGCTTCTGCCGACACGCGCTGCGCGCGCAGGTCGGCCGGGCGGCGGGCCAGGTCGGCCGGTGCCGATGACAGGCACCGCTTCCGCGCGTCAGTGACGACGTGGCGGCGCCGGCCCGCAACTGTCGCAGCCACCGCAGGCCGCGGCGTCCTGGGCGACCGGCGGGGCCACGCGGCGACCCAGCGCCCGCATCCACGCAGGTCGCCCGTCGCGCAGCAGACCCAGCGCCAGCATGCTGCGCAGACGCCGCAGCGTGCCGGGGAATTGTTTCTTCATCACCACCCACAGACTGAGCAACACCGCCAGGGCGATGACCAGGTATTGCAGCGTGAGCGACAGATCCACCTCAGCCGGCTCCCAGCAGCACGGCCAGCTGGTAGGTCACCAGCGAGGCCAGGTAGGCCAGCGCGAACAGGTACACCGCGCTGACCGTCATCTGCTTCCACGAGTTGGTTTCGCGCTTGATCGTGGCCAGCGTGGAGATGCACATCGGCGCGTAGATGTACCAGACCAGCAGCGACAGCGCGGTGGCCAGCGACCAGCCATCGCTGATCAGCGGCGACAAGGCCTGCGCCGCGGCATCGTCGTCGGCAGCCGACAGCGCGTACACGGTCGCCAGCGAGGCCACCGCCACTTCGCGCGCGGCCAGGCCGGGAATCAGCGCGATGCAGATCTGCCAGTTGAAGCCCAGCGGCGCGAAGAAGATCGCCATCGCATGGCCGATGCGCCCGGCGAAGCTGTAATCGATCGCCGGCAAGGTGGCGTTAGCTGGCGCCGCGGGAAACGACAGCAGGAACCACAGCAGGATGGTCAGGGCCAGAATGATGCCGCCGACGCGCTTGAGGAAGATCAGCGCACGCTCCCACAGCCCCAGCGCCAGGTCGGGCAGATGCGGCAGGCGATAGGACGGCAGCTCCAGCATCAGCGGGTGCTCGCTCTTGTCGCGGCGCCACTTCTTCATTGTCCACGACACCAGCAGCGCGCTGACGATGGCCGCGGCATACAAGCCGAACAGGATCAGGCCCTGCTGGTTGAAGACGCCCCACACGGTCTTCTGCGGGATGAAGGCGCCGATCAGCAAGGCATACACCGGCAGGCGCGCCGAACACGTCATCAATGGCGCGACCATGATGGTGGCGAACCGGTCGCGCGGGTCCTGGATGCTGCGGGTGGACATGATGCCGGGCACCGCACAGGCAAAGCTCGACAGCAACGGGATGAACGAGCGCCCGGACAAGCCGGCGGCAGACATCATGCGGTCGAGCAGGAAGGCCGCGCGCGGCAGGTAGCCGGACTCTTCCAGCGCCAGGATGAAGGCGAACAGGATCAGGATCTGCGGCAGGAACTTGATCACCCCGCCCAGGCCAGTGATGATGCCGTCCTTGAGCAGGCTGTTGAGCGGGCCCTCCGGCAGCGTAGTGCCCGCCCACTCGCCCAGCATCGCGGTGCCGGCATCGATCAGGTCCATCACTGGGTTGGCCCAGGCATACACCGCCTGGAAGATCAGGAACATCACCACCGCCAGCGTGACCAGGCCCCAGAGCGGGTGCAGCAGCCAGCGGTCCAGCGCGTCGTCCACCCGCGAGGTGCGGGTCGGCATGGTCACAGCCGCACTCAGGATCTGCCGCACCTGCGCATGGTAGTTGCCATCTGCAGGCGGCGCGGCGCCCGGTGCCGCGAGGCTCGCGGCCTGCGCGTCGATGCGCTCGACCAGCGCCTTGGCGCCGCCGCGGCGCACCGCCACGGTTTCCACCACCGGCACCCCGAGCGCCTGTTCCAGCGCCGGCAGGTCGATGACGATGCCGCGCCGCTGCGCGGCGTCGACCATGTTCAAGGCCACGATCATCGGCCGGCCCAGCTCGCGCAGCTCCAGCGCAAAACGCAGATGCAGGCGCAGGTTGGTCGCATCCATCACGCAGACCAGCACGTCCGGCGCCGGTTCGCCGGGATAGAAGCCCCGGCACAGGTCACGGGTGATCGCCTCGTCCAGGCTGGCCGGCTGCAGGCTGTAGGCGCCGGGCAGATCCAGCACCGCGAAGTCGCGCCCGGACGGCGCGCGGAAGTGTCCCTCCTTGCGTTCGACGGTGACGCCGGTGTAGTTGGCGACCTTCTGCCGGCTGCCGGTCAACTGATTGAACAGCGCGGTCTTGCCGCTGTTGGGATTGCCAACCAGCGCCAGCCGCAACGGAACGCTCGCCGCGCTCATGCCTGTGCTCCATCGACGCGTACCTGCACGCGTGCCGCCTCGCTGCGGCGCAGGGCGAACCGCGTGTAACCGACCTGTACCAGCAGCGGTTCGCGCCCGACCGGACCGGTCGCCAGCACCGTGACTTCTTCGCCAGCGACAAAGCCCAGTTCGCGCAGGCGCCGGGCGATCGTGTCGTTGGGGAGGCGATCCTCCACGGAATCCACGATGGCGGCGCGATGCAAGGGCATGTCGGACAGCGTCACAAAGACGGCCTGATTGTTAGGAATGGTTCTCAATTCTAGCATCGACGCACCGCGTCATGGCTCGGCCGACCCGTGCCGCTATCATGGTTCGCATCCCATTCATGGACGTTGACGCAATGCAGGACACCGGCTTGATCGTGGAAGACCAGGGAGCGGTCCGCACGTTGCGACTGCACCGCCCGGCGGTGCATAACGCCTTCGATGCGACCTTGATCGGCGCGCTTACCGACGCCTTGCAGCAGGCCGGCCGGGCAGCGCAGATCCGCGTCGTCGTGATCACCGGTGCCGGCGTTGCGTTCTCTGCGGGCGCCGACCTGAACTGGATGCGCGGCATGGCCGGCGCCAGCGAGGCCGAGAACGCGGCCGATGCGCTCGCCCTCGCGCGCCTGATGCGCACGCTGGACGAGTTGCCCAAGCCGACCATCGCACGCGTCAACGGCGCGGCGTTCGGCGGCGGCGTGGGCCTGGTGGCGTGCTGCGATATCGCCATCGGCTGCACCGAGGCGCGCTTCGGACTGACCGAAAGCAAGCTCGGCCTGCTGCCGGCAGTGATTTCACCGTATGTCATCGCAGCGATTGGGGCGCGGCAGGCACGGCGCTGGTTCGCCACTGCCGAGATCTTCGACGCGGCCACCGCACAGTTGCTGGGCCTGTTGCATCAGCTGGTCGCCACCGACCAGCTGGACATCGCGGTGGAGCGTCAGGTCCGCCTGTTGCTGGCGGCCGCGCCATTGGCGGCGGCCAGCGCCAAGGCGCTGGTGCGCGCGGTGCTGCCGCCGATCGACCGCGACGCCATCGACGCCGCCAATGCCGCATGGATCGCACGCCTGCGCGTTTCCGCGGAAGGCCAGGAAGGTTTGGGCGCCTTCCTCGACAAGCGCAGCCCGGCCTGGGTGCCGGAGAGCGCGGCGTGAGCGACTTTGTCCGCATTGTCGAGGTCGGGCCGCGCGATGGCCTGCAGAACGAAGCGATACCGATCGCCACCGCCGACAAGATCGCGCTGATCGATCGACTCTCCGCGACCGGGCTGCGCAGCATCGAGGCGACCAGCTTCGTCAGCCCGCGGTGGGTGCCGCAACTGGCCGACGCGGCCGAGGTGTTCGCCGGCATCAGCCAGGCGCCGGGCATCGCCTATCCGGTGCTGGTGCCGAACCTGCAAGGCTATGCGCGCGCGCGCGCCGCCGGTGCGCAGGAGGTGGCGGTGTTCACGGCGGCGTCGGAGGCATTCAATCGAACCAACACCAACGCCGGCATCGACGAATCGATCGCGCGCTTTTGGGCGATCATGGAACAGGCCGCGCTCGACGGGGTGCGCGTGCGCGGCTACGTCTCCACCGTGCTGGGCTGCCCGTATCAAGGCGAGGTGCCGGTGGCCGACGTGGTCGATGTCGCGCAACGGCTGTACGCACTGGGCTGCTACGAGATTTCGCTGGGCGACACCATCGGCGTCGGCACCCCGGCCAAGGCACGCCGGATGCTGGCCGCGGTGGCGCAGGCGGTCCCGATGCCGGCATTGGCCGTGCACTTCCACGATACCTACGGCCAGGCGCTGGCCAACATCGCCGCCTGCCTGGAGCAAGGCGTGCGCGTGGTCGATGCGGCGGTGTCCGGTGCCGGCGGTTGCCCCTACGCCAGGGGCGCCAGCGGCAACGTCGCCAGCGAAGATGTGGTGTATCTGCTGCATGGGCTGGGCATGCCGACCGGCATCGACCTGCCCGCCCTCGCCCGCACCGGCCGCTGGCTGGCGCAGTTGCTCGGTCGCCAGACCGGCAGCAAGGTCGGCAAGGCGTTAGAGGCCGCCGGCTGAGGCGCCAGTCCCGCACGCCACCGTCGCCGCGCCCGCGCATCTTCCAGGTCGGTCGCACAGACGCTTCGGCTAGAATCGCCGGCTGCGTCGTCACCCGTTCGCCTGCCGGCATCCACCGGCCTCCAGGATTTCAAGGAACCACCGCATGCAGCCTTCTTCTGTTCTTGCCATCGTCACCGGCGGCGTCTCCGGCCTGGGCCTGGCCGTGGCGCAGCGCATTGTGGCCGACGGCGGCAAGGTCGCCCTGTTCGACGTCAACGCCGACAAGGCCGACGCGGCGCTGGCGCTGCTCGGTGCGGGCAATGCGCAGTACTTCGCCACCGATGTCACCGACGAGGCGCAGGTCGCCGCCAACGTGGCGCAGGCCGCGCAGGCACTGGGCGGGCTCAACCTGGCGGTGAACTGCGCCGGCATCCTGGGCTCGGGCCGGGTGCTCGGCAAGGAAGCGCCGATGCCGCTGGCAACCTTCCGCACCACCGTGTTGGTCAACCTGGTCGGCAGCTTCAACGTGGCCAAGGCGGCGGCCGATGTGATGCAGCACAACAGCGCCGGCGACGACGGCGAGCGCGGCGTGATCGTCAACACCGCCTCGGTGGCCGCCTACGAAGGCCAGATCGGCCAGGCCGCCTATGCAGCAAGCAAGGGTGGCGTGGTCGGCATGACCTTGCCGATGGCGCGCGAACTGGCCCGCTTCGGCATCCGCGTAATGACGATCGCACCGGGCGTGTTCTGGACCCCGATGGTGGACGGCATGCCCGAAGCGGTGCAGCAATCGCTGGCCGCGGCCATCCCGTTCCCCTCGCGCCTGGGCCAACCCGACGAATACGCCGACACCGTCGCCTTCATCCTGCGCAATCGCTACCTCAATGGCGACGTGATTCGCCTGGACGGCGGCGTGCGGTTGGCGCTCAAGTAGCCGGGAATCGGGAATCGGGAGTGGGGAATCGTAACCCTACTCTCAGCACCCCGGCCCCGGCTTTTTCGATTCCCCATTCCCAACTCCCGATTCCCATGAAAGCTAACGACATCAAGAAAGGCAACGTCGTCGAATACAACGGCGGCATTTACCAGATCCGCGACATCGAGCGCAGTTCGCCGCAGGGCCGCGGCGGCAACGTGCGCTTCCGCTTCATCATGTACAGCGTGCCCGGCGGCGCCAAGCTGGACGCCAGCTTCGACGCGGACGACAACCTGCCGGAAGTGGAGCTGCTGCGTCGTCTGTCGACGTTCTCGTACAAGGACGGCGAGGCGTTCGTGTTCATGGACGACGAAGACTTCACGCCCTACACGCTGGATGCGGATGTGATCGGCACCGATGCCGGTTACATCATCGACGGGCTGACCGGCATCTACGTGCAGGTGATCGACGACCAGCCGGTGGCCGTGCAACTGCCGCAGACGGTGACGCTGGAGGTGGTCGAAACCCCGCCCGAGCTCAAGGGCGGCACCGCCACCAAGCGGCCCAAGCCGGCCAAGCTCAACACCGGCCTGGAAATCATGGTGCCCGAGTACATCACCAACGGCGAGCGCGTGCTGGTCAACACCACCACCGGCGAATTCGCCGGCCGCGCCGACTGATGCGCAAGCTGGTCGTTGTGGTGACGCTGGGGCTGTTGGCCGCCTGCACGGCGCAACCGGCTCCGGCCCCGGCGCCGACAGCCACGCCCGCACCCGCGCCGGTGGCCTGCACCGACGCCAAGGTGGACGACGAATGGCTGCAACATCCGCCCGGCCTGTGCGGCATGCCGGAGGAGGTGCGCATGCTGGTGGAGGACTACGACACCTGCGAACACTTCGCGGGCGAGGAGCCGTACGACGCAGATCGCCGCCACGAGATCGAGGTGGCGATCGCGCAGTTCTGCACGCCGGCACCGGCACGGCTTGCAACGCTGATGCAGCAGTACCGCAACGACGCGCAGGTCAGCGACTGGCTGCGCAAGTATTCGGTGCAGGCGGATCTGCAACCCGCTGGATGAGGCGCGCCGGCTGGTGTGATAGGTCCCAGTTGGTGCGATGCGTCGTCCCTGGCCGGCGCACCGGGAACTGGGACTTACAGCTGCAGGCGACAGCGCGTCCCTTCTTCCATCGGGAGAAGGTGGCGCAAAGCGCCGGATGAGGGTACGGGCGAAGCCTCATGCAGTTGGACCTATACGAGAGCTTCGCCCCGTACCCTCACCCCGCTCCGCGCCCCGGACCGCGCTAGCAGCGCGGGCGCTCCAAGCCACGCGCGCCAGTGGCGCGCAAGCAGTGCCTTCTCGCCCCGGCCGGAGAGGGGCTCGTACCGCCCTCCGGCGTCGTCCGAATCGCTATTGCGCCCGCAGAGGTATATCCATCTCCGACCGCACTTTGTCGGCAGCCGCATCACCGCGCGCTAGCACGCGCAAGCGTGCGCGCAGACGTTGCACATTCGCCTCGCCCTGCTCCAATGCATTGCGGACGTCGGCCGGCAGTTGCTGCCGCCCGAGCCTCTGCAGCTGTGTCCACCCGTCGACCAATACGCCGGTTTCCTGCGCCACGCGCGCGCTCAGGTATTGCTGCTCGTCTGCTTGCGGCAGTCCGTAGCCGGCGCTGCCCAACAACGTGGCCGGATGACTGAGCTGGGCCTGCCGGGCAAACAGCGACTGCAGCTGACCCTGCACCGAGTCACGCGCGGCCGCGCCCGGTGTCAGCAGGCGCTTGAGCGCATGGCGCGCGCGCAATTCCTGGCGCCGCAGTGCGGCCTGTTCGAGCAACAACGCCGCAGCCGTCTCGCGTAGACCGCCGCGGTCGAACCACTGCGCACGTGCGTCCGCGCGCGCGTCCAGCCATTGCTCCACGTCGGCCTGCGGCACCGGCAGGCCGCGGCGGATCACCTCGAACATGGCCTGGTAATGCGCCGCCGCCGACTCGAAGTAATAACCTTGGCGAATCGCCTGCGCACGGTCGTCCAGCACCTGCATGTCGGCGATGCCGGCGCGCTGCAACCGCAGCCTTACGCCGCGCGGGGTGATCGACGACAGCCCGGCTGCGGACAGCCGCGGCACGCCATCGTGCAGGAGCTTGAAGGTCTCCACCGCGCAGTTGTTGCCGATGAAGTAGTAGCGCCCGTCGTAACTCCAATGCACCTGCGCGGCGCGTGCGAGCAGCGCGGCAATTTCCTCAGGTGTCAGTGTCAGCGGCACCGATGACAGCGCACGCAGCTCCACCTTGGTGTATTCGTCCACGACCTGATTCAACGGCAATACGAACAACCGCGAGGGATACGAGCCGGTCAGCCCGCGCCAGCTGGAAATCTGCACATCGCCGACAAAAGCGCGGAACGACAGTACGCGGTGATACTGCAGATCCAGACGGCAACCGGGACCGGGTGCGCGGCCAGGGGCACAGATCACCAGACGCAACATGCTGTGGCCCCAACGGCTCATCGGCTGCGTGTTGCCCTCGGCCAGCAGGTAGTCCACCGCATACACGCGCGCTGGATCCAGTGCCAGCAGCGACATCGCGCCGGCATCGTTGTCGGCCTGCAGGTACGGCAGCGTCGTCTCGCAACGCGTTGCATCGGGCATGGCGCCCACCTGCTCGGCAAACCAGGCCGCCAATGCCGGACGCCGGCAGTGATAATCGGCATCGAGCACGTAATGTTCGAGATTCACCGCGACGAATTCGGCTGGGCTGCGCCGTTCGTAATCGTCTGGGCTGCGATCGCTGAACCGGTTCGCGCCACGCCCGATCCGCCAGGGGCGCACCTGCCAGCCGGCAAGATCGCGCAGCCGCGGGTCGCGCGACAGGCCACCGTGCGCGCCGCGATCCAGCACATGCGCCAGTTCGTGCACTACGGCGGCCATTGCCGCGCGCGTGGCCGGTGTATCGGGGTCGGTCTGCGCGGCCGTCGCCTGCGCGCTCCACGCGTCCAGCAGGTCACGATCGAGCAGGATGCGCCGGCCGATCGCGCGGCCATGCACGTGTGCCGGTAAATCCGTGCGCCACTGCAGCTGGACCGGTGCGCCGATACGCTGCATCGAGGCAGGCGGCAGACGCTGCGCGACCTGTTCCACCAACGCATGCGTGGCGTCGATCTGCGCCGCAGACAGGCCCTGCGGATCGACATCGATGCGTACTTCGGCCTGCACCGCCGGTGCGATCGCTGCGGCCAGCCACAGCCACCAGCACCGGCGAAGAGACCTCACTGGGCCAGGATGGACTGCGCCAGTTCCAGGTCGCTGGACAGCCGCGCCGCATCGCTGCGACCGCGCAACTGCAGCAGCGCCGCTTCCAGCCGCGCGCCGCGGATCGCGCCATCGCTGGCGACGAAGCCGGCGGCATCTTCGCGTGCGTCGGCCACCACCTTGTCGTCGCCGGAACTGCTGCCGGAGGAATTGGACGAACCGGCCGACGATGCACCCGCCGAGGTTCCGGCCAGGCTGGATGCGAAGGCCGCCAGCGGCAGCAGCGTCAAAGCGCAAAAAACGAGGGGGCGCATCATTGGCGTATCGATTCCATGTGAAGGTGATGAAAGACTAACCGGCGCGCGTGGCGGCAGGCGCGTCGTCCATCTCGAACAGCTTGCCGGGATTCAGCAAAAGATGAGGATCGAGCACATGTTTGATCCCGCGCATCAGCGCGATCTCTTCGGCCGAGCGCGTGCTCCACAAGTAGGCCTTCTTGACCAAGCCGATGCCGTGTTCGGCGGAGATGCTGCCGCCGAAACGCTGCAAGGCCTGCGCCAGCAACTTGGTCACCTGATCGCAGGCCGCCACAAAATCGGCCTGGCTGGTGTCGTCGGGCTTGAGCACGTTGATATGCAGGTTGCCGTCGCCGATATGGCCGAACCACACCACATCGAAATGCGGATACGCATCGTGCAGCAATGCCTGGGTTTCGGCCAGGAACGCCGGCATCGCGGAGATGCGCACCGACACGTCGTTCTTGTACGGCGTGTAGCGCGCCAACGCTTCGGTGATGCCTTCGCGCAGTCGCCACAGTTGCGCAGCCTGCGCATCGCTCTGGCTGATCACCCCGTCGCTGACCCAGCCCTGCTCCATGCAGGTTTCGAATGCCGCCATCGCTGCGGCTTCCTGCGCCTCGTCGCCGGCGGCGAATTCGGTGACCACGTAATACGGATGCACGTCGGCAAACGGCGCCTGCGCGCCGTGCGCCAGCACGTGTTCGAGCGCGCGGTCGGTGAAGAATTCGAACGCTTCCAGCCGCAGCTGCGCGCGGAACGCAGCAAATACCTGCATCAGCACCTCGAACGAGGGCAGCGCCAGCAGCATCACATTGCTGGGCGGCGGCGGGTCGGTCAGTCGCAGCGTCGCTTCGACCACCACGCCGAGCGTCCCTTCGGAGCCGATCATCAGATGGCGGAAATCGTAGCCGCTGGAATTCTTCACCAGTGCTTTGTTGAGCTCCAGCAGTTCGCCGGCACCGGTGACCACCTTCAGGCCGGCCACCCAGTCGCGGGTATTGCCGTAGCGGATCACGCGGATGCCGCCGGCATTGGTGGCGATGTTGCCGCCGATCGAACACGAGCCGCGCGCGGCGAAATCCACCGGATACACAAGCCCATGCTCGCGCGCGGCGTTGTGCACCGCTTCCAGCGGCATGCCGGCCTGGACGGTGAGCGTGCGATCCACTGCGTTGAACTCCAGCGGCTTGTTCAGCCGCTCCAGGCTCAGCACCAGCTCGCCGTCGGCAGCCACCGCACCGCCGGACAGACCGGTGCGCCCGCCCGAGGGCACTACTGCAACCGCATTCGCATTTGCCCAGCGCAGCACCGCCTGCACCTCGTCCACCGAACCGGGCAAGGCGATCGCCAGCGGGTTGGGCGTCCAGCGCCGCGTCCAGTCGCGGCCGTAGTGTTCCAGGTCGGCCGGCTCGGTCTTCAAACGCAACGCCGGCACGGCCTGTTGCAACGAAAGGATGCGGGGATCGGTCATGGCACACGGCGCTGCGGTAGGAACCGCACAGCGTGCCAGTGCGCGCCAGCCTCGTCCAGCTGCACGGCGTGGCGCCGACGCGGCGTTGGATTCAGCTGAAACCGTTGCACTGCAAGGACTTTGCCTGCGCAAACACTGCGTTGCGGGCGCCCCATCGCGCGGCCCATCTGGCATAGTTGCCGACCCGATTGCTGCAATGCGCTCCCCCATGTCGCCGAAGAGAACCTCGTTTCCCAAGCAGGATATCCGCGTCCTGTTGCTGGAAGGCATCAGCCAGACTGCCGTGGATGTGTTCCGCGCCGCCGGTTATTCGCAGATCGAACTGCACGCCAAATCGTTGCCGGAACAGGAACTCACTGCGCGTATCGCCGAGGCGCACATCGTCGGCATCCGCTCGCGCACGCAGTTGAGCGCCGAGGTGCTGGCGCATGCCAAGCGGCTGATCGCAGTGGGCTGCTTCTGCATCGGCACCAATCAGGTCGATCTGGACGCGGCCGAACTGGCCGGCATCCCGGTGTTCAACGCGCCCTACTCCAATACCCGCAGCGTGGCCGAGCTGGTCATCGCCGAGGCGATCCTGCTGCTGCGCGGCATCCCGCAGAAGAACGCCGAATGCCATCGCGGCGGGTGGTCCAAGTCGGCCGCCGGCAGCCACGAAACGCGCGGCAAGGTGCTGGGCATCGTCGGTTACGGGCACATCGGCACCCAGGTCGGCGTGCTGGCCGAGTCGCTGGGCATGCAGGTGATCTTCCACGACATCGAGACCAAGCTGTCGCTGGGCAACGCGCGTGCGGCGATCGATCTGGACGACCTGCTGGCACGCTCGGACGTGGTAACCCTGCATGTGCCGGAGACGCCGTCGACCAAGGACATGATCGGCGCGGCGGAAATCGCGCGCATGAAGCACGGCGCGCACCTGATCAACGCCTCGCGCGGTACGGTGATCGACATCGACGCACTGGACGCGGCGCTGAGCTCGGGCCAGATCGGCGGCGCGGCGGTGGACGTGTTCCCGATCGAGCCCAAGGGCAATGGCGATGCGTTCGAATCAAAGTTGACCGCACACGACAACGTGATCCTGACCCCGCACGTGGGTGGCAGCACGCTGGAAGCGCAGGACAATATCGGCGTCGAAGTGGCCGCCAAGCTGGTGCGCTACAGCGACAACGGCAGCACCCTGTCGGCGGTGAACTTCCCCGAGGTCACCCTGCCCGAACATCCCGACAGCCTGCGCCTGCTGCATATCCACCGCAACGTGCCGGGCGTGCTGTCCAAGATCAACGAACTGTTCTCGCGCCACAACGTCAACATCGACGGCCAGTTCCTGCGCACCGATCCCAAGGTGGGCTACGTGGTGATCGACGTCAGTGCCAGCGAGGCGCAGGCCACCGCGCTTAAGGAAGGCCTGGCCTTGATCGAAGGGACCTTGCGGACGCGCATTTTGTACTGAGCGGACTTTGTACCGAGGCGATCCCTTCTCCCAACGGGAGAAGGTGGCCCGAAGGACCGGATGAGGGGGCGCTGCGGCCACCTTCGGCGCGTCTGCCATGGCAAACGCGTCGCCACGCGCCAGCAAGGGTGACTCGTAGACTGGCAGCCGATGCCTGGCCGTACTCTCCCCCAACCCCCGCTCCGCGCCCCTGCCCGCGCTTGCGGCGCAGCCACTCCCAGGCACGCGCGCCAGTGGCGCGCAGGCAGTGCTTTAGAACTCTAGTCAGCCGTACCCACCCCCTCTCCCGACGGGAGAGGGGCTTTCGCAGACCTGAGCACGAAACAACGTTTCATCACTCTTTCAATGCTTCCAAGGCCATGACAGCGAATGGCCGAGGCAGCAGCGTGGCCGGGGATTGGCGGAGAGCGGCACAGGGAGGTGCCGCGGCGGCGAGTCAGACAGGATGTCTGACCGAGCCGAGCAGCCGATCGCCGGCCGCGCTGCTGCCGCCCACCGAAGCCAGCAAGTGACAGGCAGCACCAGCACTTGCGTCGCACGCGCCAGCGGTGCGCAAGCAGCGCCTTATTACCCCGACGAAAGGGGCTCTAACAAGCTGCTCAACGCGCGCGCGCCACCCACTTCTCGGCCATGCGACGCATCGACGGATCCAGCTGCGGATCGGCAAGCAGCTCGGCGACCGGGCGCCACGCCAGAGCCAGCGATTCCTCGCTGACCTCGAATGCCTCGTCCGCCCCAGCCACCACCACATAGCGCGCGTCGTAATGCCAATGCCCGGCCACCTCGCCGCGCGCGGGGATCCAGTGCCGGTCCAGGTCGAAGATGGCCGCGTCAGCCAGGCGCAAACCGGTCAATCCGGATTCCTCCTGCGCCTCGCGCAAGGCCACCTGCGCCAGGTCGCGGTCGCCGTCGGCGTGCCCGCCCAGCTGCAGCCAGCGTTGCAGCTTGCGGTGATGGGTCAGCAGCGTGCGCGTGCCATCGGCGCTGACCACCCACGCCGAGCCGGTGAAATGACCTTCGACACGCTCGCGCAGGAACGGGTTGGTGGCATCGTCCAGCAGTTGAGCGAACTGCTCGGCCAGCCCGGCTTCGTCCGGCCAGCGCGCGCGGTAGTCGGCCAATCGCTGTTGCAGGGTTGCATCCACCATCTGTCGTTCCCGGTCGCCCGTCGCGGGCCAGGCGGCCATTATCGCCATTCATGCTGCGTACGTGCTTGTCGTGAGCGTGTAGCTTTGGCAAGGTAGGCCGCTTGCCTGTCCCACCGGGACGCGGCGCACCACCTTCGCCCAGGCGCGCGCGCCTTAGCTTTGCCACTTAGGGATGTACCGAATGCTGAAGTCTCTGTTGAGGGTCAAACCGATCGAGCCCGCTGGACATGTCGACGGGGGCGAACCGGTCGAAGGCAGCCTGCAGGGCGAAGCCACCCTGCAACGCACCCTCACCGCCAAGCACCTGATCATGCTCGGCATCGGCGCGGTGATCGGCGCCGGCATCTTCGTGTTGACCGGCCAGGCCGCGGCCAACCACGCCGGCCCGGCGGTGATGCTGTCCTTCGTGTTCGCCGGCATCGCCTGTGCATTCGCCGGCCTGTGCTACGCAGAGTTCGCGGCGATGATGCCGGTGTCCGGCAGCGCCTATTCGTATTCATATGCCACCCTCGGCGAGGGCATCGCCTGGTTCATCGGCTGGTGCCTGGTGCTGGAATACCTGTTCGCCGGCTCCAGCGTTGCGGTCGGCTGGTCCGCCTACCTGATCAGTTTCCTGACCGGCACGCTCGGCTTGCCGTTCCCGGCGGAGCTGGCCGGCGCGCCACTGGCCTGGGACGGCCACAACTTTGTCAGCTCCGGCAACCTCATCAACCTGCCGGCCGTGCTGATCGTGGCGGCGGTGAGCATGCTGTGCTACGTCGGCGTCACCCAGTCGGCATTCGCCAATGCCATCGTGGTGGCGATCAAGGTCGTGGTGATCTGCCTGTTCGTCGGCTTCGGCATCGCCTATATCGATCCGGCCAACTGGCATCCCTTCATCCCGGAAAACACCGGGCCGGGCCAGTTCGGCTGGGACGGCGTGTTCCGCGCGGCATCCATCGTGTTCTTTTCCTATATCGGCTTCGATGCGGTCTCCACCTCCGCCGGCGAGACCAAGGATCCGCAGAAGAACATGCCGATCGGCATCCTGGTGTCGCTGGCGGTGTGCACCGTCATCTACATCATCGTCTGCGCGGTGCTGACCGGCCTGCTGCCCTACACCCAGCTCGGCACCGCCAAGCCGGTGGCCACCGCACTGGAAGCGCACCCGCAGCTGACCTGGCTCAAGACCGCCGTGGAGATCGGCGCGATCGCCGGCCTGTCCTCGGTGGTGCTGGTGATGCTGATGGCGCAGCCGCGCATCTTCTACACCATGGCCAAGGATGGGTTGATGCCCAGACTGTTTGGCAAGGTGCATCCGAAGTTCCATACCCCCTATGTCGGGACGATCTTCGTCGGCGTGGTCGCGGCGCTGCTGGCCGGGTTGATCCCGCTCAGCGTGCTGGGCGAGCTGGTGTCGATGGGCACCCTGCTCGCCTTCGCCACCGTGTGCGCCGGGGTCATGGTGCTGCGCTTCACCAAGCCGGATCTGCCGCGGCCGTTCCGGGTGCCGCTGGCGATGCTGATCTGCCCGCTGGGTGCGCTGGCCTGCCTGTTCCTGTTCTTCCAGGCGTTTCAGGAACACTGGAAGGTGTTCGTGGGCTGGACCATGATCGGCCTGGTCATCTATTTCGGTTATGGCATTCGCCATAGCCGGCTGGCCCGCAAGGCTTGATTGCGAGTCCCTCGCAACAGCCCGCACATCCGTGTGCGGGGATTTGACAACGCCAGTCCCTCGCAACAGTCCGCACATCCCGCACACGCCCGCACCGCCACGTGCAGGGATTCAACAGGAACCGCTGCATGTTCAAGCAACTCTGGGCCACCAAACACCCGCACGCCAGCCATGAGGCGGCCGACGGGCTGGGCCTGCAACGCGCACTCGGGCCCTGGGGGCTGACCGCCCTGGGCATCGGTGCGGTGATCGGCGGCGGCATCTTCGTCATCACCGGCCAGGCCGCGGCCGACCATGCCGGGCCGGCGATCATGCTGTCGTTCGTGCTGGCCGCGGTGTGCTGCGCGTTCTGCGCGATGGCCTATGCCGAATTCGCCGCGATGGTGCCGGTGTCCGGCAGCGCCTACACCTATACCTATGCCACCTTCGGCGAACTGGCAGCCTGGTTCATCGGCTGGATGCTGGTGCTGGAGTATGGCGTCTCCGCCTCGGCGGTGGCGGTCAGCTGGACCGGCTATTTCCTGAGCCTGCTGGAGCATTTCGGCATCCACCTGCCGGCCGCCCTGGTCAGTGCGCCACTGGACGGCAAGCTGCAGCGCACCGGCGCGATCGCCAACCTGCCCGCCGCCGGTATCGTGCTGTTGCTGACCTGGTTGTGCTACGTGGGCATCCGCAAGTCGTCGGCGATGAACATGGCGATGGTGATCCTGAAGACCGGGCTGATCCTGCTGGTGATCGCGGTGGGCTGGAAGTACGTGGATACCGCCAACTGGCACCCGTTCATCCCGGCCAACGAAGGCCCGGGCAAGTACGGCATGGAAGGCGTGCTGCGCGGCGCGGCGATGGTGTTCTTCGCCTATATCGGCTTCGAGGCGGTGTCGGTGGCGGCGCAGGAGTCGCACCGGCCGCAACGCGACCTGCCGATCGGCATGATCCTGTCGCTGGTCATCTGCACCGTGCTCTACATCGCCATGGCGGCGGTGATGACCGGGCTGGTGCCCTACACCCTGCTCGGCACCGACGAGCCGGTGGTGACCGCGGTGGCGGCGCATCCGCAGCTGGCCTGGTTGCGCGTGGTGGTGGAAGTCGGCGCGCTGATCGGGCTGTCGTCGGTAGTGCTGGTGATGATCATCGGCCAGCCGCGCATCTTCATGATCATCGCGCGCGACGGGCTGCTGCCGTCGATCTTCACCCGTATCCATCCGAAGTACCGCACCCCGCACGTCAATACGGTGATTACCGGCGTGGGCATCGCCCTGCTGGCAGCGGTGTTCCCGCTGGATGTGCTGGGCGAGCTGACCTCGATGGGGACGCTGATCGCCTTCGCCGCGGTGTGCGCCGGCGTGCTGATCCTGCGTCGTACCCACCCGGAACTGCCGCGTCCGTTCCGCATGCCGGTGGCCTGGCTGATCTGCAGCGCCGGCGTGTTGAGCTGCCTGGCCCTGCTGTCGGCGATGACCCTGCATAACTGGATGTTGATGGGGGGATGGACGCTGGTCGGGCTGGTGGTCTATTTCGGCTACGGCTATCGCCACAGCCGTCTGCGCGACGGTCGCTGAGCACGCGCGCGCGCCAGCAGCCACTGACAAAACGACCGCCCGCCGGTTTATGGCAGAGCGGTGACAGGTCTTCGGCTGCTGGGCGGCTGATCTGTGGCCTGGTTACAGGACCCTGATCTGCTGGTCTGCAACTTGGCTGCAGGGCCCTTGCCCGCCCACCATCGCGGGACACGCCGTGAATCCGTCCATGGAGGCTCTTACGCGGCATCCATGCCGCGTAAGGTCCCGCGACGGTGGGCGGGCAAGGACCAGTCGAGATGATCGATGTGCCTGGTTAAGAGCAAGGCATGACGTGCGCTGGTCGGATCATTGTGCGTCGATCAGCTTCTCACCACCTTCCCATCGCAAGCCGAGCAGCAGACCAGCTTTTTAAGGCGCAACCTGCAAACGTCTCGCCTGCCGCCGCAGGCCGAGCAACATGCTTTCAAGAAAACAGCCGGCCAACTGTCTGGTGCGGTGTCCTTGCCGGTTGCGGGACCGTGTGGCGGCATGGACGCCGCCACCGAGCCCCAGGGACGGGTTCACGGCGTGTCCCGCAAGCGGTGAGGGCACCGCGCACTCGACCGACCAGGCATTTGACCTGGGCTTCTGACCGCATCCAACAACAGACGGCCGACAACACCACTGCGCTCATTGCCAGTCTCGCGCTCTTCACATTTTGTAGGCCGCTCTAGGTACGGGCCTGGCAGGAACAAACCCTGCTGCGCTGCACCTGACCGTAATCCGGCGGGGCAGTAGAATAGGTCCATGAATGCGACCACTGCCCCCCTGCCCTACAGCGCTGCGCGTCTGCACGAGCTGGCGCACCTGCTGATCGGCAACATCCGCGAGCTGGCCCAGGCCGGCTGGACGCCGGCCACCAGCAGCAATTTCTCCCATCGCCTGGACGAACAGCACGCGGCGATCACCGTGTCAGGCCGCGACAAGGGCCGCCTGGTCGAAGAAGACATCATGGTGGTGGACTTCGACGGCCTGGCGGTCGGCCGTCCGTTGCGCCCGTCCGCAGAAACGCTGCTGCACACCCAGCTGTATCGCCGCTTTCCGGAGATCGGCTGCGTGCTGCACACGCACTCGCCGGTGCAGACCATTGCCTCGCGGCTGTACGCCGGCAGCGGCGTGATCCGGCTGGAAGGCTATGAGCTGTTGAAAGCCTTCGAAGGCAACACCACGCATGAAACGGCAGTGGACGTGCCGGTGTTCGCCAACACGCAGGACATGCAGGTGCTGGCTGCGCAGGTCGAGGCCCTGCTGGACAAACAGAGCCTGTGGGGGTATCTCATCGAAGGGCACGGACTGTATGCCTGGGGCCGCAACATGGCCGAGGCACGCCGTCATCTGGAGGCCTTCGAATTCCTGCTGCATTGCGAACTCGAGCTGCTGAAGCTGCGCGGCCCGCGCTGAGCCCTCGCCACCTCCCCCTTTCCTTGTGAGCCAGATCGCCATGAGCCGACTTCGCATCTACAACGATTCCGATCCCAACCTGCCACAACTCGATAGCCGCGACAGCGAGCAGATTGCCGCCGAGCTGAGCAAGATCGGCGTGACCTTCGAGCGCTGGAAGGCCAATCAGCCCATCGAGCCGGGCGCATCACCCGAGCAGGTGATGGCCGCCTACCGCGAGGATATCGAGCGACTCAGCGCCGAGCGCGGGCTGAAGACCGTCGATGTGGTCAGCATCGCGCCGGACAATCCCAAGCGCGAGGAAATGCGCGCCAAGTTCCTGGACGAGCACTTCCACAAGGAAGACGAGGTGCGCTTCTTCGTCGCCGGCTCGGGCCAGTTCACGCTGCACGTGGACAACAAGGTCTACGAGATCGAATGCGTGAAGGACGACCTGATCGCGGTGCCCGACAGCACCCTGCACTGGTTCGACATGGGGCCGGAGCCGCACTTCGTGGCGATCCGCTTCTTCACCGAGCCCGATGGCTGGGTCGGCCACTTCACCGGCACCGAGATCGCCCAACAATTCCCCCGCTACGCCCCCGAGAAACCTCCAAAGGCCAGCTGACGATGACACGACCGCAAGCGATCCTCACCGATATCGAAGGCACCACCAGCAGCATCTCGTTCGTCAAGGACGTGTTGTTTCCGTATGCGCGCCGCGCCATGCCGGCCTACGTGCAGGAGCACGGCGGTCACCCGCAGGTGCGGCACTGGCTCAATCAGGTGGCCGACGAAATCGGCGAGGACGTGCCGGACGAGGTCCTGGTCAGCACCCTGCAGACCTGGATCGACGAGGATCGCAAGCACACCGCACTCAAGGCCCTGCAGGGGATGATCTGGAGCGACGGCTACAGGACCGCCGACTTCACTGCGCACATCTATGCCGATGCGGCGATCCAGCTGCAGGCCTGGCACGCGGCCGGCATCCCGCTGTACGTGTATTCGTCCGGCTCGGTGCCGGCGCAGAAGCTGTTCTTTGCCCATAGCGATGCCGGCGACCTGAGCGGGCTGGTCAGCGACTGGTTCGATACCGAGGTCGGCCCCAAGCGCGAGAGCGCCAGCTACCGCCGCATCGCCGAACGCATCGGCGTGCCGCCGGGCGAGATCCTGTTCCTGTCGGACGTGATCGAGGAGCTGGACGCCGCCAAGCGTGCAGGCATGCGCACTGCGTTGCTGGACCGTCTCGAGGACTACCCCACCCCACGTTCGGCCGACGAGATCGGCAGTCACCAGCGCGTGGAGAGTTTCACCAAGCTGGCGCTGTAAGCGCGGTAGACAACCAACTGCGCTCACCCTCGGGTGAGCGCAGTCGTTATTCGGTGCTGCATGCGCTCCTGATAGGTTGCGGTCCAAGCACGCCGTCCGCACCTGCATGACGGCATGTTCGCGCGGCGCTTGCAGGCATGAGTCAGCGGGCCTCGACGATGCGGATGGGCGCGGCCTGGCATGCAAGGCCTGCTGCACGCCACGTGCTCTGCAAGATGTGCTTGACGCGGATCGATGGACGTTGTGCAACGCCATGGCCTGTGTTGCGATTACTGCGCCTGCGCGCTCCACCCGTTCTCCCAGACCTCGGCGTTTGTCATGTCGCTGCATTCCCCCTTCGGACTGAACGCCTTGCTGCGGCGCCTGTCCTTGTTGATCGTCATCGTGGCCTTGATGGCCGGCTGTCATCCCGATGCCGGTGCCGCACTGCCGAACCAGGCGGCAGGCAAGGATGAGGTCGACCCGGTCGATCAGACTGCGCTTGCGCAGGCATTGAACGCGCTGCAGCCGCAGCGCCCCGGCGTGACCGACCTGTATGTGGTCGGCTTCGCCGGCGATGCCAGCGACGAGGTGTTTCGCAACGAGACGCTCTACCTCAGGCAGCTGTTCGAACAACGCTTCGATGCACGCGGCCGCGTGGTGACGCTGGTCAACAACCCGGACAATCTGGGCGAGCAGCCGTACGCGCCGCTGGCGACCTACGACAACCTCTACGACACGCTCGCCGCAATCGGCAAGCGCATGGATCGCAAGGAAGACGCGCTGCTGCTGTTCGTCACCACCCATGGCACAGAGGACCACACGCTGTACGTGCAGGTGGACCAGAACGAGGAGGACTTCATCAGCCCGCAGGATCTGCGTCAGGCATTGGACGATGCCGGCATCGGCAATCGCATCATCGTGCTGTCGGCGTGCTACTCGGGCGGCTTCATTCCGGCGCTGCGTTCGCCCAACACGCTGATCCTCACCGCCGCGCGTGCAGACCGGCCCTCGTTCGGCTGCGGCAACACCTCCAATGCGACCTACTTCGGCCAGGCCTGGCTGATCGATGCGATGAACCGCAGCGACGACCCGCTGGCCGCGTTCGATATGGCCAGGACAGCGATCACTGCGCGCGAGCAGCAGGAAGGCGAACTGCCGTCGTTGCCGCAGCAGTCGCTCGGCAAGCGCATCGCGCCGGTGCTGGCACGCTGGCGTGCAGGCCTGCATGCAGGCCCGGCCGTGGCCTACCCGTATCCGCCGCTGGAGACCGCTCCGGACGCCGGGCAGGACCAGGATCCGGAAGCCGATTCCGAGACCAAGTCGCTGGACAGCCCGATCAAGGCCAAGGTGCCGGCCGCAGCCGCCAGCCCACGCAAACCGTCGCCCGTGCCAGCACCAGCGACACCTTGACGATCGCCACGCGCTGAGACTAATTCTCATTTCGTCAGCGCTTGCGCAGCCTCGCTACACTCGCCCGGCCAGCCAGCGCACGCCAGCCAGCATCGATCCCCGCCAGCGCGCCATCGCCTGCCAGCCCGGATCCCAAAACGCCTCCCTTGTGGAGGCGTTTGTGTGTCCGGCGATAGGGTTCAAGCGTGGTCCATGACGCGAACGAATCGACAGGACACCGCAGGGCCGCATGCATGCGCGACGGACTCCACACCGGAGCCCTCGCACCACGCACGCCTCCCCATCAGGGATCGGCGCGCTGCAAGCGATACACCGTGCGTGCGCCGTACTGCCCGGTCGGCAGCGATGCGCGCACGTCCACCGCATGCTCGCCCACCTCCAGCGTGGTCGGCAACGCGCCACGCCACAGATGCGTGGACGGCGTGGCCTCGGGCGAGCGGTCGTAGCCGCGCAATTGCTCGGCCGCATCGTCGCGCACGTTCTCGGCCAGCAGGCGCGGATCGGCGCGCTCCACCCGCTTCATCGGCTGCCATGCGCCCTTGTCGATGCGCATCTCGACGAGGGTGTCGTCCTGGCCCATGAAGACATTGGCGTAGATCCCCCAGGCCGCGTACGCGCCCTGACGCAGCACCTTGGGCGCATGCAGCAGCAGTTGCGCGTCATCGGCCGAGCGTGCGACGTGATAGGCCAGCGTGTAGTCGCCGCCGGGCGCGACCTGCAGCACCGCGTACCCGTTCGGCGTGCCATCGCTCATCGTCGCGTCGGGAATGCCGTCGGCATCCTTGGCACCGGACCAGAACGCACCGCAGGCCGCGCCGACGTTGTATTCGTGCAGCGGGCGGGCGCCCTGCCAACCTTCGTCGGCGCCGTGATCGACCTGTCGCTGGGTATGGCTGTGTGCGCTGAGCACCAGCACATGCGGCACATCCTTCAACAAGGCGAACAGGCGGCGACGATCGGCATGCCGAAATGTCTCCTGTCCCGGCGCCGCGTCGAACAGCGGAATATGCATGCCCAGCACCAGCAGCCGCTCGCGCGGCAGCTGCGCCAGATAGGCCTGCAGGAACGCGAACTGGTCCTCGCGCAGGCCGCCGACATAGGCCGGTTTGCCGCCTGGCGTATAGATCACATCGTCCAGGAACACGAAGCTGGCGTTGGCCTCTTCCACCGCATAGGTGTCCGGGCCGTAGACGGCACGCCAGCTGTCCAGCGAATGCGCATCGTCGCCCGCGTCGAGATTGAGATCGTGATTGCCCGGCACATGGAACCACGGCACGCCCAGCTGGGTGGTGACTTTGTTCAGGGCCGGGTACAGGCTCAGATCGTCGCTGACGATATCGCCCAGCGTGGTGCCCAGCCTGGCCGAGGTCTTGCCGACGATCGGTGCCACGATATCGCGCTGGTAGTAGCCCACGTCGGTCAGGCTGGCAGTCTGGCTGTCGGCAAACACCAGCATCTGGAAGCCCTGCTTGCCGGCGCTGGCGCGCGGGGTCAGCGCGAAATCCCAGTGCTGCGTATTGCGCCCGGTTGCGGCGATGCCTGGGTAGTTGCGCCTGGCCGAGCCCTTGGGCGCGTAGTGACGCCAGAAACCCGGCAGTCCGTCGGCGGCTGGCACGAAGCTGCGCTCGCCCGGTTTGATCACGAACACCGTCTGCCCGTCGCGCACCGGCAGGCGGTAGCGGCCTTGCGCGTCGGTACGCACCAGCTGCTCGCCGTTGGAGACGGTGACATCGGCAATGCCGGGCTCATCGGCGCTGCGCCCGGCACGCCCGTCGCGTTCTTCGTAGACGGTGCCGTCGACCACGGCATCGCGCGCGTACGCGCTTCCCGCGAGCACACCCAGGGCCAACAGAGCGAAGCGAAGCTGCATGCGTTTTCCCGCGCGAAGATCGGCGGAAATTGTACCCGCCCTCGCCAGGCGCACGGCGCGAAAGACACGCCGACACATTCCGTAGGAGCGCACCCGGGCGCGACGGGCCTTACCGATAACGCCCATCGCGCCCGGGTGCGCTGCGACGCGACCGCGTTATTTGTGCCGCGACTCCAGCAACGCCACTGCGTCGCCCAGGCCCAGGCCGCGCGCGCGCAGCAGCACGATCAGGTGATACAGCAGGTCGGCCGACTCGCCGAGCAACTCGGCATCGCCCTGCACCACACCGGCAAGTGCAGTTTCCACGCCCTCCTCGCCCACCTTCTGCGCGATGCGGCGGATGCCCTGTTCGAACAGCTTGGTGGTGTAGCTGCCGTGCGGGCGCTGCTGCTCGCGCGTGGCGATCAAGGCATCCAGGCTGCCGAGGAACTGGCCGGGGGCGCCCGGAAAGCAGCTGGTGCGGCCCACATGGCAAGTCGGCCCGTGCGGGCGCGCCTGCACCAGCAACGTGTCGGCGTCGCAATCGGTCTCGATCGACACCACCCGCAACACGTTGCCCGAGCTCTCGCCCTTGGTCCACAGGCGCTGCTTGCTGCGGCTGAAGAAGGTCACTTCGCCACGCTGCTGCGTCACCGCCAGCGCTTCGGCGTTCATGTAGCCCAGCATCAACACGCGCAGGTTGTCGGCGTCCTGCACCACCACCGGCAACAGGCCGTCGGCCTTGCTCCAGTCCAGCGCGGCGAGCGCGTCGCCCGCTGTCATCTCGTCACTGCCCATCACGTACCTCGATCTGTTGCGCGCGCAGGAATTGCTTGAGTTCCGGGATCGGAATCGCGCCGCTGTGAAACACGCTTGCCGCCAGCGCGCCATCCACATCGGCCTGGTCGAACACGTCGGCAAAATGCTGCATCTCGCCCGCACCGCCGGAAGCGATCAGCGGCACGTGGCACAACGCGCGCACCTGACGCAGCTGCGCGATGTCGTAGCCGCGTCGCACTCCATCGTTGTCCATGCAGTTGAGCACGATCTCGCCGGCACCCAGGCGCTGCGCTTCGGCCACCCAGTCCAGGGTGCGCATCGGCAAGGCCTGGGTCTTGCTCGGGTCGCCGGTGTAGCGGCGCACGCGCCATTGCCCGTCCTGCTCGCGGATCGAGTCGACGCCGACCACCACGCACTGCACGCCAAAGGCGTCGGCCAGTTCGGAGATCAACTGCGGCCTGCCGAGCGCCGGCGAGTTGATCGAAATCTTGTCGGCACCGGCATGCAGCACCGCGCGCGCGGTTTCCACATCGCCGATGCCGCCGGCCACGCAGAACGGGATATCGATCAGCCGCGCCACCCGCTCGACCCAGGTGTAATCGACCGAACGCCCTTCCGGGCTGGCACCGATGTCGTAGAACACCAGCTCGTCTGCGCCCTGGTCGCGGTAGCGCAGCGCCAGTTCGACAATGTCGCCCATGTCGATGTGGTCGCGGAACTTGACGCCTTTGACCACGCGTCCATCGCGCACGTCCAGGCACGGAATGATGCGGCGGCTCAGCATGCCAATGCCTCCTTCAACACCAGATGCCCTTCCAGCAAGGCCTTGCCGAGCACGATGCCGGCGCAGCCGGCGGCCCTGGCGGCCGCGACATCGGCCAGGTTGCGCGCACCGCCGGACACCTGCACCTGCAACTGCGGCGCCAGCGTGCGCAGGTGCGCGTACAAATCCATGTTCGGGCCGGACAGCATGCCGTCGCGTGCGATGTCGGTGCACAGCAGATGCTGCAGGCCGGCCTGCGCGTAACGCACGGCCAACTGATCCAGCGTGGCCTCGGCAGCTTCGGTCCAGCCATGCACCGGCAACTGCCATACGCCGTCGGCGTCCTGGCGCGTGTCCAGCGCGATGGTCAGGCGGTCGGCGCCAAATTCCTGCAGCCATTCGATGACGCTGTCGGCCTGGCGCACCGCCAACGAGCCGATCACCACGCGTGCGGCGCCGGCATCGAGGATGCGCGCCACATCGGCGCGTGAGCGCACGCCACCGCCGGTCTGCACCCGCAAGCCGGTGGTACGGACGATCTCGCCGAGTGTGATGGCCAGCGTGTAACCACCGGCCTTTGCCGCATCCAGATCGACCAGATGCATCCACTGCGCGCCGGCATCGGCAAACGCCTGCGCGCGCGGCAGCACATCGTCGCCATACTGCGTCTCGCGCGCGTAGTCGCCTTGCAGCAGGCGCACCACGCGGCCGTTGCGGATATCCAGCGCCGGGTAAACGGTGAAACTCATGGGAAGCTCATCTCAAGGAAATTGCGCAGGATGCGTGCACCGGTCTCGGCCGAACGCTCGGGGTGGAACTGCGCGCCGCAGCGCAGGCCTTGCTGCACCACCGCGGTGAACAGGCCGCCGTGATCGCAGGCGGCCACGGTGTCGGCCGTCACCGGCGCGGCATACCCATGCACGAAATACGCACTGGCACGCGCCGGCAGGCCGTCCAGCAGCGCGGACGCGCGCATCGGCACCAGCTGATTCCAGCCCATATGCGGCACGCGGATGCCGAGCGCAGGCGTCATGTGACGCACGATGCCCGGCAGCAAGCCCAGGCAATCGACATCGCCTTCTTCGGAATGTTCGAACAGCAACTGCATCCCCAGGCAGATGCCGATCAGCGGCACCTGCAGTTGTCGCAACGGCTCGACCAGGCCCTGTGCGCGCAGGCGCGACATCGCCTCGGGCGCGGCACCGACGCCAGGCAGGATCACCCGCTGCGCGCCCTGCAACCCTGCTGCATCGCGTACCAGCCGCGCTTCCACGCCCAGCCGCTCCAACGCATAGCGCACCGAGCCCAGATTGGCGCCGCCGGCATCGATCAACGCGACATCGGTCATAGCGCACCCTTGGTGGTGGGCAACGCCGTGCCTTCGCGACGGATCGCCTGACGCAGCGCACGTGCCAGGGCCTTGAAGCAGGCCTCGACCTTGTGGTGATCGTTCTCGCCGCGCACGCTCAGGTGCAGGTTCAAACCGGAGGCATCGCAGATCGAACGGAAGAAATGCGGCACCAACTCGGTCGGCATGTCGCCCACGCGCTCGCGCTTGAACTCGCCTTCGAACACGAAGTACGGCCGGCCGCTGAAATCCAGCGCGGCACTAGCGATGGTTTCGTCCATCGGCAGCGTGAAGCCATGCTGCGCGGTGGCGCCGGCCACGCGCCACGGGCTGTCGTCGGGATCGAAGCCGTAACGGCCGATGCCGCGCTTGTCGCCCAGCGCTTCGCGCAGGGCCTGCCCCAGCGCCAGACCGGTGTCTTCGATGGTGTGGTGCTCGTCGATGTGCAGGTCGCCTTCGGCGCGGATGTCCAGCGCAAAGCCGCCGTGCTTGCCGATCTGTTCCAGCATGTGGTCGAAGAACGGCAGGCCGGTGGCGGTCTTCGGCTCGGCCACACGATCCAGATCCAGTTCGACGCGGATCTTTGTTTCCTTGGTGTTGCGTTGAACCACTGCGCGCCGTGGCGCATCGGCCAGCTCGTGTGCGATGCCGGGCCAGTCCCACTCGCCACCAAACTCCTCGGTGCGCAGCTGGAAGCCACGGATATTGAGGTTCTGCGCGAACTGGATGTCGGTGATGCGGTCGCCCACCATTGCCGAGCGTGCCCAGTCGATCGTGCGGTCCTGCAGGTAAGGCACCATCAGGCCGACCCCGGGTTTGCGCGTTGGCGCGTTATCGGCCGGCCAGCTGCAGTCGATCAACACCTCGCGGAACGCGATGCCCTGGCTGGCGAAGATCTGCAGCATCAGGTTGTTGGGGCCATCGAAGGACGCGCGCGGATAGCCGTCGCTGCCCAGCCCGTCCTGGTTGCTGACGATGACGAACTGATAGCCGGCATCGCGCAACTTCAGCATCGCCGGAATCACGTTGTCGACCAGGCGCAGTTTTTCGTAGGCGTCGATCTGGTAATCGGCCGGCTCGGTGATCAGCGTGCCGTCGCGGTCAACGAAAAGAATCGGGGTCATGCGGCGGCCTCCTGCTTGCGTTGCAGCGCGCTCAGCACGCGCTCGTTCTGTTCGGGCGTGCCCAGGGTGATGCGCAACGCGTCGGACAGCTGCGCAACCGCGCGTTGGTCGCGCACCACCACACCGGCCTCCAGCAGCGCCTGGAATGCCGCTTCGGCATCGTCGAAGCGCACCAGCAAGAAGTTGCCCTGCGAGGGATAGACCTGACGCACACCGGCCAGCTGCTCCAGCGCCTGGTGCACGCGTGTGCGCTCGCTGCGCACCTCGGCGATGCGCCGACGCGTGACCTCCAGCGCAGGCGCCGACAAGGCCTGCTCGGCCATTGCCGCGCACGGCGTCGGCACCGGGTATGGCGCCTGGCAGCGCCGCAGCAGGGCGATCAGCTCGGCGTTGGCGATCAGGCTGCCGATGCGCGCCGCTGCCAGCGCATGCGCCTTGGAGAGCGTGCGCAACACCGCCAGATTGTCGTAGCGCGCAAGCAGGCTCACCGCCGACGGCACATCGGAGAATTCGCCGTAGGCTTCGTCGACCACCACCAGCGCCTTGCCCTGCAGGGCCTGCACCGCGGTTTCGATGTCGTCCAGGGCAATCGCCGAGCCGGCCGGGTTGGACGGCGAACACAGGAACACCAGCTTGGCCCGCGAGGCCAGCGCTGCCGCGACGATCGCGGCGGTATCCGCGCGGAAACCCGCAGGCCCGTCCACCAGCGGCACTTCGACCAGGGGTGCGTTCTGCAGGCGCGCGCACACCGCGTACATGCCGAACACCGGCGGGGTCACCACCACCGCATCGCGCCCGGGGGCGCACAGGCCGCGCACCAGCAGATCGATCGCCTCGTCGCTGCCGCGGCCGATCAACAGCTGCTCGGGCGCACAGCCGTACAGCGCCGCCAGCGCGTTGCGCAGACCCCTGGGCTGCGGATCCGGGTAGCGCCGCGTGCTCGCGCCCGGGTCGGCCGGATTGCCCCAGGCCGACTCGTTGGCGTTGAGCCACACATCGCCCTGCAAGGCGCTGGTGCGTGCCGACGAATAGCCGGCGAACGCACGCAGGTCCTCGCGCACCAGTTGCAGAATTGATGACGTGCTCATGCTGCCACCCCCATGCGCAAGGCCACTGCATTGGCGTGCGCATCCAGGCCTTCGGCGCGCGCCAGAATCAGCGCGCATGCGCCGATGCCGTCGATACCGGCCTTGCTGGCGGCCTGCACGCTGACCATGTTCTGAAAGCTGGCCACGCTCACGCCGCTGTAGGCGCGCGCCGCACCGCTGGTCGGCAACACGTGGTTGGTACCGCTGCAGTAGTCGCCCAGCGCTTCTGGCGTGTAATCGCCGAGAAACACCGAGCCGGCCGCTTCGACCTGGCTCAGCCACGCACGCGGTTCGCGTAGCGCGAGAATCAGATGTTCCGGTGCATAGCGGTTGCTGATCGCAAACGCATCGTCAAGCGTCTGCACCTTGATCAGGCGCGATTGCGCCAGCGCCTGGCGTGCGATTCCGGCGCGCGACAGTTGCGCCAGCTGGGCATCGAGTTCCAACTGCACTGCCGCGATCAGCGCATCGCTGTCGGACAGCAGCAGCACCTGCGAGTCCGGGCCGTGTTCGGCCTGCGACAGCAGATCGGCGGCAACGAAGGCCGGCTGCGCACCGGCATCGGCGATCACCAGCACTTCGGACGGGCCGGCCGGCATGTCGATCGCCGCCGCGCCGGACTGCGCCACCTGCTGCTTGGCCTCGGTGACGAAGCTGTTGCCCGGGCCGAACAGCTTGTCGCAACTGGGAACCGATTCGGTGCCGTACGCCATTGCCGCAATCGCCTGCGCACCGCCGAGCTTGAACACGCGGCGCACGCCGGTCAGCTGCGCGGCGACCAGCACCGCCGGATCCACGCTGCCGTCCTTGCGCGGCGGCGTGCACAGCACCACCTCGCGACACCCGGCCAGACGCGCCGGCACACCCAGCATCAACGCAGTCGAGGGCAACGGCGCGCTGCCGGCCGGCACGTACAGGCCGACCCGGCCGATCGGCCGCACGATCTTTTCGCACACCACGCCCGGTGCGGTTTCCACCGCATAGCCGTCGCTCATGCCGGCGCGGTGGAAGCTGTCGATGCGCGCCACCGCATCCTGCATGGCCTGACGCAGCTCCGGCGCCACCGCCGCTTGCGCGGCGGCGAATTCGTCCTGGCTCACTGCGAAGCTGTCCAGTGCCACGCCATCGAAACGCGCAGTGATCTCGCGCAGTGCGGCATCGCCGCGTGCGCGCACATCGGAAATAAGGGCAGCCACCGCCTCGCGCGTCTGCGTGGCCACGGTCTGCACCGGGCGGGTCAATGCCTGCGTCCGCGCAGCGGCGTCCAGTTGCGACCAATCGAGAATCTTCATGCCAGCGAGCGCTCCACCGTCAACACCATCAGACCTTGCGCACCTGCGCGTTCGAGTTCTTCCAAGCGTTGCCAGGTCACCGCCCCATGACACATGGTCTGCAGGCGCAACGCGCCGTTGCCGTCGTCGGGCAGCTGCACCAGCGGCTCGGCGTCGGGCAGCAGACGACGCAGTGCATCCACGTTGTCCTGCTCGGCACGGAACATCAGCAGCTTGCTGTCGCGCAGCTTGAGCACGCCGTCCATGCGCCGCAGCAGCATCGCTAGCAGCGCGGTGCGTGCGTCGGCCGGCTCGCGGACCGCGCCGGCCAGCACCGCTTCGCTCTCCATCACCAGCTCGACCGGCTTGAGCTGGTTGGCGGCCAGGGTGGCGCCGCTGGAGACCAGATCGCAGATCAGATCGGCAGTGCCCAGGCGCGGAGCGATCTCCACCGAGCCGGACAACTCCACCACTGCCGCGTCGATGCCCTGGCGCTGCAGCCAGTCGGCCAGGATCGCCGGGTAGCTGGTGGCGATACGCTTGCCGGCCAGTTGCGCCACACCCTGCCAGTCCCACTCTTCCGGCACCGCGAGCATCAACCGGCACTGGCCGAACCCGACTCCGCGCACGGCGTGATACGCGGCCGGCAGGCCGTTGCGGCGGCGCTCGGATGCCTGCTCTTCGAGTTCGTTCTGGCCGACGATGCCCAGGTCGCAGACGCCATCGGCGATCAGGCCGGGGATGTCGTCGTCGCGCACCAGCAGCAGGTCCACCGGCAGCGATTCCCCGTAGCAGAACAGCTTGTCGCGGCTCTGCCGCCAGCTCAGCCCGCAGGCCGCCAGCAGGCTGCGCGCCGGTTCGGCCAGGCGGCCGCTCTTCTGGATGGCGATACGCAACCGGTCACGTGCCGGTGCTGCCGTGGAAGCACTCATCTTGTTCTCTCAGTGGGATTCGACAGGGCGCGAGGATTGCTCGCGCAGGGCCTCGGCATAGCCGCCGGCACCATGTTCCAGGGTGCGCGCAACGCGCCCGATGGTGGTCACGCTGACCTGGGTCAGCTCGTGGATTTCGCGATACGGCACGCCCTTGATCAACAAGGGCACCACCCGCCAGCGGTCGGACATGGCCTCCAGCTCGGCGGGCGTGCACAGATCGCGCAGAAAGGCCTCGACCGCGCCGGGCTCCTTCAGGCATGCCAGCGCATCGGCCAGCATCTTGAGGGAGGCGGCGGCATCGGCATTTTCACGGGGGGCAGGTCGTTGTTTCATTGCGTTAATGTAATAGCGTGTTAGTACATTAGCGCAAAGCAGGTGAGTTGTCACCGCTTTTTTCAGGCTCAAAGTCCAGAAAACGAAGCGACCCAGCCCTGCGCTGAGGAAGCGCAGGACTGAACGTTTGTCTAATGGTGCCGCGCGAAGCACGCTCCAGACGCACCTGCGCTGGGCGAGACCAAGCTGTACAGAATCAGCCTCTGAACTACGCGGCAGGGTCAATGACTTCTTTAATCAACGCGCCACAAGATGTGATCGGCAACGGCACCGAGTTTCAGCGGTGCAAGCGGGGCGTTGTCGATCTTCCAGCGATGGCAAATGACCAGCAACTGCTCAACCGTATCAGTATCTACGGGGGCCGCCAGGCGAAGGTGTAAGACACGCCCCCTGCCGGCAACATCACGAAAAGCGGGCAAATCATAAAGCCAACTGAAGAAACGCTCCTCGTCCTCTCTCGCAAAGAAGAGCGGTCCTTCAAGCTGAACTTCGACGATTTCTCGCGTCACTTAAGATGAACGCCCCCGGCCACCAGCATCGCCCTGGCCTGCTCCAGCTCCACCAGCAAGGTGCTGGCCAGCTCGTCGCGGGCCACATCGAACTGCTGCTCGCGCACCAGGTCCTTGACCGCCACCACCCCGCGCGCCAGCTCGTCGTCGCCGGCCAGCACCACGAAGCGGATGCCCGCGCGTGCGGCGTACTGGAACTGCTTGCCGATCTTCTTCGGCTCCATCTGCACTTCGGTATTGATGCCGCCGATGCGCAGCCGGCGCGCGATATCCAGCGCGTCGTCCAGGCGCGACTCGTCCATCAGCGCCACCATCGCATGCACGCTGCTCTCGGCGATGCCCTGGATCAGGCCGGCCTCGCGCAGCTGCCAGAACAGCCGAGTCAGGCCGATCGAGATGCCCACACCGGGCAACTTGGACTTGGTGTAGTGGCTGGCCAGGCTGTCGTAACGGCCGCCCGAGCAGATCGAGCCGATCTGCGGGTGGTCGGTCAGCGTGGTCTCGTAGACCGTGCCGGTGTAGTAGTCCAGCCCGCGCGCGATCGAGAAGTTCAGGCAGTAGGCGCTCTCGGGCACGCCCAGCGCCTTGACCAGTTCCAGCACTTCGCGCAACTCGGCGATGCCCTCGCCCAGCGTCGCGCTCGCAGCGGCCGAGGCGTCCAGCGCCTGCAGCTGCGCCAGCGCATCGGCATGCCCGTTCGAGCGCACCGCCACGAAGGCCAGGATCTTGTCGACCTGCTCGGCGGCGATGCCGAAACCTTCGCCCACCAGCGTGTCGCGCACGTAGTCGGCGCCGCGCTTGTCGATCTTGTCGACCTCGCGCAACACCGCCAGCTGCAGCTCGCCCTCGGCCACGCCCAGGCTTTCGAAGAAGCCGCGCAGCAGCTTGCGGTTGTTCAACTGCACCTTGAACGCGCCGATGCCCAGCTCGGCGAACACCGCGTGGATCACCGCCAGCACTTCGGCGTCGTAGCGGATGCTCAGCGCATCCTTGCCGATCACGTCGATGTCGCACTGGTAGAACTCGCGGAAACGTCCGCGCTGGGCACGCTCGCCGCGATACACGCGCTGCATCTGGTAGCGGCGGAACGGGAAGCTCAAGTCGTGCTCGTGCTCGGCCACGTACCGGGCCAGCGGCACGGTGAGGTCGAAGCGCAGCGCCAGCTCCGGCAGACCGCCCTCGCCGCCTTCGTCTGCCGCGGCGGCGGCATTGGCCAGCGCGCCGGTGGACTGCACGAAGTACACCTGGCGCTCGGTCTCGCCGCCGGACTTGGTCAGCAACACGTCCGACAGCTCGAACACCGGGGTCTCGACCGGCAGGAACCCGAACCGCTCGTAGTTGCGGCGGATGACGTCCAGCATGCGCTGGAACGCGATCTGCTCGCGCGGCAGCAATTCCATGATGCCGGGCGGCGTACGGGGCTTGATCACGAGCGGAACTCCTGCAGGGCAATGTGGCGAACGCACAATTCTACCGGCTGGGCGGCCTCGCCGACCGCATGGCGTATCATTCGTACGCGTTCCAGCAGTGCGTGACCCATGTACCGGCAGCTTTCAGAACTCAGCACCACCTGCCCGGCGCCCAGCGCGGCCGCGCGCGGCGATGCGCGCGGTTCCGACTGCGCACTGTGCGCGGTCCGCGGCCGGGCCATTTGCGCAGCGCTGTCGGCGCAGGAAATGGAGGCGCTCGACCAGGCCACCACGACCCAGTCGTATGCGCCCGGCAGCACCCTGGTGCGCGCCGGCGATACCCGTCATCACGTCTATACGCTGACCTCCGGCGCGCTGCGCATGGTGCGCACGCTGGCCGACGGCCGCCGCCAGGTCACCGGCTTCGTGCTGCCCGGCGATTACGTGGGGCTGACCGAAACGCCGCAGCACCGCCACGATATCGAAGCCATCATCGACAGCCGGGTCTGCCGCACGCCGATGGCACAGATGCGCCGGTTACGTGAGCGCTATCCGCAGCTGGAACGCAAGCTGCTGCAGCGCGCCAGCATGGAACTCGCCGCCGCGCAGGACACCGGCCTGCTGCTGGCACGCCTGCAGCCCAGCGAACGGCTGGCGCATTTCCTGCTGCGCCTGGCCGCCCGCTCCACCCAGCCCGGCGCCAGCGGCGACACCGTGGCGCTGCCGATGAGCCGCAGCGATATTGCCGACCACCTCGGACTGACCGTGGAAACGGTGAGTCGCACCTTCACCAAACTCAAGCAACAGCAGCTGATCGCGCTGCCGCAGCTGCATCTGGTGCAGATCCTGGACTACGCGGCGCTGCGTGGCCTGGCCGGCGATACTGTCTGAAACGTGCCAGCTCGCAGAACCGATGCGACCAGCAAGCGCGTGTACCGACCGGCGCAAACGCGGTGGACGTTGGCACCACCAAACGCGGGATTCCTTCCTTGGGCGCCCGTCCGCACCAGATCACCGGCGACGCGTTGTGCCTCGCACAGCAGGCAAGCATCGCCGCGTAACTGACCCGCAGATCCGAACGCGATGCCAGCACGTCAGGCCGATCGCGCGATTGTCGCAGCCCGCGCCCTCTATAACGACTCAGCGACCGCCCACATTGGCGCTCGCCACCGACGCACCGCAGCCGCCGCCCAGCAACCGCGATTGTCGCAGCCAGGCCCGGTCCGGGTAGTAGGCGAACACGAAGGCGCCTTCACGCAGGGTATCGATCAACTGTCTGGCGACCGCCGGACGCACCGCCGGGCAGCCCAGGCTGCGGCCGAGCCGGCCCTGCGTGCGGATCACCGCCTCACTGACATAGGGCGCGCCATGAATCACGATCGCGCGGTCGCGCGCATGGTCGTTGAAGCCGGGCTCCAGGCCCTTCAGCCGTAACGAATAGCCGTTGTGCCCGGTGTACGACTCCTGCGCGGTGAACGCACCCAGGCTGGACTGGAAACTGCCGTCGTCGTTGGAAAACTTCGCCGCCAGGTTGTTGCCGGTGTTGCGCCCATGCGCCACCCACTCCTGGAACAGCAGCCGCTGCCGCTGCAGATCGAACACCCACAGCCGGCGCTCGGTCGACGGCCGGCTGTAGTCGATGACGCTGAGCACGCGCTCGACGTCCACCTGCTGGCGCTGCCGCGCGCATTGCAGCGCCTCGGCCGCCAGGGCCAGCACTCGGCGATCCAGCGACGGCGCCTGCCGCGCCAATGCATCGACCAGACCGATACGCGGTGCGCCCAGCCCGGGCAACGGCGCGGCGGAGATGGCATCGGCCGCACTGGCCGCCCCGGCCGCTGCCCCCCCGCACAACGCGGCGACAACGGCGATCACTCGATAAGACATGCAACGACCCACATCGGACGCGGCGCCATGGCGGAACCGCACCCCCTACAAATAGCCGCATGTGCGGCACTTTCCAACCCCGGCAGGCTGAACGCGTTCGGTCAGGCCGCATCCGCAAGCAGGCGCCGCCGGAGCGCCGCGTAGTCCGGCGCCAGCGTTTCGGCATGTGCAGAACGCTGCAGCAGCGCGGCCAGTGCCGGCGGCACCTCCACCTCCCGTCCGATCAGCGGCTCGACCACGCCCTCGAACTTGGCCGGATGTGCGGTGGCCGCCACCGCCCAGTCGCCGGTGCCGCCCTCGGCCCCTTCTGCGCGCAGTTGCTCCAGCACATGCACGGCGGTGGCGGTATGCGGGCAATGCACCTCGCCGTAGCGCGCAAAGCGTTGCTGCACGGTATGGCGGATCGCCGCATCGTCCACCGAGAGCGCACGGAAGGCCTCGCGCAGCGCGGCATCGTCGCCCCGGTAGAGCCAGCGCAGCCGTTCGAAGTTGCTCGGAGCACCCACGTCCATCGCATTGGCCAGCGTGGCGATGCTGGGCTGCGGCGCGTAATCGTCGCCGGCAAAATAATCCGGCAACACATGATTGGCATTGGACGCCAGCGCGATACGGCCCAGCGGCACACCGAGCGCGCGCGCCAGGATCGCCGCCAGCCCGTTGCCCAGGTTGCCGGTGGGCACCACCAGATTCAGCGCCGCCCCCGCGGCGGCATGGTGCTGCAGGGCGGCATGCGCGTAATAGCTCATCTGCGGCAGCAAGCGGCCCAGGCTGATGCTGTTGGCCGAACTCAGCGGCAGCTGCGCCTGCAGGTCGGCATCGTTCAGGGCCTGCTTGACCATCGCCTGGCAAGCGTCGAACGAGCCGGCCACGCGCAGGGCGTGGATGTTGTCGCCGAAGCAGCCCAGCTGATGCGCCTGGCGCGGCGACACGCGCCCGTCCGGATACAGCACCACCACGCGCAGACCCGGCTGGCGATGGAATGCCGCAGCCACCGCCGCGCCGGTGTCGCCGGAAGTGGCGACCAGGATGGTGAGCGGACGCTCTTCGGCACGGCGCAGACGGGTCAGGCAGGCCGCAAGAAAGCGCGCGCCAAAATCCTTGAACGCGGCGGTCGGGCCATGGAACAGCTCCAGCGCGTAGTCGCCGGGGGTGCCCAGGGCCACCAGCGGCGCCGGGAAGTCGAAGGCTTCGGCACAGATGGCCGGCAGCTCGGCCGCCAGCGCATCACCGTCGAAGAACGGCTGCAGCAGCGTGGCGGCGGTGTCGGCCAGTGTGGTGCCGGCCGTCAGCGTGCGTGCCGATGGCAGGGTCTGCGGCACGTACAGGCCGCCATCGGGCGCCAGGCCGGCAGCAATCGCCTGGCTCAGGCTTGCGGCAGGCGCGCTGCCACGGGTGGAGAGGAAGTTCATGGTGACGACTCCAGACAAGACGAAGACGGGGCGTTGCCCGTGAATGGGAAGGCCGGACACTGCGGCATGGCCGCGCTGCGCCGCGGCGGCGCCCGGCAAGGGCAGCGCAGCGCTATGCTGCGCGCACCTTCCAGTGGAGCCGGCAGATGATCAAGGTCAGCGTGATGTACCCGTACCGCGACGGCGCCCGCTTCGACCATGCCTACTACCGCGACACGCACATGCCACTGGTGAGCGCGCGGATGGGCGCGGCCTGCCTGCGCTATACGGTGGACAAGGGCATCAGCGGCGGCGAACCGGGCAGCACCCCGCCCTTCATCGGCATGTGCCACATTTTTTGCGAATCGGTGGAAGCCTTCGGTGCCAGTTTCGGGCCGCATGCCGAGGAAATCCTCGGCGACATTCCCAACTACACCGATCTTGCGCCGGTGATGCAGATCAGCGAGGTCGTGGTCGGTTGAAGGGCGCCTTGCGCGCTGCACGGCCTGCCTGCCGTGCGCGGGCGATCGATCGACACCGACATGCGCGCGATGGCTCATGCGAGCAACCGCGCGGCCGGGCTGGCGATCGGGGACACCCAGTGCTGGCTGTCCAGGCCCACGCCTGCGAATGCGGCTTGCACAGCGGCGGCCGCAGCTTCGGCGGCCGCGCGCGATGCGAACCAGGCAAACACGCTCGGGCCGGCGCCGGAGATGCTGGCACCCAAGGCATCGTGATCCAGCGCGGCGTGCTTGGCAGCGGCAAAGCCGGCGATCAACGGCGCGCGACGTGGTTCGACCAGCACATCGCGCAGGCCTGCACGCACCAGACCCGCATCGCCGGCATGGCAGCCGGCCAGTACCAAGGCTAGGTTGGTGCTCTGTGCGACGAACTCGCGCAGTTGATAGTCGCCGGCCAGGGCTTCGCGCGCGTGGCGGGTTTCCAGCACCGCATCCGGATGCACCAGCAGGCTGTGCCACGCCGCCGGCACGTTGATCGGCACCAGACGCTCCAGCGTGCACAACACCAGGCCACCTAAAAACAACGGACCAAGATTGTCGCCGTGGCGGCTACCACTGGCCACGGCCTCGCCATCGAGTGCGTGCTGGTAGAGCTGCTCGTTGCGCAGCGGCGCATCCAGCAGCGCATTGGCCGCCACCAGGGCCGCCACGCACGACGCTGCCGAGCCGCCCATGCCCGAACTCAGCGCGATGCCTTTGTCGATCTCGATCTCGAAACCGAACGGCAGCGCCAGCGCCGCGCGCAACGACATCAAGGCCGCACCCGCAGTGTTGCGTTCGGCATCCAGCGGCAGGGCCACCGTGGTGCCGCGGATGGCGGCGATGCGCACCACGGGCGCATCGATGCGCCGCACCGTGACGGTGTCGCCGACGCCGTCGATGGGATAGCCGAGCAGATCGAATCCCACCGCCACATTCGCCACCGAGGCCGGTGCGAAGGCCCGTGCCTGGCCAAGCTCGCGCGCAGCAATCGCCTCGCGCTGCATCTCCGCGGACTGGTCTGCAACCGCCTGATTCACAAGCGTGCCCCCTCGCCCGCCGCCACCCGCAGCAGATCGGCAAACACGCCGGCTGCGGTGACTTCCGGGCCAGCGCCAGGCCCCTGCACCACCAGCGGATTCTCGCAATAACGACGCGTGGTGAATTGCACCACGTTGTCGGTCAGGCGCAGATTGGCAAACGCGTGATCGGCCGGCAATTCGACCAGGCCGACGCTGGGTGCGCGATCCGGCGGCAGCTGCGCGACATAGCGCAGCACATTGCCGCGTGCACGTGCATCGGCCAGGCGCTGCGCGAACGTCGCATCCACCTCATGCAGGCGCGCCATGAAATCGTCCACGCTGGCCTGACGCAGTGCTTCAGGCACCAGGCTCTCGACCTGCACGTCTTCCAGGCTGATCTCGCGCCCGGCTTCGCGCGCCAGGATCACCAGCTTGCGCGCCACATCCACGCCGGACAGATCGTCGCGCGGATCCGGCTCGGTATAGCCCATGCCACGCGCCTGCGTCACCAGCTCGGCAAACGGCACGCTGCCGTCGTACTTGTTGAACAGCCAGGCCAACGTGCCGGAGAAGATGCCCTCGATCGAGGTCACCGCATCGCCGGTATCGACCAGATCGCGCAGCGTGGTGATCACCGGCAAACCGGCGCCCACGGTGGCTTCGTAACGGAAGCGCGCGCCGCTGGCATCGGCCGCCGCACGGATCGCCTGATAGCGCTGCAACGGGCCGGAGCCGGCCTGCTTGTTCGGCGTCACCACATGGATGCCGGCAGCCAACCAGTCCGCATAGCGATCGGCCACTTCCGCGCTGCCGCTGCAATCGATGATCACCGTATGCGGCAGATGCGCGGACAACAGGTGCGTGGTGAAACGCTCCAGATCGGTTGCGGTGGCTGCAGAGGCGAAAGCATCGCGCCAGTTGCCGACCAGGCCGCGCTCGTCCAGCAGCATGCGGCCGCGCGATACCACCGCGCGCAGGCGCAGGTCCAGGTTGGCCTTGCCCAGCAACTGCGGCTGCGCAATGCGCAACTGGTCCAGCAACGCCGCGCCCACGTTACCCGGGCCAATCACGCCCACCGAGAACGTCTGCGGCGACAGCCAGAAGCCGGCGTGCGCCGCGCGCAAGGCCTTGGTCGCATGCGCCGCGTCGATGGCCACCGAGATGTTGCGCTCCGACGAACCCTGCGCAATCGCCAGGATATTGACCTGCGCACGCCCCAGCGACTCGAACAGCCGCGCCGCCACACCCGGCTGCCCGGCCATGCCATCGCCCACTGCGGCGAGCACGCTGATGCCGGTGGTCAGCTGCACACGCTGCACCTGACCGACCGTGAGTTCATGCGCAAACGCCTGCAGCAAGGCATTGCGCGCGCGCTCGGATTCGTGCTGCTTGACCACGCAACAGATCGAATGCTCCGACGAGCCCTGCGAGATCATCACCACCGACACCTGCGCCGTCCGCAGCGCCGCGAACACGCGCTCGGCAGTGCCGGGCACGCCGATCAGGCCGGTGCCTTCCAGGTTGAGCACGGCCAGATCCGGGCTCAGCGTCAGCCCCTTGATCGGCCCGCTCACCGCGCTGCTGGCGGTGATGCGCGTACCCGGATGTTCGGGCTGGAAGGTGTTGCGGATGATGATCGGCAAGCCGCGCTCGATGGCCGGCGACATCGTCTGCGGGTGCACCACCTTGGCGCCGAAGTAGGCCAGCTCGCAGGCTTCGTCGTAGCTCAGCGTTTCCAGCTGCACCGCTTCGGGCACCACGCGCGGGTCGGCCGACAGCACGCCGTCCACGTCGGTCCAGATATGCAGCTCATCGGCATCGAACAAGGCCGCGAAGATCGCGCCGGAATAATCGCTGCCGTTGCGCCCCAACGTGGTGATGCGGTCGGCGCGGTCGCGCGCAACGAAGCCGGTGACCACCACGCGCGGCTGCGGATGCGCCTGGCGCCAGGTCGCAAGGCGCTGCGCGCTGGTGTCCCAGTCCACATCGACACCCAGTTCGCCACGGTTGACCACCAGCACATCGCGCGCATCCAGCACCGCGCAATCCTCGCCAAGCGCACGGAAATGGTCGCCGAGCAATTGCGCCGAATACACCTCGCCCAGGCCTTGCACGCGGTCGAGCACCTCGCGCGGCAATTCACCGATCACCGACAGCGCGCCAAGGATTTGCGACAGATGCTCAAAGCGCTCGTCCAGCCATTCGACGGTCGGCCCGGAATGCTCGCCCAGCAGGGCCACCGCCGCACCGCGATGGCGCGCCCGCGTCTCATGCCAGCGCTCGCGCCATTCGGGGCGGTTCTGCGCGGCCAGTTCGGCCAGCGCGATCAACGCATCGGTCACCCCCTTCATCGCCGACACCACGGTGACCTGCACCGACTCGTCGCGTGCCAGCAACAGCTGCGCCACATGCCGGTAGCGCTCGGCATCGGCCACCGAGGTGCCGCCGAATTTGTGCACGACGGTGCGCGCAGAGGACGCAAGAACAGCAGCGGGTTCGAAGGAAACAGCAGGCGATGACATCGACAGACCTCGTTAGGGAGGCCCCGTCCGCGTCAGATGAGGGAGGAAAGCCCCCGCATCCTGATCCGGGTGCGGGGCCGTTGTTTTCGGAAGTTACGCGAAGACGACGGGCCGCACCGGGCGAATGGTGACGGTGGTAATGGTGGTGCTAATGCCGGCCACGCCCGCACCCGGCCGCAGCTGCGGCTGACAAGTGAGCGAAGCGGTGGCGCAGGCGTTATGCATGTACGCAAAAGACATCACCGGGCTGAGGCCTGTCAAGCGCTGCGTGAATGGGCAGGCGCACGTGCTCGGCAAACAGAACAGAAAACCTTGCGGCTCAGGGATTTAAGCGACACGCTCGCAAGCAATTGATTGCTATGGAAACTTTTGGAGCGGCCTCAGCGGACTGCGCTGCGCAGATTCCGAACATGGACTGGTGCCATTATGCGACTTGGCTGGTGCTCTGCAGCAGACGGATCGCTTTTGCGCTAATGCATCGCGTCGCTGCCGGTATCACTGAGCGTCAAGTAACCGCCACGGTAATCGCGGCCAGGTCACTTCGCATCAAGCAATAGATCGTCGCCATCGCAGCGCCGGTCGGTGCAGGTCAGCAAGGTCAGCAAGGTCAGCAGAGAGATCAGCCAAGCATCTGAGGATTGAGTTGCCAGACCGAAAAGTTGAGCGCCGCTGCAAAGCTCACCCACGCAAGATACGGCACCAACAACCACGCCGCCAGAGCTTGCCTCTTTGTAAACAGCCCGATAGTGGCCGCCAGCACAAGCCACAGCGCGACGATGTCCAAGAACGCCCACGCCCCCAGATGCCATGTAAAGAACAACCAACTCCAAAGCCCATTGAGCGCCAGCTGCACGACGAACAGCGTTAGCGCCACGCGCACGCCAGCCCATCCTCCACGGCGCCACACCAGCCACACCGACACCGCCATCATCCCGTACAACACCGTCCACACCGGCCCGAACAACCACCCTGGCGGCGCCCATGACGGCCGCTGCAACTCCGCATAAAAGCTGGCGGCCTGGATCGATGCCATTGCGCCCAGCGCGGCGACTGCGTAGCACAACACAAGCCAGCTGAGAAAGCCAAACCATTGCGATCTCGTTGTCATCGACATCTCCATGCAGACCTAGCGAGTGAGAGCAGCTCTTCAGGCATCCCACGAATGTCGGACACACTGCCACATTAACTGTCCAGGCTATGCAAACAGGGCAGAGACCTCTGATTACCGACGGATCAACTTTACGGGAGGCTGACATTAGCACCGGAGTCTAAACCCGATCGCTACTCAGGGCGGGGCGACGTCGCAGGTAACCCCAAGTCACCGAAACCGGTCACTAATGGATACAGTTCAAATTCTCGAGGATAGAGCCGCATCTATTTTTGTCGAAAATTTCTAGTAATCGATCCCAGAACTTTCTAACAACATTTATATCATTGATATCGCCATCACCTGATAAATATCAAGAAATCATCTCATCACCTAAAGCCGTACATTCAATTCGCGCGTCCATCCAAACCATGACTTTTTTGGCATGGTCATGGTCATTGATGTAGTCACCCCACCCTTACCGTTTGGATTAGTCTTGAGAAGCAATTCAGCATATTCCTCCAGATTTTCTATTTCATTTACATCAAGCCAATCGCTCGGCACCAGTTGAACCAACCTTGCGATCAAACAGCAATACATGATTGAAACGGAGACTTAATGAAGAAATCTTTCGCCTCCACTCTGCGTAAACCCATCGAACCTATGAAAACACACTGGCATTTCGCTTTTTGAGAGAACACTTAATATAAAAGCAACCCGCATTTTAATTTCATCAGTAATCACGCCAACCTCACGGGGTAGGGTTAGGACCATTACCTCCTATTAACAGTAACCTTATATTTAAAATGTCTTATGTTTTATTCAGCCACCGCCGACAACACCCCGTTACCATTGGGGATGCAACCAAGGAAAAGAAAATGCTTTGAACGCTGTATCACCTCAATGCGATTGGACATCTCAAAAAATCAAATTGGCCCCTATGAATACCAATTCACTCTTCGTCCCAAAATTTTCCAGGGGGAGCATATAACCCGCCTTCCAATACCGTGCACCAGCCGAACAATCTATTAAAAATATCTAAATCAATGATCTTGTAAATATTTCCTTCAATTCGCTCGATAGTTATCAGGCTGCGAGCATTATGGGTATATTGGCCTCCCGTGCCCGGAACCGCTCTTAGTTCGAACTCACCTCGATCCCAATCAGACACAGTTCCTGAAGACTCTGGAGCTGAGTCAGGAAAACTAATCTCGAAATCTCTGGAAATCTTGCAAACACAGGGTATCTTCTTTTGCTTCAATAATTCGTCGTTCGCCAGATTCATAGCAAAATCAATTTGTAGCTTCATTTTAGTGCACTCCTTGGAACAATTACATCACCTGAGAAGAACTTTTGAAAAACACCGATCGGACTAAAGTATTGCTTATTGTGCGGATCGCGGATAGCAACCACTGGAATTCCGTTTCTTGTTGTAACGCCGTCCACAACAACGAAATGTGAAAATCTGGAGCCTCCTGATTCATCAGTTATTCTTACGATAACAGGCGTCCCGTTTGAAGTGTATCTACTTAAATCAGCCACACTCCTATTCCCAAACGTGCTAGATGGAACACCTTCTGAACTCAGAAGATTCGCTGCATCGCGAGTGAATATTCCATCCGAAGAGGGTGGAATTTTCTTAATGAGAGAATCAATGTCCACCTCTTTCCCAAGAGTATTAAGAACCATGCCGCACGAGTTGTGGCCGCAAGTAGGTGTACTGCCCTGATTTAATAATAAACGGTCGCCATTTCTTGGAATGGAGGTGCTAATTAGCGGGTTCTTTCCTCCAGCAGCGATTTCATCGACGGCGGTTACCTTAGGGAAAATATCTCTGATCGTTCTCAATCTTCCCAATCCCGCCATCCCTAAGTCTGCAAGACTCAGGAATCTTGCATCAAATGCGTCAAGTCCAACGACAGGTTCGCCAGTAAAATAATTTATTGCAGTTCCGCTACTGAGCAAATCGCTCCATCCGGCCGCTGTTTGGCCAAGACCTGCCATCAACTCGCGAGTCAGAAGCAAGCTTCCTGACGCGCCCGGCTGAATATATTTCAGCTTATCTGCTAGGTCACCCATGTCCCCATAAAAAATCTCACCATACGTTGGAAACATTCTGCTTGAAACGCTTCCGGAATAAACGACGTCCCTTTCGCTGATGAAGAAACCCTGGTCTTTCCAATAGGACTCCATCGCCTTATCGTAATTTTCTTGCGTAAGCTTTCCTGCTGCTTTCAGTTCACTGGTGACTTTCTCGGAGTAAAGCCTCTTTTCTTCATCTCGAATATTATCAAGGGCAGTCAGCTTCTTCTCAGCATCGCAACCGTCTTCGCTTCCATGTTGGCACAGTGATTTAGCGAGCTTTAGATAATTGTTTTCTGATTCGGTAAGCCAGTTATTCTCAACGGCATTTTTCGCAATATTTGCACCAATAGCCGAATCGGGTAGGCTGCCACCAGCTAAGCCGCCAGCGATGGCCCCAACCGCCTGCGATAGAGCCACCAGCATCTGCTTGTCCTGTTCCGGCAGCAGGTTCGGATTGAACTTCCCTGTTACCGGGTCGATGGCACGCGGGTCATCGCCGTAGAACGTTTGAGTCAAGTACTTTGCAGCCAGCTCGCCACTGGCGCCTGCCAGTGCGCCGCTGCCCATGGACGCGCCGTTTACTTCGGCAAGCACCGCACCAAGTACCGCATGCGACACCAATTGCAATGCCGCGTTGGGGTTGCTGCCGTGGTTTGGGTCGAAAGTTCTGCCGATAAGCTGCGCCGCGTACGGTGCCAATGCGTTGCTGGCGACCTGGCCGGCGCCTTGGCCGGAGACGCCGCCCACCACAACGGTGGTCACCGCTTGCAGTGCACGGCTGTAGTCGCCGCCGATGCCCCAGTGCTGCTTCGCTTCGGAAGCGGCGCTGTACTCCGGGTTGCTCTGCATGAATACGTCACGACGCTGATCGGCTGTCAACGCGTTGAAGGCGTCTCGCTTTTCCTGCGTGTCGAGGCTTCCGATGTACGTCGCTTCAATGGAATCGGCCTTATGTTCTGCTGCGGCCGCAATGTCATCGCCAATCTGCTTGGCCGTGGTCATCACCGTGCCGGTCGCCGTCGCCATCGCCTGTTGCTCGCCCAGGATCTTGCGTACGTCAGGTAACGTCGCCACCGCCTCATGCGCGGCACTGGCATCGGTGTTGATGCCGGTAGCCGCGGCCGTGGTCGTCTTGCCGCCGATCTTGATGTTGCCTTCGGTCAACGTGGCGCGGGTATAGCTCGTGTCGCTGCCACTTTCACTCATCGGCACGCCCGGCATGAAGCTGCCGGTATTGGCCTTGCCGTAGTTGCCGTTGGCGATGTTGTTGCCGATGTCTCTGGACTGCTCACCAGCGGTCCGCTCGATCGGGTTGCCGTTGGCATCGGTTTGGTTGCCGGTACTGCCGAATCCTCCGCTGATGCTGCCAGAAGCGGCGCTGTAGTCCATCTGGTTTTTCAGATCGGTGAACGTCAGCGAGTCGGCGGTCAGTTCGCTTGCACCGGCGTTGGTGCTGGCGATCGCGCCTCCGATCAGGTTTACGTTGCCGGCGGTGACGTTGTAACCGCCATTGCCCGCAAACAATCCGGATTGTTCAACGACACCAAGATAGTTGCCATTGGCCTTGGCCGCACTGGCATAGCCACTGACATCCCACGCGGTGCCGGCCGAGATCTGCACGCGGCCGCCGACGCTGCTTTCCTTGGATTGGATATCCAGCTTGTCTTGCAGCGACTCGATGGTCAGGTCGCCACCAGCTTGCACATCGATGCGGTCGCCTTTGACCACCGCGCCGCGCAAGGTGGTATCACCCTCTGACTTGAGTACGATGTTCTGGCCGGCCAGCTGCGTGTTTTGCCAAGTGCTGCCGTCCACGTTCGACTTGTGGCTACCGGCACTGGCTTGCACGTAGGCATACACGCCGGTCTGCGCGCCGACCGATGCGCCAACGCCCACCTCGAACCCGGCATTGCTGCCCTTGCTCTGTTCGGTGTCGCTGGAGCTGCCTGCTTCCAGCACCAGATCGCGTGCTGAATCCAGGCTCAGCGTGTCGCCCGCCTTGATGTTGCCCTGCACGATGCGCAGATCGCCTTCGGTGGTTTTCAGGCTGACATTGCCACCGCCGGTGATGGTGGAGCCCTGCGAGATCTGGCTGCTGCTGTTGAAGCTGCTCTCGTTGGTGGCGAAGCCTACACCTGCTTCCACACTGAGAAGCGATCCGTTCTTGACCGCACTGCCCACTTGATACGCATTGGCTGTGGCTGCCATACCTTGCATCGCGCCCAACCGCCCATCGGACTTGCGCGCATCGTCCACATTGTTGATCAGATCGATCAGCGGGGATTTGATGCGTGCGAACGCGCCGATCTTCAGGTCGTCGTCTTTTTGCGAGGCCGAGCTGCTCTGGTTGGCGGTCAGCAGCTGGATCGAGGCCGCGGTGATGTCCACGTCCTTGGCCGCGACCACGTTGCTGGCCGACTGCGTGTACGTGCCACCTGCCGTCAGGTTGACATTGCCGCCCAGGCTTCCGACGTTGCTGGCTACCTGCGTGACCTGGGCGTTGTCGTCGAAGTGGTTCTTCTTGTTGTAGCCGGCAAAACGCTCGGTGTCGGAGATGACCACCATGCCGATGCCCTTGCTAGTGGACTGATTGGTATTGCCCAGGAGGTCCTGGCCGCTCTGGATGGTCAGGTCGCCTGCGGCACGCATGCTGACATTGCCTTGCGCCGCGACATTGCTCGCGGTCAGGGCGATGTCGCCCTGCGTGGTGGTCAGGCTGGCGTTGCCGCCCACCGACAACTGGGTGCCGGTGATGGTGTCGGTCTGGCCGTTGCCGGTGCCTTGCTGGTTGTAATTGCCGTACGGCAAGCCTGCCGCATTGTTGAAGCCCCAGCCCTTGCCGGTGCTGGCATTGCCGCTGGCCTGGGTGTTGTGCGCGACATCGAACACGATGTCCTTGCTGGCGAGCAGCAGCGCATTGCCCTCCGCAGACATCTGCGTGCCCTGGCTGGTGATCGAGCCATCGCTGGCCAGCAGCGTGAGGTTGCCACCAGAGGCCAATTGGCTGACGCGCGCATCGCTGGTGCTTTCGTTTTGCGATGCGTTGGAGCGGTGGCTGCTGGCCTGGATCACCACCGGGGTGATCGCGGCCATGTTGCCGGCCGCGGCGCCTTCGGCGTCGCGACTGATCTTGCTCATGGTCGAGCCGGTGTCGACCATGTTCTTGGTGGTCGAATCGCGGGCGCTGCGGTACGACGCGCCCGGGTCGTAGGTCACGCCCACCGAGAACCCGCTCGACTTGCTCGATTGGCTGGCCTGGTGGTCGACCGTGTCCTGGCGCGCCAGCAGGGCGATGTCCTTGGCGGCCAGCGTCAGATCCTTGCCGGCACCGATGTCGGAGGCGGCGATGGTCAGCTGGTTGCCTGCGCTGACGACGAGATTGCCGTCCGTTGAACCGACCGACGATGCGACTTGGGTAACCGACTCGGTCGCGTTCTCGCTGTTGCTGCGCGCCTTGCTGTAGCCAATGCTGGCAACGCCGCCGCCAATGCCGCCGGTCAGGCCGGATCGCTTCTGGCTGAAGCTATGCGCTTCGCTGCTGATGTCCTGCGCTGACTCGATGGTGACATTGTTGCCTGCTGCCAGACGCACGTCGCCATTGGCAAGCACGGTTGAGCCGACCACTGCCACATCGTTACCGGCAGAGATATTGACGGACTCGCCACTCAGCGCCGTGCCGATTGCAAATGTGTCCTGCCACTCATCATGCGTGGTCGTGGTCTTGCTGGAGAACGTGCCCTTCTTCTTCTTGGTCATGTCCTGCACGGCGTCGTGCTGCTCACTGGCGGCGAGCAGGTTGACGTCGTTGCCGGCGGCCAGGGTGATGCCGCCTTCCTTGGTGGCAGCGGTGGCGGCGGTCAGGGTGATGTCGTTGCCGGC
>NZ_JAASQZ010000007.1:2500-5666 GCF_011761885.1 Xanthomonas sp. CFBP 8151
GGTCAAGCGAATAAGCGCACACGGTGGATGCCTAGGCGGTCAGAGGCGATGAAGGACGTGGTAGCCTGCGAAAAGTGTCGGGGAGCTGGCAACAAGCTTTGATCCGGCAATATCCGAATGGGGAAACCCACTGCTTCGGCAGTATCCTGCAGTGAATTCATAGCTGCTGGAAGCGAACCCGGTGAACTGAAATATCTAAGTAACCGGAGGAAAAGAAATCAACCGAGATTCCCTAAGTAGTGACGAGCGAACGGGGAGCAGCCCTTAAGCTGGAATGGCTTTAGAAAAACAATCTGGAAAGATTGGCCATAGAAGGTGATAGCCCTGTATTTAAAAGGGCCACTCCAGTGAAGACGAGTAGGGCGGGGCACGTGAAACCCTGTCTGAATATGGGGGGACCATCCTCCAAGGCTAAATACTCCTGACCGACCGATAGTGAACCAGTACCGTGAGGGAAAGGCGAAAAGAACCCCGGAGAGGGGAGTGAAATAGATCCTGAAACCGTGTGCGTACAAGCAGTAGGAGCTCGCAAGAGTGACTGCGTACCTTTTGTATAATGGGTCAGCGACTTACTGTTCGTGGCAAGCTTAACCGTATAGGGGAGGCGAAGGGAAACCGAGTCTGATAAGGGCGCATAGTCGCGGGCAGTAGACCCGAAACCGGGTGATCTAGTCATGGCCAGGGTGAAGGTGCCGTAACAGGTACTGGAGGCCCGAACCCACGTCTGTTGCAAAAGACGGGGATGAGCTGTGATTAGGAGTGAAAAGCTAATCGAACCCGGAGATAGCTGGTTCTCCTCGAAAGCTATTTAGGTAGCGCCTCGGACGAATACTACTGGGGGTAGAGCACTGTTATGGCTAGGGGGTCATCGCGACTTACCAAACCATTGCAAACTCCGAATACCAGTACGTACTATCCGGGAGACACACGGCGGGTGCTAACGTCCGTCGTGAAAAGGGAAACAACCCAGACCCACAGCTAAGGTCCCAAATTCACTGCTAAGTGGAAAACGATGTGGAAAGGCATAGACAGCCAGGAGGTTGGCTTAGAAGCAGCCACCCTTTAAAGAAAGCGTAATAGCTCACTGGTCGAGTCGGTCTGCGCGGAAGATTTAACGGGGCTAAGCAGTGAACCGAAGCTTGGGGTGCATAAAACTTGTTTTATGCGCGGTAGAGGAGCGTTCCGTAAGCCTGCGAAGGTGGATTGAGAAGTCTGCTGGAGGTATCGGAAGTGCGAATGCTGACATGAGTAACGATAATGCGGGTGAAAAGCCCGCACGCCGAAAGCCCAAGGTTTCCTTGCGCAACGTTAATCGACGCAGGGTTAGTCGGTCCCTAAGGCGAGGGCGAAAGCCGTAGTCGATGGGAAGCAGGTTAATATTCCTGCACCTCGCGTGAGTGCGATGGAGGGACGGAGAAGGTTAGGTGTACCGGGCGTTGGTTGTCCCGGGGAAAGGCGGTAGGTTTGGATCTTTGGCAAATCCGGGATCCTTTAAGACCGAGCACCGAGACGAGCCTCTATGGCGAAGTCACTGATACCACGCTTCCAGGAAAAGCTCCTAAGCTTCAGCTCACGAAGACCGTACCGTAAACCGACACAGGTGGGTAGGATGAGAATTCTCAGGCGCTTGAGAGAACTCGGGTGAAGGAACTAGGCAACATGGCACCGTAACTTCGGGAGAAGGTGCACCCTTTTTGGTGGCTCATGCGAGCTATAGCTGAAGAGGGTCGCAGAAACCAGGCCGCTGCGACTGTTTATCAAAAACACAGCACTCTGCAAACACGAAAGTGGACGTATAGGGTGTGACGCCTGCCCGGTGCTGGAAGGTTAATTGATGGGGTCAGCCGCAAGGCGAAGCTCTTGATCGAAGCCCCAGTAAACGGCGGCCGTAACTATAACGGTCCTAAGGTAGCGAAATTCCTTGTCGGGTAAGTTCCGACCTGCACGAATGGCGTAACGACAGCGGCGCTGTCTCCACCCGAGACTCAGTGAAATTGAAATCGCTGTGAAGATGCAGCGTTCCCGTGGCAAGACGGAAAGACCCCGTGAACCTTTACTATAGCTTTACACTGAACGTTGAGTTCGTCTGTGTAGGATAGGTGGGAGGCTATGAAACTGTGGCGCTAGCTGCAGTGGAGCCATCCTTGAAATACCACCCTGTCGTGCTTGACGTTCTAACCTAGATCCGTTATCCGGATCAGGGACCGTGTATGGTGGGTAGTTTGACTGGGGCGGTCTCCTCCTAAAGAGTAACGGAGGAGCACGAAGGTACGCTCAGCGCGGTCGGACATCGCGCACTGTGTGCAAAGGCATAAGCGTGCTTGACTGCAAGATCGACGGATCAAGCAGGTACGAAAGTAGGTCTTAGTGATCCGGTGGTTCTGTATGGAAGGGCCATCGCTCAACGGATAAAAGGTACTCCGGGGATAACAGGCTGATACCGCCCAAGAGTTCATATCGACGGCGGTGTTTGGCACCTCGATGTCGGCTCATCACATCCTGGGGCTGTAGTCGGTCCCAAGGGTATGGCTGTTCGCCATTTAAAGTGGTACGCGAGCTGGGTTCAGAACGTCGTGAGACAGTTCGGTCCCTATCTGCCATGGGCGTTGGAAGTTTGAGAGGGGCTGCTCCTAGTACGAGAGGACCGGAGTGGACGAACCTCTGGTGTTCCGGTTGTCACGCCAGTGGCATTGCCGGGTAGCTATGTTCGGAAGCGATAACCGCTGAAAGCATCTAAGCGGGAAGCGCGCCTCAAGATGAGACTTCCCGGGGCACAAGCCCCCTAAAGGAACCATATAGACTATGTGGTTGATAGGTCAGGTGTGTAAGTACAGCAATGTATTGAGCTAACTGATACTAATGATCCGTGCGGCTTGACCATATAACCTCAAGTTGCCTTGGTCCCAACGAACGTTGGTAGATCACCAAACGCAAGCTACGTCACAAGTTACCTATGCGAGACGAGCGCTGTGAAGCGCTGCTCCAACCGTCTCCCTGGTGAAATTAGCGCTGTGGAACCACCCGATCCCATCCCGAACTCGGAAGTGAAACGCAGCTGCGCCGATGGTAGTGTGGCTCAAGCCATGCGAGAGTAGGTCATCGCCAGGGGCTTTACCCGAAACCCTCAGTCCAACAGGACTGGGGGTTTCTTTTTTGCGCGACATTT
>NZ_JAASQZ010000008.1:0-5418 GCF_011761885.1 Xanthomonas sp. CFBP 8151
AGAGCATCGACCAACAGGCGCTCACTGCCGGCGGCAACCTGATCCTCAGCGCCGGCAACGACGTCAATCTGGTCGCGGCCAAGCTGGACGCCGGCAGGGGCTTGGGGCTAAGCGCCGGCAATGACATCAATGCCAGCACGCTGACCACGGTGGACACCAGCAACACGTTGGAAACGCGCAAGCGCTTCAAGCAGACCATCGCGACCAGCGACGAAACCGTCTACGGCACCGAGTTCAACGCTGGCGGCGACCTGGCGATGCAGGCCGGCAACGACATCACCCTCACCGCCGCATCGGCAGCCACCAAGGAAGGCGGCATCACCCTGGCCGCCGGCAACGACGTCAATCTGCTCGCCGCCAGCGAGCAGCACGACGCCGTGCAGGACATGACCAAGAAGAAGAAGGGCACGTTCTCCAGCAAGACGACGACCACGCATGATGAGTGGCAGGACAACGTAGCAGTCACCACCACGCTCAGTGGTGACACGGTGCAGATTGCGGCGGGTAACGATCTGCTATCGCAAGGCGCGCAGGTCGCCAGCACCGGCGATGTGGTATTGGCCGCAGGCAACAACATCACGCTGGACACGGTGCAGAACACGCACAGCGAGGAACACGAAAAGACTGTCAAGAAGTCGGGTCTCTACGGCGGCGGTGGATTCAGCGTCGCTTTGGGCGTCACCAAAAAGACCGATGGGCTGGACGTCACCGAGGTGACCAACAGCGGCAGCCTGGTCGGCAGTACAGATGGCTCGGTGACAATGACCGCCGGCAACAAGGTTGCCATTACCGGCAGCGATGTGCTGAGTGCCACCAGCACTACGATCGTGGGCAAGGAAGTCACGATTGCCGCGGCAGAAAATACCGTGGATACGGTGCAGACGTCCAAGCAGCAGAGTGCGGGTATCACGTTGGGGCTGACCGGGGGCGTGGTTGCAGCAGCGGAAGCGGCGTACAGCGCGACTAAACGTGGTTCAGAGGTAGAGGATGACCGTCTAAAAGCACTCTATGCCGCCAAGGCGGGTTACGCCGTCAGCGACGGCGTGGCCGAGTATCAGGCAGCTGCGGCCGCTGGCAGCAGTATGGGGGGCGTGAGTTTACGCATCGGTATTGGAGCTAGCAGTGCGTCGAGTAAGACGACAACACATGAGGAAACCACTGGCGGTAGTCGCATCCTGAGCGACGGCAACGTCACCATCGCAGCGACAGGCGGCGATCTGAATGTCATTGGTAGCAAGATCAATGGTGAAAATGTCGTGCTGTCTGCGGCGAACGACCTGAACTTGCTGAGCAACCTGGAGACCAACACCAATAAATCGGAGAACAAGAACGCGGGTGGTGAGATTGGTGTAAGCGTTGGTACCACGACGGGTGTGTATCTCACTGCTTATGCGGGTAAAGGTAGTGCCAAGGGCAATAGTGACGTACACGCTGAGAGCGTAGTGACCGCCAACGACAGGTTGACGTTGATCAGTGGTAACGACACTACGATCAAGGGCGCACAAGCAATCGGCGACAAAGTGCTTGCCGACGTTGGCGGTAACCTGCTGATCCAAAGTGAGCAAGACACCAGCGACTACAAGAGCAAGCAGCAACAGGCGGGCATGACGCTGGTGTGGGGCTTTAGCGGCAGTAGTGCGAACTACAGCCAACAGAAAGTCAACAACAGTTACACCAGTGTCAATGAACAAAGCGGCATTCAGGCCGGCAAGGGTGGATTTGATATCACTGTTGGTGGCAATACGCACCTTGTTGGCGGCGCAATTGCAAGTGCCGCGGATGCGACACTCAATCGCCTGTCCACGGACAGCCTGACGGTAGAAGATCTTCAAAACGAAGCAAAGGCAAAGGCATCGAACATCGGTGTCGGCGCGGGAACCAGTGGTGCTGGATTGGCGCAATCCGCCGCAAGTGCAGGACTCAGTGCTCTGGGCAGCGCCAATAGCAATGCAACGAGTACTACTCGTAGTGACATTGCTGCTGGTGCTATTGAGATACGCAATAAGGATTTCAGTGCCCTGGAAGGTCTGGAACGTAGCGCCTCAATGCTTGACGGCAATAGCGTCAAAGCGATTGATACGAACAAGTTGCAGGAACAGGTCGAGCTGAGCCAGGTTGCAGGCGAAGTCGGATTCCGTACTGCCAAGGAAGTGATTGCTGCACGGCGTGATGCGGCAACAGAAGAGCTCAAAGCCGCAGCCGAGGATTATCAAGCTGCTACAACCGATGAGGAGCGTGCGGCAGCAGCGGTGCGGCGTGACGCCGCTCAGTCCAGTCTGAAGCAGTGGTCCGATGGCGGTAATGCCAAGATGGCAACGCAGGTACTGGCAGGCGTATTCCAGGCCAGTCTAGGCGGGGGCAGTACTCTAGGCGCTGCTGCTGGTGTAGCTGCCAACGAAGGATTCCTGACCAAGCTATCAGCAAGCATCAATAAGGGCTTGGATGGCGATGGTATAGCCCACGAAGGAGCGATGAACCTGGCCAGCATTGGCCTGGGTCTGATCGCTGGTGGTCTGATGGGGGATGCCACGTCGGGCGCCATCGCCGCCAACACCTCCCAGCAATATGGCTATTACGACTACCGTGACGGTAAGCGACAGCTGCTGGCCTCCGACGCTTTGCGTGAGATGGCAGGCGGTGACGAAGCTCTGCTGCAAGGCATGCGTACGCTGATCAACGAGGCAATCAAGAATGGCGCGGATCCAGCGAGTCTCGCGGCGGCGCTGACAACGCCTGGCGTTGCCAGCAACATGGCGGGCATGGCGCTGGTTGAAGCATCGGCACAGAAGGAATACGGCAAGAGTTTTGGTGCGCTGGGCCTGGAGGATCAGAAGATTCTTCTTGGAATGGTGGGTAGGGTCTATGTTGAAGATGTACAGAGCATTGGTCCTGATGGACAGCCTCTTGTTGCTGTTGGAGGTGTCGAGAAGCTTCCAACGGTAGAGGTAGTCGGTAAATCGTCCGGTGGGCTCCTGCACGCTGGTCAGCTTGTCAGCGGAGTCATCGAGAGTGGTGGTCGCGGCGTTGAGAAGGCAAGCAACTGGCTGGGTCAAGACACAGCAATGGCGCTTGCCTACGTCGCGATGGCTGCTGCTGGCGGCCCGGTCAAGACGGTCGCGAGTACGCTTTTCGAAAACTCTGCCGCAGGAGAGTTCCTTCAGAACGCTAAACAGCAGTACTTGGTGGATCCTTTTGGTAGGGTCATTGGTACATACGGCCTAGGTGCGCAAACCGCTGAGCAGCTTCAGTCGGTTAGGCCTGCCAGCAGCATGATGGCGGGAATGGGTGTCGATGCGATGATGGCCGCTATCGGTGCTACGACTGCAGGCACCGGCGCGAAGAGTATTCTTGAAAGCTCGCAGGGTATTGGCCAAAAGATTGATAATGCCGGAAATCTCGTTAAGGACGAAAAACTTGGAGGCCCTCATCGACAAACTAGTAAACCTTCCGGAGACGGTCTTGATTCACATCACTGCCCTGCTCAAAACTGTTATAAAGGAGCCCCAATTGGCTCTGGTGGAGGTCCAGCCATTAAAATGGATCCTGAAGATCACGAGTTGACTGCGAGCTTTGGACGATCCAAGAGTGCTCAGGCCTACAGGGATAAGCAAAAGGAGTTGCTTGATCAAGGCAGGTTGATGGATGCTGTACAGATGGACGTTGATGACATTAGAGCTAAATTTGGCAAAAAATATGATGGCCATATTCAGCAAATGATTGATTACGCAAAGACATTGAATCCCGACGATTTTAAGATTAAATGATCATGAATTTTGAACTACTAAGTTGTAGTGTTGGCCCGATCTCAAAAGGAATGGATCGATCTAAGGTAAGGGAAATTTTGGGTGAATTTAATGAGTTTAATAAAAACTATCTTGCAAAAAATACTACCGATAACTTCTTCAATCATAGGGCTCACGTATATTATTCGGAAAAAAATATTGTTGAAGGCGTTGAGTTCGTAAGTGGGGCAAATGTTTCGATAAGTGGGATAAAAGTTTTTGATGAAAATTTTGAAGATTTTCTAAAAAAAGCCGCTGATAATGGATTGGTTATTGAGAGGGACGATCTTGGCGCTGTGCTTCCGGATATTGATGTTTCATTATTTTCTCCGGAGGGTGATTTTATAAAATCTGTTTATTTTGAAATGTGATGGTTGGTTTAATGTTGGGTCGTAATAATGCTTGCCGTGATGTGAAGTTTACCCAAGTGTGAGCATTAACCAAGTTCTAAGTCCAATTCCTATGCCTGAAAAAGCATTTTTTCTTAAGAAATTAAGTCATCGGCCTCTTGCGTGAGGCCGAGGCGGCATTGTTGGGGCCGTAAGGTAGAGTTAAGTGGCAGAATCACCTGAACGTTGTGGCTAATTTGTCGCTATGGCTCTCACTGTTTCTGCTCCGGTTGCTGCTCAAGAATGTTACGTGCGGTGTTGGCTGCTTCATAGATGGCTTGGCCAATCGTTGGAAAAGTCTGTGCATCCAGGCAATCCGGTGCGGTCACAGCGATCACGTCGCCGTAGGCGGCGATGGTGCGCAATAAGCGGTCAAGTAAGTCGGTTTAGTCGAGCGTGAGACGAAAGACGACAGCAGGCTGCTTCATCGTTATTATTCTTTGCGGCGAAACGTGAGCGCATAAAAGCCTGTTGGCATGCGCGCTGAGCTTGATGCGGGTCGTACGCATGCTATGCGGCACGTACTCAGTCTTTGTCCGCTACGCTTACGACTAGCTCTCCATCGCGCATGCGGATATTGAGTTTGCTGCCAATGGTAAAGCCCAGTTGCTCCAGCCAACGACCTCGCAGGCGGAGAGTGGGTATGCGTTGGCTACTAGCGGGGTAATAGCCATAGCCGACGGTTAGTTGCTGCGGTGGACGTGGGCGGCGTGGGGCACGTTGTTGTTTGGCGAGGTCGGCTGCGTTGGCGGCAGCGATCTGTTCGGGTGTGAGCATCGGAGTGAGCGGCGTCTCGACGATGCGCCAGACCGCGTCGCGGGTTGGCTGACGCTTTGCGCGCTTGCGGGTGGTAGTGGTGCGGGATGGCGGTTGACGCATGGCAAAGCCCTCCTGAACGAACAGGTGCCGTCGCTGATCAGCGACGGGATGTCGGGAGGTTAGAAACCGCTCATAGCCGGCGGGCGTATTCCTCCCGAAGGAGTGTTGTATTAGCCGCCCTCCCGACGCAGGCGTCGCGTCGGTTGCGCCTGCAAAGTACAGGCACAAAAAACCCACCGGTTTGACGGAGGTGGGTACCGCTATGAGAGGAGTTTCTACGCTCCTTAGTCAAGAGATTGCTACCCGTTACGAGCGATGTCAATGGCTTCGTCTTAAGGGCAGCTCTAAAAACCCCCGATCCTTGGCATCATAGTTCCACCGCCATCCAGGGTAAGAGCCGATGATCAGTCTGTTTGCCGGGGCCGAGC
>NZ_JAASQZ010000009.1:0-1230 GCF_011761885.1 Xanthomonas sp. CFBP 8151
AGGGCAGCTCTAAAAACCCCCGATCCTTGGCATCATAGTTCCACCGCCATCCAGGGTAAGAGCCGATGATCAGTCTGTTTGCCGGGGCCGAGCGCGAAGCCAAGCGCCAGCAGTTGAGCGATCCGCTGGAGCTGCTGTCGCGGCACATCGATTTCGTCGCGATCGCGGCGGTGATCGATGGCCACCTTCGCCTGGGCACGGGTGCCAAGGGCGGTCGCCCGGCGTGGCCGACGGAGCTGATGATCCGGCTGCTGCTGTTGCAGCAGTTGTACAACCTGTCCGACGAGGCGCTGGAGTACCAGGTGCTGGACCGTCGCAGCTTCCAGCGCTTCCTGGGGTTGGAACACAGCGGCAAGGTGCCTGACGCCAAGACGATCTGGGTGTGGCGTGAGCGGCTCAAGAAGAACGATCTGATCGGCGACATCAGCGCGGCGGTGAGCGGCCAGTTGCAGCGGGCCGGGTTCATTGCCCGGGGTGGACAGATCATTGATGCGAGCATCGTCAGCGCGCCGATCCAGCGCAATACGCGCGAGGAGAACGCCCGGATCAAGCGAGGCGAGGCTGTGCAGGACTGGAGCGATGCCAAGCGGCGGCAGAAGGACGTGCAGGCGCGCTGGACGCTCAAGCACGGCAAGGCCCATTACGGCTACAAGCTGCACGCCAACACGGATCGGCGCTGGGGGTTCATCCGGCGGCACGAGGTGAGTGCGGCCAACGTGCACGACAGCCGGCACTTCGAGACGCTGCTCGATCCAGTCAACACCGGGCGCACGGTACGGGCCGACAGCGCCTATGCCAGCCAGGCTCGGGAAACCGAACTCAGGCGACAAGGCTACCGCGCGGACATCCAGCATAAGGGGCAGACGGACAAGCCGCTGAGCCTGGCCCAGCAGCGTCGGAACCATCGCATCGCCAAGGATCGGGCGTTCGGCGAGCATCCGTTTGCCCGACTCGCCCAACAGGGAGGCAAATGCCTGCGCACGATTGGCCTGGCGCGAGCCCAGGTGGTGATCGGCCTGAAGGTTGCCGCACACAACCTGATGAGGCTGGCGCGGCTGCAGAGCCAGGGGATCGTGCCGGCGTGAGCGGAAACGGCGGCTGACAGGCCGCAATCTGGGTTTGAAATGCCATGGGTCGGCTCTTCGCGCCCCTTCGACCGGCAGGTGCGAGGGGGGCCTGTCGCCTTACCGAACATCTCAAACGGCAGAATCGAGGTTGTTCGAGGTGCCC